>DHHQ01000017.1:0-118799 GCA_002403375.1 Thiobacillus denitrificans | reverse complement strand
CTTATTGCTTCATACTTGCGGCCGCCAGCTTCCCCGACGACACGCCGTACATGCCTCGCACGCCGCCCGACATCAAGCCCCTCTCCCCCTGGGTCCGCAACACCAGCCTCGGCGTGTGGCTCGCATTGTGTCTCGGCGCGGCGGCCCTGGCGGTGACGCTCGACATCCGGCAGGTGGAGGCCGACCTGTCGCGCTACGGGGCCGCCTATTCGGACCACCTCGACAGGCAGATGGTGGCCAGCGACACCGTCCTCAAGGGCTTCTCCGCCCTGTTCGGAGCGGTCGGCCGCACCGAGCCGCAGAAGGCCGCGGCGTATGCCCGGCAGGTGGTGCAGAGCAACCCGCAGATCTTCGCGCTCGAGATCGTCGAGACGGTGGCGAAGAACCGGCTCGACGAGTTCGTCGCCGCCAGGCGACGCGCAGGCATCGCCGACTTCACGGTGAAGTCGTTCTCCTACGATTCCGACCGGCAATGGCAGCCGCCGGCGGACAAGCTCGCCTACTACCCCATCGTCTTCATGGAGCCGATGCCACCGGGTTCCGAGGCGGTCCTCGGGCTGGACGTGGAAAGCGTGCCGTTCCTGCGACAGGCGATGGCCGAATCCCTGCAGCGCGGCACGCCCGTCGCCAGCCACCCCTTCAGGCTGGTCGAGGGCAATCTCGCCTATGTCGTCTTCTGTCCGATCCCGCACGCCGACTGGCGCGCCGCCCCGGACGCGTCACCCGCAGCCCGGGATCGCCTGATGATGGTCGACATGGTGATCGATGCGACCGTGCTGACCCGCCTCCCCAGCCTGCCGGTCTTCGACGGCGGCACGGTGATCGTCCACCACACGGACTTCGCCCCGGACGATCCCAAGGGCCAGCTGCTGTCGGCCGCCGGCCGGGCGCGCACCCCGCTCGAAACCGCGCTTTTCCCCGATTTCGCCTACCGGCGGCCGCTGGCGACGATGGGCGAGCCGTTCGCCCTGGTGGTGAAGCGGCAGGTGGGCTGGTCCGACCTGAACCTCGGCCTGCTGACGTGGATGGGCCTGCTGACGCTCGTCTCCTCGCTGATGCTGCTCGGCTATCTGCGGGCCCACCAGCGCGGCCGCATCCTGCAGATCGAGAACCAGCAGCGGCTGTGGCAGCTCGCCAATCACGACACCCTGACCGGGCTGCCGAACCGGCTGCTGCTGCGGGACAGGATGGAACAGCTGTTCGCCAAGACGCGCCGCGGCGGCGGGCGCCTCGCCGTCATGTTCCTCGACCTCGACGACTTCAAGCAGGTCAACGACCGCTACGGCCACGAGGCCGGCGACCGGGTGCTCAAGGCCGTGGCCGAACGGCTCCGCGCAGCGGTCCGCACCGAGGACACGGTGGCGCGGATAAGCGGCGACGAGTTCATCGTGCTGGTCGACGACGTGCGGGATCCCGACGCGCTGCAGGCCCTGGGCCGCAAGCTCCGCGAGGAACTGTCCGCGGCGTTCCTGGTGGACGGCCTGCCGGTCCGGGTGCGGGCCAGCGCCGGTATCGCCGTGTTCCCCGAGGATGGCGACAGCCCGGACGCCCTGATCAGGCAGGCCGACGCGCGGATGTACGCGGACAAGCAGGCCCGCGCGGCGCAGCCCGGCCCGGCCTGAGCGACGCGCGCGGCGCCGTTCGCGCCCTCAGCAGGCGCCGCGGCTGCGGCGCAGCGACAGCCAGGCGAACGCCAGGCCGACGACGGCGCCGCCGACGGCATCCCAAACGACGTGCTGGCGCGTGGCGATCGTCGACCAGACGATCAGCGCGCAGTGCAGCGCGCTCAGTCCCGCCAGCGCCTTCGGCGCGTCCATCCGGGCGAACAGGCGGTGCAGCCAGACGGCGGTGAACACCGCGGAGGCGACGTGCAGCGAGGGGAAGGCGTTGCCCGAGGCGTCGAGCCCCTTGAGGAAGGCGAACTCGGGATACGCCGCCCAGTCGATGTCGAACGGCGGCGTGCTGGTCGGGAATATCCAGAAGATCGCCAGCGCGAACAGGCACATCGCGCCGATCCACAGGCCGAAGTCGAGCAGCGCGCGCAGGCCGCCGATCAGCGCCGGCGCGAGCGAGACATAGACCCACAGCGAGACGTAGAACGGCAGCGCCGACGGCGTGAAGCCGATCCAGTGGTCGAGCCAGATCGCCGGCATGACGGTGGGCGGGACGAGCGGGTTGTGCAGGACCGTGAAATAGCCCCAGAAGAACAGCACCATGAAGCCCATGGTGCCGAAGGCCTTGAGCGGCCACAGCAGGACCAGGCGGTCGGCGAGCTGGCGCTGCCAGGGAAGTGCGAGTGAGGACGCCATCGGGGGGGTCGGGCCTGAACGGAAACCTGGTCTTGTCGCGCCGTGCGGGAGTCTTGGGCCGCGGGGGGGCAATCGGCTAAAATTCGCGCCGTATGACTTCGATCGAAACGATTCGCAATTTTCTCCATGCCCGGCAAGGCATCGAGACGGAAAAAATTGTACCCGAAAGCGCGCTGGCCGACCTTGGTGTCGATTCGCTGATGATGCTCGAGCTGATCTTCGAGTTCGAGGACCAGTTCGGCATCACCCTCCCCGAAGGCATGAAGAGCCCGAAGACCGTCGGCGAGATGGTGACCCTGATGGACGGGCTGATCGCCAGCCGGAAAAGCTGATCGATGAGCCAGCGGCGCGTGGCGATCACCGGCCTCGGCCTGGTCAGCCCCTACTCGGGCGACCTCGCCGACTTCTTCACCCGCCTCTGCGCCGGTGAATCGGCGATCCGCCACCTGTCGACCGACGACCGCCCGCGCCCGCTTTCCCTCCCCTTCGTCGACTGCCCCGGCTTCGACGCCGGCGCCGCGCTCGGCAAGCCGCTCGCCTCGATGATGGACCGCTTCGCCCAGCTCGGCATGGCGGCCGCGTTCGCCGCCTGGGACGACGCCGGCCTGCCGCGCGTCGCCGACGGCGAATCGCGCGACGACTGGGGCGTCTCCTGGGGCACCGCGCTCGGCGGCACCCAGGCCTACGAGAACGGCTACCGCGACCTGTGGCTCAACGGCCGCGACCGCCTGTCGCCGCTGACCGTGCTGCTCGGCATGAACAACGCGGCCAACGCCCACATCTCGATCCAGCTGGCCCTGGGCGGCGTCAGCATGAGCCACACCGTCGCCTGCGCCTCGTCGGCGATCGCCATCGGCGAGGCCTTCCGCCGGGTGCGCAGCGGCGAGGCGCCGGTGATGCTGACCGGCGGTTCCGACGTGCCGCAGGCCTACGGCGTCGCCCGCGCCTGGGAGGCGCTGCGCGTGATGGCGCCCGGCGACGCCGACACCTCCGCCGCCGCCTGCCGCCCGTTCGCCGCCGACCGCCGCGGGCTGGTGCTCGGCGAGGGCGGCGCGGCGCTGGTGCTCGAGGACTGGGAGCGCGCGGTCGCGCGCGGCGCCCGCATCCACGGCGAGATCGTCGGCTACGGCACCAGCTGCGACCACAGCCACCTGGTGCGCCCGGAGGCCGCCGGCCAGATCCGCGCGCTCGGCGCGGCGCTCGGCGACGCCGGCCTCGACGCCGCCGACGTCGACTACGTCAACGCCCACGGCACCGCGACCGCCGAGGGGGATCCGGTCGAGGTCGCCTCGCTCAGGGCGGTGTTCGGCGCACGCGCGGCCGGGCTTGCGGTCAGCGCGACCAAGTCGATGCACGGCCACCAGCTCGGCGCGGCCGGCGCGATCGAGGCGATCGCCACCGTGCTCGCCCTGCGCGAGCAGGCGGTGCCGCCGACCGCCAACCTCGGCCCCGATACCCTCGACCCCGCCTGCGCGGGTGTCGACCACGTGTTCGCGGCGCGCCGCGGCGTGCCGCTGCGCGCCGCGCTGTCCAACTCCTTCGCCTTCGGCGGCAGCAACGCGGTGCTCGCGTTCCGCGCCGTTCCCCAGTAATCCACGGAAAGCTCCCCATGTCCGAAACCACCGCCCCGGAAACCGTCGACGCCCTGCTGCCGGAAGTCGCCGCCCTGATCATCGAAGCCCTCAACCTCGAGATGGGCCCCGAGGAGATCGACGCCGACGCGCCGCTGTTCGGCGAGGGCCTCGGCCTCGACTCGATCGACGTGCTGGAGATCGCGCTGGTCATCTCCAAGCGCTACGGCTTCCAGCTGCGCTCCGACGACGCCGACAACAAGCGCATCTTCGCGTCGCTGCGCGCACTGACCGCGCACGTCGCCAGCCAGCGGACGAAATGACGCTCGGCCCGAAGCAGGTGCTGCGCGGCGTCGCCGCGGCCGCCGTGATGGTGGCCTGGGCGCTCGCCGCACATTTCGGCAGCGCCGGCCAGGGCCACCCCGACCTCACCGCGGCGCTCGGCGTCGCGCCCATCGTCGCGGCGCTCGCCATGCTGCTGTGGCGGGTGCGCCACCCGCTGTGGATCGCCGCCAGCGGCGCAGCGCTCGCCGCAGCGCTGGCCTGGCTGTGGCCCGCGCTGCGGCAGAACGTCGCCCTGCCCTTCTTCGTCCAGCACCTCGGCATCAACCTCGCGCTCGCCGCGCTGTTCGGCCGCACCCTCGCCGGCCCCGGCGAGGCACTGGTGACGCGGCTCGCGCGCATCGTCCACAACGGCGTGCTGTCGGAACGGCAGCTGCGCTACACGCGCCGGGTCACGCAGGCGTGGACGCTGTTCTTCCTCGCCAACGCCGCCGTGTCGGCGCTGCTCTACGCGCTGGCGCCGGTCGCCGTGTGGTCGTTCTACGCCAACCTGCTGACCGGGCCGCTGATCGGCCTGATGTTCGTCGCCGAGCACCTGCTGCGCATGCGCGTGCTGCCGCGCGAGGAGCGCCCGAGCATCGCCGAGGTCGTCCGCGTCTGGCGCCTGAACGCCTCCGCCAAGGGTTCATGAGCGCACTGCCGCTGATTTCGGGCCACGCGCTCGACGACGTGCTCGCGCACCTGCCGGACGGGCCGCGCCGGGTGCGCGACTTTCTCGCCGACGCCGCGGCGCTGGCGGCCATGCTGCCGGCCGGCGGCGCCCTGCTCAACGTCTGCAACGACCGCTACCGCTTCGCGGTGGGCTTCGCCGCGGGCCTGGTCGCCGGCAAGCCGAGCCTGCAGCCGTCGTCGCAGTCGGCCGAGACGCTCGCGCGCCTGCGCGCCGACTTCCCGGACCTCGTCTGCCTGTGCGACGACGACTTCGACACCCGCGACCTGCCGCGCTTCGACTTTCCCGCGCGCCTCGCCGCCGACCCCGCGGCGGTGACCGCGATCCCCGGAATCCCCGCCGGGCGCCTCGCGGCGATCCTGTTCACCTCGGGCTCGACCGGCCTGCCGCAGCCGCAGGCGAAGACCTGGGGCAGGCTCGTCGCCAACGGCCGCGCCGAGGCGGTGGCGCTCGGCCTCGACCGCGCGCCGCACGCGCTGGTCGGCACGGTGCCGGTGCAGCACAGCTACGGCTTCGAGTCGACCTTCCTGCTCGCGCTGCACGGCGGCTGCACGTTCTGGTCGGGCAGGCCGTTCTACCCGCAGGACATCGCCGCCGCGCTCGCCGCGGTGCCGCGGCCGCGCATGCTGGTGACGACGCCCTTCCACCTGTCGACGCTGCTCGCGGCCGGCATCGAGCTGCCGGCGGTCGACCGCCTGCTGTCGGCGACCGCCCCGCTGTCGGCCGCGCTCGCCGCCGACGCCGAGGCGCGCACCGGCGCGCGGCTCGACGAGATCTACGGCTCGACCGAGAGCGGCCAGCTCGCCTGGCGGCGCACCACCGAAGGCGCGGCGTGGACGCTCATGCCCGGCGTCGATCTCGACCAGGCGGGCGACACCACCTTCGCCTCGGGCGGCCACGTCGAGGGCCGCGTCGCGCTGTCCGACGTCATCGAGCTGCTGCCCGAGCGGCGCTTCCTGCTGCAGGGGCGGCACGCCGACCTCGTCAACATCGCCGGCAAGCGCACCTCGCTCGCCTACCTCAACCACCAGATCGCCGCCGTCCCCGGCGTCGTCGACGCCGCCTTCTTCCTGCCCGACGACGCCGCGCCCGACGGCGTGACCCGGCTCGCCGCCTTCGTCGTCGCGCCGACGCTCGACGCCCGGCAGCTGATCGCCGGACTGCGCGCGCGCATCGACGCGGTCTTCCTGCCGCGCCCGGCGATCTTCGTCGACGCGCTGCCGCGCAACGGCACCGGCAAGCTGCCGCGCGCGGGACTCGCCGCGCTCTACGCCGAGAAAGTCCGCCATGCAGCCCGCTGAATTCGTCTGGGCCGTGCCGCCCGACCACCCCGCGTTCGCCGGGCATTTTCCCGGCCGGCCGATCGTCCCCGGCGTCGTGCTGCTCGACCAGGCGCTGCTGTTCGCCGGACGCATCGCCGGCCCGCGCGAAGGCGCCTGGCAGGTCGGCACCGCCAAGTTCCTGAGCCCGGTCGGCCCGGGCGAGACGCTGGTGTTTTCGCTGCAGCCGACGCCGCGCGGCGCGCTCGCGTTCACGGTCAGGGCCGGCGCGCGCGACGTCGCGTCCGGCAGCCTGACCCCGCCCGCGGAATGAGCGCACAGGCGACGCCGGGCTGGCTGCGCCAGGAGGAGCGCAGCAACCTCGCCATCCTCAGGCTGATGGTGTGGATCTCGCTGACCTTCGGCCGCGCCGCCGGCCGCGTCGTCCTCTACGGCATCGCGCTCTACTTCACGCTGTTCGCGCCGAAGGCCCGCCGCGCCAGCCGCGCCTACCTGAACCGCGCGCTCGGCCGCTGGGCGAACTGGGCCGACGGCTACCGCCACGTGCTGAGCTTCGCGACCACCATCCACGACCGCATCTACCTGCTCAACGCGCGCTTCGACCTGTTCGACCTCGAAGTCGTCGGCGCCGACGCGCTGCACGCAGCGCTCGCCCGCCAGCCGGGCGCCCTGCTGATCGGCGCCCACCTCGGCAGCTTCGAGGTGCTGCGCGCGGCCGGCCGCGGCCAGGCCGGGCTCCGCGTGGCGATGCTGATGTACGAGGAGAACGCCCGCAAGATCAACGCCACGCTCGAGGCGATCAACCCGCAGGCGACCCAGGACATCATCCCGCTCGGCCGCATGGAGTCGATGCTCGAGGCGCGCGACAGACTCGACGCGGGCTACCTCGTCGGCATGCTGGCCGACCGCTCGCTCGGCGACGACCCCACCGTGGCCCTGCCCTTCCTCGGCGAGGCCGCGCCGTTTCCGCTCGGCCCCTGGCGCCTGGCGGCGATGCTGAAGCGCCCGGTGTTCTTCATGGCCGGGCTCTACCTCGGCGGCAACCGCTACCAGCTGCATTTCGTCCCGCTCGCCGACTTCTCGGCGACGCCGCGCGGCGAACGCGACGCCGCCATCGCCGCCGCGATGCAGCGCTACGCCGACTGCCTGACGCGGTTCTGCCGGCAGGCGCCGTACAACTGGTTCAACTTCTTCGACTTCTGGCAGGACAAGCCATGATCCGACACCTGCTCTCCGGCCTCGCGCTCGCAAGCCTCGCGACCGCCGCGCACGCCGCCTTCGACGTCGACCGGCTGCTCGCCGACCTCGCCCAGCACAAGGGCGGGCGCGCCAAGTTCGTCGAGAAGCGCTATCTCGCGGTGCTCGACCGGCCGCTCGTCGCCACCGGCGAGATGACCTACACCGCGCCCGACCGGCTGGAAAAGCGCACGCTGACGCCCCAGCCGGAAACCGTGCTGCTCGACAAGGACACGCTCGCCTTCGAGCGCGGCACGCGCAGGGTCACGATCAGGCTCGCCAACCAGCCCGAGGCGCTCGCCTTCGTCGACAGCATCCGCAACACCCTCGCGGGCAACCGCGAGGCGCTCGAGCGGAACTACGCGCTGGCGCTGTCGGGCGACGCCGACAACTGGGTGCTCACGCTGTCGCCCAGCGAGCGCCGGATCGCCGCGCTGCTGCAGCGCATCACCGTCAACGGCAGCGGCGACCAGATCCGCAGCATCGAATACCTGCTCGCCGACGGCGACCGCTCCGAGCTCAGCATCGAGCCCCTCGAACGGCCATGAGGCTGACCGCAGGACGCACCTTCCTGCTGTGGCTGCTCGCCATGCTGGCGGGCGCCGCCATCGTCTGGAACAGCCGCTTCTCGGCGGACATCTCCTTCTTCCTGCCGGCGCGGCCGAGCGCCGAGCAGCAGGTGCTGGTCGACCAGCTCAGGGAAGGCGCGGTCTCGCGCCTGCTGATGCTCGCCGTCGAGGGCGGCGACGCGACCGCGCGCGCCGCGGCGTCGCGCGCGCTGCAGCAGCGCCTCGCCGCGCTGCCCGAATTCGTCGCGGTGCAGAACGGCGACGCCGGCAGCCACGACGCCGAGCGCGACTTCCTGTTCGCCCACCGCTACCTGCTGAGCCCGGCGGTGACGCCCGAGCGCTTCACCGAGGCCGGCCTCGCGGCTGCGGTGTCGAACAGCATCGACCTGCTCGCCTCGCCTGCCGGGCTGCTGCTCAAGCCCTTCCTGACCCGCGACCCGACCGGCGAACTGGTCGAACTGCTCGGCGGGCTCAACGCCGGTGCCGAGCCCGACAGCGTCGAGGGCGTCTGGGCCTCGCGCGACGGCGCGCGCGCGCTGCTGCTGGTGCAGACCCGCGCGCTCGGCTCCGACACCGACGGCCAGCAACGCGCGATCGCGCTGATCCGCGAGCAGTTCGCCGCCGTGCACGGCGCCGAATCGCTCGACCTGCAGCTCTCCGGCCCGGGACTGTTCGCCGTCAAGGCGCGCGACACGATCCGGGCCGAGGTCGCGCGGCTGTCGACGATCAGCCTCGGCGCGATCGTTGCCGTGCTGTTCTTCGTCTACCGTTCGCCGCGGCTGCTCGCGCTGAGCCTGTTGCCGGTCGCCAGCGGCGCGCTCGCCGGGGTCGTCGCGGTGAGCCTCGCCTTCGGCACCGTGTTCGGCATCACCGTCGGCTTCGGCGCGGCGCTGATCGGCGAGGCCGTCGACTACGCGATCTACTATTTCGTGCAGTCGGGCCGCCTCGGCGTCGACGGCTGGCGGCAGCGCTACTGGCCGACGATCCGGCTCGGCGTGCTGACCTCGGTGTTCGGCTTCGGCGCGCTGCTGTTTTCCGGCTTTCCCGGCCTCGCCCAGCTCGGCCTCTACACGCTCGCCGGCGTGCTGACCGCGGCGCTCGTGACCCGCTTCGTGCTGCCGCGGCTGGCCGGCCCCGCGCGCGGCGTCACGCTGTCCGGACGCGCCGACGCCGTGCTCTCCGGCGCGCTGCGCCACGCCCGCCGGCTGCGCTGGCCGGTGCTCGCGCTGGCGCTCGCCGCCGTCGTCCATCTCGCGCTCCAGCGCGAGCAGCTGTGGCTGCCCAACCTGTCGGCGCTCTCCACCACCAGCGAGGCCGACGCCGCGCTCGACACCCGCCTGCGCGCCGACCTCGGCGCCCCCGACGCGCGCTACCTGGCGGTCGTCACCGCGCCCGACCGCGAAACCGCGCTCGCCGCGGCCGAGCGCGCCGGGCAGCGGCTCGACCGGCTGGTCGCCGACGGCGTGATCGGCGGCTACGACAGCCCGGCGCGATTCCTGCCGAGCGCCGCGACGCAGGCCGCCCGCCGCGCGAGCCTGCCGACGGCCGAGGCCCTGCGCCCGCGCCTGGCGGCTGCGCTCGCCGATTCGCCGCTGTCGGCCGCCAGGCTCGACCCCTTCCTCGCCGACGTCGAGGCCGCGCGCCGCCAGCCGCTGCTCGGCCGCGACGCGCTCGAGGGCACCGGGCTCGCGCTCGTGGTCGACTCGCTGCTGCTCGAGGGCGCGGCAGGCTGGAGCGTGCTGCTGCCGCTGCGGCCCGCAGGCGGCGCGCACGGCGCGGAGCTTCCGATCGACGCGGTGCGCGCCGCGCTCGCCGGCAGCGGCGTGCTGTTCGTCGACATGAAGGGCGAGTTCGACGCGCTCTACGGCGACTACATCGGCGAGGCCGCCTGGCTCTCCGCGGCGGGCTTCGTCGCGATCGCCCTGCTGCTGCTCGCCGCGCTGCGCTCGCCGCGGCGGCTGGCCGGCGTGCTGCTGCCGCTGGTGCTGTCGGTGGCGATCGTCATCGCCGGGCTGCATCTCGCCGGCGAGCGCCTGCACCTGCTGCACCTGGTCGGCATGCTGCTGATCGTCGCCGTCGGCTCCAACTACGCGCTGTTCTTCGACCGCCTCGCCGCCGGCGCGACGCACGACGCCGGCACCCTGACCTCGATGGCGGTAGCGGCGACCACCACCGCCATCGGCTTCGGCACGCTCGCGCTGTCCTCGGTCCCGGTGCTGCACGCCATCGGCGTCACCGTCGGCCCCGGCGTGCTGCTCGCGCTGCTGCTGTCCGCGGCGTTCGCGCCAGCGGACACGCGCCGATGAGCGCGCTGCGCACGGTCCGCCACGAGGCCGGGGCGCCCGACCTGATGGTGCTGCTGCCGGGTGCGCAGATGCGGGCCGAGGACTTCGCCGAAGCGGGCTGCTTCGACGCGGTCGCGCGGCGCGGCATCGCGCTCGACCTCGTCGCCGTCGACCTCGGCGTGGACGCCGTCGCGGGCAGCGCCCCGCTCGACGCGCTGCAGGCGCAGATCCTCGCGCCGGCGCGCCGGCGCTATCGCCGGACATGGCTCGGCGGCATCTCGCTCGGCGGCCTCGTCGCGCTCGCGCACGCCGCCGACACGCCGGACTCGGTCGACGGCCTGTGCCTGATCGCGCCCTACCCCGGCAGCCGCCTCACCCTCAACGCCATCGCGGGCGCCGGCGGCATAGACGCCTGGCAGCCCACGCGCGATGCGCTCGCCGACCCCGAAGTCCGCGTCTGGAACTGGCTCAAGGCGCCGCCCGCGCTGCCGGCGTTCGTCGGCTGGGGCACCGAGGACCGCTTCGCCCACGGCATGCAGGCGCTCGCCGGGCGCTTCCCGCCGGCTGCGCGCCGCAGCATCCCCGGTGGGCACGCGTGGCCGACGTGGCAACGCCTGTGGGCGGACTTCCTCGATCTCGGGTATTTTTCCGCCTGACATGCCGCGCCCCTGGACCCCCTCCCCCGCGATCAAGGCGAGCTTCGCGCTGCACGGCGCCGCCGCGCTCGGCACGCTCGCCGTCCCCGCCGCCTGGCCGTGGGCGCTCGGCGCGCTCGCCGCCAACCACGCGGTGCTGACGGTCGCCGGCCTGCTGCCGCGCTCGACGCTGCTCGGCGCCAACCTGACGCGCCTGCCCGAAGCCGCCGCCGCGCGCAACGAGATCGCGCTCACCATCGACGACGGTCCCGACCCGGACGTCACCCCGCGGGTGCTCGACCTGCTCGACGCCGCCGGCGTGCGCGCCAGCTTCTTCTGCATCGGCCGGCGCGCGCGCGCCAACCCGGCGCTGTGCCGCGAGATCGTCGCCCGCGGCCACCGCGTCGAGAACCACGGCGACGCCCACTCGAACGCCTTCTCCGCCTTCGGCCCCGGGCGCCTCCGGGCCGACATCGCCGCCGCGCAGGCGACGCTGGCCGACCTCACCGGCCAGGCGCCGCGCTTCTTCCGCGCCACGGCCGGCCTGCGCAACCCCTTCCTCGACCCGGTGCTCGCCCGGCTCGACCTGCGGCTCGCCGCCTGGTCACGCCGCGCGTACGACACCCGCGAAGGCCGGCCCGAGGTCGTGCTCGCGCGACTCACGCGCGGACTCGGCGCGGGCGACATCCTGCTGCTGCACGACGGCCACGCCGCCCGCACGCCGGACGGCGAACCGGTGATCCTCGCGGTGCTGCCGCGCCTGCTGGAACGTCTCGCCGCGCAGCGCCTGCGGCCGGTGACGCTGGCCGACGCCGCCCCGGCGTGACGCAAGCACGCCCGCAGGGCCAGTCTGCCTAGTGGCTGATTGGAGGGTGACTCTTGCCTATTGGCGGCTGTTTCAGGCGGGCGGGCGTGATGCGTAGAGGCCGGCGCTGGGGCATCCGACTGGCTCTTGCTCGGCCATTGCAACCGGTCGAGGCTCACTCCCCGAGCGTACGTCGCAAGCGCTGTTGTGCAGAACGTGTTTGGCTGCCCAGTCGGTCGCCATGCTTTCCCATCACAACAAGGTCGAAATGAAGTTTCTCCGCCCACCTCGGTAGCATGGCCGGCGGATAGTCCAGTTCAACCACACAAAAACCCAGAATGTCTCGCCTGGCTCGATGCCCGTCCAGGCGACGGCGAGCAGTTACGTAGGCCCTTCGTCACCCCGTCCCGTGGCATTGGACGTTTCAGGGCCGAATATGCAGGCTGCCGGGGGCAATACCCGGATACCATAAACATGGCCTTGTGAAATATCGGAACACGCAGCAGACGTGTCGCATGCCGGTCATTCCCCAACAGGTATCGAGCAGAATGGACAGCCTCTCCCCACCTCCAGTCCCCGAAAAAGACACGGCTGATTTGCCGGCACGCATCCACCGGAGGATTCTGATTGCCCTCCAGGCCGTCATGGCGGTGGAACTGCTGCTGGTATTCCGCGAGAGACAGTGGATGAACGCGTTTCTGGTGGTGGCGATCATGGCGATCATGTTTTTGCCCATCGTGATCGGCCGTCGGTTCCGGGTGCATATTCCGCCCGAGTTTCAGGTGCTCGCTGTGCTGTTCGTGTTCGCGGCCCTGTTCCTCGGGGAAATCCACAGCTATTACATGCGGTTCTGGTGGTGGGATATTGCCCTGCACACCAGTTCCGGACTGTTGATGGGAATTCTCGGTTTTCTGCTGATCTATGTGCTCAATGCAGACGAACGCATCGACATTCATATGCGCCCGCGTTTCATGGCCCTGTTCGCGTTTCTGTTCGCCGTGACGGTCGGCACGCTGTGGGAGATATTTGAATTCGCGATGGACCAGATCGTTGGCAGCAATATGCAAAAGCCCATGCTCGGCGACCCCTCGGGCCTGACCGACACGATGTGGGACATGATCGTCAATGCGCTGGGGGCCCTTGCAATCAGCGCCCTGGGCGGGTGGTACATGAAACGCGGTGAACGTTCTTTCATCGAAGTCTGGATCGGCAAATTTGTCGAGCACAACCCCCGATTGTTCCGCCATTGAGCCGCGACACGGCGCTGGCGAGATGTCTTGCAACCATCCCGGTCGAGCGCGACGTCAGGACGCATCGGGCTCGAACCGAGGTCGAATTTCACCGTGAGTCCGACTTTCATGGAGTATTGATGACGATCGATTCGTGGCAACACACCAAGATCATCTGCACATTGGGACCAGCGACGGACAGGCCGGGCGTGGTGGAAGGGTTGATCCGCGGAGGCATGGACGTCGCGCGCATCAATATGTCGCACGGCACCCATGAGGATCACGAGCGGCGCATCCAGCAGGTGCGCGCCGTCAGCCGAAACCTGGCTCGCCCGGTGAGCATTCTGGCCGATTTGCCAGGACCGAAATTCCGCCTCGGTGAACTCCATGGCGGCTCGCTGAAACTGCAGGATGGCGTCCGGGTACATCTGGCCGAATCGGCCGGCGCCCCGGATTATCTTCCGCTCGATGAGCGCGCGCTGCTGGACGCGCTTCGAGTCGGGCAATCCGTCTATCTGTCCGATGGCGCGGTCGAGCTTCTGGTGAAAGCGGTCACCGCTGGTCGCGTTGAGTGCGAAGTGCGCGCGGGCGGCACGGTGCGTTCCGGCTCCGGTGTCAACGTACCGGAGATGGACCTGCCGGCGCTCATCCCCACCGAGCCCGACCGGCTCGGCCTTGCCTTTGCGGCATCGCAGGCGATCGACTGGATCGGCGTGTCATTCGTTCAAGATGCCGACGATCTGGTGCGTGTGCGCGCGGCTCTCGGCGGCGCGTATCAGCCTCTGCTGATGGCCAAGATCGAAAAGCGCCGTGCCCTGAAGGGGCTGGATGCGATCATTGAATCCGCCGACGCCATCATGGTCGCGCGCGGAGATCTGGGGGTCGAGACAAACCTCGCAGAGATCCCGCTGGTGCAGAAACGCATCATCGCCGCGGCGAATGCCAGGGGCCGTCCGGTGGTCACGGCAACGCAGATGCTCGAATCGATGGTCGAACATGAGCGCCCGACCCGCGCGGAAGTCACCGACATTGCCAACGCCGTTCTGGACGGGACGGATGCCGTGATGCTCTCCGCGGAGAGCGCGATCGGACGCAATCCGGTGGCGACCGTGAATATGCTGCGACGCGTGATCGCGGCGACGAACGCCGAGTACGCGGCGCCCATGGCGAAGGCCCGGCTGCGTGCGAGTGGCGCCGTAGCGGTTGACGAGGCAATCGGCTTCGCCGCGTGTCAGCTTGCCGAGAAAATCGACGCCCGGGCGATCGTCGTTCACGTGCAAAGCCTGTCGCAGGCCGCCGCCATTGCCCGCTTCCGGCCGCGAGCACCGATCGTGGCGCTGACGGATTCCGCGAGCGTGCACCTCAGTCTTACGCTCGTTTCGGGCGTGTCCCCCCTCCATGTGCCCGCCCTTGCCGACGCGCAAACCCGAATCGCACGGGCGCAAGACTGGCTCTATGCGCACACCCCGGCCCGGCCTGGCGAGCGGGTCGTGGTCTTATCGGCCTTTGCCGGTGCCGAGGAGACTGTCGATACGCTTCAAATCGTGCGCCTGTCCGGCTAGCCACGGATTGATTGCGCACGCTGGATGCGTGCATTGCCAAACGCACGGCCGACGACCGGACCGCGAACTTTGCTGCGCCATATGACCATCGTTTGGCATGGCCGCGCAGGAAGGCACGGCCTCCGCGGCGACAGCGGCGGGGCGCTCTGGAACAGCCGGTCAGGGGCGCCACTGCGAGCGCGCTCCCACGCGGCGCCGTTCGCCTCGCCCAATCCGCCGCGCGTCCGGAAGGCAATGGCCCGCGCGGCAAGGCGCGCCGGGGCGCTCTGTTAAAATCGCGGCTTTCACCCGAGACGTCCCGGCTTGACCCCGCTGCTCCTCTCCGCCTACACCGCGACCACCTGCCTCGGGCGCGGGCTCGACGCCACCCGCGACGCCCTGCGCGCCGGCCGCAGCGGGCTCGCGCCGTGCGCGTTCGAGACGGTACAGCTCGACACCTGGGTCGGCGAGGTCGCCGGCGTCGACGACGAGCGCCTGCCCGCGGCGCTCGCCGACTACGACTGCCGCAACAACCGCCTGGTGCAGAGGGGGCTGGAGACCGACGGCTTCGCCGACCGCGTGCGCGAGGCCGTCGCCCGCTACGGCACCACCCGGGTCGGCGTGTTCCTCGGCACCAGCACCTCCGGCATCCTCGAGACCGAGCTCGCCTACCGGCGGCGCGACCCGGTGACCGGCGCGCTGCCCGGCGACTTCCGCTACCGCACCACCCACAATTCCTTCTCGCTCGCCGCGTTCACCCGCGACTACTTCGGCCTCGAAGGCATGGCGATGGCGATCTCGACCGCCTGCTCGTCGAGCGCCAAGGTGTTCGCCGCCGCCGCCCGCCAGATCGAACTCGGCATGATCGACGCCGCCGTCGTCGGCGGCGTCGACACGCTGTGCCTGACCACGCTCTACGGCTTCGCCTCGCTGCAGCTGACCTCGCCGCAACCGTGCCGGCCCTACGACGCGGCGCGCGACGGCATCTCGATCGGCGAGGGCGCCGGCTTCGCCCTGCTCGAGCGCGCGACGCACGCCGCGCCCGGCTCGGTGCTGCTGCTCGGCGCCGGCGAATCGAGCGACGCCTACCACATGTCGTCGCCGCACCCGGAAGGGCTCGGCGCCCGGCTCGCGATGGAGGCCGCACTGAAAGCGGCCGGGCTCGCGCCGGCCGACATCGACTACATCAACCTGCACGGCACCGCGACCCCGGCCAACGACGCCGCCGAGGGCCGCGCCGTTTCGGCGCTGTTCGGCGACCGCGTGGCGTGCTCGTCGACCAAGGGCGCGACCGGCCACACGCTGGGCGCGGCCGGCGCGGTCGAGGCGGCGATCTGCGCGCTCGCGCTGACCGACGGCCTCTTGCCCGGCAGCCCCGGCACGGCGACGCCCGACCCGGCGATCCCGGTGCAGTACCTGCTCGAGACCCGGCGCGGCCGCGTGCGCCACGCGCTCTCGAATTCCTTCGGCTTCGGCGGCAGCAACTGCGCCCTCGTCTTCGGCCTCGCCGCATGAGCACGCTCACCGCCTGGATCGACGGCGTCGGCTTCCTCGCCCCGGGACTGCCGGACTGGCCGGCCGCGCGCGCCGTGCTGCGCGGCGAGGCGCCGTATGCCGCCGCGCCCTCGGTGCTGCCGCCGCCGGCGCTGCTGCCGCCGGCGGAACGCCGGCGCGCCAGCCGCATCGTCAAGCTGACGCTGGCGATCGGCCTCGAGGCGGCCGCCGGCGCCGATGCCTCCCTGCTTTCGACGGTGTTCACCGCCTCGGGCGCCGACGGCCACAACTGCCACGCGCTGTGCGAGCAGCTGGCGACCGACGACCGCCAGATCTCGCCGACGCGCTTCCACAACTCGGTGCACAACGCCGCCGCCGGCTACTGGGGCATCGCCACCGGCGCGATGGCGCCGTGCCAGGTGCTCTGCGCGTACGACGCGAGCTTCGGCGCGGGGCTGCTCGACGCCCTCGCGCAGGTCGCGCTCGAACGCCAGCCGGTGCTGCTGATCGCCTACGACGGCGAATACCCGGAGCCGCTGCACGCCTGGCGCGACACCCCCGACTGCGCCGGCGTCGCGCTGCTGCTGGGTCCCGAACGCGGCCCGCGCTCGCTGGCGCGGCTCGACGTCGCCGCGACCTCCGACCCCGCCGAGCCGCTCGCCGATGCCGCGCTCGAGGCGCTGCGCGGCGGCATCCCGGCGATGCGCGCGCTGCCGCTGCTCGCGCGGATCGCACGCGGCGAAGCCGGCGCCGTCACGCTCGACTACCTGCCGCCGATGCAGCTCGCGGCCGACCTGCAGCCGTGCTGAATCGCGACTGGATCGCCGCGCACATCCCGCACCACGGCGACATGTGCCTGCTCGACGCGGTGATGGAATGGTCGGAAACGGCGATCGCGTGCAGCGCCGCGAGCCACGCCGATGCGCGCAATCCGCTGCGCGCCGACGGGCGGCTCGGCGCCGCCGCCGGCATCGAGTACGCCGCGCAGGCGATGGCGGTGCACGGCGCCCTCATCGCCGGAGACGACGCGCCGCCGCGCCAGGGCTATCTGGCCAGCGTGCGCAGCGTGACGCTGCACGCCGCCCGCCTCGACGACGTCGCCGGCCCGCTCGAGGTGCGCGCCGAGCGCCTGTCGGGCGACGGCAACCACATCCTCTACCAGTTCTCGGTCACCGGCGACGGCCGCTGCCTGCTCGAAGGCCGCGCCGCCGTCGTGCTCGACGCCGAGGCCCTCTAAGGAAACCCCGCATGAAACGCGCGCTCGTCACCGGCGGCAGCGGCGGCATCGGCGCCGCGATCTGCAGGCGCCTCGCCGCCGACGGCCACCATGTCATCGTCCACGCCAACCGCGGTCTCGACCGCGCCACCGCGGTCGCCGCAGCGATCCGCGACGCCGGCGGCAGCGCCGAGGCGGTCGCCTTCGACGTCACCGACCGCGCCGCGACCGCCGCAGCGCTGGAGGCGCTGCTCGACGGCGGCGCGATCCAGATCCTCGTCAACAACGCCGGCATCCACGCCGACGCGGTGTTCCCCGGCATGCGCGGCGAGCAGTGGGACCGCGTGGTCGACGTCTCGCTGAACGGCTTCTTCAACGTCACCCAGCCGCTGACGCTGCCGATGCTCCGCACCCGCTGGGGCCGCATCGTCAACGTGTCGTCGGTCGCCGCGATCGCCGGCAACCGCGGCCAGGTCAACTACTCGGCGGCGAAGGGCGCGCTGCATGCGGCCAGTAAGTCGCTGGCGCTGGAACTGGCGAGCCGCGGCATCACCGTCAACGCGGTGGCGCCGGGGGTCATCGCGACCGACATGAGCGAGGGTGCGTTCGACGCCGAGACGGTGAAGAAGCTGGTGCCGATGCAGCGCGCCGGCCGGCCCGAGGAGGTCGCCGACCTGATCGGCTTCCTGGCGTCCGAGCAGGCGGGCTACATCTCCGGGCAGGTGATCTCGATCAACGGCGCGCTGATCTGACGCAGCCCGGCCGCTAGGCGGCGCGCAGCACCAGCGCGCGCAGCCGCGCCAGCTTCGGCGCGACCATCGGCACCGTCAGCATGGTGCTCGCGACCGCCATCAGCAAGAGCGCGGTGAAGGTCTCGCTGGTGATGATCGCGCGGTCGAGCAGGATGTTGGCGAAGATGATCATGATCAGCGCCTTGGTCTGCAGCAGCCAGCCGACGATGGCCGCCTCGCCGGGCGCCCAGCGGAGGATGCGCCCGGCGAGGTGGACGCCGGCGAGCTTGCCGGCGACCGAGGCCGCCAGCAGCAGCGCCGCGGCGGCGAACACCGCCTCGCCGCCGACGCTCCAGTCGGTCCTGAGGCCGGTCGACAGGAAGAACACCGGCATCAGCACCAGCAGCACGTGGTGGCGCAGCTGGTCGAGCTTCTTCTGGTCGAACCACTCGGCGTCCATGATCGCGCCGGCGAGGAAGGCGCCGACCATGAAGTGCAGGCCCGCCCAGTCGGCGCCGAACGCGCACACCGCGAGCCACACCAGCGCGACGTGCCAGCGGTCGTTCTCGGCGATGCGCCGCATCAGCCGGCGGAACAGGTAGCCGATCACGGCGAACGCGGCGAGGAAGGCGAGCTGCCGACCGACCCGCTCCCAGTCCATCAGGATCAGCGCCAGCACGCCCCAGATCGCGATGTCGTCGAGGCTCGCGTAGCGCAGGATGCGCTGGCCGATCGGCTGGCGCAGCACCTCGAGCTTCTCCATGAGAAGAATGAGGATCGGCAGTGCGGTCACCGCGCACGCCATGCCGACGCCGAGCAGGAACTGCCAGCTCATCGCCCGCGACCCGATCCAGCCGTCGAACGGAAGCAGCACCGCGGCCGCCGCACAGCCGAAGGCGAGCGGGGTGCCGAGCGCGAGGCCGGCGGTGATCCCGGACTCGCGGCGGTGCGCCCAGGCCTTCTTCAGGTCGAGTTCGATCCCGGCGATCATCACGAACAGCATCACCGCCCACCAGGCGATGCCGTTCAGCGCCTGCACGACCGCGGGGTTGAAGACGAAGGCGTAGGCGTCCGGGAAGGCGTGCCCGAGGATGCCCGGGCCGAGCAGGATGCCGGCGATGATCTGCACCACCACCAGCGGCGCGAAGTAGTCCGTCCTCCCGATCCGCCACACCAGCCACGGCACGGTGAAGATGATCGCCATCGCGATCAGGAAGGTTTCGGTGGTGTTCACGNNACGTCGGTGAAGCCGGCGCGGCGCATCGCGTCGAGGATGCGCTCGGGCTCGATCGCCGCCTCGATGGTGTCGCCGTAGTACTCCCACAGCCGCTTGACCTCGGCCTGGCTGCGCGTGAGCCGCGCGAGCACCGGCACGACGACGCCGATGTGGAAGCGCAGCGCCGCGCGCCCGAGCCGGCTCGCCGGCCGGGCGATTTCCATGATGCAGGCGCGGCCGCCGGGGCGCAGCACGCGCAGGTATTCGGCGAACGCGCGGTCGAGGTCGCCGACGTGGCGCAGCGCGTAGCCCATCGACACGAAGTCGACCTCGGCGTCGGGCAGCGGGATCGCTTCGGCGTAGGCCTCGATGGTCTCGACATCGACCTTCCTGCGCAGCTCGGCGAGCATGCCGGGCGACGGGTCGAGCGCGATCACGCGCCCCTGCGGGCCGACCAGTTCGTGGCCGGCGACGGTCACCAGCCCGGTGCCGGCGGCGACGTCGAGCAGCGACATGCCGGGCTCGAGGCCGTTGCGGCGCAGCACCTCGCGGCGGTACCAGGCGCCGCTGCCGAGCGCGGTCAGCCCCTCGGCGCGGTCGTAGCCGGGCGCGGCATGGTCGAACAGCTCGCGGGTGACGGCGCGGCGCTCGTCCTCGTTGGCGAAATAGGCGGCGAGGCGCGGGTCGTCGGCCTTGAGCGCGGCCTGGCGGGAAGGTTTGTCGGTCATGGGAAAGTCACGAAGCGGGTTTGAGAAGCCGCCGCCCGATCAGCAGCGGCAGGCGCAGCACGAAGCCGACGAACAGCCGCGCGTGCATCCAGGTGAGCAGGGTGTTGTCGCGCAGGTACTTGAAGTGCGAGACACCGCCTTCCTCGGCGGACAGGTAGCGCACCGGCGCGTCGCGGTTGACCGGCCGCACGCCGGCCCAGCACAGGCGGACGACGGCCTCGGGGTCGAAGTCGAAGCGGCGCATGAAGCGGTTGCCGCGCATGATGCGTGCGAGCGGCGCGATCGGATAGACGCGGAAGCCGTACAGCGAGTCGCCGATGCCCATCCACAACGTCTCCAGGTTGGCCCAGCCGTTCGACACCTTGCGGCCGTTGACGCGCAGCGCGGGCGCCTCGGGGCCGAACACCGGCTTGCCGAGGATCATCGCGCCGGGGTCGGCTTCGGACGCCGCCATGAAGGCGGGGATCAGCTCGGCCGGATGCTGGCCGTCGGAGTCCATGGTCAGCGCGTGGGTGTAGCCGGCGGCGGCGGCCTCGCTGATGCCGGCGAGCACCGCCGCGCCCTTGCCGCGGTTTTCCGGCAGCACGATCACACGCAGGCCGGGATCGTCGGCGGCCATGGCCTGCAGCTGCGCGCCGGTGCCGTCGGTGCTGCCGTCGACGACGACCCACACCGGCGTCCACCGGGCGCGCGCCGCCCGCACGGTGTCGAGCACGCGCGGACCCGGGTTGTAGCTGGGGATGAGGACGAGATGGCTCGACGAGGCGCGCGGCATGGCTTCAGGCATCCGCGGGCGGGTTGCCGCCCATCTCGGCGTGGAAATACGCCTCGAGTTCGGCGGCGAAGGCGGGCACGTCGGTCGGCACCTCGAAGCGGCGGCCGAGGCGGACCCGGGCGGAGAGCGGCAGCACCGGGCGGCGCAGCAGCGGCCAGGCCTTGCCGAGGTAGGGCGTCGAGAACTCGATGATGAGCGTCTGCACCGGCACGCCGGCGCGCCGCGCCAGCAGGCCGACGGCCGACTGGCAGGCGTCGACCGGGAAGTGCGTGGTGCGCGTGCCCTCCGGAAAAATCACGACCTGCGCGCCCTGCCGCAGCTCCTCGCGGGCGGACAGGATCATCTCGAGCGGCGCGTTGTTGCGGATGTAGCGCGCGAGCCGCGCGGCCGCGCCGAACAGCACGTTGTCGAGCAGGCTCGCCTTCATGACGCACACGGCGTTCGGCAGCCGCGAGACGATCATCACCGCGTCGAGCAGCGAGGGATGGTTCGCCGCGACGATCAGCGGCCCCTGGTCGCGCAGGCGGTCGAGTTCGGACAGCTCGAAGCGCGCGGCGCACAGCAGCGACAGCAGCCGCAGGTAGCCGCGGAAACCGGCGGAAATCGCCGCCCGCCCGAGCGGCTGGCCGATGCGGCGCGGCAGCAGCGGCTTGAGCAGCATCGCGAACGGCAGCCAGACCAGGCACATGGCGGCGAGCGCGCCGAGGCCGACGACCATGGCGAAGGTTTCGTAGGCGCTCCACAGCGGGTTGCGCGACACCGGACAGGCGATCATGCGCTCACGCCGGCCGGCATCCCGGCCGCTGTCTTCGCCGGCCTCATCAGTCCTGTCCCAGCGGATGCGAGGCCATCGCCTCGATCTCGACCAGCAGCTCGGCGCGGCAGATGTCGGACTGCAGGTAGCGCACCTCCGCCGCGCCGACCCGCGGCGCGAGCGTGTCGCGGATCCGCGGGAAGTCGGCGGCATGGCGCACGTACACGCGGTAGACCAGTTCGTCGAGGGTGAAGGGCTGCGAGCGCGCGCCGCGGTTGACCGCGTCGACGAGCGCCGCGATGTTGGCCATCGTCTCGCGGCACTGGCCGGCGACGTCGTCGGGATGCACCGTCCGGTGGCCGACGATGCTGGCGGTGCCGGAGATGAACAGGATCTCCTGGCCGGGCGGGTGGACCAGCGCCGCGCGCGAGAAGGTCGGCGCCCGCGGACCGTATTCGGCCGGATAGTGGTAGGCGCTGACCTGGCGCGGATTCTCGAACGGGACCGGCGCGGCCTGCCCGGCGAGGAAGGCGATCGACAGCGGCCCGCCGGCGAGCCCGATCGCGCAGGCCGCCGGCACGTTGCCGGTGGCGCCGCGCCGATGCGCGAGGAAGGCGTCCTGGCGGCCGATGTTGAACTGGCGGTAGCGCTCCAGCCCGTGCGTCTCGGCGTTGATGTCGGCCATGTAGTTCCAGACGCGCCACAGGTAGGGCAGCCGCTGCGCGTCGAGCAGGCGGAAGATGCGGTCGTACGCCGCCTCGCTGGCCGCCTGCAGCGGCGAGCGGCCGGCGGTCCCGGCGAATTCGCTCTCGTCCAGGTTGATCACGCCGAACAGGGTGTCGCCCGAGCGCCGCCAGGCGATCCCCTCGCTCGTCCCGTGCAGCGCCGGGCTAGCGCGGTGCCAGGTCTCCTGCACCGCGGCCATGTCGGCGCCGAGCAGCGGCGCGCAGATCGCCTGCACCGGCCAGCCGGGCGGCGACTCGGGCAGCTGCGCGCCGAGCAGCGCGCCGCCGAGCTCGCTGCCGGTATGGCGCCGCGCCGCCGCCGAGGAGTGGAACTGCAGCGTCACGACGCGCCCGACACGGCCGGATCGTCGACCCGGCGGATGTTGAAGCGCCGCCGCTTCCAGGCCATGAACGCACGCCGGGGCTGGACGATGTTGGCGAGGTAGTAGAGCGCCTTGAAGATCGTCACCGAGCGCCAGATCGGCGTCCTGCCGAAGATGTCGCCGGCGAGCACCGAGAGCAGCGCCTCCTTGACGCGGAAGATGTTCTTCGGCCCCATGAAGAAGTCGCGCATGATCGGATTGGTCACCCGGTAGATGAACCACGAGAATTCCCGCGGACCGTGCTTCATCTGCGCGTCGAAGCGCCTGAGCGCGGCCGGCGCGGCAGCCGGGTCCGTCAGGCAGGCGTCGATCGCCTCGGCGCCGATCACCCCGCTGTTCATCGCCAGCATCACTCCCGACGAGAACACCGGGTCGATGAAGGCGTACGCGTCGCCGAGCAGCAGGTAGTTCGGCCCGTGGTTGCGCTCCGAGACGTAGGAGAAGTTGCCGGTCGCCTCGACCTCGGTGATCAGCTGCGCATCCGCGAGGCGCGCCGCCAGCGCGGGACAGGTCGCGATGTTGTCGAGCAGGAACTGCTGCAGGCTGCGCGGCCCCTTGGTCTTCATGTGGTACGGCCAGGTCACCATGCCGACGCTGGTGGTGTCGTTCATCATCGGGATGAACCAGAACCAGCCGTGCTCGAACCAGAAGATCGTGATGTTGCCCTCGGCCCGCCCCTGGTGGCGCACCGCGTTCGCGAAGTGGCCGTAGACCGCCGAGCTGTTGTGCCTGGGATTGCGGTGCTTGATCTGGAAGCGGTTGGCGAGGAAGGTGTCGCGGCCGGACGCGTCGACGACGAAGCGCGCCTGCCATTCGCTCTCGCGGCCATCGTCGTGGACGGCACGCACCCGCGCGCTGTCGTCGGCCTGGAAGTCGACCGCCTTCGCGCGGCAGCCTTCGTGCACCTCGACGCCCTTGGCGGCCGCGTTGCGGATCAGGACGTCGTCGAATTCGGCGCGCTTGACCTGGTAGGCGTGGGGCATCGACTTGTCCCAGGCCTCGCCGAACTGGAACACCTGGGGCATCTCGTGATGCGGCGAGACGAACTCGGCGGCCCATTTCTCCATGCCGATCGCGCGCACCTCGTCGGCCACGCCGAGGCGTTCGAACAGCGGCAGGTTGGCCGGCAGCAGCGACTCGCCGATGTGGAAGCGCGGATGGCGCGCCTTCTCCAGCAGCACCACGCGGTAGCCCTTCTCCGCCAGCAACGGCGCCACCGTCGACCCGGCGGGCCCGCCCCCGATCACCAGCACGTCGCACTGGCGACGCTCAGCCCCTTCTTGCTGCAATTCCATCAACTCGTTCCAAGCTTCATTGTTTTCCTGCCGCGGCGCCGCCGGGCGGCGGTTCGCGGTGACGCTCCCTTGCCCTTGCGGGACGGGGGGATTATATCGCCGCCGTCAGCGGCGCCCCGGGCGCGGCAAGGCGGGCCGGCTGGCGTGCAGGCACCGGACCCGGTCGTACATAGCGTCCATTTCCTGCCGCGACTTGAATCGGCGCGCGTGAAGACGCGGCCGCCCGGCGCCGGGCAAGGCCGCGGGGATGCGGTTCAGGCGCCGCGCTTGATCAGGGTGCCGACGCCTTCCGGGGTCAGGACTTCGAGCAGCAGGGCGTGCTCGACGCGGCCGTCGATGATGTGCGCGGACTTGACGCCGCTGTTCACCGCGTCGACCGCGTAGCCGACCTTGGGAATCATGCCGCCGGAGATGGTGCCGTCGGCGATCAGCTCGTCGACCTCGCGCGGCGTGAGCCCGGTCAGCAGCTGCATCTGCTTGTCGAGCACGCCCGGGGTGTTGGTCATGAAGATGACCTTCTCCGCCTGCAGCACGCCGGCGATCTTGCCGGCCGCGACGTCGGCGTTGATGTTGTAGGCGTTGCCCGCGGTGTCGGTGCCGAGCGGGGCGACGACCGGGATGAAGTCGCGCGCGTCGAGCACCTGGATGATCTCCGGGTCGATGCTGGTGATCTCGCCGACCTGGCCGATGTCGAGCATCTCGTCGGCCTTCTCCTTGCTCTTCACCAGCATCTTCTTGGCGTGGATGAAGTTGCCGTCCTTGCCGGTCAGGCCCACCGCGCGCCCGCCGTGCTTGTTGATCAGCGTGACGATGTCCTGGTTGACCAGGCCGCCGAGCACCATCTCGACGACGTCGAGCGTCTCCTCGTCGGTCACCCGCATGCCCTGGATGAACTCGCTCTGCTTGCCGATGCGCTGCAAGAGGCCGGCGATCTGCGGGCCGCCGCCGTGCACCACGACCGGGTTCATGCCGACCAGCTTCAGGAGCACCACGTCCTTGGCGAACGCCTCCATCAGGTGGCGCTCGGTCATGGCGTTGCCGCCGTACTTGATGACGATGGTCTTGTCGTAGAAGCGCTGGATGTAGGGCAGCGCCTCGGACAGGATGGCGGCCTTCTCGGCGGCGGAATGGAGGGGGGTCATGACGGCTCCGGATTGAGACTTGGGCGGATTCTACGCCAAGAAAAAAGGCGGCGCGAAGGCCGCCTTTTCCCGGCAGGCCCGGTCAGTGCGCGTTGTGCTGCATGGCGCCGCCGCCCATCGGCGCGCGCGCCTCGGCCTTGACCTCGACCGTTTGCCGCTTGCCGTCGGATTCGATCACCAGCGTGAGCGGGATCACGTCGCCGGCGGCGATCGGCTTCGCCAGGTTCATCAGCATGATGTGGTAGCCGCCTGGCGCGAGCGACACGGTCTTGCCGCGCGGCAGCTCGATCGCCTTGACCTCGCGCATCCGCATCACGTCGCCGTCCATCTTCATCTCGTGCACTTCGACCCGCGGCACGACGGGGCTGGAGGCCGCGACCAGGCGCGCGTCGGCGTCCGACGCGATCTGCATGTAGGCGCCGCTGACCTTCTGGCCCGGCATGGTGGCGCGCGCCCAGACATCGGTCACGCTGACGTTGGCCGCCCAGGCGGACTGCATGGCCAGGACACCGAGCGCGGCGAGCATCGACACTTTCATCTTCATCCCTTGTTCTCCGTGGAAGCCCGGAACGGAATCGCGGCGGGCGCCGGGCGAACCGCTCCTTCGAGCGCAGGCGCAACGATAAGCAATCCGGGCGAAAAAGGCGATGCGTCAATTTGACGCATTCACGCCCGCGCGTGACCTGCCTAGACTGGGAAAAGTTCAGCTCCCCGAGAAAAAAACATGCTTCCCGCCAGAACACCGCTTTCCCTCGCCGTCTCGCTCGCCCTGTCGGCCCTGTGGACCCACGCCGCCGCGCAGAGCGACGCGCCCGCCGCCCCGTCGGACACCCCGCTCTTGACCGTCGTCGTCGAGGGCTCGCCCGAAGCACCGGCGGCTGCGCCGAACAGCGTGAGCGTGGATGCGGAGGCGCTGAAGACGATGCGTGCCGCCACCAGCGACACCGCGTCGCTGCTGCGCGACGTGCCGGGCGTGAGCCTGCAGGGCGCCGGCGGCGTCTCCAGCCTGCCGGTGATCCGCGGCCTCGCCGACGACCGCCTGCGCATCAAGGTCGACGGCATGGACCTGATCTCCGCGTGCGGCAACCACATGAACCCGCCGCTCTCCTACATCGACCCGACCAGCGTCGCGACCGCCACGGTGTACGCCGGCATCGCGCCGGTGAGTTCGGGCGGCGACAGCATCGGCGGCACCATCCTGGTCGAATCGGCGGCACCCGAGTTCGCCGCCGCCGGCGCAGGTACGCTGCTGAAGGGCGAAGTCGGCACCTTCTACCGCAGCAACGGCAACGCAGTCGGCGCCAACGTGTCGGCGACCGTCGCCGGCGAGACGCTCAGCATGACCTACAGCGGGTCGAGCGCGCAATCCGGCAACTACACCGCCGGTGGCGACTTCAAGCCGGCGGGGCCGGCGTTCATCCAGACCATGCAGTCGCTCTACGAGTCGACCAACTGGCTCGATGGCGACGAGGTCGGCTCGACGCAGTACAAGTCGACCAACCAGTCGCTCGGCTTCGCGCTCAAGCACGAGAATCATCTCGTCGACCTCAAGCTCGGCTACCAGCACATCCCCTACCAGGCGTACCCCAACCAGCGCATGGACATGACCGAGAACACCAGCACCCAGGTGAACCTCGGCTACACCGGGCAGTACGACTGGGGCAAGCTCGTCGCGCGCGTCTACCAGGAGCACACCGAGCACGAGATGAACTTCCTCGAGGACAAGGCGTTCTGGTACATGGGCATGGCGCCCGGCATGCCCATGAACACCGAGGGCGACAACCTCGGCGCCGTCGTCAGGGGCGACATCGACCTCTCCAGCCGCGACGTGCTGCGCGTCGGCACCGAGTTCCAGCAGTACCGCCTCGACGACTGGTGGCCGCCTTCGGGCACCGGCGGCATGGCGCCCGACACCTTCGTCAACATCAACGACGGCGAGCGCGACCGCTACGCAGCGTTCGCCGAATGGGAGGCGACGTGGAGCCCGAAATGGCTGAGCCTCGTCGGGGTCCGCCACGAGACGGTGCAGATGGACGCCGGCCCGGTCGACGGCTACAACGCCGCCTACGACGGCGACGCCGCCGCCTTCAACGCAGCCGACCGCGAACGCACCGACCGCAACTGGGACGTCACGACGCTGGCGCGCTATGCGCCGACCAAGACGCAGACCATCGAGTTCGGCTACGCCCGCAAGACCCGCTCGCCCAACCTCTACGAGCGCTACACCTGGTCGACCGGCGGCATGGCGATGAACATGATCAACCTCGCCGGCGACGGCAACGGCTACGTCGGCAACCTCGACCTCGAGCCCGAGATCGCGCACACCGTGAGCGCGAGCTTCGACTGGCACGACGCCGCGCGCGCGCGCTGGGGCTTCAAGGTCACGCCCTTCTACACCTACGTCGACGACTACATCAACGCGCGCCGCTGCGGCCCGGACGACACCAGCATGACGACGGGCACGCTGTGCAACGCCGCCAACCTGACGGCGACCGACCAGTTCGTGTTCCTCACCTTCGCCAACCAGGACGCGCAGCTCTACGGCGTCGACGTCTCCGGCCATTTCCCCGTCGCGCGCAATACCGGCCTCGGCAACTTCACCGCCAGCGGCATCGTCAGCTACCTGCGCGGCGAGACGACGAGCGGCGAGGACGACAGCCTGTACAACATCATGCCGCTCAACGCGAAGCTGTCGCTCACGCAGGACTACAAGCGCTGGACCAACATCGCCGAGGTTCATCTGGTCGACGCCAAGACCGACGTCTCGGAGATCCGCAACGAGATCGAAACCCCGGGGTACGCGCTGCTCAACCTGCGCAGCAGCTACGCGTGGAAGACGGCGCGCCTCGACTTCGGCATCGAGAACGTCTTCGACAAGCTCTACTACTACCCGCTCGGCGGCGCCTACGTCGGCCAGGGCATCACCATGCCGCCGAACCAGACGCTGGCCGGCGTGCCGGTGTGGGGCACGGCAGTGCCGGGCATGGGACGCTCGCTCTATGTCGGGCTGAACGTGCAGTTCTAAGGGCCGGGGCGGCCCGCCAGGACGATAGCCCCGTTGCCTCGCGCACGGGGCTTTTTCCTTGCGGCGCAGTGGCGCACGAAGGTCTAGACTGCAGACGTCAAGCGCAGGCGCGGCAGGCTGGCCGTCGCCGGCAGGCGCGCCCGACCCGATGGTGAAAGGATCCCGTGAGACACCTCCCCCTGCAGATCGCCTTGCTGTTCGCCGCCCCCCTCGCGGTGTCCGCCTGCGGCATGCCGCAGACACCGGCCGTGGAAGCGCACCGTGAGCTGCGCATCATGATCGTCCCCGCGCCGCGAAGCGGTCTCGACCCCGCCTCCGAGGCGGGACTCGCGCATCTGTCCCGGGCAGCCGGCGTCGCGCTGGTCTACCTCCGGGCGCTCGGTGGCGGCGGCCATCTCCTGGCCACCGAAGCCGCGGTCGGCGGAGCCGCGCGCGAAGCCGTCCTGCAGCGGCTCGCCGACGATCCGGCGATCGCGCGCGTCGAGGAGGACCGGCGCATGACCCATCAGTCGCCCCCGCTCGAACCGTGATGACGAGCCTGCGTTTTCGCCTCGGCCTCTGGCTCCTGCTGGTCGCCCTCGCCACCCCGCTGCATGCCCAGGCCGAACAGACCGACCGCATCATCGTCAGGGTGGCCGGTTCCATGCGCGCAGCGCTGCTGGCCGACGCCGCCGCCTCCCCGCAGCCGGGCGCGCGCGTGGCCGCTTTTTCCGCCGCGGCCGGCCACGACGTCGTCTGGCTCCGGGCGATGTCGGGCGGGGCCGACGTGCTGGGCCTGCCCCGGCCCATGCCGATCGCAGACGTGCAGGCCGTCGCCGCCGCGCTGGCTGCGCTGCCGGGCGTGGTCCACGCGCAGCCCGACCGGCGGATGTTCCCGACGCTTGCGCCCGACGATCCGCGCTTCGCCGAGCAGTGGAACCTGCAGCCGGTGAGCACCCTCGGGCAGGTCAACTACGGCATCCACGCGCCGGCCGCCTGGGACATCACCACCGGCGGCGCGGTGGCCGTCGCGGTGCTCGATACCGGGGTGCTGTTCGCCCACGCCGACCTCGCAGGCAAGCTGCTGCCGGGCTACGACTTCATCTCGCCCGACGGCCCCGGCGTATTCCAGACCGCCAACGACGGCGACGGGCGCGACCCGGACGCGAGCGACCCGGGCGACTGGGTGAGCGAAGAAGAGGCCACCCTCGACTGCGAGGCCCGGCCCAGCAGCTGGCACGGCAGCCACGTCGCCGGCATCGTCGCTGCGGCGACCAACAACGGCGTGGGCGTCGCGGGGATCAACTGGGCGGGGACGATCCTGCCGCTGCGCGTGCTCGGCAAATGCGGCGGCTACACCTCGGACATCGTCGACGCGATGCGCTGGGCGACCGGGATCGCCGTCGGCGGCGTCCCCGCGAATCCGCACCCGGCGCGGATCATCAATCTCAGCCTGGGAACGACCGGGGCGTGCGACCTCGCCACGCAGGAGGCGATCAACGACGTCAACGCGCGCGGCGCGGTGGTCGTCGTCGCCGCGGGAAACGAAGGCCAGGACCTGTCCGTTGCGCCGTCGTCGCCGGCAACGTGCAGCGGGGTGGTGACCGTCGCCGCCAGCGACCGCAGCGGAAACCGCGCGGCCTACAGCAACTATGGCGCAGCCGTCGCCGTCAGCGCACCGGGCGGCACGACCGGCAGCGCCATCCTTTCCACCCTGGACCGCGGGCTCACCGTTCCGCTCGAGGACAGCGCGATCGGCACGCGGATCGGCACCAGCATGGCCACGGCCCACGTGAGCGGCGCCGCATCGCTGGTGCTGAGCCGCAGTCCCGCCCTCACGCGCGAACAGCTGATCGCCGCCCTCACCGGGGCCGGCAGCGTGACCGCCTTCCCGGACGGCTCCAATTGCGCAGCAGGCGGCTGCGGGACCGGCATCGCCAATGCCCCGCTGGCGCTGGGCGCCGCGGCGGCGATGCCGCCAGCCTCGTCCGGCGGCGGGGGCGGTGCGCCGGGCGCCTGGCTGGTCGCGCTGCTGCTCGGCTACGGCGCCGCACGCCGCCTCACCGCGAGGAGGCCGCCCACGGCCGCACCCGCCAGCGCCCCGTAGAGGTGCGCGTCGAAGGCGACCCCGCCACCGATGAGTTGCGCGGTTCCCGCTGCGCCGCCGCCAGTCTGTTCCAGGACGAGCTTCGCGGCGAGTGCGGCGGCCAGCAGCAGGTCGAGTGGCGCGGGCCGGCGGCAGACGCGGACGACAATGGCGGCGGCGAGCAGGCCGTGGAGGATGCCGGAAAAGCCGGCGTACCAGTCCAGCCCGGGCGAAAACCCCAGCAGGCCCGCGCCCACGCCGAGGCCGCAGGCCACGATCGCCGCGCCCCACTGCCGCGCCTCGAGGTCGCGGCCGAACAGCGCCCAGACGACGGCGAGGCCGCCGAGGTTCATCAGCAGGTGCGCCCAGCCGAGATGCACCAGCTGGCCGGTCGCGAGGCGCCAGGGCTCGTTCAGGACAAGCCCGCGCTCCAGGCGCCAGGCCTCGGCGCCGCCCGCGAGCTGGAGCAGCGTCGCAAGGGCGGCGATCGAGAGAGGAATCGCCAGGCGGTGGCCTGCGCGGCGCGCGGAATCAGTCATGGCCGACGGATCGAAAAGCATCGAGCATAGCGCGCGGCTCCCGAGACGAGGAAACGGTCGCGGCCTCGCCCGGTGCCGCCGTCGCGAGCGCGTCCCGGCCTGCCGCGCGCTGCGCGTCACCCGCCGTTGCGCCCGCTGGCCCCGGACGCGTGGCGGCCAAAAAAAATCCCGCCAGGGCGGCGGGAGAGGAGGGTCGATACGCAGGAGAGCGTGATCAAACTCTAGGCCTTGCGCGCGCCCCGCACAATTGGACAAATTGCCGCACCCCCGGGACGCGCCGGCCCCGCATTACAATGCGTCGATGCCGCCAGCACCCGCTCCGCTCCAGCTCTCCACCCTGCCCGCGCACGCGCTGCTCGGTCGCCTGCTGGCGGTGCGGGCCTCGCTGATCGCCGGCTGGGCGGCAGGTGTCATCTGGCTGCACTGGGGACTCGGCATCGTCATGCCGCTCGTGCCGATGGGCGCGGTGCTGGCGCTGCTGGCGCTGTTCGCGCTGTCCACCGCGTGGCGGCTGCGGCTCGACCTGCCGGTCACGCAGATGGAGTTTCTCGCCCACCTGCTGGCCGACCTCACCGCGTTCGCCGTGCTGCTGTTCTTCAGCGGCGGCGCGACCAACCCCTTCGTCTCGCTGATGCTGGTGCCGGTGATCATCGCGGCGATCAGCCTGCGTCCGTTCTGCGTGTGGCTGCTCGCCGGCGTCGCAGGCGGCTACTACGCGCTGCTGCTGGTGGTCTTCCAGCCGCTGGCGGTGGCCGACCCGGTCGCCGCGACGCGCATGCACCTCGCCGGCATGTGGTTCAACTTCCTCGTCAGCGCGGCCCTCATCGCCTTCTTCGTCACCCGCATGCATGCCGGGCTGCGCGCGCGCGACCGCGAACTCGCCGACCTGCGCGAACGGCAGCTGCGCGACGAGCGCATCGTCGCGCTCGGCACCCAGGCCGCGCTGGCGGCGCACGAGCTCGCCACCCCGCTGGCGACCATCCAGACCACCGCGCACGAGCTGGCGAGCGAATTCGCCAACGACCCCGACATCGGCGCCGACTGCCGCCTGCTCGAGAAGCAGGCGCAGGCGTGCAAGGCCATCCTCACCCAGCTCGCCGCGCGCGCCAACGACAGCACGCCGGCCGCGCAGCCGCTCGACGCATGGCTGGCGGCGTGCGTCGAACGCTGGCAGGTGCTGCGCCCCGACGCGCGGCTCGCCGTCAAGCTGCCGACCGACCCGCGACGCTTCACGCCGCCCGAAGGACTCGAGCAGTCGCTGCACAACGTGCTCAACAACGCCGCCGACGTTTCCCCCGACGACGTCGCGTTCAGCGCGACGGTCGACGGCGACACCTTCGTCATCGACGTCGCCGACCGCGGCCCCGGCTTCACCCCCGAGCAGCGCGCGCAGGCCGGACACGTGCAGTTCAGCAGCAAGGGCGAGCGCGGCTGGGGCATGGGCCTCGCGCTGACCCACGCCACGCTGGAACGGCACGGCGGCAGCCTCACCCTCACCGAACGCGAAGGCGGCGGCACGCGTGCGCGCATCCGCCTGCCCTGGAGCCCGAACCCATGACAACGATGAAACTGCTGGTCGTCGACGACGACACCGACTTTGCCGAAGCCCTCGGACGCGCGATGGGCAGGCGCGGATTCGAGGTCGCGCTGGCCCACGACGCCGACGCGGCGCGCTCGGTCGCCGAGGCCTTCTCCCCCAGCCATGCCGTCGTCGACCTGAAGCTGCCAGGCGAATCGGGCCTCAAGGTCGTCGAGTGGCTCGCCGCGCGCGACCCCGCGCCGGCGATCGTGGTGCTTACCGGCTACGCCAGCATCGCCACCGCGGTCGAGGCGGTGCGGCTGGGCGCGCGCCACTACCTCGCGAAGCCCGCCGACGCCGACGAGATCCTCGCCGCACTGCTGCGCGACCAGCCCGACGCCGGGCTCGAGGTGAACCCCGAGCCGCTGTCGGTGGCGCGGCTCGAATGGGAGCACATCCAGAAGGTGCTCGCCGAGCACGACGGCAACATCTCCGCCACCGCACGCGCGCTCAAGATGCACCGCCGCACGCTGCAGCGAAAGCTCGACAAGAACCCGCCGAAGCCGGGCTGACGCCTCAGGCGTCGACGCCCCAGTCGACCAGGCCGAAGTACGCGGTCGCCAGGACGATGCCGCCGAACACGATGCGGTACCAGGCGAACAGCGTGTAGTCGTGGCGGCTGACGAACTTGATCAGCGTGCGCACCGCCAGGAGCGCGCTGGCGAACGAGGCGACGCCGCCGATCGCGAACAGCGGGATGTCGCCGGCGTCGAACAGGTGCCAGTTCTTGTAGAGGTCGTAGGCCGTCGCCGCGGACATCGTGGGGATGGCGAGGAAGAACGAGAACTCCGCCGCCGCCTTGCGTGACAGGCCGAGGAACAGCCCGCCGATGATGGTCGCGCCGGAGCGCGAGGTGCCGGGGATCATCGCCAGCGCCTGCGCGAAGCCGACCGCGAGCGCGCGACGCCAGCCGAGGTCGTCGACCGTCTCGGTGCTGACGACGTGCTTGCGGCGCTCGGCCCACAGGATCAGCAGGCCGCCGATCACCAGCGCCGACGCGACGACGATCGGATTGAACAGGTAGCCCTTGATCTCCTTGTAGAACAGGAGGCCCAGCACCGCCGCCGGCAGGAAGCCCGCCATCAGGTTCACCGCCAGCCGCCGCGACGCCGGCTCGGTGTGCAGCGTCGTCGCGACGTGACCGAGCCTGGCGCGGTACTCCCACACCACCGCGAGGATCGCCGCGAACTGGATCGCGATCATGAACACCTTCGCCTTCTCGCCGTTGAAGCCCAAGAGCTGACCGGCGAGGATCAGGTGCCCGGTGCTGGAGATCGGCAGGAATTCGGTGAAGCCCTCGACGAAGCCGAGGATGAGGGCGTGCAGGATCAGGGTCGGGTCGGCCATGGGAGCGGTTCGGGCATGAAAAAGGCGCGCCGCGTCGGCGCGCCCGGCGATTATACGCGGCGCGTCCTACACCGCTTCGGAGGCCGCCTCGATGCCCGGCAGCGCGGGACGTTGCCGCGCCGGACAGCTGGTCACCCGGTTGCGGCCCTCGTCCTTGGACCGATACAGGCACGCGTCCGCCTGCGCGATCAGCGCATCGAGCGTACCCGCGCGGTCCTCGAGCTGGGCGACACCGAAGCTCGCGGTGAGCGCGGTGTCGCCGCCTTCGCGCGGAACGCGCATCGCCGCGATCGCCACGCGCAGCCGTTCCGCCAGCGCGGCCGCCTCCCTGGCGGTCGTTTCCGGCAGCAGCACGATGAATTCCTCGCCGCCCCAGCGGGCGAGCACGTCGCCCTGGCGAATGCCTTCCTTCAACACGCCTCCCACCGCCTTCAGCACGGCGTCGCCGTGCGCGTGGCCGTGGACATCGTTGAGTTGCTTGAAGCGGTCGAGGTCGAGCAGCACGACCGAGAGGTCGTGGCCGTGGCGCAGCGCATTGCTCCACGGCGACGACGTCAGGTCGTAGAACGCGCGCCGGTTGTTGAGCCCGGTCAGCGGGTCGAGTTGCGCGAGCCGCTCCGCGCGCAGGCGCTCCTCGTGGCTGATACGGAACTGGTAGGCGAGCGCCAGCGCGAGCAGGGTCGCATCGGCAAGCATGCCGACCTCGACCGCGCGGAAGGTCCAGGCGTTGTGCGGAATGAAGCCCCAGGTCGCCAGCGTCGTCAGCACCGCACCCGCCATCGCCGCACACGCGGCCAGCAGGAAATAGCGCGCCGGCTTCTGCTTCGCGCGCATGGCGGCGACGCCCAGCACCGGCATGATCAGGGTGAACACGAAGACGAAGGCGAAGGCGACCAGCAGCGCATGCCTCTGGCTGTCGGCGACGATCGCTGCGGCAAGCAGTGCGGCGCCGGCCGCGCAATACGCGAGGACCGCGCGCCGGACACGCGGGAAGCGCACGCGCAGGTCGAGGAAGCGGATCGCGAAGAGGAGGCCGGCGCTGCCGTAGAGCACCATCAGCAGCGGATTCGACCACTGCTGCCAGCGCGTCGCCTCGGGCCACAGCCAGGCGAAGCCGTGGCCGGTGTACGCGACGTTCATCGCGATGAACGCCGCCAGATAGAGCGCATAGGAGAGGTAGCTCGTCGTGCGCAGGCTGGCGTAGAGGATCGCGTTGTAGGCGATGAGCGCGATGAGGAAGCCGTACACGAGACCGTAGCTCAGCTGCTGCTCCATCTGCCGCAGCCGCGAGGCCTCGCGGCTCTCGAAATACAGGGGAACGACCATCGGGTCGGGCGTTTCCACGCGAATGAACACCTCGCTCGCACCGGGCGCGAAGGCGTGGTCGAACATGAAATAGCGGCTCATCACCTGCCGCTGCATGAACGGCAGCCGGTCGCCGGCGCGATACGCGGCCACCACGCCGCCCCGATGCAGGACATGCACCTCGACCCGGTCGAGCCAGGCCGTCTCGACCGACAGCTGTCGCGTCACCGGCCCGGAGGCCGGGTTGTCGACCGCGAAGCGGATCCACGCAGGCCTGGCGCCGATGCCGAAATTGAGTACCGCGGCATCGCCCGGGGAGAAGCGGCCCGCGCGGAACGCAGCGAGCGCGCCGGCGAGATCGAGGCGCCCGCCGGTTTCCTGCAGGAAGGCCGTCGAGCGGCCGATCGGCGCGTCGTGCTCGACGTCGGTCGAAAGCGGGGCGGCGCCGGCAAGCGCGCCGAGCAGCAACAGCAGCGAGCCGGCGAGCCAGCGGATCCGTGTCGGAAGCGCCCCGTGCACGTTCGCCCCCCGCGCCGGGGTCAGACCTTGCGGTAGACCTCTGCGCCCTGCTTGACGAACTCGACCGCCTTGACCTCCATGCCCTTCTCGAGCGCGGCGGCCTCGTCGAGGCCTTCCTTCGCCGCGTACTCGCGCACGTCCTGGGTGATCTTCATCGAGCAGAAGTGCGGGCCGCACATCGAGCAGAAGTGCGCGACCTTGGCGGACTCCTTGGGCAGCGTCTCGTCGTGGAAGGACTTCGCCTTGTCGGGGTCGAGGCCGAGGTTGAACTGGTCGTCCCAGCGGAACTCGAAGCGCGCCTTGCTCAATGCGTTGTCGCGGATCTGCGCGCCCGGGTGGCCCTTCGCCAGGTCCGCCGCGTGCGCGGCGAGCTTGTAGGTAATGATGCCTTCCTTGACGTCGTCCTTGTCCGGCAGGCCCAGGTGCTCCTTCGGCGTGACGTAGCAGAGCATCGCGGTGCCGTACCAGCCGATCATCGCGGCGCCGATGCCCGAGGTGATGTGGTCGTAGCCGGGCGCGATGTCGGTGGTCAGCGGGCCGAGGGTGTAGAACGGCGCCTCGGAGCAGGACTCGAGCTGGATGTCCATGTTCTCCTTGATGAGCTGCATCGGCACGTGGCCGGGGCCCTCGATCATCACCTGCACGTCGTGCTTCCACGCGACCTGGGTCAGTTCGCCGAGCGTGCGCAGCTCACTCAGCTGCGCCTCGTCGTTGGCGTCGTAGATCGAGCCGGGGCGCAGGCCGTCGCCGAGCGAGAAGGCGACGTCGTAGGCCTTCATGATTTCGCAGATTTCCTCGAAGTGCGTGTAGAGGAAGCTCTCCTTGTGGTGCGCCAGGCACCACTTCGCCATGATCGAGCCGCCGCGCGAGACGATGCCGGTCATGCGGTTGGCGGTCATCGGCACGTAGCGCAGCAGCACGCCGGCGTGGATGGTGAAGTAGTCGACGCCCTGCTCGGCCTGCTCGACGAGCGTGTCGCGGAACATCTCCCAGGTCAGCTCCTCGGCCTTGCCGTCGACCTTCTCCAGCGCCTGGTAGATCGGCACGGTGCCGATGGGAACCGGCGAGTTGCGGATGATCCACTCGCGCGTCTCGTGGATGTTCTTGCCGGTGGAGAGGTCCATCACGGTGTCGCCGCCCCAGCGGATCGCCCAGGTCATCTTCTCGACTTCTTCCTGGATGCTGGAGCCGAGCGCCGAGTTGCCGATGTTGGCGTTGATCTTCACCAGGAAGTTGCGGCCGATGATCATCGGCTCGGATTCCGGGTGGTTGATGTTGTTGGGGATGATGGCGCGGCCGCGCGCGACCTCGTCGCGCACGAACTCGGGGGTGATCTCGTTCTGCAGGCTGGCGCCGAAGTTCTGGCCCGGGTGCTGGCGGTTCATCAGCGCGGCGAGCTTCTCGCCCATCGGGCCGGACGCCTTCAGCGATTCCAGGTAGGCGGCGCGGTTGTTGTTCTCGCGGATCGCGATGAACTCCATCTCCGGGGTGATGATGCCCTGGCGCGCGTAGTGCATCTGCGTGACGTTCATGCCGGCCTTGGCGCGGCGCGGATGGCGGTGCAGCTCGGGGAAGCGCATCGTCGCGAGCGCGGGATTGGCAGCCTGCTGGCGGCCATACTCGGACGACAGGTCGGCCAGCACCTCGGTGTCGCCGCGCGCCTCGATCCATTTCGTGCGCAAGGCGGGCAGGCCCCGGCGGATGTCGATCCTGGCGTTCGGGTCGGTGTAGGGGCCCGAGCAGTCGTAGACGAAGATCGGCGGGTTGGGCTCCGAGCGGGCAGGGGCTCCGCCCGGCCCAGGTTCGCCGCTGAACATCAGGGGCGTGTCGGCCTGGCTGATCTCGCGCATCGGCACGCGGATGTCGGGCGTACTGCCCTCGACGTAGATCTTGCGCGAGTTCGGCAGCGGCTGCACCGCGGCCTCGTCGACGTGCGCAGTGGCGGCAAGGAATTGGGGATTGGCGTTCATGGGGCGCTCCAAAGGCAGGAGGCCGGGGGTCAGCCTCGCTGCAGAAAGTGACACGGAGGCTGCGTCAGACGGGCCTCCCTACGGCGGTCTCAACCGCATCAGGTTCGAAGGGTATGTCTCACTCCGGTGGCTCGCGCCGTCCGGAGACCCCTGGCGAGCGGCCAAGGTAGCGGAAATGTGGAATAATTGCAAGGCAAGACCCCATCTAACTCATTGATAATCAAGGGCACCGCATGGACATGGAACAGGCGCGCTACAACATGGTGGAGCAGCAGATCCGCCCCTGGGACGTGCTGGATCAGGACGTGCTCGATCTCCTGTTCAAGGTGCGGCGCGAGGACTTCGTTCCCGAGGCGCACCGGGCGCTGGCCTTCGTCGACATGGAAATCCCGCTCGGCCACGGCCAGGCCATGTGGACGCCGAAGCTCGAGGGGCGCGCGATCCAGGAGCTCGCGGTGCGTCCTGCCGACCGCGTGCTGGAGGTCGGCACCGGCAGCGGCTACCTGACCGCGCTGCTCGCGTCGCAGGCCGCCGAGGTCGTGACGGTCGACATCGTTCCCGAATTCACCGCCGAGGCGGCGCGCAAGCTGCGCGCGCACGGCTTCGACAACGTCGTCCTGCATACCGGCGACGCCGCGCGCGACTGGCCCGACGACGCCGGCTTCGACGTCATCGTGCTGACCGGCTCGACGCCGGTGCTGTCCGATGCGTGGCGCCACCGCCTCAGGGTCGGCGGGCGGATGTTCGTGATCACCGGAGAAGCGCCGGTGATGCAGGCGCGGCTCGTCACCTGCACCGCGCCGGGCGCCACCCGCAGCGTGACGCTGTTCGAAACCTGCGTGGCGCCGCTGGTCAACGCCCCGCAGCCGGCCGCCTTCGTTTTCTGAGCGCCGTTGGAGGAATCTTCCGAATGCGCCAGTTCCGTCCCGCCGAACTCGCCGCCTACATCGAAGCCGGGCACACGCCCGTGCTGCTCGACGTGCGCGAGGAATGGGAATGGGAGGTCTGCCGCCTGCCCGGCGCGATCCTGATCCCGATGCGCGAGCTGCCGGCACGGCTCGCCGAGCTCAACAAGGCGCAGGAAACCGTGGTGATCTGCCATCATGGCGTTCGCAGCTATCACGCGGCGCGCTATCTTGAAACGGCGGGCTTCGGCGACGTCATCAACCTGTCGGGCGGGGTCGCCGCCTGGGCCGACGAAGTCGACCCGGCGCTGCCGCGCTACTGACCAACCCTCGAGGACCGGACCCCACCATGCGACTCAAGCCTCTGTTTCTTGCACTGACGCTGGCGCTGGCGCCCGCCGCGCAGGCGGCGAACCTGTCCGACACCTATCGCGACGCGCAGGCCTACGACGCCCAGTACGCCGCCGCGCGCGCCGCGTTCGAAGCCGGCAAGGAAAAGTCGGTGCAGGGCCGCGCGGGCCTGCTGCCCAGCGTCAACCTCTCCGGCAATGCGCTCTACAACGACGTCAGCGGCGAGTTCCTCGACGACACGTTCAATTCGAGCCAGATCGGCGTCCAGGCGTCCCAGCCGCTCTTCCGCAAGCAGAACTGGGTGCAGTACGCGCAATCGAAGCAGCAGGTGAAGATCGCCGAGGCGCAGTTCAGGGCGGCCGATCAGGACCTGATCCTGCGCGTCGCCCAGGCCTACTTCGACGTGCTGCAGTCGCAGGACAACCTCGCCTTCATCGCCGCGCAGAAGGCGGCGATCACCGAGCAGCTGGCGTCGGCCAAGCGCAATTTCGAGGTCGGCACCGCCACCATCACCGACACCCACGAGGCGCAGGCGCGCTACGACCTCGCCGTGGCGCAGGAAATCGCCGAAGAGAACAGCTACAACATCCGCCTGCGGGCCCTGGAAAAGCTGATCGGCAAGCCGGCCGGCGCCCTCGACACGCTGGCCGGAAGCGAAGCGATGCGCGCCGAGCCCGGCAGCATCGACGACTGGGCCGCGCGCGCCGCCGAGGGCAACCTGCAGGCGGAGATCCAGCGCATCTCCAAGACCATCGCCGACCAGGAAGTCGAGCGCAACCGCGCCGGCCACTACCCCACGCTCGACGCGGTCGCCGGCTACACCGTCATCAACAACCAGAACTTCGGCGCCGTGCAGATCGACACCGACACCGCGGTCGTCGGCGTCGAGCTCAACCTACCGCTCTACCAGGGCGGGCGCGTCAGCTCGCAGGTGCGCGAGGCCGTCGCCAACCGGGAAAGGGCGCGCCAGGATCTCGAGAACGCCACCCGCGAGGCGGGCCTGCAGGCGCGCCAGGCATGGCTCAACGTCAACAGCGGCGCGGCGCGCGTCAAGGCGCTCGAGCAGGCGCTGACCTCCACCGAGGCGCAACTCGCGTCGACCAAGCTCGGCCTCGATGTCGGCGTGCGCACCAACCTCGACGTGCTCGACGCCGAGCAGCAGGTGCTCTCGGCCCGCCGCGATCTCGCCGGCGCGCGCTACGCCTACCTGCTCGCCGGGCTGTCGCTCAAGGCCGCCGTCGGCGCGCTCGGCCCGGCGGACCTCGCCATGATCGACCAGCATCTGCGCCCGCCGGCGGCACCGCTGCCAGACGAACAGCCGGCGACGGCGCAACCCGCGGCCGGACAGCCCGCCACCGAAGCGGCGCCGGCAGCGACGCCCGAGTAAGCGCGGTCAGGCCGCCAGCAGCGGCGACACCAGCCCTTCCAGCCGGGCCGCCGCGCCGCGATGGCGTGCGGCGAACGCCAGCCCCGCCTCGCCCATCCGGGCGCGCAGCGCGGCATCTCCCAGCAGCTTCAGCGCGGCGCCGACCAGCGCATCGGCATCGTCGATCCGCAGCGCGGCGCCCGCCTCGATCGCCAGCCGCGTCGCCTCGTCGAAGTTGAAGGTGTGCGGCCCCACCAGCACCGGCCGTCCCACGCTCGCCGCCTCGATCAGGTTCTGCCCGCCGAGCGGCGCGAGGCTGCCGCCGACGAAGGCGACGTCGCACGCCGCGTAGTAGGCGAACAGCTCGCCCAGGCTGTCGCCGAGCAGCACGCGCGTCTCGGCAGCCGCTTCCGGTCCTTCCGTCGCGCTGCGCCGCCGGTACGGCAGGCGCGCCGCCTCGACCAACGCCGCCACCTCGTCGAAGCGCTGCGGGTGGCGCGGCACCAGGACCAGCAGCACCTCGGGCGGCGCGGCGTCGGCGAAGGCGCGCAGGATCGGCGCCTCCTCACCCTCGCGCGTGCTCGCCGCCAGCAGCACCGGGCGCGTGCCCCACTTCGCGCGCCAGCCGGCGCCGCGCTCGAGCAGTTCCGGCGGCGGCGCGATGTCGAACTTGAGATTGCCGGTGACGTGCACGCTGCGTGCGCCGAGCTTCAGCAGCCGCCCAGCGTCGGCCTCGGTCTGCGCGGCGACGACCGCGATGCGCTGCAGGCACGCCCGGGTCAACGCGGGCAGCCGTGCGTAGCCGCGCGCCGAGCGCTCGGACAGGCGCGCGTTTCCCAGCACCAGCGGAATGGAAAGGCGCGACGCGGCATGGATCAGGTTGGGCCACAGCTCGGTCTCCATCAGGATGCCGATCCGCGGCCGGACGCGGCGCAGGAAGCGCCGCACGAGCCAGGCGTAGTCGTAGGGCAGGTAGACGACGGTCGCGACGCTGCCGTACAGCGCTTCCGCGGTGGCGCGCCCGGTCGGCGTCATGCAGGTGAGCAGCAGCGGCACGCCGGGATGCGCGGCACGCAGCGCTTCGACGAGCGGTTGCGCCGCGCGCATCTCTCCCACCGACACGGCGTGGATCCACAGCGCGCCGGCCGGCGCGTCGGCGCCGCCCAGCCGCTCGCACCCGTGCTGCAGGTAGCCGCGCTCGCGCCGGCCGCGCCACAGAAGCCGCAGCGGAATCAGCGGCGCGGCGGCCAGCAGGGCGAGACGGTAGAGGCTCCAGTCGAAGAGCAGGCGGAGGACGGGCATCCGCGGATTGTAAAGGGGCCGATGCTAGAATCGACGCCACCTCGGAGGCCCCATCATGAAAATCCTGTCCGCCGGCGCCGCCGGTTCCAGCCGTTCACGCCACGCGCCCGACCTGCGCGCCGCGCGAGCCAGCGCCAACTGAAACCGGCGGAGTCAACATGAAAATACTGGTCACCGGAGCCGCCGGCTTCATCGGCATGCACGTCGCGCAGATCCTGCTCGCGCGCGGAGACGACGTGGTCGGCATCGACAACCTCAACGACTACTACGACCCGGCGCTCAAGCTCGCGCGGCTCGAGCAGCTCAAGCCCTATCCCAACTTCCGCTTCGTCAGGGAGGACATCTCCGACCGCATGATGACGGAGGACCTGTTCGAGAAGGGTCACTTCGACGCCGTCATCAACCTCGCCGCGCAGGCCGGCGTGCGCTACTCGCTGAAGAATCCGCACGCCTACGTGCAGTCCAACCTCGTCGGCTTCGCCAACCTGCTCGAGGGCTGCCGCCACCATGGCGTGAAGCACTTCGTCTACGCCAGCTCCTCGTCGGTCTACGGCGCCAACACCAAGATCCCGTTCTCGGTGCACGATCCGGTCAACCACCCGGTTTCACTCTACGCCGCGAGCAAGAAGGCCAACGAGCTGATGGCGCACACCTACTCGCACCTCTACGGCCTGCCGACCACCGGACTGCGCTACTTCACCGTCTACGGCCCCTGGGGCCGGCCGGACATGTCGCCGTGGCTGTTCACCTCCGCGATTCTCGAAGGCCGCAGCATCGACGTGTTCAACCACGGCGACATGATGCGCGACTTCACCTATATCGACGACATCGCCGACGGCACGGTGAAGGTGCTCGACCGCATCCCGCAGCCCAACCCCGACTTCGACCACGCCAACCCCGACCCCGCCACCAGCCACGCGCCCTACCGCCTCTACAACATCGGCAACCACACCCCGGTGCAGCTGATGGACTTCATCGGCACCATTGAGAAGGCGCTCGGCCAGGAGGCCAAGAAGAACTTCCTGCCGATGCAGGACGGCGACGTGCAGGCCACCTACGCCGATGTCGACGACCTCATCCGCGACACCGGCTTCAAGCCGGCGACCTCGCTCGAATACGGGATCGGCAAGTGGGTCGAGTGGTATCGAAGCTATACCTCCCGGAACGCAGGGTGATCATCGAAACAACAAATGGGCCAGAGACGACTGATTTTCACGTGTGAAAACAAGCGCACCGCCCAACCCCAGCACTCAACCCGTCAGCCCTTGTACGCCGCCAGCTTCTCCGCCTGATCCACCCGCTCCCAGGTGAACTCCGGTTCAGCCCGGCCGAAGTGGCCGTAGGCGGCGGTCTTCCGGTAGATGGGGCGGCGCAGGTCGAGGCTTTCGATGATGCCGCGCGGGGTGAGCTTGAAGCTGCAGCGCACCATGTCTTCCAGCTTTTCATCGGACACGGTTCCGGTGCCGTAGGTGTCGACCAGCAGGGAAACCGGCTCGGCCACGCCGATGGCATAGGCCAGCTGCACCAGGCAGCGGCGAGCCATGCCTGCAGCGACGAGATTCTTGGCGATGTAGCGCGCCATGTAGGCCGCCGACCGGTCGACCTTGGTGGGGTCCTTGCCGGAAAACGCGCCGCCGCCGTGCGGGCACGAGCCGCCGTAGGTGTCGACGATGATCTTGCGGCCGGTAAGGCCGGTGTCGCCGTTGGGGCCGCCGATCTCGAACGGGCCGGCGGGATTGACCCACAGCCTGAACGTCGGCGTGCGCAGCGCGCGCGGCACCAGCGGGTCGACGATTTCGCGCGCGACTTCCTGCGCGACCCAGGCAGGGTCGAGGCCGCGCGCGATCTGGGTGGAAATGATCACGGTTTCGACGCCGACCATTTTCTGGCCTTCGTAGGCGACGGTGACCTGGCTTTTGGCGTCGGGGCGCAGCCACGGCAAGGCGCCGGACTTGCGCAGCTCGGCCTGCCTTTGCACCAGCCGGTGCGCCAGCCACAGGGGATAGGGCATCAGGTCGGGAGTTTCGTCGCAGGCGTAGCCGAACATCAGGCCCTGGTCGCCCGCGCCGATGTCGCCGCCTTCGAGGGTGATGCCTTTGTGAATCTGGATCGACTGGTGGTTGAAGCGCACCTGCACTTCGCAGGCGTCGGGGTCGATGCCGGTCTCGGCGTCGCGGTAGCCGATGTCGCGCAGCACCTGGCGGGCGATCGCCTCGGCGCGGTCACGCACCTCGTCGAAGAGTTCCTTGCGGACGGTCTTGAACTCGCCGGTGATCACCACCAGGTTGTCGGCCACCAGGGTTTCGCAGGCCACCTTGGCCTCGGGCTCCTCGCTCAGAAAGGCGTCGAGGATGGCGTCGGAAATCTGGTCGGCGATCTTGTCCGGATGGCCTTCCGACACGGACTCGGAGGTAAACAGATGGCGGCGCATGTTCATGGGGCGTTTCCTGTGAGGCGTTGAGGGTCAAGGCTTGCGTGCCGCGAGGCGCCAGAGCGAGGTGACCTCGGCCGCGCGCGCGGCGTGCAGCGGATCGGTGGCATCGGCGGCGCGGGGATGCGTGGGCCGGGTGTCCAGCCGTCCGACGACGTCCAATCCGGCTGCGTCGATTGCGGCAAGCAGCCACTCGCGCGAGCGCAGGCCGAGGTGCTCGGCCAGATCCGACAGGATCAGCCAGCCTTCGCCGCCCGGCTCGAGGTGCGCCGCCAGCCCGTTGAGAAAGCCCAGCAGCATGCGGCTGTCAGGATCGTAAATCGCGTGCTCGAGCGGCGAGTTGGCGCGAGCGGGCAGCCACGGCGGGTTGCAGACGATGAGGGGCGCGCGCCCTTGCGGGAACAGATCGGCTTCGACGACATCCACCCGCCCCTTGAGGCCGAGCCGGGCGATGTTCTGCCGCGCGCACGCCAATGCACGCGGGTCCTGGTCGGTGGCGACGACATGCTTGATGCCTCTGCGGGCGAGCACCGCCGCCAGCACGCCGGTTCCCGTGCCGATGTCGAACGCGAGCTTCGAGGTCGGCAGCGGCGCCTCGGCCACCAGTTGCACGTACTCGCCGCGCACCGGCGAAAACACGCCGTAGTGCGGGTGGATGCGCTCGCCGAGGGCCGGGATCTCGACGCCCTTCTTGCGCCATTCGTGGGCGCCGATCACGCCGAGCAATTCGCGCAGCGAAACGACCGAGGGTTCCTCGCCTGCGCCATAAGCCTCGACACAGGCCTGTTTCACATCCGGCGCGCGGCGCAGGGGGATGCTGAAATCCGCCTCCAGCGGCAGCAACAGCATCCCCAGGGTGCGGGCACGCTGGGACTGGGCCCGGCGATGGAAATTGAAGGCTTCGGTCGGCGACGACGCGGGCTTGCGTGGCTTGCGGTCGATGCGGCGGGCCATCGCCTGCAGCAACTGGCGCGCATTCTGGAAATCGCCCCGCCACAGCAGCGCGGTGCCCTCGCTGGCCAGACGAAAGGCCGCATCCGCGGTGAGGCGGTCGTCGACGACCCTCACGCGCCCGGGCGGCGGCGCGCCGCCCTCCGAACGCCAGCGGGCCGAACGGGGTGCGTCGGCTTCGGTCCAGTTCACAACAGAAGCATTCGTGTCAGGCACAGCGGGGGGTGAAACGTCCAGGCTAGGAGATACGGAAACAAATCGGGGCTGCGCTCAGCGGCTGGATCGCCGCCAGGCTTGCCGCCAATGTCTCGCGCGTGCGCGCCAGGTCATCGTGCGCCTGCCTGTTGCGCCAGTGCCCGGCCTCCATGCCGAAGTAGACGCCGAGGCGCGCAGCGGTGTCGACGGTAATGCTGCTTGCCGGCAACGATTTCACGTCCCGTGCCGCGCCGGCGCTTCCAGCGAAGCGCGCGTCGGCTGGTTGACGCGGATGCTCCATTTGCGGCTTGCGGATCGCGACGTTTGGAACGCCCGACCATGGCCCGAATGCTAACGCACGGCATGAGTCGCGACAACCGTCATGCCTGCTGCAGCCTGCGTCAGGCGGGCCTCCGGCCAGGAAAGCAGCGGCGTCGCCATCCGGCGACACGCTTCCCGCGTCGCATCCGCCTGTTTTTGCTCGGAATTCACCGGCCGCGCCCAAAGCGCTGTCGCCGGGCGGCGACATTTTGTGCGCCCTGTTGCCGCTCGCGCTGCCGCCTCGACGCGCTATCCCTCTGTTTAGAAGACGCTTTCCCCTGCTGGCACGGCCGTTGCGAAGGGGCTGTCGTGCCCAGTTCGGGGCACAACCACACCAGAGTGTTTTACCCAGAGCGTTTTACAACCCAGCTAGCGAGAGAGTCACACCCATGCTCAAGTCCTTCATGCAACCCGGCACCTCCTCACGAACCGACACCACGCGCACCAGCCAGTCGGCCTTCGCGTCCACCAAACCGGCGGAGCCCGCGAAGGCGGCCGAACCCGCCAAGCCCGAAGCCACGGCGGAGCGCGCGCCTGTCGCCGCGCCGGTGGAAGAAGGCAGCAAGCTCATCGTCGGGCCGAACATCAAGCTGAAGGGCTCCGAAATCACCGATTGCGAGATCCTGGTCGTCGAGGGCCGTGTCGAGGCGTCGATGAAGAGCCGCGTCATCCGCATCGCCGAAGGCGGCGTGTTTGCGGGCAAGGCCGAAATCGACGTCGCCGAGGTGCGCGGCGCCTTCGAGGGCGAGCTCACCGTGCGCAAGCGGCTGGTCGTCTACTCGACCGGCAAGGTCAGCGGCACGATCCGCTACGGCGCGATGATGATCGAGGAAGGCGGCACGCTGTCCGGCGACGTGGCGACGCTCGCCGCCGGCCCGGGTCTCGCCAAGGTGCCCGAAACCGCCGCCCCGTCCGCCGAGCCGGCGCCCGAGAAGCCCGAGGTCGAGCAGATCCACTCCGGCTCGGCCCTGGTTCGCAATCTCGCCAAACGTCAGGCCTGATCCCACCGCGTTCTCCGCTGTCGCCCATGCGCGACACATCCTCCGGGGGCGTCAGCCCCCGTTTTTTTGCCTCAGAGTTTCGCGCTGCGTCCGCCGTCGACCGCCAGGATCTGCCCCGTCACGTAGTAGGTGTCCATCGCGAAGAAGCGCACCGCGAGCGCGATGTCGTGCGGGTCGCCGGCGCGCTTGAGCATGGTGTGCGAGATGATGCGCTGGCGCGAGACCTCGTCGAAGTTCGAATCCCCTTCCGGCCACATGATCGGCCCCGGCGCGATGCCGTTGACGCGCACCTGCGGCGCGAGCTCGCGCGCCAGCGACTTGGTCAGCCCGACCAGCCCCGCCTTGGCGACCGAGTAGACGACGTAGCTCTTCATCGGCCGCTCGGCGTGGATGTCGGTGATGTTGATGATGCAGCCGTGCCGCTTCCTGAGTTCGGGCGCGGCGGCCTGCGACAGGAACATCGGCGCCTTGAGGTTGCTGCCCATCAGGTCGATCCAGTCGTCCTCGGTGATGCTGCCGACCGGCGTCGGGTAGAAGCTCGAGGCGTTGTTGAGCAGCACGTCGAGGCCGCCGAAGGTGGCGACGGTCTGGTGCACCAGCGCAGGCAGGCCGTGGGTGTCGTGCAGGTCGGCCTGGATCAGCGCGACCGAGTCGGGGCGGATGGCGTTCAGCTCGTCCTGCAGCGCGCGCGCGTCGGCCGCCGAGCTGCGGTAGTGGATCATCAGGTTGGCGCCGGCTGCGTGCAGCAGGCGGGCCGACGCCGCGCCCACCCGCTTGGCGCCGCCGGTGATCAGTGCGACTTTGCCTTGCATCGCGATTCACCCTTATAGTCACTCGATTCTGGATTATCCAGGCATTCCGCATTATCCACGAACGCGATGCTGCCCGCCCCCTCGCCCGAAGCCCTCGCGCACAGCCGGCGCGTGGTCGCGCACCTGCTGTCGCTGATCGATGACGCGGACGGCTGGATCCCCTTCTCGCGCTACATGGAAGCGGCGCTCTACGAAGCGGGCCTCGGCTACTACGCCGCCGGTGCGGCGAAGTTCGGCGCCGCCGGCGACTTCGTCACCGCCCCGGAGATCACCCCGCTTTTCGGCCGCACGCTCGCGCACGCGATCGCGCCGGTGCTCGCCGAGACCGGCGGCGAGCTGCTCGAGCTCGGCGCCGGCAGCGGACGGCTGGCGGCTGACCTGCTGGGCGAGCTCGCGCGGCTCGGCGCGCTGCCGGCGCGCTATGCGATCCTCGAGGTGAGCGCCGACCTGCGCGAACGGCAGGCGGCGACGATCCGCCGGGAGTGGCCCGAGCTCGCCGGGCGCGTGGAGTGGCTCGACGCGCTGCCCGAGCACTTCAGCGGCGTGGTCCTCGGCAACGAGGTGCTCGACGCGCTGCCGGTCGAGCTGGTGCACTGGACGGAGAGCGGACCGCAGCTGCGCGGCGTGGTGCGCGCCGGCGAGGCATTCGGCTGGCAGGACCGCCCGATCGGCGACCCGCTGCTGCGCGCGCGCGCCGCGGCGCTCGATCTCGTGCCGGGCTACGTTTCCGAGATCAACCTCGCGGCCGACGCGCTGATCGCGTCGCTCGGCCGGATGCTCGAGCGCGGCCTGATCGTGATGATCGACTACGGCTTCGGCGCGGCCGAGTACTACCACCCGCAGCGCCACATGGGCACGCTGCGCGTGCATTACCGCCATCACGCGCTCGACGACCCCTTCCACCTGCCTGGGCTGGCCGACCTCACCGCCCACGTCGATTTCAGCGCGGTGGCGCGCGCGGGGAGGGCGGCGGGGCTCACGCTCGCGGGCTACACCAGCCAGGCCGCGTTTCTGCTGAACAGCGGACTCACCGAGCTCCTGACGCAGACGCCGCCGGCCGACGCCGCGGCCTGGCTGCCGCAGGCGAACGCGGTGCAGCGGCTGGTGTCGCCGGCCGAGATGGGGGAGCTCTTCAAGCTGATCGGGTTTTCGCGCGGCGAAGTGCCGCCGCTGGCCGGCTTCGCACGCGGCGACCGCCGGCATTCGCTGTAGCGATCAGACCAGCGGCAACTGGGCCGCTTCGTCCGGCGACAGGCGCGTCACGCGCACCGCGTGCAGGCGGCGGCTGTCGGCGCGCAGCACGTTGAACTGGAAGCCGTCGAAATTCACCGACTCGCCGCGCTTGGGCAGGTGGCCGAAGCGCGAGACGACGAGGCCGCCGACGGTGTCGAACTCCTCGTCGGAGAAGTGCGCGCCGAGGGTCTGGTTGAAGTCGGCGATCTCGGTGCCGGCCTTGACGCGGTAGACCCCGTCCTTCTCGCGGATGATGTTGTCCTCGGTCTCGTCGAAGTCGTATTCGTCCTCGATGTCGCCGACGATCTGTTCGAGCACGTCCTCGATCGTCACCAGCCCGGCCACGCCGCCGTATTCGTCGACGACGATGGCGATGTGGTTGCGGTTGGAGCGGAACTCCTTGAGCAGCACGTTCAGTCGCTTCGACTCGGGGATGAACACCGCCGGGCGCAGCATGCCGCGGATGTCGCTGTCGGACTCGGCGTAATGGCGCAGCAGGTCCTTCGCCAGCAGGATGCCGATGACGTCGTCGCGGTCCTTGTCGATGACAGGGAAGCGCGAGTGCGCGGTCTCGATGACGAAGGGGATGAAGGTCTCGGGCGCGTCGTTGATGTCGATGACGTCCATCTGCGCGCGCGGGATCATGATCTCGCCGACGCGCATCTCGGACACCTGCAGCACGCCCTCGATCATCGCCAGGGCGTCGGCATCCATCAGGTTGTTTTCGTAGGCGCCGTGCAGCAGGTCGATCAGCTGCTCACGGTCTTCGGGTTCGCGCATCAGCCAGTGGGAGAGGCGCTCGAGCAGGCTCGGTTTATGACTACTGTCTGGGTCCATGTTACGTCAGGACGTATAGGGGTCGGGGATGTGGAAGCGCTTCAGTATAGCGGCTTCGCGCGATTCCATGATGTCGGCCTCACGGGGCTCGAGGTGGTCGTAGCCCTGCAGGTGCAGCACGCCGTGCACCGTCATGTGCGCGTAATGGTCCTTCAGCGGCTTGCCCTGCTCGCGTGCCTCGCGCTCGACCACGGGCGCGCAGATGACCACGTCGCCGCCCAATATGCCGGGCGCGATCTCGCCGTACTCGAAGGTCAGCACGTTGGGCACGTAGCCCTTCTTGCGGAAATCCTCGTTGAGCGCCTGTGCCTCGTCGGCGTCGACGATGCGCACGGTGATCTCGGCGGGATGCTCGAGCGCGGCGGCGACCCAGCGGCGGATCTGCGCGCGGCCCGGCAGGTCGGCGGCCCCGCTGGCGAACTGCACCGCCAGGCTGAATTCGGGCGTCACTTGGCTTCCGTCTGCGCGCGGCGCGCGGCGTAGGCGTCGACGATGCGGCCGACCAGCGGATGACGCACGACGTCCTCCGACTGGAAGTGGGTGAACGCCAGCCCACGCACGCCGGCGAGCACGTCGACCGCGTCCATCAGGCCGGATTTCATGTGCTTCGGCAGGTCGATCTGCGTCGGGTCGCCGGTGACGACGGCGCGGGCGCCGAAGCCGATCCGGGTGAGGAACATCTGCATCTGCTCGGGCGTGGTGTTCTGCGCCTCGTCGAGGATGATGAAGGCGTGGTTGAGCGTGCGGCCGCGCATGAAGGCGAGCGGCGCGACCTCGATCGCGTGGCGCTCGATCAGGCGGGTGACCTTGTCGAAGCCCATCAGGTCGTAGAGCGCGTCGTACAGCGGGCGCAGGTAGGGGTCGACCTTCTGCGTGAGGTCGCCCGGCAGGAAGCCGAGGCGCTCGCCGGCCTCGACCGCGGGGCGCGTCAGCACCAGGCGCTTGACCTGCTCGCGCTCGAGCGCGTCGACCGCGCAGGCGACCGCGAGATAGGTCTTGCCGGTACCGGCGGGGCCGACGCCGAAGGTGATGTCGTGGCTGCGGATCTGCTCGATGTATTCGCCCTGGCGCGGCGTGCGTGCGCGCAGGTCGGCGCGACGCGTGCGCAGCGCGGGGCCCTCCTCGTCGGCACGGCCACGGGTGATCTCGACGAGCCCGAGCTGGATGTCATCGAGCGAGAGCTCGTCGTGCGCGCGGTTGTAGAAGTGCTCGATCGCCTGCGCGCCCTTCTCGGCCTGCGCGGCGTTGCCACTCACCCGGAAGCTGGAGCCGCGGCGGCCGATGGTGACGTCGAACGCCGCCTCGATCTGCCGCAGGTTCTCGTCCATCGGCCCGCACAGGTTGGCGAGCCGCCGGTTGTCCTCGGGGGCGAGGCGCAGTTCAACGATGTCGGTCTTCAAGCGCTTTCGGTCTCGGTGGTGGCGACCTCGCCGCGCAGGCTGTGCGGGTAGGCCTGGGTGATGGTGACGTCGACGAACTGCCCGATCAGCCGTGGGTTGCCCGGGAAGTTGACGATGCGGTTGTTGTCGGTGCGGCCGGCAAGTTCGTCTGCGTTCTTGCGCGCGTGCCCTTCGACCAGCACGCGCTGCACGCTGCCGACCATGGCGCGGTTCACCGCCTGCGCCTGCGCCTCGATCTGCGCCTGCAGGCGCATCAGGCGCTGCGTCTTCAGCTCGGCCGGGACGTCGTCGGGATAGTCGGCGGCCGGCGTGCCGGGGCGCTTGCTGTAGATGAAGGAGAAGCTGGCGTCGAAATTCAGTTCCTCGACGAGCTTCATCGTCGCCTCGAAGTCGGCCTCGGTCTCGCCGGGGAAGCCGACGATGAAGTCGGACGACAGGCAGAGGTCGGGCCGCTGCTCGCGCAATTTGCGAACGATCGACTTGAACTCGAGCACGGTGTGGCCGCGCTTCATCGCCGCGAGGATGCGGTCGGAGCCCGACTGCACCGGCAGGTGCAGGTGCGAGACGAGCTTGGGCAGCTTGCCGTAGCACTCGATCAGGCGCTGCGTCATCTCGCGCGGGTGGCTGGTGGTGTACCTGATCCGCTCGATGCCAGGAATCTCGTGCACCATCTCCAGCAGGAAGGCGAAGTCGGCGGTACCGCCCTCCTCCAGCGCGCCCTGCCAGGCGTTGACGTTCTGCCCCAGCAGCGTGACTTCCTTGACGCCGGCGGCCGCCAGGTTCGCCACCTCGGCGATGACGTCGTCGAACGGCCGCGAGACCTCCTCGCCGCGCGTGTAGGGCACGACGCAGAAGGTGCAGTACTTCGAGCAGCCCTCCATGATCGACACGAAGGCCGCGCCACCCTCGACGCGCGCCGGCGGCAGGTGGTCGAACTTCTCGATCTCGGGGAAGCTGATGTCGACCTGCGCACGGCCGGTCTCGCGCTTCCTGGCGATGAGCTCGGGCAGGCGGTGCAGGGTCTGCGGGCCGAACACCACGTCGACGAAGGGCGCGCGCGCGACGATCGCCGCGCCCTCCTGGCTGGCGACGCAGCCGCCGACGCCGATGATGAGGTTCGGATTGGCCTGCTTGAGGTGGCGCACCCGGCCGAGGTCGTGGAACACCTTCTCCTGCGCCTTCTCGCGGACCGAGCAGGTGTTGAACAGGATGACGTCGGCGTCTTCCGGGGTGGACGTCGGGGTCAGGCCTTCGGAAGCGTTGAGCACGTCGGCCATCTTGTCCGAGTCGTACTCGTTCATCTGGCAGCCGAAGGTCTTGATGTAGATCTTTTTCATGAGGGCGCCGGGGCAGTGGATAGACTGGGGGCGAAGACTGCCGCACATGGGACTGCGCGACAGGCGGGAATCTGGTGGTGATGGGCAGACTTGAACTGCCGACCCCCGGATTATGAATCCGATGCTCTAACCGACTGAGCTACATCACCGTGGGATTGCTTTTCCGGCAGCGGGACGCCGAAAAGGCGCGCATTTTATCCGACCGCGGCGCGGTCTGTCAAAGCCCGGCGTGCGCGACCCGTCGCGATCACTGCGGACGCAGCTTCGCCAGCTCGTCGAGCAGGCTGATCATGAGCTCGCGGCCGAGCGGCCCCATGCCCGCGACCAGCGGGTCGGCGTCGCGCTCGCCGTTGACGAGCCGCCGCATCCGCCCCCCCAGCAGCGCCATGTCGCCGCCCGCCTTCATCATCTGTTCGGCCATGTTGGCGAGCACCGACATCGCCTGCGCGTCGCCGCGCGCCGAGGCGTCGATCAGCGCGGCGAGCCCCGGCGCGGCGCTGCTGCCGTCCGGCTGGGCGTCGAGCGGCGGCAGCGTCGCGGGATTGTCGAGGCCGCGCAGGATGGCGTCGAGCAGGATGCGGTCCTCCTCGTCGAGGCCGAGCCGGATCGAGGGATCGCGGCGGCCGTCGATCACCTGGCGCAGCGCGCCGACCAGCCGCGCCCACCCCGCCTGTTCGGCGGCGTCGAGCTGCTTCATCAGGTCGGGGAGCTGGCTGCGGTCGCGCAGGGCGTTGACGACGGTGTGGATGAAGGACGCGTGAACGCGCAGGACTTGTTCGACGGCGGGCGGGAGCTGGGCCATTGCAATCAGGGGCTAGGGGCTAGGGGCTAGGGGCTAGGGGCTAGGGGCAGATTGTCCGGTCAGGGCGCCGGGTTGGCAATGACGGGATGCAGCGGCACGGCTTCGACCCGCCAGTGCGCCGCGGCCCACGCCAGCAGCTCGTCGGCGCCGGCGCCCACGAGATCTGCCGGCGGCGGGTGGCCGAGCGCCGCCAGCGCCTGCGCCAGCACCGCCCGACGCCCGCGTTCCGGCAGGGCGGGGGCGAGCGTCTGCTTCGACAGCTTCTGCCCGGCGGCGTTGGTGACCAGCGGCACGTGCGCGTAGACCGGGGTCGGCAGGCCGAGCAGGCGCTGCAGGTAGATCTGGCGCGGCGTGTTCCACAGCAGGTCGGCGCCGCGCACGATGTAGGTGACGCCCTGGAAAGCGTCGTCGACCACCACCGCGAGCTGGTAGGCGAAGAGTCCGTCGGCGCGGCGGACAACGAAGTCGCCGACCTCGGCCGCGAGGTCCTGCTGCAAGGCGCCGTGGATGCGGTCGACGAAGTGAACGCTCACCTCCTGGGCCCGCACCCGCCACGAATGGACCCCCACGCGCGGCAGCACATGCAGGCGGCAGGTGCCCGGATAGACGGTCTCGCCTTCGGCGTTGCGCGGCGCCTGCGCGAGCTGGCTGCGCGTGCAGCTGCAGGCGAACACCGCGCCCTGCCCGCGCATCGCGTCGAGCGCCGCCGCGTAGGCGTCGTCGCGCTGCGACTGGCAAAGGACGCCGCCGTCCCAGACGAGGCCGTAGGCCTCGAGCTGGCGCAGGATGGTGTCGGCGGAAGCCTGGTCGCAGCGCGGGCGGTCGAGGTCCTCCATGCGCACCAGCCAGCGCCCGCCCATGGCGCGGGCGTCGAGCCAGCTCGCCAGCGCGGCGACGAGCGAGCCCAGGTGCAGCGGGCCGGTAGGGGATGGCGCGAAGCGCCCGATGTAGGGTGCCGGAGTCACCCGGCGATTATGCCGTGCCCGGAACCGCTGCCCAATCCGCCTGCAGGTCCTGATAGAGGCCGGCGACGGCGGCGGCCATGCGCGCCTCGCTCCAGCCCGCGGCATAGGTCCTGCCCGCGCTGCCGAGCGCCTGCGCTGCCGCGCGGTCGGCGAGGAGCGGCAGCGCCACGCGGGCGAACCCCTCGGCGTCATCGGGCGCGATGCGGCAGCCCGCGCCCTCCTGCAGCACGTCCCTGGTCCCCATTTCGGCCAGCGCGACCACCGGCACCCCGAGCGCCATCGCCTCGAGCAGCACGAGGCCCTGGGTCTCGGTCTTCGACGCGAACACGAGAACGTCGGCCGCGCAGTAGCAGGCGGGCAGCTCGGTCCTGCGCTCGAGGTAGCCGACGAAGCGCACGTTGTCGGTGAGCGAGCGCTTCGCCACGGCGCGCTCGAGCGAGGCGCGCGCCGGGCCTTCGCCGGCGATCACCAGCAGCACGTCGGGCCGTTCGCGCCGCACCGCCTCGGTCACGCGCAGCAGGAAGTCGAGGTTCTTCTCGAACGCGACCCGCCCGACGTAGGCCATCACCGGGCGCTCCGGCTCGATGCCGTGGCGGGCGCGGAACGCGGCGCCGTCGCAGTCGGCGAAGTCGGCCAGGCGCAGCCCGGTGGGGATGACGTGGATCGGCCGCGTCACGCCGTAGCCCAGCAGCGCGTTCCTCATCGCCGACGACGGCGCGATGACCGCGGTCACGCCGTCGCATTCCTTGCGCGAGATCATGCGCGCCGCCGCCGCGAGCCAGGCCTTGGGCAGGAACGGCAGGTAGTGGTGGAAGTATTCCTCGAACAGCGTGTGATAGGTCTCGACGCACGGCAGGCCATGCTTGCGCGCCCAGCGCACCCCGGCGCGGTGCGCGAGGAAGGGCGTGTGGATGTGGACGAGGTCGAAGTCGGCCGGATCGAGTGCGTCCAGCGCCGCAGCGAGCGCGCGCGGATGCATCAGCCGGTCTTCCGGGTCGCGCGGGATCTGCCAGCCCGGCACCCGCACCACGCCGGGCTCGGCCACCGTGCCCGGATAGTCCGGCGCCACCAGCACGCTGGCGTGCCCGGCCGCCGCCAGCGCCTGGCGCAGGGTCTGGATCGACGTCGATACGCCGTTGACGCGCGGGAAGTACACGTCGGACACCATCAGGATACGCACGGCCTGCTCCACCGAGGGCAAAGCCTGCGTTGTATGGCAGGCCGGTTACCGCTTGATGACAGCCGTCAGAAGTCGATGCCCGGCTGCGCCTTCACCCCGGCGCGAAACGCGTGCTTCTCGTCGGCGATGACCGACACGGTGTCGGCCAGCTCGACCAGCGCGGCCGATGCGCCGCGCCCGGTGACGACGACGTGCTGCATCGGCGGACGGTGCGCCAGCGCGTCGAGCACGGCGTCGGCGTCGAGATAGCCGTAGCTCAGGAGATAGGTCAGCTCGTCGAGCACGACGAGCTGGTACGACGGGTCCGCGAGCATGCGCGCGGCGATCGCCCAGCCGCGCTGCGCGGTGGCGATGTCCCGCGCGCGGTCCTGCGTGTCCCAGGTGAAGCCGTCGCCGGTGACGTGCCACTCGGCGTGCCGGCCGAGGAAGGCTTCCTCGCCGGTGTCGGTGCGGCTCTTGATGAACTGCACCACGCCGACCTTCATGCCGTGGCCGAGCGCGCGCGCCACCATGCCGAACGCCGACGTGCTCTTGCCCTTGCCGTTGCCGGTGACGACGACGAGCAGCCCGCGCGCATCGGTGGCGGCCGCGATCGCCGCGTCGACCAGCGCCTTCTTGCGCGCCATGCGGGCGGCATGGCGCGTGTTCTGCTCGGTCTCGCTCATCGGCGCATCTCGGTCACGCAATCGGGTCTGGGCACAGTTTGCCCCTACTCGGCCCGGTATTCCAGCGCCAGCAGCCCGGTCACGCCCGGCGTGTTGTAGCCCGACACCAGCTGGTAGTCCGCATCGAGCACATTGTTCACGCGCAGCAACGCCCGCCATTCGCGCGCGATTCGATAGTGCGCGCGCACGTCGAGTCGGGCGTAGCCGGGGAGGCGCTGCACGTTGGCCGCGTCGGCGTAGCGGGCGGACGACGCGACCAGCGTCGTGCCCAGTTCCCAGCGGCCGAGCGCCTTCGCGACATCCAGGGTGCCGTGGCGGCGGGCGCGATAGGCGAGGACCTTGCCGGTGGCGTCGTCGGTCGGCTGCTGCCAGTCGGCGCTCGCCCGCACGTGCATGCCCGCCAGCTCCGTACCCCCGTCGAGCGATATGCCCTCGAGCGTGGCGCGGTCGACGTTCTGCATGGTCGCGGTAAGCCAGTCGTAGACGATCAGGTCCTCGACGCGGTTGCGGTACGCGGTCAGCCCGAGGCTGTCGGCGCGGTCCTGATAGCGAAGCGCAAGCTCGAGGTTTCTGCCGCGCTCCGGCTGCAGGTCCGGGTTGCCCTGGTACCACGGTGTCACCGGCCAGTACATGTCGTTGAAGGTGGGCGCCTTGAACGAGGTGCCGTAGCTCGCGCTCGTCCGCCAGGCGGCGGTGAGCGCGTAGGCGTAGGCTGCCGTGCCGGTGGTGTGGCCGCCGAAGTCGCTGTAGTCGTCGTGGCGCAGCGAGGCCTGCACGGTATGCGCGGCCCACTGCCCGAGGTAGCCGAGCTGGGCCGCATTGACGCTGCGACGCGTGCGCACGTAGACCGTGCTCGCGTCGACTTCCTGCGCGTTGCGCTCGAGGCTCGCCGTCACGCTGCCGACCGGCAGGGAAAGGTCGTTCTGCCAGAGGTACTGCACCTGGTCGGTGTCGAAGCGGCCGGTCGACTCGCCGAGGCTGAGGTTTTCCGTGTTGTTCTGCCCCAGGCCCACGCGAACCTGGCTGGTCCACGTGTCGGAAAGACGCCCCTTCCACCAGGCTGAGAGGCTGTTGACGTCGTTGCGGGCAATGTCGTCGGCGGTGCCCGCGTCGTATTCGACGGTGTCGCGGTTGGCCATCCCCCCGATCCCGATCCGGTGCCGGTCGTTGACGTCATGTTCCACGTTCAGATGGACGCTGCGCTTTTCGTCGCCATCGTCGTCCGGGTGATAACCCCAGGTTCCGGGACGCGCCGAGGAGAAGCCGCCGTCGGTGCGGCTGTAGCCCGCGCCGACGCTGAACCGGGTCGCCCCGGCCTCGCCGGCGTACGTCGCCCGCCCCTGCAGCAGGCCATGGCTGCCGCCGCCCAGCGATGCACTCAACCGGGGTTTGCCGCGGCCCTGCCGGGTGAAGACCTGCACCACTCCCGCCACGGCGTCGGCCCCGTACAGGCTCGACGCCGGCCCGCGCAGGATTTCAATGCGCTCGACCTGCTCGAGCCCGATGCTCTCCAGCGGCGTGGTGCCGACCGTCGCCGAGCCCACGCGCAAGCCGTCGACCAGCACCAGGGTGTGGCCGCTGTTGCCGCCGCGGATGCGGAGCGCGGCGTTGGCCCCCGCCCCGCCCTCCTGCGTGATTTCAAGCCCGGGCTGGGCCTGCAGCAATTCGAGCAGCGACGTTTGCCCGGCTGCGGCGATGTCCTCCGCGGTGATGACGGTGACGTCGCCGATGACGGCGGCGCTCCGTTCGGCGACGCGGGTTGGTGTCACGACGATGGTGTCGGCCGTGTATTCGGGCAGCGATTCCGCGTGGGCGGTGGAAAGAAAGACGACGCCCAGGGCGAGCGCGAGAGGGGTGTGACGCATGATGAGTTCCGGTTTGGGCGCCCGCTTCCCCGCAGGCGCGTTGCACGATCCGCCGGGCGATGGTGGTCGCCGCGGGGCCCAGGCCGGTATCCGGGCTCGCGCCTGAAGCCCATCGCCTTCCCGGGCGAACCCAGTGGCATGTGTGATGGACCGTTTAGCGCTTACCGTTGCGGGGGCAGCACAGGCTTGGCGGTGGATTCCGCGCACCTGTTTCCCGTTTAACCGGGGCGGCGGAAAGCCGCCCCGGCACCTGAAGGCGCGCATTATATCGGCCAGATTGACCCGCTGCACGCTGCCCCCTATAGTCCGGCCATGCACGCCGAACTCGACGCCCTCGAAGAGAAGATCCGCCAGGTGGCGGCGCTCTGCCACACGTTGCGCCAGGAAAACGTCACCCTGCGCCAGCAGCTCGTCACGGCGCAGCAGGACACCAAGCAGCTGACCGCCCGGCTCGACGCCGCGAAGGAACGCCTGCAGGCGCTGCTCGACAAGCTGCCGGAGGACGCGTGATGGCCACGCCGCGCTCGATCGAAATCACCATCCTCGGCCGTGTCTACAAGGTCGCGTGCTCGCGCGAGGAAGAGCCGGCGCTGGTCGCCGCCGCCCACTACCTCGACGACAAGATGCGCGAGATCCGCGACTCCGCCAAGGTCATCGGCGCCGAGCGCATCGCCATCATGGCGGGCCTCAACCTCGCGCACGAGCTGCTGAGCAACGGCGGCGGCGGGCAGACCGAGGAGGCGCGCGCCAGGCTTGCCCAGTGCAACGCGGTGCTCGACGCAGTACTGGAAGATCAGGACGAACTCTTCTAAACTTGTCCTCGCTCCCTGCGGTGTTCGAGGCCTGCTGCAATTTCTCTGAACCAATGCATACGTGCAAGGCTGCGGTCTATTCCGATGCGGGTGTGCGCGTGACACGTCTCATGTGCCCAAAGCGTCTTTGAACGCGGCCATCTTGGACCCAAGGTTCAAGAGTCTGCGGCCGGTACGGCACAGGCGGGGAGCCCTCCTTGATCGACAAATACACCCTCAGGCGTCAACTCAAAGCCGCGCGCAACGCGCTCAAACCGACCGAGCGGCGCCACGCCGCGCGCGCCTCGCTGCGCCTGGCGCTGCGCCACGGCCTGCTGCTGCGCGCGCAGCGCATCGGCTTCTACCTCCCTCAGGGCGGCGAATTCGACGTCCATCCCCTGCTCGACCGGGCGCTCGGCATGGGTCTGGAATGCTACCTGCCGATACTGCCGCGGCGCGGGCGGGTGATGCGCTTCGGGCGCGTCAGGCATCACACCCCCATGCGCCCGAACCGCTACGGCATTCCCGAGCCGGTCGACGCGAAGCCCTTGCGTGCGCGCCAGCTCGACCTCCTGCTGATGCCGCTGGTCGGCTTCGACCTGCTGGGTCACCGGCTGGGGATGGGCGGCGGCTACTACGACGCGACGCTGGCGTTCATGGTGCACCGGCGCCTGTGGCGCAAGCCGCGGCTGGTCGGCGTCGCCTACGAGTGCCAGCGGGCGGACGCCCTGCCGCACGACCCCTGGGACATGCCGCTCGACGCGGTGCTGACCGAGCGCCGGCTCTGCCGCTTCAACCCGGGCCGGCACCGCTAGCCCGGCACGCCGATCAGCGGGCGGTCACCTCGCGGTCGAGCTCGCCGCTCTTGAGCTTCGCCTGATACTCGGTCAGCATCGCGCGCACCTTGCCGCTCAGCAGATACAGGCCGATCAGGTTGGGGAACGCCATCGCCAGCACGAGGAGATCGGTGAAGTCGAGCATGTTGGCCGCGCTCGCCACCGAGGCGATGACGATGAACACCAGGAACAGCACCCGGTAGACCAGCGAGGTGCGCTCGCCGAACAGGTAGGCCCAGCAGCGCTCGCCGTAGTAGGACCACGAGATCATGGTGCTGTAGGCGAACAGCACGACCGACAGCGTGAGGATGACCGGGAACCAGTCGGACACCGTGGCGAACGCCACCGAGGTGAGCGCCGCGCCCTTGCTCGCCTCGCGGATCGCCGCCGTGGCGGGGTCGCTGTAGACGCCGGTGACGATGATCACCAGCGCGGTCATGGTGCAGATGACGATGGTGTCGATAAAGGGCTCGTAGAGCGCGACCATGCCCTGGCGGATCGGGTACTTGACCGAGGCGGTCGAGTGGACGATCGCCGCCGAGCCGAGGCCGGCCTCGCTCGAGAACGCCGCGCGCTTGAAGCCCTGCACCAGCGCACCGACCATGCCCCCGGCGACCGCGACCGGCGCGAAGGCCTCGGTGACGATCCTTGCGATCGCCTGCGGCACCTGGTCGAGGTTGCCGAGGATGATCCACAGGCAGGCGGCCAGGTAGACCAGGATCATGCTCGGCACCACGGCCTCCGCGGTGTGGGCGATGCGGCGCAGCCCGCCGATGATGACCACGCCCACCGCCACCCCCATGATGAGGCCGTAGACGATCGGCATGTCGTTGAAGAAGGGGATCTGTTCCTGCACCGCGCCGAGCGACTGGCTGACCTGGAAGGCGCTGCCGGCGCCGAACGAGCCGAGCACGGTGAACACCGCGAACATGCCGGCCAGCACCTTGCCGGTGCGGGGAAGATTGAATTCGGCGAAGCCCTTCGACAGGTATTCCATCGCGCCGCCCATGATGTGGCCGTTGGGCCGGACCTCGCGGTAGCGCTGCGCGAGCGTGGCCTCGGTGAACTTGGTCGTCATGCCGAGGAAGCCTGCCACGATCATCCAGAACGTCGCCCCCGGCCCGCCGATCGAGATCGCGATCGCGACGCCGGCGATGTTGCCGAGACCCACCGTCGCCGACAGCGCCGTGGTCAGCGCCTGGAAGGAGCTGACTTCGCCCTTGTCGTCGGCCGTATGGTATTTGCCGCGAAGCACCCGGAAGCCGTGGCGCATCATGCGCAGGTTGACGAAGCTGAAGCGCAACGTGAGGTAGACCGCGCCGACGATCAGCCAGGCAACGATGAAGGGCATCGACGGCTCGCCGGGGAACACGTCGTAGAAGATGACGCTGGCGAGATAGCCGTTCAGGGTGCCGAAGAAGGCGTCGATCCCGCCCGGCTCGGCTGCGTGCGCGAGCTGCGGCATCAGCCCGGCCGCCGCAATGATGAAGTAAGGATGAATCACGGCCTGCGCTCCCTGCTTGGTGTTTGTTGCCGCAACAATAACAAACTTGTCCGCGAAACGCGCTGCCGAAAAAGACAAAGGCCGACACACGGTCGGCCTTTGTTCGCTACGTCGGTTCAGATCACTTCAGGCTCAGCAGCCAGTCGACGATCTTCTCGGCGTCTTCCTTCTTCAGGTTGGGGTTGGGCGGCATCGGAATGGCGCCCCAGACGCCCTTGCCGCCGGTCTTCACCTTGGCAACCAGCGCGTCCTTCGCGGTCGCGTCGCCTTCGTACTTCTTGGCGACTTCCTTGAACGCCGGGCCGACAATCTTCTTGTCGACGCCGTGGCAGGACATGCAGGCGTTCTTCTGGGCCAGTGCCTGGTCGGCGGAAGCCGCGCCGGACATCACCAGCAGGGCAGCGGTCGCTGCAGTCATCAGTTTGATCATCGTGTAAATCTCCGTGGAATCGGGGTTGGGCGCATTGGCGATCATCGCGCCTGCAATATTAAGGAAAATCCCCCACCACGCAATAAAAGGGCTTGGTCATTTGCTACCAAGCCCCGTGATACTTTGCGATTCGCGCTTATTCGCGTTCGACCAGGTCGCGGTAGGCGTGCCAGCTGGCATGGCCCAACAGCGGGAAAATGACCGCCATGGCGATGAAACTGGTCGCCATCCCGACCGCCACCAGGACGGCAATGACGATCCCCCACAGCAGCATCACCGGGAAATTGTGACGGGTCGCCATGAAGCTGGTCACCAGCGCGGTGGCGAAGTCGACCTTGCGGTGCAGCATCATCGGCAGCGACACCACCGACAGGCTGAACACCAGCAGCGCGAGCACGGCGCCGAAGGCGAAGTAGGCCACGAAGAAGTCGATGTGCTCGGTGACGGCGGCCACGCTGAGCAGGTCGCCGAGGCCGCTGATGCCCGACCCGCGCAGGAACAGCCCGACCATGATCGCCGAGACCCGCTCCCACGAAATGAGCACGAACACCAGCATCACCAGGAACAGCCCCAGCGAGCCGGGGTTGGCCCGCCACGACAGCAGCGGAACGAACAGCTTGGGCAGCTTGTGGTGGTGCTCGAGGCGATGGCTCACGCAGTAGAACACGGTCGCCAGCACCGGTGCGATAAAGAGGAAGCCCGAGGTCAGCCACATCACGAGATGGGGTCGCTCGGCCGCGGCCTGCACCATGACGTATCCCAGCAGCGCGAAGACGACGCCGTAGAACAGGCTCAGCGGCCACGCCCTGGCCATGTCCTGCGCGCCGGCACGCAGCCACCGGAACGGCTGGTCCGCAGTGACGCTGCGTATGCCGGGCAGGTTCATGCTGGCAGCATGCGGGTGGAAGACATGTTGGGTATGCGTGCTCATGGTTGCTCCTCCGATGACAGACAGGACTGCTTGTTTGATAGCAGGTGACATCGCAGGTTCCTAACAGCCAATGCTGATAGACCCGCTACCGAGTAAGGTCATCGAGCCCGGTGACGGGCGGCTGGCAGGTGCTTCCGCTGCAGACCCAGGCGGCTGGACGGTCCGATTCGGGCTTGGCGAGCGCCGCCGGCAAGTCGAGGCCGTTGGGCAGCGACAGCAGCAGGTCGCGCGCGGCGAGTGCCGGCGCCAGCGCCGCGTTCCAGCCGGCGAGCGCGTCTGCCGGGCCGCGCAGCAGGATCACGCGCGGCGGCACCAGCGCCTCGTCGAGGGTGGCGAGCAGCGTCGGATAGGCGACCGGCTGCTGCGCGAGATGCGGATAGAAGAGGCGCAGGCAGCGCGCGCTCGCGTCGAGGTAGCGCGGCTCGCCCAGCAGGTGGCCGAGCCGCTGCAGCGCGAACGCGGCGACGCCGTTGCCCGACGGCGTCGCGTTGTCGTAGCCCGGCTTGGGACGCGTGAGAAGCGACTCGTGGTCGTGGCTGGTGAAGAAGAAGCCGCCCGCGTCCGGATCCTCGAATTGTGCGAGCAGCGCGTCGGCGATCTCGCGTGCCCACGCGAGATCCTGCCCGCGGAACCCGGCCTGCAGGGTTTCCAGCAGCGCGTCGAGCAGGAAGGCGTAGTCGTCGAGATAGGCGTTGAGCCGCGCCTCGCCGTGCTTGTAGCTGGCGAGCAGGCGCCCGCCGCGCCACAGGTGCCGGCGCAGGAAGTCGAGCGCGGCATGCGCCTCGGCGACCCACTCCGGCCGCTGCATCACCCGCCCGGCGTGCGCGAGCCCGGCGATCATCAGCGCGTTCCAGCTGGTGAGCTGCTTGTCGTCGCAGCCGGGACGCACCCGCGTTTCGCGCGCGGCGAAGAGCCTGGCGCGCGCGCTCGCCAGGCGCGATGCCGCCTCGCTCCCGGTGATGCCCAGCGTCGCGGCGACCTCGTCGAGGGGCTTCGCGAGAACCGGGTTCCAGTGCGCGTTCTCGAAGTTGGGCGGCGCGTCGAAGCCGTAGACCGGCGCCGCGACCGCGTATTCGGCCTCGCTGAGCAGCGCGCGCACCGCGTCCGGCGTCCACACGTAGAACCGGCCTTCGTGGCCCTCGCTGTCGGCGTCTAGCGCCGAATAGAAGCCGCCCTCCGGCCAGCGCATCTCGCGCAGCAGCCAGCCGACGATTCCCTCGGCGGTCTGCCTGAACAAGTCGTCGCCGGTGAGCGCCCAGGCGTCGGCGTACAGATGCAGCAGCGGGCCGTTGTCGTAGAGCATCTTCTCGAAGTGCGGGATCGCCCACTGCTCGTCGACCGAATAGCGGCAGAAGCCGCCGCCGAGCTGGTCGACGACGCCGCCCGACGCCATCTTGCGCAGCGTGAACAGCGCCATGTCGCGCGCCTGCCCGTTGCCCGCCTGCGCCTGGCGCAGCAGGAAGAAGAGCTCGCCCGGGCGCGGAAACTTCGGCGCGCGCGAGAAGCCGCCCCACACCGGGTCGAAGGCCTGCGCCAGATCGCGCACCGCCTGGGCGAGGGGCGCATCCGACAGCGGCCCTCCGCCGCCGGCCTCGGGCTGCTGCTGCGCCAGCACTGCGCGCACCTCTGCGTTCTGCGCGAGCACCTCGTCGCGCCGTTCGCGCCAGGTGCGGTCGACGTTCTCCATCAGCGTGACGAAGCCCGGCAGGTTGTAGCGCGGCGTCTTCGGGAAGTAGGTGCCGGCGAAGAAAGGTGTCTGGTCGGGCGCGAGGAAGACCGTCAATGGCCAGCCGCCGCCGCGCCCTGCCAGCAGCTGGTGCGCGGCCTGGTAGATCTGGTCGAGGTCGGGGCGCTCCTCGCGGTCGACCTTGACGTTGACGAACAGGCGGTTCATCACCGCGGCGACCTCCTCGTCCTCGAAGCAGTCGTGCGCCATCACGTGGCACCAGTGGCAGGCCGAGTAGCCGATCGACAGCAGGATGGGCTTGTCCTCGACGCGGGCTTTTTCGAGGGCGTCTTCTCCCCACGGATACCAGTCGACCGGGTTGTCGGCGTGCTGCTGCAGATAGGGGCTGGATTCGGCGGCGAGACGGTTGGGCATGGTCGCTAAAGCCCTACGGGCGCAATAGTTGATTAAATCGGTCAACAATTGTACGCTCAGTCCAACCCTAGTAAACCCGGATTCCGCAGGAGCCCCCCATGTCCCAGGAACTGTTCGCCGCCGCCCAGTCGGGCGATGCCGCCAAAGTCAAGTCGCTGCTCGACGGCGGCGCCCCCCACGACGCCACCGACGAGGCGGGCGAAACCCCGCTGATGCACGCCGCCCACGGCGGCCACGTGACCGCAGTCGAAGTGCTGATCGCCGCCGGCGCCGACGTCAATGCCAAGTCGCCGCAGGGCTGGACCGCGCTCGCCAAGGCCGCCTACAACGGCGACACCGAGCGCGGCTACGTCGAGGTGATCGAGGTGCTGCACCAGGCCGGCGCCAACCTCGACGAGCGGATCTTCTTCGGCATCACCCCGCTGATGCTGGCTGCCGGCGGCGGCGACGCCTCGGTGGTCGAATGGCTGATCAACGCCGGCGCCGACGTGCTCGCCACCAACGAGGGCGGCCGTACCGCGCGCCTGATGGCGAACGACAAGTTCTACGTCGACGTGATCAACCTGCTGACCGAGGCCGAGCGCCAGCTCGGCGTGCAGGAGGACGGCTCATGCTCGTCGACCAGGAGCGTGGTCAAGCCGCAGGTGGTCAACCTGATGAAGCCGACCACGCATTAACCGATATGGGCGGGGCGCCCTCGCCCCGATGCCGTAGCCTTCGCAGCGCGACGAAAATCGCGGCGAACGCGTGGCGTCAGCGTTCCAGCCAGTCGATCAGCCCGGCCCACTGCTCGACGTCGCGCTCGGCGACGTGGTGCGGCAGGTCGAACAGGCTTTTCCCCTCGAACGCAGCGTTGACGTAGTGCTGGGTGTTGCGCAGGTGCGCCAGCACCGGCAGGCCCTGCTTCTCCATGAACTGCTCGAGCGTGACGCCGGCGCGGGTGCGCGGGTCGACGCGCATGCCCACCACGGTGACGAAGGCGTGTCCCTTGCGCACCGCCTTTTCCGCCTGCAGCGCAGCGAGAAAATCTTGGCTCGCGCGGATGTCGAACAGCGACGGCGCGATCGGCACCGCGACCTTGTGCGCGAGCTTCAGCGCGCGCTCGAGACTCTTGCCGTGCAGGCCGGCCGGCGTATCGATGACCAGCCAGCCGGTGTCTTCCTTCTGCCCTTCGCGCAGCAGTTCGATGTCCGGCAGCGCCAGGTCGCGCATCGCCAGCCAGTGGGTGGCCGACTTCTGCCGGTCCATGTCGAGGATGGCGACCCGCTCGCCCTGCGAGGCGAGGTAGCCCGCGAGGTTGATCGACAGCGTCGTCTTGCCGCTGCCGCCCTTGGGATTGGCCACCAGGATCACGCGCATGCGGCTGGCCTCGTTACAGCGGCTCGACGCTGTACGTCACGGTCATCGTGTGCGTCTCGCCCGGCGCCACGGTGACGACGTTGTCCATCGCGTTGCCGGATTCCACACAGACCATCTCGCGCCAGCCGGCACCCGACTTGCCGCGGCCCATGTCGCCCATCTTTTCGGCCTTGTCGGTCCACGGCGTCCACACCACGGTCGACAGCGAGCCGGTCTTGGCGATGCGGATGCGGCGCTTGAGGCCCTTGTCGACGATGACGCAGTCGGCCGGCGTGTCGACGTAGACGCGGTCGACCTCGCCATCGAAGCCGATGTCGCCGCGCTGGGTCTTGCGCGCGAAGGCGTCGACCTTGTCGTGGTAGTCGCAGCCCTCGAGGCCGGCGACGCTCACCGTGCCGATGTCGCTGATCTGCAGATAGGTGTGCAGCGCCTCGCCGATCGTCAACGGCGCGTCCCCGGTGTTGGCGGTGGCGAGCCGCATCTCGAGCTTGTCGCCGACCACGACGGTCAGCGTGAGGCGGCTCGGGTGCGGCCACTGCGCGCGGGTCTGCGCGTTCTCGACCAGCTGCAGCGTGATCTCGGTGCGCGCGTCGTTGCGCTTGCGGCTGCCGGTCACTTCCCAGTCGACGGTGCGCGCGAAGCCGTGCGCGGGGTAGCCCGACTCGGCGTCGTGCGCGCCGAACCACGGCCAGCACACCGGCGCGCCGCCGCGGATCGACTTGCCGGGCGCGAACTTCGCGGCGTCGGACACCCACACCACAGGCGCCTGCTGCGACTTCGGTCGGTAGCTCACCACGTGCGCGCCCTGCAGGCAGATCGTCGCGCGGCCGCCGTCGTTGTCGATGTCGGCGTAGGTCAGGCCACCCGCCCCGGTCCTGAAGACGAGCTGCCCGGGGATCGCGAAGCGCGCGAGCGGGTCGGCATTTTCCTGCGCCTCGGTCGGGTGCTCGACCTGGCTGACGTCACGCACCGCGCCGAATGCGGCGGAAGTGGTCATCGCGGCGTAGGCGCGCAGCGCGGCCGACACCTCGCGGGCGCGGTTGACCGGCTTCCACGCCTGCGCGCCCTTCGCGTCCATCGCGGCGCGGCGGCGCGCGAGTTCGGCGTCGTCGAGGCGCACGTTGATGCTGCGCGCGGGGATGTCGATGTCGATGATGTCGCCCTCCTCGACCAGGCCGATGGTGCCGCCCTCGGCCGCCTCCGGCGAGGCGTGGCCGATCGACAGGCCCGAGGTGCCGCCGGAGAAGCGGCCGTCGGTGATGAGCGCGCACGCCTTGCCGAGCCCCTTCGATTTCAGGTACGAGGTCGGGTAGAGCATTTCCTGCATGCCGGGGCCGCCGCGCGGGCCCTCGTAGCGGATCACCACGACGTCGCCGGCGACGATCTTGTCGCCGAGGATCGCCTCGACCGCAGCGTCCTGCGATTCGAACACGCGCGCCGGCCCCGAGAATTTCCAGATGCTCTCGTCGACACCGGCGGTCTTGACGATGCAGCCATCCAGCGCGAGGTTGCCGTACAGCACGGCGAGGCCGCCGTCCTTCGAATACGCGTGCTCGATGTCGTGGATGCAGCCGTTGACGCGGTCGTCGTCGAGCTTGCCGAAGCGGCGGTCCTGCGAGAACGCGGTCTGCGTCGGCACGCCGCCGGGCGCGGCGCGGAAGTAGTCCTTCACGTCCTTATTCTTGGTACGGCGGATGTCGTAGACGTCGATCTGCTCGCCGAGCGACTTCATCAGCACGGTCGGCACGTCGCGGTGGACGAGGCCGCCGCGCTCGAGCTCGCCGAGGATCGCCATCACGCCGCCGGCGCGGTGCACGTCTTCCATGTGGTAGGTCTGGATCGACGGCGCGACCTTCGACAGGTGCGGCACGCGGCGGCTCATGCGGTCGATGTCGGCCATCGTGAAGTCGACGCCGGCCTCGTGCGCGGCGGCGAGGAGATGCAGCACGGTGTTGGTCGAGCCGCCCATCGCGATGTCGAGCGCGATCGCGTTCTCGAAAGCGTCGAAGCTGGCGATCGCGCGCGGCAGCACGGTGGTGTCGCCGTCCTCGTAGTAGCGGCGCGTGTTCCGGACGATCAGGCGCGCGGCGGCGAGGAACAGGTTCCTGCGGTCGGCGTGGGTCGCCAGCAGCGAGCCGTTGCCCGGCAGCGAGAGGCCCAGCGCCTCGGTCAGGCAGTTCATCGAGTTGGCGGTGAACATGCCCGAGCACGAGCCGCAGGTCGGGCAGGCCGAACGCTCGAGCTGCTCGACCTTGTCGTCGCTGACCTTGCTGTCGGCGGCCGACACCATGGCGTCGACCAGGTCGAGCTTGATCGTCTGCTTGTCCCACACCACCTTGCCCGCTTCCATCGGGCCGCCGGAGACGAACACCGTCGGGATGTTGAGGCGCAGCGCGGCGTTCAGCATCCCGGGGGTGATCTTGTCGCAGTTGGAGATGCACACCAGCGCGTCGGCGCAGTGCGCGTTGACCATGTACTCGACCGAGTCGGCGATCAGGTCGCGGCTCGGCAGCGAATACAGCATGCCGCCATGGCCCATCGCGATGCCGTCGTCGACCGCGATGGTGTTGAATTCCTTCGCCACGCCGCCCGCCGCCTCGATCTCGCGCGCGACCAGCTGGCCCATGTCCTTGAGGTGCACGTGGCCGGGAACGAACTGGGTGAACGAGTTGGCGATCGCGATGATCGGCTTGTTGAAATCGCCGTCCTTCATGCCGGTGGCGCGCCACAGCGCGCGCGCGCCCGCCATGTTGCGGCCACGGGTGGTTGTCCAGGAACGGTAGTCAGGCATGGCGGTCATCCAGCGAAGTTATAATCGATCGGGCATTTTACTAGCCCCCGGCCCGCCATGCTCGTCCACCCCCAGTTCGACCCCGTCGCCGTCCAGTTCGGCCCCGTCGCCATCCACTGGTACGGCCTGATGTACCTCGTCGCCTTCGTGCAGATCCTGCTGCTCGGGCGCTGGTGCATCAAGCATCGGCCGTGGACGGGGTGGGATGCGAAGATGCTCGACGACGTGCTGTTCTACGGCGTCATCGGCACCATCCTCGGCGGGCGTCTCGGCTACGTGCTGTTCTACAAGCCGGCGGAATATCTCGCGAACCCGCTCGACATCCTCAAGGTGTGGGAAGGCGGCATGAGCTTCCACGGCGGCTTCCTCGGCGTCATCCTCGCGCTCGCGCTGTTCGCGCGGCGCCACCAGCTGCGCTGGCTCGCAGTCACCGACTTCATCGCGCCGCTGGTGCCGCTCGGGCTCGCCGCCGGCCGGCTCGGCAACTTCATCAACGGCGAGCTGTGGGGGCGCGCCACCGACCTGCCGTGGGGCATGGTGTTCCCGCAGGCGCAGGACGCTATCGCGCGCCATCCCTCGCAGCTCTACCAGCTGGCCGGCGAAGGCCTCGCGCTGTTCGCCATCCTGTGGCTGTATTCGCGCAAGCCGCGCCCGGTCGGCGCCGTTTCCGCCGTGTTCCTGATCGGCTACGGCGGCTTCCGCTTCCTCGCCGAATTCGCCCGCGAGCCCGACGCCTTCCTCGGCCTGCTGGGGCTGGGCCTGTCGATGGGACAGTGGCTCAGCCTTCCGATGGTCGTCATCGGCGTCGTCATGCTGCGCTGGGCGCAGCGCCAGCCCGCATCGGCACGGACATGATCGAGCGCCTGTGGCGGGCGGCCGGCTGGCTGGGCGTCGGCCTCGCCCTCGTCGTCTCGCTGATGCCGCCGGCGCTCGACGAAACCCGGGCACACGCCGACAAGCTCGTCCATCTCGCCGGCTACGCCGTGCTGATGTTCTGGTGGGCGCAGCTCGTCGTCCGCGAGCGCTGGAAGCTTGCCGTTGCCGTCATCCTGTTCGGCGTCGCCGTCGAACTGCTGCAGGGCCTCACCCCCGACCGCCAGCCCGATCCCCTCGACGCGCTGGCCAACAGCGCCGGTGTCCTGCTCGGCTGGCTCGCGGCCCGGATCCTGCCCAATTTCCCCCGCCGCCTCGCCCTGCTTCCCGCTTTGCGCGAGTGAGGCTATAATCCCGGCGCACTTGGGGCGGTAGCTCAGCTGGGAGAGCGTCGCGTTCGCAATGCGAAGGTCGGGAGTTCGATCCTCCTCCGCTCCACCACCATGCCACGCCCAACCCTCACCGGTTGGGCGTTTTCTTTTGCGAAGTCTCGCCGCCACGCGGCGATTCAATCGATTCTGCATACGTTCACCGCTGCCGGCGCAAGCGGGACGGCCCGGTTCGATTCTGTCCCGCTCTCCGTTCTCGGGAAAGCTGCGCCAGCTTCTTCGCCGGAGCACGCGCACCAGACCCTGCGGGATGCCTGCTACCGGTGGTAGGCGATTTCGGTGATCGTGCCGCGCCAGTACGGATGGGGCCCCTCGGGCGTCAGCCATGCCACCTCGCCGTCGAGCGGGATCAACAGGCCGTCGCGCCACTGGTAGTTGGACATGCGCCCCGCCCAGGGCGTGGGGATGATCAGGTTCCCAACCGTGCGGCCACGACTGTCGGCGCCGATGGTGTCGATCAGGCCGTCCGCACCGAAGTGAAAGGTCATCGACAGCGTGATCTCGCCATCGTCCAGCGTGACGCGGGCGCTGTGCGCATCGATGGGCTTCCAGCGCATGCCCTGGCTGGGCAGCAGCGCCGTCGGATACCACGCTGCCTCCGCCATGAAGCGCATCAACTCGCCGCGCGCCACCTCGCCCCTGTCGCGCAGCTTGAACAGCGTGAACACACCCAGGATCGCGGGCGCCAGCACGCCCTCGCCGTTCACATAGGCGTCGTGGACATGCACGGCAAGCCCCGGTGCCAGCGACACCCGGCCATTCCACACAAAGCCTGGCCGACGGGTGACCACGCGCTGACGCGAGGTGAACGGGCGCCATCGCTCGCCTGCCTGGCTCATGTTGAACGTGCCCCGATGCGCGATATCCACGGCCCGAATGATGGGCGTTCCTTCCGGCAACACCTGGCGCAGGTGGCGCGCGACAGGCTCCGGCAGACCCTCCAGTTCCTTCGGGTCGAAGCGCTCGGGCGGAGTGGCGAGGCGCGCCGCTTCCAGCTCGTCCAGCAGGGCTTGGGTGCTGGTTGACCAGCGCCACTGGCCCAGCGCCCAGAGAGCCGCGACGATCACGGCGATGCCGAGCGAGCCGAACAACAGCCAGGTCATGTCGCGACGCTCCAGCCGACGCTGTCAGTCCGAGGCCGGCTCGATCACCGCATCCACGGGCCGCCGGGGAGCGGGCGGCAAGACTTCCGTGGGGTGGCCCCAGCGAATCACCAACTGGGGATGCTCGGCCGTGCCCAGCAGCAATTGCAGGCGCGCCCGCAAGGCGGGCAATTCGGCCGGCTGGTTCAGGTAGGACGCCTGCAGCCCATGGCGGCAGCCGACGAGCAGCGCACGCTGCAGCGCCTGACCGGCACGCAGCCAGGACAGGGTATCGTCCTGGGGGGTGGCCAAGATCGTCAACCAAGGCGACCCCATCAACAACTGCCGATCCTTGGCCGCCACACCGTTGCCCATGTCGAAGGTACGCACGACCGCCTGGGCAAGCGGGGCGGCGAGCAAGGGTACGGCCAGGCCATCGCCGTCGCGGCGGGGATGCATCCACATCGCCAGCTCGCGCCGCCAGCGCGGGTCGTCCCACTGCTGGCGGTCGCCCTCCGCCACCAGCTCGCCCGCTTGCTGCCGCTGCCCCGCGTTCAGCGTCACCAGCCGCGCGCCCTCGCGGGCGGCTGCCGCGCCGACGAGGGCGATGACCTCCTGCGCGACGTCGCGGCCGTCGAACACCCTGCGGAAGGTGCGGCGCAGGGACAGGAAATCAGCCAGGGCGGCCAGTTCGGGATCGGACGCTTGCGCCGTCAGCTCCAGCCGGGCAAGCCAATCGGCGTCCGATTCATCGGGCAGCAGGTGTTCCACCGTCCCGAGGCCGGCAGCCGCCGCCGCCACCCGCAGCGACAGCAGGGCTGCACCGCAGCTGATGGTGAGTTCACGGTCGAACGGGTCATTGACCGGCAGGGCGCGGGTGCGATCCGCCATGAGGTCGACGGCAGCGCCAGTCATTCGAAACCGCCAAGGCTGTGTGTTGTGGCTCGAAGGCGACAGGGTGGCCTGCCGGACGAGTGAGCGCATCCTGTCGACAGTCAGCACGGCGTGTCTCCTTCCGATCATTCAACCAGACAGCAGTTTGTTCACCCAACACGGACAACAAGCGCCCTCGCGGATTTTTCCGGAAGCGCCTGTTTCGTCCGTCCTCAGCCCAACTCCACCCACACCGGCTGGTGGTCCGACGCCTCGGTCGCGGCGTCGATGCCGTGCGCCTCGAGGCGGCCGGCCAGGCCCTCGGTCAGGAAAACGAAATCGAAGCATTCGGGCCGGTCGACGAAATCGACCGGATGGATGCCGACCGTCGGCGCGTGCGGCGCTCCGGGGTGCAGCACCTCCCACGCGTCCCGGAAACCGGGCGCGCCGCCGGCAAACGGAGCGAGGATGCGCGCGCGGTCGGGCGCCGTGGCGGGAAAGTTCATGTCGCCGCAGAGGATCGCCTCGGCCGGCCGCGGGAACACCTCGAACGACCCGCCCGCCTCCTCCGGCAGGCATTTGCGCCCCGACATGGCACAGGCCTCGGCGTGCAGGCGGCGAATGGCGTCGATCTGGGCGAAGCGTTGCGTCTGCGAGTAGTACTCGAGATGGGTGGTCAGCACCCGCAGCGGGCCGACATCCGACTCGACCACGGCCTCGACGAGCACCCGCTGCATGCTGGGGGCGTCCATCTCGGCCGGCCACGGCAGCAGGTGCCGCCACACCTGGCCGACCGGCAGCCGCGTGAAGATCGCGTTGCCGAACCGCCTGCGGCCGCCGCGACCGTCGGGAACGTCGGTCGCCGCGCCGTAGATCGGCGTGTAGCCCGGCAGCCCGGCGGCGAGTTCGGCGACCTGGTCCTCGCCGCGGCTGCCGGGCAGGCCGGGGAAGTTGACCGCGACTTCCTGCAGGCAGACGACGTCGAAATCGCCCAGCTGGCGGATGGTCTGCACGACGCGCGCGAGGTCGACCCGGCCGTCCATGCCGCGTCCCCACTGGATGTTCCAGCTCAAGAGCTTCATCGTCTGTCCCCCGAAGAACATGCCGTCAGCATAGGCAAGGAATTATCCGGGCCGGTGCGACTCCTACGGATGGCACTCGCTCCCCGCGTAAACCCTTGCCGCGGCAAGGGCTTGCCCGTTGCGGTCATTGCCGCATGCGGCGTGAGGGATTAAAATGCCGCACTTTTCGCTTGAATTTTTTGCGGCTTGCCCCATGGGCAGGCCGCTGTTCTCTGGGCTCACGGAAACATGGAACGACAACGCTGGCTGGACGGGACGCTGTATTCGCCCGATTTCGAACAGGATAGCTGCGGCTTCGGCCTGATTGCACAGATCGACAATCAGCCCAGCCACACGCTGGTGCAGAACGCGATCGGCTCGCTGGCCTGCATGACCCACCGCGGCGCGATCGCGGCGGACGGCCTGTCGGGCGACGGCTGCGGCCTGCTGTTCAAGAAGCCCGACGCCTTCCTGCGCGCGGTGGCGGCCGAGGCCGGCTTCACGCTGGGCGAGCGCTACGCCGCCGGCCTGGTGTTCCTGTCGCGCGACGCCGCGCCGCAGGCGCATGCGCGTTCCACGCTGAAGGCCGCGCTCGAGGCGCAGGGCCTGGTGGTCGCCGGCTTCCGCCTGGTGCCGACCGATTCGTCGGTGTGCGGCGAATCGGCGCTGGAGTCGGAACCGCACTTCGAGATGGTGTTCGTCAACGCGCCGGCAGGCATGAGCGAGGACGACTTCGAGCGCAAGCTCTACATCGCCCGCCGCCAGGCCGAGAAGGCGCTCGAGCCGACCGACCCGGTGTTCTACCTGCCGACGCTGTCGTGCCGCGTGATCAGCTACAAGGGCCTGGTGATGCCGGCCAACCTGCCGGTGTTCTACCCGGACCTCAACGACCCGCGCTTCGCGTCGAGCCTGGTGGTGTTCCACCAGCGCTTCTCGACCAACACCTGGCCGCAGTGGCGCCTGGCGCAGCCGTTCCGCTACCTCGCGCACAACGGCGAGATCAACACGGTGCAGGGCAACCGCAACTGGAGCCGCGCGCGCGAGCAGAAGCTCGCCACCCCGCTCATCCCGAACCTGGACGACGTGCGTCCGATCGTCGGCACCAGGGGCTCCGACTCGATGAGCCTCGACAACATGGTCGAGGGCCTGGTGATGGGCGGCGCGGGCCTGTTCCGCGCGCTGCGCCTGGTGATCCCGCCGGCGTGGCAGAACGTCGAGTCGATGGACGCCGACATCCGCGCCTTCTACGAATACAACTCGATGCACATGGAGCCGTGGGACGGCCCTGCGGGCATCGTGCTGACCGACGGCCGCTACGCCGTCTGCACGCTCGACCGCAACGGCCTGCGCCCGGCGCGCTGGGTGCTGACCAAGGACCGCATCCTCACCATCGCCTCGGAAGTCGGCGTGTGGGAGATCGACCCGGCCAACGTCGACCGCAAGGGCCGCGTGCGCCCCGGCCAGATGATCGCCGCCGACCTCGACACCGGCCGCCTGCTGATGCCGGAGGACATCGACGGCGAGCTCAAGGGCCGCCACCCCTACCGCGAGTGGCTGAAGTCGAACGCGGTCAAGCTCGACCTCTCGCTCAACCAGGACGCCGACATGGCGGTGATGGACGCGGCGAGCCTCCTGACCCACCAGAAGCTCTTCAACGTGAGCTTCGAGGAGCGCGACCAGATCCTGCGCGTGCTCGCCGAGGACGGCGCCGAGGCGATCGGCTCGATGGGCGACGACACGCCGATGGCGGTGTTGAGCCAGAAGGTGCGCTCGCCGTTCGACTACCTGCGCCAGCAGTTCGCCCAGGTGACGAACCCGCCGATCGACCCGATCCGCGAGGCGATCGTGATGTCGCTGAACACCTCGTTCGGCCCGGAACGCAACCTGTTCGAGGAAACCCCGGCGCACGCCCACCGCGTCGAGGTGCACACGCCGCTGCTGTCGAAGGAGGCCTTCGACAAGCTGCTGGGCCTGGACGACCCGGCGTTCGCGCAGTTCACGCTCGACCTCCATTACGACCCGGCGTCGACTTCGCTCGAAGCCGCGATCAAGACGCTGACCGCGCGTGCCGTCGACGCGGTGCGTGACGGCAAGGTCATCCTGGTGCTGTCCGACCGCCACATCGCCCGTGACCGCCTGCCGATCCACGCGCTGTTCGCCACCGGCGCCGTGCACCATGCGCTGATCGCCGCCGGTCTGCGCTGCAACGCGAACATCGTCGTCGAGACCGGCACCGTGCGCGACCCGCACCACTACGCCTGCCTGATCGGCTACGGCGCGACCGCGGTCTATCCGTACCTCGCCTACCAGGTGATCGGCGAATTCGTGAAGACCGGCGAGATCAAGCCCGGCCTCGAGAAGGCGCTGTCCAACTTCCGCAAGGGCATGGACAAGGGCCTCTACAAGGTGCTCTCCAAGATGGGCATCTCGCTCGTCGCCAGCTACCGCGGCGCCCAGCTGTTCGAGGGCGTCGGCCTGCACGAGGACGTCGTCGAACTGTGCCTCAAGGGCACGGTGTCGCGCATTTCCGGCGCCAACTTCGAGGACTTCGAGTCCGACCAGAAGCTGCTGCACAAGACCGCGTTCAACCCGCTGAAGCCGCTGTCGGCCGGCGGCCTGCTGAAGTTCATGTTCGGCGAGGAGTTCCACGCCTACAACCCGGACGTGGTGCAGCAGCTGCAGAAGGCAGTGCAGCGCGGCGACTACGCCGAGTACAAGAAGTATTCCGAGCTGGTGAACAACCGTCCGGTGGCGATGGTGCGCGACCTGATGAAGCTGAAGGCCGGCGCCACGCCGATCCCGCTCGACGAGGTCGAGCCGCTGGAGGCCATCCTCAAGCGCTTCGACTCCGCCGGCATGTCGCTCGGCGCCTTGTCGCCGGAAGCGCACGAGGCGCTCGCCGAGGGCATGAACCGCATCGGCGGCCGCTCCAACTCGGGCGAGGGCGGCGAGGATCCGAAGCGCTACGGCACGGTCAAGACGTCCAAGATCAAGCAGATCGCCTCCGGCCGCTTCGGCGTCACCGCGACCTATCTCGTCAACGCCGAGGTGCTGCAGATCAAGATCGCCCAGGGCGCCAAGCCCGGCGAGGGCGGCCAGCTGCCGGGCGACAAGGTGTCGCCGCTGATCGCGTCCCTGCGCCACTGCAAGCCGGGCACGCCGCTGATCTCGCCGCCGCCGCACCACGACATCTANNTCGATCGAGGACCTGGCGCAGCTGATCTTCGACCTGAAGCAGGTCAACCCCGCCGCGCTGGTGTCGGTGAAGCTGGTCGCCGAGCCCGGCGTCGGCACCATCGCCGCGGGCGTCGCCAAGGCCTACGCCGACCTCATCACGATCTCCGGCTACGACGGCGGCACGGGCGCCTCCCCGCTGACGTCCGTGAAGTACGCCGGCACGCCGTGGGAACTCGGTTTGAGCGAGGCGCAGCAGGTGCTGCGCGCCAACGGCCTGCGCGGCCGGGTGCGCGTGCAGACCGACGGCGGCCTGAAGACCGGCCTCGACGTCATCAAGGCGGCGATCCTCGGCGCCGAGTCGTTCGGCTTCGGCACCGGGCCGATGGTCGCGCTGGGCTGCAAGTACCTGCGCATCTGCCACCTCAACAACTGCGCGACCGGCGTCGCGACGCAGAACGACAAGCTGAGGAAGGAACACTTCATCGGCCTGCCCGACATGGTGGTGAACTACTTCAAGTTCGTCGCCGAGGAAACGCGCGAGCTGATGGCGTCGCTCGGCGTGCGCTCGCTGACCGACCTCATCGGCCGCACCGACCTGCTCGACCTCTCGGCCGGCGACACGCCGCGCCAGGGGCGCCTCAAGCTCGACGTGCTGCTCTCGCAGGGCGACATCCCCAGCGACGCGCCGCGCTTCGCGCAGCAGGAACGCAACCCGTCGTTCGACAAGGGCGAGCTCGCCGAGCAGATGGTCGCCGACGCGATCGGCGCGATCCGTGCAGGCACGAAGATCGAGCTCGGTTATGAAGTGCGCAACGTCAACCGCTCGATCGGCGCGCGCCTGTCGGGCGAGATCGCCAAGGCGCACGGCGCCCACGGCCTGCCCGACGACACCATCCGCATCGACCTGACCGGCTCGGCCGGCCAGAGCTTCGGCGTGTGGAACCACAAGGGCCTGACCCTGACGCTCGAAGGCGACGCCAACGACTACGTCGGCAAGGGCATGGGCGGCGGCCGCCTGGTGATCTATCCGCCGAAGAACGCCACCTTCGACGCCTACCGCAACATCATCATCGGCAACACCTGCCTGTACGGCGCGACCGGCGGCGAGCTCTACGCCGCGGGCATGGGCGGCGAGCGCTTCGGCGTGCGCAACTCCGGCGCGCTGGCGGTGGTGGAGGGCATCGGCGACCACGGCTGCGAGTACATGACCGGCGGCACCGTCATCGTGCTGGGCGACACCGGCCTGAACTTCGGCGCCGGCATGTCGGGCGGCATGGCCTTCGTCGTCGACGAGTCGGGCGACTTCGTCTGCAAGCTCAACAAGGAAATGGTCGAGCTGACCCGCATCACCGACGACGACACCGAGCCCTACCGCGTCTTCCTCAAGGCGCAGATCGAGCGCCACCTCGGGCTCACCGGCAGCGCGCGCGCCCGCGCCCTGCTCGCCGACTACGACGCGACGCTCGCCAAGGTGTGGCTGGTCAAGCCGAAGCGCATTTCTATCGAAGACCTGGTCGAGGACCTGCCCGGCCAGACCAAAGAAGCATTGGAAGCATAATGGGTGACGTATTCCAGTTCCTGAAGCAGCCGCGCCGCGACGGCGCGAAGACGCCCGCCGACGTGCGCAAGCATGAGTTCCGCGAGATCTACGCGCTGATGGACACCGCGCACGCGCAGGAGCAGGCCGACCGCTGCCTCGGTTGCGGCAACCCCTACTGCGAGTGGAAGTGCCCGGTGCACAACTACATCCCGAACTGGCTCAAGCTGGTCACCGAAGGCCGCCTGTTCGAGGCCGCGGAGCTCAGCCACCAGACCAACTCGCTGCCCGAGGTGTGCGGCCGCGTCTGCCCGCAGGACCGCCTGTGCGAAGGCGCGTGCACGCTCAACAGCGACGGCTTCGACGGCGTCGGCGGCTTCGGCGCGGTCACCATCGGCCAGGTCGAGCGCTACATCTCCGAGGAGGCCTTCAAGGCCGGCTGGCGCCCCGACATGTCGAACGTCGTGCCGACCGGCAAGCGCGTCGCGGTGATCGGCGCCGGCCCTGCGGGCCTCGCCTGCGCGGACGTGCTGGCCAGGAGCGGCGTGAAGCCGGTGGTGTACGACCGCTACGAGGAGATCGGCGGCCTGCTGACCTTCGGCATTCCCGAGTTCAAGATGGAAAAGAGCGTCATGTCGCGCCGCCGCGAGGTGTTCGAGGGCATGGGCGTCGAGTTCCGCCTCGGCACCGAGGTCGGCCGCGACGTCTCGATGCAGGCGCTGCTCGACGAATACGACGCCGTGTTCATGGGCATGGGCACCTACACCTACATGAAGGGCGGCTTCCCCGGCGAGGACCTGCCCGGCGTGCTGGAGGCCCTGCCCTTCCTGATCTCCAACGTCAGGAAGTGCCTCGAGCTCACCAAGCCCGGCGAGACCTTCCACGACATGCGCGGCAAGCGCGTGGTCGTGCTCGGCGGCGGCGACACCGCGATGGACTGCAACCGCACCAGCATCCGCCAGGGCGCGGCCTCGGTCACCTGCGCCTACCGCCGCGACGAGAAGAACATGCCCGGCTCCAAGCGCGAAGTCGCCAACGCCAAGGAAGAAGGCGTGCAGTTCCTGTGGAACCGCCAGCCGGTCGAGATCGTCGGCAACGGCCGCGTCGAGGGCGTCAAGCTGGTGACCACCGAGCTCGGCCCGCCCGACGCGCGCGGCCGCCGCACGCCGGTCGTGGTGCCGGGTTCGGAGGAAATCGTCCCGGCCGACCACGTCATCGTCGCGTTCGGCTTCCGCCCCAATCCGCAGCCGTGGTTCGCCGAGCACGGCATCGCCACCGACCCGGGCGGCCGCGTGGTCGCCAGCGGTCAGCCGCATGCGTTCCAGACCGCCAACGCCAAGGTGTTCGCCGGCGGCGACATGGTGCGCGGCTCCGACCTCGTCGTGACCGCCGTGTGGGAAGGCCGTGAGGCTGCCAAGGGCATCCTCGCCTACCTCGGCCTCCAGTAACTCGGCCGCGGGCGCGCCGCTTGCGGCGCCCCCGGCCGACCGGCCGTGAATTCGTCCGCCGCCCGGATCCTCAGAGGCTACTACCCGCGCTCGTTCACCATCCTGGTGATCGTCGCGATGGGGGTGCTGATCGTGCCGCTCGCCAGCGGCCTGATCAACGCGGTGCACGTGCTGCAGGGCGTGGCGGAAACGCAGCGGCAGTTCAGCCGCAGCAGCCTTGCCGTCACGCGCGACGTGCGGCAGATCGCCGAGTCGGTCAGCCAGCTGCAGCGCGCCGCAGGCCAGTATCACCTGCTCAAGGACGCCGAGTTCGGCCCCGCGCTGCGCATGCGCTTCGAGGAGCTGCAGACCCGGCTCGCCCGGATCGATGCGCTGCTCGTCGACGCGCAGTCGCGCACCACGCTCGCCGCGCTGCAGGCGCGCGGCCGCGGCCTGTACGGCAAGCTGAAGCCGGGCGCCTTCCTCGACAACGCAAGCTTCCGCGCACTCGACCCCGAGTTCGACGCGCTGCACGCGGGCGCGAAGGCGCTGCTCGCCGACGCCGACGCCGCGGTGCAGCGCGAGCAGCAGGCGCTGGAAGCGACCTTGCAGGACACCCGCCGGCGCCTGATCGTGCTCGCGCTCGCGCTCATCCCGCTGACGCTGCTGCTGGCGGGCGTGTTTTCCTGGCTGATCAACCGCCCGATCAAGCAGCTCAAGGCATCGATCCAGCAGCTCGGCCAGGCCGACCTCTCTCCGCTGCCGGCAATCGTCGGCCCGCAGGACATCGTCGATCTGGGCCGCGAGATCGACTGGCTGCGGCAGCGGCTGCAGGCGCTCGAGGAGCAGAAGATGCGCTTCCTGCGCCACGTCTCGCACGAGCTGAAAACCCCGCTCGCGTCGCTGCGCGAAGGCGTCGCGCTGCTGAACGACGAGCTGGCGGGCAGCCTCAACGCGCGCCAGCGCAGCATCGTCGGTATCATGGACAGCAGCGGCCGCGACCTGCAGAAGCGCATCGAGGACCTGATCCACTACCGCGGCATGGTGCACGATGCCACCCTGCCCCCGGTCGCCCCGCAGGCCCTCGCCGAAGTCGTCGCCGGCGTGCTGGCGCGCCAGCGGCTGGCGCTCGAGGCGCGCGGCATCGTGGTCGAGACGCAGCTCGCCGCGCCGACGCTGCACGCCGACCGCCGGCAACTGGAAACCGTGCTCGACAATCTGCTGTCGAATGCGATCCGCTTCAGCCCCGAAGGCGGGCGCATCCGGGTGAGCAGCGCAGCGACAGCCCAAGCAGTCGAGCTTGCGGTATGCGACCAGGGCAGCGGCATCCCCGCCGCCGAGCGCAGCCGGGTGTTCGAGCCCTTCTTCCAGGGCGCGAGCCAGCCCGCGAGCGCGGTCAAGGGCAGCGGGCTGGGGCTGTCGATCGTGCGCGAGGCGCTGCGCGCGGCGGGCGGCAGCGTCGAGGTCGCCGACTGCCCGCCGTGGTCGACGTGTATCCGATTAACCTGGCCCGTGCCGCAATGATGTCGAAAACCCTGCCCGTCGCCGTGCTGTTGCTCTCGCTGGGCGCCTGCACGCTGCCGCCCGAGTATCCGGCGATCCCCCTGCTGAACGAGCAGGGAGCGCCGGTCATGCTGAGCGAACTCGCGCGGGTGGCCAAGCTCTCCCCCGAGCAACGGCGGCGCGAGATCGCCGAGCTCGAAGGCGTGCGCCGCCTCGACGCGACCCGGCGCTTCCAGCTCGCGGCGCTCCTCGAAAAGGAGGACACCCTCGAGGCGCAGGAACGCAGCCTCAAGCTCCTCGCCGGCCTGCCCCGCGACGACGCGCGGACCCGTGCACTGCTCGACCTGATGCGGCAATCGATCAGGACACGCATCGAACTCGGCCAGCAGACGGCGCGCACCCAGGAGCTGCAGGACAAGCTCGACCAGATCAAGGCGCTGGAGAAGTCGCTGCAGCAGCGCGCCGCCCCCCAAGGAAATCCATGAAGAAACCCGCCATCCTGCTGGTCGACGACGACGCCGCGCTGCGCGAGCTCATCACCCTGCGGCTCGAAGCCAACGGCTTCGCGGTCGAGGCGGTCGACAGCGCCGAAGCCGCGCTCGCGCGTCTGGCGCTGGCGCGCCCCGACGCCGTGCTGACCGACATGCAGATGGCCGGCATGGACGGCATGGCGCTGTTCCGCGCGATCCACGCGCGCGACCCGGCGTTGCCGGTGATCGTGCTCACCGCCCACGGCACCATCCCCGACGCGGTGGCGGCCACCCAGGAAGGGCTGTTCGGCTACCTCACCAAGCCCTACGACGCGCCCACCCTGATCGACCTGCTGAAGCGCGCCACCCGGCTCGCCGGCACCGGCACCGAACCGGCCGATGACGACGGCTGGCGCAGCGACATCGTCACCGCCAGCCCCGCGATGGACGCGCTGCTCGCCGAGGCCCGGCTCGCCGCGCAAAGCGAGGCGTCGGTGCTGATCCAGGGCGAGTCGGGCACCGGCAAGGAGCTGCTGGCGCGCGCGATCCACCGCGCCAGCCCGCGCCGCGACAAGCCTTTCGTCGCGATCAACTGCGGCGCGATTCCCGCCGAGCTGCTCGAGTCGGAGCTGTTCGGCCACGTCAAGGGCGCGTTCACCGGCGCCGGGCGCGACCATCCCGGCCTGTTCGTGAGCGCCGAAGGCGGCACGGTCTTCCTCGACGAGATCGGCGACATGCCGCCGCCGCTGCAGGTCAAGCTGCTGCGCGTGCTGCAGGAGGGCGAAGTGCGGCCGGTCGGGGCGACCGAGACGCGGCCGGTCGACGTGCGCATCCTGTCGGCGACCCACCGCGACCTCGAGGCCGCGATCGCCACCGGCGAATTCCGCGAAGACCTCTACTACCGGCTCAACGTCGTCAGCCTCACGCTGCCGCCGCTGCGCGAGCGGCGCGAGGACATCGCGCTGCTGGCGCGCCACTTCCTCGCCGAGCTGACCGAGAAATACCAGCGCAACATCCGCGGCTTCGCGCCCGACGCGCTGGAAATGCTGGTGGCAGCCGACTGGCCGGGCAACATCCGCCAGCTGCACAACGTGCTCGAACAGAGCGTCGCCCTGTGCACCACCCCGACCATCCCCGCCACCCTGGTGGCGCGCGCGCTGCGCGACAAACCCGCCGAGATCCAGCCGCTCGCCGAAGCGCGCAACGCGTTCGAGCGCGACTATCTCATCAACCTCCTCAAGCTCACCCGCGGACAGGTCAGCGAGGTGGCGCGGCTCGCCGGGCGCAACCGCACCGAGGTGTATCGCCTGCTGCAGCGGCACGGCCTCACGCCAGCGCTGTTCAAGGAACGCGACGAGACCGCCTGAGCGGCGCCCACGACCGGCGAAGCGCCACCTGTCGCTCACTCGCGACAAAATAACTTCGTAAAATCAACAGCCTGGCCAACAGGTCCCGCATCTGTCTCCGGCCGGCGACAAAAACGGCGGTGCCCGCCCGGGCCCGACCGCCGGCCCCTGCCGGACGGCACCCCTAACACCCTGTTTCGGCGAAGTTTTTTCGACCTGGCACGATCGTCGCTGTCTGCCTCTCCGAGTGCTTACGGCATTCGCATCGAATCCATACCAGGAGATAGACATGAAACACTTTGGCCGCAGCATCCTGAACCCGACGCTTGCCATCCTCGCCACGCTCGCCGCTGGCGCAGCCTCGGCCGAGCCAGCGACGCCCGCGCCCTCCGGATTCCGGGACTACGACAGCAACGGCGACGGCATGGTGAGCCCGGAGGAATTCCGCGCGAAGGGCGGCGACGAGCAGGCCTTCCTGAAAGCCGACACCAACCACGACAACAAGCTGAGCAGCGAGGAATTCGCCAAGGCCGGCGGCGCCTGAGCGCCGCGCATCCGGATCAACCCATTACAGGAGACGGACATGAAACACCTTACCCGCAGCGTTGTGAATCTGACCCTCGCCGGCGCGCTCGGCGCCTTCACCGCCGCGCCCGCACTGGCGGCTCCGGCCGCAAAGGCCGCCGCGCCCGGCTTCGCGGCCTACGACAAGGACAGGGACGGCGCGGTGAGCCAGGCGGAGTTCCTGGTCCAGGGCGGCCACGAGCAGGCCTTCCGGGAAGGCGACGCCAACGGCGACAACCGCCTGTCGAGCGACGAGTTCATCAAGGCGAACGCCTACAACGACCGCCTCAAGGCCGGCAAGGTCATGGACGACGCGTGGATCAGCGCCAAGGTGAAAGCGCTGCTGCTGAAGGACGAACAGGTCCGCGGCCTCGACGTGAAGGTACAGACCCACAAGGGCAACGTCCTGCTGTCTGGCTGGGTCGACGACGCCGACCAGATCGCGCAGGCGGAGAAGATCGCGCGCCGCGTCGAGGGCGTCAAGATGGTCGCCAACGACCTGCGGATCAAGCGCTGAGCGCCGCCCCTTGCCAACCATCAGGAGACCACCCATGAAAGCGAAAGACAAACATCTGAACGACGAGCACATGCGGCTGTACGAATGGAGCGGGCTTGGCGCGACGGTCGCCGTGCCGCTGCCCGCGCGGTCGAAGCGCATCGATTCCTGGCACGCCTCCTACGGGGTGCTGGCGGTGCTGACCAGCCTGCTGATCCTCAACGGCTGCGACAGGCAGAGCGCGGCCGAGCAGGCGAGCGAGCAGGTCGGCCAGGCGGTGCAGGAGCCGCCGGAACCGCTCTACGACAAGCTGCCGCCGCCTGCCGACGCGGCCGCACCCGAGGCGCAGGGGACGGACGAGCCCGCCGCCGGCGAGCCTGCGGCCGAGGCCGGCACGCCGACCGGCGAGCCGCCGCAGCAGCCCTGACCGGCGGGTGAAGCCCGGCGCTGGTTGGGCTGCACCGCAAAGAAAATGGCCGGGACAAGCGTCCCGGCCATTCGCGTGGAGGCCTTCGAGCGTCAGTACTTGAGGCTGTACATCAGCTGCCAGTTGACCTGGCTGTGCTCGATCACCATCCCCTCGTTCATCGGACCGGTGCCGGTCACCGTCACCTCGGGCGCCACGCTCACCGCGAAGTTGAGTTCGGACCGGTTGGCGAACGCGTAGCCGAAGCCAGCGGTGTAGTGGTCTTCCATGATCGCCGGCCACAGGTAATTGACGAACTCGTCGGGGATCGGGTTCTTGCCGTAGTTGTAGCCGACGCGCCCGGTGAGGGCGTCGGTGAGCTTGTACGACACGCCGAGCGCCGCCACGATCTGGTCGTCCCAGTCCTGCTGGAACGGCGCGACGGGAACGCCGTTGTTGTAGATCGTGACGGTGTTCATGCTGTCGCCCCACAGCACGTCCTTGACGTCGGCGGCAAGCAGCAGGCGGTCGTTCGCCTGCCACGCAAGCCCGAGGCCGACGGTGGCCGGCATGTCGAAGCCCACGACCTTGTAGCTACCGTCCTTGAGGTCGGGCAGGTTGCCGGCGGTCTGGTAGACGCCGCCGACGGTCAGCGTGTCCGACAGCGTGTAGGTGAAGCCCAGCTTGGCCGCCAGGGCGTAGCCCTTGGCCTCGCCGGTGAAGTCGCTGCCGTCGGCGAAGTCGATGCCATAGGCGCCGACCTTGAGGTCCATCCCGGACCACACGAAGTCGACGCTGCCGCCGAGGTTGAAGCGGTCGGTGACCTGGTAGGCCACCGGGAAGATCACCCGGCCGACGCTGACCTGCGCCATGTCGCCGTTGGCGTATTCGGTGCCCATGCCGCCCTGGCCGTAGATGCCGACGCCGTAGGCGAGGCGGTCCTGCTTCTTCACGTAGCCGATCGCCGGCATGTAGAAGGCATCGGCCTCGGAGGTGCCCAGCGGGGTCTTCACGTCGGGGCCGACGAAGCCGAGCATGATGTCGGCGCGGCTGCCGTTGGCCATCAGGCCGAGGGTCGCGGGGTTGTTCGCCATCGCGGCCGTGCCATTGTCGTAGGCCATGGACGCGCCGCCCATGCCTGCGGCGATCGGGCCGTAGCCCTCCATGATCATGCCGTTGGTGGCCACGGCTGCGCCAGGCACAGCAAGGCCCACCGCGGCGAGCGCGGCCGCGAGTTTCTTCGATTGCATCGGGATCTCCTCCTGAGAGATTCGGGTTGGTAATTCAGAGAAACCGAAAATTCTAAACTATTAACTTGCTTTATTAACCCTCTTCGCCTGTATGAAATCGCTACATTTCCGTACCAGCGTCCGGGGCGGTGGTTACATTCCGTTACCGCCCGTTACCCGCGCCAAACACCGCGCTTACACGGCGCTCCCAAAGTGCAGGTGTCCGCTGCCACAACCGACCGGCCGCGACACCCGACCACTGAAAAGGAGCGCATCATGAAAAGCACTTTGATCAAGAAGACGCTCGCCGTGCTCACGCTCGGCCTCGCCGCCACCGGCGCGCAGGCGAGCTGGGACCGCCACGACCACGAGCGCCAGGCCGCGCAGCAAAGCCGCCACTTCAGCCAGGAAATCGATGCGCGCCAGGATCGCCAGATGGCGCGCATCGAAGCCGGGATGCGGCGTGGCCACCTGACGCGCGCCGAGTACCACCGGCTGATGCAGGAACAGCGCGAGATTCGCGCCATGGAGCGCCGCTTCCGCGCCGACGGCAGGATCGACGCCCGCGAGTTCCGCCACCTCGAGCGCGCCCTCGACGTCGCCAGCCGCAACATCCGGGACGAGCGACATGACCGCCAGGCCCGCAACGGCTACGGCGAGCGCCGCGGGTTCAACTGATCGGCGGCCCGCCAAGCCGCTCTGGCGCCACGCCCCCCTTCACGACAGGAGCAGACCATGAAATTTGCCCTCACCCTCGCAGTCGCAGCGCTCGTCGCCGCCGGCCCGGCCCTCGCCGATCCGCCCGCTCACGCGCCTGCCCACGGCTACTACAAGAACGGCAAGCCCCACGACCACCGCGGCGCCCGCGAAGTGCGGTACCACGAGGGCCGGAGCGGCGTCGCCTACGTGCGCGACTACGGCATCTCGAGCGGCCGCTGCAACCGTGACGAGATCGGCACGGTGATCGGCGGCGTGACCGGCGCGGTGATCGGCGGCCAGGTCGCCGACCGCGACAACCGCGCGGTCGGCATGGTGGTCGGCGGCGTGGTCGGCGCGGTGCTGGGGCACGCCATCGGCGACAGCCTCGACCGCGGCGACCGCGCCTGCATGGGTCACGCGCTCGAACTCGGCCGGCCCGGCGTGCCGGTGGTGTGGCACAACGACGGCCGCCGCTACCACTTCACGCCGCGCGGCGACGCCCGCGACGGCTGTCGCCACGCCACATTGCGGGTCGACGGCGGGCGCCCGCGCGAGGTGCTCGCCTGTCCCGCGGGCCGTGGCGAGTGGCGCTTCCGCCGCACCTGAGCGCAGCGCGCCGCCGGGCCGGTGTCGCCAAGCCTGTTAAAATGCAGGCTTTGCGTCCCGGCCCGTGCCCATGTCTGCCCTCAAGAACGATACCTTCCTGCGCGCGCTGCAGCGCCAGCCGACCGACTACACCCCGCTGTGGCTGATGCGCCAGGCCGGTCGCTACCTGCCTGAATACAACGCGACGCGCGCGCGCGCCGGCGATTTCCTCACGCTGTGCAAGACCCCCGATCTCGCGACCGAGGTGACGCTGCAGCCGCTGGCGCGCTACCCGCTCGACGCCGCGATCCTGTTCTCCGACATCCTCACCGTGCCCGACGCGATGGGCCTCGGCCTGTATTTCGCCCAGGGCGAAGGGCCGCGCTTCGAGCGCCCGTTGCGCGACGAGTGGGAGATCCGCGACCTCTCCGCGCCCGACCCCACCGACAAGCTCGGCTACGTGATGGACGCGGTGCGCTCGATCCGCCGCGCGCTCGACGGCTCGGTGCCGCTGATCGGCTTTTCCGGCAGCCCCTACACGCTCGCCTGCTACATGGTCGAAGGCGGCAGCTCGGACGATTACCGCCACATCAAGACCATGCTGTACAGCCGCCCCGATCTGCTGCACCGCATCCTCGAGGTCAACACGCAGGCGGTGACCGACTACCTCAACGCGCAGATCGAGGCCGGCGCGCAGGCGGTGATGATCTTCGACTCCTGGGGCGGCAGCCTCACCCCGCACGCCTACCGTGAATTCTCGCTCGCCTACATGGAGCGCATCGTCGCCGGCCTGATCAAGGAACGCGAAGGCCGCCGCATCCCCAGCATCGTCTTCACCAAGGGCGGCGGCAACTGGCTCGAGGCGATCGCCGGGATCGGCGCCGACGCCGTCGGCCTCGACTGGACGCTCGACATCGGCGAGGCGCGCCGCCGCGTCGGCGACCAGGTCGCGCTGCAGGGCAACCTCGATCCCTGCGCGCTGCACGGCACGCCCGAGAGCATCCGCACCGAGGCGCACCGCATCATCGACAGCTACGGCAACCACCCCGGCCACGTGTTCAACCTGGGCCACGGCATTTCCCAGTTCACCGACCCCGACAAGGTCGGCGTGCTGGTCGAGGCGGTGCACAGCCGCAGCCGCGCCGTGCGCGCATCAAGCGCAAACTGATTACTCAACCGGAATAATCGAAAATATCGAATAGTCCGGGTATAAAAAACGACTTTTCAGCGGCGCCGGGCATGCGCCACCATACCCGGTCCCGTCGTCCTTACGGAGTCTCCTCGTGAAAACCTTCCTGATCAGTCTGTTCGCCGTCTTCCTCAGCTTCGGCTTCGCCATGCAGGAGGCCGAAGCCAAGCGCATGGGCGGCAGCAAGTCCTTCGGCATGCAGCGCACCGCGCCCACCAAGCAGGACGCCGCGCCCACCGCGCAGCCCAAGCAGACCACCGCCGCCCCGGCCCAGACCGCCCCGCAGAAGCGCAGCTGGATGGGGCCGATCGCCGGCCTCGCCGCCGGTCTCGGGCTGGCCGCCCTGTTCTCCCACCTCGGCATGGGCGAGGAGATGGCGAGCTTCCTGATGCTGGCGCTGCTGGCGATGGCCGCGTTCATGGCCTTCCGCTTCTTCATGCGCCGCAACGCGCCCGCCCCGGCGATGCAGTACGCCGGCGTGCCGCGCGCCGCGCTCAACCCCGGCGCCCCGGCGGCGTTCGACGCCGTGCGGTCCGCCCCCGCCGCCGGCGGCCACGCCGAACGCTCCTTCCCGCCCGGTTTCGACGCCGACGCCTTCGCCCGCGAAGCCAAGCTCAACTTCATCCGCCTGCAGGCGGCGTTCGATGCCGGCAACCTCGACGACCTGCGCGCGTTCACCACGCCCGAGGTGTTCGCCGAAGTCCGCATGCAGCTCGCCGAACGCGGCGGAGAAACGCAGACGACCGACGTGGTGTCGATCGACGCCGAGGTGCTCGAAGCGGTCGACGAGGACGCGCAGCATGTCGTCAGCGTGCGCTTCACCGGCCTGATCCGCGAGACGGCCGACGCGGGCGCCACGCCTTTCGACGAGATCTGGCACCTCACCAAGCCGGCGAGCGGCCAGGGCGGCTGGCTGATCGCCGGCATCCAGCAGCAATAAGTTCGACGAAACAAGGCCTTGCGCACCCTGACGGTGCGCAAACGCCCGAATTTCCTGCAATAGAAGCAGTAACTTATGCACATTTTTGGCGCACGGGAACTTTTTTGACGTCAAGCCCTTGACAAGCCGAGGGCGTTTGTAAGTCTTTGATCATTCTAGATTTCGCCGTCTGCCTGCTTTTTGACCGCCGGGGCTGCCCCGCCTGAATACGGGCCTTCGGGGGCCATCGACACAAATCGCCCACATAATTATCCACAGCTTGCGTGGACAATGCAGAATAAGCCTTCCCCGACAGGGGTTTAGCACGCCTTTCCAGATACTTGTCCAAGATTGCCCGCTAACATGCCGTCCATCGTCCAGGTCGCGCTCGACACGCCGCTCCACCGGCTGTTCGACTACCGCCTGCCGGACGGCCTCGGCGCCGTGCACCCGGGCAGCCTGGTCGAGGTGCCGTTCGGGCGCACCCGCCAGGTCGGTGTCGTGCTCGCCCTCGGTCCCGGCGGCGACATCCAGCACGAGCGCCTGCGCGACGTCATCCGCGTGTTCGACGACCGGCCCGCGCTGGCGCCGGCGATCCTGCGGCTGGCGCAGTTCTGCGCCGACTACTATCACTACCCGCTCGGCGCGATCCTGCTGGCGACCCTGCCGCCGCGGCTGAAGAACGCCGCGCCGTTCGCCGCCGACACGCCGTGGCTGACCGTCACCGCCGCCGGCCGCGCGGCTGAGCCGCCCGCCCGCGCCCGCGCGCAGCGCGCCCTGCTCGACACCCTGCGGTCGGCGCCCCAGTCGCGCGAGGCCTTGCGCGCCAACGGGCAGACACGCCATGCGGCGGCACTCGTCGCCGCCGGCTGGGCGCAATGGACGCGCACCGCGCCCGCGTCCGCACCGCCGCAAACCGCCCCCTGCCCGCCGGCGACCGCCGAGCAGCAGGCCGCGCTCGACGCGCTCGCGCCCGCGCTCGGGCAGTTCGGTGTCCACCTCGTCCACGGCGTCACCGGCAGCGGCAAGTCCGAGCTCTACCTGCGGCTGATCGACGCGGTGCTGGCCACCGGCAGACAGGCGCTGGTGCTGATTCCCGAGATCGCGCTCACCCCGCAGCTGGAGCAGCATTTCCGCAGCCGCTTTCCCGTGCGGCGCATCGTGACCCTGCACTCCGGCCTCGCGGAGAAGGAACGCGCGGAAAACTGGCTCGCCACCCCCGAAGCCGACATCCTGCTCGGCACCCGGCTGGCGGTGTTCGCCCCGCTCGAACGGCTCGGCCTGATCGTCGTCGACGAGGAGCACGACGGCTCGTTCAAGCAGCAGGACGGCCTGCGCTATTCGGCGCGCGACGTCGCCATCGCGCGGGCCAAGCAGGCCGGCGTGCCGGTCGTCCTCGGCTCGGCGACGCCCTCGCTGGAAAGCTACGCGCAGGCGCTCGCCGGCCGCTACCGCCTGATCGAACTGAAGACGCGCGCAGTCGCCGCCGCGCGCCTGCCCGAGATCGAGCTCGTCGACCTGAAGCACATTCCGCTCGACAACGGGCTGACCCGCCCCGCGCTCGCGGCGCTGACCGAGACCCTGGCGCGCGGCGAGCAGAGCCTGGTGTTCCTCAACCGCCGCGGCTACGCGCCGGCGCTGTACTGCCCGAGCTGCGCCTGGGTGTCGCCCTGCCCGCACTGCTCGGCGCGGCTGGTGCTGCACCGCCCCTCGCACCGGATGAAGTGCCACCACTGCGGCTTCGAGACGCGCATTCCCCACGAATGCCCGAGCTGCGGCAACCCCGACCTGAAGCCGCTCGGCCAGGGCACGCAGCGGCTCGAGGAGACGCTCGCCGCCCTGCTGCCCGCCGCACGCATCCGCCGCATCGATCGCGACACCATGCGCCCGCGCGCCTGGGCCGAACTCGGCGACGCGGTGCGCGCCCGCGAGGTCGACATCCTGGTCGGCACGCAGATGCTGGCGAAGGGCCACGACTTCCCGGACATGACGCTTGCGCTCATCCTCGATACCGACGGTGCGCTCTACAGCCCCGACTTCCGGGCCACCGAGCGCCTGTTCGCGCAGCTGATGCAGGTGGCGGGGCGTGCCGGGCGCGCCGACAAGCCCGGCCGCGTGCTGATCCAGACGGCGTTTCCCGACCATCCGCTGTTCCGCTACCTGCAGCGCCACGACTACGCCGGCTATGCGCGCATGCTGCTGGCCGAGCGCCGCCAGCTCGAGCTTCCACCGTATACCCGCCAGGCGCTGGTACGCGCCGAGGCGACGACGATGGACGCCGCACTCGCCTTCCTGCAGCGTGCGGCGGCGCTGGCGCCGGAGCACCCCGAGGTCGCCCTGTTCGCCGCCACGCCGGCGCCGATGGCGCGCGTGGCCAACCTCGAGCGCGCGCAGCTGCTGGTCCAGTCGCGCTCCCGGCAGGCGCTGCACGCCTTCATGCGCGACTGGCGGCCGCACTTCGACGGCATCCGCCCGCGCATCGCGCGCTGGTCGCTCGACGTCGATCCGCTGGTGTTCTAGCCGCGCCGCCGGTTTGGCCGCCCTGCGCGCGCCGCTTATAATCGCCGGCTACCCATTCGACACCGGAGACGCTCCGTCTTCCTGTCCGCGTGAGACCATGCCCAGCACCCACCCGCTCAAAGAACAGCTTGCCCTCCTGATCGGCGCCGCCCTCCAGACCGTGGCGCCCGACGCGCCGGTCAGCCTCGAGATCGAACGCCCGAAGAACCCGGATCACGGCGACTTCTCGAGCAATGCCGCGATGCAACTGGCGCGTCCGCTGAAGAAGAACCCGCGCGAACTGGCGCAGCGGATCCTCGCCGAGCTGCCGGCCTCGCCGCTGATCGCGAAAGCCGAGATCGCCGGCGCCGGCTTCATCAACTTCCACCTCACGCCCGCCGCCTGGCACGGGCTCGTGCCGCAGATCCGCACGGCCGGCGCGGCGTTCGGCCGCGGCGACGCCGGCCGCGGCCACCGCGTGCTGGTCGAGTTCGTCTCGGCCAACCCGACCGGCCCGCTGCACGTCGGCCACGGCCGCCAGGCGGCGCTCGGCGACGCCATCTGCAACCTCTACGCGGCGCAGGGCTGGGACGTCTGGCGCGAGTTCTACTACAACGACGCCGGCGTGCAGATCGCGACGCTCGCGGCCAGCGTGCAGGCGCGCGCGAAGGGGCTGAAACCCGGCGACGCCGAGTGGCCCGAAGCGGCCTACAACGGCGACTACATCGCCGACATCGCCGCCGACTTCCTGGCGAAGCGGACGGTGAAGTCGGACGACCGCGAATACACCGCGTCGGGCGACATCGACGACCTCGACTCGATCCGCCAGTTCGCCGTCGCCTACCTGCGCCACGAGCAGGACCTCGACCTCAAGGCCTTCGCGGTGCGCTTCGACCACTACTATCTGGAATCGAGCCTGTATACCGACGGCCGCGTCGAGGCGACCGTGCAGAAGCTCGTCGACGCCGGCAAGACCTACGAGCAGGACGGCGCGCTGTGGCTCCGCACGACCGACTACGGCGACGACAAGGACCGCGTGATGAAGAAGTCCGACGGCACCTACACCTACTTCGTGCCCGACGTCGCCTACCACATCGCCAAGTTCGAGCGCGGCTACGAGCGCGCGATCAACATCCAGGGCACCGACCACCACGGCACCATCGCCCGGGTCAGGGCAGGCCTGCAGGCGGCCGGCGTCGGCATCCCCGAGGGCTACCCCGACTACCTGCTGCACACCATGGTCAGGGTCATGCGCGGCGGCGAGGAGGTGAAGATCTCCAAGCGCGCCGGCAGCTACGTCACCCTGCGCGACCTCATCGAGTGGACGAGCAAGGACGCGGTGCGCTTCTTCCTGCTCAGCCGCAAGGCCGACACCGAGTACGTCTTCGACGTGGATCTGGCGCTGGCCCGCAACACCGACAACCCGGTCTACTACGTGCAGTACGCCCACGCACGCATCTGCCGCGTGTTCGAGGAATGGGGCGGCATGGCGGATGCGCTCGACGGCATCGACCTCGCGCCGCTGACCGCGCCGCACGAGCTCGCGCTGCTGCAGCGCCTCGCCGAGTACCCGGAAGTCGTCGCGGGCGCCGCGCGCGATCTCGCGCCGCACCTCGTGGTGCACTACCTGCAGATGCTGGCGGGCGACTTCCACGCCTGGTACAACGCCGAGAAGTTCCTCGTCGACGACGAGGCGACCAAGCTCGCGCGACTCGCGCTCGCCGACGCCACCCGCATCGCGATCGTCAACGGCCTGGCCTTGCTCGGCGTGTCGGCCCCGGAGAAAATGTAGCCATGGCAAAACCCGCATCCCGCAAGCGCGGCCGTTCAGGCGGCAGCCCCGTTTTCACCGGCGTGCTGATCGGCCTCGTCGTCGGCGCGGTGCTCGCGGTGGGCGTGGCGCTGTGGGCCACCGGCCTCAATCCGTTCAAGACGGCCGCGCCGACGCCGGCCAAGCCCGCCCCTGCGCGCCCTGCCCAGCCGGATCCCGCGCCCAGCTTCGACTTCTACGAGGTGCTGCCGAGCGGCAAGCCGGCCGACCTGCCGGCTGCCGCTGCGCCGAATGCGCCGGCGCCCCGCTACTATCTGCAGGCGGGCGCGTTCAGGAACCCTGCCGACGCAGACAACCTCAAGGCGCAACTCGCGATGCTCGGCATCGAGGCAGCGATCCAGACCAGCGACGTGCCCGGCAAGGGCGTGTTCCACCGCGTGCGCGTCGGCCCCTACGCCGCGACGAGCGAGGTCGAGCGCACCCGCCAGCTGCTCACCCAGAACGATATTCCGACCACCCTGGTCAAAGAGATTCCCGACAATCAGGAGACGCCTTGATGTTTGCACGCGCTTTGGCTCTGCTCGCCGCGACCGTATTTTCTCTGTCCGCCGTCGCGGCGCCCGACGAGATTTTCGAGGGGCACGACTATGCCCGGGTGAAGAACCCGCAGCCGGTCGCCACCGGCAACAAGATCGAAGTGCTCGAGTTCTTCTGGTACCGCTGCCCGCACTGCTTCCAGCTCGAGCCGTCGCTCGACAAATGGGTCAAGACGCTTCCCAAGGACGCCCAGATCCGCCGCGTGCCGGCGGTCTTCCGCGACGACTGGATGCCTGGCGCGAAGCTCTACTACACGCTCGAGCAGATGAACCTCGCCGGCAAGCTGCACCACAAGGTGTTCGACGCCTATCACATCGAAAACGTCAATCTGAACAACCCCGCCGTGCTGGCCGACTGGATCGCCGGACAGGGCGTCGACCGCAAGAAGTTCGAAGCGGTCTACGGTTCCTTCTCGGTGCAGTCGAAGGCCGCACAGGGCGGGCGACTGGCGTCCGCCTACGCCATCACCGGCGTGCCCGCCTTCGTCGTCGACGGCAAGTACACCACCTCGGTGTCGATGGCCGGAACGCCGCAGCGCCTCTACGAAGTGCTCGACCAGCTGATCGCCAAGGCGCGTGCCGAACGCAACGCGAAGGCCGCCGGCAGCAAGAAATAGCCGCCTTCCAGAAATCGTCGGCACGCGATTGAGGCGCCAAGTCCCTTGAAGGAAACACTGAAGGTCTTCATCACCGGCGCCAGTTCGGGGCTCGGCGCCGCACTGGCGCGCCACTACGGCGCGCAGGGCGCGCGGCTGGGACTGGCCGGGCGACGGCTGGAAGGCCTGCAAGCCACCGCCGCCGGACTCGACGCGCGCCTCTACCAGGCCGACGTGCGCGACGCCGAAGCGATGCAGGCGGCCGCCGAAGCCTTCGTCGACGCGGTCGGTGCGCCCGATATCGTCATCGCCGCCGCAGGCATCAGCGTCGGCACGCTCACCGAAGCGGTCGACGACGCCCCGGTGTTCCGCGCGGTGATGGACGCCAACGTGCTCGGACTGGTGCACACCTTCCAGCCCTTTATCGCGCCGATGCAGGCGGCGGGCGGCGTGCTGTGCGGCATTTCCAGCGTGGCCGGGGTACGCGGGCTGCCCGGCGGCGGCGCCTATTCGGCGTCGAAGGCCGCCGCCAGCGTGTATCTGGAAGCGCTGCGGCTCGAGCTCAAGGCGCGCGGAATCGCGGTGGTGACGGTCGCGCCCGGCTACATCGACACGCCGATGACCCGCGTCAACCCCTACCCCATGCCGTTCCGCATGGCCGCGGCGGACGCCGCCGCGCAGGTGGCCCGCTGCATCGCGCGGCGCCGCCCCTATGCCGTCATTCCGTGGCAGATGGCGTGGACCGCGAAAGTGCTGAAATGGCTGCCGATTCCGGTCTATGATGCGCTCTTCGAGAAGGCGCCCCGCAAGCCGCGCGGCCTGCCGACCTGAACGCCACTACGATTCCGCGGAGACGTGATGCCTGCCCCCTTGAACATCATCCTGATCGACGACCATCCCCTGCTGCGCATGGGCGTCGCCGGCTACATCCAGCAGGAGCCGGACATGCATCTCACCGCGCAGCTCGCCAACGCCGGCGAGCTGCGCGACTGGCTGGCGGCCGGCAACCGTGCCGACGCGGCGCTGCTCGACCGCTCGCTGCCCGACGCCGACGGGCTCGACCTCGTCTCCGACCTGCGCGACCTCGGCATCAAGGTGATCATGCTGACCATCGCCGATTCCGACGAGGAGATCTCCGAGGCGATCTCGTCCGGCGTCGACGGCTACGTCGTCAAGTCGAGCGACCCCGACCAGGTGCTCGCCGCGATCCGCAGCGTGTGCGAGGGCCAGAGCAGCTTCCCGCTCAACATCATGCAGAAGATGGCGCGCGGCGAACTCGCCAATAGCGCTCTGTCGGCGCTGACCGCGCGCGAGATGGAAATCGTCGACCACGTCAAGGAAGGGCTCTCGAACAAGGCGATCGCCTACAAGATGACGCTGTCGGAGAACACGGTGCGCAACCACCTGCGCAACATCATGGAGAAGCTCGGGCTGAGGAACCGGGTGCAGGTCGCCACGCTTGCGCTGAAGGAAGACAGAAAGCGGCATTGAGCAGCGCCGCCTCCCCAGAAAAAGCGCGGCATCGAGCCGCGCTTTTTTTGCCTTGCGCGGGGCCATCCCCCGCTCCGATGTCGGCACGCTGCGCGACTGCGCAAACCACGTCACGCAGCGATTGGCGGACTTGCTCGACGGTGACCGATTTCGCGTGCTTGCGCGGCTTGTGGCTGCGGCCGGGCTGCGCCCTTGACCGCTGCGCGGTTAGCCCGCGCCGTGGTAACGAACAAATAAAAGCTGGACTGAAAAATCACGTAACCGCTTGTTTTAACGGGACAGTCGAATCATGGCTCAAAAAGACCGACCAATATAAGTTGGACCAACCGCGTTCATGTTGCACGTCCGTGTGACAAATAAAAGTTGGACTGGAGGCGGGCGCAATACGGAGGCGAATGGTGCCCTCTGTCCCTTGGCGAACAAACGACAGCTGTTCGGCCTGCACGGCCTTTCGCCGCGGATGGAGGCAACGGCTGCTACCGACCCGTTGCAGTCAGTCAGGCTTTCGAGAAGCGGACATTCAAGTCTTAGGGTGCGCATTGCGCACCTTTTGTTGCCTTGGACTACGGCTAAAACAGCGCGGGTTGCCGCTTCTGACCGTTACCTGAGTTTATCGCCGTGACCATCTCGATTGGCTTGCCCAACAGCAGGAAGTCGGGAATGCCGAGCGGAGGCACCGTCTTTAGCACGCCCTCCGCATCATCCTTGAGCTTCTCCCGCAACTCCATCAGGAGCCTGCCTAGGACGTTCTGCCCGATCAATGTGTAACCGGACTCATCCGCCAACTTGGCGCCCCAATAGTCGTCCTTGCGTGACTGCTCGACGATCGGCCGATCGCGTGTGGCGAGCAGCAGCCGACCGAACTCCTCGTAGTTCTGCGCGAGCTTCACGCGGAGGCACCAGCGCATGATCTTGTACCGGACATCGTCCCAGTCTGGCCTTGAGTCCTTACGATGCGGCTTGCTCTTCATCTTGGCGGTCATCGGGCTGTGTTGCCCGATGATTTCCCGTTGGACCTCTGGTAGGTGGGGGAAGCGGCAGGCCTGGTACAGGGCCTCTGTCGTCAGGATTCGAACGCCGTTGATCTGTAGTGGGAAACCCGACGCCATGTTCGAAAGGCCGCCGAAGTCCTCCTTCGTCTTGTAGACAACGACCACCTCGCCACGAACATAGGTTCGCAGTAGGCAGTTCTCGCCTTGGCCGGTGTTAGAGCGCCATGAGGTCATCGAAGATGTTTCCCGCAGACGAGTAGGTTTCCCGCTGTAGCAATGGATACCAGTGCAGGGCACCCGAAGTCGCCTCAGGGTCTCCCCACCACATGGCAAGCGGACAGTTGTTCGGACAATTCCGATACGTGGCAATCATCGAGCCAAAGCCCACGCCGAATGGGCTAAAGCCGAGTGGGCGCATGGATTGCTTCGGGTTCTCGCTCATGGCCCTAATCTTGGCGCCGGCGATGAGGAATTCGCTCTCCAAGACCTGACGCCCGGCCTCCGACGAGAACGGCTCGATAGGCCTCGCGCTGGGTTGTCGCGGCTCGAAGGGGAATCTCGACGGCAGAGCCATGTAGGCTTGAATCTCGGCCACGTTTGGCACTGCCGTGGGCCAGAGCACCCCTGAGCTATTTTTGTGTGCCTTCTGGTTTTCGACCGTGAGAACTCGCCAGTATTCGATGGCGATCTTCTTGCCTGACTTCGCTATGACTCCGTTGAGCTTACGCTCGACGAGAAACTGACCCAGTGTGTGGTAAGCCGCAACGATGACGTGAACCGTGGCCGACTGGGGCGCATCATTGACAATCCACGGCTCAAGGTCATTGCCCACGCGGTTGCCGCTGAACATCACGTCGTCGAGGTAGATGAAGTCTCCGCCGTCCTCTCCACAGTCATCCAAGTCGAGGCCACACTCGTCCTCAAGGCACTTCGAGAAGAGTTTTAGCATCTCCTTCTGGCTCTGCCCGTTCTGCTGGATGCTCAAAAAGTTCGCGGACGACCAGTACGCCGTGGGGTCGTCCCCGGCCAGTTTCTGGTTGGTAACGAGGTGGCGTAGGAAGTCCTTCACATTCTTTCGAGTGATGAAGGTCTGCTTGATGACATGGTCAAACTCGCGCAGGAACGGCAACTGCTGAGCGGGCGTGAACTGATGAAGCCAACGATCGACGTGATCCGGCGTCGGTTCGGGGAGGTCCCCTTTTCGGTAGGTCCTGATCTCGTTCGCGACGGAAGCGAGCAGGTCATCACGTTCGCTCATCCAGTATCTCAAATAAAAAATTAAGGTCGGGTTTTACGGGTGGCCGCGCCAAGAAACGCCGTCAGCTTACCCGCAGAACAACCGATTGTGCGCTTTGAGGGCAAGTGGTCCAGTCTGCTTGGCCGATAGCGGCCCGCTACTGAGAAGTATTTGACCGTCCGAAAAGGCCGAAAACCGGACGATTGCGGTTTACATCTCGACTGGCTCTTCAGGGTCGGGCCCGTTATTAATGGCATCCGTGCGGGATGATCGGTACCGTAATGTTCAACATGGCGATCAGTAGAAAAAGCCCGGGACGCCAAAGTACGGCCCGAGGCCGCGGCTGTGCAGCCACACGCATATGTGAATCAACGTGTGCATGTCAGGTTCGGGGTCACGGGGACCGACAATCCGGTAGAGCGAGTTCTTGGTCTTAACGAGCCCCGCCCCCAAGTCCACTGCTTCCACAGCAGAGGTAACCCACGGCTGCCGACTATCCTGCACCGTCCCCACGAGAAAGTGCGCGGACATCGCCCACCCTTGGCGGATCAGGCGAAACATCAGGACGTTCCAGTTGCAGAGGGTGCTTCGAACGGCCCGGTCGGCGTTCTGAAGATCTCCCTTGCGGCGCTCAAGTTCCTCGCTTGTCGCCCAGGTCAGCTGGCACTCATCGCGGTGCGCACGGATGATGTCGTCCACGGATTTGGGGATGAAGTCCCGCAGGTTAGTGACATTGCCTTGTTCGTCCATCTCTGCCCCCCTCCAAAAAACAGGAGCATGAACGACAAACTTGTGTAAAAACAAGTATTTAGATTTAGCAACTGTATAGGTCCGCGACCGATAAATCCGTGACACCTGCACGCGGAATGTTCACCGGTAGAACGCAACTTCAAACAGGTTCGCTTGGGTGGTGTTATTTCCGATCTCGGGGCCCTCACCGGCGCGCCTTCCCCATGGAAGGACAACGATAGCAACACGCAGCACAGCTGTGCTGCGCGATAATCGCCCCATGAACGTCCAACAACTAGAAAACGAACTGTGGGAGGCCGCTGACCAGCTCCGCGCCAATTCCAAGCTGACCGCCGCTGAATACTCGATGCCGGTGCTGGGGCTGATCTTCCTGCGCCACGCTGACAACCGCTTCAAGGCCTATCTGCCCGAGATCGAGGCCGACATCCCGGCGCAGGTGCCTGCCACCCAGCGCGAGGAACTTATCAAGCTCGGCTTTCAGGGCAAGGCCGCTATCTACCTGCCCGAAGAGGCGCGCTTTGACCGCATCGCCAGCCTGCCGCAAGGGGCAAAAGTCGGCGCGACCATTGATGCCGCCATGGACGCGATCGAGGCGGATTACGAAGTGCTCAAGGGCGCGCTCCCACGTGGCTATGCGGCCTTCGAGCCCGATCTTCTCGCTGACTTGGTCAAGATTTTCGACCGCCCGGCCATCAAGGCCGCTACCGGCGATGTGTTCGGGCGCATTTACGAATACTTCCTGAACAACTTCGCCCAGAGCGGCGCCCAGGAAGGCGGCGAGTTCTTCACGCCGCCCTCGCTGGTCCGGATGATCGTGAATGTGATCGAGCCGGACCACGGTCTGGTGTTCGACCCCGCCTGTGGTTCCGCCGGCATGTTCGTGCAGACCGGTCACTTCATCGAGGACGTGCGCCACCAGGTGGCCAACGACCTCGTCACCTTCCACGGCCAGGAGAAGTCGGACACCAACACCAAGCTCGCGCGCATGAACCTGGTGGTCCATGGGCTGGACGCCTCCAACATCCGCCAGGGCAACACCTTCTACGACCAGGCGGAGCATCTGATCGCCCAGTGCGACTTCGTGATGGCCAACCCGCCGTTCAACGTGGACGGCGTCGACACCAAGAAGGTCACCCCCCAGGCCGACCCCGCCGGACGCCTGCCCTTCGGGCTGCCCGGCACCAACGCCAAGACAGGCGCGATCTCCAACGCCAACAGCCTGTGGATCCAGTATTTCTACGCCTACCTGAACGAAACGGGCCGCGCCGGCTTCGTCATGGCGTCCAGCGCGTCGGATGCCGGCAACAAGGACCGCGACATCCGCGAACAGCTGGTCAAGACCGGCCATGTCGATGTGATGATGGCCATCGGCAACAAGTTCTTCTACACGCGCAGCCTGCCCTGCACCCTGTGGTTCTTCGACAAGGGCAAGCCCGACGCCCTGAAGGACAAGGTGCTGATGCTCGACGCCCGCAACGTCTACCACGTGGTGTCGCCGCGCTCGCACGTCTTCACCGAGGAGCAGCTGGCCAACCTCAGTGCCGTCGTCTGGCTCTATCGGGGCGAGCAGGACAAGTTCGTCGGGCTGGTGGCCCGGTACCAGCAGCAGGTCGACCGGTGGCTGGCCGAAGTGCCGCGACGCATCGAGGCCGATAGCGCTGCGGTGGGCAAGCTATCCAGCCTGCTCACGCGATTCGCGACCGACGCAACGCTCGCCGAGCTGAACGCCGACCAGCCCGAAGAGGCTCACATCCCCCAGTCAACACTCGATGCCTTCAAGGCCGAGGTTACGGCGGCGAACGGGGAGTCGGACACGATCGCTGCCATCGCAGCCCTGCTGGCGGCGTGCAAGGAAGCCCGTGACGCCATCGCAGCTGCGGACCTGGCCAGCCATGCCGGACAGCGCACGCTTCAGGCCACGTTCGATGGCCTGGCCCCGCAACTCAAGACCGGCAGCAAAACCCTGGAGTCGCGTCACAAGCTGTGGCTGAAGCTGCTGGGCACGGCAGAGAAGACCCTGCGCCCCCGCCTGTCCGAGGCTTTCGACAGCAAGGCTGCCCGCGAGGCCAAGCGCGCGCTGCTCGCGGCCGACGACAAGAAGAACGAAGCCCCGACCGCGCGCGATAAGGTGCTCGAAGCGCTGAAGCAGACCGCGTACTTCATCCATCAGGTGCACTGGCTGCACAGCCGCTTCCCCGAGGCGGTATTCGGCGAAGTGCCCGGTCTGTGCAAGGCCGTGACGACCGACGAGATCGCCGCCAACGACTACTCGCTGACGCCCGGGCGTTACGTAGGGGTCGCCCCTGCCGGCGAGGAGGATGAGGACGACTTCGCGGAGAAGCTGCACGAGATTCGCGACGAGCTGGCAGAGTTGAACGATAAGGCCGTTGAGCTGGCCACCCGTATCAACAGCGGCTTGGAGGAGCTTCTTGCATGAGATGGCCTTTGCGCCCAGTGTCGGAACTATGCGAATTCGCCATTGACTGCGTGAACAAGACCGCGCCGGTCGTGGACGGTCCAACGCCTTACAAAATGATAAGAACCACCAATGTGAAGGGCGGTTTCATTGACGTCGACGACGTGCGCTACGTGTCCAAGGACACCTTTGAGAAATGGACGCGTCGATCCCGCCCTCGCTACGGTGATGTAGTGCTCACACGAGAAGCACCGGTGGGTGAGGTTGGCCGGTGCACGTTTGGCGACGAGGAGAATATCTTTCTTGGCCAGCGTTTGTTCCACTACCGCCCTAACGCGGAGCTTCTCGACTGGAACTACTTGTCGTACGTCCTCCAGTCCGCGGAAGTGCAAGGCCGTCTACAGGGTCGCGCGTTTGGAGCGACGGTTCCTCACGTCAAGGTCGGTGACGCAGGAACCCTACTAATTCCCTGCCCTCCACTCGACGAGCAACGACGAATTGGCAGAATCTTGGCCGATTATGATGACCTGATCGCCATCAATCAGCGCCGCATCCAGCTGCTCGAGGATGCCGCCCGCCGCCTGTACCGCGAGTGGTTCGTGAACCTGCGCTTTCCCGGCCACGCGTCCACGTCAGTCATGAGTGGCGTACCCAAGGGCTGGGAAAAGTGCACGCTCGGCGATCTTGCGGGCATCGTGATGGGGCAGAGCCCCGAGTCCAAGTTCTACAACGTAGACGGGGAAGGCTTGCCGTTTCACCAAGGCGTCACGAACTTTGGGTTTCGCTATGTCAACCACGAAACTTTCACCACGCAAGCCACCCGCGTTGCGGAAGCCGGCGACATCCTGTGCAGCGTGCGTGCACCTGTTGGAAGGCTAAATCTGACCCGTGACAGGATTGCGATCGGGCGAGGCCTGTCCGCCATTCGCAGCCGCACAAGCCATCAGTCCCTGCTGCTTTATCAACTCAAGGCACTGTTCGTTCAGGAAGACATGATCGGTGGCGGTGCGATCTTCAACTCGGTAGGCAAGAAAGAGCTCTTCGCCCAGCCACTGCTGCAACCCTCAGCTGCCATCGCATCGGAATTCAATCGGCTAGCAAGCATGATCGACGACCAGATCAACACGCTCGATAAGCAAGTCTGGCAGCTCATGGAAGCCCGAGACCTGCTCCTGCCCAGGCTGATGTCCGGCCAGCTCGACGTCTCTGGCATCATACTGCCAGAGGAGATCGCTGCATGAGCCGCACGGCTGCATGGATGCGGCGCTGATAAGAACACCTGATGGCGAACAAGGACTACTCGGAAGACCTGCTGATCCAGGCGCCCACCGCAGAGTTTCTGGAAAAGAAGCTCGGCTGGGAGACCGTGTTCGCCCAGGACGAGGGCGAGCTGGGCCCGGACAGCCTGCTGGGCCGATCCTCCGACCACGAGGTGGTGCTCAGCCGGGAGGTGATGGCTGCCCTCAGGCGGCTGAATCCCGGCCTGCCCGAGGAGGTCTATGCCGAAGCGCTATCGCAGGTGGTGCTGGAGGACATCACCAAGACCCTCGTGCAGATGAACGAGGACAAGTACCGCCTGCTGCGCGACGGGGTACCGGTGAAGTACCGGGATGCCGCCGGCCGCCTGGTCGACAAGCGCCTGCAGCTGATCGACTTTGCAGACCCCGGCCGCAACCGCTATCTGGCCGTGCGCGAGCTTTGGGTGCGGGGCCGCCTGTGGCTGCGGCGGCCCGACGTGATCGGCTTCGTCAACGGCCTGCCGCTGGTGTTCATCGAGCTCAAGCGCTTCGAGGTGCACGTCGACAGCGCCTACAAGAAGAACTTCAGCGATTACCTGGACACGATTCCTCACCTGTTCCACTGGAACGCGCTGGTGGTCATATCAAATGGGCATGACGCCCAGTACGGCTCGATCACCTCGACCAAGGAGCACTTCTACCGCTGGAAGCGCCTGGACGAGGACGATCCAGAGCCGGGCAAGGACAAGCCGCTGCTGCCCATCCTGCTGGAAGGCATGCTGGACAGGGGGCGTCTGCTCGACATCGTCGAGAGCTTCGTGCTCTTCGACACGACCGAGGGCAGCACGCAGAAAATCATCGCCCGCAATCACCAGTACCTTGGCGTCAACAGGGTGATCGACCGACTCACCTCGACGGATCCCAAGGTCCGCGCCGAGGTCGCCGCCGGTCAGCTGGGCGTGTTCTGGCATACGCAGGGCTCTGGCAAGTCGTACTCGATGGTGTTTCTGACCGACAAGATCCACCGCAAGCTATCGGCCAGCTACACATTCGTGATCATCACGGACCGCACCGAGCTCGACGACCAGATCGCCGGGACCTATACCAACACGGGCCGCGCCAGCAGCAAGACCGACCAGGCCAAGAACGGTGACGCCCTGCGCCGCATGCTGCGGGAAGAGAACCGCCGCTACGTGTTCGGCCTGATCCAGAAGTACCGCGAGCACGTGACCGAGCCCTATTCGGAGCGCGACGACATCATTGTGATATCCGACGAGGCACACCGGACCCAGTACGGCCGGCTGGCGCTAAACATGCGCAAGGGCCTGCCGCGCGCCAAGTTTCTCGGCTTCACCGGCACGCCCCTGATCGACAGCGCAGAGAAGCAACTCACCCGCGAGGTTTTCGGTGACTACGTATCGGTCTACGACTTCCAACGCGCGGTGGCGGATGCCGCGACGCTGCCCCTGTTCTACGAGAACCGGGGCGAGAAGCTGAAGATCGTCGACCCCACGATCAGCGAGCGCATCACCCAGCACATCGAGGCGGCTCGCCTGGCCGCGACGCTGGACGACCCGTGGACCGAGGAGAAGGAAGACAAGCTCTACCGCGAGTTGGCTCGCGACTACCCGGTGCTGACCTCGCCCACCCGCCTGGAGAAGGTTGCCCAGGACTTCGTCGACCACTTTCACCAGCGCTGGCGAGTGGTGGAGAACGGCGGTGGCAAGGCCATGATGGTCTGCCTGGACAAGATCACCTGCGTGAAGATGCACGATCTGATCGTGGCCAAGTGGCAGGAGAAGACGGCCCAACTTGAGGCCACTGTGGCCGCCGAGGAGGCCCTGTTCGCCGCCAAGGGCAAGTCACCCACCGACCTGCTGCAACAGCGCCGGGCGCACGTGGAGTGGATGAAGGCGACCGAGGCCTGCGTGGTGGTTTCCCAGGAACAGGGCGAGGTGGCCGAGTTCGCCAAGTGGAAGAACTTCCGCGACGAGCCGCTGGACATCACCCCGCACCGCGAAAAGATGGTCAAGCGCGACCTCGAAAAGGAGTTCAAGAAGGCGGACAACCCGTTCCGCATCGCCATCGTGTGCGCGATGTGGCTGACCGGCTTCGACGTGAAGTGCCTGGCGACGCTCTACCTCGACAAGCCGATGCAGGGGCACACGCTGATGCAAGCCATCGCGCGGGTTAACCGTGTCGGTGGCGGGAAGAAGCACGGCCTGATCATCGATTACAACGGCATGCTCAAGAGCCTACGCCGTGCGCTGGCGACGTTTGCACAGGGCGACCGTGCCGGCACGGGCAAGGGCGAGCATGAGCAGGACACGGTGCGTGACGACACCGAGGCGCTCGCTGAGTATGCCGACAGCCTGAAGCAGGCGCGGGATTTCCTCGGCGATCTCGGCTTCGACCTGGATACGCTGGTGGCTGCGAAGGGTTTCGAGAAGCAGGAACTCATCCTCAAAGCCGTCAACCTGCTCTGCGAAAGCGACGAACGCCGCAAGACCTACGAGGTGATCGTGGAGGACGTTCAGGCCCGGAACCGCGGCCTGTTTCCCAATCCGGGGCTGTTTGCGCACGATGCCAACGAGAGCGCCATCGTCGCGATCTACAACAAGCTGCAGGACGCACGGGTAACGCCAGACGTCAGCGCCCTGCTGCAGTCGCTGTATGAGGTGGTGGACACAGCCCTCACCACCACCACCGCAGCAACCAAGGCGGTCGCCAATCAGCCCCCCAAGCAGTACGACCTGTCGAACATCGACTTCGCGCGGTTAAGGGCCGAATTCGAGCGTACCCCGTTCAAGAACGTGGTCACCCTGAACCTGAAGGAGAAGATCGAAGAACGCCTGGCCATGATGCTCGCCCGCAACCCGACGCGGGTTGACCTCTACGAGCGCTACCAGGAGATCATCCAGGATTACAACAAGGACAAGGACGACGCCGAAATCCAGAAGGTTTTCGACCAGCTCAACGCCTTCAACAGCTCGCTGAACGAGGAAGAGAAGCGCTACCTGCGTGAGGGGCTGGACAATGAGGACCAGCTCGCGGTTTTCGACCTGTTGCAGAAGGACACCCTCACCAAGGGCGACCGGGACACCATCAAGAAGATCGCCAGGGAACTGCTGGACAAGCTGACATCAGGCAAGCTGAAGATCGATCACTGGCGCGAGAAGGCCACAGCACAGGCCCAGGTCCGGGCGGAGATCATCAAGCACCTCTACGCCAACCTGCCGGCGGGGGTGTACAACGCGGACGAGATCAACCTGAAGGCCGGCGCGGTGTTTACGCACATCTACACTGCGGGCGTCTGTTACGACACGCAGACCTACCACTAATGAACTGCTGGACAGCTGCGGTCCGTAATCAGGCCCCACGGAATTCCCGAAGCATTGTTAGATGCGAATCAGCGGACCGCGTCGTGTCTTCTGCGAGGCGTGGAGCTCAAAGCGGCGGAGCGCAGAATTTATGGACTGACTCGACCTGATCAATCGTCGAGGGGCTCCATGCTGTCGCTGATTAAGGTTTGCCATCCGTCTTTCAGCCAAACCAACGTCGGATTTTTTGCATAACCCAGGTCAGCCAAGAAGGTTTCTGTACGGATTCAGGCTTGCGATGATTAGTTGCTTCAACATAAGCCTCGATCGCCGCTTTGTCTCTGGCCTTGACCATGGCAATTTCTCGTTCGGATATCGCACCCGCCCAAAGCACTCTGTTGGCACGGATCCAGTAGTGTGAACGACAGGCATAGTTCCAATTGCCAATGGATGGGCTCAGCGAAACTGTGTCCCCCCGCCGGTGCAGGCGCCAGTCTACCGGCGTCAGCGGAGTGACCACCTCCTCGCCACAGCCGCAGCAGCACTTGTGGATGGCGGTACCGTACCGTTCGCTAATGTAGAGGACGCCGTCCTCCAACCGATCCGGGATGGCCTCCACGAACCGGGGGGCAATGGTCGTATACCTCATGCGGACCCCTCGACCAACGCGGGCACCCCGGTCATTTCGTCGCGGGTCAGGGAGTGGACATTGACCGAATAAGTCAGGTGGTGCGACCGGACGATGTCCTGATAGAAGCCGCAATACTGCTTCCACTGCAACACTGCCAGAATCGCATTGAGGGCATTCATGTCGGCCACTTGGATGTTGCTCCGGTAGAGGTCGTCGGGCTCATCCATCTTCATCGGGACGTGGCGCTCGAAATGGTCGGACTTCTCCGACGTGCACATAGTGGCGCGGCAGGTGCCGATAAGGGTTCCTAGCTCCGGTAGCAACTCGATCTCCATGCCAACGTCGACGAAGGGAATCCGCTGTCCACGTAAGAAATCGCTGATTACCCGCCGCACCGGCCCCCTGTCGACGCAGAGGAAGACGAAGTCGAATCCGGCAAGGTCCTGGATGTTCTCCTCAGTCACATAACCGAAGTGGGGGAAGATACCGCGCCGCATGGGGTCATATTGCCGGGCGAAGTACTCGACCTTGGTCAACTGCTCATCGAGCACCTCGGCTGTCGCGGCGCCAGGTGCGCGGAAGGCGTTGTACTGCCGGAAGGTGTCGCCATCGAACAGGTGGATCTCTTTGACGGGCGTCTTGGCCACCAAGTCCAGGACATATGACCCGGTACCACCCAGCCCGACAATGGCGACCTTGTTCATGGCGAGCTTGGCGGAAACGGCCAGGGTGTTAGAACGGCTAGAGGCGGAATCCCAGTATCGGAACACGCTGTCATCCTCAACCGACTCGATAACCTGGAAGGTTTGGGCCGTAGCCCCTGGATCGATCGCCCGTGCCTGATTCGATATGATAGTTACGTAGCTCACCATCTTCGAGTAGTAGTCAGGGAAGGGCTTCTCGGGCTTGTTCGAAAAGCGGTGCTGGGCCTCGAATCCAGACCAGAGCGGCATCGGCCCAGAGGAATGGCGGATCGACTCGATGGGAATACCCGTGTGTCGGCAGGGATAGTCCCCGACGAACCAGACCTGGTGGTTGGCCGGTGCCCCAAGCTGGCCGAGATTACCGTTAAGCTCGGTCACCAGGACGCCGCGAAGAACCTTGCATTGGGCATTGACGTAGGGAACGGCGTGAACCAGCAGGTGTCCGTTGCGGATTTCCACCTCATAACCTTCGTTTTGAAGGCGCTGAATGTCAGGGTCAAGAACGATTGGTTTTGCGGACATTGAACACCATCCCTTCCTTCACGTGAACGTCTTGGCCGTCGACCAGCGTGCCGTCCTTGCCATGGGGATTGGCATAAGCGACGGTGTACTCGACGTCATTGGTGACCGGATCATTCGGGTAAGCCAACTGGATCACCTCGCGGTAGTTCAGGGTTTTTCCGGTTACCTCCTTGGGGCGACCGTTGACGATGACCGTAATAGTCTTGTTTTGGCCGGGAGCCAGCTCGGGATGGGAATTGTTGTGGTTCATTGCACTACCTCCATACATTTGTTGAACAACACATCCGCGGTAAGCCCGCGGCGCCACACTGTAAAACAGTGTGTAAAATAGTAAATCAACGGGGTTGCGTTTGTCAAATATTGTGTAAACTAAGGGTGTGTTGAGCGCGGGGACGGACGCTGCCCTTCCGGGAGGAGCAGCGTCCGTCCCTCGTTATCAATGTCAACCATAAGGAGAGATAGGTGGAAGCCCCCGCATCGCTCGGCCAGTGGCCGAACGCGCCCCTAGCGCTTGTGCTTACGCAAGTGCGTTTTGAACAATTCATCGACATGGACAGCCAGATCGCCGAATTTCAGAAAGCTGTTGCTTCTGATTTTCCTCGTACCACTCAAGGCGGTGCCATGACTCTGGCCTTGCCACAGGGAATGGTCTCGCTCCCATCCAAGGTGACGTCCATCTACCAGTTCACGAATGCTGCACGGACAAAGAACATTCGTGTCGACGCAGGAGCCCTCACCTATACAGTCAGCGAATACACCGACTACGAGAACTTTGCCGCCGAGATGAAAGCGATCGTGCTGGCCTTCGAGACCGCCATGAAAAGTGAACTGTTCGTGACGCAACTCGGTATGCGGTACGTTGATTTCATCGTGCCTCAGTTGGGCCGCGACATCGGGGATTACGTAGTATCTCCACTCTGCCGAATGCCGGGCTTGGGCTCCGGGTCTCCAAGCGGAATGCTAAGTCTGGTGGAGTTCCCGTACGCCGAGGGGGCTTTGCGTTTCCAGTGCGCGGCGGGATACGGCCCCCCTGCTCTGCCCGACGAGCTCCTGCCGCCTCACGTGGAGTTGCCTAAAAAGACGGATGCCCGTTACGATGGCCCAAGCGGCGTGCTGGATTTCGACAGGATCCTCAAGCCGGACAGCAAATTGTCCGGGGAGGAAATTCTGAGCAAATTAGCAGTCATGCACACCGACTTGTCCGAGGCGTTCAAGAAGGTAACGACAACAGATGCCCAGAAAGAATGGCAAGCCCAAGAATAATGAGGTAACTCCATGCTGACGTTTGGTCACGTGACTTTCGATCAACCAGGCTCCGCGCCGGCCAAGATCGATATCGACGAGTTGATGCCCTCTTCAGGGACAGGGGAAGGATTTTTCGGCATGCTTGACCTGTCCTTGGACAGGGGCAAGGTTACTGTCGTGCCTCAAACTAAGCGCAGCCTGTTCTCGGAAAAAACGCAGCTCTTCTTGCGAACGCATGTGAGCAAATGGCAAGGAACTGGCGCGAACAGCACTAGGGAACCCGTACGGTTACTAGTCGCCCAGGACCTTGAAGTAAACGCCGCAGCCGGGCAATCGCCGCGAGAGATTGTTGCCATGGTGCGGAAGGCCTTTGCCCTCAACATGTCGCAACTGGCCAAGGTTTTGGGGGTCGAGCGCCCAACAGCCTACGCTTGGGCCTCACTCGACGACCCGAGCAAAATTCGTGAAGAAGCGAGGCGCCAGCGTCTACGCACGCTCCTGATCATCGCCAAGCAGTGGATTGAGCGCGGCGTACTGGCGCCAGCCGCTATTGAATTGCCGCTCGCAGATGGAGGGACGCTGCTTGCTCTGCTAAGCGCGAACAACCTCGATGTCGAAACCATCATGCAGGCGCACGCACATCTCTCAGTGCGGAAGGAGGAAATTCGGGCCCAGGGCAACGCCGAAACCCGTGCCTTCGCTGACGCTATCGTGGCCTCGCTGAGGGGTTTTGGTAAACCAGCCGCTGACAAGTGAGCGGCCCGCTCACCGACTGTTTTGCCGAGAAGCTCTTCCAAGAGTTGGCCACGACCGGCAAATTGCTGTTCGTGATTGCAGGTCATAACGGCGCAGGCAAGTCCACCTATTACAGTGAGCGGCTGAAGGAACAGCTAGCCCCATTTCTGGAGGAAAGGCACATTGACCCCGACGTCATTGAGCGGGCAATCAGGGATAGTCAGCCCGGCTTGCCCCTAAGCCCCAAGGGATGGTCAATCAAGGCCATGCGGTTGGCGGATGAGGAACGCCAGTCCAACATCGAGGGTGGGGCGAATTTCAGTTTCGAGACAGTGTTCTCAGACTCTGTGGGACACAAGATCGCCTTTCTTCAGAGGGCAATTGCACAGGGCTACACGGTAGCCCTGCTATTCATAGGGTTGGAGTCCCCGGAGCACTCATCCCGCCGGGTCGCCATTCGGGTGGCCCGAGGGGGACATGGCGTGCCAGAAGATAAGATCTATAGCCGCTATCCACGAGTGCTATCGAATATCAAAAGAGCATGTGGGCTCGTACAGATCGCGTTACTCGTCGACAACAGTGACGAAAGCCCTGATGGGAGCGGGCGATATCGTGAGGTTGCCGTTTACCACCGGGGCCGGCTAGTTTGCGAGACGGACGACAAGAAACCTACGTGGTTTGCTTCATTCGACTAGCTCAGCCCAGCCCAAGATCACGGCAAACCCGCGCTCGATGCGCCGTCGCCGAGCTACTTGACCATCAGAGCGGCCGACCGAAGCTCCGCTAGTCTGGCCTCTGGACCAACAACCACGTGGAGAGCAGTACGGCGCCTCTTTCTTGCGGGGTCTGGAAGCGTTGGTAAAAAATTTAGAACCTAGGCCACATCTCTGGTGGAGCGCCACTTGGGGAATTCTGTTTGCTAGGCTGAGAGGGTCTCATGTGGTGCCACACGCAACTAAAGGCTCCGCACGCGCAAAAGCTTAGGCCACGAGGCAGCCGGTGCAGCTTAACGGCAGGAAGGAATAACATGCAGAGACTTACGGCGCGAATCGACGTTCGCGTGACGGCAGACGAAAAAGGGCGGATCACCGCGGCAGCGAGAGCAGCGGGAATCTCAACCGGGGAATACCTGCGCCGCTCTGCCACGGGACACAACGTCCCTCAGGACGAGACGGCAATCAACGCGATGCTATGCCAGTTGGAAGAGTCCAGCCGGCGGGCCAGCGAAGCGATTGATAGCACATTGGCATGGATCGAGGCCTCCAACCAGCGCATTGCCGAGATGGAACGGGCGGCCAGTTAGCGAGCACCTAACGGATTCCCGTCGGAATGGCGGCCGGCTTGGCGTCGAATACACACTCACCTCCCGACAATAAAACCTGATCGCTATACACCTCTTTCGAATGTTGTTCGGAGGGGTGCATGGAGTGGGTTGAAGGTCTGGACCGGCGCGAGGGAGTGCTGGTCGCAAATGTCGCAAATGTGGTCTGTCCAGGGCAATCAGATAGGCTGGAGGCGCTGGATGCCCTGCGCCTATCAGGCACGACAGGTTCCAGGACACGTCGGGTCAGAGTCGACACAGACTTCAAGCACTGGTCCACGGCCAGTGCACACGAGTATCTTGCCGGCTTCGGGGTTGAGCTGGATGTGACGGAACGCCACCGGGTCTTTTCTGTCTCTCACGACGGCGTCCGGTATCTGATCCCGACACTGGTGCTGATGAAGGCCATGTTCAGGCCGTTCAGCCAGTTAGTCCCCTTCCTGTTCGTCCCCAACGGGCTGGAGCTGATGTCCGTCCCCGACACCAGTTGCCCTCAACCTTCCGTGCACCTGATGCCGGGGGTGCTCGACACACACTCACGACGGGCCGCGTCAATTCGAGAGCCCCTGTCGTGGTACTGGTCGTTCCCGTCAGCCCGCCTGTGCTGGGACAGCGCGTATGCCTGGGCCCGCAAGGGGCACCTCGCGCTGGACCTCCCTGCGGCGAAGATCGGACTGGTCATGAAAGGTAAGCTCAAGGGCGCGACATGTTACGTGACTAACTGCAGTGTCATCCGGGTCGACGTCGAGGACGAACCTCACGACTTTGCCCGTAACCACCGTAGGCACATCTGCTTTCATGACAGCGCCGGTCTTGGAGACCAACGCAAGGGGAAGAAGGGCCGCCCCGCACCGTTGTTGGACGGCAAACTGCTGAGCCGGGGGAGCACTTGGTCCCTCTCTGACGATGAATGGGATGCGGTCGAGCAGATTGTCGCGCCGACCGGCTCGAACGGGGGGCAGAACCGAAAACATGACCTCCGGGCCTTGCTGGACGGGGTGATCGAGAAGGTCGGAACCGGCATCCCGTGGCAAAAGATGACCTACACGGTCGGCGACTGGCGGAACGCTTGTTCGGTTTACCGGAAACTCCTGAACGGCGGCGAATGGGAGCAGATTTGCTCAGTCCTGGCGAGGACACGCACCCAGATTCGCGACCCGGCTTAACCTGCCGCGCCAGCGACCCGAAGCCTTGAACTCTGCCACGACTGCGGCGGTTTTCGGAAAGCGCTGTCTTCTGTGTCGGTAGACTTCCCAGCAGCCGACCTGGGTTAGCAGTTCCTGGACGGTCACCCAGCCTTCGATGGCGCATGCGGCCTGCTTGACTTGCTGCGCGCAGCGCTCATCCCCGTCGCTGAAATCCTTTGGTCGCCGGCCAGGGAACAGGGGACTGTCTGGCTTTGGCCCACTTGGGCAGTTATCAAGGAAGGTCTGGAGAAAAGCGTGCTTCACGGGTGAGAACGGGATCCCGGGCTGCGCCCTGACCATGAGGATGGGCCACGATCGTGGATCTTGGGGCATGTAGCTGCAATGAACCTCTTCGAGCAGGTTCGCGCCGTAGAAGGCGTGCAGATCCTGTGCCAGAACAAGGCTGGAGACCTGCCTGCGAGGCGCAGCGTAGCCCTTGGCTTTTGCGGTCCGCCGATAAGCACTGGCCCAGCCGGGGCGACTTGAGCGCTCCCGCTCCAAAAGCTCACACGAGCGCTGTGCCAGCGCGAGAAGATACTCTGCGGACAACGGCTGTGCTGCGCGTTCACCGACAACCTCCTGTGGCAGCTCATAAATCCAGTGCGAGGCCTCCTGACCATCGCCCCGACGAGTGCTTATGCCCGTGACGATCAGCGGCGATTTGTGGAGTGGACATACGTGAACACCGGGCAACAGGTGTGTACGGTGCCAGTAGCTTTCTCCAAACCGAGCCATGTCCTCGACGATGCAAGCGGGGCAGCAACGGCGAAAGGGCAGCGCCTTGGTAACGAGTCGGGTTGTGGACGACACATGGGCTTGGCCGCTCAGCAGTAACCGCTCGAGCCTTCTGACTTGGGCCGGTGGCCTGAAGCTGACCACGTAAGGAAAGACCGTGTGGTCCCAGAGCAGGGTTAGGGGGGGAAGTCCCGTCTCCCGGCTCAGTTCAGCCAGAAACTGCGGAAGGAGGAAAGACACGTACGCCCTGTCCGTATATCCAGCCAGCTGATAGATGATCTGCGTGAACGGCAAACCGGTGTGCCGGCAGGCCCTGACCAGCAGGCTGCCAAGCACCTCATCAGGATAAGGCCACGGAAAGTAGGGTATCAAGAGAGCTCAAGAACCTTGGTCAGGTCGCAAAGCGCCCGAGTAGCCTTCAATGCCTCTAACACCGTGGTCTGGTTGGCTTTCGCCTGCCGAACGGCGTTGCGCAGGTCACCCGGTTCGAAGGCCTCGGTTTCGCCTGTGCTCCCCTTGTTGGCTCGAACCGCCTTGGGAGGCTTCAGCGCCTTAAGCGCTTGGTTACAGCCCTCCAGCAGGTTGGTGGCTTGGCCAGTCGCCTCAACGTGGTCGGCAAGGTGGATGGCGTCTTCGGCATCCAGCCCCAACTGAGCCAGGCTCGCGGCAAGCTGTGGCGCGAACAACTCATCGCCAGGCCGGATCGAGGCGCCCCGCTGACGCTTGCCCTCGTACTGGAGCTGGACATCCTTGAGCATGCTCTCGAAGTTGAGGGGAGCAACGTCATCATAGGCCTCGAGGGCCTTTGCATCGTTCCTGCGGATCGCGTCAATCATCGGCCGAACAAGGGCCAGTTCACGTTTGGCGCAGTCGTCGATGAGCTGTGCCGTGATCTGCTCCGAGCCGTCAAGCATGGCGCGCCACTGAGCAGCGGCGAACAGCTTGATTGCAACGTCTATCACACCCTGGGAGTGGTGATACATCAGGTCACTAAGATGCAGATTGAGAGCCACCGGCTTGCGCAACCACTGGAACCGCCAGAGCACGTTGATGAAATCCTCCCACTCGTCCGGCCGTTCCGAACTACCTTTTGCGAGTCGATCCCAGAACTCCTGACCGTGACCCGTGGCCCGGCGGGCTTGGCGGAAATCCAGCGTCAACACGTGTCTCGCTTTGTTGGTGCCGATGAAGAGGATGGGCACGCCAAGGTCGTTGGAGGCGGACACCAGTAGGCTCATCAACGCCTGCTTGTTCTTGGGCGAGTTTTCCAGGTTCTGAACCTCGTCAACCACCAGCAAGCCCACGAAGTGCAGGTGCAGTACACGTGCAGCATGGTTCAGGAGCGTTTCGATGCTGGGTTTCCCCCGCAACGCATACTTTTCGTAGTAATTGCCATCGGGGATAAGGCTGTCGACCTTCCGTAGGATTGCGTGCGCGAGACCTTTGGCGCTCGCACCGTCGTGAGGTGTTTCGATGTGCAAGTAAGGGATCTGCCATACCCGCAGGTCAGGATGGTAGATGACGGGCGGGATGAGCGAGAGCCGACGCCGCGTCGCCACAGTTTTCCCCATCCCTGACACCCCGACCAAAGCGGACGACAATGCAGTACGCTGGCTATGTGGCGTTGCCGAGAACGCCACACCGGCCTTTTGCCTGTCATATAGCATCTGCAGCGTGCGGACATGAGCGGCCGTACGCGGAGATCGACCGACATACCCTTCATGCATCATGGTTTCCAGCGATCGTGCCAACTGGATGTGGCGCGGCATCGGCAACATGAAGTTGCCCAAGCCTGCGACCAGCAGCAAGCGCTCGTGGGTCTGCCAGTCGCGCTGGGCAGGTTCAAACTCCGGGAACTGCGTTAATTCCTGGGCAAGGGCCTCATCGTCTAGGAGAGGAGGAAGCGCCTCAATCAGAGGGTTGCCGCGGTAACGGGGAATGCGCTGTTCCGTGTACCGCGCCTCAACAAAAAGGGCGCCCGCGTCATTGTTTGCGTTCATTGAGCATCTCCTGGTGCTTGCGGCGGAGCTTTTCCGCCAAGGTTGTGGGTGGCTGCTGTACCGCCTCCGGGTTCGGTTCCGAGGATTTGGTCGGCATGGCGATAACCTGTGCTCTCGGACTGTCAGGCTTGACGGAACTACGCGACATGTCGGCTTCCTGTTGCCGGCGGAAGCGACGCTCCTCAAGGCGGTCGTCGACGATGTCGGCTTTGCGGGCGGTTCTTGACTTACCCTTTGACACGGCTTTGGCCTCCGCCTTGGCGGCCTCAACAATCGGGTCGGAATGGGCATGGAAGTCCGACTGCACTTGCCTCGCGACACCCTCGGCCTGGCTTCGCATCTTCGCGCGCAAGCGCTCGTAGACCTCGACCTCGTCGAACGAGAGCCCAGCATAGTCACGGCTCTTGTCCAGCAAGCTGCCGTTATAGTGGCGAGATGGATCGCCTTTGACATGGATGAAAATGTTGTCCACAAGCCGGCGGTCGTAGGAAATGTCCACACGAAACTTCCCTTGCCCAGCTTTGACAAACCATTTCTGCTCTATCGCCTCAGGACAGGTGTAGTAGCAGCCGCGGAAGTAGATGCCGTCCCGTGAAACCGTGGCCTGATCCTGGGGCAGCAAATTGAAGCGAACCTGCTCTTCGCTAAAACGCGAAAGCAGTCCCATTCGAGTAGCCACCTCGTGGGCCCAAATGTCACGAGGAATCGGCAACATGCCGCGGCTGAGCATTTCAGCCGAAGCCGGGAAGCTGGGCATTACCTTGCGGTTGTGCGCAATGATGTTCGCAAGAATCAGTGAAGCAAACTCGTCGAGAGTAAGGCAAGCGTCTTTGAAGTACGCTTTGCCGCGCCGCTTGGACACGTTTTCCGGGGGCTCGTAGCCGGGAACACTATCAGCCATTGAGCGCTGGATCAGCTTGAAGCCGCACTCCACTGTCCCTTTCTGGTCAGGGCGCAAGGCCACCGCGTTGATCACAGTCGTCTCCAGCCCGGCCACCAGGAGACTGCTATTCTTGGCGGCCATTTCCCCTCTGTCACCGAGGAACGCTTGGGGGAAGACCCCATCTGCAGGCCAATCGGCCGGATCGTAGTCGACGCCAAAGCGGTGACACAGCGCCTCTTTGTTCTCTGCGATGCTCAAGATGGCCTGCATTGCCGCGAGCCATGAAGGGGCCTCTAGGCCAACATAAAACCCCACGACCAGGCGGCTGCGCCGATCATAGATAAGGTAAAGCGTCGGCTTGCCAATGATGCGACTGCGGTCCCGCGAGGAGACGAGAAACACGTCAGCGATGGTGGCATCGATCTCGTATATGTGGCCGATGCCGAGGCAGTCCTGGTCCACGCTTCCAAGGCGAGCCCGGTGATTTTGTTCGAACGTTTTGTCGCCTTTTCTCTTGCGAATAGTGGTTTCAAGGTCGAATTTCGTTTTCAGGATGCGACTAAACTGCCTTTGCGTCGGGCGCTCCCCGGGCGGTCGGATATATCGGGCTCCGTTCCCGTCCAGATAAGAATAATGATCTTCAAGGCAGCGCTGATACGCCGCCGCCATGGTGGAGACCTCACCTACTAGATAATATTTGCGAATGGCTTTCTCGATCAGCTTTGCATCCTCCGGCCCAGCCTGAAAGACGGCGTGCCCGCTGACGGTGCTTTTCCGGCCCCTCCCCGCGGTCGCACCACCCTTAGTTCCACGCTTATGGAAAGCCGGCAGAAGAGCGTCCTTAGTCTGCCCCCCTTGCCAATATTTACGCAGGGCCGTGTAGAGCGTTTGCAAGGAGCAACCGATGCTGTTCGCGTGATCCCTGATCAGACGGCTTCGCTCCTCAGGCTGGAAGATCCCCGGGTTCGCCACAAGGGGCTTTATCCTTCCCCATGCCGTGTCTCGGTGGGACAGCGCTTGTTGGCTCGCCCTTGTTGAGGGGACAAGTACGATCGCCGACTTGACGACCGCAGCGACTGCGAGGAGTTGGGACAGTTGCTTGAGGCACGGCAAGGCCCGGACATCCTCAAGCTTGATGATCCAAGCCTCATCGGTGGCGGGATTGGCTGCAAGCAGGCGCCATCGGGCCCCGGAGCCGGCCATTTCGAATACGTCATTCTTGTAAAGCATCTCAACCTCCAGCGCCGAAGCGTTTCAGATGGCCTGCGCTGTGCGCCAAGGGAAAGGAAGCAAGGGGGGCCGTTGGCAGGTCCTGGTTTTCAAGGTCCACGAGGAGGGCCCGCTCGTGCATCAAGATGCGCGCGACGCGCATTCCTGTGCCGGCAGGCAATCCGAAACGGGTGTCAAAGGCTCCGCAATACCGGGCAAGGGTTTCGTTGGACTTTCGGCGCGCAAGGTCTGTAACCATCCGCTGCGCGTTTTCCGTCAAGAAGCCTGGATACGGTTCGAGTTCGCCCTGCTTCAGCAGGCCACCGCGTATCCATTCCAAGTTGCGCACGGGTTTCGCCGGAATCTCGGAAGAGAGCACCAAGTGGTGGGGTATTCCAGACTCTTGAAAGTAGTACCGCTGGATTTCAAGCTTTTCTAAGGAGCGGACGTTTTCCACCTCTGTGGTTGTCTTCGCGTTGTATGCCGCCAGACTCCGCGTGCCGTCGCGCTCTTCAGTCGTGAGGAAGTCGACGGTCATGACTACCGGAACCTTGGTTCCAGGATATACCGGGTGACGAATCCGCAGCATCGACGCGATTTCGAGCGTCAACTCCCGATCCAGTGGGTATTGCTCCCGGATGTCGACGACGTTGCGTGCCCATTCCAAAAGCAGGAACACACCCCATTCAACGTCGGACAGTAGCTGATGCTCTCGGCCGGTCTTGATTCCAGCTACTCGGCGGCTACGCCCTATGGATGACACTTCCAAAACTTGGATCCAGGGCTTGTAAGACTGCCCCTCACCCTTACCACGCCCTTCGAGATACATCCTCTCGATTGTGGCTTCACTCCATTTTTTTGGTCCATGCGCCATGGTTTACAATGAGGTTGCCCGTTGCCGGTCAACACTTCCCTCCATAGGAATCTTTACGAACGTAAAGATGTGTATGAACCGGATTACTCATTTTGACGCCGAATCCCACATTCGGGACATAAGTCCCATCAATGAGACTATAGGCTTGGATTTGTCAACCGCAAGGACCGATTGGAACAAGGAGGCCAGGCGCATTCTCAAATCTGAGCTAGCCCGGCGCGACCTGACTTACAAGCAGCTTCTCAAGCAACTGCACGAGGCCGGCATAACTGAGGAAACCGAACGGTCGATCGTGAACAAGGTGTCGCGGGGAACCTTCTCCTTTGCCTTCTTCATCATGTGTATGCGCGCCCTCGGTGCGGGGCAGATTGACATTGGACCGCTACCCGAGCCGCGGCCGAAGGACGAGAGGAAAGGCTGAATCGGCTTCGGGTGTAAGCCGCATGGGTGAGCCCGGCAAGAACGACCGCTGCTGGATAACGCTCAATCCAGCTTTATTTGGCCGCCAGTCCTTTCCAGTCCAAGTAAGTTTGTTCCCCGACCCGGTAACCCATTGTTTTTACAGCGTGCGCCATTTCCGTGACTAGCGCATAGCTTTTGGCAACGGGTACCGAGCAATAGAGGACGGTAAACATTAGGGTCTTGCCGACATAGTGGACGAGACTGCGCCCCCCACGTATTTAAAGGCGCTCAGCGGAGCAGTCCAGCTTAATTTGTTCCTGTGTTGCACTTCGGTTCGGAGCGAGTCCAGCGAAATTTGTGCGAAAACGCCAGTCCAACTTTATTTGTCCCGGTCCAACTTTTAATTGTTCCGCGCCAGCCGCAAGCCCCGAAACCAGCAGGCTTATTCCACGGTGACAGACTTCGCGAGATTTCGGGGCTTGTCCACGTCGGTGCCCTTCTGCAGCGCGGCGTGGTACGACAGCAGCTGCAGCGGAACGGTGTGCAGGATCGGCGACAGCGCGCCGCTGGCGCCGCCCGGCAACCGGATCACGTGGACGAAAGCCGACTCGTCGATGTGCACGTCGCCGTCGGCGAACACGTAGAGCTCGCCGCCGCGCGCCCGCACTTCCTGCAGGTTGGACTTCAGCTTCTCGATCAGCTGGTCGTTCGGCGCGATCGCGATCACCGGCATGTCCTCGTCGACCAGCGCCAGCGGACCGTGCTTGAGCTCGCCCGCCGGGTAGGCCTCGGCGTGGATGTAGGAAATCTCCTTGAGCTTGAGCGCGCCCTCGAGCGCGATCGGGTAATGCACGCCGCGGCCGAGGAACAGCGCGTGGTGCTTGTTGGCGAAGCGCTGCGACCACGCCTCGACCTGCGGCTCGAGCGCCAGCACCTGCTGCAGCTTGTTCGGCAGGCTGCGCAGCGCCGCGAGGTGCGCCGCTTCCTGCTCCGGAGTCAGCCGCCCGCGCAGCTTGGCGAGCACCAGCGTCAGCAGGAACAGGCCGGCGAGCTGGGTGGTGAAGGCCTTGGTCGAGGCGACGCCGATCTCGGGTCCGGCGCGGGTCAGGAATTTCAGCCGCGAGGCGCGCGTGAGCGCCGACTCCGGGACGTTGCAGATCGTCAGCGTCTTGTCCTGGCCGAGCGCCTTGGCATGGTTGAGCGCGGCCAGCGTGTCGGCGGTCTCGCCCGACTGAGAAATCGTGACGACGAGCGCGTCGGGATTGGGGACCGAGGTGCGGTAACGGTACTCGCTGGCGATCTCGGCGCGCGCCGGGATGCCGGCGATGGCTTCCAGCCAGTAGGTCGCGACCTTCGCCGCGTGGAAGCTGGTGCCGCAGGCGAGGAAGGTCACCGCATTCACCTTGCCCAGCACCTCGGCGGCGTCGAAGCCGAACCATTCGGGCTGCACGTGATCCTGCGCGACAGCATTCACCAGGGTGTCGGTGAGCGCGCGCGGCTGCTCGTGGATTTCCTTCTGCATGAAATGGCGGTAATTGCCGAGCTCGGCCATTTCGGACGAGAGTTCGGACACGTGCACGCTGCGGTCGGCCTGGTTGCCCGAGGCGTCGTACACCGTGACCCCCAGCAGGCCGATGTCGGCGACGTCGCCCTCTTCCAGGTACATCACGCGCTGGGT
>DHHQ01000005.1:80203-128068 GCA_002403375.1 Thiobacillus denitrificans | reverse complement strand
CGCAGCTCGGGCATCGGGTCGCCGGGCTGCGGGCATGCCGCGGCGAGCAGCAGCCAGGCGCCGTTGGTGTCGAGCCGGGTGACGCCGGCGCCGTCGAGGATGCGCACCCGCTTGCCGGCGAGCCGGGGCAGCGCGGACGCCGCTGCGGCGTGCCAGTCGCCGCCGGCGATCAGCGCGCCCTGGCTCTCGTCGAAGTGCGCGCTGGCGGCCGTCATGCGAGACCGAGCGGATTGCTGGGGTCGACCCCCGGCATGAAGGGCAGGCCGCGCTCGCGGTGGGTGACCTGGTAGACGCAGCCGATCCAGTTGCCGACCACGCCCTCGGCGGTGTCGTGCCAGGTGTTGTCGAGCAGCGGCAGCAGCAGCGGCTCGGGGAAGGCCAGCGTCTCGCCCGCCCGGGTGCGGCTGGCGTACTCGGCGAGCAGGGCCTGCGCCTGGCGGTTGAAGTAGCGTCGCGGGAACGGCGGGAAGGCCGGCAGCTTGCCGGACGCGGCGAGCAGCAGGTCGCGCTTGTATTCCTTCAAGAGCGAGACCGTGTCGTACTCGGGGTGGCCCTGGAAGAACACGGTCCTGAGCCCGTCCGGACTCACCGCGAGGTGCACGCCGGCGTCCGCGCTCTCGGCCAGCACCTTGACGCCGGCCGCCTCGAACTGCGCGCGCGAGACGTCGTTCCAGCGCGAGTGCGGCACGTCGAAGCGGGTGTTGACGTCGGCGACCAGCGGGTGACGGCCGTCGGTGACGCGATGCTCGAACACGCCCCAGATCTTCTGCGGCTGCCTGACCCGCGTCTGGCCGTGGCGGAACTGCATCACCGCGTGGGTGGCGAGGCACGAGCACAGGGTCGAGGTGACGTTGTCCCAGGCCCAGTCGATCACCTCGATCAACGGCTGCCAGAACGGCTCGTCGGCGAGGTTGGGATGGCTGACGTTGGCGCCGGTGATGATGAGCGCGTCGAGCCCGGCCGCGCGGATGTCGTCGAAGCTTTCGTAGTACTGCGCGATGTGCGCCTGCGCCGCCTCGCCGCGCGGCAGCGTCGGCAGCGTGAAGGGATGCATGTAGAACTGCGCGATCGGGTTGGACTCGCCGACCAGCCGGTAGAACTGCCGCTCGGTCGCCTCGAGCGCCGCGTCCGGCATCATGTTCAGCAGGCCGACGTGGAGCTCGCGGATCTCCTGCTGCGCCGCGCGCTCGGTCGACAGCACCGTGATGCCGTCGCGGCGCAGGCGCTCGAAGCTGGGCAGGGCGTTATGCGCGACCAGCGGCATTCAATTCCCCTGAATCCTGAATCCTGTCCCCTGATCCCTTGCGCGCAATCGCGGTTTCCAGCAGCGCCAGGAAATCGCGCTCGTCGCGCACCTGCGCCACTTCCTGCGAGGTCACCGTGTAGCCGTGCGGCTTCGCGATCGCCTCGTAGCGCGGGATGCGCGAATGGAACAGGCGCGGGAACACCCAGCGCGCGAAGTCGTCGGGCTCGACCTGCGCGACGAACTCGAGGCCCTTTTCCGCAAGGTAGACCGGCAGTTGCTCGGCGAGGAAGGCCGGGCGGAAGTAGAGCGGCTTGGGGTCGGACTGCGCGCGCTTGATCAGCGTGTCCTCCTCCTCGCGGGTGGTGGTCTGGATGTAGAGGATCAGCGTGTGCTCGGCGAGCAGCTCGACCACGCCGGGGGCGTCGAGCTCGCACAGGCTGCCGCCGACGTCGTTGACGAAGTGCGGATAACCGTAGATCTCCTGGCCCTTGCGGATGAACTCGGGGACGTCGCGCATCGCCGCGATCTCGGCGTCGCGGTACGCGGCCTGGCGGCGGCTGAATTCGTCGAGCGAAAGCCCGCCCCACTCCGGCCCGCCGAGCTTGCCGACGAAGGTGAGTACCGGGCCGAGGTCGTGGATCTTGATGTTGTTCTTGATGTCGATCCAGTCGCGCCGCAGCAGGTCGCGCAGGAACGGCACCTGCATCGCCTGCTGCTTGATCAGGTCGAGGATGGGCTCGTCGAGGTAGCGCGTGCCGATCCGGTAGTCGCCGGAAAAATGGAACCACTCGTGGCCGCGCAGCATGGTCGAGATGTGCGTCTTGCCGACGCCGGACATGCCCAGCAGGGTGATGCGCTTGGTCGGCCAGGCGCGGAAGGATTCGGGGGTGAAATGCATGGGGTCGGTTTTTCGCGTGAGTAGCGCGAAGCCTACCGAAAAGCCATGGTTTTAAAAAGGGTGCCGGCGCGCCGTAGCGCGGGCTGCAGCTTACGCGGGGACGGCCGGCGCCGCGACGAGGCGGGCGAAGTCGTCCGCCGGCAGCGCGTGCGCGTAGCGATGGCCCTGCATCAGGCTGCAGCCCATCCCCGCCAGATAGTCCTCCTGCTCCTGCGACTCGATGCCCTCGGCGATGGCGTCGAGCCCGAGCGCGCGGGCGAGGCCGATGACCGCGCCGGCGATCGCGCAATCGTTGGGGTCGCCCGGGATGTCGCGCACGAACGAACGGTCGATCTTGAGGTTGTCGATCGGCAGCTGCTTGAGGTAGGTGAGGCTCGAGTAGCCGGTGCCGAAATCGTCGATGGCGACGCGGATGCCGTGCTCGCGCAACTGCGTGAGCACCCACGAGCACAGCTCGATGTCGCGCATCAGCACGTTCTCGGTCAGCTCGATCTGCAGCTGCTCGCCGGCGACGCCGCATTCGTGCAGCAGGGCGATGACGCGGTCGGGGAAGTCGGCCTGCGCGAGCTGCACCGCCGAGATGTTGACCGAGATGTAGTCGAGCGTGAGGCCTGCCGTCTGCCAGGCGCGCATCTGGCCCAGCGCCTCGCGCAGGATCCATTCGCCGAGCGGCACGATCAGCCGCGTCTCCTCGGCGAGCGGAATGAAACTGTTCGGGCACTCCGAGCCGGCGGGGCCGTCCGGCCAGCGGATCAGGGCCTCGCAGGAAACGACGCGGCCGCTGCGGATGTCGACGATGGGCTGGTAATGCAGGACGAAGCGGCCGTCGCGCACCGCCGCCCGCAGGGCGTGGTCGAGCGCGATCTTGCTGTGCGCCATTTCCGACAGCTCGGCGCTGTAGCGCACCTGGCCGTCGCGGCCGGCCTCTTTCGCGCGGTACATCGCGGTATCCGCGTTCTTCAGCAGCGCCACGGCATCGGCGCCGTCGTCGGGAAACAGCGTGACGCCGATGCTGCAGCCGATGTAGAGGTCGGCGCCGTTCACCACGAACGGCTGCCGGAACGCCGTCACCATCTTGTCGGCCAGCTTCGACGCGGTGGCGTGCGACACGCGGCTTTCCATCAGGACGACGAACTCGTCGCCGCCGAGCCGCGCCAGCGTGTCGGACTGGCGCACCAGCCCGCGCAGCCGGTTCGCCACCTCGACCAGCAGCTGGTCGCCGACCTGGTGGCCGAGGCTGCCGTTGATGTTCTTGAAATGGTCGAGGTCGATGAACAGCAGCGCGACCGCGAGCCCGTCGCGGCGCGCGCGCTCGATTGCGTGATGCAGGCGGTCGCCGAACAGCAAGCGGTTGGGCAGCCCGGTCAGCACGTCGTGGTGGGCGAGGAAGTCGAGCCGGGTCTGCGTCTCCTTGATCGACGTGATGTCGGTCATCACCGAGATGTAGTGCGTCAGCCGCCCTGCGGGGTCGCGCACCGCGCTGATGGTCTGCAGCAGCGGCAGCATGCGGCCGTCGCGCGCGCGGTCGAAGATCTCGCCCTGCCAGTAGCCGTCCCGGTGCAGCGCCTGCCACATGTCGCGGAAGAACGCAGGCTCGTGCAGCCCAGAATTGAGCAGGCTCGGCCTCGCGCCGACCAGTTCCTCGCGCGGGAAGCCGGTGATGCGCGACACCGCCGCGTTGACCTCGACGATGCGGCTGTCGGCATCGGTGATCAGGATGCCCTCGCCGAGGTGGCTGAACACCTCGGCGTAGAGCTGCAGGTGGCGCTCGTTCTGCTTCTGCCGGGTGATGTCGACGAACAGCATGACCGTCCGCGCGTGCCGGCCCGCCTCGTCGAGGATGCGCGAGGCGACGATCTGCACGTCGTGACCGTGCAGGCAGACCTCGTGGCTCGCGCCGTCTGCGGCCTTGCGGACCGCCAGCAATTCGCCGCTGGCGTCGCACACCTCGTCGGCGTAGCGGCCGACGATCCGCTCGCGCTCGACGCCGCCGAACAGCCAGTCGAGCGCGCGCCGGTTGCAGTCGTCGATGCGCTCGTCGAGGTCGAGCACGACCACCGCGGCACCCAGGGCGTCGAGGATGGCGCGGATCTCGTCGGTCGCCAGGTTGAGCCGGTGGTTGGTCTCGTTGAGGTGCGCGATGACCTGCGAGAAGGCGCCGCTGACGATGCCGATCGGGTCGAGCTCGATCAGCGTCTCGTCGTCGAGCTCCTCGGGCCGCAGCGGCTGCGTCCCCATCACGGTCAGCAGCTCGTCGATCTTGGCGCGGATGTAGCGGAAGGCGTCCTCTTTGCTCGGCATGGTCGGCGTAGGGGCGGCTCAGTGGCGGCCGAAGATGCGGATGCGGTAGGCGTCGTCGGCGCGCTCGACTGCCGCGCCGTAGCCCATGCGGTCGACCGTCGCGGGGATGGTCGCGGTGGCCTGGCGGTCGTCGGTCGTGACCACTATCTCGGCATCGCCGGCGCGCACGGCCGCGCCGCAGCGGTTGAGTTCCTTCAGCGTCAGCAGGAGGCAGGAAGGACAGAGCTGGCCGCGAATGTCGATGTCGATGGTCTGCGTCATGGGCGGCTACCGTATCACGAAACGCGTGAGCAGGCGGGCGCCGACCCAGGTCCCGGGCAGCAGCCCCGCCACGAACAGCAGGCTCTGCAGCGCGAGGATCGGCACCCCGCCCCACAGGTGCCAGACGTTGCACGACGGCGCCATGCGCGCCGCCAGCCCGAGCAGCAGGCCGCCGGCGAGCGCCGAAAGCCACTGCCGACGCGGCAGGCGCCCGCGCAGCCGCCATTCGCCCAGCCGCAGCGCCGACGCCATCGCGCCGCCGACGATGCCGAGGACCAGCGGGTACTGGATCGCGGCGATCGCGTCGAGCTGCGGCCCGGGCCCGCCCTGGATCGCGCGGGTGGAAAAAGGCGGCGTGTAGTCGAGCGGCTGCAGCGAAAAATAGGCGAGGCCGGCGACATGCCCGGGCGCGACCAGCGACTCGATGGCCGCGCCGAGCTTGGCGTAGCTGGTGGTGATGCCCATCGGCATGCCGACCAGCAGGTACGAGGCGAAGCCCAGTCCGGCAAGGATGACGGCGGCGCGCCACGGCGCAAGGTGGCCGACCGCGAACGCCGGCCGCTGCATGCGCCCGGCGCGGAACTCGCGCGCCAGCCACAGGGCGCCCAGCGCGGCGAGCGGCAGCAGTAGCACGGCGGGCGACAGCCCCAGCCACTGCGGCACGGTGATCGCGTCGTCGACCAGCACGGTCGCCCTGGCGAACGCGCTCCACTGCGGGTGGATCTCGGCGTAGGCGGCCGAGCCGGCGAGCATGCCGGTGAACACCAGCGCGCCGGCGGCGCTGCCCGCGCCCATCTTGTACAGGCTGCCGACGACGCAGCCGCCGGCGAGCACCATGCCGATGCCGAACACGAAGCCGCCGGCGACGCTGGCCAGCGTCGGCGTGCCGAGGAGCGGGAAGGACTGGCCCGGAATCAGACCGGCCAGGCGTCCGGACTCGAACAGCACCATGCTGACGACGACGAGCAGCACCATCTGGCGCATCAGGAAGAAGTCGCGGAACAGGAACATGTCGCGGAACGACGCGGTGACGCAGAAATCGGCGCGGTGCATGACGAATCCGGCAGCGAGGCCGATGGCGAGCGAGGCGAAGACGATGGGGAGCAGGTCCTGTCCCATGCGCGTTGAATCCGTGAGCGATGACGGGCGGAGCTTACCCGATCGCCGGCCGAACCGGACGACGCGCGACAGGGCTTGTCCGCGCCGGCTGCCTGTCTACATTTGAACCATGCGGCGCTGCGGCTGCGGACGAGGAAGCGGAGATGATCAAATCCATGCGGGCAGGCGTGTTGATGATGGGCATGAGCGCAGGCGGCCTGGCGCAGGGCACGCCGGCGATCGGCCTGCCGCCGCCAGAGACCACGGGCGGCATGCCGCTGATGCAGGCGCTGAAGGCACGCCACTCGGCGCGCGAATTCGCCGACCGGGCCTTGCCGCCGCAGCTGCTGTCCAACCTCCTGTGGGCGGCGAACGGGGTCAACCGGCCGGACTCGGGCAAGCGCACCGCGCCTTCCGCGCGCGACTGGCGCGAGATCGACGTCTACGTCGCGACCGCCGAGGCCGTCTACCGCTACGACCCGCCGACCCACACGCTGGTGCGCGTCGCCGCAGGCGACATCCGCGCGCTGACCGGGGTGCAGGACTTCGTCGCCAGCGCGCCGCTGAACCTCGTCTACGTCGCCGATCTCGACCGCATGCACGACGCCGACGCCGAGCAGCAGGCCCGCTTCGGCGCCGCCGACGCCGCCTTCATCGCGCAGAACGTCTACCTCTTCTGCGCCTCGGCGGGGCTTGCCACCGTGGTGCGCGGCCTGTTCGACCCGGTCGCGCTGGGCAAGGCGCTGCGGCTCGGCAGCCGCCAGCGCATCCTGCTCGCGCAGTCGGTGGGCTACCCGGCCCGCCCCTGATGCGCGGGCCTCCGGCGCGGCGCATGCCCAAGCTGTCCCTCATCGAAGCCGAGGCCACACGCCTGCTGCGACGCGTGCCGGACGCCGGCCGGCGCACGCTGCAGCAGGCGCTGACCGAGCTGTGCGAAACGCACTGGCGGGAACTGCGCGGCGCCGAGCCGGCGACGCCGCTCGCGCACGCGCTGTGGGCCGCCGCCCCGCCCTGCGCCGACCTGCTGGCGGACCTGGTCGCGGCGAACGACGGCCGCCTGCCGGCGGTGCCGCCGGCGCAGGCCTTCGCCGGCCTCGTGCTGGCGGAGATCGCGCGCGGCAACGCGGAAGGCGTGCGGCTCGCGCACGCACCGATGATGCTGTTCGACACCCCCGCCGCCGGCGCCCGCCACGTCGAAAGCGTGGCGGCCGCGCTGCGCGGCGGCCCCGGCCCGCTGTCGCTGCACCCACACGCCGGCAAGCCGCCGCTGTGGAAGGCGCTCGCCGCCGCCGTAGCGCACACCGGACGCTGCGACGTGGCCGCCGCGATGGCGGCGATCGGCGTGCTGTGCACCCGCCCCGCCGCCGGCGCAGCGCCGGACGCGGCACGCGACGCCCTGCGCAGCAGCGTCGAGGCGGCCGGCGTGGCCTTTCTCGGCATCGACGACGGTCACGTGCGCTACGCCGTGCACGGCCGGGCGCACGCGCCGGCGAGCACCCGGCAGCTCGCGGAAACGCTGGAAGACATCCGCCCGGCCTGGCTGGCACGAGGCGCGGGCGCGCCCGGGCCATAATCGCGCCATCGACCTTGCGACCGCATCCCATGGCTGCATTCCCTTCCCTGCCCTGTTCGACCGCCCCGGGCACCCTGCCTGCCCGGGCGCTGCGCCGCGAGCCCCACCATGAGCGCTGAACAGTTGCTCATCCTCAGCATTCTCGTCGCCACCATCGGCGGCTTCCTGTGGGGCCGCTGGCGCCACGACATGGTCGCGCTCGGCGCGCTGTTCGCCTGCGTGCTCACCGGCCTGGTGCCCACCGCCGACGCCTTCGCCGGCTTCGGCCACCCGGCGGTGATCACCGTCGCCTGCGTGCTGATCCTGAGCCACGGCCTGCAGACCTCGGGCGCGGTCGACGTGCTGACGCAGCACCTGCTGCCGGCGAAGGCGGGCCCGACGCTCGCGATCCTGTCGCTCACCGCGCTGGCGGCGCTGCTGTCGGGCTTCATGAACAACGTCGGCGCGCTCGCCCTGCTGATGCCGGTGGCGCTGCAGATCGCCGGCCGGCTCGATCTCGCGCCCGGCAAGGTGCTGATGCCGCTCGCCTTCGGCTCGATCCTCGGCGGCACCACCACGCTGATCGGCACGCCGCCCAACCTCATCGTCTCGGGCCTGCGCGCCGAGGCCGGGCTCGGCAGCTTCGGCATGTTCGACTTCACGCCTGTCGGGCTGGCCCTCACGGTGCTCGGCGTCGCCTTCATCGGCCTCGTCGGCTGGCGGCTGGTGCCGGTGCGCAGCCAGGCCGGCGGCGAAAGCTTCGATACCGGCACCTACCTCACCGAGGCACTGGTGCCCGAGGGCAGCAAGGCCGCCGGCATGAAGCTGCGCGAGGTCGAGGCCGAGCTGGAGGAAGCCGATGCCCAGATCATCGGCCTGGTGCGCAACGATGTCCGGGTGTCGGCGCCGAATGCCGGCCGCTACGTGCACGTCGGCGACATCCTGATCATCGAAGCCGAGGCCGAGACGCTGGCCGCCGCGCTGTCGAGCCTGGGGCTGGTGCTGGAGGAAGCCCGCCACAAGACGGAAAGGGAGGAAGCCGGCGACGTCGGCAAGGAGAAGGCGTCGCCCTCCGACGAGATCGTGCTGGTCGAGCTGGCGATCCTGCCGACGTCCGGCCTGGTCGGCCGCAGCCCGAGCGAGATCCAGCTGCGCAACCATTTCGGCATCAATCTGCTCGCCGTGTCGAGCCAGGGCCGGCGCAGCCGGGCGCGGCTGCGCACCTACCGCTTCAAGGCGGGCGACGTGCTGATGATGCAGGGCGCACCGGAGGCCATCGCCGAATTCGCCACGGCCGCGAGCTGCGTGCCGCTCGCCGAGCGCGCACTGTACATTCCCGACAAGCGCAAGGCCGTCACCGCGAGTGCGATCATGGGGCTCGCGGTGACGGTCGGCGCGCTCGGCCTGCTGCCGATCGCGGTCGCCTTCGCCGCCGGCGTGCTCGCCTCGATGGCGCTGCGCACGGTTCAGCCGCGCGCCGTGTACGAGGCGATCGACTGGCCGGTCATCGTGCTGCTCGGCGCGCTGATCCCGGTGGCGGCGGCGATGCAGTCGACCGGGACGGCCGACCTGATCGCGCGCTTCCTGCTGGAGACCATCGCGCAGGGCGATGCGGTGATCGGCCTGGCGACGATCCTGATCGTCACCATGATACTGACCGACCTGATGAACAACGCCGCGACCGCGGCGGTGATGTGCCCGGTCGCGCTCGGCGCCGCGGCCCAGCTCGGCGCCAACCCCGACACCTTCCTGATGGCGGTGGCGGTGGGCGCCTCGTGTGCGTTCCTGACGCCGATCGGCCACCAGAACAACACGCTGATCCTCGGCCCCGGGGGCTTCCGCTTCGGCGACTACTGGCGCATGGGCCTGCCGGTCGACCTCATCGTCGTCGGCGTCGGCCTGCCGGTGCTGCTGCGGGTGTGGCCGCTGTAGGGCGGGCTACTTGTCGAAGCGCGACCTGGCGGATGCGATCGCCTCGCCGATCGCCTCCTTGGCCATTTCCATGCCGGCCTTGAGATCCTCCCACGCGCCCTCGCCGGCGCCGCGCAGCGATGCCAGCTTTTCGCGCGCCTGCTCCTGCCGGGTGCGCAGCTGGGCGATCTGTTCGCGGGCTTCCTCGCGCACGTCGGCCTGCGCATGCTCCGCCTTGTCGGCGAGCGCGTCGATCTCGGCGTTCAGCTTGTCCAAGAGGTCGTGCATCTTCTTCACGTAGTCGTCACGGGTGCTCATGTCTCAGTTTCCTTTCGGCTCGGTTGCATTCCGCGCCAGCGCGCGGTCGATCTTGTCATCCACTTCGCCCACCATGGCGGCGAGGCCGTTCGCCGCCTCGTCCAGCGATTGTTTGGTCGCCTGCGCGTGGCGGTCCATCTGGCCGTCGAGCCCGGCGATCTGGGTGCGCAGTTCGCCGAACTCGCGCGCGACGTCGGCGCGCAGCTCGGCCAGCCGCGAGGCTTCGGCCGTCTCCGCCAGCTTGCGCTGCGCCTGCAGTTCCTGGGCGTGGCGGCGCGCCTCCATCAGCATCTGCGTGCGCCGCGTCAGCGCGTAGATCACGAACAGCGCCACCAGCCCCAGCATCGCGCCGAGCAGGATCACGCCGAGCGGCCCCTCGAGGCTGAACGCGAGGAAGGACAGCGTCGTGGTCGCGGTCAGCACCGACCAGTTCGCCAGGGTGAACACCGCCAGCAGGAACAGGGCCACCAGAATAATCACGCCGAGAAAGTGCATCGCCGCCTCTCGCTTATGTTTGTGTTCGACCCCTGCATCATAGCCCGAACGGCCGGTCGGCCTGATGAGCGCACCCGCAACCCGGCGGCGCATAATCGGGCTTTTGGCCGAGAACACCGATGACCGCCCCCCATCTGCCCGTCCTGTCCCTGCTCGAAACCCGCATCCTCGGCGTGCTGTGCGAGAAGCAGCACACCGTTCCCGACACCTATCCGCTCTCGCTCAACGCGCTGGTCGCAGGCTGCAACCAGAAGACCAGCCGCCACCCCGTCATCGAGGCCAGCGAAGCCGAGGTGGCGGCGGCGCTCGACGCGCTCAGGGTGCCGACGCTGGTGATCGAGTCGAGCGGCGGACGCGTGCCGCGCTACGCCCACAACATGGAGAAGGCGCTGCGGCTGCCGTCGCAGTCGGTCGCGCTGCTCGCCGTGCTGATGCTGCGCGGCCCGCAGACCGCCGGCGAGCTGCGCATCAACAGCGACCGCCTGCACCGCTTCGCCGACATTTCGGCGGTCGAGGCCTTCCTCGAGGAGCTCGCGACGCGGCCCGAAGGTGCGCTGGTGACCGAACTGCCGCGCCAGCCGGGGGCGCGCGAGAACCGCTGGGCGCACCTGCTGTCGGGCGCGCCGGCCGTCGACGAGTCGCCCGCCGCACCCGCGGCCGGTGCGCCCGGCGCCGACGTGAGCGTCGGCGAGATCGCCGCGCTCAAGGCCAACGTGGCGCGGCTGGAGACCGAGGTCGAGGCGCTGAAGGCAACGGTCGCCCGGCTGTGTGCTGAACTCGGGGTGGCGGACTGAGCGGCGACGCGATCCCCGGCGAGGGTTTCCGATGCAAGCGATGGAACCGCTCCGCTACGCGCAGTCGGCGCACGTGCCGTTCGCGCCCGAGCGGATGTTCGACCTGGTCGCCGACGTCGAGCGCTACCCCGAGTTTCTCGGCGAATACCGGTCGGTGCGCATCGTCGGCCGGTCGGGCGACACCTGCCGCGTCGAGCAGGTCGTCGGCTTCGGCCCGCTCGACCTCGCGCTGGACGCGGTCGCGACGCTGCAGCGGCCAGACTCGATCGTCGTGCACTCGAATCACGCGCTGCTCGGCGAACTCGTGATCGCCTGGGCATTCGTGCCAGCCGGTTCGGCCACCCGAATCGACTTCCGCCTGACGCTCGCGCCGTCATCCGCGTTCGCCGCCGGCATCGCCGGGCATGTGCTCGGCCGCTACGCGCCACGAACGCTGCAGGCGTTCGCCGAGCGCGCCACGCAGCTCTACGGCCGCGACGCGTCGGCGGACTGAGAGCCGTCTAGCGGGCGGCGTCTCCCGTCCAGCCGTCGGTGAGCGTGTGCAGGAAGGCGACGATGTCGTCGACCTCGCCGTCGGTCAGCCCGAGGTCGCCGAGTTCCTCGTGATTGACGTTGGCGATGACTTCCGGCGCCGGCCAGCACTGCTGCCGCAGCGCCTCTGCCTCGCTGACGAAATGGCTGCGGCAAAGCGGCTTCCGGTCGCGGTCGTTGTAGAAGGCCACCGCGCTGCGCAGGCTCCTGAAGTAGCCGTTGTGCATGTACGGGGCGGTGACGGCGACGTTGCGCAGCGTCGGCACCTTGAACTTGCCGTCCTCGGCGCGCCGGCCGACCGCAGCGCCGAGACCGCGATCGACCCACAGTGCGGCGGCAGGATTGTGGCCGCCCGCAAGCGTGTAGAACGGGTTGTCGGGGTTGCGCGGCACGCCGAGATTGTCGTACGTGAAGTCGGTGAAGAGCGGCGGCTCGCCAGCGGGACCGGGGCGGCTGGTGTGGCAGGCCGCGCAGTTGCCCTTGGCCTCCGACTCGAACAGGCGCAGGCCGCGCAGTTCCTGGTTCGTCAGTTTCGCCCTGCCGGCGAGCCAGGCGTCGTACTTCGAGCTGAAGGGGCTGAACGCCGGGGTACGCTGGAACGCCGCCAGCGCCTCGGCGATGTGCGCAGAGGCGGTGTCGGTCCGCTCCAGCGCGCCCCGGCCGAATATCCTGTCGAAGTCGCCGGCGTAGGCGGCGCGACGCACCTTGTCCACCACGGTCCGGCGATCCGGATTGGCCATCTCGAGCGGGTTGAGGAAAGGACCCATGGCCTGCGCCTCGAGGGTCGCGGCGCGGCCGTCGAGGAACTGGCCGCCGATGTACAGGCCTTCCCTGGCGTCGTAATGGAAGGCCGGACTGAACGCGGCGTACAGGATCGTCGGCGCGTTGCGGTTGCCGACACGGCCGGGCACGATGCCCTTCGACACCGGGAGCCGACGGTCGGGGTCGCTCATCGCCGCCGCCGCGTCGTGACAGCTAGCGCACGACTGGCCCGGCGGCGACGACAGGCCGGGGTCGAAGAACAGGGCCTCTCCGAGCCTCGCCCTGGTCGCCTGCGAGGGGTCCGTTGAGGCTTTGTCCGCGAGCGCGGGCAGGATCAGGGCGGCCGCGAGCGCACCGCCGAACAGCGTCTTTCCCGTCAGCCGTGTCATGGTGTTCAGAATCCCATCGTGGCGCGCAACCCCACCACCGTGACGTCCTCGGCGGTGCCGTCGGCGCCCGGGCGGGCGATCCACTGGAGATCGGGGGTCAGTGCCAGACGATCGTTGACGTGCCAGGCGTAATAGAGCTCGGCGAGGCGCTCGGCGCCGTTCGGCGCATAGCCGAAGTCGGGGCCGTCGAGACCGTCGGCGTCGAGCACCGGGGCGGCGGCCTCGAACGCGCGGCTCGCGCGCAGCCAGCCGGCGGCGAAGCCAAGGCGGTCGTTTTCGCGGCCCCATGCCGTACCGGCGATTTCCGCGCCCGCAGTGACGGCCCGGTCGAAGCGCGCGCGGCCGCCGGTCGCCCCGCCGTAGCGCGCGAACAGCGTGAGCGCCGGCGCCAGCTGCTGGTCGACGCTGAGCCCCCAGCCCGATTGCCGCTCGCTGCCGGGGTCGGCCGGATTGGCATAGGGCGTGGCGCGGCCGTTGGTCCAGGCGTAGAGTCGGTAGTTGCCGGGAAGATCGCCGAAGCGACGCGCGGCCTCCAGTTGGGCGATCAGAAAGGGCCGGCTGAAGCTGGTGTCGAACGAGGCGCCGTCGTCCGCGCCGAACGCCGCGACCGACGCGCGCCACCACTCGCCTTCGGCGCGGTCAGCGTGGTACGCGAGGCGCATCCCCGGGGCGAAGCCGTAGGCGTCGACGCCGGCCGCGCCGCCGGAATCGAGCAGCGGATTGTGGACGAAGGCGTTGTTGAGGAAGCGCGTCGTCTCGTCGTCGGCGACCGCGTTCTGGTCGAAGAAGACGAAGGGGTCGAGCTTGCCGAAATTGAATTCGAGGTGGCGGGGCGGCGCCGCGTGCGCTCCCGCCAGCGGCACGTCGAGCTGATACCACGCCTGCGCCAGCACCGCCGCCGCGTCGTCGCCCGCGCTGAGCTCGAAGCTCGTGCTGTTGGGCGTGCTGCTGAAACCCGGACTGCTCGGCGCCACGCCTTCGCCCTGGCCCAGGCGGAAATGGGCGAACAGGTGGCCGACGCCGGCGCCGACCGCGCCCGCCGGCAGGGTGACCGAGACGTCGGCGCGGTAGTTGAACTGGGCGTCCGCGCCGGCCGTCGCGCCCGTGGCGACCCGCTGCGCGACCAGGGTCAGGCCGGCGGCGGCCGACAGGCCTTCGACGGTCTCGATCGCCCGGCTCTGCCTGCGCAGCGTCAGCAGCTCGATCTCGATGTCCTCCAGACGGGCGCGCAGGGCGTCGCGCTGCGCCGCCTGTTCCGCTTCCGCAGGGAGGGCCCGCGGCGGCGCGGCCTCCAGTTGCGCAAGCCGTTGCGACAGCCGGGCCAGCTCGGCCTCGAGCCGGGCGACGTCGGGCTGCGCGGCGAGCGCAGGCGCGGCGCACAGGGCCAGCGCGGCCAGGGTCGGACTGAATTTCACGGGGATTCCTCCTGTTCGGTGAGCGGGTCGCTGGCTACCGGGCGGAGGAGCCCCTGGCTGGCTGGAAGATTAGCGGGTCATTTGGTGAGGATCAGCTTGCCGCTGCGCGTCTGGCGCAGCTGATAGCGCTCCCCCCCGTGCTCGATGAAGACGACCGTCGAGGTGCCGAACCAGTCGCGCGAGCGGATGAGCGTGGCGCCCCCGGCCGGCTTGGGCGGCGGATCAGGGGGCGTCTGGCGGGGAGGCATCTGGTGCATGGCTAAATTCTAAATGGGAATGGTTCGCGTTTGCAACAATAATCTCGACTGTCGTGACGCTGCAGCCGGGACGCCAGCTATATTTCAAGCGAAACGAAGCGCCATGCGGCATTCGCTGCCGTCCCGATCGCAGCCTGTCGCGCATTGGCGCGGGCGGCCTGCGCCGCTGAAAGGAGCACGACCATGGAACTGAGCTCGAGCGCATTCGCGCACAACGGCGACATTCCCGGCGAGTACACCTGCGAGGGCGGCGACCGCTCGCCGCCGCTGGCGTGGACCGGGGTGCCGGCGGCAACGCAGAGCCTGGCGCTGATCGTCGACGACCCCGACGCGCCCGACCCCGCGGCACCGAAGATGACCTGGGTGCACTGGGTGCTGTACGACCTGCCGCCCACCACGGCCGCGCTCGGCGCCGGCGCGCCGCCGCCGCCCGGCGCCCGCGAAGGCCTCAACGACTGGCAGCGCACCGGCTACGGCGGCCCCTGCCCGCCGATCGGCCGGCACCGCTACGTCCACAAGCTGTACGCGCTCGACACCGTGCTGCCCCCGCTGCAGCCGCCGACCAAGACGGCGCTCGAGCGTGCCATGCAGGGACACGTCCTGGCGCAGGCGACGCTGGTCGGGTACTACAGGAAGCACCACTAGGGGCGGGGCGATGACCGGCAGAGCCTCGACCCGCGCGACGCTGGCAGCGGCGGCAGCCGCCCTGCTGCTGGGCGCGGCTGCCTGCGCCGGGCCGCACGAGGACGCCCGCGCGGCAGGTGTCGCGGCGGACGGCAGCTGGGAGCGTCTGGCCGCGACGCCGGACAACGGCCGCGCCGACGAAATCCGGGTGCGCACCGCGCGGACGGCCGACGGCGCGGTGCAGGTGGAGGCCGCGCTCGCGCTGGCGCTCGGCCACGACGTGGTGTGGGCGGTGCTGACCGACTACGAGAACATGCCCCGCTTCGTTCCCGACATCTCCGCCGCCCGCGTGATCCGCTCCGAAGCCGGCAGCAAGCGCGTGGAGATCGAGGGCGTCGCACGCCTCCTGTTCATGAACGTTCCGATCCGCACCACGGTGGACGCAGCGTATCGCCACGCCGGGTCGATCGCCATCGACTCGGTGGCGGGCAACCTCGCCATCCACGCCAGCGTGCGGGTGCAGGGCGACGAGACAGGCACCCGGGTCGACTACCACGCGCGCATCGTGCCGGATTTCTGGCTGCCGCCGCTGATCGGCGATTTCCTGATCGGCCGCCAGATCCGGCGACAGTTCGGGGGCATGGTGGCGGAGATGCATCGCCGCGCCGGCGCTCACCAGACACGCGGCCCGGGGAGGCCGCCGCCGGGCCCGTTCAGCGCGGCCCGCCACGAACGCGACTAGGCGGGCATCAGCCCGCAGGGACGGCTTGCCCATGACCTTATAATGGTTGTTCTCGGGGGGGGGGGGGGGGGGGCCGTGGGGCCTGCGGCACCGGCCCGGCCTGCTGGAAAAAACCCGCCCCGCAAACTTTCTTTGCCTTCCATGAAATCCCATCCGTCCCGCCTCGCCGCCCTGCCCTTCCTGCCCTACGCCCTGCTATTCCTCGCCGTCGCCACCCTGACCCGCCTCGCCGTCGCGCTGCAGGCCGGCCTGGACAAGGCGCCGCTTGCCCTGTGGCCCGGCGCGTTCGCGCGCGGCTTGGGCTTCGACCTCGCGGTGCTGGCCTGGCTGCTGGCGCCGATGCTGCTGTGGGCCGCGCTGTGGCCGGCGCGCTGGCGCAACACGCGCTGGCGCGGCGCGCTGCGGCTGGCGATCTTCTTCGTGATGGCGGCACTGCTGCTGTTCGGCGCGCTGGCGGAATGGGTGTTCTGGGAGGAGTTCGAGACCCGCTTCAACTTCATCGCGGTCGACTATCTCGTCTACACGCACGAGGTGATCGGCAACATCGTCGAGTCGTATCCGGTGGCGCCGCTGCTCGCCGGGGTGGCCGCGCTGGCGGCGCTGCCGACCTGGCTGCTGCGCGCGCGCATCCGCGCCACCGGCGTCCCCGCGACGCAGGCCGGCTGGCGCGTGCTGTACGCCGCGCTGGCGTTCACCCTGCCGTGGGGCGCCTGGCATCTGGCCGACGTCGACCGCATGCAGTTTTCCGGCAACGCCTACGCCAACGAGCTGGCCGGCAACGGCCTCGCGACCTTCGTCGCCGCGTTCCGCCGCAACGAGCTCGACTACGAGCGCTTCTACGCGACGCTGCCCGCGCCACAGGCGGACCGCGTCCTCGCCGGGCTCGGCGTCGAGCGCAAGCCGCTGACCACGGCGCTTGAGCCCGGGGCGGACGAGGACGAGGCGTTCGATCCGCAGCGCGTGCCGTTCAAGCGCGCGCCGCGGAACGTGGTGCTGATTTCGGTCGAAAGCCTGTCCGCCAAGTTTCTCGGCAGCTTCGGCAATCCGGCGGGGCTGACGCCGCGGCTCGACGCGCTGGCCGCCGACGGCCTGCTGTTCACCCGCCTGTACGCCACCGGCACCCGCACGGTGCGCGGGCTCGAGGCGCTGTCGCTCGGCACCCCGCCGATCCCCGGCCAGGCGATCGTGCGCCGGCCCGGCAACGAGCATCTGGCGACGGTCGGCGAGATCCTGCGCCGCCAGGGCTACGAGACGCTGTTCCTCTACGGCGGCTACGGCTACTTCGACAACATGAACGGCTTTTTCGCCGGCAACGACTACCGCGTCGTCGACCGCACCGACTTCCCCAAGGGATCGGTCGGCTTCGGCAACGTCTGGGGCGTGGCCGACGAATACCTCTACGACAACAGTCTCGCGCAGCTCGACCGCGCCCACGCCGCCGGCAAGCCCTTCCTCGCGCACATCATGACGACCTCCAACCACCGGCCGTACACCTACCCGGACGGGCGCATCGACATCCCGTCGCCGGGCAAGCGCGAGGGCGCGGTGAAATACACCGACTACGCGATCGGCCACTTCATCGACCAGGCGCGCGGCAAGCCGTGGTTCGACGACACCCTGTTCGTCATCGTCGCCGACCATTGCGCCTCGGCCGCAGGCAGGACCAGGCTGCCGGTGGCCGGCTACCACATCCCGCTGATCCTCTACGCGCCGGCGCTGCTCGCGCCCGGACGCGACGACCGCCTGGCCAGCCAGATCGACATTCCGCCGACGCTGCTAGACGTGATGGGCCTGCCCGGCGACGACCACTTCTTCGGCGTGTCGCTGTTCGAGCAGGGCGACGACGGGCGGCGCGCCTTCATCAGCAACTACCAGGAGCTGGGCTACCTGAAGGCGGACAAGCTGGTCGTGCTCGGCCCGAAGCAGCGGATCGACACCTACGCCATCGACGCCGACGGCAACGCCAGCCCGGCGCCAGCGGATCCGCGCCTGCGCGACGAGGCGGTCGCCTACTACCAGACGGCGTTCAAGGCGTTCAAGCAGGGGGCGCTGAAGTTCGACGGCGCGGGCGCCGCCCGATAGCGCACGCCGCCGCGCGACGACGCGGCCCACGCCGGCGGCGAGGCGCTGCGGTCCGCGCTCAGGCAGCCCCGCGCGCCGCCAGCCATGCCCGCCAGCCGCCGTATTCGGTGATGTCCCGCGCGCCGGCGACGGCGATGCCCTCGCAGATGAAGCCGTTCACCACCGCACCGTCGGCGAGCTCGAGCTTGCCGATGCCGAGCGGCGCGGGAATCCCGGCGACGAAGGAACCGAATCTTTCCGCGGGCAGCTCCCACACTTCGCAGGCGATCGCTGCGCCGCCGCCGTCCACCCTGACGAGCCCCGGGCGCTTGCCGTCGGGCAGCGCGTAGAGCCGGTAGCACGGTGCGGTGCGGGTGTCGGCGACGAGGCGCGCGCCGCGCTCGGCGAGCTGGCCGTGGAGCGGCAGGCCCGCGAGGTGGGCGCCGACCACCGCGACCCTGACCTGGCCGTCCGGCAGCAGCGCGAGCGCTTCGGCGCCCGGCAACGCGTGCCCCGTGGCGCCCAGGCTCGCGCCGAGCGCACGCTGCATGCGCGACGCCAGGTGCAGGAGCGGCGCGTCCTGGTGCGGCGGCGCGACCAGCGTGACGCCGAACGGCAGGCCGTCGGCCTGGAACCCGGCCGGCACCGCGGTGGCGGCGAGGTCGAGCAGGTTCATGAAGTTGGTGTAATGGCCGAGGTTCGCATTCAGGCGTATCGGATCGGCTTCCATCTCGTCGATCCGGTAGATCGTCCCGGCGGTCGGCGTGAGCATCACGTCGACCGCGTCCCACACCGCGTCGCACGCCCGCTTCAGCGCGCGCAGCCGGTAGAGGTGGGCGAAGGTGTCGGCGGCGCTGATCCCGCGCCCGCCGGCGATGATCTCGCGCACCGGCGGAAAGACCTTGTCGGGCTGCGCGTCGAAGAAGTCGCGGATCGCGAGGTAGCGCTCGGCGACCCAGGGGCCGCCGTAGAGCAGGCGGGCCGCCTCGAGGAAGGGCGCGAGGTCGACGGCGACCGGCGTGCCGCCGAGCGCGCGCATGCGCTCCACCCCTCGCCGAACAGCCGTTGCGCGTCGGCGTTGCCGAAGAACTCCAGGTCCTTCGCCATCGGCACGCCGAAGTTGAAATGCTGGGCGCGTCCGAAATCGAAGCCGTGCGGCGCCAGCGGCCGCGAATAGTCGTCGTCGGCGTCGAAGCCGGCGGCGACCGCGAGCACGCGTTCGGCGTCCTCGGCGGTCAGCGCGAAGACCGACACCGCGTCGAGCGAACGGCACGCCGGCACGACGCCGCGCGTCGACAGCGCGCCGCAGCTGGGCTTGTGGCCGACCAGGTTGTTGAACGCGGCGGGCACGCGGCCGGAGCCGGCGGTGTCGGTGCCGAGCGAGAAGCTCGCCAGCCCGAGCGCGACCGCGACCGCCGATCCGGAGCTCGAGCCGCCCGAAATGAACGCGGGGTCGAAGGCGTTGCGGCACGCGCCGTAGGGCGAGCGGGTGCCGTTCAAGCCCGTGGCGAACTGGTCGAGGTTGGTCTTGCCGATCGGGATCGCGCCGGCGTCGATCAGCCGCTGCACGACCGTGGCGTGCCGCTCCGGCGTGTAGGCGAACGCCGGGCAGCCGGCGGTGGTCGGCAGGCCGGCGAGGTCGATGTTGTCCTTGATCGCGAAGGGAATGCCGTAGAGCGGCAGGCTCGCCGGATCCCTGCCTTCCAGGTTTCTTGCGTAGACGCCGAGGGCGCTCGCGTCGAGCCGGCTGATCCAGATGTGGTGCGCATCCGCGTCCGCCATGCGGGCGAGCAGGTCTTCCACGAGTTCGAGCGGCGTGAGCTCGCCGGTCTCGTACAGGCGGCGCAGGGTGGCGATGTCGAGCGATGTGTTCATTGTCCGTTCCTCACTCGCCCACCAGCACCAGCAGGTCCTGCCCGGCGGCGACCTGCCCGCCCTCGCGGCAGAACACCTTGTAAACGCGGCCGTCGCACGGCGCCAGCACGGCGAACTCCATCTTCATCGATTCGACGATGACGAGCGGGTCGCCCTGCTTCACCTCGGCGCCGGCCTCGACCTCGACCTTCCACACGTTGCCGGCGACGTGGCTGGCGAGCGCGCGGCCGTTCTCGGGCAGGTCGAGCTCGCTGTCGGGCGCCGCCTCGGCCACCGTCAGGTCGCTGGCGTACTCGGCCTGGCCGCTTAGACGCCAGCGCTCGCGCTCGGCGTCGAACGCCGCCTGCTGCCGCGCCTTGAACGCGGCGATCGAGTCGGCGTTGGCGGCGAGGAAGGCGTTGTACTCGCGCAGGCTGAACGTGGTTTCCTCGACCTTCAATGGGTAGCGGCCGAGCGGGAAATCCTCGCGGATCTTCAGCAGTTCGGCTTCGTCGACCGGGAAGAAGCGCACCTGGTCGAAGAAGCGCAAGAGCCACGGCTTGCCGCCGGTGAATTCGCGCGTCTCGCGCCAGCGGTTCCACATCTGCAGGGTGCGGCCGACGAACTGGTAGCCGCCGGGGCCCTCCATGCCGTAGACGCACAGATAGGCGCCGCCGATGCCGACCGCGTTCTCCGGGGTCCAGGTGCGCGCGGGGTTGTACTTGGTGGTGACCAGCCGGTGTCGCGGATCGAGCGGCGTCGCCACCGGCGCGCCGAGGTAGACGTCGCCCAGCCCCATCACCAGATAGCTCGCGTCGAAGACGATGCGCTTCACCTCCTCGATCGAATCGAGCCCGTTGATGCGGCGGATGAACTCGATGTTCGACGGGCACCAGGGCGCGTCCTTGCGCACCGACTGCATGTACTTCTCGATCGCCAGCTTGGTGGCCGCGTCGTCCCACGACATCGGCAGGTGGACGATGCGCGTCGGCACCCGCATGTCCTCGATCGCCGGCAGCGCCTTTTCCGCGGCGAGCAGCCGGCCCATCAGTTCCGCCAGCGGCAGCACGCGCGAGTCGTAGTGCACCTGCAGCGAGCGGATGCCCGGCGTGAGGTCGAGGATGCCCGGCACGGCGGCGCCCTCGAGATGCGCCATCAGCGCGTGCACCCGGAAGCGCAGGTCGAGGTCGAGCACCAGCGGGCCGTATTCGACCAGCAGGTACTTGTCGCCGGCGCGGCGGTAGACGACGGCGACCGGGTTGTCGGTTTCCGGAATGCGGTGCAGAACGGGTTCGGCGAGCGGCTCGCCGCCGACTGCAGCGGCTTGCGCGACGGCCGCGAGGCCAGCGATGGCGGCGTCCTGCGCCGCCTCCAGGCGCCCGGCCTCGCCCTGGGAGAGGCGCCTGAAGCGCACCGTGTCGCCCGGACGCAGCTGGCCCATCTTCCACAGCTCGGCCTGCACGATCGTCGCGGGGCAGACGAAGCCGCCGAGGCTGGGGCCGTCCGGTCCGAGGATCACCGGCATGTCGCCGGTGAAGTCGACCGCGCCGATGGCGTAGGCGTTGTCGTGGATGTTCGACGGGTGCAGGCCCGCCTCGCCGCCGTCCTTGCGCGCCCACTGCGGGCGCGGGCCGATCAGCCTGACCCCCGTCCGGCTGGAGTTGTAGTGCACCTCCCAGTCGGTGGCGAAGAACATCTCGATGTCGGCGTCGGTGAAGAAATCCGGCGCGCCGTGCGGGCCGTAGAGGACGCCGATCTCCCAGGCGTGGCCGTAGGCCGGGACCAGAGCATCCGGAAGCGCCTCGCCAGCACATGTGTCGGTCGCTGAAACATGCAGCACGTCGCCGACTCGCAATGTCCGTCCGGCGTGGCCGCCGAACTGGCCGAGCGTGAAGGTGGCCTTGCTGCCGAGATAGTCGGGCACGTCGAAGCCGCCGCGCACGGCGAGATAGCTGCGGCAGCCGCTGTCCCGGACCGCGCCGAGCTTCAGGATCGAACCCGCTTTCACCGCGTGCGCGGCCCAGTTGGCGACAGCCCGCCCGTCGAGCTCGGCGCCCATGTCGGCGCCGGCGAGCGCGATCACGCTGTCGCAGTTGAAGCGCAGCGTGGGGCCGGCGACCGTCAGTTCGAGCGCGGCCACGCCTTCGTCGTTGCCTGCCAGCCGGTTGGCGAGACGGAAGGCGAGCGGGTCCATCGGCCCGGACGGCGGCACGCCGACGTCCCAGTAGCCGGTGCGGCCGGGCCAGTCCTGGATGCTCGACTGCACGCCGGGCTCGACGACGTCGATCGTCGCCGGGCGGTAGTGGAAGGCGTTGAGATAGCGCGTGGTCTGGCGCCCTTCGCCGAACACCGCATCGCGCACGATCTGGGCGAGGTAGCCGAGGTTGGTCTCGATGCCGGCGACCCGGGTCTGCGCGAGCGCGTGCTGCATCTTCGCCAGCGCGTCGGGCCGGTCGCCGCCCCTGACGATGAGCTTGGCGACCATCGGATCGTAGAACGGCGGGACCTCGCTGCCGCGCTCGACCCAGGTCTCGATGCGCGCGTGTTCAGGAAAGACGACCTCGGTCAGCACGCCGGCGGCGGGCTGGAAGTCCTTGCCGGGGTCCTCGGCGTAGAGGCGCACCTGGATCGCCGCGCCCTGCGGATGCGCCTGGAACCCCGCGAGATCGAGCTCGCCGGCCGCTTCCTTGACCATCCATTCGACCAGATCGACGCCGGTGACCTCCTCGGTGACGCCGTGCTCGACCTGCAGGCGGGTATTCACTTCGAGAAAATAGAATTCACCGTTCAAGGTGTCGTAGACGAACTCGACGGTGCCGGCGGAACGGTAGCCGACCGCTTCGCCGAGGCGCACGGCAGTGGCGAGCAGGCTCGACCGCTGGGCATCGGTGAGGCCGGGCGCCGGGGTTTCCTCGATCACCTTCTGGTTGCGTCGCTGAACGGAACAGTCGCGTTCGCCGAGCGCGACGACGTTCCCGCGGCCGTCGCCGAAGATCTGCACCTCGATGTGGCGCGCGTGCTCGACGTATTTCTCGAGGAAGATGCCGGCCTCCTTGAAGTTGGCGCGGGCCAGGCGCTCGACCGACTGGAAGGCTTCGACCAGCTCGTCGGCGCTCCAGATCAGGCGCATGCCGATGCCGCCGCCGCCGGCGGTGCTCTTCAGCATCACCGGGTAGCCGATGCGCGCCGCCTCGGCCTGCGCATGGCCGGCGTCGCCGAGGAGGCCGGAACCGGGCAGCAGCGGCACGCGGTTCGTCTCGGCGAGCGCGCGCGCGGTGTGCTTGAGACCGAAGGCGCGCATCTGGTCCGGGCCGGGGCCGATGAAGGCGATGCCGGCGGCCGCGCAGTCCTCGGCGAAGCCGGGGTTCTCGGAGAGGAAGCCGTAGCCGGGGTGGATCGCCTGGGCGCCGGTGGCCCTGGCCGCGTCGAGGATCCGGTCGGCGCGCAGGTAGCTCTGCGCCGCCGGCGCCGGGCCGATCTCGACCGCCTCGTCGGCGAGGCGCACGTGCAGGCTGTTGCGGTCGGCCTCCGAATACACGGCGACCGACTTCACGCCCATGGTGCGCAGGGTGCGGATGATGCGGCAGGCGATGGCGCCGCGGTTGGCGATGAGGACCTTGTCGAACATATTTTTCCTTGCGGGTCGTCCCGCTCCGGAGAGGCTGAATAACCTACTGCGCGAACACAGGGCGGTGTTGCGCGGTGCTCGGAATCCTCATGTACGTGCATGTACATTCCGGTTCCTGCGCGCCGTGCGCCTTGCCCTGTGTCCGCTCGCTACGGTTCTTCAGCCTCTCCTTTCCTGCAGCCCGGGCCGTCCCGAGCCGGCTGTTTTCATTGTTCAGGCGCGTCCCAGACCAGCACGCGCACCGGCGTCGGGTTGTAGGCGTTGCAGGGATTGTTGAGCTGCGGGCAGTTGGAGATCAGGCACAGCACGTCCATCTCGGCGCGCATCTCGACGTACTTGCCCGGCGCCGACACGCCGTCGGCGAATTCCAGCCCCCCCGCCGGCGTCACCGGAACGTTCATGAAGAAGTTGATGTTGCTGGTGAGGTCGCGCTTGGTCAGCCCGCCGTCGTAATGCGCGAGCGCATGCAGGAAGCTGTCGCGGCACGAGTGCATCGGCCGCTTGTCGAGCGCGTACCGGACGGTGTTGCTCTCGCACGAACAGGCGCCGCCGAGGGTGTCGTGGCGGCCGCAGGTGTCGGCGGTGATCGTCAGCATCACCCTGCCTTCGGTCGACATCAGCCGGGTGCCGGCGGTGAGGTAGAGCGCGCCCTGCGCACGCACGGTGTCGGCGGCGCTGTAGCGCTCCTCCGGGTCGCGCGCGTTGTAGAACAGCGTATCGACCGCCTGGTTGCCCTCGAGGTCGAGGATGCGGAACACCTGGCCCTTCCTGATTTCGTGCAGCCACGGATCGCCGGCGTCGACGACAACGTCGACGACGGCATTTCGCGGGTCGAGGGGACTTTCGACGAGGCTGAAGGTAGTCATGGGTTCACCTCAACGGAACAGGATTTCGGTCTGATGGAAGCCGCGCTGGTTTTCCGCGCACGAATTACGGCAGACGTCGTCGGCGCCCGGCGCGCCGGCCTTCCACGCGGTCAGCACGACGTCGCCCGGCGCATAGTCGGGGCGCGGGTCGAGCGGGTGCGGCGCGGCCGAGAGCACCACCAGCACGTTCATCTCGAAGCGCAGGTCGACATGGGCGCCCGGATGCGAGTTCGCTTCGTCGAAGTGCAGCCTGCCCGCCTCGTCGGCGACGACCTTGCTGAAGAAGTTGACGTTGGGCACCACGTCGCGCTTGCCCAGCCCCCACTTGCCGAGCTCGACCAGCAGGCCGTCGCGGCCGTTGCGGTGCATCGCGTTGCGGTGGGTCTGGTAGCTCGCCTCGCCGTACTTCGCCTTGACGATCTCGGCGTTGCTCGCGCCGCACACGGTGTCGTGCCAGCCGCAGGTGTCACGAATGACCGAGCACAGCACGTGGCCCATGTCCGAGTAGAGGGCGTGGCCGCGCGTCAGGTGCGCGGTGTGCTGCGCCTTGAGGGTATCGGGCATGTTGTAGCGCTCGAGCTTTTCCTCGGCGTTGTAGAACAGCGCCGAGACGTTGGCGCGGCCGGAAAGGTCGGTGAGCCTGAGCGCGTTGCCGCGGCGCACGATGCCCGACCAGTGACAGCCGCCGGGAAGCGCTTCTTCCCACAGGAACAGCTCGGGGGGGATGGGATTGAGGTTTTGTGCCATGTGAAATCCAGTCGATCGATCAGGGGGCCGTGCCCGGTGCGTGCAGCGGCGGAATGACCGCCGCCAGCAACTGCAGCCGGCCGGTGATGACGCCACGCTGGGCGAGCATTTCATGGGTGATGGCCTGCAGCTTGGCCGCCGGTCCCTGCACCAGGACCACCTCCAGCATCTGGTCCTCGCTCAGGTGCACGTGCAGCGAGCTGATGACCTCGGCGACATGGTGGTACTGGATGTCCGCCAGCCGCTCCTGCAGGCTGCGGGTGGCGCGGTTGTAGAGCAGCGTGAGGGTGCCCGCCATGACCTCGTTGCCGAGGCTGCGCTTGTGCTCGGCCAGCTGGTAATTGACCATTTCGCCGATGGCCTGCGAGCGGCTGTCGTAGCCCCGGCTCTCGACCATGCTGTCCAGCTCGGCCAGCAGGTCGGGCGGCAGCGAGACGCTGATGCGGCTCACCGGGCTGGACGCCTTGTCGCTTCCGTTCTTCGTCGTCATGGTCGGTTCCAGCGCTCAGAACATGTAGCTGTAGCGGTCGACTTCCCACTTGGAAACCGCGAGGTGGTAGGCCTCCCACTCCTCGGTCTTGTAGCGGACGAACTCGTCGCGCAGTTCGCGGCCCAGCGTGGCCTCGACGAGCGGGTCGGCGGCGAACGCGGCGACCGCCTCCTGCAGGGTCTGCGGCAGGAACTCGATGCCGCGCGCGCGGCGCTCGTCGTCGCCGATGGCGTACAGGTTGTCCTCGTTCGGGTTGCCCGGGTCGAGCCCCTCGCGGATGCCCTCGAGACCGGCGGCCAGCACCAGGGTGGCGGCGAGGTAGGGATTGACCGCGCCGTCGGCGTTGCGCGATTCGCAGCGGCCGCCGCCGGCCGGAATCCGCACCGAGTTGGTGCGGTTGTTCGAGCCCCAGGAGTTGAACACCGGCGCCCACGAGAAGTAGCTCATCGCGCCGCGCCGCACCAGGCGCTTGTAGCTGTTCACGGTCGGCGCGAACACGGCGCACAGCGCGCGGCCGTGCCTGAGGATGCCGGCGACGAAGCTGTAGCCGAGCGGGGTCAGGCCGATGCCGTGGGGATCGTCCTCGGGGGCGCAGGCGAACAGGTTCCTGCCGGTCGCGAGGTCGTAGAGCGACATGTTGAAGTGCGCGCCGTTGCCGGTCTTGTCGGCGAAGGGCTTGGGCATCATGGTCGCGAGCAGGCCTTCTTCCTTGGCGTAGTGCTTGGCCATGAAGCGGAAGAAGGTCAGGCGGTCGCAGGTGGTCAGCGCGTCGGCGTAGGCGAAGTCGAACTCGAACTGGCCGTTGGCGTCCTCGTGGTCGAAGGAATAGAGGTCCCAGCCGAGGTCGTTGATCGAGGTGGCCATCCTGTCGAGCCAGGAGAAGTTGTCGACGAAGCCGCGCACGTCGTAGCAGGGCTTGGTCAGCTTGTCGTCGGCGACCGGCACCGACAGGCTGCCGTCCTCCTTCTGCTTGAGCAGGAAGACTTCGCACTCGATGCCGAGGTTCATGCCGTAGCCCAGCTTGGCGGCCTCGGCGAGCTGGTTCTTCAGCGCGACCCGCGTGTTGAGCGCGTAGGGCTTGCCCTGGAAGTGGTTGTCGGCCGGGATCCAGGCGATCTTCGGCTCCCACGGCAGCTGGATCGCGCGGTCGAGATCCGGCACCGAGGTGAGCTCGTCGTCGTTGGGCGCCTGGCCGAGGCCGTCCAGCGCATAGCCGGTATAGCGCTCGGACCCTTTGGCCATCTGGCCGAGGTGGGCGATCGGGACGACCTTGGCCTTGGGCACGCCGTGGATGTCGACGTAGGCGCCGATGCAGTATTTCACGCCCTTGTCGGTCAGTTCGCGCTGCAATTGCGCGGTCGCCCCGGCAGGGTGGTGGATGCTGGTGTCCGGTTTTTCCAGCACGGCGGTGTCGTCGAGGGTGTTCATGATGCGTCCTTGTCTATCGGGTTGCGGCGGCGGGGACGGCGTCCCCGAAATAGGAATGGTCGAGCGGCGGCGTTTCGACGCAGCCTTTTTGAATCAGTCCAGCGAGGTCCTCGACCAGCCAGTCGAACCAGCGCGCGCCCTTCTCCGCCGTGGCGAGACTCGGCGTGCCGGTGACGCCGTTCAGGCTGGTGCGGTTGACCGGGTGGGCGAAGACGCAGCCGCAGGTGCGGTCCGGGTCGTCGGCCTCGGGCAGCTTGTCCGGGCGCACGCCTTCGGGGGCGATGGCCAGCATGATCGAGGCCTCGGCGTCGTTGGCGTGCCAGTCGGCGGCGTCGGCGCAGTGGAAGTCGCGCACGCGCTCGCTGAGCGTCGCGGTGTTGACCACCGCGACCATCAGGTCGTCGTGCTCGGCGCGCAGCATCTCGAGCGCGCAGCGCAGCGGCGCGGCGTTGGTGACGTGCGCGTTGACGATGAACAGGCGGCGGATGCCGCTGTGATACGCCCAGTCGCCGATCTCCTTGACCAGCTGGATCAGCGTGACCGGCTGCAGCGCGAGCGTGCCGGGCCAGCGCCGGCTGTGGCCGAGCGAGCAGCCGTAGGGGAGCGTGGGCAGCATGGGCACGCCGGTCTGCGCGGCGACGGCGGCGCAGAGTCGCTCGGCGATCACGAAATCGACGCCGCAGCCGAGGTGCGGGCCGTGCTGCTCGGTGGCGCCCACCGGCAGGATGGCGGCGTGCCCGCAGCGCGCCAGCACGTCGGGGATTTCGGACCAGGTGAGATCGGACCAGCGTGTCATGGCCTTTACTCCACGTTGTCGGCGACGTTGGTGAAGCGGATCATGTGCGGCTTCACCGCCTGCTCGTCTTCCGGCAGCGGCTCCGGCGCGGGATGGATCAGTTCTTCGAGGCGCGCCTTGGTGGCCAGGAATTCCGGCGTGTTGAACTGGGCGGGCGTTCGCGGGCGCGGCACCGGCACCTCGATGATCTCCTGCACCTCGCCGGGATGCGCCTTGAGCACGAGGATGCGGTCGGCCAGGTAGATCGCCTCGTCGAGATCGTGGGTGATGAACAGCACCGTGATGTCGATGTTCTTCCAGATGTCGATCAGGTGCGACTGCATCTTCGCGCGCGTCTGGGCGTCGAGTGCGCCGAAGGGCTCGTCCATCAGCAGGATGCGCGGCTGGTTGACGAGCGCACGTGCGATGGCCACGCGCTGGCGCATCCCGCCGGAGAGCTGGTGCGGGTAGGCGTCGGCGAATTTCCCCAGGCCCACCAGGTCCAGCCATATCCGCGCATCGCGCTCCGCCTCGTCCTTGCTCAGCCCTTTCATCTGCGGGCCGAACATGACGTTCTTCTTCACGGTCAGCCAGGGGAACAGGGAATAGCCCTGGAACACCATGCCGCGATCCGGGCCCGGCCCCTCGATGGCCTTGCCGTCGAGCAGGGCCTCGCCCGAGGTGTGGCGGTCGAGGCCGGCGAGGATGCGCGCCAGGGTGGACTTGCCGCAGCCGGAGGGGCCGATGACGCAGACGAACTCGCGGCGGCGCACGCTGAAGTCGAGGTCGCGCAGCGCGTCCACCTCGCCCTGCGCGGAACGGTAGCGCTTGCCGAGCTTGCGCACTTCGAGGATGGTCTCGCGCTGCCGGATGCGGTCGAAGCGCGCGCGCACGTCCTCGGACTGGTCCAGGTAGCTGGGCAGGTCGTCACGATTCATGGCTTATCTCCGGTCCTGGGCGAGGTCCCAGCGAAACAGGCGCTTGCCCAGCCGCGCCAGGACGAGGTCGGTACCGAAGCCGATGATGCCGATGAGCATGATCGCCGCGTAGACGTTGTCGAAATGCTGGTAGCGGGCCTGCTGGGTGATGTAGAAGGTGATGCCGGAGCTGGTGCCGATCAGCTCGGCGACGATCAGGTAGGTCCAGGCCCAGCCCAGCAGGATGCGCTGGTCGCGGTAGAGGTCGGGCAGGATGCCGGGCACCACCACCCTGGTCAGCAGCTTCGCGCCGCGCGTGCCCAGGGTGCGGGCCGCCTCGACGATCGTGGCCTCGAGCTTGCGCGTCGTGTTGGCGATGATCAGCACCTGCTGGAACAGGGTGCCGATGACGATGATCGCGATCTTGGGCCCGTCGTAGATGCCGAGGATGGCCACCGCCAGGGCGCCGAAAGCCGGCGCCGGCAGGTAGCGGAAGTACTCGATGAAAGGCTCGGACAGGCGGCCGAAGCTCGAATAGGTCCCGGCGAGGATGCCCAGCGGCACGCCGACGATCGACGAGATCAGGAAGCCCCAGAAGATGATCTGGATGCTGTGCCACAGGCTTTCGTGCAGCCAGGGCGCGTCCTTCTGCACCGGCTCCCTGGTGAAGCCGGTGTAGAACGCCTGCGCCACTTCGTGCGGCGCAGGCAGGTAGATGGGGTTGGCCGGCTTGCCGGCCGGGAGCGCGAGGTTCTGCTCGCGCGCGGTGTTCGACTCGTCCGCGAACTGCGACTTGTCGACCAGCATGCCGACCTGGAAGTAGTCGACGCCACCGGGAGCGGTGACCTCGACCTTGGGATGCCAGATGAAGGGCACGTAGCTCACCAGGCTCCAGACCAGCAGCGGCAGCAGGAACGAGCCGATTCCCAGCAGCGCGCGCTTGCGCGTCTCGCTGTCGGTGCCGGCCAGTGTGGCGATCAGACTCATTTCCGCTCCGTCGTCCGCCGGATTACTTGGCGAAGGTGAAGGACGAATCGAGGTAGGCGTTCACGTCCTGCGGCGCCTTGTAGACGTCGTTGGCGACGTTGAAGTCATCGGCGATCTTCGACGAGCCGTAGAGCGTCCTGAAGCCTTCGCCCTTCACGTAGATCTTCTTCGCCTCGTCGAGGCTCAGCAGCCGGGTCCCCTTGAGCAGCGGCAGGTAGGCCTCGGGCGAGACGCCGACGCGGGCAGCCATGATCTTCACGGCATCGGGCTGGGTCTTGGGATCGTTGATGTACTTGACCACACGGTCCCACACCTTCGCGACCTTGATCCAGTCGGCGCGGCGCTGCTTGGCGCTGGCGGGATTCACGGCGAGCACGTCGTAGATCAGGCCGGGCTCGTCGGCGGAGGTATAGATGGGCTTGGCGCCCGGCACGGACTTCATGGTCTGGCCGGCGATGGGCTGCCAGGCGCCGACCGCGGCGACGTCGCCGGAGGCGAGCATCTGCGGCATCTCGTTGGTCTTCGCGTTGACCAGCGTGACGTCGGACTCCTTCATGCCCGCCTTCTTCAGGCCGTTGAGCAGCAGCAGGTGTTCGACGAAACCCGTTTCCACCGCAACCTTCTTGCCCTTCAGGTCCTTGATCGCGCGGACACCCGGCTTGCCGATGATCATGTCGTTGCCGTTGGAGTAGTCGGTGATCAGCACCATCACGCTCCTGGCACCCGCCGCACCGGTGACCAGCGCGTCGCCGTTGGTCATGGTGACGGCGTCGATCTTGCCGGCGGAGAAGGCGTCCATCGACGCCGAGTAATCGAACCACTCGAACGTGACCGGCACGCCGGCTTCCTTGAACCAGCCCTTGTCGATGGCGACCTGCCAGGCGACCCAGCCCGGCCAGTCGCTGTAGCCGATCTTGAGCGGCTGGGCGGCATGCGCCGAAATGGACAGGGCTGCTGCGGCCGGGATCAACAGCCGGGTCAACAGGGTCTTGAGGGTGCTGCCGATGTGCTTCAGATTCATGGTGGGCTCCTGGTGAGTGGTATTACCAAAACGAATATTCGTAATACTCATCACCCTGACAGCAAGCCCCGTGCCACGACGCGAATTCCGTCGCAACTCGTTGAATATACGCAACTCTCCCAAGATTCTCTGCGGCCCGGCGGGCGCTGCGCGGGCCTTGATTTGGTGCGCACGCGCACCGTTTTGGCGTGCCTCGGGGGCGGAACCGGCCGCCCGCAGCGGGCACGGGCGAGGCGCGACGCACGGGTAACGGTCGACGCCGTTGCAGGAAGGGCAGGTGGCGAGACGCCCGGATGCGGACGATCGCAGCGGGCGAAAAAAAGGGGCGCCCTGCAGGACGCCCCAGCTTCCTTAGGAGAAGCGGTGGATCAGAGGTTGTAGGCCCGCTCGCCGTGGCTGGCGGTGTCGAGGCCTTCGCGCTCCTGTTCTTCGCTGACGCGCAGCCCGATGGTCATGTCGACCAACTTGAAGGCGACGAAGCTCACCACGCCCGACCACACGATGGTGATCAGCACGCCGGTCGCCTGCGTCACCACCTGGCCGGCCATCGAGTAGTCGTCGACGCCCACGCCGCCGAGCGCCGGCGAGACGAAGATGCCGGTGCCGATGGCGCCGATGATGCCGCCGATGCCGTGGATGCCGAACACGTCGAGGCTGTCGTCGTAGCCGAGCGTCTTCTTCAGGCCGGTGACGCCCCACAGGCAGACCACGCCGGCGATCGCGCCGAGGACAATGCCGCCCATGGTGCCGACCAGGCCGGCCGCCGGGGTGATCGCCACCAGGCCCGCCACCACGCCCGACGCCAGACCCAGCATCGAAGGCTTGCCGCGCAGCATCCACTCGGCGAACATCCAGGACAGGCCCGCAGCGGCGGTCGCGAGGATGGTGTTGATGAAGGCGAGCGCAGCACCGCCGGTCGCTTCGAGGTTGGAGCCGGCGTTGAAGCCGAACCAGCCCACCCACAGCAGCGAGGCGCCGATCAGCGTCATCGGCAGGCTGTGCGGCGGCATCGCGTCACGGCCGTAGCCGATGCGCTTGCCCAGCACGATGGCACCGACCAGCGCGGCGACACCCGCGTTGATGTGCACTACGGTGCCGCCCGCGAAGTCGAGGTCGCCCGCTTCGAACAGGTAGCCGCCGGTTGCCCACACCATGTGCGCGATCGGCAGGTAGGAGAAGGTGAACCACAGCGCCGCGAACGCCAGCAGCGCCGAGAACTTCACCCGCTCGGCCAGGCCGCCGACGATCAGCGCGACGGTGATGGCGGCGAAGGTCAGCTGGAAGGCGACGAAGGTGAACTCGGGGATGACCACGCCGTCGGTGAAGGTCGCGGCCGTGCTGTCCGGGGTGATGCCGGCGAGGAACATCTTCGAGAGATCGCCGATCGCCCAGTTCAGGCTGCCGCCGTCGCCGAACGCCAGCGAGTAGCCGTACACCGCCCACAGGATCGCGATCAGGCAGAAGATCGCCATCACCTGCGTCAGCACCGACAGCATGTTCTTGGCGCGCACCAGGCCGCCGTAGAACAGCGCGACGCCCGGGATGATCATCAGGATCACCAGCAGCGTCGACAGCATCATCCAGGTGGTGTCACCCTTGTCCGGAACCGGCGCCGCAGCCTCGGCGGCGACGGCGTCGACGGTCTCGGCCACCGCGCTCACCGCTTCGGTCATCGGCTCCACGGCTTCCTGCGCCAGGCCTACGCCCGGCGCAAGCAGGAAGGCCATCAGGCCCAGCGAAGCAAATAGCTTTTTCATGGTCAGCTCCTTAAAGGGCGTCGGGGCCGGATTCGCCCGTGCGGATGCGCACGACCTGCTCCAGGCTGGTGACAAAAATCTTGCCGTCGCCGATCTTGCCGGTGTTGGCCGCCTTCTCGATCGCCTCGATCACGCGCTCGAGCAGCTCGGCGCGGATCGCGACCTCGATCTTCACCTTGGGCAGGAAATCGACCACGTATTCCGCGCCGCGGTACAGCTCGGTGTGGCCTTTCTGCCGCCCGAACCCCTTCACTTCCGTAACCGTCAGGCCGGTGACGCCGATGGCCGACAGGGCCTCGCGCACTTCGTCCAGCTTGAACGGCTTGATGATTGCCGTTACGAATTTCATGTATGTCTCCCGAATCAGGGAAAGGGGAAATGGGGCGGCGGTCCGCGCCGCCCCGCGTCTTCAGCGGATCAGAAAGCCTTGGTGAGCCACACGGTGGTGGTGCCGTCGCCGAGGTACTGGCCGTTGGCATCCGTCCAGACCGCCTTGTCGGCATCCGTGTCGGTGTACTTCAGGCCGACCGTCACGCCATCGCCGAGCTTGCCGAGCTTGCCCATGTCGTAGGTCGCGCTGACGCTCCAGTCGTCGTAATCCACCTCGGGCAGGTCGTTGAAGCTGAACGTGCCCCAGCTCGCGCCCAGCGTCAGGCCGGTCTCGCCGACAGGCAGGCTGCCGGAGATCCCCAGATAGTCGCCGCCGTCGGAGTCGAAGCCGAACACCTCGTCGCTGACGTAGTACGAGTACTTGACCGTGAACCACTTCCAGCCCAGGGCGGCGTAGAGCTCGCTGGTATCGGCGTCGACCGCGCCTGCCTTCTCGCCCGGGTACATGTACTGGATCGCGCCGACGTCGAAGCTCAGGCCGGTCGCGCCGATGTCGCCGCGGAAGCCGCCGTAGAGGTCGATCTCCATGTTGCCCGACTCATAGCCCTGGAAGTCCTCGATCCAGCCGACGTTGGACGCCCAGGTGCCGACGTAGAAGCCGCTCTTGTGCTCGTAGTCGAGGCCGCCCTGGATCGCGGGGTCGCCGCCGGTCTGGGAGATGCCGCGGAAGATGTAGTCGCTGGTCAGCGTGACGTTGGCGCTGAGGCTGTGCGGGCTGTCCTCCTCAGCCATCGCAACGGTGGGGGCAGCCACCAGACCGGTCAGAACCAAAGCGTATGCAAGTTTTTTCATCAAATTTCTCCCGTTGAAGAAGGCGCGCAAAATTGCACTTCCGCTACAGCACAAGCCGTGCCAGATTTTTTTCCTCGAAAAAACATGGTCTTGAATAATTGGCCCGGCTGACCTCAGCATAGGACGCACCCTCCTGGTGCGCCACGAAAACCCGATGCACCCACTTCGTGCTACGTGGAAGCACGTAGTCGGGGCTGCGCCGGACAAGCGGTGCTTGCTACACTCCGCGCATCACCGGAGCCCGCCATGACCACGAACCCGAAGTTCCCCAGCCCCGCTTTCATCAACGACCTCGTCGCCAAGCTCGGCGACGTGCTCGCGCAGTCGCCCGCCAGGGACATCGAGCAGAACCTCAAGGCCGGCGTCACCTCGATGCTCGGCAAGCTCGACCTGGTGACCCGCGAGGAATTCGACGTGCAGACCGAAGTGCTGGCGCGCACGCGCGAGAAGCTCGCGCAACTGGAAGCGCGCCTGCTTGAACTGGAGAAAGCGGGCGTGCCCGGCGCGCACGAGGCCGAACCGGAAAAGCAGCCGCGCACGGAGGACTGATCCGCCCATGGCCGTCGCCGTCGTGAAAAGCCGGGCGCTCGCCGGCATGCACGCGCCCGAGGTGGTCGTCGAGGCGCATCTGGCGAACGGCCTGCCGGCCTTCACCCTGGTCGGCCTGCCCGAAACCGAGGTGAAGGAGGCGCGCGACCGGGTGCGCGCGGCGATCCAGAACGCGCGCTACGAATTCCCGGCGCGCCGCATCACGGTCAACCTCGCGCCAGCCGACCTGCCCAAGGAGTCCGGCCGCTTCGACCTGCCGATCGCGCTGGCGATCCTCGCCGCGTCGGGGCAGATTCCCGCCGACCGCCTCAAGCAGGCCGAATTCGCCGGCGAGCTCGCGCTGACCGGCGAGCTGCGCCCGGTGCGCGGCGCGCTGGCGATGGCCCTCGCCACCCGCGCAACCGGCCGGCAGCTGATATTGCCGGTCGCATCGGCCAGCGAGGCGGCGCTCGCCAGCGGCGTCGAGACGCTGGGTGCGGCGAGCCTGCTCGACGTCTGCGCCTGGCTCGCCGGCCAGGGCAGGCTGGTCGACGCGCAGCCCGACCCCGCGACAGACGCGGCCGACTATCCCGATTTCGCCGACGTCAAGGGCCAGAGCGCCGCCCGCCGCGCGCTCGAGGTCGCCGCTGCCGGCGGCCACTCCGTGCTGATGGCCGGCCCGCCCGGCACCGGCAAGTCGATGCTCGCCGCACGCTTTCCCGGCATCCTGCCGACGATGAGCGAGGCCGACGCGCTCGAGACCGCCGCGGTCGCCTCGCTCAACGGCGGCTTCCGCCGCGAGCACTGGCAGCGCCGCCCGTTCCGCGCGCCGCACCACACCGCCTCGGCCGTCGCACTGGTCGGCGGCGGCAACAACCCGCGCCCGGGGGAGATCTCGCTCGCGCACCACGGCGTGCTGTTCCTCGACGAGCTGCCCGAATTCCCGCGCCAGGTGCTCGAGGTGCTGCGCGAGCCGCTCGAAACCGGCCACATCACGATCTCGCGCGCGGCGCGGCAGGCCGACTTCCCGGCGCGCTTCCAGCTCGTCGCCGCGATGAACCCCTGCCCGTGCGGCTACCTCGGCCACCCCACCCAACCGTGCCGCGATACGCCCGACCAGATCGCCCGCTACCGGGCGCGCATTTCCGGGCCGCTGCTCGACCGCATCGACATCCAGGTCAGCGTGCCGGCGCTGACCGAGGACGAGCTGATGCAGGCCGGCGCGGGCGAGGCCAGCGCCGCGATCCGCGCGCGCGTCGAGGCGGCGCGGGCGCGCCAGCTCGCTCGCCAGGGCAAGCCCAACGCCGCGCTCGGCACCCAGGAGATCGAGCAGCTGTGCCGGCTCGACGAAGCCGGCGAAGGCCTGCTGAAGCAGGCGATCGCGCGCCTCAACCTGTCGGCGCGCGCCTACCACCGCATCCTGCGCCTCGCGCGCAGCGTCGCGGACCTCGCCGGCAGCGACGCCATCACGACCGCCCACCTCGCCGAGGCGATCCAGTACCGGAGACAAGCATGAGTTCCCCTTACGAATCCTGGCACGAGGAAAAGCAGTCGGCGTGGCTCTACCGCGTCGTCGCCGAATGCGAGCGTGGCACGCCGCGCGAGGCCCTGTTCGAGGAACTCGCGCAAGCGGCCGAGGAACAGGCAAAAATCTGGCTCGACGCGATCGCCCAGGGCGGCGACGAGCCGCCCGCGCCGTTCCGCCCCGACCTGCGCGCGCGCGCCGTCGCCCGCCTGACCCGCACCTTCAAGCCGCGCGCGATGCGCGGCGTGCTGGCGGCGATGAAGGTGCGCGGCATGGTGCTCTACAACCAGCCCACGCCGCACGGCATGCCGGTCAGGCGCGACGACATCGGCAAGCGGCACCAGAGCGGCGCCGCCGGCAACGCGCTGCGCGCCGGGGTGTTCGGGGTCAACGACGGACTGGTGTCGAACGCGGCGCTGATCTACGGCGTGGCGGGCGCCGCGCAGGAACCGGCGGTGATCCTGCTGACCGGCGTCGCGGGCCTGCTCGCCGGCGCCTTCTCGATGGCCGCGGGCGAATACGTCTCGGTGCGCGCGCAGCGCGAGATGTTCGAGTACCAGATCGGCCTCGAGCGCGACGAGCTGGAGAAATACCCGCAGGAAGAAGCCGCCGAGCTGGCGCTGATCTACGCCGCCAAGGGCATGGACCCGGTCGAGGCGCGCAGGCTCGCCGACACGCTGATGCAGGACCCCGAGCGCGCGCTCGACACGCTCGCGCGCGAGGAGCTGGGGCTCAATCCCGACGAGCTCGGCTCGCCGTGGGTGGCCGCGATCTCCTCGTTCTCCGCCTTCACCGCCGGCGCCGCGTTGCCGTTGCTGCCCTACCTCTTCGGCGCGGGCGATGCGCTAACGCTGTCCGTCGCGCTCACCGCGGCGGGACTGTTCGCCGTCGGCGCCAGCATGAGCCTGTTCACCGGCCGCCGCGCGCTCGTCTCCGGCCTGCGCATGCTCGGCATCGGCGGCGCGGCGGGCCTCGCGACCTGGTTCATCGGCGCCTGGCTGGGGGTGACGCTGGGCTAAGCCCCCCCCGCCTGATTTCGGGCCTGAACGCGAAGGCGAGGGCGCCGAGCACGGCAAGGCGCGGGCGTGGTTGTCGACGCGCCAGCGCCCATCCAGCGACGGCCTGCCCCGCGCGAGTGTGCCGACAAGGTGCAGGCCCGAGGGCGCGGGGTCAGGTCTGCTCCCACGGCAGGCCGTCGTGGCGCCAACCGTTCTTCGTGCTGCGGTGGCGCGACTCGTCCATGTCGCCCTCGAAGCCATGCAGCACGTTGTACACGGCCGGGAAGCCGTGCCGTTCCAGGTAGCGCCCGGCGTCGACCGAGCGCCGCCCCGAGCGGCAGATCAGCACCACCGGCCGGTTGACCGACGCCGCCTTGCGCGCGTGGCCGAGGAAGTCCGGGTTGACGTCCCAGTCCGGACCGTCCTGCCAGGCGATGTGGATCGCCCCCGCGGGGTGGCCGACGAACAGGTATTCGATTTCCGAGCGGCAGTCGATGAAGACGGCCTCGGGATGCTCCTTGAGGAAGGCGTGGGCTTCGGCGGGTTCGAGGTGCTTCATGGCAGGGTCCGGTCGCGCGATACCTGCACCATAGCACCCCCGGAAGCCTTGGCGCCAAGCGAATATAATGGGCGATTGCCCAGCCGTATGACCGCCATGTCCCGCACCGACCTGCTCCATTTCCTCCTCGCCCAGCGCATCCTCGTCCTCGACGGCGCGATGGGCACGATGATCCAGTCGTACAAGCTGACCGAGGCGGACTATCGCGGCACGCGCTTCGCCGACTTCGCGCACGACCTCAAGGGCAACAACGACCTCTTGTGCCTGACGCAGCCTGCGATCATCAAGGAAATCCACGCCAAGTACCTGGCGGCGGGCGCCGACATCCTCGAGACCAACAGCTTCAACGCGACCTCGATCTCGATGGCCGACTATCACATGGAGCACCTGGTGCCGGAGCTCAACTTCGCCGCGGCACGGCTCGCGCGCGAGGCCGCCGACGAGGCGACCGCGCAGAATCCCGCCAAGCCGCGCTTCGTCGCCGGCGTGCTCGGCCCGACCTCGCGCACCGCGACGATCTCGCCCGACGTCAACGACCCCGGCTACCGCAACGTCACCTTCGACCAGCTGCGCGTCGCCTACCTCGAGGCGATCGACGGCCTGGTGAAGGGCGGCGCCGACATCCTGATGGTCGAGACGATCTTCGACACGCTCAACGCCAAGGCGGCATTGTTCGCGATCGAGGAGTACTTCGAGGCCAACAACATGCGCCTGCCGGTGATGATCTCCGGCACCATCACCGACGCCTCCGGCCGCACGCTCTCCGGCCAGACGACCGAGGCGTTCTGGAACTCGGTTCGCCACGCGCGCCCCCTGTCGATCGGTCTGAACTGCGCGCTCGGCCCGGACCTGCTGCGCCAGTACGTCGAGGAACTCGCGACCAAGGCCGACGCCTTCGTCTCGGCGCACCCCAACGCGGGGCTTCCCAACGCCTTCGGCGAGTACGACATGGGCGGCGCCGAGATGGCGACGCACATCGGCGAATGGGCGCGCGCGGGCCTGCTGAACATCGTCGGCGGCTGCTGCGGCACGACGCCGCCGCACATCGAAGCGATCGCCAGGGCCGTCGAAGGCGTCGCGCCGCGGGTGCCGCCGGTGCTCGAACCGGCGATGCGCCTGTCGGGCCTCGAGCCCTTCAACGTCGGCAAGGACTCGCTGTTCGTCAACGTCGGCGAGCGCACCAACGTCACCGGGTCGAAAGCGTTTGCCCGGATGATCCTTGAGGGCCGCTACGACGACGCCTTGTCGGTCGCGCGCCAGCAGGTCGAGAACGGCGCGCAGGTGATCGACATCAACATGGACGAGGGCATGCTCGACGCCGAGGCGGCGATGGTGCGCTTCCTGCTCCTGATCGCCTCCGAGCCCGACATCGCGCGGGTGCCGATCATGCTCGACTCGTCGAAGTGGAACGTGATCGAGGCCGGCCTGAAGTGCATCCAGGGCAAGGGCATCGTCAATTCGATCTCGATGAAGGAAGGCGAGGCCGAGTTCATCGAACGGGCAAAGCTGTGCCTGCGCTACGGCGCCGCGGTGATCGTGATGGCCTTCGACGAGACCGGCCAGGCCGACACCTACGCGCGCAAGACCGAGATCTGCGCGCGCGCGTACAAGCTCCTGACCGAGACGGTCGGCTTCCCGCCCGAGGACATCATCTTCGACCCCAACATCTTCGCGGTCGCCACCGGCATCGAGGAGCACGCCAACTACGCCGTTGATTTCATCGAGGCGACGCGCTGGATCCGCCAGAACCTGCCGCACGCGCACGTCTCGGGCGGCGTGTCGAACGTGAGCTTCTCGTTCCGCGGCAACGACGCGGTGCGCGAGGCGATCCACACGGCCTTCCTCTACCACGCGATCCAGGCCGGGATGGACATGGGCATCGTCAACGCCGGGCAGCTCGGCGTCTACGAAGCCCTCGATCCGGAGCTCAAGGAACGCGTCGAGGACGTGCTGCTGAACCGCCGCGCCGACTCGACCGAGCGGCTGGTGAGCTTCGCCGAGGGGGTGAAGGGCGGCGCCAAGGAGAAGGTCGTCGACCTCGCCTGGCGCAACCTGCCGGTCAACGAGCGCCTCAGTCATGCGCTGGTGCAGGGCATCACCGAATTCATCGTCGAGGACACCGAAGCGGCGCGGCTCGAGGCCGAGCGGCCGCTGCACGTGATCGAAGGCCCGCTGATGGCCGGCATGAACGTCGTCGGCGACCTGTTCGGCGCCGGCAAGATGTTCCTGCCGCAGGTGGTGAAGTCGGCGCGCGTGATGAAGCAGGCGGTCGCGCACCTGATCCCCTACATCGAGGCCGACAAGCGCGCCGGCGACGCGCAGAGCGCCGGCAAGATCATCATGGCGACGGTCAAGGGCGACGTCCACGACATCGGCAAGAACATCGTCGGCGTCGTGCTCGGCTGCAACGGCTACGACATCGTCGACCTGGGGGTCATGGTGCCGGCGCAGAAGATCCTCGACGCCGCGCGCGAGCACAAGGCCGACATCATCGGCCTGTCGGGCCTCATCACGCCGTCGCTGGAGGAAATGGCGCACGTCGCGCGCGAAATGCAGCGCCAGGGCTTCACGCTTCCGCTGCTGATCGGCGGCGCGACAACCTCGCTCGCCCACACCGCGGTGAAGATCGCGCCGAACTACGAGTCGCCGGTCGTCTACGTCAAGGACGCGTCGCGCGCGGTCGGCGTGTGCACGCAGCTGCTGTCGAAGGAGCTGCGCGACGCCTACGCCGCCGAGATCCGCGCCGACTACGACAAGACCCGCGAACGGCACCTCAGGAACAAGTCCGAGACCTCGCGGATCCCGCTCACCGAGGCGCGTGCCAACAAGTTCAGTATCGACTGGGCGGCCTACACGCCGCCAGTGCCTAAGCAACTGGGCGTGCACGTGCTCAAGGCCTATGACCTCGCGAAGCTCGCCGAAGTCATCGACTGGACGCCCTTCTTCGCCTCGTGGGAGTTGCACGGCAAGTTTCCGAAGATCCTCGACGACGAAGTGGTCGGCGCCGAGGCGACCAAGCTCTACGCCGACGCCCAGGCGATGCTGAAGCAGATGATCGACGAGCACTGGGTCGAGGCGCGCGCGGTGTTCGGCCTGTTCCCCGCCAACAGCGTGAACGACGACGACATCGCCGTCTACGCCGACGAGTCGCGCACGAAAATCCTGATGACCTGGCACAACCTGCGCCAGCAGATGAAAAAGCCGACCGACCGCGCCAACCTCTGCCTCGCCGACTTCGTCGCGCCAAAGGACAGCGGCAAGCCGGACTACCTCGGCGCCTTCGTCGTCACCGCCGGCATCGGCGAAGATGAGCGCGCCCGCGCCTTCGAGGCTGCGCACGACGACTACTCGGCGATCCTCTTCAAGGCGCTGTGCGACCGCTTGGCCGAGGCCTTCGCCGAGCACCTGCACCTGCAAGTGCGCAAGGAATACTGGGGCTATGCCAGCGAGGAAGCGCTCGCCAATGACGAGCTGATCGCGGAAAAATACCAGGGCATCCGCCCCGCGCCCGGCTACCCCGCCTGCCCCGAGCACAGCGAAAAGGCCGGCCTGTTCGAGATCCTGAACGCCACCGAGCAGATCGGCGTCAAGTTGACCGAAAACTTCGCCATGTGGCCGGGCGCCGCGGTGTCGGGCTTCTACCTCTCGCACCCCGACAGCCAGTACTTCGCCGTGGCCAAGATCGAGCGCGACCAGGTCGAGGACTACGCGCGGCGCAAGGGTTGGGATGTCAAGACGGCGGAGCGCTGGCTGGCGCCGAATCTCGGTTATCAGCTGTGAGTGACGGTCGCACCTCTAACTCTTGTGGCCAAAACTTGTCCACCCTTTAGCAGAGGTTAATAAGCATGCGAGGCTCCAAGTGACCAATCGAACCCGATATGTCTGGCTCATTGTGGGAGTCGCACTGCTCTGTTTCTCGCTCTATTGGCGGATATTCGGGTTACCGGCCTTGGACGACCCAATCGAAGAAATCCGGACAACCGCGCCCATACTATTTCCATTGGGACTAATGGCTGTTTTCGCGTGGATAGTCTGGAGTAGTTGGCGGGATTACAGGAAAAGCGCTGACGAATTTGACTTAGCGAATGTCGTGAAATTTGGCTTTGGTTTTGTCATGCTTATCGTGGTTATTGTGCTTACGCTATACGGCATATAACTGAGCCTCATGCAGGTCCTGCATGAGGCCTATGGTCACTCAACGAATTTGCTACCCATCTAGCGACCCGAGTGAACTACCTGCGCAGACCTACAAACAAGTCCAAGGCCTAGCTGCCTACCAGCCCTGCTCCAGCATCTTCTCCAGCCAGAACAGCCCGATCACGGTCTTGGTCTCACAGATGCGGCCATCGCGCACCCATTGCATCGCCTCGGCGAACGGCAGGCGGAAGATCTCGAGGAACTCATCGTGGTCGCGGCCGTGGTCGCCTTCGGTGAGCCCCTTCGCCATATAGAACGCCAGCCGCTCGTCCGAATAGCCGATGCACGGATAGATGGTGGTGACCTCGCGCCATTCGGCGGCGGTGTAGCCGGTCTCCTCTTCCAGTTCGCGTTGCGCGCACGTCAGGTCGTCCTCGCCCGGATCGATCTTGCCGGCCGGCAGTTCGATGAAGTCGCGGTGCAGCGGGTAGCGGTGCTGGCGCTCGAGCAGCAGGTCGCCGTTGTCGAACACCGGGATGACGACGACGGCGCCGGGGTGGACGATGTATTCGCGGGTCGACTCGCGGCCGTCGGGCAGGCGCACGCGGTCGCGCTTGACGTGCATGAGCCGGCCCTGGAAGACGGTTTCGGAGTCGAGTTGGGTTTCGGTGAGCGTGGCGTCGTTCTTCATGGCCGCCATGATACCGGGCGCAGGCGAAAAAAAAGCCGGGCTCTCGCGAACCCGGCGGATGGAGGAGCACGCCCCTCGTTGCGGAGAACTTCTTGCTTGCGGTGGAAACGCAAGCCCGTTCATCCTACGAAGCGGCATCCGGTCTGGCTATACAACTTTAGTTGTAGGCGAGAGACAAGTGATTGTTTAATTTGACTTTATTTTTTCGCGAAGCGCCGAATACTGGCGCCGGCTGACCATCAGGCGCTCGTCCAGGCCGTCGAGCCGCAGGAAGTGGCCGTCGTCCTCACCTGGCAGCTTGCCGATCTCGCGGATACGCACGCTGGCGACGAGGCAGTTGCGGTGGATGCGCACGAAGATGTCGCCGAACTCGCCCTCGAGCCGCGTGAGCGATTCCTCGATGAGGAACTCGCGGGCGGCGGTCCGCACGGTGACGTACTTGAGCTCCGCCTTGAGGTAGAGGATGTCGGCCACCGGGATCAGCACGATGCGGCCCTTCTCGTTGACCGACAGGTGGGTGCGTGCCTTCGGGTGCGCCGCGCGCAGCTGGTCGAGCGCCGTCGCGTTCAGGCGGTGCGCCCGCGAAATCGCGCGCACCAGGCGGTCGGCACGCACCGGCTTGACGAGGTAGTCGACCGCGTTGAGGTCGAACGCCTGGCACGCGTAGGCGTCGTAGGCGGTGCTGAAGATGATCGCGGGCGGCGACGTCAGCTGGTTGAGGTGGGCGGCGCATTCGAGGCCGTCCATGCCGGGCATGCGGATGTCGAGCAGCACCGCGTCGACCGGCTGCTGCTGCGCCTGGTCGAGCGCGGCCAAGCCGCTGTCGGCCTCGCCGACGATGTCGACCGGCAACTGGTCGGCGCAATCCTCCAGTACGTCGCGCAACCGGCGACGCGCGGGCGCCTCGTCATCGACGATGAGGACGCGCAGGGGCGGGTTGGGTGCGTTCATGGGTGTAGGGGATGACGATGTGCACCTGATAAACGGCACCGAGCGGCTCCAACTTGAGCTGGGCGTCGAGGTCGAAATGCAGCATCAGGCGCTCGCGGATGTTGGCGAGCGCGATGCGGTTGCCCTTGTGCGGGCGGGCATCCGGCGTCACCGGATTGCGCACCACGACATGCACCTTGTCGGCGCTGCGATAGATGTTGAGGCTGATCTCGCCGCCGTCGGGCATCGGCTCGATGCCGTGGTAGACGGCGTTCTCCACCAGCGGCTGGATCACCAGCGACGGGATCAGCGCCTCCCCCGGCATCTTATCGACGTGCCACGCGACCCGCAGGCGGTCCCCCATGCGCAGCTGCTCGAGTTCCAGATAGGCGCGGGTGAGCGCGACCTCGTCCTCCAGCAGCGCCAGGTGACTGGCGTTGCGCATCAGCGCGCGGAACAGGTCCGCCATGTTCTCCAGCGCGCGCTCGGCGCGCCGCGGGTCGCTGCGCACCAGCGACAGCACCGCATTGAGGCTGTTGAACAGGAAGTGCGGACGGATGCGCGCCTGCAGCGCCTGCAGGCGCGCCTCGGTGATGGCGGGCGACAGCGCGCGGGCGCGCAGGTTGAAGTAGGCGAGCAGACCGGCGCCGAGCAGCAGCGCGAGCACCGCCGTCCACGCGAGCGGGGCCGGCCGCGCGCCGCCCAGCAGGGGATTCAGCCCCCACGTGGCCAGCACCGGCGCCGCCACCCCGAGCAGCAGGGTGGCGCCGACGCCGGCGCGGTAGGACAGGAGCCGCAGCCAGCGGCCCGCGGCGCAAAGCGCCAGCAGGGTGAGCAGCAGCGCGGGTTGCGCCAGCGCCGACAGCGCGATGAACTGCTCGCGAAAGGCGTCGAAGTCGGCGACGCGCGCCACCACGCTGGCGACCAGCGCCGCCTCGACCGTCAGCGCGATGCGCAGGTTCACGCCGAGCTGGCAGAAGTTCGGCAATTCGACCTGCCGGTTGTTATGATTCTTTCTTTTCATTCCCTCTTCCTCTCCCATGAGCACGCCCTCGACGCCCCCCTCCGGCGCCTGGTCCGGCCGCTTTTCCGAGCCGGTCTCCGAAATCGTCAAGCGCTACACCGCGTCGATCCCCTTCGATTATCGGCTGGCCGAGTTCGACATTCAGGGCTCGCTGGCGCACGCCGCGATGTTGCACCACGTCGGCGTGCTGTCCAAGGACGACCTCGAGGCGATCCGCCGCGGCATGGGCGAACTGCTGGAGGAGATCCGCGGCGGCCGCTTCGCCTGGTCGCTCGACCGGGAGGACGTCCACCTCAACATCGAGGCGGCGCTCACCGCGAAGATCGGCGACGCCGGCAAGCGCCTGCACACCGGGCGGTCGCGCAACGACCAGGTGGCGACCGACATCCGCCTGTATCTGCGCGACGCGATCGACCGCATCGTCGCCGGCGTCCGTGCCTGCCAGACCTCGCTGGTCGACCTCGCCGAGGCGCACGCCGACACCGTGATGCCCGGCTTCACCCACCTGCAGGTGGCGCAGCCGGTCACCTTCGGCCACCACCTGCTCGCCTACTTCGAGATGCTGGCGCGCGACGCCGAGCGCATGGCCGACTGCCGGCGCCGCGTCAACCGGCTGCCGCTCGGCGCCGCAGCGCTCGCCGGCACCAGCTACCCGATCGACCGTGAATTCGTCGCACGCGAACTCGGCTTCGATGCGGTCTGCGAGAACTCGCTCGACGCCGTGTCCGACCGCGACTTCGCGATCGAGTTTTCCGCCGCAGCGGCGCTGGTCATGACCCACCTGTCGCGCCTGTCGGAGGAACTGATCCTGTGGATGAGCCCGCGCTTCGGCTTCATCGACCTCGCCGACCGCTTCTGCACCGGCTCGTCGATCATGCCGCAGAAGAAGAATCCCGACGTCCCCGAACTGGTGCGCGGCAAGACCGGCCGCGTCAACGGCCACCTGGTGGCGCTCCTGACGCTGATGAAGGGCCAGCCGCTCGCCTACAACAAGGACAACCAGGAAGACAAGGAGCCGCTGTTCGACACCGTCGACACGCTCGCCGACACGCTGGCGATCTACGCCGACATGCTGCGCGGGGTGACGGTCAAGCCCGACGCGATGCGCGCCGCGGTGATGCAGGGCTTCGCCACCGCGACCGACCTCGCCGACTATCTGGTCAAGAAAGGCGTGCCGTTCCGCGACGCCCACGAAGTCGTCGCGCGCGCGGTGCGCGCGGCCGAAGCCTCGGGGCGCGACCTCGCCGAGCTGTCGCTCGGCGAGTTGCAGGCATTCAGCCCGGCGATCGCCGACGACGTCTACGCCGTCCTGACGCTGGAAGGCTCGCTCGCCGCCCGCGACCACCTCGGCGGCACCGCGCCGGCGCAGGTGCGTGCGGCGATCGCCCGCGCGCGGCAGCGGATCTAGGAACTCAGAGTCGGCTGAAGCGCCACGGGGGGCGAGTGCTCGCGGCAGATCCGCCGCACTTCGGGGCTGCTGAGCTTTTCCTGCAGCAACCCGCAGTAATAGCTGCGCGGCCCCAGCCGCTGGTTGTGTCGGCAGGTCGCGCACACACCGAAAGTCCGTTTGCCGCTCTGCGCCTGCACCTGCGCCAGCACCTGCCGCAGCACCACCATCGCCGACGTCACCCGCGCCGGGCTCGCGGTCTGCACGATGTCGCGCCACGCGCTCCCGGCGCTCAGGGTCTTCAGCAGCGTGGTCCCGCCCTCGGTCAGGATCAGCCGCACCACGCGGCCGTCATGCGGATCGGCGTGCCGCGACACCAGCTTGCGGCGCGCCAGCACCAGGATCGTCTGCGACACCGTGCCCTTGGTCAGCCCGAGGTATTCGGTGAGCGCCTGCGGCGTATTGGAAAAGCGGTTGGCCTGGTTGAGGTAGAACAGCACCTGCAGGTGCACCGGCTGCAGGCCCTGCGCCGCGCCCGCCTGCCTGAGGTCGGCCCGCGTCAGCAGCGACAGCCGCTCGACCAGGTCGAACAGGGTGAGCGCCTGGCTTTTCAAGCGGTCTTCAGAAGCGGACCATGACGCCGCCCTGCGCGGCGATCAGCGCGGCCAGCTTGTCGTACAGTGGCTCGCCGCTCTTGGTGTCGGCCCAGCCGCCGGCCTGCGGCCGGAAATGAAAGCCGCCCGAGCGCGCGGCGACCCAGATCTCGCGGGCGACGCCGTGGCGGTTGATGATGATCTTGCTGCCGTCGTCGAACTCGACCTCGATGATGCCGTCGGCCGGCGTCTCGAAATCGAGCTCGGCGTCTTCCAGCGCCTGCTCGATGCGGGTCAGGGTGGCGTTGGCGGCCTGGTTGAATTCGGCCTCGTTGGGTTCGCTTGCTGTCATGATGTCCCGTGCTAACATTTCGCGCATGCAACTGCGCATCTTATATATAGTGTCCCTGCTGCTGTGCGGGCTCGGTCTGTCGGCCTGCGGCTCCAAGGGTGACCTGTATCTTCCCGAAAATCCCCCCGCCCCGCAACGGACTTCCAATTGAACACCCTGCACCGCATCGACGGCCGCCTCCACCTCGAGGACGTGGCCCTGGACACGCTCGCCGAGCGTTTCGGCACCCCGCTCTACGTCTACTCGCGCGCCGCGCTCGAAGCCGCCTACCGGGCCTACGCGGAGGCGTTCGCCGCGACCCCCCACCTGATCTGCTACGCGGTCAAGGCCAACTCGAGCCTCGCCATCCTCAACCTGTTCGCGCGCCTCGGCGCCGGCTTCGACATCGTCTCGGGCGGCGAACTCGCGCGCGTGCTGGCCGCCGGCGGTGACCCCGGCAAGGTGGTGTTCTCCGGCGTCGGCAAGACCACGGCCGAAATGCGCGCCGCGCTCGAGGCAGGCATCCTCTGCTTCAACGTCGAGTCGGAGAGCGAACTGCACCGGCTGAACCGCGTAGCCGGCGAACTCGGCAGGCGCGCCCCGGTGTCGTTCCGCGTCAATCCGGACGTCGACCCGAAGACGCACCCCTACATCTCCACCGGACTCAAGGAGAACAAGTTCGGGGTGCCGATCGCCGACGCGCATGAACTGTATCGGCTCGCTGCCAGCCTGCCGAACCTCGAGGTCACCGGCGTCGACTGCCACATCGGCTCGCAGCTGACCGACCTCTCGCCCCTCGCCGACGCTGCCGACCGCGTGCTGGCGCTGGTCGACGCGCTCGCCGCGGACGGCATCCGGCTGCACCACATCGATCTCGGCGGCGGCGTCGGCATCCGCTACCGCGACGAAACCCCGCCCGACCTCGCCGCCTATGGCCGCGTGCTGGCGGGCAAGTTCGCCGGCCGCAGCGAAACGCTGCTGCTCGAACCGGGCCGTTCGCTGGTCGGCAACGCGGGACTGCTGCTCGCCCGCGTCGAATACCTGAAGCCGGGCGAGGACAGGAATTTCGCCATCGTCGACGCGGCGATGAACGACCTGATGCGTCCGGCGCTCTACGAGGCCTACCACGAGATCGTCGCGGTCACCGAACGCGACGCGCCGAAAAAGCGCTACGACGTCGTCGGCCCGATCTGCGAAACCGGCGATTTTCTTGGCTTCGCACGCGACCTGGCGATCGGGGAGGGAGACCTGCTCGCGCTGCTTTCGGCGGGCGCCTACGGCATGAGCATGGCGTCGAACTACAATTCCAGGCCGCGCGCAGCCGAAATCCTGATCGACAAAAACAAAATCCATCTCATCCGCGAACGCGAGACGCAGCAAGGCATGATGGCCGGAGAGCGGCTTGCAGACTGACGTTGCGGCGAACGCGCAAGCCTTCACCGCGCCTGCTTTTTGGTGTCGCGTCGATACATTTTGCTTGGCGACGACATCATGTGCGCAATAATTTTTGCGGGGACTTGACTATTCGTTGAACCCCCTACAAAAGTAACTAGAATGAGGCTCACCAAGCGGAGCCTCGGTATCGCCCGTGTTTAGCGGGTTTCGGGCAATTCGGTCGCCTGTCGATACCACGCTTTGGAAGTGCAAACTCTGACTGCACGTGGCTTCAAGCTGTAGTGATTAGTGAATGTGTTCAACTTCTAAGGAGTGTGAGAGATGGCAACAGTGAAGAAACCCGCGGCCAAGCCGGCCGCCAAGAAGGCCGCTCCGGCCAAGAAGGCAGTCGCCGCCAAGAAGCCGGCAGCCAAGCCCGTCGCCAAGAAGGCAGCCCCGGCCAAGAAGGCAGTCGCCGCCA
>DHHQ01000005.1:0-80040 GCA_002403375.1 Thiobacillus denitrificans | reverse complement strand
TCGCCGCCAAGAAGCCGGCAGCCAAACCTGTCGCCAAGAAGGCAGCCCCGGCAAAGCCCGCTGCAGCCAAGAAACCGGCAGCCAAGCCTGTCGCCAAGAAGGCCGCTCCGGCAAAGCCCGCTGCAGCCAGGAAACCGGCAGCCAAGCCTGCTGCCAAGAAGGCCGCTCCGGCAAAGCCCGCTGCAGCCAAGAAACCGGCAGCCAAGCCCGTCGCCAAGAAGGCCGCTCCGGCAAAGCCCGCAGTCGCCAAGAAGCCGGCAGCCAAGCCTGCTGCCAAGAAGGCCGCTCCCGCCAAGCCCGCCACGCCCGCACCTGCTGCGGCGCCTGCGCCCGCTGCGGCACCCGCACCCGCGGTACCGGTCATCAAGCCGTTCGGGCTTTAACCAGGTCGGGCATTGCGCGATCTGAAACGGGGGCGCCAGCCCCCGTTTTTTATTGCTGCGCCGCGCCGCAAGCAGCCACCTCCGGCGAAGCGACCCTGGTCGCCTCCAGCAGCGCCACCCGGGTGCGCGGGCACCGGAAGTGACGAACCCGCCGACCGTCGCGACGAAACTTCGTCAGGCCGGCACCGCGCGCCGTCCGGACGCGTCGCCCGAAACGCCTGATTCCATGCGCTTTTCGCGGACTCGCTGCGGCCGGTTCCGGCTGGCACGGAGCCTGCTCCACTTTCTGGCACAGGCAGTCAGGAGTTACCGGCATGATCGAACTGAAAGCAGGCAAGTCACTCGAAGTCGCCCTCAGGGAAGACGCACAGGATGGCGACCGCGTCGTGATCTCGCTCCAGTCGCAGGGCTGCGAAGTCGACCTCACCCCGCATCAGGCACGGGTCCTGGCGACCGAACTCATCATGGCGGTGAACCGCGCCGAGGTGCGCAACAACCTCAAGCAGAGTCAGAACATCGTGCGCGACGCCGCGCCACAGAAACGGGGCCTGTTCAGCCAGGCCTTCGCCAAGTAGGTTTCAAGGCCAGTCGGCTTCGACTGGACCTGGGTAGGGGGCAACCAGGCTGAACTACCCGATAAGTCGCCTCCGTTTGTCGGAGGCCGTCCATCCATGATAGGGTGGCACTCAGGCGCGCAGGATTCGTCCTCGCGCCTTTTTATTTACACCACTTCGCAGGAAATCAGCATGGCCGTCATCGAACTCACCAAGGACAACTTCGAATCCACCATCAACGGCAACGATGTCGTCATCGTCGACTTCTGGGCGCCCTGGTGCGGCCCCTGTCGCGGCTTCGCGCCGGTTTTCGAGGCCGCTGCCGACAAGCACGCCAATATCGTGTTCGCCAAGGTCAACACCGAGGTCGAGCAGGAGCTCGCCGGCTATTTCCAGATTCGCTCCATCCCCACGCTGATGGTGTTCCGCGAGCAGGTCATCCTTTATTCCGAGGCCGGCTCGCTGCCTGCCAACGCGCTCGACTCGCTGATCGAGCAGGTGATGGGACTCGACATGGCCCAGGTCCACAAGGACATCGCCGAGCAGCAGGCGCAGCAGGGCCAGGCCTGATCAGGCCCCGATCCCGGCCAGCAGCTGCCGCAGCAGCGGCAGCGTGATGGGGCGCCGCGTTTCCAGGCTGAAACGGTCGAGCGCCTCGAGCACCCGCAGCAGGCTCTGCATGTCGCGCGCGGTGTGATTCAGCAGATAGTCCGTCACCTGGGCGTCCAGCCGGAAGCCCAGACTCTCCGCGTGCTGGCGCAGCGCCGCGCGCTTCTCGGCATCGTCGAGGCCGTGCAACTGGAACACCAGCCCCCAGCCGAGCCGCGTCCTGAACTCCGGGATCACCGGCAGGTCGGCAGGCGCCGCATCGCCCGCCGCCAACCACAAGCCACCCGACTCGCGCACCCGGTTGAAGGCGGCGAAGCCGGCGTGCTGCTGCTCGGCATTCCAGGTCTCGACCTGGTCGGCGATCACCGCCTGCGCAGCGTTCCGCCCGGTGACGTCGACCGTCATCCCGCGCGCTTCGCAGGCGCGCGCCCAGGCGGCGAGCAGATAACTCTTGCCGCTGCCCGGCGCGCCCCAGACGTAGACCATGCGCTCGCGCGCCGTGCCGTCGAGCATGGCCTCGAGCTGCGCCATCAGTTCGACGTTGCGCCCGACCACGAAGCGGGCAAGTTCCGGGCGGGACGGCGGGCGGATGTCGAGAAGCAGCTGTTGCATAGGGGCGCAAGGATACGGCACTTGTCCCCGCCGAGGTAGCCGGGGCGACGCCCCGCTCCGCTGCGGGAACCCCTGAACCCTCGCGTGAATTCGTCCGCCGCACGGCGCTATACTTGCACCTCCCCGTATTGCCGAGCCCCAGCCGCCCGATGAAGTCCGTCTTTTCCGTCCCGGTGAAACCCGTGATCCAGCCGCCGCCGATGGTGGAGGAAGTGCTCGACGACGACGAGCGCGCCGAGCTCAAGGCGCGCATCAAGCGGTTGATGAAGGCGCAGGACGCGGTGCTGGTCGCGCACTACTACACCTCGGCCGACCTGCAGGACCTCGCCGAGGAAACCGGCGGCTGCGTCTCCGACAGCCTCGAGATGGCGCGCTTCGGCCACGCCCACCCGGCGAAGACGCTGATCGTCGCCGGGGTGAAGTTCATGGGCGAAACGGCCAAGATCCTGAATCCCGAGAAGCGCGTGATCATGCCCGACCTCGCGGCCGAGTGCTCGCTCGACCTCGCCTGCCCGGCCGACGAGTTCGCCGCCTTCTGCGACGCGCACCCCGACCGCGTGTCGGTCGTCTACGCCAACACCAGCGCCGCCGTGAAGGCGCGCGCCGACTGGGTCGTCACCTCCGGCATCGCCGCAAAGATCGTCAAGTACCTGCACCAGCAGGGCCACAAGCTGCTGTGGGCGCCGGACCGCCACCTCGGCGACTACGTGCAGCGCGTGACCGGCGCCGACATGATCCTGTGGCAGGGCTCGTGCGTGGTGCACGAGGCGTTCAAGGCCGAGGCGCTGAAAAAGCTGCACGCCGAGCATCCGCACGCCGCCGTGCTGGTGCACCCGGAGTCGCCCGAGGCGGTGATCGCGCTGGCCGACGTGGTCGGCTCGACCACCCAGTTGATCGAGGCGGTACGCACGCTGCCCAATCCCGAGTTCATCGTCGCCACCGACAACGGCATCTTCCACAAGATGCACGAAGTCGCCCCCGGCAGGACGCTGCTGGAAGCCCCGACCGCCGGCATCGGCGCGACCTGCCAGTCGTGCGCCCACTGCCCGTGGATGGCGATGAACGGCCTGAGGAAGCTCGCCGCGGTGCTGGAGCACGGCGGCAACGAGATCCACATCGAGGCGTCCATCCGCGCGCGCGCGGCGGTCTCGATCCAGCGCATGCTGGATTTCGCCGCCGCCGAAAAGGCCGGGAAGATCCAGCTCGGCGACTGAACCGACCGCCATGGCTGGAACCAGCTTGTTGGCGCTGATCGACGACATCGCCACGATCCTCGACGACGTGTCGGTGATGACCAAGGTCGCCGCCAGGAAGACCAGCGGCGTGCTCGGCGACGACCTCGCGCTGAACGCCCAGCAGGTCGCGGGGGTACGCGCCGAGCGCGAGCTGCCGGTGGTGTGGGCGGTCGCCCGCGGTTCGTTCCGCAACAAGCTGATCCTGGTCCCCGCCGCGCTCGCCGTCAGCGCGCTGGCGCCGTGGGCGATCACGCCGCTCCTGATGCTGGGCGGCGCCTTCCTCTGCTACGAGGGCTTCGAGAAAATGGCGCACAAGTATCTGCACCGCGCCGAGGCCGATGCGCGCGGAGCCGAGCTCGCGCAGGCGCTGGCCGCCCCCGACGTCGACCTGGTGGCGCTGGAGCAGGACAAGATCAAGGGCGCCGTGCGCACCGACTTCATCCTGTCGGCGGAGATCATCGTCATCACGCTGGGAACCGTCGCCACCGCGTCGTTCGGCATGCAGGTGGCGGTGCTCGCCGGCATTGCGATCCTGATGACCGTCGGCGTGTACGGCCTCGTTGCGGGCATCGTCAAGCTCGACGACGCCGGCCTCCATCTCGCCCGGCGGCCCTCTGCCTACGCGCGCACCCTCGGCCGCGGAATCCTCGCCGCCGCCCCGCTCATGATGAAAGCGCTCTCGGTGATCGGTACCGCCGCGATGTTCCTGGTCGGCGGCGGCATCCTGATGCACGGCCTGCCCGGTGCGCACCATTTCGTCGAAGCGGTTGCCCACGCGGTCGCGACCCTGCCCGGCGTCGGCGGACTGCTGGGCGCGCTCGCGCCCCTGCTGGTCGATGGCCTTGCCGGCATCACGGCCGGCGCGCTGGTGCTGGCCGCGGTGTCGCTCGGCAAGCGTCTGCTCAAGTAAGCCTGGCCAGCTGGCGGTCGTGCCGGCGCGCGAGCAGCGCCTGTGCGGCCAGCGCGCCCAGCAGCGCCAGGAACATGTCCCACTGGGTGTCCCAGACGTCGCCCTGGGTGGCGAGGAAGGCGTCGGCGTCCATCCCCAGCACCAGCGCGACGCCCCATTCGATGAATTCGTAGCTGGCGCTGATCGCCAGCGCCACGCAGGTGGTCAGGAAGAACAGCCAGCCACCCGGCCGCAGCGGCGTGGCACGGACCAGAATTTCCCGCACGAGCATGGCCGGGACGAAGCCCTGCGCCAGATGGCCCAGCCGGTCGTAGTGGTTGCGCGCCAGGTCGAGCGCATCCTGCAGCCAGAACCCCAGCGGCACCCTGGAATAGGTATACGCACCGCCCAGCATCAGGATCAGGCCGTGCACGAACAGCAGCCGGCGGACGAGCGGCGTCAGCGGAAAGCGGCGATGTGTGGCGATCAGCAGCGGCAATCCCAGCATGACCGGAAAGGTTTCCAGAAACCAGGTCGGCCGGTCGAACGGCTCGATGCCCGACGCGACGAGCGCAACCAGCGTGAGCGCAACCAGCGCCGGATTTTCATAGCGAACAAGGCGGGTCATTCCCATGCCACGCGGGTGCCCTCGCGTTCCAGCAGCACGGCGGCGGGCGTCACCTGGTTGGTGGTCACCCCGCGTCGCGCGAGCGACGCCGCCAACGGGCGCGGCAGCGTCTGCAAGCGCAGCTTGAGATCGTACACGGAGAACACGGCGGTTTCCCTGAGCTGGTTGTGGTTTTGCGCGATTGTAGACGCTGCCGACAGCCCGGCAATATCCCGTAAAATACGGTTTTTGCAGCACCGCCCCGACATGACCGCACGCCTGCGCGAAATCCCCTACAACTACACTTCGTTCTCCGATCGCGAGATCGTCATCCGCCTGCTCGGCGCGGATGCCTGGGGCGTGCTCAACACGCTGCGCGACGAACGCAAGACCGGACGTTCCGCGCGGATGCTGTTCGAGGTGCTGGGCGACATCTGGGTGGTGCGGCGCAATCCCTACCTCGAGGACGACCTGCTCGACAATCCGAAGCGCCGCAAGATGCTGGTCGACGCGCTGCGGCATCGCCTGCACGAGATCGAGGTGCGGCGTCAGGGCAACGATCTGGTCGGGCAGCTGCTGCAGGCGGCCGAGCACGCGGTGCGCGAATTCGAAGCCTGGTTCGCCGACACCGCCAGCCTGCGGGCGCGCATCGTGCGCCGGCTGGCCGGCATCACCCGCCGCGACAACATCGCGTTCGACGGGCTGGCGCGCGTCTCGCACGTCACCGACGCCACCGACTGGCGCGTCGAGTACCCCTTCGTGGTGCTGACCCCGGACAGCGAAGCCGAAATGGCGCCGCTGGTGGCCGGACTGATCGAGCTCGGGCTGACCGTCATCCCGCGCGGCGGCGGCACCGGCTACACCGGCGGCGCGGTGCCGCTGACCGACCACGCCGCGGTCATCAACACCGAGAAGCTCGAGGCGATGAGCGCGGTCGAGATGCTGCCCCTGCCCGGCGTCGAGTTCGAGGTGCCGACCATCCACTGCGGCGCCGGCGTCGTCACCAAGCGGGTGATGGAGGCGGCCGATGCCGCCGGCCTGGTGTTCGCGGTCGACCCCACCTCGGCCGACGCCTCGACCATCGGCGGCAACGTGTCGATGAACGCCGGCGGCAAGAAGGCGGTGCTGTGGGGCACGGCGCTCGACAACCTGGTGTCGTGGAGGATGGTCACGCCCGACGCCGACTGGATCGAGGTCACCCGGCTGAACCACAACCTCGGCAAGATCCACGACGCCCCCGCCGCCACCTTCGAGATCCGCCGCTTCGCGCCCGACGGCAAGACGCCCAAGGGCTCGCCCGGCGTCCTCACCATCCCCGGCAGCCGCTTCCGCAAGATCGGGCTGGGCAAGGACGTCACCGACAAGTTCCTCGCCGGCCTGCCGGGCATCCAGAAGGAAGGCTGCGACGGCCTGATCACCTCGGCGCGCTTCATCCTGCACCGCCTGCCGGCGCACACGCGCACCGTGTGCCTGGAGTTCTTCGGCAGCGCGCGCGACGCCACCCCGGCGATCGTCGAGGTGAAGGACTACTGCGACGCCCACCCCGACATCCTGCTCGCCGGCCTCGAGCACCTCGACGCCCGCTACGTGAAGGCGGTCGGCTACGCCACCAAGTCGCCGCGCGCCGCCCGTCCCAACATGGTGCTGCTGATCGACGTCGTGTCGGACAATGAAATCGCGGTGGGCGAGGCGGCGTCGAAGATCGTCCGGCTCGCCAACGCGCGCGGCGGCGAGGGCTTCGTCGCGGTGTCGGCCGAGGCGCGCAGGAAATTCTGGCTCGACCGCGCACGCACCGCTGCCATCGCCGCCCACACCAACGCGTTCAAGATCAACGAGGACGTGGTGATTCCGCTGCCGCGGCTGGGCGACTATACCGACGGCATCGAGCGCATCAACATCGAGCTGTCGATCGCCAACAAGCTCGCGCTGCTCGACGCGCTCGGCGAATTCTTCTCCACGCCGCAGCTGCCGCTGCTGCAGGACGAGGACACCGTCGCCGACCCGGAACAGGTGGAGGAAAAACGGCAACGCGCGCTGGCGCTGATCGATGCGGTCAGGGCCCGCTGGCAGGGCTATCTCGCCGACCTCGACGCGCCGTTCGAGGACGGCACGGTGTTCACCGTGCTGCGCGACAAGCAGGTTCGCGTGTCGTGGAAGCGCGAGGTACGGCGCGAGCTGCAGCAGCTCTTCATCGGCCGCGAATACATCCCGGTGCTCGAGGCCTGCGAGCGCATCCACGGCGAGGTCCTGAAGAGCCGGGTGTTCGTCGCGCTGCACATGCACGCCGGCGACGGCAACGTGCACACCAACATCCCGGTCAACTCCGACGACTACGCCATGCTCGCCGCCGCCAACGCCGCGGTCGCGCGCATCATGCGGCTCGCCACCGACCTCGGCGGCGTGATCTCGGGCGAGCACGGCATCGGGCTGACCAAGCTCGAGTTCCTCGACGAGGCCACCATCGCGACCTTCGCCGAATACAAGAAGAAGGTCGACCCCCACGGCCGCTTCAACAAGGGCAAGCTGATGGCGGGCGCCGACCTGCGCAACGCCTACACGCCGTCGTTCAGCCTGCTCGAGGCCGAGTCGATCATCCTCGAGGCGTCCGAGACCGGCGCGATCGCCGACTCGATCAAGGACTGCCTGCGCTGCGGCAAGTGCAAGCCGGTGTGCAACACCCACATCCCGCGCGCCAACCTGCTGTACAGCCCGCGCAACAAGATCCTCGCCACCTCGCTGCTGATCGAGGCCTTCCTCTACGAGGAGCAGACCCGCCGCGGGGTGTCGCTCAAGCACTTCGACGAGTTCGGCGACGTCGCCGACCACTGCACGGTGTGCCACAAGTGCAAGAACCCGTGCCCGGTCGACATCGACTTCGGCGACGTCTCGATCGCCATGCGCAACCTGCTGCGCCGCCAGGGCAAGAAAACATTCAACCCCGGCGCCTGGGCGTCGATGGCCTTCCTCAACGCGACCGACCCGGCCACCGTCAAGGCGATCCGCAAGCCGCTGATCGAGTGGGGCTACGCCGGCCAGCGGCTGGGCCACCGGCTGTTCAAGCGCATGGGTCTGATCCAGGAGCAGACGCAGCATCCGCCGGCCACCGTCGGCAGGCCCAAGCTGGTCGCGCAGGTCATCCATATGGTGAACAAGCCGATGCCGGGCGGGCTGCCGAAGAAGACCTCGCGTGCGCTGCTGGGGCTCGAGGATCCGTCGATCGTGCCGATCCTGCGCAACCCCGCGAAGCTCTCCGACGACTCCGACGCGGTGTTCTACTTCCCGGGCTGCGGCTCCGAGCGGCTGTTCTCGCAGGTCGGCCTCGCCACCCAGGCGATGCTGTTCGAACTCGGCGCCCAGACGGTGCTGCCGCCGGGCTACCTGTGCTGCGGCTATCCCCAGACCTCGGGCGGCCAGGCCGACAAGGGGGAGGCGATCACCGCGGCCAACCGCGTGCTGTTCCACCGCATCGCCAACACGCTCAATTACCTCGACATCAAGACGGTGATCGTGTCGTGCGGCACCTGCATGGACCAGCTGCTGAAGTACGAATTCGACAAGATCTTCCCCGGCTGCCGCCTGCTCGACATCCACGAATACCTGATGGAGAAGGGCGTGAAGCTCGACGGCGTTTCGGGCGAGAAATATCTCTACCACGACCCCTGCCACACGCCGATGAAGACCCACGCGCCGCTGAAGGTCGCCAACGCGCTGCTCGGCGGCGCGCCCGACGCCGGCGTGGTGCAGCTGTCCGATCGCTGCTGCGGCGAGTCCGGCACGCTCGCGGTCACCCGCCCGGACGTCTCGACCCAGATCCGCTTCCGCAAGGAGGAGGAGATCCGCGCCGGCGTCGCCGCGCTCGGCGCGACTGCGCAGCCGGTCAAGCTCCTCACCAGCTGCCCGTCCTGCCTGCAGGGGCTGGCGCGCTACAGCGACGACACCGGCACCACCCCCGACTACATCGTGATCGAGCTGGCGAAGCAGCTGCTGGGCGAAAACTGGCTTTCACACTACGTCGGCAAGGTCTCGATCGGAGGCATCGAGCGTGTCCTTCTGTAGCGGCACGGCAAGGCGGTTCCGGCGCAGGCTCACGTGCGTGCACGTCGAGGTGCGAAGCTGCGGCCGTGGCCAGGACAGGATGGCCAGCCATCCCGCGCGCCTCGGCAACGGCGGCATCGAGCGGGTGCTGCGCTAGGGCGACCCCGTGGCCACGCCGCCGCCGGACGATCACACGCCGAGCTTCATCGAGCAGACGCTGGCGCGCATGGCCGAGGCGCCGGCTGCGGACAGCACCCTGCTGGCACGGCTGTGGTTCCACCTGCGGCCGCACGCCAATCAGCCGCTCGCCGCCGCCCGCGACAGCCTGCACGCGCTGATCGCGCTGCTCGAGCAGAAGCCTGTCTACATCGCCGCGCTGCGCGACCACCTGGCCGCGCTGTTCGCCGGCAAGAACGCGACCCGGCTGCTGACCGAAACCGGCCTCCTGCCGTATCGCCCGTTCGGCGCCGAACTGCGGCGCCGCATCGGCTACAAGCTGCTGCCGCCTGAGCACGATCCCACCCGCCTGCACGACTGGCTCGATGCGCTGATCACGCCGCGCGACCGCGCCTGGCTCGCCGCAACCGACCCCGCCGACTGGACCCGCCTCTGCGACCTGCTCGAATTGCGGCAGCTGTTCCGGCGCGGCGAGCCCGGCGTGCTCACCAACGCGATCAACTCGCTGTCGCACCGCATCGCCACCGGCGGGCTCGACCCCGAACTGCTGCGCATCGACCCCGAACTGGAGGACTACGACTCGCCGTTCCTCGCGCTGCACCATGAAGTCGACGCCTGGCTGCGCGGCAACGCCGAAGACACCCGGCAGATCGACGTCCTGCTCGAACAGTGCGACGACGCGCTCGACCGCGTGCGCCGCCGCAGCAAGGAGGTCGGCACCAGCGTCGAACTCACCCAGCAGGCGACCCGCCTCGCCCAGCAGATGGCGCGCATGCGCAGCCTGATCGCGCTCGCCGACCCCGCCACCGATGCCCCGCACGCGCTGCTGGTGGACCTGTTCGTCGAGCTCACCGGCGCCGCCGGCGAGCGCCGGAGCCTCGGCCGCCTGGTCCGCGACACCACCGGGCGGCTCGCCCGGCAGATCACCGAGTTCGCCAGCCAGACCGGCGAGCACTATGTCGCCGAGGGCTGGACCGCGCTGCAACGGATGTTCTGGGGTGCCGCCGGCGGCGGCGTCATCGTCGCCAGCATGGCGCTGCTGAAGGCCCGCGTGGCCGCACTGCACCTGGCGCCGCTGCAGGAGGCGCTGCTGGTGAGCCTGAACTACGCGCTCGGCTTCGTGCTGATCTACCTGCTGCACCTCACCATCGCCACCAAGCAGCCGGCGATGACCGCGAGCCTGTTCGCGCGCACGCTGGCCGAGGTGCGCAGCCAGACCGCGCAGCAGAAGCTGCTCAACGAATTCGCCGGCAAGGTGTGGCGCTCGCAGGCGGCGGCGCTGCTCGGCAACATGCTGCTCGCTTTCGCCACGGCCGTCGTGATCGCGCTGGCACTCGCCGCAGCCGGGCGCGCGGCGGTCGACCCCGCCAAGGCCGCCCATCTGCTCGCCGAGATCGACCCCTTCCGCAGCGCCGCGCTGTTCTACGCCGCGGTGGCGGGCGTCGGCCTGTTCCTCGCCGGCATCGTCAGCGGCTACTACGACAACCGCTGCGTCTACCATGCGATCCCCGAACGCCTGCTGCGCCTGCGCCTGCCGCCGCGCCTCATCGGCGGCGAGCGCTGGGCACGCGTCGTCGACTACCTGCGGCCCCGCTGGGGCGGCATCGCGGGCAACCTCTTCTTCGGGTTCTACCTCGGCATGATCGCCGCCTTCGGCCAACTGGCGGGGTTGCCGCTCGACATCCGCCACATCGCGTTTTCCGCCGCCAACCTGGGCTACGCCTGGCAGGCGTTCGACTGGCAGCTCGCCGCGCCGGTGGTGCTGACGTCCGTCGCCGGCGTCGTCCTGATCGGCCTGGTCAACCTCACCGTCAGCTTCTCGCTGGCGTTCTACGTCGCGCTGCGCGCCACCCGCAGCTCGCGGCGCGACTCCGGCCAGCTGCTGCTGCGCGGTCTCGCCGCCATCCTCAAGGCGCCGTTCCAGTGGCGCGTTGCGCGCCCCAACCCGGAGAGCCCCCCATGACCCGAAACGACTGCCCGCTTTGCCGGACCGACGGCGGCCGCCTGCTGTGGCGCGATTCGCTGTGCCGCGTGATCCACGCCGACGAGCCGGATCACCCCGGCTTTCTGCGTGTGATATGGAACACCCACGTGCGTGAAATGACCGACCTCGCGCCGGCCGACCGCAACGCGCTGATGCGCGTGGTGTTCGCCGCCGAAGCGGCGCTGCGCGAGGTGATGGCGCCCGACAAGGTCAACCTCGCCTCGCTCGGCAACGTCGTGCCGCATCTCCACTGGCATGTGATTCCGCGCTTTGCCGACGATCCGCACTTCCCCAACCCGGTCTGGGGCGAGAAGCGGCACGACACGCCGCATGCGCCGCCGCCAGACCTCGAGGCGCGCCTCGCCGCGGCGCTCCACGCGTTGCTGGGAGCTGGCCGGGGTTCTGAAAACGCTTGAAGCGCCGGGAACCGGGCTCTGCCAGCTGGGGACACGCCGCGGGTCCAAGGCGCTGAAGCGCCAAGAACCACGCTCTACCCGCTGGGGGCAGGCCGTGGTTCTAAGGCGCTGAAGCGCCAAGAACCACGCTCACCCGGCGGCTCGGCTCCGCTCGGGGAGCGGGGTGGCAGCGTCCGGCGCCACCGCGGCCGCCTCAAGGCGCTGGGCGGGAAAGACGGCGGAAAAGGTGCTGCCCTTGCCCGGGGTCGACCGGATGTCGAGGCGGGCGCCGTGACGGGTCAGCACGTGCTTGACGATGGCGAGTCCGAGCCCGGTGCCGCCGGTCTCGCGCGAGCGGCTGCGGTCGACGCGATAGAAGCGCTCGGTCAGGCGCGGGATGTGCTCGGCCGCGATGCCTTCGCCGGTATCGGTGACCGAAAACGCGCCTTCGCCGCCGCGCACTTGCCAGGCAAGGGTGATCTCGCCGCCTTCCGGCGTGTAGCGCACGGCGTTCGACACCAGGTTGCCGAGCGCGCTGCGGATCTCCTGCAGGCTCCCTTTCAACCAGGCGTCGCTGTCGAGCCGCAGGCTGATCCGGTGCCGCCCTCGGCTCAGCGACTCGGCCTCGGCCTTCAGCGCCTGCGCCATCTCGGGGACGTTGACCGGCTCGTCCTTGAAGGCGTGATCGTCACTTTCGAGGCGCGACAGCGTCAGCAGGTCGTCGAGCAGGTGCTGCATGCGCCGAGTGTGGTCGAGCATCAGGTTGAAGTAGTGGCGGCTCTCGGCGGCCGGCAGGTCGGGGGCGTCGGCCAGCGTTTCGACGAAGCCGCCGACGACGGTCAGCGGGGTGCGCAGTTCGTGCGACACGTTGGCGATGAAGTCGCGCCGCATCGCGTCGACGCGCTCGAGGTCGGTGATGTCGCGGGCGAGCAGCAGCTTCTGCGATTCACCGAACGGCACCAGCTGCAGCGACAGGGTGAGTTCGCGATTGACCGGCGACTTGCAGACGAGCCGCCGCGAATAGTCCCCGGCGTCGAGGAAGTCCAGGAAATACGCCTGCCGCATCAGGTAGCGGATGAACTGCCCGCGGTCGCGCTCGCAGTCGAGCCCCATGTACTTGCGCGAGGCGGGGTTGCACCACTCGATCTGCTCGCTGCCGTTGAGGATCACCATCGCGTCGGGCACGGCCTGCGCGGCGTGCTCGAACTGCTCGAGCGCATTGGAGAGCTCGCTGCGGCTGGCATGCTGGCGCCGCTGCAGCTTCTGCAGCCGGTAGAAGATGTCGCCCCAGGTGCCGGTGGCCTCGGGCGGCTCGACTTCGTCGGGACTCTCCAGCCAGCGCGCCAGACGGTATTCCTGCCACAGACGGCGCAGCATGACGAACGCCTGGATGCCGGCGAGGAAGCCCAGCGCGGCCACCCACCCGGAGCCGGCCCACAGCATCAGCGCCACCAGCAATACGCCGGCGAGAACGCCGAGCGGACGCCACCAGAAACCCATCATGATCGCCGTTTACGAGACTGGCGCGATTATCAACCCGCTTCGGCGGAAAAGCGATAGCCCGCGCCGCGCACGGTCTGGATCAGCTCGGCGTGCTTGGAGGGCTCGAGCGCCAGCCGCAGGCGGCGGATATGCACGTCGACGGTGCGCTCCTCGACGAACACGTCGTCGCCCCACACCTGGTCGAGCAGCTGGGTGCGCGAATAGACGCGCTCGGGGTGGGTCATGAAGAAGTGCAGCAGGCGGAATTCGGTCGGCCCGAGCTCCAGCGCCTGCCCGCGTCCCTGCACCCGGTGGCTGGCCGGATCGAGGCGCAGCCCGTTGATCTCGACCGGCTCGTCGGTCATCTGCGGGGCGCGCCTGCGCAGCACGGCCTTGATGCGCGCGATCAGCTCGCGCGGCGAGAACGGCTTGGTGATGTAGTCGTCGGCGCCGGTGTCGAGCCCGGCGACCTTGTCGCGCTCCTCGCCGCGCGCGGTCAGCATGATGATGGGGATCGGCTGGTAGCGCTCGTCGCTGCGCAGCCGCTTGCACAGGTCGATGCCCGACATGCCGGGCAGCATCCAGTCGAGCAGGATGACGTCGGGCAGCGTGCTCTTGAGGAATTTCAGCGCGTGCTCGGCATCGCCGGCGGCGGTGACCTGATGCCCCGCCTGCGCCAGGTTGAACTTCAGCAGTTCCTGGATTCCGGGTTCGTCTTCGACCAGCAGAATATTGGCAGCCATGATGATTCCAGCCTTGTTGGGATGGTGGTCATGTTATGACAGCAGTATGACCGATTTGTGACACCCGCCGGCACCCGCAAACCCTTGGCAGCCCGCCCGCTGGTAGAATCGCGGGCTCATCCCTCTCCCCCGTCTGCCATGGACAAGACCACCCACTTCGGCTACAAGCAGGTCGCCGAATCCGAGAAAGCCGCCAAGGTCGCCGAGGTCTTCCACTCCGTCGCCGCCAAGTACGACCTCATGAACGACCTGATGTCGGCCGGCCTGCACCGGCTGTGGAAGCGCTTCGCGGTGGCGCAGGCGGGCCTGCGGCCCGGCATGAAGGTGCTCGACGTGGCCGGCGGCACCGCCGACCTGACGCGGCTGTTCCTCAAGGAGGTCGGGGAGACCGGCACCGTGCTGCTCACCGACATCAACTTCTCGATGCTGCGCGAGGGCCGCGACCGCATGCTGAACGAGGGCAGGACCCCGCCCGCCGTGCAGTGCGACGGCGAGCGCCTGCCCTTCCCCGACAACCATTTCGACTGCGTGTCGGTGGCCTTCGGCCTCAGGAACATGACCCACAAGGATCAGGCGCTGGCCGAGATGCACCGCGTGCTCAAGCCCGGCGGCCGGCTGCTGGTGCTCGAGTTCTCCAAGGTGTGGAAGCCGCTCGAGCCGGCCTACGACCTGTATTCGTTCAAGCTGCTGCCGCTGATGGGCAAGCTGGTCGCCCAGGATGCCGGCAGCTACCAGTACCTCGCCGAGTCGATCCGCATGCACCCGGGGCAGGAGGAACTCAAGGCGATGATGGAAGCGGCGGGCTTCGCCAAGGTCAGCTATCACAACCTGACCGCCGGGGTCGTCGCCTTGCACAAGGGCTTCAAGGTTTGATCGCCGAAGGCCTCGTCGAGCGCAGCCTGAACCACCTGCTGCGACAGACGCCGGGCGCCGCCGAGGCGCTGGCGAAGCACGCCGGCGCGGGCGTGCGGCTCGACCTCGCGCTGCGCCAGATCGACTTCCGCATCGCCGACGACGGCTGCTTTTCGGAGGCGGTGGTCGAGACGCCCGACGCCGTGATCCGCCCCACCCCCGCGCTCGTCGCCCGCCTGCCCTTCTTCGGCCGCGAGGCGCTGCGGCTCGCCGAATACAGCGGCGACCCGGCGCTGCTCGCCACGCTCGACCGCGTCTTCAGACAACTCGACTGGGACGTCGAGGCCGACCTCGCGCCGCTCGTCGGCGACGCCGCCGCGCACCGCCTGCACGCCCTCGGGCGCGACGCGCTCGCCGGCCTGCGGCAGGTCGCGACCGCCCTCGGGGTGAACGCGAGCGAATACATGGTCGAAGAGGCCGGGATGATGGCGCGCGGCGTCGACGTGGCGCGCTTCAACCGCGAGGTCGACACGCTGGCCGACGACGTCGCGCGGCTGGAAGCCCGCCTGCGCCGCCTCGAAGCCCCCGACGCATGAAGCTGCTGCGCCTGCTCCGCATCGTCACCGTCGGCCTGCGCTTCGGGCTGGAGGAATTCTTCCTCGGCCACGAGCGGGTCAGGCCGCTGCGCTGGCTGGTGCGCATGACGCTGTTCTGGCGTCCGCTCACGGAGCCGCGCGGGGTGCGGCTGCGGCTCGCGCTGGAGGCGCTGGGGCCGATCTTCGTCAAGTTCGGCCAGATGCTGTCGACCCGGCGCGACCTGGTGCCGCTCGACATCGCCGACGAGCTCGCGCAGCTGCAGGACCGGGTGCCGCCGTTCCCGTCCGGCCAGGCGATCGCGACGCTGGAAGCGGCGTACAAGCGGCCGCTCGCCGAGGTGTTCGCCGAGTTCGACGCCACCCCGGTCGCCTCGGCCTCGGTGGCGCAGGTGCATTTCGCCCGCCTGCATGACGGCACCGCGGTCGCGGTGAAGGTGCTGCGCCCGGGGATCGCGCCGGTGATCGCGCACGACGTCTCGCTGCTCGACGCTGCCGCCGGCATGGTGGAAAAACTCTTCGCAGACGGCCGCCGCCTGCGGCCGCGCGAGGTGGTCGCCGAGTTCGAGAAGCACCTCGAAGACGAGCTCGACCTGATGCGCGAGGCCGCCAACTGCTCGCAGCTGCGGCGCAACTTCAAGGATTCGCCGCTGTTGATGGTCCCCGAGGTCTACTGGGACTACTGCGACAAGAGCGTCATGGTGATGGACCGCATGGACGGCATCCCGGTGAGCCAGATCGACAAGCTCAGGGAATCCGGCACCGACATCCCTAGGCTCGCCGCCACCGGCGTGGAAATCTTCTTCACCCAGGTGTTCCGCGACGGCTTCTTCCACGCCGACATGCATCCCGGCAACATCCTCGTGCGCCCGGGCTCCGAACAGTACATCGCGCTCGACTTCGGCATCATGGGCACGCTCACCGAGGTCGACAAGCAGTACCTCGCGCGCAACTTCCTCGCCTTCTTCCGCCGCGACTACAAGGCGGTGGCGCTGGCACACCTGGAATCCGGCTGGGTGCCCGCGGACACCCGGGTCGACGAGCTCGAGGCGGCGGTGCGCGCGGTGTGCGAGCCGGTGTTCGACCGCCCGCTCAAGGAAATCTCGTTCGGCCGCGTGCTGCTGCAGCTGTTCCAGGCGTCGCGCCGCTTCAACGTCGAGATCCAGCCGCAGCTCGTCCTGCTGCAGAAGACGCTGCTCAACATCGAGGGGCTCGGCCGCCAGCTGGACCCGGATCTGGACCTGTGGAAGACCGCCAAGCCCTTCCTCGAACGCTGGATGAACGAGCAGGTCGGCTGGCGCGCGCTGGTCAGAAACCTGCAGTCCGAGGCGCCGAAATGGGCGGCGCTGTTGCCGCAGCTGCCGCGCCTCGCGCACCACGCGCTCAACGAAAACCGGCTGGCCCAGCTCGAGGCCGGCCTCACCCTGATGCTGCGGCAGCAGCAGGCGCGCAACCGCTGGCTCGGCGCGATCGCCGGCCTGCTCGCCACGCTCACGCTCGCACTGGTCATACTGCTCGTCAAATAGGATTTGCCGCCGTGGATCACACCCTGCTCGGTTTCGTCATCCTCTACCTCGTCCTCTCCATCGGCATCGGCCTGTACGCCGCCACCAAGGTCCACAGCGCCGCCGACTACATCACCGCCGGGCGCTCGCTGCCGATGGTCGTCGTGGTGGCGATGGTGTTCGCCACCTGGTTCGGCGCCGAGACCGTGCTCGGCATCCCGGCGACCTTCCTCGACGAGAACCTCGGCGGCACCATCTCCGACCCCTTCGGCGCGGCACTCGCGCTGATCCTGTTCGGGCTTTTCTTCGCGCGGCCGCTGTACCGCATGAAGCTGCTGACGCTGGGCGACTTCTTCCGCCAGCGCTACAACCGTCCGGTCGAAGTGGTGATCTCGTCGGCGATCGCGCTGTCCTACCTGGGCTGGGTGTCGGCGCAGGTGGTCGCGCTGGGGCTGGTGTTCAACGTGCTCTCGAGCGGCGCGATCACCCAGGCCGAGGGCGTGCTGATCGGCGCGGCGGTGGTGCTGCTGTATACGCTGTTCGGCGGGATGTGGTCGGTGGCACTGACGACGCTCGTGCAGATGACCGTGATCGTCATCGGCCTGCTGTGGATTTCCAAGCTGGTCGGCGACATGCCGGCCGTCAACGGCATCGCGCCGGTGATCGAGCACGCCGCGGCGGCCGGAAAGTTCGCGTTCTGGCCGCCGCTCGAGTGGGCCGCGATCGTCACCTTCGTCGCCGGCCTCTTGACCATGGGTCTCGGCTCGATCCCGCAGCAGGACGTGTTCCAGCGCTCCAACTCGGGCCGCACCGAGACCATCGCGGTGTGGGGAACGGTCATCGGCGGCTCGCTGTACTTCCTGTTCGCCGCGGTGCCGATCTACCTTACCTACTCGGCGACGCTGGTCGATCCGGCGATGACCGCGGCGCTGCTGGAAGAGGACGCGCAGCTGGTGCTGCCGACCTTCGTCAAGACGCACCTGCCGTTCTACGCGCAGATCGTGTTCTACGGCGCGCTGCTGTCGGTCATCATGTCGACCGCCTCCGGCACCCTGCTCGCGCCCTCGGTGACCATCTCGGAGAACATCATCAAGGAGTTCATGCCGCACCACCGCATGAGCGCGAAGCAGCTGCTGTGGATCACGCGCGGCGTGGTCGTGGTGTTCGCCCTGCTGGTTGTCGTCTATTCGCTGTGGTCGCTCGAGAGCGAGACCAGCATCCACGAGATGGTCGCCAACGCCTACAAGGTCACGCTGGCCTGCGCCTTCGTGCCGCTGGTGGCCGGCCTCTACTGGAAGCGCGCGACCAATGCGGGTGCCGGGCTGTCGATCGCGCTCGGACTGGTCGCGTGGATCGCCGCGGAATTCATCGCCCCGGATGCCGCGCTGCCGCCGCAGTTCGCCGGATTGATCGCGAGCGCGCTCGGCATGCTGGCGGGCTCGCTGGGCATGCAGCCGAGGCCGGCTCCCGTCGTCCCCTCGCGCAGCTGAGCGGCACCCGGGTGTCGGCGCGGCGTCCGCCCGCGACTGCCCCGCAGACCGCCCCGAACGTTTCATGCCCCGAATAAAAGCCGGCCCCCGGGCCGGCTTTCTTGTCGCCGAAAAGACGGATCAGCGCAGGTAGCCCTCGTGCTCGAGCTTGAGCAGGATCTGCTGCACCGCGGCGTCGATCCCGACGTCCGTGGTGTCGATCGCCAGCTCGGGATGCTCGGGCGCCTCGTAGGGGTCGGACACGCCGGTGAACTCCGGGATCAGCCCCGCGCGCGCCTTCGCGTACAGGCCCTTGCGGTCGCGCGACTCGCAGGTCTCGATCGGCGTGGCGACGTGGATCTCGACGAAGCCGCCGACCGCCTCGACCATCGCGCGCACGTCGCGGCGGGTCTGGCGGTACGGCGCGATCGGCGCGCAGATGGCGATCCCGCGGTTCTTGGTGATCTCGCTCGCGACGAAGCCGATGCGCCGCACGTTGATGTCGCGGTGCGCCTTGGAGAATCCCAGTTCGGATGAAAGGTGGCGGCGCACGATGTCGCCGTCGAGCAGCGTCACCGAACGGCCGCCCATTTCCATCAGCCGCGCGGCGAGCGAGCGCGCCAGCGTCGACTTGCCCGCGCCCGACAGGCCGGTGAAGAAGACGGTGAAGCCCTGGCGCTCGCGCGGCGGGCTCTGGCGATGCAGTTCGGCGAGCACTTCGGGAAAGCTGTACCACTCCGGGATCTTCAGGCCGGCCTGCATGCGGCGCCGGAACTCCTCGCCGGAAAGCGTCAGCACGCGCGCCCCCGCAGGCGCCTCGGCTTCCGGCAGATGCTCGGCGCGGTCCTCGACGTAGACCATGCGCGGATAGGCGATCAGCTCGACGCCGATCTTCCTCGCCTGGTCGGCCAGCGGGACGTCGGCGTGCGCGTGCGCGAGATCCTCGCCGCGGCGGCAGCTGCCATCCGCCTGGTGCTCGCCGCCGGCGATCAGCAGCCCGCAGCCATGGTTGCGCGCGACGATGGCGCGCAGCAGCAGCGCGCGCGCGCTGGCTTCGCGCGGCGGCGCCGGCAGCAGCGACAGCTGCGTGGTCGCAGCCGGGAAGCGCTCGAACACCGCGTTGAAGCTGCGCACCAGGCAGAAATAGCCGGACGCCTCGGTGATGTCCCCGCCCACCTGCGGATGGAGCAGCAGATTGGCCTCGTTCGCGATCGCGCTCTTCAGGCAGAACTCGAACTGCGCGCGATGCATCGGCTGCCGGGCCTGCCAGGCGATCACCCTGCGCCAGCCGCGGCGGACCAACAGCGCGCGCAGTTCCGCCGGGGTGGCGCGCAGCGCGACGAAATCGGGATGCGGCGGCAGCGCGACGCCCTCGACCGCTCCGCCCAGGTGCCAGCCGTCCGCGTCCTGCCACACGTCGCTGACCGTCAGCACCGCGAGCATGTAGCCTTCGCCGTCGCGCAGCGCGACGCGGTCACCCGCCTTCAGGCTCGCTGCCGCCTTGTCGCGGCTGCCGAGCGTGAGCGGCAGCGGCCAGAAGGTGCCGTCGTCGAGCGCCATCTCCTTCTCGACGCGCTCGCACTGCGCGCGCGTCATGAAGCCGGCGAGCGGCGAGTACGCGCCGGTCATCAGCATCTCGAGCTCGCACTGGTTCCGCCAGTCGAGGTCGAGCGACGGCAGGCTCAGCGCCTCCTGCCTGAGCGCGTCGAGCCTTGCAGGGTCGATCAGGTTAACGAGCGTGCCGCCGTAGGGGGCGATCAGTTGGCTGTCCATGCTGCTCCGCGTCGAGAGTGAGGGGGATGGGTGAGAGGGCAGCGCTTCGGCGAACGCCAGGCTACGCGTAGGTCTCGAAAAACGCAGCGACGAATCGCGCGAGCTCGGCTTCGGGCAAATGGTTGATGCCCGCCGCGCCCTTGCGTCCGCCGCCGGTCTCGAAGCGGCTGCACAGGGTGTCGGCACCGGACCGGGCCGCCAGCGGCGCGCGCACGCTGACGACGTAGCCGCCGCCGGGCCTGGCCGTCAGCACCGCGTGCGCCTGCGTGGGCGACTCGACCGCCAGCCGGTTGCCGAACACCCCCGAAATCCGGCGCGCCCACTTCTCGGCGGGCAGCAGATAGAGGCGTCCGGACGGCCGCGCCTCCATGGGCGGCACCGCGGCGGCGCGCGCCATGTCTTCCCGGTATCCCTCCTTCAGCACCCGATAGGCGGGCGACTCGGCGATGAAGGCGAACGGATCGGCGTACGGGCGCAACTGCCGGTAGAGCTCGGCAGGATCGAAAAAGAGGTCGTCGAGGGTGTCGCCGTAGCCGTTGTAGTTGAGGCATTCGCCGAGCGACTGCAGCGCTGCCAGCTGCGCGTCGGTGAACCCCAGCGGCGCGGCCGCCCGGCGCGCGGCGTCGGCGAGGTTGTCGCCGAACGCGGCGGTCACCGCCCAGGGCAGTTGCCTGCCCTGCAGGAAATCGTTCACCAGCAGCGCGGTGCAGACATTGGCATCGGTGTCGATGTGCGGCTCGAAGCGCGGATGGGCCGGGATGTCGCCGGGCTGGTGGTGGTCGAAGTAACGGACCTGTGCGCCGGCCTCCAGCAGTCTGTCCAGGGCTTCACGGTTCTTCGACAGTGCGATGTCGAGCACGGTGACCTGGTCGCCGGCGCCGGCCGTGACCCGCTGCAGCAGGCTGATGTCGCGCTTGGGGCCGGTGATCAGTTCGGCGTCGGCGGGGTCGGCCAGGCGCAACTGGTGCAGCGCGCAGAGGCCGTCGGCATCGCCGTTGAAGACGTCAATCACACGAGCAGTCATTCTGGTTGACTAGAATCTGTTAATGGCCCCACGACAAAACGCCCGGCGATCATCCCGGCCGGGATCGGCAATGCTCTGGCTTGCGTTAGCATACGGGCTGCTCGTCGTTTACGGCACCCTGTTCCCGCTCGACGAATGGGAACCCCCGCTGTGGGGCTGGACCAATCCTATCATGACGGACTGGCCGCAAAATCCCTCGCGGGCGGACCTGTTCGTCAACCTTCTGGCCTACGTCCCGCTGGGCTTGTTCCTCGCGGCGTCGATGCGCGCACGCGTCGGCACGGTCATCGCCGTGGCACTGGCCTGCCTGATCGGGAGCGGACTGAGCTTCACGCTCGAGACGCTGCAGTCGGCGTTGCCGAGCCGGGTTCCCTCCCTGCTCGACTGGGTCACCAACACCGCCGGCGCTTTCGCGGGTGCGCTGCTCGCCGCGGCGGTCGACCCCCGCCTGGCGATCGGCCGCAAATTCTTATCATGGCGTGAGGACTGGTTCACCGAAGGCAGCCTGGCCAATCTTGCGCTGGCCATCCTGCTGCTGTGGGCCCTGACGCAAGCCGCGCCGTTCGTGCCGTCGCTCGACTGGGGCAGCATGAAGGCTGGCCTGAAGCCGCTGGGCAATACCCTGCGTCACCCGGCAACGTTCGAGCCGCTTCGGGCCATCGAGGCTGGCCTGCAGATCCTGGCGCTCGGCCTCCTTGCCCGCGCTGCGGCAAAACGGGCGCTGATCTGGCCCTTCCTCGTCTTCAGCCTGGCGGTACTGCTTTACAAGGTCCCCGCCGTAGGCAGGCACCTCAGCCTGGAGACCCTGCTCGGGTGGGCGAGCGGCGCCATCCTGCTGGTCTGGTTTCCAGCCCGCACACCGGCTGCCCGCAGTCTGGTCGCGATGGGGGCATTGCTGACGGCGCACGCGCTGGCGCAGTTCGAACCCGGCAAGGCTGCCGCGACCTCCCCGATGAACTGGGTTCCTTTCGGCGGCCAGGTCGGCACCCTCTCCGGCATGCTGGACATCCTCGAAACGCTGTGGCCTTTCATGGCGCTGGGCCTGCTGACGCGATGGCTGACCGTCTGGCGCTGGCGCACAGCCGCCATGCTGGCAGGCGGCGCACTGGTGGCCGCCTTCGCGTTCCTGATGGAGTGGCTGCAGCAGTCGATCCCGGGCCGCTATGCCGACATCACCGACGTACTGCTGGCAGTGCTGGGGTGGATGCTGCCCTGGCTGTACGCGGAAACGCGCGGCAAGCCGTCCCCTGCCGCGCCGCCTCCCCGCGGGCGCACCCTGCGCTGGGCGGCGCCCGTGCTCGCCGTCATCGTGATTTCAACGAGCCTCGCCGGATGGATGGCTGGAAGCCAGGTTCGAATGGCGACCGACGACCGCGGCCGAACCATGCTGCCCGCCCCGGAGGGCCTTGCAGAAATCACGCTCACCGGCTTTCGCTACGCCCATCCGCGCCTTCCTCATCCGAGCCGAGAAGACATCCTGCGCCTCCGCCAGGAGAACCCGGACTGGTTCCGCCAGACCCGCGGTTTCGCGGAGGGCGGGGCAGGGCATCTCTGGGCCGTCATTTTGATGGCCTACATCGAGCCGGGCAGCCAGGATCTCGCCCTGCTGCACCGGCGCCTCATGGCGCTGCAATACACCTATCGCGGCCACGACCAGGCCAAGCCGATCGCGCAAGCCTACGATTGGCTGTACGAACAGTGGGATGCCTCGCAGCGGGACGCCCTGCGGGAGAAGCTGGCCGAGGGGGTGGGCTATCTGGTGAACTACATCCGCAAGGAGCGGCTGTCCCCGTACAACGTTTATTTGTACAACAGCCCCTTCCAGGCGCTGATGGCCTCCAACCTCGCGCTTTACGGCGACGACCCGCGGGGCGAACTGAACATGCGATTCACCTACGACCTCTGGAAACACCGGGTCCTGCCGGCCTGGCGGCAGATCATGGGGCCGAGCGGAGGCTGGCACGAAGGGGGCGAGTACGTGGGAATCGGTATCGGCCAGGCGATCTATCAGGTGCCTGCCATGTGGCGCAGCGCGACCGGGGAAGACCTGTTCAGGACGGAGCCCGGCCTGCGCGGTTTTCTCGATTTCGTGACCTACCGCAAGCGCCCGGATGGCACGGATTTCCGTTGGGGCGATGCCGGCTTCTTCGACCGCATCGTGCCCGATGTCGTGCCGCTCGCCCTCGAATTTCGTCATGCGCCGGCCTACAATCTGCGCCCCCCCAAACCGCGCCCCGAACCCAGCAGCTGGCCGTGGGGCCCGCTGACCGACGCCGACCTGCTGAAGCCGGACGCGCGTCGCGATCTGCCTCTGGCAAAGCACTTCGAAGGCATCGGCATGGTCGTGGCACGCAGCGACTGGAGCCCCGACGCCACCTATCTGACCTTCAAGGCGGGCGACAACTACTGGTCGCACACGCATCTCGACCAGGGCGCATTCACCCTCTACAAGGGCGGCGGGCTGGCGCTGGACAGCGGCTTCTATGGGCCGAAGTACGGCTCGGATCACCACATGAACTATGCGTATCAAAGCATCGCCCACAATCTGGTCACCGTCACCGATCCGGATGACACGGCAGTCGCCAGCGGCACGACGCTGCGGGCCATCGCCAACGACGGGGGCCAGCGCCGCATCGGGTCGGGATGGGGGATCGAATCGGCACCGCTCGATCTCGGCGAATGGCTGGACAAGCGCGAGATCTATCACACCGGCGTGATGCAGCGCTGTTTCGAGGGACACGACAGCGTCGTCGCCATCGCCGACCTGACCCCGGCCTATACCAACGCGCAGTCGGGTGCAGGAGAATTTTCCCACCGCACCCGCCGCGTCGAGCGGATGTGGCGCACCGTCGTCTACGACCGCCTTGCCGATGTCGTGATCGTGCGCGACGTCGTTCGCGCCAGCAGACCCGAATTCCGCAAGCGCTGGTTGCTGCACACGCAGCACGAGCCTTCGATACGTGGCAACCGGTTTGCGGTGCGCGTGCCCCCTGAGCCGGCACGCCAGACCCGTGGCGGCACGCTGCGCGGCGAAGTGCTGCTGCCCGCTCGCCCCGCCTTCAACGTGGTCGGCGGTCCAGGCTTCGAATTCTGGGTCGACGGGAAAAACTACGACGAAGACGGAACGCTCGACCAGGCCATCGCCCGCAAAGGGCAGCCTACCGAAGCCGGCGCATGGCGAATCGAGTTATCGCCCTCGGTGCCGGCAAGCGAGGACGAGTTCCTGGTCGTCCTGATTCCGCGACTCGACGGCGACGAAAGCGCCCCGTTGATTCGACGCCTGGATGGCGTCGAGGGGAACGGGGTGGAAATCGACGCCGGCGGTCACGTCCGGCGCTGGTGGTTCAAGACCGGCGAGCAGGGCGTCCGTCTGCAATCCGGCACGCAACAGGTCCACATCGGTCCTGTCAACGCGGCAGGCGCCGCTCCCGCGCCTGGCCCTTGGCAACGGTTCAAGACCTGGTGGCGGGCGCGTTAGGGACGTCTTCTTCAGACAAGCCGGAACGCAGCAGATCGAGCTTGCCGCACAGCACGCGGGTCATGCCCGCTACGCCCTGGCGGCCGGTGTCGACCACGATGTCGGCCACCTCGCGATACAGCGGGTCGCGCTGCCGGTACAGCTCGCGCAGCTTCGCGAGCGGATCCTCGGTCTGCAGCAGCGGGCGGTTGCGGTCGTGGCGCGTGCGTTCGTACAGATGCTCGGGGCTGCCGCGCAGATAGATCACGAGTCCGTTCTTTCGCAGGGCCTCGCGATTCGCCGCCGACAGCACGGCCCCGCCCCCGGTGGCGAGCACGACGCCCGACAGGCCCGCCAGTTCGGCGATCATCGCCTCCTCGCGCTTGCGGAAGCCCGCTTCCCCCTCGATCTCGAATATGACCGGGATCTTGACGCCGGTGCGCGCCTCGATTTCGTGGTCGGAGTCGTAGAAGGTACAGCCGTAGTGCTTGGCCAGCAGCCGCCCCACGGTGGTCTTGCCTGCCCCCATCAACCCGACGAGGAAGAGGTTGTCTCGCTTGCTCATGGCGCCATTCTAATGGAGCGCGGCCGATTCGACCGCGGCACACGAAGCCCTGGTTTGGCCGAAAAAAAAGCGCGGGCAACGCCCGCGCCTTTCCGGAAAGCCGCGCCTCAGCGGAGCGACAGCCGCTCGTCGATGATGCGCGGCGTGATGAAGATGATCAGCTCGGTCTTGCTGTTCGACTTGCCGGTGGTCTTGAACAGGTTGCCGAACACCGGCACGTCGCCGAGCAGCGGCACCTTGCTCACGGTCGAGGCTTCGCTGCCGTCGAAGATGCCGCCGAGCACCAGGGTCTCGCCGTTGTTGACGCGCACCTGGGTCTTGATCCGCTTGGTGTCGATCGCCGGGTTGTCGCCGATGTTCTGGATATCGCGCACCGCGTCCTTCTGCACCTCGACGGTCAGGATGATCGCGTCGTTGTTGAGGATCTGCGGGTCGACCAGCAGGCACAGGAAGGCGTCCTTGAACGTCACCGTGGCGGGGTTGTTCGCGGTACCCGGCGTGATGTACGGGATCTGCGTGCCGTTGAGGATCACCGCCGGCTTCTGGTTCGACGTCATCACGCGCGGGTTGGAGATCACCTTGCCGCGGTCTTCCGCCTCCAGCGCCCGCAGCTCAAGGCTCAGCAGGTTGCCGTTGGCGAGGTTCAGCAGCGACAGCGTCATGTCGGCGGCACCGACGACCTGCGGCAGCGCCTGGCCGATTCCGGCAGCGCCGGCACGGTAGGGATCGCCCCACAGATCGCCCGTCGTGGCCTGGGTGAAATTCAGGCGTGCGCCCAGGTCGCGGCTCCAGCCGTCGGTCGCGACCACCACCCGCGCCTCGATCATCACCTGGCGCGCCGGCACATCGAGGCGCGCGAGGAGTTCACGGACTTCCTGGATCTTGCTCGGGGTGTCGGTGATGATCAGGGTGTTGGTTTTCAGCTCGTAGGTGGCACGGCCCCGCTTGGTCAGGACCTTCTGGTCGTTCTCGCCCTTGCCCTGCTGCGAGGCCTGCGCCACGGCCGCGCCGCCCAGGCCCTGGGCCTGCGCCGAGCAGTTCACCGCGTTGTTGCCGGCGGACGCGAGGAAGGCGCCGGAGGCGAAGCCGTACAGCATGGTCTGGGCTTCATCCGCCCGCATGTAGTTGAGCTGGATGTACTCGGTGGTCAGGGGCTCGAGATCCGCCACCGCCGAGCGGGCTTCGTACTCGAGCTTTTCCTTGGCCATCAGCTCGTCCTTGGGCGCGACCCAGATGACGTTGCCGTTGCGGCGCTTGTCGAGTCCCTTGGCCTGCATGATGAGGTCGAGCGCCTGGTCCCACGGCACGTCCTTCAGGCGCAGCGTCAGGTTGCCGCCGACGGTGTCGCTGGCGACGATGTTGAGGCCGGTGAAGTCGGCGATGACCTGCAGCACCGAGCGCACCTCGACGTTCTGGAAGTTGAGCGAGAGCTTCTCGCCGACGTACTTGACCTTGCCGTCGGCCGTCTTCTTCTGGCTGTCGGTGGCCGGCTTGACCTCGACGATGAAGCTGTTGTCGGTCTGGTAGGCCGAATACTCCCAGCCGCCCTTGGGCTGGATCAGCATCCGCGTGTTGTCGCCCAGCGGATAGGTTTCGATCGTCTGTACCGGCGTGCCGAAGTCGGTCACGTCGAGACGACGCTGCAGGGCCTGCGGCAGGTCGGTACCGATGAAGTCGACGACGACGCCGTTGGCCTGCTGGCGGATGTTGATGCCGGCCTGCGCGTCGGAAAGCGTGGTCACGATGCGTGCCTCGCCGGAAGCGCCGCGGCGGAAATCGACGTCGCGGATGCTGTGACGCGCGGCCCCCGGCGCCGCCTCGGCGAAGCGCGGGCTGACGTTCACCGGCGCGGCGCTGGCACCGGCTTCGCCCAGCGAGATGAGCAGCGAATTGCCGTCGAGCCTGGCTTCATAGCCGACCGACTTGTTCAGGTTCAGCACCAGGCGGGTGCGCGTCCCGGCCTCGACCACGTTGAGGTTGACCAGTGGGCCGAGGTTCGCGTCGACGGTGTTGCGCCCCATGGCGTTGCGGGTGTCGGGCAGGTCCAGCGCGATGCGTGGCGGATTGCCGACGGTGAAGCCGGCGGGGGTGTCGGCCAGCGCCTTCTGCAGGTTGACCCGCACCACGACCTTGCCGCCCGGCAGCGTCGTCGCCTCGACGCTCTGGACCGCGTTGCCGGTGGGCGCGTCGGCAGCGTGCACGGCAGGCTGCAGCGCGAGTCCGGTGAACAGGGCGATCCCGGCCAGATGGCGGGACAGTTTCTGGGCAATTCTGGGCAATACGTTCATGTCAGCCTCTTTTTACAAATTATTCCTGCAGAATCAGGGTGCTGTTGCGCTCGGACCAGTCGCCTGCGCTATCCTGGATGATTTCACGCAGCGCCACCTCGCTGTCGCCGATCTGCGTGATGAGGCCGTAGTTCTGGCCCACGTAATTGCCCTTCCTCACGTGGTAGACGGTATTGTCCGGCGTCTTGATGACCGCATGGGCGACGCCGCGCTTCGACAGCATCCCGACCATTTTCAGGGTCTCCAGCGAGAAGGTCTCGAGCGGCTCCTTCGGACGGTTGAAGTCGGGCTGCGGCCCTGCGCCGCCCCCGCCGGTCGTGAGCTTTCTCGGCTTGAACGGGTCGGGGAGGTCGAAGGCCGCGTAGCTGAACGGCTCGTACACCTTGACCTCGGGCAGCGGCTCGATCTTGCCCTGCATGTCGCGGCCGCTCTCGGCGACGAAGGCCTGCAGGTCGTCCATGCCGCTGCCGGTGCAGCCGGTCAGGCCCAATACGAATGCGATGCTGACCAGGCGCTTCATTTCCGCGGCTCCTTGGCTTGTTGTCTACGGGCGGCCATCTCTTCCTCGTCGAGGTAGCGATAGGTCTTGACGGTGGCGTCCATGTTCAGCACGCCCTCCTTGCCAGGCACCATCGCGAGGTTGTGCATCGTGACGATGCGCGACAGCTTGGAGACGTCGCTGACGAAGGCGGCGACGTCGTGGTAGCCGCCGTTGACCTTGACCGCGATCGGCGTCTCGGCGTAGAACTCGGACACCATCTCGCCGCTGGGCCGGAACAGCTCGAACTGCAAGCCGCGCCCGAGGCCCGCCTGGTTGATGTCGGTGATCAGCGCATCCATTTCCTGCTTGTTGGGCAGCTGCTTGAGCAGCGCGCCGAAGGCCTGCTGGATGTCGGCCAGCTGCTTCTTGTAGGCCTCGAGGTTGATCGCCTGGTTCTTCTTGGTGGTGAAAACGGCGCGCAGCTCGGTTTCCTTCTGCTTCGACGCTTCCAGCGTCTCCATGCCGCCGCGCCAGTCGAACCACCAGCCGGCCGCGACGATGGCGACGCACAGCAGCGCCAGCGCCACCAGCTTGCTCGGCAGCGGCCAGTCGGCCAGCGTCTTGAGGTCGAGGTTGTTCAGCTCGTTCAGGTTCATGCCTTGTCCCCCTTGCCGTTCGCGTCGTCCGCCTGCGGGCGCGTCTGCTTGACGGTCAGCACGAACTCGTTGGCGCGCGCGTTATTGACGGTGGCGGCCTTGATCTCGACCAGATTGGCCGAATCGAACCACTCCGAATCGTTCAGGCTGCGCATCAGCGTCGAGACGCGAGCGCTGGACTGGGTGTAGCCGCTGATGGTGACGACGTCGCCCGTCTGGCGGAACGACTTGAGATACAGCCCGTCGGGCAGCAGCCGGATCATCTGGTCGACCAGGTGGACCACTTCGGTGCGGTTCGCCTGCAGCGTCTCGACGACCTGCTTGCGCTCCAGCAGGGCCTGGGTCTGCTCGCGGATCTTCTTGATTTCGCCGATCTGCACGTCGAGCTTGGCGATTTCCTGTTCGAGGAAGCTGTTGCGCGCCTGCTGCGCCGACTGCCGCGCGTCGATCACGAAGTGGCCGAGCACGACGACGAGCACGCCGGCCGCCACCGCGACGGCGAGCATGGCGTTGAACTGGCGGCGCCGGGCGGCGCGCGCGAGTTCACGGTGGGGGAGTAGGTTGATGCGGATCATTGGGAATCGAACCTCCGCATGGCGAGGCCACAGGCGACGAAAAGGGACGGCGCGTCGGCACTCAGTGCCTGCGGCCGGATCTTGGAGCCGACAGCCATGTCGGCGAACGGGTTGACGACCATCGTCGGCGTGCCGGTACGCTGGCCGACGACGTCGTCGATGCCCGCGATCATGGCGCCGCCGCCGGCGAGCAGGATCTGGTCGACCTTGCGGTACTGAGTCGAGGTGGTGAACAGCTGCAGCGCACGGCCGATTTCCATCGCCAGCGTCTCGCTGTAGGGCTGCAGCACCTCGACGTCGTAGCTCTCGGGGAGCGTGCCCTTGCGCTTGGCGTTCTCCGCCTCCTCGCCGCTCATGCCGTAGCGGCGCGCGATCTCGGTGCTGAGCTGGTCGCCGCCGAAGCCGTGCTCGCGCAGGTATACCGACTCGTTGTCGTGGAGGATGTTGATGTGCATGTTCTGCGCGCCGATGTCGATGATCGCCACCGTGAGGCCCGCGCCGCCGCCAGGCAGCAGGTGGGCGATCTGCTCGTACGCGGTCTGCGTGGCGTAGCTCTCGACGTCCATGATCAGGGCCTTGAGGCCGGCCGCCTCGACCGCAGCGACCCGTTCCTCGACTTTCTCCTTGCGCGCCGCGGCGAGCAGGATCTGCACGTCGTCCGGGCTGCTCGGCGACTCGCCGAGCACCTGGAAGTCGAGGTTCACCTCGTCGAGCGAAAAGGGGATCACCTGGTTGGCCTCGGTCTCGACCTGATTCTCCAGGTCGGTGCCCTTGAGGCTCGCCGGCGCCAGGATCTTCTTGCTGATGACCGCCGACGACGGCAGCGCGAGCACCACGTTCTTGATGCGGCTGCCGAGGGCTTTCCACGCCGTTCGCACGGTGTCGGCCACCTGGTCGAGATTGGCGATGTTGCCGTCGGTCACCGCGTCCTTCGGCAGGGGCTGGATCACGTAACGCTCAACCCGCAGCCGGCCCTTGCCCGCCTCGGACAGTTCGACCAGCTTGACCGCGGTCGTGCTGATGTCGAGGCCGATGATGGGCAGGGCCTTGGGGGACAGAAAGTCCAAGCTGATATTCATGTGTAAGGATTTTCCTTTACGCTTCTATGGGTTGGCGCTTTTTCTTGTTAAATTTTTTGAGATGCTAGCAACAACCCATGGTTTTTAACAGTTTTTTTCTCGCCGCCCGTCATTCGCTGAAAGTCGGTGTCCGTTTTCCAACACCACTAGCGCCTATAATCGGCGAAAACTTTAGGCATCTCTTTGAAGGAACCGGATGTTTTCCAAATGGTGGCATTACGCACTCGCACTCGTCGTCAGCCTCGGCGTGGTCGGCACCGCGCTGGCCGGCCTGGCGGCCGCGCTGATCTACCCCAACCTGCCGCCGCTCGAGGCACTGACCGATTACCGGCCCAAGCAGCCGCTGCGCGTCTATACCGCTGACGGCGCGCTGATCGGCGAATTCGGCGAGGAGCGCCGCGCCTTCGTCGCCATCGACAAGGTGCCCGCCCACATGAAGCAGGCGATCATCGCCGCCGAGGACGAGCGCTTCTACCGCCACGGCGGCGTCGACACCCTCGGCGTGCTGCGCGCGGCGGGCTCGAACCTGCTGTCGGGCGGCGCCAAGGAAGGCGCCTCCACGATCACCATGCAGGTGGCGCGCAACTTCTTCCTGTCGAACGAGAAGACCTTCAGCCGCAAGCTGTCGGAGGCGATGCTGGCGATGAAGATCGAGCACAACCTGTCGAAGGACAAGATTCTCGAGCTCTACATCAACCAGATCTACCTCGGCCAGCGCGCCTACGGCTTCGAGGCCGCGGCCCGCACCTACTTCGGCAAGCCGATGAAGGACCTGTCGCTGGCCGAGGTCGCCATGCTGGCCGGCCTGCCGAAAGCGCCGTCGCGCTACAACCCGGTCGTCAACTTCCCGCGCGCCAAGGCGCGCCAGGAATACGTCCTCGGGCGCATGAAGACGCTCAAGTTCATCGACCAGCCGACCTGGAAGGCGGCGGTCGAGCAGAAGCTGGTGATCCGCCAGCAGCGGCAGCAGACCGAGGTGGTCGCGGACTACGCCGCCGAAATGGTGCGCCAGGCGCTGTTCGAGAAGTACGGCGAGGCCATCTACAGCTCGGGCTACAAGGCGGTCACCACGCTGGTGCGCGCGCAGCAGGCGGCTGCCAACCAGGCGCTGTGGCAGGGAATCGCCGACTACGACCAGCGCCACGGCTACCGCGGCCCGGAAAAGCAGATCGCCCTGCCCGACGACGCGGCGCAGCGCAAGGCGGCGATCGACACCGCACTCGAAGACCTCTCGCCGGTCAACAACCTGCTGCCGGCGGTGGTCGTCAGCGCCAATCCCAAGCTGATCCGCGCGCAGCTGCCGGACGGCAAGGTGGTCGAGATCACCGGCGCCTCGCTCAAGTGGGTGGCGAGCTGGCAAGCCGGCAAGAAGGGGCGGCAGCTGTCGCCCGGGGCGGTGGTCCGCGTGCAGGCCGTGGACGGCAAGACGCCGCAATGGCGGCTGGCGCAGCAGCCCGAGGTCGAGGCCGCGCTGGTCGCGGTCAATCCGAAGAACGGCGCGATCACCGCGCTGGTCGGCGGCTTCGACTTCAACCGCAACAAGTTCAACCGCGTGACCCAGGCCTGGCGGCAGCCGGGCTCCAGCTTCAAGCCGTTCATCTATTCGGCCGCGCTGGAAAAGGGCTACACGCCGGCGACCATGATCGACGACGCCCCGCTGTCGCTGACCGCCGAGGAAACCGGCGGCGAGGCGTGGACGCCGAAGAACTACGACGGCACCACCAGCGGCCAGGTGCGCATGCGCACGGCGCTGACCAAGTCGCTCAACCTGGTGTCGGTGCGCATCCTGCAGAGCATCGACCCGGTCTACGCGCGCGACTACATCCGCCGCTTCGGCTTCGATCCGGCGCGCCATCCGCCGTACCTGACCATGGCGCTGGGCGCCGGCAGCGTCACCCCGCTGCAGATGGCGGCCGCCTACAGCGTGTTCGCCAACGGCGGCTACGGCGTCAGGCCCTACCTGATCGACAAGGTGTACGACAAGGACGGCCAGTTGCTGATGAAGGCCAGCCAGCCGCAGGCCGGCGGCGACGCGCCGCGCGTGATCGACGCGCGCAACGCGTGGCTGATGACCAGCATGATGCAGGACGTCACCCGCTCCGGCACCGCCGCGCGCGCCGGCCAGCTCGGCCGCAGCGACCTTGCCGGCAAGACCGGCACCACCAACGAGGCCCGCGACACCTGGTTCGCTGGCTACACCCCCGACCTCGTCGCCATCACCTGGATGGGCTACGACCAGCCGCGCCCGCTGGGGCGCAACGAAACCGGCGGGCAGTCCGCGCTGCCGATCTGGATCAATTTCATGGGCAGCGCGTTGAAGGGCGTTCCGCAGACCGGGTGGACCATGCCCGACGGCATCATCAGCGTGAAAATCGACCCCGCCACCGGCAACCGCATGTCCGAGACGGTGTTCGGCCGGATCGCCGGCGCGCTCGGTGCGGAAGGCATGGTCGAGCACTTCTACCAGGAGTTCCCGCCGCCCGAGGCGCCGGTCGCCGAATGGATCCCGGACGACCTGAGCGATCCTTTCATGCGCGACGCGCCGGCCACCCCCGCCGCAGAGCCGCCGGCCGCCGCCCCGGGGGCCGAAAGCAGGGACGACCCGATGGGCTTCATTCCCTGGGTCAAGCTGTGAAGCACCAGGACATGCGCCGCCGCATCGCGCACGCAGCGGCGCGCATGCTGGCCGAGGACGGCAGCCTCGACTACGGCAGCGCCAAGCGCAAGGCGGCGCGCCAGCTCGGCGCGCCCGACAGCGGCAACCTGCCCGACAACCAGCAAGTCGAGGAGGCGCTGCGCAGCTACCAGGCGCTCTATCAGGCCGACGAGACCCGCGCACAACTGGCCCTGCTGCGGCAGACCGCCATCGAATACATGGAGCAGCTCGCGGACTTCGACCCCCACCTGACGGGGCCGGTGCTCAACGGCACGGCGGGGCCGCACGCCGACGTCAACCTGCAGCTGTTCACCGATCACCAGAAGGACGTCGAATTCCTGCTGATGCGCATGAACCTGCCCTACCAGGCCGGCGAACTGCGCGCGGCCGACGCCCCCGGCCGCGTCTATCCGCGCTTCCTGATCGAGGACCCGCGCGCAGCGGTCGATCTTGTTGTCTATCCTGAAACTGAATTACGAAAAATGAAGCGCACGCAGGCAGACGGCAGCCCGCGGCGCGCACGTCTTCCACAGGTTCGGGCCTTGATCTGACGCGAGTTCTCGGCCGGCTCTGGCATGGAAGATGCTGACAACCAACCATCACTCTTCTGACTGAACGGCCGTGATTCGATTCTTCCGGCACTACGTGCCCCTGAACCTGCTGCTGCTGGTGCTCATCGAGTCGCTCATTCTCGGCGGCGCGATCTATGCAGGGGCCGGCGCGCGCTTCCACGAGTTGCAGGTGATGCCGAGCGACCTGCAGCCGCTGTTGCCGAAGGCGCTGACCTTCACCGCGGTCATGCTGGGGCTGATGACGGCCGCCGGCCTCTACGACCTGGAGTGGCAGGGCGGCCTGCGCGCGCTGCTGCAGCGCCTCGGCCTGAGCTTCGGCCTCGGCCTGCTGGTGATGAGCCTGCTGTTCTACTTCTTCCCCGGCCTGCTGGTCGGCCGCGGCGCGTTCCTGCTGGGCTTCGGGATCGCGCTGCTGGGCATCCTGCTGAGCCGCACCCTGTTCGTACGCTGGGTGCGTTCGGCCTCGCTGAAGACCCGCACCCTGGTGATCGGCACCGGCAGCCGGGCAGCGCACATCGAATCGCTGCTCGCCAAGCGCGGTCACGCCACCAACGTGCAGGTCGTCGGCTACCTCGCGATGGGCGGCAGTCATCATTTCGTCGACCACACCCGCATTCTCGACACCACCGAGCCGCTGCCGGAACTGGTCGAGCGCCTGCAGATCGGCGAAATCGTCCTCGCGGTGCGCGACCGCCGCGGCGGCATCCCGGTCCAGGAGCTGCTGAAGTGCAAGCTGCGCGGCATCCGCGTGCTCGAGCTGTCGAGCTTCTTCGAGCGCGAAAACGGCCACCTGCAGCTCGACTCGATGAACGCGAGCTGGATGATCCTGTCCGACGGCTTCGACCAGGGCATGCTGCGCGACACCGCCAAGCGCCTGTTCGACCTGGTGGTCAGCGCGGCCATGCTGGTCGTCTGCCTGCCGGTGATGGCGCTCGCCGCGCTGGCGATCAAGCTGGAGAGCCGCGGCCCCGTGCTGTACCGCCAGGAGCGCGTCGGCCAGGGATGCCGCAGCTTCACCATCCTCAAGTTCCGCAGCATGTGCGTCGACGCAGAGAAGGACGGCAGGCCGCTGTGGGCGCGCCAGAACGACAGCCGCGTGACGCTCACCGGGCGCTTCATCCGGCGCACCCGCATCGACGAGCTGCCGCAGATCTTCAACGTCTTCTTCGGCGACATGAGCTTCGTCGGCCCGCGCCCCGAACGCCCCTACTTCGTGCAGGACCTGACGCAGAAGATCCCCTACTACGGCGTGCGCCACACCGTGAAGCCGGGCATCACCGGCTGGGCCCAGGTGCGCTACCCCTACGGCGCGACCGAGGAGGACGCGATGCACAAGCTGCAGTACGACCTCTACTACGTGAAGAATCACAGCCTGTTCCTCGATCTCATGATCCTGTTCCAGACCGCGCAGGTGGTGCTGTGGGGAAAGGGCGTGCGCTGAGCCCGCCCCGGCGACGCCGAACATGACCGAATCCCTGCTGCTCATCGCCGCCGCCGGTTATGCCCTGGCGGCATTGGCCTTCCTGGCCCTGTCGGGCCTCATCGTGTTCAGCTGGCGGCGGCGCCCGCAGGGACGCCTGCTGGTGCTCGCCACCGCGCTCAGCGCCGCCTGGGGCGCCCTGCTGGTGCTCGGCGTCTCGGGGAGGCTGCCGCCGCAGCTGGTGCTCGCCGCCGAGGTCGCCCGCAACGGCGCCTGGCTGCTGCTGCTGCTCCACATCCTGCACCTGCGCCTGCCCGCCGGCACCCGGCTTCCCGGCCCGCTGCGCGCGATCGGTGCGCTCGGCGCCGTGCTGGTCGCTGCCCTGCTGCTCGCCAGCCTGTTTCCGGCGATCGCCGTCGCCCTCGCCTCCCCCGAGCTCGCGCAGCAGGCGGCCAACCTGACCCTGCTGCTGCTCGCGGTCCTGGGCCTCGTGCTGGTCGAGCAGGTCTACCGCAGCACCCGGCCGGAAGACCGCTGGGCGATCAAGTTTCTCTGCCTCGGCCTCGGCGGGCTGTTCGTCTACGACTTCCTGCTGTACGCGAACGCTGCGCTGTTCCACGCGCTCGACGCCCAGGTATGGGTGGCGCGCGGCTACGTCGCCGCGCTGGTGGCGCCGCTGATCGCGGTGTCGGCGGCGCGCAATCCCGAGTGGTCGGCGCCGGTCGGGCTGTCGCGCAGCATGGCCTTCCACACCGCCAGCCTGCTCGGCGCAGGCATCTACCTGCTGCTGATCGCCGGCGCCGGCTACTACCTGCGCCTGTTCGGCGGCGAATGGGGCGATGTCGTGCTGACGGTGTTCCTGTTCGCGGCGGCGATGCTGCTCGTGCTGCTGATGGTGTCGGGCACGCTGCGGGCACGGCTGCGGGTCTTCCTGTCCAAGCACTTCTTCAGCTACCGCTACGACTACCGCGAGGAATGGCTCAAGTTCACCCGCGCGCTGTCCGAGGGCAAGCCCGGCGAACAACTCTGCGAGCGTGCGGTGCAGGCGCTGGCGAGGCTGCTCGAGTGCCCCGGCGGCGCGCTGTGGCTGCGCGAGGGCGAAGCCGGGTTCCAGCGCGCCGCCCACTGGAACTGGGGCGAGCTCGACGGCGCCGAGCCGGCCGGCTCGCCCTTCGTCCGCTGGCTCGCCGACCGGCAGTGGGTGGTCGACCTCGACGAGCTGCGGGACCGCCCGGAGCACTACGGCGACCTCGCCCCGCCTTCCTGGATCCGCGACGCCGACGACGCGTGGCTGGTCGTGCCGCTGCAGCTGCACGACGACCTGCTCGGCTTCGTCGTGCTCAAGCATTCGCTCGGCCGGGTCGGCCTCAACTGGGAAGTGAGCGACCTCATCAAGGTCGCGGCGCGCCAGGCCGCGGCGCACCTCGCCCAGATGCGCGCCGCCAACCAGCTGATCGTCGCGCGCCAGTTCGAGTCGTTCAATCGCACCACGACCTTCGTCATCCACGACCTGAAGAACCTGGTCGCCCAGCTTTCGCTGCTGCTCGCCAACGCCGAGAAGCACAAGCACAATCCGGAATTCCAGGCCGACATGCTGGAGACGGTGGAAAGCGCGGTCGCGCGCATGAACAAGGTGCTGGCGCAGCTGCGCCGGGGGGAGGCACGGGGCCACGCGCAAGCGGTCGCGGTCGCCGACGTCGTGCGTGACGCCGCCGCCAGCAAACAGGCGTTCAGGCTGCGGCCGCAGCTCGACCTCGCCGACGCCGGCCTGACGGTGCGGGCCGACCGCGAGCAGCTGGGCCGCGCGATCGGCCACCTGCTGCAGAATGCGCTGGAAGCGACGCCCGACGGCGGCCGCGTCTCGCTGCGTGCCTATGCAGACGCGGGCCAGGCCGTGATCGAGGTCGCCGACACCGGCAGCGGCATGGACGAGGAGTTCATCCGCACCCGGCTGTTCCAGCCGTTCGACTCGACCAAGGGCGCCGGCATGGGCATCGGCGCCTACGAATGCCGCGAGACCGTCCGCGCGCTGGGCGGGCAACTGGCGGTGGAGAGCACGCCGGGCCGCGGCACCCGCTTCCGGATCAGCCTGCCCCTCGACGACAACCCTGCCAACGTGGAAGTAAGCGCATGAGCGAAGCCAAAGCCAAGGTCCTGCTGGTGGAAGACGACCCCGGCCTGCAGAAGCAACTCAAATGGAGCCTCGACGAGTACGAGATCGTGACGGCGGGCGACCGCGACGCCGCCATCGCCCAGCTGCGCCGGGTCGAGCCGGCCGTGGTGCTGCTCGACCTCGGCCTGCCGCCCGACGCCGACGGCGCCACCGAGGGGCTCGCCACGCTGCAGCAGATCCTGTCGCTCGCGCCGCTCACCAAGGTCATCGTCGTCACCGGCAACCTCGACCGCGCGAACGCGGTCAGGGCGATCAGCCTCGGCGCCTATGACTTCTTCCAGAAGCCGTTCGAGCCCGAGGTGCTGAAGCTGATGATCGCGCGCGCGCTCCACGTCCACGCGCTCGAAGTCGAGAACCGCCGGCTCGCCGCGCGCCAGGCCGCGACCGCGCTGGCGGGCCTGATCACCGCGAGCGAGCCGATGCTAAAGGTGTGCCGCACCGTCGAGAAGGTCGCCCCGGCCAACGCCACCGTGCTGCTGCTCGGCGAGTCCGGCACCGGCAAGGAAGTGCTCGCGCGCGGGGTGCACGAGCTGTCGCCGCGCGCCGGCAGGCGCTTCGTCGCGATCAACTGTGCGGCGATCCCCGACACCCTGCTCGAGTCGGAACTGTTCGGCTACGAGAAGGGCGCGTTCACCGGCGCCGCCAAGCAGACCATCGGCAAGATCGAGTACGCCAGCGAAGGCACGCTGTTCCTCGACGAGATCGGCGACCTGCCGATGCCGCTGCAGGCCAAGCTGCTGCGCTTCCTGCAGGAACGCGTGATCGAAAGATTGGGGGGCCGCGGCGAGATCCCGGTCGACGTGCGCGTCGTCTGCGCCACCCACCGCGACCTCGCCGGCATGATCCGCGACGGCAGCTTCCGCGAGGACCTCTACTACCGGCTGTCGGAAATCACCGTCAGCATCCCGCCGCTGCGCGAGCGCCCGGGCGACGCCGTGCTGCTGGCGCAGGCCTTCCTCGAGCGCCACGCGCGCGAGCTCGGCCGCAGCCTCAAGGGCTTCACCGCCGACGCGCTCGCCGCGCTCGAGACGCACGCCTGGCCGGGCAACGTGCGCGAGATGGAGAACCTCATCAAGCGCGCGGCGATCATGGCCGACGGCAGCCAGGTGACGGCGGCCGACCTCGGGCTCATGTCCGGCGCTTCCGGGCCGGAGCCGATCAACCTGCGGCAGGTGCGCGACGAGGCCGACCGGCTGGCGGTCACCCGCGCGCTCGCCAAGGCGGGCGGCAACATCGCCCAGGCGGCCGAACTGCTCGGCATCAGTCGCCCGACGCTGTACGACCTGATGGCGAAAGCCGGGATCAAGTAGGCGGCGCGCGCCTCAGCGCAGCCGATGGCGCAGGCCCAGCAGCGCCGGCATCAGCAGCAGTTCGAACACCTGGCCGGCCAGCAGCCCGATCGCGCACAACAGGCCGAAGTGGGCGGTCGGCCGGAAGTCGGACAGCGCCAGCAGGCCGAACTGCGCGATCAGCACGATGGAAATCGCCACCACCGCGCGCCCGGAGGATTCGACGCTGCGGATGATCGCGAACACCGGGCTCACGCCCCGCCGCAGCCGGTGCAGGTAGCCGTGGTAGAGGTGGATCGTGTCGTCAACGGTGATGCCGAGGACCACGCCGGCGATCAGCACGGTGGCGACGTCGAGCGCGATCCCGGTCACCCCCATCACCACGAAGATGAAGAACAGCGGCGCGAGGTTGGGCACCAGGCAGATCAGCGCGCCGCGCAGCGAGCGGAACAGCAGCGCCAGCAGCAGCAGGATCTGCACGAACGCCGAGGCGAAGCTCTTGAGCTGGCCGTCGACGATGCGATCCTCCTGGTCCGAGAACAGCTTGCCGAAGCCCGCCATATCGACCTCGACGCCGGCGACCGGGTGCGCCGCCAGATGCGCCTCGATGCGCTCGATCACGCGGCCGATCTCGTTGGCGCCGTGCACGTTGAGGTTGAGCGCGATGCGGCCGCGCTGGAACTCGCGGTTGACCAGCTCGTAGAGATCGTCGCCGTCGTAGATCAGCAGCAGCTGCTCGATGAGCCTGCGGTTCGTCGGCAGCGCGGCGTCGCCGAGATCCTCGCCGCTGAACGCGCGGTTCATCTCCTCGATCACCTCGACCAGCGAGAAGCTGCGGTCGATTTCCGGCTGCGCCTCGAGCCAGCCCTGCAGGGCCTTGATTCTCGCCAGCGTGGCGGGATCCTTGAGGCCGTCGCGCCCCGGCGCCGTCAGCACGATCTCCATGGTGCTGACGCCCGAGAGCCGCGCCTCGACGCGGTCGGTGCTGCGGCTGACCGGGTGGTCGGGCGCGAAGAACGCGATCAGGTTGGACTCGACCTTCACCTGCAGCGCGAACGGAATCGCCGCCAGCACCCCCAGCAGCGTGGTGGCCAGCACGGCCCTGGAATGACGCAGACCGAACACGGCGACGGCCGCGGCGACCCGTCGCGCGTGCGCGAGGCCCGAGCGGCGGCGCGGCCAGCGCGGCACGTCCCACTTCAGCAGGATCGGCGGCACCAGGATGAACACCACCAGGAACACCATCAGCGTGCCGACCGCCCCCGCCAGACCGAAGGTCTGCACCGGCGGGATGTCCACCCACAGCAGGCTCAGCAGGCCGGCGCCGGTCGTCAGCACGTTGAACAGGCCCGGCTTGAAGGTTTCCGAAAGCGCCCGTTCGATCCGTTTCGGCCGCGGCAGCAGCGCGATGCGCGCGCGCTGGATGCCGGCGTAGAGATGCAGCAGCGTCGCCGTCGTGTACGCCGCCATGAGGGTGGGGATCATGGCGGTGATCGGCGTGTACGGCTGCCCCGAGACGACGATGCCCGCCACGCTCACCGACACCACCGTCCCCATCGCCAGGCCGCCGACGATCACCGGCCGGATCCGCCCGACCACCCACCACATCAGCGCCAGCCCGATGAACACCGTCAGCGGAATGAACAGCGCGCTGTCGCGCCACAGCGAGTCGAGTTCCGCGACCGTCTGGGCGACGGTGCCGGCGGTCGCGGTGCGGTAGGTGTCCAGTTTCTCCGCGCTGATGGCGGCGTCGAGCGCCAGCTGGATGTCGCGGCGCGCCAGGCTCTCCTTCAGCACCCTGGGGCGCACGACCAGCGCCAGCGCCCGCCCGTCCTTCGACGCCATCACCCCGGGCGCCAGCGCGTCGCCGAGCACCCTCGCCTGCCATTCCGCCGGCGACCGCGACTCGAGGTCGCCGGGGTCGACCAGCAGCCGCACGGCGAAGCCGTCGTCGCTCGCATCGATGTGCTCGACCGTGGTGACCGCCAGCACCCGGTCGACCGCGGGATGCGCCGCCATTGTCACGGCGACGCGATCGAGCGCACCGAGGAACCGCGGGGTGTACAGGTCGTCGCCCTCGAACAGGGCGATCAGCGTCTCGTCGCTGGGGAACTCGCGGAACAGCGACTCGCGCAGCTGGATGATCGGCGCGTCGGGCGGCGAATAGATGTCGCCCGCGTTGTTGAAGTGGATCTTGAACAGGAAAGGCAGCGCCGCCAGCTGCAGGCCGAGCAGAATCGCCAGCGCCAGCCACGGCGGCAGCATGCGGCGACCGCGCATCCAGGCGCCTAGCATCGTTCAGGCGGGCCTGCTTCGCTGCTGCAGGAACACGGCCACGGCGGCATCCGGTCAGAACCGGGTGCGCAGGCCCAGCGTGACCAGCGAGTGATCCTCGTGGAAGCCGCCGAGGGTGCGTGCCTCGCCGTCGAAATAGTGGGCCGCGAGGTACAGCTCGTGCGGCTCCCAGCCGACGTAGCTCAGCTTAGGACCGAGGTAGACGTCGTCGACGTTCAGCCCGACGGAGAAACGCGCGCCGGCTTTCCAGCGTCCCTGCCCGAAGCTCGTCTCGATCTCGCCGTTGGCGCCGTAGTACTCCTTCAGCTCGAGGATGCTGCGGTCGGTCTGCAGCGCGTGGGCGGCGAGCTGCAGGTTGACCCGGGTATCGCCGCCGCCGGGGAAGAATTCCAGCGCGCCGATCCAGTCGAGCGCCTGGGTGCTGTCCATCGCGGTGCTGGCGAGCGTCACCGGCACGCCGTCGGTGTAGCCGAGCTCCATCCGCCAGGTGACGCCGCCCCGCACCAGCTCGAAGTCGGCACCGGCGAAGCTGTTGAAGGGATGGACCGCGGTCAGCGTCGCGTCGGCGAGCCCGACCCGGTAATACGGCAGCGACTGCCGGGTGCGCGCCAGCGTGACGCCGAAGTCGAACGGCTCGCCGGTGCGCGTCAGGCGAACGGCACCCCCGCCGCTGCCGTGCTCGTCCTCGTCGATGCGGGCGCTCCCCACGAAGGCGGCGAGCGCCGGGCTGGGGGCGATGCCGATGATCTCGCCCGAGCGCAGGTTCATCGGACTCCAGACGCTGGCCGAATCCGGCAGTTGCGCGGCGCGGAACAGCGGCAGCCACACCGCGTCGAGCTTGTAGTCGCCGAAGCCCTGCTCCCAGCGCGCGGCGAGCTGCGCCCGGCGGCGGTCGGGCAGGTCGTCGAGCACGAAGCGCGTGAGGTCGACGCGGCTGACGCGGTCGGCCAGCGGAATCTCGTCGGCGCGCCCCCAGACGATCGTCTGCGCGCCCAGCGTGACGCGGGCGTCGCCGCGCCGGTAGCGCACGTAGGTGTCGGTGTAGTCGGCGAGCAGCTCGTCGTGGTCGGCGGAGCCGCCCTGCTGCGTCATGCCGTCGAGCCGCGCGCCCGCGCGCAGCTCCCATTCGCGGCTCGGCTGCCACAGCACGTAGGCGCTCGCGCGCAGCGTCGAGTAGCTGTCGGCCTCGGGCGCATCGGGCAGCGCACCGGCTTCCAGCAGCAGGTCGTCGACGCCGTACTTGAGCGACGGCCGGAAGCCGCGCGCGGTCGCCGGACGGCTGCGCGCGGCAGGCGGCGGCAGATCGTCGGCGGCGTCTCCTGCCGTCGCCCGCGGCGGCGGCAGGTCGTCGGCGGCCTGAACAGGAAGGGCGGCGAGCGCGAGTCCCAGGGTCAGCAAGAGTGTCTTCACGGGCGGTACTCCGATTCCAGGCTTTCGTCGGCGAGCGCCTGCGAGGTGAACAGCTTCGCAGGCAGTTTCTGGTCGTACAGGGCCATGTCGACCACCATGCGCGTCTCGTGGCCGCTCTTGAGGTCGATCATGCGGCTGTCGGTCAGCGTCCAGTAGCCCTGGTTGCGCTTCTTGGCGCGCAGCAGCCAGCGTTTGCTCGGGGTGGCCGCGCCCTTCTCGAAATAGTCGACGCGCTGCGCGATCGCCGTGTCGGGGTCGATCCAGCTGATGCGCTTGCTGTAGACCGAATCCTTGGCATCGAGCGGAACGCTCTCGAGCACCTCGCAGACGATGCCGTTCTCGGTCTGCCGGCCGATCAGGCGGTGACGGTCCCTGGCCGGCTTGCGCTCCTGCAGGTCCTCGAAATACAGGTCGGAGCCGACGAAGCGCCCGCCCTTGCGGTCGCTGGAAATGCGCCGCACCCGGTCGAGCGCGGGCAGATAGAGCCACTGGTCGGTACTGCCGTCGGCCTTGTCGGCGCTGAGCAGACCGGTTCCGGCGATGTCGTCGGGCGCGAGGAAGCGGATCAGGTTGGCGGTCTCCCCGCCCGACTTGTCGAGGCGGTAGGTGACGATCTCCCGGATGCGCGGTTCATGGCCCTTCTCGGTCAGCACCATGCGGCCCAGCGTGGTGAGGTCACGGCCGTTGGGGCGGTCGTGGACGCGCTGCGCGAGATCGGCGGCCTCGTCGGCCTGCGCCGGCGCCGCGAGGCCGAGGCCGCACAGCACGATCAGCAGCAGCGCGATCGTCTCGCGAAACCGCTGGCTCAGGATTTGCTCGAACACCGGATGCGTGCGTCGTGACCGGGATCGCACAGCGTCATTTCGGAATGCATGCATGGAAAACTGTCGGTTAATCCGCACCGCGGCCAACAATACAACACTTCGCTCATGAGCAAAGCCCTTTCATCGGACTATAGTCATCCCTGCGGGAAACGCTTTCCGCGGCGGCGCTCACGACACGCCTGTCGGCCCGGCAAGGCGCCCACCAACCCCACGCAGGAACGGAACGCACATGAACACGCTTAGCCCCCTCAACCGCACGGCACTCGCCGTCGCCCTGGCGCTGACGCTGGCAGGATGCGGAAAGACGCCGGAACAGCATTTCGAGAACGCCCAGCAGCTGGTACAGAAGCGCGATTACCGGGCCGCCGTCATCGAGCTGAAGTCGGTGCTGCAGGCGCAGCCCGACAACCGCGACGCGCGGCAGCTGCTGGGCGAGGTGCTGTTCAGAACCGCCGCCTACCCCGACGCCGAGAAGGAGCTGAGCCGGGCGCGCAGCCTGGGTGCTGCAGACGAGACGGTGCTCCCGGCGCTCGCCGAGATCTACGTCAAGCTGGGCGAGCCGCAGAAGACCCTCGACCTGGAAGTCCCCGCCAGCGGGCTGGGCGCCGATTCCCTCGCCAGGCTCCACGTGATGCGCGCCGAGGCCCAGCTGTCGCTCGGCAACCGCGAAGAGGCGGAGCGCTCGCTCGCGGCGGCCGCGCAGGCCAACCCCACGCACCCGTCGCTGCTGCTCGCACAGGCCAAGCTCGCGCTGATCGACCGGCAGCCGGAGCGCGCCGAACAGCTGGTCGACAGCGCGCTGAAGCAGGATCCCGCGCATATCGATGCGCTCTACATCAAAGGTGCGTTTCTCGGCTACGACGACAAGCCCGATGAAGCCGCCGCCGTCTACGGACAGATCCTCGCGAACGACCCCGATCAGTTCCGCGCCCACCTCGCGCTCGCGAGCCTGCATCTGAAGCAGGGCAAGATCGACGATGCCGACGCGGCCGTCCGCGCCGCGGAGAAGATCGCCGCCAAGTCCGTGCAGGTCATGTACGCCCGCGGCACCCTCGAGCTACAGCGGGGGAATCTCGACAAGGCAAGCGCGACGCTTCAGGAAGTGCTGCGAGTCGCCCCCAACCACCTGCCGACGATGCTCGCCTATGCCGCCGCGAGCTACGGCCTGGGCCATTACGAACAGAGCATGAGCTACGCCGGCAAGGTGCTCGGTGCGGCCCCCGACAATCTTCTCGCCATCCGGGTTCTCGCCGGCAGCCAGTTGCAAAGCGGTGACGTCAGGAGCGCGCTCGGCACTGTGAAGACCGGCCTCGCGCGCCACCCCGACGACGCCCGGCTGCTGGCGATCGCCGGCGACGCCCAGCTGCGGAGCGGCAACTACGCCCAGGCGATGGACTACCTCGACCGCGCCGTCGAGCTCGACCCGGCAAACGCCGCGATCCGCACCCGCCAGGCGGCGGGCCATCTCGCAGCGGGCGACGAGGGCGAAGCGCTGGCCGGCCTCGAGGCTGCCGCCGACCTCAGCGACACGGCCGGGCAGGCCGACCTCGCGCTGGTCATGCTGCACCTCAGGAACAAGGACTACGACAAGGCGCTCGACGCGATCGCCAAGCTCGAAACGAAGCTGCCCGACAATCCCGTCACCCATAACCTGCGCGCCGCGGCGCTCATCGGCAAGGAGGACCGGAGCGGCGCGCGCAAGGCGCTGGAAAAGGCGCTGGCGATCGAGCCCCGCTTCTATCCGGCGGCCGCCAATCTTGCCCGGCTGGATCTCGCCGACCAGAAGCCCGAAGCGGCACGCAAGCGGTTCGAGTCGATCCTCGCGCAGGACAAGGGCAACGTTAAGGCGATGATGGCGCTGGCCGGACTCGCCGCCGCGGAGAAGAACGAGAAGGACCAGCTGGCCTGGCTCGAGAAAGCCGCCAAGGCCGACCCGCGGGCGATCCCGCCGCGCGCCGCCCTGGTACAACTTCACCTGGCTAAGAAGGAAAACCCGAAGGCGCTCGCGCTGGCGCGCGAGACGGCCACCGCCAATCCGGACAGCCTGCCGGCGCTGGGCCTCCTCGGGACGACGCAGCTGGCGACTGGCGACACCGACGCCGCCATCACCACCTTCGCCAGCCTGACGAAGAAGGCGCCGCGCTCGCCCGAGGCCCACCTGCATCTGGCGTTCGCCCGGATCGCCGGCAAGCAGCCCGGTCCGGCGCGCGAGTCCCTGACCAAGGCGCTGCAGTTGAAGCCCGACTTCCTCAAGGCGCAGGACGCCCTGATGCGCCTCGAACTGGCGGAGAAACGGCCCGACGCCGCGCTGCGGATCGCCCGCCAGATCCAGGCGCAGCAGCCGGACTCGCCGGTCGGCTTCGAGCGCGAGGCCGGCATTCTGCTGGCGCAGAAACGCCTGCCCGAGGCCGCCAGGGCACTCGACCAGGCGCTCGCGAAAGGCGCGGGGGCGGCCGCCCTGATCCGGCTGCATCGCACCCTGTGGGACGCGGGCGACCGCCAGGCCGCCGACCAGCGGCTCGGCGACTGGCTTAAACGCCATCCCGAGGACACCGCCGCGCGCGCCTACGCGGCCGAGGCCTACATGCTGGCCCACCGCAACCGCGAGGCGATCGCGCTGTACGAGGGGCTCGTGAAATCCAACCCCGGCAGTTTCAGGGCGCTGAACAACCTCGCCAACCTCTACCAGCGCGAGAAGGACGTCCGCGCGCTGACCACAGCCGAGCAGGCGCTGAAGCTCGCCCCCGACCATCCGGGGGTACAGGACACGCTCGGCTGGATCCTGCTCGAACAGGGCGAGCTGTCTCGCGCCACGGCGCTGCTGGCGAAAGCGGCCAGCAGGGTGCCGCAGTCGGGCACCATCCGTTACCACTACGGCGTGGCGCTGGCGCGCGGCGGCAAGAACGCCGAGGCGAAGAAGGAACTGCAGGCGGCGATCGCGAGCGGCCAGACATTCGCCGAGATCGACGCCGCCAAGGCCCTGCTCGCCAGCCTGTAGGCGCCGACCGAGCCCCGGCGAGCACGCGCCGTCGTGGTTCGGTGCCACGGGGCTCCGTTGCCGCTCCCTGCCCTTGCGTCATCCGCCAGGTCGCCACTGCGCCGGGCGATGGCAACAGCGCGGTCCGACGCATGCGGGGCCAATCCAGTTGTCAGCGCCGGCCTGCCCCCGGCAGCATGCCTACCCTTTCAGCCCCCCCTATTCACCCGCGGCACCTCCGCCCGCCCCCGAATGTAAGCAGAACGGTGGGCCGCATGAAGCGCGAGCCGGATTTCGGCCGGACGCTTGCCGGCCGAGACGCCGCCCGACGCGCCCCTGGCGCCCCGCCAGAACGCTGAAGGAAATCGCGCCCAAAAGAAAAACGGGCCCGCAAACGCGGGCCCGTCGAGGCGATGCTGGCGCCGGACTACTTGCGGCTGCGGCGACGCATGCCGAGGCCGGCGGCAGCGAGACCGAGGCCGAGCAGCGCGAGCGTTCCAGGCTCGGGCACGCGGCTCGGGCCAACGCCGCCGATGATACCGAACTCCTCCCAGCCGTTCGTGTTGCAGCCCTGGTTCGTATCGGCCAAGCCGTCCGGAACGCCCACGGGAGTGCAGCCGAGATTGACCGTCGCGACCCAGAGGAAATTCGGGTTGAACAGCGACAGATCCATGTCGGGCGCGAAGGCCAAGAAGTCCGCCTTGCCCGACCCCTTGTTGTGGTCACCGGTGTAGGTCAGGCCGCTGTCGGTGACGCCCGCACAGCCCTTGCCGGTCAGCGGGTCCCAAGCCCCGATCGAGGCACAGGTCGCGGCGTCGGTGAACGTGATGGCGCCGAAGTTGTAGGTCGGCGCGTTCTGGTCCCAGGTGTCGTTGGTCAGCGAGTCGAGCTGCCAGAACCCGACGACTTCGCCGGTCGACGGATCAATGATTCGCACCTGCGCGCTCATGAACAGCGAATCGCCGCCGCCGGTCTGGTTGTAGTCGGCATACAGCACCGGGATGGTCCAGTCCGGATTAAGGCTCTGCAGGGCTGCGAGGAGCTCGCCGACCGTACTCGTCGACCCTTGCGCGGAGGCCGGGTCAGAGTAGCTGAAGTTGGGCGCGGGGTTCTGCCCGTAGATGTTGCACCACTGAGGATCGCCGCCCCACTCGCAGGTCCATCCCGTGACGTTGTCGCCATTCCCCCCCAGGTCCACCGGGTCCTGAAGGCCGAAGGGGTTGGTTGCACCACCGGCGACGGAGCTGAGATTGACCAGGATCACGCCGGTGCCGGTCGAAAAGTCGTAGTTGCCGAAATCCGCAACCGGAATCAGCGTCGGATTCACGGTCTGGATCGAATCCAGGATATGCCCGGAATAGGACCAGAAGTCGTCGTACTTGAACGCGATCGGGATGCCGTCCATGAGGATCGCCTCCCTCAGATTACCCGTTGCGTCCAGATACGTACCGTAGGTCGCGTTCACATTGTTTTCCGGTGTCGGCAGGACGAAGTCCGCCGCGCTCGCCACGCCGGAAGCCGCCGTTGCAAGCACCAGCGCGCTGGCAAGGTTACGTAATTTGGTCTTCATGATTTTCTCCGCACATTCCCGGCGCACCATGTCGGGCACCGCACGCTGAATATCAAAGCAAGCGATATGCCAGACATTTTTTATTCCAACATAACAGACACTTACCAACACACCCGTTCAAGGGGATAGCGTCGATGTAAGAAAATTCGACACCGGATCAAGCAAGCCAGGCACGTGCGTTACCGGATTCAGCCGTCCCGTAACAGTGAAGCCCCCCCTCGACGCACGCCCGGCAGTGTAAAAATTGGCGACAAGCGTCTGCTCGGCGCCGGCCGTATCAGGATGCACCCCTGGTCGGCCTGAGGAGCGAGACCGACAAAAGAAAAGGGCCCCGTGTTTCCACGGGGCCCTCCCTGGGGGTAGGCTCGGGGCGCCGGCTCAGCGCATTCAGGCCCTGGCTACCCCCAATGGCATCAAGCCTTACGCTTACGCGCTGCGAAGCCCATGCCAAGCAAGCCGAGGCCGATGAGGCCCAACGTAGCAGGCTCGGGGACTTGAACAATATATGCGTCGCCCGCCGAAGCCACGGAGAACGTCAGGCAAGTGGCCTGAGCATCGAACGTGCATGCACCCGTGCCGAGAAGATCGGTCAAGTTGTTGTTGGTGACCGCCTCGAACAAGTAAGCACCGCTTGCAAAGCCAGCATTGAGCAAGACACCACCGGAGTCGTAGATATTGAAGATATCCGTCGTACTCAGGATGGTGGCAAGTATTGTGGAGTCGCCGTTGATGCCGCCCACAATATCGGTGCTCGCTGCATTGCCGCCGATGCCGATAATGCTCCCGGTCGCGGTTCCCCCACCAGCAGCGGAGATATTGAAAGTACCGCTCGTGAACGTATATTCGAACCCGCCCGTCGCATTCAATGCGGTGACTTCACCCACAACGTCGAAGAAGGAGATTGTCAGCATGGTGTGCAGGAGTTGGGGGGCCCCGGTGTCGCCGGCGCCCACTACATTCTCCTCCGTATAACTGATGGAGTAGATGGTGCCACTCTCCGCGAACGCGGCCCCGACAAAAACGTTGCCGGTCCCGTCGACTTCCTGCTCAACCGTGGCAGTTCCGGACACGAGATTGAGGCGGCCGATATTGTCGGTGCTCCCGGTGGTCGTCTCGAGCTCCCAACCGTCAAGCACCTCCAGGGCATGGGCGGGGGTAGATACTGCAGCAACAAGGCCCAACGACGCGATTGCTGCGGCTACGCTTTTCATTTTCATCTCACTCTCCTCTAGAGGGTTCACTTGATGGAAGGGACAGTTCCCAGCGGGGGAAACTGAGCCGTTTCACCCTATGCCTCGGCAACAGCACGAGGCGTGCCAGAACCCGAAGAAATCACCCAACCGACTGATTGAGAATGACAAAACAACTGGATCAACTTGCCAGCGTTCCATGCCCCGGATCTCTGCTGTAAAAAAAACCGACACCTTTCTGCTTGCTCCGGGCAAAAGGAAAAGCCAGGGCTTGCCCGCCGAGGCGCCCCGGTCCTTCTCGGGCCAAGACGTTCGAGGCAGCACTGTGTTTCGCGATAGGCTTGGGCCCGAAAGCTCGGCCACCGCAAGTCGATCTTGAGCCAACGTCAGGAATCGGATCGGCCGCTCACGAGCAGTTGTTCCAGCGGACGCCGGACGGAGCGCGCCCGGGGCGGGGGGCCGTCGCCGGCGCGCCCCATGAAGAACAGGCGGTCGACGCTTTCCCCGGCCAGCATCGCTGCCAGGCGCCGGTTCAGGTCTTCGACCTTCGCGGCCGCCGCGGCCGTTTGGGTGAAATGCCGGCGCTCGCGGTGATAGCGGCTGAAAATGACCGGCGTCATCTCCGGCTGGACGTAGAGCCCCTGGCTTGCGGCAGTGAGCCAGAAGCGCTGCATGGCGCGGCCTGCGTCCAGGTAGTCGTCCACCGTGCGCAGCGCGGCCGGCGCGAGCAGGGTGAAATGTGCGGCGCAGGCCAGGCCCGGCAGCAGGTCGAGCTGGATGCGCGGCGGCAGGTCGCCCAGGGCCCAGCGATTCAGCCGCGCGATGCGCCGCCAGTCCGCCATCGCCCAGCGCATCAGGCGGGCGGTCAGCGGATCGACGCCGACCGCCTGGTCGGGGATCCTGTCGGCGCTGAAGCGCGCGCCCCACTCGATCACCGAGCGGTGGACTTCGAAGGCCTCGGGTATCGTGAGGCGGATCTTGGCGTTGTCGAACAGCAGGCGGGCGACCCGCCAGCGTTCGGCGAGCGGCTCGAACCAGCGCACGCGAAAGCCCGCGGGCAGGGCGTTTTCCAGCGCCTGTCGCTGCGCCTGCGTGAGCGGCCGGGTCGACATCGGGCGCCGCTGCACCACGCGTTTTTCAATGACATCAATCAGCGGGTCAGCGCCCCCCGCCGCGGGATCGAACTCGACGTCGATCAGCAGATGGTCGTCGGGCGTGTCCGGGATGCGTCGGATGCGGGCCTGGCGCCGCTCTCCGGTGGCGGCGATGGCGAGAGTTTCCAGCAACGCGCCGACCGCGAGCTGGCTCGCATGGCCGTCGAGGTCGTAGACGACGTGATCGCGGGTATCGAGGCCGTGCACCCGCACGTGTTCGTCGCCAAGGACCTCGAAACGCCAGGGCTGGGTGTTGTCGCCGCTGGGCGCCCAGCGGGCAAGGTCGAGGATGCGATGCAGGTGGTCAGGTATTGCTTGGGCCATATCAGATTCCCAGTTGCCGCCTGGCGATAGCAATGGCCAGCCGGTTCAGCGGATTGCGGTTCCCCCCCGGTCGCCAGGTGTGGGCGAGCTTGTTGCGGTAGGCGTCGAACTGGATGCCATGGGGGGCGGCCCACACCTTGCCGCGCCCGAGCAGGATCTTGAGCGCCTCGCCCGCGGCGATGCCGGCGCAGAGCTGGCAGGCGACGACGGTGGACGGGCCTCTCCTCGCCCGCAGGTCGACCCGAGTGCGGTCGGCGAGGTAGTGCCGGTGCAGCAGGGCGGGCGCGAGGCCGACCAGGAAGCGCACCGCCTTCTCGAGCTCGGGCCGGCCGGCGAGCCCGAAGTAGTCCTCGAAGCTCATGGCCCCGGGCAGGAAGTTCAGCAAGCCGCCGCTCATGCCGAGCGGGGCGACCGTCACCGCCGGGATGCGCTGGTCGGCACACCAGCCGAACACCCGCTCGCGGGCATCGAAGGCGAAGAAGTCGAGGCCGTCGACGTAGAGGTCGACGTCGCGGAAGAAATCCGGCAGGTTGTCCGCGGCGACGCCCTGCGGGAAGACGCGGATGTCCGCCTCGGGGTTGATGTCGCGCGCCATCTCGGCGAGCACGTCGACCTTGGGACGGTCGAGCGTGCTGATGGCGGCGCCGGCCTGGCGGTTGAAGTTGGCGAGCTCGAAGCTGTCGAGATCGGCGATGTTGAATTTCTCGATGCCGAGCCGCGCGAGGGTGAGCAGATGAAACCCGCCCACGCCCCCCATCCCGGCGATGGCAACGCGCTTGCCGCGGAGCGACTGCTGCTCGGCCTCGGTCAGCCAGCCGATGTTGCGGCTGAACGCGGTCGCATAGTCAAACGGGGGCATGCGGCCCCTCGTTCATGCCTCCGCCGCCTTCACGCCTGCCCAATGAGCGATTCGCCCAGCAGGCGGTGGGCGATGCCGAGTTCGTCCTGCTTGGAGAAGCCGTAGGGATAGAGCGACTTTTCCCCCGGCGGCGGCGGCAGGACGCCACCGAGCTCGGCAATCTTGCGGTCGATGTACTCGAGGTCGAGGTGGAGCAGCACGGCCGGCGCACCGACCCGGGGGCACATCCGTTCCGCGCCGATGCACTCGAAGCCCAGCATCCGCTTGTAGAAGCGCTCGTGCCGGGGATTCACCTCGATCACGAAGTCCGTGTACTTGTGGATGTGGAAGGCGTAGATGAAGGCGATGTGGAACAGCGCGGCGAGCACCGACTTGGACGCCGAGGTCTCGTCGACGGCGAGCTTGGTGAGCTCGGCGATTTTCCTGCCCCTGGCCCGCAAGGCGTCGATCTCGGGCTTGTACAGCTCGTCGACGACCAGGCCCCTGGGGCTGTCGAGGCCCAGGGTCACGGTCCCGGCCACCTTGTTTTCCTGGTGGGCGACGAGGGTGATGCGGTTGGGGTCGCGGTTGATCGCGTCTGCCTCGTAGCCGCGCCAGCTGTACATCTTCTCGATCAGCAGGCTCGCCGACTTGCGGCGGTCCTCGGTGGTGGCGATCCGCACCTTGAATTCCTGGCGGCTGACGCGGGTGGTGTCCTCCGCCTGCGCCTGGCTCTGGTCGAGGCAAAGATCCTTCAGCTGGTAGGGCGACTGGAACGCGACGATGGTCCGGTCCCATTCGTCGGGGTCCTGCTGGCGGCGCCTGAGGCCGGTGAACATCTTCGGAATTTCAGCCGGCATGCTTGGGGTCGCGAGGAATTCGTGCATGCAGATCATGCAGATCATGCAGGTCATCCGGTCGCTGCGTCCTGCTCGAATCACGGCCACAGCACTGGATAACTTGATGCATAAGCGATCATCCTGTCTTTAGATACCGCGCGACGTCGCGCGCAAAATAGGTCAACACCCCGTCAGCCCCCGCTCGCTTGAACGCCAGCAGGGCTTCCAGCACGCAGGCCCGCTCGTCGAGCCAGCCGTTCTGTGCCGCTGCTTTCAACATAGCGTATTCACCGCTGACCTGATAGGCGTAGGTCGGCGCGCCGTAGGCGTCCTTGACGCGGCGGATGACGTCGAGATAGGGCATGCCCGGCTTGACCATGATCATGTCGGCGCCCTCCTCGAGGTCCATTCCCACCTCCCACAGGGCTTCGTCGCTGTTGGCGGGGTCCATCTGGTAGGTGGACTTGTTTGCCTTGCCCAAGTTCGCGGCCGAGCCGACCGCGTCGCGGAACGGGCCGTAGAAGCTCGACGCGTACTTGGCGGCATAGGCGAGGATCCGGGTGTGGATGTGGCCGGCGCCCTCGAGCGCGGCGCGCAGCGCGGCGACGCGGCCGTCCATCATGTCGGACGGCGCGACGACGTCGGCGCCGGCCTGCGCGTGCACGACCGCCTGCCGCGCCAGCACCGCGACGGTCTCGTCGTTCAGCACGTAGCCGGTGGCGTCGATCAGGCCGTCCTGGCCGTGGCTGGTATAGGGGTCGAGCGCGATGTCGGTGATGATGCCGAGTTCGGGGAAGCGCGCCTTGAGCGCCGCGACCGTGCGCGGCACCAGCCCGTCGGGGTTGACCGCTTCTTCCGCGCCGGCGGTCTTGAGGCCGGCGTCGATCACCGGGAACAGCGCGAGCGCGGGGATGCCCAGCTTCACGCATTCCTCGGCCACCGGCAGCAGCAGATCGACCGATAGCCGTTCGACCCCGGGCATCGACGCGACCTGCTCGCGGCGGTTCTGGCCGTCGAGCACGAACACCGGATAGATCAGGTCGTTCGCGGTAAGTGTGTGCTCACGCATCAGGCGGCGGGAGAAATCGTCGCGGCGCATGCGGCGCATGCGGCGGGCGGGAAATTGGCCGAAGGGCAGGGTCACGAAAACATCTCCAAAAAAATTTCAGACTGCTGTGGAACTTTCCAAACCGGCGTCTACTCTGAGTTAGCAGACGGTCTCGTATCGTCTCCCGCTTCTCCTCCCTGAGCGGGATGCCTTAATCCCCTTAAGGCATTTTTTGGCCCCGATCCCTCCCTTGGTCGGGGCTTTTTTATTGGCCGCCTTCCGCGGCGTCCGCATCGGGTTGCCGCACGCCCTCGGCGAGCCAGCCCTCGATCAGCGCCCCGGCCTCTTCGGCGCCGAGCCGCGACAGGCTCGAAAACAGCTGAACACTGACATTCCCGAACGCGGCGAGTTCTTGCGCGACCCGCCGCAGCGTGAGCGCCTTCTCGCTGTTCGACAGCTTGTCGGCCTTCGACAGCAGGATGTGCACCGGCTTGCCGGTCGGCGCGAACCAGTCGAGCATCTGCCGGTCGAGCGGGGTCAGCGGGTGGCGCGCGTCCATGATCAGCACCATGCCGACCAGCGGCGCGCGCTCCTGCAGGTAGCGCGACAGCAGGGTCTCCCACTTGGCCTTCACCGCCGGCGGGACTTTCGCGTAGCCGTATCCCGGCAGGTCGACGAGGAAGACGTCGGGGTCCAGTTCGAAGAAATTGATGAGCTGGGTCCGCCCGGGGGTCTTGGAAGTGAACGCGAGGCGGTTTATTCGCGTCAAGAGATTGATTGCGCTCGATTTTCCGGCATTCGAGCGACCGGCGAACGCGATCTCGGCCCGGCTGAACGGCAAATCGCGCAACTGGGCGACCGAAGTATGGAATTGGGCGCGATTGAGCACGGGCTTGGCAGTCATATTAGTTGCCGCTAAACTACCTTTTTTCCCAAGTTTTGCAAGCCTCAGGAGCTTTTGATGAAACTAGTCGTCTCCCTGGTCGCCGCACTGGCCACCACCTCCGCTTTTGCCGCCACCCCTGCCGCCACCGCGGCCAGCAAAGGCGACCCCAAGGCGGCTGAAAGCATCGTCGTTTCCGTCTGCGCGGCATGCCACACGGTGAGCGGCAACAGCACGACCCCGGCCAACCCCAAGATCGCCGGCCTCACCTACGAGTACATCAACAAGCAGCTCCACGACTTCAAGTCGGGCGAGCGCAAGAACGCCGTGATGGCGGGCATCGTCGCCAAGCTCTCGCCGCAGGACATGCAGAACCTGGCCGCCTACTTCAGCATGCAGCAGCCCAAGCCCGGCACTTCCAAGAACCAGGAACTCGCGGTGCTCGGCGAGAAGGTCTACCGTGGCGGCGTGCAGGGCGCCGGCGTTCCCGCGTGCGCCTCGTGCCACGGCCCGCAGGGCCAGGGCATCCCGACCCAGTTCCCGCGCCTCGCCGGCCAGCACAGCGACTACATCTACGGCCAGCTGACCGCGTTCCGCGTCGGCACCCGCCAAAACGACGCCGCGAAGATGATGCAGAGCATCGCCGCCAAGATGAGCGATGCCGACATGAAGGCCGTGTCCGCCTATATCCAGGGCCTGCGTTGATCGCGACTCGGCTGGCGCCGCGGCGCCGGCCGAGCACGGCCTGCCCAGAGCGGGTAAACTTATTCGGCTGACTCCAGTCGATGAAAGGGTGACGCAGGTCACCCTTTTTTACTTGTGCCCAAGACAGGGTTTTTCCCGTCCAGAATGAACACCGCCCCCCACTCCTTCGGCAAGTCCCTGTTCGAACTGCTGAGCTCGATGCGCTTCGCCATCAGCCTGCTGTCCATCCTCGCGATCGCGTCGATCATCGGCACCGTGCTGAAGCAGGCGGAGCCCTACAGCAACTACATCATCCAGCTCGGTCCGTTCTGGTTCGAGGTGTTCCGCAAGCTCGGGCTCTACGACGTCTACCACGCGGGCTGGTTCCTGGTGATCCTGACCTTCCTGGTGGTCTCGACCAGCGTGTGCATCTGGCGCAACGCGCCAAACTTCACGCGCGAGATGAAGAGCTTCCGCGAGCACGTCAGCGAAGCATCGCTCGCCGCGTTCAAGCACAGGCACGAAGTTTCCACGGACCTCGAGGCCGACGCGCTCGCCGGCCAGGCGCAGCGCTACCTCGAAGGACAGGGCTACAAGGTCAGGCGGGTGCCGCGCGAAGACGGCGTGCTGCTCGCCGCCAAGGCCGGCAGCTGGAACCGCCTCGGCTACTTCCTGGCGCACGCCGCGATCGTGATGATCTGCATCGGCGGCCTGATGGACGGCAACCTGGTGTTCAAGGCCCAGCAGTTCCTGGGCATGAAGAAGATCGAGACGCGCGACATCCCGCAGAGCCAGGTGCCGGCGATTTCGCGGCTCTCGCCCGACAACCCGTCGTTCCGCGGCAGCGTGCAGATTCCCGAGGGGTCGAGCGCCGACGTCGCCTTCCTCAACGTCGCCGACGGCTACCTGGTGCAGGACCTGCCCTTCGTCGTCGCGTTGAAGCAATTCCGCATCGAGCATTACTCGACCGGCCAGCCGAAGAGCTTCGAGAGCGACGTCGAACTGTTCGACCGCTCCGGCAACAAGCTCCGCGAGGCGACGATCGCCGTCAACCATCCGCTGATCCACGACGGCATCGCGATCTACCAGGCGAGCTTCGCCGACGGCGGCACCCGCCTCGCTCTCAGGGGCTGGAACCTGTTCGCCCCGACGGCATCGTCGTTTCCGGTCGACGGCGCGGTGCACCAGAACACCACGCTGACCAGCGCCGGCGGCGACTACACGCTCGAATTCGTCGACTTCCGCCCGTTCAACATCGAGAACATGGGCGGGGAGATCGAGGAGACCTCGGGCGACACCATGAGCGTGCTCGGCGGCAGCCCGGTCAGCGACAACCGCCACCTGCGCAACGTCGGCCCGAGCTTCCAGTACAAGCTGCGCGACGCGCGCGGCCAGGCGCGCGAATTCTCCAACTACATGCTGCCGCTGGAGCTCGACGGCCGCTGGTACCTGATGTCGGGCGTGCGCGAGTCGCCGAACGAGGCGTTCCGCTACCTGCGCATGCCGCTCGACGCCGACGGCGACATCGACGGCTTCATGCGCCTGCGCGGCGCCCTGCTGGATCCCGAGCTTCGCCCGGAAATCGCCGCCCGCTTCGCCCGCGAGGCGCTGCCGCAGGACGCCTGGGGGACCGAGATCGAGGACCGGCTGAAGTTCAGCGCGACCCAGGTGCTGGCGCTGTTCGCCGAAGGCGGATTCCAGTCGCTCGGCGCCTTCATCGAGGAGAAGGTGCCCGAGGCCGAGCGCGAGAAGGCGGCCGGCACCTATCTGCGCATTCTCGAGCTCGCCGCCTTCGAGGCGCTGCAGGTCGCCAACCGCCAGGCCGGCCTGCCGCCGCCGCAGTCCGACGACGCCACCGGCTGGCTGGTGCGCGACACGCTCAACAGCATGAGCGACCTGTTCGTCTACGGCGCGCCGATCTACCTGCAACTTATGTCGTACGACGAGGTCAAGGCGAGCGGCCTGCAGCTGACCCGCTCGCCGGGCAAGAACGTGGTCTACTTCGGCTCGCTGCTGCTGACGCTCGGGGTATTCTTCATGCTCTACGTGCGCGAGCGCCGCGTGTGGTTGCGGATCAAGCCGGGCGGCGCGCTGCTGGCGATGTCGTCGGCCAAGCACACCATCGATTTCGAGAAGGAATTCACCCAGCACGCGCAGGCGCTCGACACGCTCGCGAAGTAACCGGAGACTCACATGGAACTCGCCCTCAACCAACCCGCCCCGCTGCTCAAGCGCCTGACGTGGTTCGACTGGCTGTTCGCCGCCGTCGTCACCGTCGGCGGCCTCGCCGCCCTGTCGCGCTTCGGCGACTACATGGACATCTACGAGAAGGGCATCCTGCTGGCGTCGATTCCGGCGCTCGCCGTGTCCGGCTGGTTCTGGAAGCCGTTCCGCCCGCTGTTCCTCGCGGTCGGCGCCCTCAGCCTGTTCGCGATCAGCCAGTACGGCGGCAACCTCGCGCGCATGGAGGAGGCCTTCTTCCTCAAGTACCTGATCTCGAGCCAGGCCGCGATCATGTGGATGTGCGCGCTGTTCGGGCTCGCCACGCTGGCCTACTGGGGCGGCCTGCTGGCGCGCTCGGAATTCACCATGAAGACCGCTAGCACGCTGACCTGGGCGGCGGTGACGCTCGGCTGGATCGGCCTGATGGTGCGCTGGTACGAGTCCTACCTGATCGGCGCCGACGTCGGCCACATCCCGGTGTCGAACCTGTACGAGGTGTTCGTGCTGTTCTGCCTGATCACCGCGATGATGTACCTCTACTACGAGGCCCGCTACCAGACCCGCCAGATGGGCGCCTTCGTGCTGCTGGTGATCTCGGCCGCGGTCGGCTTCATCCTCTGGTACACCTTCGACCGCGGCGCGCACGAGATCCAGCCGCTGGTGCCGGCGCTCAAGTCGTGGTGGATGAAGCTGCACGTCCCCGCCAACTTCGTCGGCTACGGCGCCTTCTCGATCGCCGCCATGCTCGGCGCCGCCTACCTGCTGGCGCAGCGCGGCATCCTCGCCAGCCGCCTGCCGAAGCTCGAGGTGATCGACGACGTCATGTACAAGGCGATCGCGATCGGCTTCGCCTTCTTCACCATCGCCACCATCCTCGGTGCGATGTGGGCGGCCGAAGCCTGGGGCGGCTACTGGTCGTGGGACCCGAAGGAGACCTGGGCGCTGATCGTGTGGCTGAACTACGCCGCCTGGCTGCACATCCGCCTGGTCAAGGGCCTGCGCGGCGCGATGCTGGCGTGGTGGGCGGTGGTCGGCCTGCTGATCACCACCTTCGCCTTCATCGGCGTCAACATGTTCCTGTCCGGGCTGCACTCCTACGGCGAGCTCTGAGCCGCCGCCGGGCCGCCCGGCCCGGTCCGCGGCAACAGACGGGTTGAAGTTTGCCGCGAAACGTCTGTAATGAGCATTCCTGGTTCCGTTCTCCAGTCCCTTTCGGGAGACCGCCATGAATGCCACCCGCAGACTCCTGCTCAAATCGGCCGCCTCGGCCGGACTCGTCGCCACGGCCGTCGCCGCCGGGCTGCTGAAGCCGCGCGCGGTTCTCGCCGACTGGAACAGCGCCGCCTTCGCGGCGCGGAAACCCGCCGACGCGCTGGCGGCGATCGGTGCCGGCGACGCGGGCGCGTCGCCCGAGGTGCGGGTCAAGGCGCCCGACATCGCGGAAAACGGCGCGGTCGTGCCGGTCGAGGTCCTGACCACGCTCGCCGACGTCGAGTCGATCGCGATCCTCGGCGAAAAGAACGTCTACCCGCTGGCCGCGCTGTTCGCCCTGTCGGATTTCGACGGCAGCCTGTCGACCCGCATCAAGATGGGGGAAACGGCCAGCGTGCGCGCCGTGGTCAAGGCCGGCGGCAAGGTCTACACGGCGACCAAGGAGGTCAAGGTCACCGCCGGCGGCTGCGGCGGCTGACGAGGAGAAAACCATGGCGATCGCAATGCGACTCCGCGCGGGCGGCGGCGAAATCCGCATCCTGATGACCCATCCGTCGGAAAACGGGCTGCGCAAGGACGCCAAGAGCGGCCAGCTGGTGCCGGCGCATTTCGTCAAGACCCTGCGCGTCGCCGTCAACGGCAAGCAGGTGCTCGACGGACAGCTGGGCGGCGGCATTTCGAAGGACCCCTACCTCGCGTTCAGGGTCAGGGGGATGAACACCGGCGACACGGTCAGCGTCACCGCCGAGGACAACACCGGCGACACCGGCAGCGTCGAGGCCCGCGCGGGCTGACCCGGGTGACAGGGCCGGGAGCGCGGTATACGCTTCGCCTGCCGCCTTCGGGCCGGCGCAACCATGCCGAAGACCCTGCTCTACGCCCTCCCGCTGGCGCTCGCCGCCCTGCTCGCCGGAATCTGGCTGGCGCAGGCGCGTCTCGCCCCGCAGGCGCCGCCCGACCCGATGGAGGCCGTCTGGCCGCTCGCCTTCCCCGACCTGCAGGACCAGCCCCAGGCACTGTCGCAGTGGCGCGGCCAGATCGTGGTGCTGAATTTCTGGGCCAGCTGGTGCGCGCCGTGCCGCGAGGAGATGCCGGACTTCGCCGCGCTGCGGGCGGAAACCCACGGGCGCGGCGTGGAATTCGTCGGCATCGCCATCGACGGGAAGTCCAATGTCGCGAAATTCCTCGAGCGCCAGCCGGTCGGCTACCCGATCCTGATCGGCGAGGGCGCGGCCCACGGCCTCGTGCGTCGGCTCGGCAACGCCAGCGGCGCGCTGCCCTACACGGTCGTGCTCGACCGCGACGGCCGCATCGTGTTCCGCCACCTCGGGCGGCTGCCGCGCGCGACGCTCGAGACCACGTTGCGCAATATCGGCGCATAATTGCCGTTTGGCCGCAACATCTGGACAATTCACCCCCAATTACGGCAAACTCCGCCGCCATGACGACCAAGCGAACCAGCCGCACGGCAGCAAAAACGGTCCCCAGTCTGCACGCCCACGTGCTGGTTCTGCACGGCCCCAACCTCAATCTGCTCGGCAGCCGCGAGCCCAGGCATTACGGACTGGCCACGCTGGAGGACATCAACCGCACCCTGGTCACCCGCGGCGAGGCGGCAGGCGCCCGGGTCGAAACCTTCCAGCACAACCACGAAGGCGCCCTGATCGACCGCGTCCACCAGGCTGCGCGCGAGCAGGTCGACTTCATCGTCATCAACCCGGCGGGCTATACCCACTCCAGCGTCGCGCTGCGCGATGCCCTGGCAGCGACCGCCATCCCCTTCGTCGAAGTTCACCTTTCCAACATTTACGCGCGCGAAGCCTTCCGCCACCATTCGTACTTCTCCGACCTTGCCGTCGGCGTGGTGTCCGGCCTGGGCGCGCACGGTTACGAACTGGCGCTGGAATACGCGCTACGCCACCTTCAAGACAGGACCCCCCATGGATCTCAGAAAACTGAAAAAGCTCATTGACCTGGTCGAAGCGTCGGGCATCGCCGAACTCGAAATCACCGAGGGCGAGGAAAAGGTCCGCATCGCCAAGAGCATCGCCGGCGCACCGATGATGATGGCGCCGCAGCCGCAGATGTATCAGGCCGCCGCGCCTGCCGCGGCCCCCGCTCCGGCCGCGGCCGCGCCGGCCGAGGACGCCATGCCCGAGGGCCACGTCGTGCGCTCGCCCATGGTCGGCACCTTCTACCGCGCCCCGGCGCCCGGCTCGAAGAACTTCGTCGAAGTCGGCCAGAGCGTGAACGCCGGCGACACGCTGTGCATCATCGAGGCGATGAAGCTCTTGAACGAAATCGAAGCGGACCAGGGCGGCGTCATCAAGGCCATCCTGGTCGAGAACGGCCAGCCGGTCGAATACGGCGAGCCGCTGTTTGTAATTGGTTGAGGAAATCAGGGGCCAGGAACTAGGAGTCGGGGGCCAGGGAAGCAGTGCTTCGCGTCCCCCGATTTCATGGCGCGGCTGCAGGCCGCTCAAAGCCCCCTAAACCCTAGATCCTATCCCCTAGCCCCCTACACATATGTTCGAAAAAATCCTCATCGCCAACCGCGGCGAAATCGCCCTGAGAATCCAGCGCGCCTGCCGCGAAATGGGCATCAAGACGGTCGCCGTGTATTCCGAAGCCGACCGCGACGCCAAGTACGTGAAGCTGGCCGACGAATCGGTGTGCATCGGCCCGGCGCCGTCGACGCAGAGCTACCTGCACGTGCCGTCGATCATCGCCGCCGCCGAGGTCACCGACGCCGAGGCCATCCACCCCGGCTACGGCTTCCTCTCCGAGAACGCCGACTTCGCCGAGCGCGTCGAGTCGTCCGGCTTCACCTTCATCGGCCCGCGCCCCGACAACATCCGCCTGATGGGCGACAAGGTCACCGCCAAGCAGGCGATGATCGAGGCGAAGGTCCCCTGCGTCCCCGGCTCCGAGGGCGCGCTGCCCGAAGATCCGCAGGAAATCCTCAGGATCGCGCGCGACATCGGCTACCCGGTCATCATCAAGGCCGCCGGCGGCGGCGGCGGGCGCGGCATGCGCGTGGTGCACACCGAGGCCGCGCTGCTGAACGCGGTCACGATGACCCGCACCGAGGCCGGCGCCGCCTTCGGCAACCCCATGGTCTACATGGAGAAATTCCTGCAGACGCCGCGCCATATCGAGATCCAGATCCTCGCCGACGAACACGGCAACGCGGTCCACCTCGGTGAACGCGACTGCTCGATGCAGCGCCGCCACCAGAAGGTGCTCGAAGAAGCGCCCGCGCCCGGCCTCGACCCCAAGCTGCGCGACAAGATCGGCGAACGCTGCGCCGAGGCCTGCCGCAAGATCGGCTACCGCGGCGCCGGCACCTTCGAGTTCCTGTACGAGAACGGCGAGTTCTACTTCATCGAGATGAACACGCGCGTGCAGGTCGAGCACCCGGTGACCGAGCTCATCACCGGCATCGACATCGTGCAGACGCAGATCCGCGTCGCGGCCGGCGAGCCGCTGCCGTTCACGCAGAAGGACATCCGGTTCCGCGGCCACGCCATCGAGTGCCGCGTCAACGCCGAGCATCCGTCGACCTTCGTCCCCAGCCCCGGCAAGCTGACCAACTATCACGCGCCCGGCGGCCCTGGCATCCGCGTCGACTCGCACGTCTACCACGGCTACTACGTTCCGCCGCACTACGACTCGATGATCGGCAAGCTGATCGCCTACGGCGACACCCGCGACCAGGCGATCGCCCGCATGCGCGGCGCGCTGCTCGAAATGGTCGTCGAAGGCATCCGGACCAACATCCCGCTGCACCAGGACCTGATGCACGACGCCGCCTTCGTCGCCGGCGGCACCAGCATTCATTACCTGGAGCACAAGCTGGCGGAGGAGAAGGCTTGAGGGGGCAGGGGTCAGGATTCAGGGGTCGGAGATCAGGGCAATCCGTGACACGCCCCATCTTTTCCCAATCCAGCGCGGCGAAGCCGCACAGCCTCCCCTGACTCCTGAATCCTGACCCCTGACCCCTGAAATGTCCTGGCAATCCGTCCGCATCCTCGTCGACTCCAAGCAGGCCGAGCCGCTGTCCGACGCGCTGATGGAAGCCGGCGCGCTGTCGGTGTCGCTCGAGGACGCCGACGCCGGAACGGTCGACGAAACGCCGCTGTTCGGCGAACCCGACTACCCGAGCGCCGAGCTGTGGCCCCACAGCATCGCGGTGGTGCTGCTGGAGGAAGACGCCGACGTGGCGGCGGTGCTCGCCGCCGCAGCAGGACTCGCGGGCATTGCCGTTCCCACCGACTACACGGTCGAGACCGTCGCCGAGCAGGACTGGGTGCGGCTGACCCAGTCGCAGTTCGACCCGATCCCGATCTCGCCCCGGCTGTGGATCGTGCCGACCTGGCACGATGCGCCCGACAGCCACGCGATCAACCTCAAGCTCGACCCGGGGCTTGCCTTCGGCACGGGCAGCCACCCGACCACGCGGCTGTGCCTGCGCTGGCTCGACGAACAGCTCGCCGGCGGCGAGACGCTGCTCGACTACGGCTGCGGCTCCGGCATCCTCGCGATCGCTGCCGCCAAGCTGGGCGCGGCGCGCGTAGACGGCGTCGACATCGACCCGCAGGCGGTCAGCGCCTCGCGCGACAACGCGGCGCTGAACGAGGTCGTCGCCCACTTCTGCCTGCCGGGCGAGCTCGCGCCGGGGCCCTACGACGTCGTCGTCGCCAACATCCTCACCAACCCGCTGAAGGGCATGGCGCCGCTGCTCGCCGGCCGCGTGCGCGCCGGCGGCAGGCTGGTGCTGTCGGGCATCCTCGCCGAGCAGGCCGAAGACGTGATGACCGTCTACCGCGAATGGTTCGCCTTCGACGCGCCTGCGGTCGACGAGGGCTGGGTGCGCCTGGCCGGCGTCAAGCAATGAGCTTCCGCACCACCTGCCCGCACTGCGGCAGCGTGTTCCGCGTCGGCGCCCCCCAGCTGGAGGCCGCAGCGGGGTGGGCGCAGTGCGGCGTGTGCGGCGGCGCATTCGATGCCCGAACGAGCCTGCTGCTGGAAGACGGCTCGCCGCTGCCCCGCCCGCCGGAACCCGAGCCGGCCGCCGCACCGGCGGCGGCGCCCGCCGCGATCGAACCGGACCACGCCGAACCCGAGGCGGCGCCGACAACGACCGAGCCCGTCGAGCCCGTGGCGCCGCCCGAGTCCATCGAATCCACCGAGCCCGCCGAATCTTCCGCGCCAGCCGAGCCCGAGCGTGCCGAGTCGCCCGCACCTGAGCCTGGCTCGCCGGCCCCCGCGTGGACGCCCGTCGGCATCGCCCAGCGCGAGGCGGCACCCGACCTGACCTCGATCATCATCATCGACCCCGACATCCCGGTTTCGGACGATTACGGGCCGATGCCGGAAATCCGGGCGACGTCCGCCTCCGACACGTCGGGGCTGCCGCTGATGTATCCGCCCCCCTACGTGCGCGCGCCCACCGCCCTCGGCGCAGGCACGGGCGTCGCAACCCCGCCCGCGGTCTGCCGGATCGAAGCGCCCCGCACCCAGCCCGCCGCGGACGAGTCCCGCAGCGAGCCGGCGCCGCGCCGCGGACGGTCGTGGGCGTGGGCGCTCGCCGGCGTGCTGCTGCTGGCCGCGCTGCTCGGCCAGGCCGCCTACTTCCTGCGCGACACCCTGGTCAGCCAGCTGCCGCAAAGCCGTCCCCTGCTCGAAAGGATGTGCGCGCTCGCCGGCTGCACGCTCTCGCTGCCGAAGAACCTCGCCCTGCTGCAGATCGTCGGCTCCGACCTGGAGACCGAGGCGAAGGGCCGCTACCGCCTCACCCTCACCCTCGGCAACCGCGCCGGGCACGCCCAGGCCTGGCCGGTGCTGGTGCTCACCCTGACCGACCAGCGCAACCGCCCGCTGACGCGCCGCAGCTTCGCCCCCAGCGAGTACCTGGGCGACGCCGGGCGCATCGCCGCGGGCATGCCGCCGCGCAGCGAGCAACCCCTGAGCCTGCCGCTGACGGTGCACGACATCAGGCCGATGGGCTTCGATCTGCAGCTGGTCTACTGAGGGCCCTGGCACGCTGGCCGGCGCCCGACTTCTTCGGTATAGTGCGCGTTCCCGCTGCGGGAGAGCGCGTGCACCGCACGCCGCCGAAGGCGCAATTCACCCGGAATCGCTCAGGCAAAAGGACCGCGGCACCCAGCCAAGGCGCTGGGAAAGACACTCTGGAGAGCGTGGCCGGAACGGTCACCACCGAAGGGGCAGCGGCCCGCCGTCGACACAGCGGCCGTAATCTCTCAGGTACCAAGGACAGAGGGGTGAAGCGAATCCACGCTTCACCCCTTTTTATTTTTTGGTGCCCCATGTCCGACCTCAAGCAAACCCCGCTCAACGCCACCCACCGCGAACTCGGCGCCAAGATGGTCGATTTCGGCGGCTGGGACATGCCGGTCAACTACGGCTCGCAGATCGAGGAACACCACACCGTGCGCTCCGGCTGCGGCCTGTTCGACGTCTCGCACATGCTGCCGCTCGACGTCCGTGGCGCCAACGTGCGCGCCTTCCTGCGCCGGCTGGTGGCGAACAACGTCGACAAGCTGCAGGTCTCGGGCAAGGCACTGTATTCCTGCATGCTCAACGAGGCCGGCGGCGTCATCGACGACCTCATCATCTATTTCATGGACGAGAACTGGTTCCGCCTGGTGGTCAACGCCGGCACCGCGGAAAAGGACCTCGCCTGGATGGAGAAGCAGAACGCCGACTGGGGCATGGGGCTGACGCTCACGCCGCGCCGCGACCTCGCGATGATCGCGATCCAGGGTCCCGACGCGACCCGCGTGCTCGACGAAGCGCTGCCCGGCGTCGATGCGATCACCGCCGCGCTCAAGCCCTTCAACGCCGCCGCCATGGGCGAGATGTTCATCGCCCGCACCGGCTACACCGGCGAGGACGGCTTCGAGGTGATGGTGCTGGCGAAGTCGGCGCCCTTCTTCTGGAAGGCTCTGATGGAAGCCGGCGGCAAGCCGATCGGCCTCGGCGCGCGCGACACGCTGCGGCTCGAAGCCGGGATGAACCTCTACGGCCAGGACATGGACGAGACGACCTCTCCGCTCGAATCGGGCCTCGCGTGGACGGTGGACCTCAAGACCGAGCGCGACTTCGTCGGCCGCAAGGCACTCGAATCCAGCGAGGTGACGAAGCAGCTCGCCGGCCTGGTGCTGCTGGACAAAGGTGTGCTGCGCAGCCACCAGAAGGTCCACACCCGGCACGGCGAAGGCGAAATCACCTCCGGCACCTTCTCGCCTACACTGCAGCAATCGATCGCGCTCGCCCGCATCCCGCTCGGCATCGCCCCGGGCGAGGAAGTCGAGGTCGAGATCCGCGACAAGAAGCTGAAAGCCAAGGTGGTGAAGTATCCGTTCGTGCGGAATGGAAAAGCGTTGATTTAGTAGGGGTCAGGATTCAGGATTCAGGATTCAGGGAATGTGCGGCTGCGCCGCGCCTTTCTCCCTGGCCCCTGACCCCTGACCCCTGATCCCTGGGCCCCAACTGAACCAGGAAACCCTAACATGAGCATCCCCGCAGACCTCAAATACACCCCCAGCCACGAATGGGTGCGCGTCGAAGCCGACGGCACGCTGACCGTGGGCATCACCCACCACGCGCAGGACCTGCTCGGCGACATGGTGTTCATCGAGAACCCCGCCACCGGCCGCACGCTCGCCAAGGGCGAGGAATGCGCGGTGGTCGAGTCGGTGAAGGCCGCGTCCGACGTCTACGCGCCGGTCGCCGGCGAAGTCGTCGCCGCCAACGGCGAGGTCGAATCCAGCCCCGAGTCGGTCAACCAGGACGCGTACGCCGCGTGGCTGTTCAAGCTGAAGCCGGCCAACCCCGCCGACGTCGACGCGCTGCTCGACGCCGCGGGATACCAGAAACTGGTCGAGTCGGAAGCTCATTGAGGGGTCAGGATTCAGGGGTCAGGAGCCAGGGAATGTGCGGCTGCGCCGCGCCCCGGATTCTGATTCCGAATTCGCACCCTGACCCCTGACCCCTGACCCCTGACCCCTGACCCCTGAATCCTGGTCCCTAGAACCATGCCCTTCATTCCCCACACCGAAGCAGACGTCACCGCCATGCTCGGCGCCATCGGCGCCGCGAGCATCGAGGACCTGTTCGACGAGATCCCGCCCGCGCTGAAGACCGGCAAGCTCAAGGACGTGCCGGACGGCCTGCCCGAGATGGCCGTCGCGCGACTGATGCAGGAACGCGCCTCTGCCGACGGCTTCTGGTCGAACTTCATCGGCGCAGGCGTCTACGAACACCACATCCCGGCGGCGATCTGGCAGATCACCACGCGCGGCGAGTTCTACTCCGCGTATACGCCCTACCAGGCCGAGGCGAGCCAGGGCACGCTGCAGCTGATCTACGAATACCAGACCATGATGACCCGGCTGACCGGGCTCGACGTGTCGAACGCCTCGCTCTACGACGGCGCGTCGGCGCTGGCCGAAGCGGTGCTGATGGCGGTCCGCGCGCACAAGACCTCGCGCCGCGTGCTGGTGCCGAAGAGCGTGCACCCGATCTACCGCAGCGTGGTCGTCACCACGGTGAAGAACCAGGGCATCGAACTGGTCGAGCTCGATTACGACCCCGCCACCGGCAAGACCATGCTGCCGGCGGAACCCGGCGCCTTCGCCGGCCTGGTGATCCCGCAGCCCAACTTCTTCGGCGTGCTCGAGGACGTGCACGCGATGACCGACTGGGCGCACGACAACGGTGCGCTGGCGATCGCGCTGGTCAACCCGACCACGCTCGCGGTGCTCGAAGCCCCCGGCAAGTGGGGACAGACCGGCGCCGACATCGCGGTCGGCGAGGGCCAGCCGCTGGGCGCGCCGATGGCTTCGGGCGGCCCCTACTTCGGCTTCATGTGCTGCCGCCAGGACTTCGTGCGGCAGATGCCGGGGCGCATCGTCGGCCGCACCGTCGACCTCGACGGCAAGCCGGGCTTCGCGCTGACGCTGCAGGCGCGCGAGCAGCACATCCGCCGCGCCAAGGCGACGTCCAACATCTGTTCGAACCAGGGCCTGGTCGTCACCGCGGCGACGCAGTACATGGCGCTGCTGGGACCGCAGGGCCTCGCCAGGGTCGCCTCCGCCAGCCACGCCAACACGGTGGCACTGGCCGACAAGCTCGCCGCGGTCCCCGGCGTGAGCCGCGCTTTTGCCGGCCCCTTCTTCCACGAAGTCGTGCTGAAGCTCAACGACAGTACCCTGCAGGGCACAAGTGCGAAGGACGTGCTGCGCGCGCTGCGCGCACAGGGCATCCTCGGCGGCCTCGACGTCTCCGGCTGGTATCCCGAGCTCGGCCAGGCGATCCTCGTCTGCGTCACCGAGACCAAGACCGCCGCCGACCTCGACCACTACGCGCAGCAGATGGAGCGCATCCTGTCGAAGCGACGCGAAGCCCCGCCGTGCGCGTACAAGAGCTGAGGGGCGGACATGAGTGACGTCAAGCGCGACAAGCAGTTCTACGACATGGCCGATGCGTACATCGCGCTCGCCAACACCCAGCTGAACGAGTCGAAGCCCAGCCGGGTCAGCGCGGCCGCGCTGTTCGCGGCGGCGCGCTTCAACGCCTTCGTCATCGCCGCGGCGACCGAGAACAAGGCGCAGCTGATCGCGGAGAAGGAAGCCGCGATCGCCTATTTCATGAACCAGTACGAAACCATGCTGCGCGAGAATCTCGACGAGCACATGGCGCGCCACGACGCGCATGGCAGTTAACCGGCAGGCAATGTATCGGGCGCATGATCCGTCCGACGCGTGATTTGATTCATTCAAAGGAGAGCAACATGGCAGTGACCCTGGCAGGCAACCCGATCGACGTCGCAGGCACCTTCCCCAAGATCGGCGACACCGCGCCCGACTTCAGGCTGGTCAACAAGGACCTCGCCGACGTCTCGCTGGCCGACTTCGCCGGCAAGAAGAAGATCCTCAACATCGTGCCCAGCCTCGACACCCCGGTGTGCGCGAAGTCGACCAAGGTGTTCAACGACGCCGCCGTCGGCAACACCGTCGTGCTGATCATCGCCGCCGACCTGCCGTTCGCGATGAACCGCTTCTGCGGCGCCGAGAGCACCAACAACGTGGTGACGCTGTCGACCATGCGCGGCGCGGAGTTCATGAAGAACTACGGCGTCGCCATCACCAGCGGCCCGCTCGCCGGCATCACCGCGCGCGCCGTGATCGTGCTCGACGAGGCCAACAAGGTGCTGCACGCCGAGCTCGTTCCCGAGATCAAGCAGGAGCCGAACTACGAGGCCGCGCTGGCTGCCCTGAAATGAGGGTCCAGGGGTCAGGATTCAGGGGTCAGGGGTGGAGCGGCTTCGCCGCGCCAGTTCGATCCCGGTTTTCCCTGGCCCCCGAATCCTGAATCCTGATCCCTGACAAACATGCTGATATTCGACCATTCCCGCGCCGGCCGCACCGCCGCCGCCCAGCTGCCCGCCGCCGGCGGCAGCCTCGACGACCTGCCCGCGGAGCTGCGCCGCAAGGACAGTCCCGCGCTCCCCGAAGTCTCCGAGCTCGACGTCGTGCGCCACTACACGCGATTGAGCCAGCTGAACTTCTCGATCGACACGCAGTTCTACCCGCTCGGCTCGTGCACGATGAAGTACAACCCGCGCGCGTGCAACTCGCTGGCGATGCTGCCGCAGTTCCTCGCACGCCATCCGGCGAGCCCGGACGAAACGGGCCAGGGCTTCCTCGCCAGCATGTTCGAGCTGCAGGAGATGCTCAAGGACGTCACCGGCATGGCCGGCGTGTCGATGGCACCGATGGCCGGCGCGCACGGCGAGTTCGCCGGGGTGGCGATGATCCGCGCCTACCACGACGCGCGCGGCGACACCGCCCGCCGCGAGATCATCGTCCCCGACGCGGCGCACGGCACCAACCCGGCGACCGCCACGATGTGCGGCTATGCGGTCAAGGAAATCCCCACCGATGCCACCGGCTCCGTGGACCTTGCTGCGCTGAAAGCCGCGGTCGGCCCGCAGACCGCGGGACTCATGCTGACCAACCCGTCGACGCTCGGCGTGTTCGAGAAGACCATCGCCGACATCCAGAAGATCGTCCACGACGCCGGCGGCCTCCTGTACTACGACGGCGCCAACCTCAACGCCATCCTCGGCAAGGTGCGGCCCGGCGACATGGGCTTCGACGTCATCCACATGAACCTGCACAAGACCTTCTCGACGCCGCACGGCGGCGGCGGTCCGGGCGCGGGTCCGGTGGGCGTGTCGCAGCGCCTGCTGCCCTTCATGCCGATCCCGCTGGTGCTCGAGGAGAACGGCTTCTACCGGCTGGCGACCGAGGCCGACGTGCCCCAGTCGATCGGCCGCATGAGCGCCAACATGGGCAACGCCGGCGTGCTGATGCGCGCCTACGTCTACGCCCGCATGCTCGGCCGCGAAGGCATGCACCGCGTCGCCGAATACGCCACGCTCAACGCCAACTACCTGATGGCGAAACTGCGCGACGCCGGCTTCGAGCTCGCCTACCCGACGCGCCGCGCCAGCCACGAGTTCATCGTCACGCTGAAGAAGCTCAAGGACGCGACCGGCGTCAGCGCGATGGACTTCGCCAAGCGCCTGCTCGACTACGGCTATCACGCGCCGACCACCTACTTCCCGCTCCTGGTGCCGGAATGCCTGCTGATCGAGCCGACCGAGACCGAGACGCGCGAGACGCTCGACGGCTTCGTCGAGGCGATGGTGAAGATCAAGCACGAGGCCGAGACCAATCCCGAGCTGGTCAGGGGCGCGCCCTACACCCTGCCGGTGCGGCGGCTCGACGACGTCAAGGCGGCGCGCGAACTCGACCTCACCTACAGGCCGTGACCGCGCCCGTCAGCCCGTACAAGGGCAAGACCGGCCTCAGGCGCGTGCTCAACGCGGCCGGCTATTCGTGGGCCGGGCTCGTCGCCGCGTTCAGGCACGAGGACGCTTTCCGCCAGGAAGTCCTGCTCGCGGCGCTGCTGGTTCCGCTCGCCGCCTATCTCGGCGAGACCGGGATCGAACGCGCGCTGATGATCGGCACGGTGCTGGCGGTGCTGGTCGTCGAGCTGCTCAATTCGGCGGTCGAGGCCGCGGTCGACCGCATCTCGCTCGAGCGCCACGACCTCATCAAGCGCGCCAAGGACATGGGCAGCGCTGCGGTGATGATCGCGCTCGTCAACGTGGTCGCGGTCTGGGCGCTGGTGCTGCTCGACTGAGCGCGCCGCGCGAGCGGCTTCACCGAAGCGTCATCCCGCCTTCATCCGCCTGTCGCATCGGCGGCGCATCCTGCGCCGCATGGATGCAGCCGAATTCACCTGTCAGACGCTGCCGTCGATGCGCCCGCAGTTGCGCATCGCGGTGGTGACCGAAACCTATCCGCCCGAGGTCAACGGTGTCGCGATGACGCTCGGCCGCCTGGTCGAGGGGCTGCAGGTGCGCAACCACCAGGTGCAGCTGATCCGCCCGCGCCAGAACGCCGACGACCACCCGCAGCCCACCGCGACGCTCTCCGAGCACCTGCAGCGCGGCATCGCGCTGCCGCGCTACGAGGGTCTGAAAATGGGCCTCCCGGCGAAGACCGCACTGACCCGGCTGTGGACCCGGCAGCGCCCCGACGTCGTGCAGATCGCCACCGAAGGCCCGCTCGGCTGGTCGGCGCTGGCAGCGGCCAACAAGCTGCGCCTGCCGGTCGCGAGCGACTTCCACACCAATTTCCACAGCTACAGCAGCCACTACGGCTTCGGCCTGCTGCGCCGCGCGATCGTCGCCTACCTGCGCAAGTTCCACAACAAGGCGGCGGTCACCCTGGTGCCGACCGAAGGGGTGCGCCGCGAGCTGCTGGCGTCGGGCTACGAGAACCTCGAAGTCATCGGACGCGGCGTCGACACCCGGCTGTTCCATCCCGGCCGCCGCGACCCTGCGCTGCGCGCGCAGTGGGGCGTGCAGGAAGACGAAACCGTCGCGCTCTACGTCGGCCGCCTGGCGGTCGAGAAGAACCTCGAACTGGTGTTCCGCGCGTTCGACGCGATGCGTGCGGCCCAGCCCCGCTCGCGTCTGGTGCTGGTGGGCGACGGCCCGGAGCGGGCGGTGTGGCAGCCGCGGCGTCCCGACGCGGTGTTCTGCGGCACCCAGGTCGGCGAGGCGCTCGCCGCGCACTACGCCTCGGCCGACGCCTTCCTGTTCCCCAGCCTCACCGAGACCTGGGGCAACGTCACCATCGAGGCGATGGCCTCGGGCCTCGCCGTCGTCGCGTACGACTGCGCCGCGGCCGAGGAGGTCATCCGCCACGGCGAGAACGGACTCACCGCACCGCCCGAGGACGAGGCCGCGTTCATCGCCCAGGCCGTCTCGCTGGCGACCGACCCGATGCTGCGCCGCCGCCTCGGCCCCGCCGCCGCCGCGCGCGCCGCGCAGCTGTCGTGGGACGCGATCGTCGACAGCTTCGAGCACGTGCTGCTGCGCCTCGCGCTGCCGCAGCCCGCGACCGATGCCCAACTGAACTGGTCCCCCGCTTCGCCGACCAGCTGACAAGGAGCCCCTCATGCAGCTCGCCCGCCTGAATTCGGTAGCCCACCACGGCCTCAACCGGCTGGCCGCGCATGAACACGCCTGGCTGCAACGCGTCAACGGCGTGCGCCTGCCGCGCTGGGAAGTCGCTCTGCTGCGGCTCGCCAGCCGCCTCGGCGACGGCGTGTTCTGGTATGTCCTGATGCTGGCCCTGCTCGCCGCCCACGGCTGGGACGCGGTCCCCGCGGTGCTGCACATGATCGTCGCCGGGCTCGCCGGCACGCTCGTCTACAAGTGGCTGAAGGGCGCCACCGAGCGGCCGCGGCCGTATCAGGCCTGCCCGTCGATCTGCTGCCTGACCGCCCCGCTCGACCGCTTCAGCTTCCCCTCCGGCCACACCCTGCACGCGGTGGTGTTCAGCCTCGTCGCCACCGCGTACTACCCGGCGCTCGGCTGGCTGGTGTGGCCGTTCACCGCGCTGGTCGCTGCGTCGCGCCTGGTCCTCGGTCTCCACTACATGAGCGACGTGCTGGTCGGCGCGCTGCTCGGCGCGACGATCGCCGCGCTGACGCTGGCACTGTAGCCCCCTCAGGCTGCCCGCGGCAGCGCGGACAGCACCTCGGCTTCGAACAGATCCGCCGGCAGCGGCAAGCGGCACGCCACCAGTTCCCGCGGGTGCGAGGCGATGCGCTCGCGCGCCACCTCCAGCGGCGGGCAGTCGGGCAGCCAGGCCGGCGCCTCACCCGCCAGCACGCGGTTGATCTGCGGCAGCCGGGCGCCGACTTCCTGAAGGTAGTAATCGAAGCGCGAAGCGAGCTTGCGGTCGAGCACGCGGCCCGCGGCGTGCAGCATGCCGGGCAGGCGGCTGCGGCGCAGCAGGCTTTCGGCGCCGGCGAGCTGGCGGATCGCACGCCGGCTCGCGGCGGCGCTGCAGCCGAAGTTCTCCGCCACGTAGCCGACCAGCCAGTCGTCGGCGCGCAACAGCGACGCCGGCGGGCGGAACAGGTGGCGCGCGATGTGGCGATCCATCGCCCACTCCGACGCCGCGTGCGTCAGCATCGGCACGTTCCACCAAAGGTGCTCGTGGGCGGGGACGAAATGGTTGTGGGCGATGATGTCGACCCACAGGTGGCTCATCGCGCCGACCGCGCAGGCGCGCGTCTCGTCGTCGCGCGCGGCGTCCATGAGGACGTGCGCGGTTTCCCAGCGGTGGCTCGCGTCGAACGCCCGGGTCCCTGCGGTGGCGCCGACCAGCGCGAGGTCCGGCAGGCAGGCGCCCGCCATCAGGCGCTGGGGAAAGCGGCGCACCGCCCGGCGCAGCCCGGGGTCGAGCAGGGGAACGGCCCACACCAGGAGCTGGGCGAAATACACGTGGGTGTACAGCCCCCACGCCAGGGCATCGGCGGCGAACAGGCTCGCCGGGAGCGACCACCAGAGGGCAAGACGCTTCGCGTTCATGCGTGCAATATGGTGGCGCTGCGTGACCCTCAGCTGTCAGTCGCGTGAATCTTCCGTGAAGAGCCGCCATCGCGGCCTGCGTATAATCGCGGCTGTCGACTTCACTCGTTTCCCGTCATGCGCACCCTCATCTGCGGTTCCGTCGCCTTCGACTCGATCATGGTGTTCCAGGACCACTTCAAGCACCACATCCTGCCGGACAAGATCCACATGCTGAACGTGTCCTTCCTGGTGCCGGAGATGCGCCGCGAGTTCGGCGGCTGCGCGGGCAACATCGCCTACAACCTCAAGCTGCTCGGCGGCGAGCCGCTGATCATGGCGACCGTCGGCGACGATTTCGGCGCCTACGCCGAGCGCCTCGACGCGCAGGCGATCCCGCGCGACTACATCCGCCACATCCCGGGCACCTACACCGCGCAGGCCTTCATCACCACCGACCTCGCCGACAACCAGATCACCGCCTTCCATCCCGGCGCGATGAACTATTCGCACGAGAACGACGTGCGGCTGGTTCCCGACGTCAGGCTCGGCATCGTCTCCCCCGACGGCCGCGACGGCATGCTGCGCCACGTGCGCGGCTTCCACGAGGCCGGCATCCCCTGCGTGTTCGACCCCGGCCAGGGCATGCCGCTGTTCTCCGGCGAGGAACTGCTGGAGTGCGTCCACAAGTCGCGCTACGTCATCCTCAACGACTACGAGGCGGAACTGCTGCAGGCGCGCACCGGGGAAAGCCTGGCGACGCTCGCGCGCCACGTCGAGGCGCTGATCGTGACGCGCGGCGCCGAGGGCTCGGAGATCCACGGCGCCGGCGGCCGCATCGCCATCCCGCCGGCGAAGCCCGAGGGCATCGTCGACCCCACCGGCTGCGGCGACGCCTACCGCAGCGGCATCCTCTACGGCATCACGCACGGGCTCGACTGGGAAACCTCCGGCCGGCTCGGCAGTCTCATGGGAGCAATCAAGATCGCGCAGCGCGGCGGGCAGAACCACCGCCCGACCCGCGGCGACATCGCCGCCGCGTTCCACGCGCAGTTTGGCTATCATTTCGAGTAAGACACCGGAGCCCATCATGAAACGGACCATCGCCGCCACCCTCGTCGCCGCCAGCGCGCTGCTGCTGGCCGGCTGCCCCGCCGGACTCGGCAGCAAGGACTACAGCCGCAGCCAGGCGCGCACCGTGCAGGAAGTGCAGATGGGCGTCGTCGAATCGGTGCGCGAGGTGCTCATCGAGGGCACCAAGACGCCGGTCGGCGCCGGCGCCGGCGCGGTGGTCGGCGGCGTCGCCGGCAGCACGGTCGGCGGCGGCCGCGGCAGCGTGGTCGGGGCGACCGTCGGCGCCGTGCTCGGCGGCCTCGGCGGCGCGGCGGCGGAAGAAGCGGTGACCCGCCAGAAGGGCCTCGAAATCACGGTCAAGCTCGACTCCGGCCGCATGCTCGCGATCACCCAGGCGGCCGACGAAAGCTTCCAGGTCGGCGACCGCGTGCGCGTGCTGTCGGGCGGCGGCACCACCCGCGTGACCCACTGAGCGCGACCGGCCCGCACGCAGGCCGGTCATCGTTCCGCAATCCGGCCGTCACGCCGGATTAACAGCCGCTCCCTAAGCTGGGCGCATTCCATCAATGGGAGTGCCCCATGCTCGACGTCCGCAGTCACGTTACCCCCGCCCCCGCCGGCCGCTATCACGTCTCGCTGGCGATTGACGACAGCGAGATCCGCGAAGCGCAGCGCCTGCGCTACCGGGTCTTCGCCGAGGAAATGGGCGCCCGCCTGGCCTCGGTCCTGCCCGGCCACGACATCGACCTGTACGACCCCTTCTGCGACCACCTGCTGGTGCGCGAGCTCGGCAGCGGCGCGGTCGTCGGCACCTACCGCATCCTCTCCCCCGAAGCCGCCAAGCGGGTCGGCAGCTACTATTCCGAGCAGGAGTTCGACCTCACCCGGCTGAACTTCCTGCGTCCGCGCATGGCCGAGCTCGGCCGCTCCTGCGTCCACCCGGCGCACCGCACCGGCGGCGTCATCGCCCGGCTGTGGATGGGGCTCGCCGACTACATGACGCGCTACGGCTACGAATACGTCATCGGCTGCGCCAGCGTCGGAATGGGCGACGGCGGCCACCTCGCCGCCGACGTCTACCGCCAGCTGGCGGCGCGCCACCTGGCGCCGATCGAGTGGCACACGACGCCGCGCTACCGGCTCCCCGTCGAGTCGCTCGACGATGGCCAGGCCGTCGCGCTGCCGCCGCTGATCAAGGGCTACACCCGGCTCGGCGCGATGGTGTGCGGCGAGCCGGCGTGGGATCCCGACTTCAACACCGCGGACCTGCTGATGCTGCTGCCGATGGCCCAGCTCAACCGCAGCTATGCCCGCCGCTTCCTCGCTTGAGACTTACAATGGGCGGGTGACCGCCGCCCGCCTGCCCGTCCTCGTTCGCCGCACCCGCCGTCTCGCCCTGCTGGCGCTGCTCCTCGCGTGGGGGGTGACGCTGGTCGCGCTGGCCTTTCCCTTCATGAGCCGCACAGCGCGCGACCGCACGATCATGCGCTGGTCGCGGCGGCTGCTCGCGGTGCTGGGCATCCGGGCGAAGATCGGTGCGGTTCCGCAGCTGCCGGCCGGTGCCCTGCTGGTGTGCAACCACGTGTCGTGGCTCGACATCTACCTGATCCACGCCGCGCAGCGCGTGCATTTCGTCTCCAAATCGGAAGTCCGTGCCTGGCCGGTGGCCGGCTGGCTCGCGCACAAGACCGGCACCCTGTTCCTCGAACGCGGCCGCCGCGCCGACACCGCGCGCGTCAACGCCGAGATGCGCGCGCTGATGCAGGCAGGCGCCTGGGTCGCGGTGTTCCCCGAGGGCACCACCAGCGACGGCCGCGGGCTGCGGCGCTTCCTGCCGTCGCTGCTGCAGCCGGCGGTCGAGCTGCAGTGTCCGATCGTGCCCGCCGCGCTGCGCTACCGCACGCTCGCCGGCGAATACAGCGCGGCACCGGCCTACGTCGAGCACGTCAGCCTGTGGCAGAGCTTCCTGCAGATCACCGGCGAGCCTGGGCTGGTCGCCGAGCTGCATTTCGGCGAACCGATCGCGCCGGACCGCCACCGACGCGAGTTGGCGGCGGCGGCCGAGCAGGCGGTCGCCGGCCTGCTGGGGCTCAGGCCTGCGGACGTTTCGCCTGCGGGCACTGCACCGCAAACACCTGCCGATCCTCCAGCCTGACCGCGGTCAGCCTGCCGCCCCACAGACAGCCGGTATCGAGCGCGATCAGGTCCGGACGGTTGACGAGGCCGAGCGTCGACCAGTGGCCGATCACGCAGGTCGCCTGCGCGCTCCTGCGCCCCGGCACCCCGAACCACGGCAGCCAGCCCGCCGGCTGGGTGCCGGGCGCGCCCTTGTGGTGGAACTCCATCTCGCCCGCGGCGGAACAGTAGCGCAGGCGGGTGAACGCATTGACGATCACGCGCAGGCGCTCGACGCCGGCGAGTCCGTCGTCCCAGGCGACCGGCACGTTGCCGTACATCTGTGCGAAGAACTCGCGGTAGTGCGGGCCCTGCAGCACCGCCTCGGCCTCCGCCGCCCGCTGCATGGTGTCGTCCGGCGTCCAGCCCGGCAGCACGCCTGCGTGCACCATCAGCAGGTCGCCGTCGCGCCACGCGAGCCTGCGGCTGCGCAGCCAGTGCAGCAGCTCGTCGCGGTCCGGCGCGGCGAGGACCTCATCGAGCGTGTCGCCCTTGTGGACGCGGCCGAAGCCCTCGGCCAGCGCGAGCAGATGGAGGTCGTGGTTGCCGAGCACGCAGACCGCGGCGTCGCCGAGATCGCGGATGCAGCGCAGCACCCCCAGCGAATCCGGCCCGCGGTTGACGAGATCGCCGACGAACCACAGCCGGTCGGCCGCCGGGTCGAATCGGAGGTGGTCGAGCAGACGCAGCAGCGATGCGTGACATCCCTGAAGATCGCCAATGGCATAGGTGGGCATATAAAATACGGGCTCTTCCGTGCGCTGTGTTGCCCCGCATCATAGCGTCCCTGCCCGACCCCCACGTGACCCCCGCATGAAACCCCTGATCCGCCTGTTCTTCCGTACCCTCCGCCTCGTGCTCGCGCCCTTCGTGCTGCTCGGCTACTGGCTCACCCAACCCAAGGGCATCGTGCGACCGCCCGCCGAGCAACTGGCGGTCGACGCGCGCACGCGCGACCTCGCGCTCTACCACTTCCCCACCTGCCCGTTCTGCCTCAAGGTGCGCCGCACCATGCGCCGGCTCTCGCTCGACATCGAGCTGCGCGACGCCCGCAACGACGACGCGCACCGCGCCGCGCTGCTCGCCGGCGGCGGCAAGCCGCAGGTGCCATGCCTGCTGATCACCGAGGCCGACGGGCGGCAGACCTGGCTCTACGAGTCGGACGCGATCAATGCCTGGCTGAACCGCGAATTCGGCGCGGCGGCATGAGCCTGCTTGGCGCACTGAACGCACCGCAGCGCGAGGCGGCGAAATACCTCGACGGCCCGCTGCTGGTGCTCGCCGGCGCCGGCTCCGGCAAGACCCGGGTGATCACCCACAAGATCGCCTACCTGATCGGCGAGTGCGGCTACAAGCCGGGCTCGATCGCCGCGATCACCTTCACCAACAAGGCCGCGCGCGAAATGCAGGAGCGCGCCGCCAAGCTCACCCAGGGCGTCAACACCAAGGGGCTGATCGTCACCACCTTCCACTCGATGGGGCTGAGGATGCTGCGCGAGGACGCGAAATTCGCCGAGCTCAAGCCCTCGTTCTCGATCCTCGATTCGGCCGATGCGATGGGCATCGTTTCGGAGATCCTCAAGACCACCGACAAGCAGGAGATCCGCCGCGCGGTCAACCGCATTTCGCTGTGGAAGAACGAGCTGAAGTCGCCCGCCGCCGCCTTGCAGACCGCCGAGGACGACAACGCGCGCGCCTACGCGAAGATCTACGACCGCTACGACGCCACGCTGCGCGCCTACCAGGCGGTCGACTTCGACGACCTGATCCGGCTGCCGGCCGAGTTGCTCGACACCCACGCGGAACTGCGCGAGAAGTGGCAGAACCGCCTGCGCCACGTCCTGGTCGACGAATACCAGGACACCAACGTCGCGCAGTACCGCCTGCTGCAGAAGCTGACCGGGGTGCGCGCGGCGTTCACCGCGGTGGGCGACGACGACCAGGCGATCTACGGCTGGCGCGGCGCGTCGGCCGACAACCTCAGGCAGCTGCGCGACGACTATCCGCACCTGCACGTGGTCAAGCTCGAGCAGAACTACCGTTCGACGGTGCGCATCCTGAAAGCCGCCAACAGCCTCATCGCGAACAACCCCAAGCTCTTCGAGAAGCGCCTGTGGAGCGACCTCGGCGTCGGCGACGCGATCCAGGTGATGCCCGCCAAGGACGACGAGCACGAGGCCGAGTCGGTGGTGATGCGCCTGCTCTCGCACAAGTTCCAGCACCGCACCGAATGGCGCGACTACGCGATCCTCTACCGCGGCAACTACCAGGCGCGCATCTTCGAGCAGGCCCTGCGGAACGAGAAGGTGCCGTACCAGCTCTCGGGCGGGCAGTCGTTCTTCGACAAGGCGGAGATCAAGGACGTCATCGCCTACCTCAGGCTCATCGCCAACAGCGACGACGACCCGGCCTTCATCCGCGCGGTCACCACGCCGAAGCGCGGCATCGGCGCGGCGACGCTCGAAAAGCTCGGCCAGGTCGCCGCGACCCTGCACGTCAGCCTGTTCGAGGCGGTGTTCTCGGCCGCCGCCGCCTCACAGATCGGCGAGCGCCAGCTGGCGCCGCTGCTCGAGTTCTGCAACTTCATCAACCGCATCGAGGAACGCGTCGCGCGGGAGCCGGCGGGCGAGCTGCTCGACGACCTCCTGAAGACGATCGACTACGAGGTCTACCTGTTCGACCAGGACGACCAGCGCGCGGCGCAGAACAAGTGGAACAACGTGCTCGAGTTCGCCGCCTGGATCGCGAAGAAGGGCGAGGAGGACGACAAGAACCTGCTGCAGCTGACGCAGACCATCGCGCTGATCACGCTGCTCGAGGGACGCGAGGAGGAAGAGCCCGACGCGGTGCGGCTGTCGACGCTGCACGCCTCGAAGGGACTCGAGTTCGGCCACGTGTTCCTGGTCGGCGTCGAGGAGAACATCCTGCCGCACCGCGACGCGGTCGACGAGGGCAGGCTGGAGGAGGAGCGCCGCCTGATGTACGTCGGCGTCACCCGCGCGCGCAAGTCGCTGACGCTCTCCTACTGCGCACGGCGCAAGCGCGCGCGCGAGACGGTCGCCTGCGATCCGTCACGCTTCATCGAAGAACTCGGGGACGAAGTGCGGCACCCGGAGAAGCCCTCCGACGCCGCGGCCAAGGCGAGTGGCAGCGACCGCCTGGCGGCGCTCAAGGCAATGCTGGGATGATGAGAGCGGCCGCGCAGATCGCGCGGCCGGGAGGAGTCACTACAGGGTAAGAATCCACTTCGACAGCGTCGTGGCGTCTGCCGGAGAGATCTTCTGCGGCGGCATCGGGACCTTGCCCCACTTGCCCTTGCCGCCCTTCAGCATGCTGTCGGCGAGCATCGCCTCGGCACCGGCCTCGCCCTTGTACTTGGCGGCGATGTCCTTGAACGCAGGGCCCATTTTCTTCTTGGCGACGTCATGGCAGGTCATGCACTTGCTCTTGGTGGCGAGTTCCTGGCTTGCCTGCGCGGGCGCGATGGCGGCGGACAGGGCAAGGACGAACAGCGCGACGGTTGGCTTCATATCGACTCTCCATGTAAACGGATAACAATATCCATAAATGTATTCTACGGATCCTGCACGTCGTTGTCAGTATGGCAAATTGTCGCAGGGCCGCAAGCATGAAAAAGGGGACGCCGTGGCGTCCCCCTCATCATGTCGCGGTCAGGCGGCCGATCAGTTGACCTTGGGATCCAGTTCGCCCTTGTCGTAGCGCTTCTGCATCTCTTCGAGGCTGAACACCTTCTTGATCTTGCTGGCCTGGCCGGCGGCGCCGAAGGCTTCGTAGCGGGCCTTGCAGATGTCGCTCATGCCCTTGGTCGCTTCCTTCAGGAACTTGCGCGGGTCGAAGTTGGACTTGTTCTCCGCCAGGTGCTTGCGGATCGCACCGGTCGACGCCATGCGCAGGTCGGTGTCGATGTTGACCTTGCGCACGCCGTTCTTGATGCCTTCGACGATCTCCTCGACCGGCACGCCGTAGGTCTGGCCCATGTCGCCGCCGTAGCTGTTGATGATCGCGAGCCAGTCTTCCGGCACCGACGAGGAACCGTGCATCACCAGGTGGACGTTGGGGATGCGCTGGTGGATTTCCTTCACGCGGTCGATGCGCAGCACCTTGCCGGTGGGCTTCTGGGTTAACTTGTAGGCGCCGTGCGAGGTGCTGATGGCGATCGCCAGGGCGTCGACCTTGGTCTTGGCGACGAAGTCGGCGGCCTC
>DHHQ01000018.1:129041-136542 GCA_002403375.1 Thiobacillus denitrificans | reverse complement strand
CTGCGGCACCGCCAGCAGCAGCGCGAGCAGGCCCCCGCGCACCACGCGGCCAAATGGCTTCAGGCGTTCCATGTCGTTTCCGCGAGCGTTCTCACCGATGCGTTCCCTGCGTCATCCCCCGACCAGGCGGCCGGGGCTCCATTCTCGTCCAAACGGCGCGCGCACCGTGCTTTCGCCGCATCACCGGCACACCCCGGCCACTGTAGCCGGCAGCACGAGGCAGGACAGGCTGCCCAGCTTCGACGCTTCGCCATGCCACACGCACGACCCATTGGTGGCGGGGTGAAACCTGCATTATGCTGGTGCGCCCTGCTGTCACAAGGCCAGCAGACAAACAACCGAAACGCTTGGCCCTCATAACCGATAACCGAGGCGGAGCATCATGGGCACTCCTGAACCTTTGCAAGACAACATGCCGGCACGGCAGCCGTCGCCAGTCAACAGCCCCAGGCTGCAAGCGCACATCGCGGACATTTTCGAGCTGTGGGACGAACTGAACGATTTCGGAAGGGACAAGACCGATGCCGCGCTGAAGCACTGCATGGAACGCATCTGCAGCTGGCTCGACGCGCAGGACGCCTTTTGGATCGGTGCGGTGCACGTGCTGAACGCCCCCCACAAGCGGTCGACTGACGCGCTTTCCGGGTGGCGAATCCGCGCAATCCAGCCGCTGCACCCCCGGTATCACGATACCAGGCACTACAAGAAAGTCGTGAAGGCCGCCGATCATGCCGACCTCGAGCTTGGCGCGACGAGCATCGCACTGGGGGCCAGTTCCGGACGGTTTCGCGGCTACACGCTGCAGAGCGGCCACCTGGTCGACCTGGAGGCCTTCCAGCAGACTGCCCACTACGATTTCTACTATCGGCAACACGACATCCGCGATCGCATCTGGGTGGTCTCGCCGGTCAATGCCGACACCGAGTCCTACTTCTGCTTCGACAGGATGGGCGACAGGCCGCCCTTCGACGAAGACGACCTCGAACTGGCGGCATTCGCGCTGCGCGGCATCAAGTGGTTCCACCGCCAACTGATGCTCAGCCAGGGCCTTGGCCTGTGCGAGGAACCGCTTACCCCGGCGGAACAGCGCGTCATCCGGGGTCTGCTGTCCGGTGCGTCGGAACGGAAGATCGCAGAAACGATGAAGCTTTCGCAGGGAACCGTCCACCAGTACGCGACGCGCATCTACCAGAAGTTCGCCGTCCAGGGGCGGGTCGAGTTCACCGCACTGTGGTTGTCCGGCAACCCCGGATCGAGCGCCGCAACTGCCGACGCGGTCACCCCGGATTCCGCCGCCTGAACGCGAGTTGCCGGGGCTCCCCGGCCCGCCAGCCGGGACGGCCGCGCTCATTTCCGCCGCATCACCAGCCACACGCCCAGCGCGACCAGCGCAATCCCCGCGACCTTGATCCAGCCCAGCGGCTCGTCGAACAGCAGCCACGCCTCGACCGCAGTGGCCGGCGGCACGAGGTAGAACAGGCTCGCCACCTTCGACGCCTCGCCGTGCTTGATGAGCCAGGTGAGCAGGAGGATCGCGCCGAGCGAGAGCGCCAGGACCAGCCACAGCAGCGCCGCGACGAACTGCGCGGTCCATTCGACCTCGCGCGTCTCGAACCCCAGCGCGACAACGCCGAACAGCACGACCGTCGGCAGATACTGGTGCACCGTCACCGCCAGCAGGTCGTGCTGCGTGCAGAAGCGCTTCTGGTAGAGCGTGCCCGCGGTGATGCCGACGAGCGCGGCGACCGCGGCCAGCAGCGCGGGCAATGCGACGTCCGCGTCGGCGCCGCCGCCGAGGATCAGGGTGACGCCGGCGAGCCCCAGCAGGACGCCGATCCAGTGCAAGAGGCGCGGCCGCTCGCCCAGCAGCAGCGGCGCGGCGAGGCTCGTCAGCAGCGGCTGCGCGCCGACGATCAGCGCCGTCAGCCCGGCCGACAGGCCGAGCCCGATCGCCGCGAAAACGCCGCCCAGATACACGCCGTGCAGCAAGAGACCGCTCACCATCAGGTGCCCGCGCTCGCGCCCGCTCATCGCCATCGCGGGCTTCAGCCACGCCACCAGCGGCGCCAGCAGCAGCAAGGCCAGCACGAAGCGCAGGAACAGCAGCGTGAACGGCTCGGCATAGGGCAGGCCGTACTTCGCGCCGATGTAGCCCGTGCTCCACAAGAGCACGAACAGCATGGGCGCATTGGCGGAGACGAGCTGCTTGAGGTCAGGCAATTGCGTGAGGTGAAGCGGAAAGTGCCGCGCGCCGGCGGGAGGCAGGCGGCGCGCTATTCGGCATGCGCGTCCTTGCCGAGCATCTCGTGAATGCGGCCGGCGAGCTCGTCGCACGCCTTTTTTTCGGTCGCCGCGATGAATGGAACCGGCAAGATGAACGCCGGAATGTGCACGCTGCCGCGCTCGGTCACGCTGGCGTCGCGCGGCTTCGCCGCCTGCTCGACGTCCAGGATGCTGACCGCGAAGGACGACTCGCGTGTGCCGTAGGCATAGCCGAAAAAACCGCCCGCGCCGAAACCCGCGCCGAAAAGCACTCCGCCTCCGGGCGTCTCCATCTTCGTTCCGCCATGGAACTCGAGCACGTAGCGGATGCCAAGCGCATCCATCTTCTGGCGAATGGCGGGTTCCGCCAGCCAGCGCTGAACGTCCTCGGCCGCGGCGAGCGCGAGCGAAGGTTCGAGCCAGGGGAAGAAGGCCATCCTGACATCAGCCGCGCTGACCAGGTCGACTGGCGGCTTCGCGCGCGCCAGCCTCTCGCGCAGGCACTTCAGGGCATTCTTGGCTTCGCCTCGGCTCACGCTCGGCGACAGCAGCATGCGTGTCCGCGACGGCCGTTCGCCGCCGCCACCCCGGTAGACGGGCCTGGCAGGCGTCACCGCAACCCCTGCGCCGGCCAGCCAGGCTTTCACCTCCGGGCGATCCGCGGAGCCGACCATGAATTGCGCGATGGCGTCGCGAATCACATGGGCCAATTGCGGCCCGGCGGCCGTCTCCGGCGAAGCGACTTGCCAGCTGTCGATTTTCTCTCCGCTGCCCGAGTACAGGGCGACGTCGAGCATCAGCGCGTGAAACAGACCCGGGGCCGACCCGAGGCGGATGTCCGACAACTCGAAGACGCCCACGACCCCCTCGGCGTCCACCGTTGGCGATGGCACCTCGTCGAGCACCACCACCCTGGCGAACATCTGCTCCAGCGCCCAGCGGAATGCCAGGGCGGCTTCCTGTCCCACCGGCACGTTCCATCGCTGGCCTTCAAGCAGCCCGGACTCCACCTTCTGCGTCAGCACCCGCGTCCTGACGTCCAACGGGATATACACGCCCACGGCGACCGGCCATTGCTCGACCATGGCCACCGTCGAGGGTCCGGGAAGGGCGCTCGTGTCGAGAGTCCTGGTGACCGCGCAGCCGGCCGACGCAACGACGGCCAGGCACAGCACGAGGAAACCGAGGACGGAGGTCGGCATGGCAGGACAGCGCTAGGTCGGGTTTCCGGAGAACGGCGCCGGCGATGCCCGCCGCAGCGTCGCGCCGGATGCGAACCGCCCGCGTTCAGACGTTTCTTCAGCACCGCCCAGCGCCCGCGCCCGCAGCTGCCCGCAGCCGCCCTCCACGTCCTGTCCCGCCGAGTGGCGCAGCTTGGTCAGGATTCCCCGCACATGCAGGCGACGCGCCATCTCAGCCGCGCGCTCCCAGCTCGGGCGGCGGTAGTCGAAGCCGTCGACGCCCTCGACGCTGTTGTACGGAATCAGGTTCATCACCGCGTACTTGCCGGCGAGCAGGCGCGCGATGCCTTCGAGCTCGGCCTCGCTGTCGTTGATCCCTTCGAGCAGCGTCCACTGGTACTGGATCGGGTAGCCGGTGCGGCGGGCGTAGATTTCGCCCAGCTCGACCAGTTCGTCGGGCGCGATGTCGGGCGCCTTCGGCAGCAGGCGGCGGCGCAGGTCGGGATCGGTGGTGTGCAGCGAGAGCGCCAGCGCCGGCTTCACCTTCGATTGCGGCAGCCGCTCGAACACGCGCCGGTCGCCGACGGTGGAAAAGACCAGGTTCTTGTGGCCGATGCCGCCCTCGACGCCCAGGAGCTCGATCGCCTCGAGCACGTTGTCCAGGTTGTGGGCCGGCTCGCCCATGCCCATGAACACGACCTTCTTCACCGGGCGACGGCTGCGCGCCAGCACCACCTGCGCGACGATCTCCGCGCTCGTGAGCTGGCGCAGCAGCCCGGCGCGGCCGGTCATGCAGAACACGCAGCCGACCGCACAGCCGACCTGGGTCGACACGCACACGCCGTCGCGCGGCAGCAGCACGGCCTCGACCGTCTGGCCATCCGCCAGCGCCACCAGGAGGCGCGCCGAGCCGTCCTCGCCGGGGTGCTCGGAATGCACGCACGCGAGTCCGTTCAGTTCCTCGAAGAGGCCGGGCAATTCATTGCGCAAGGCCAGCGGCAGAAAGTCTTCGGCGCGTCGCCGCCTGGTGTCGAGCGAAGCCCCCTGAACCCACGCCCGCAGCACGCGCCCCTCGTGACAGGGTGCTGCGCCCAGATCGCGTAGACGTTGGCGGAATTGAGGGAGTCGCATGGCGGGGCGGATGGTAGCACGGGGCTGCGGTCGGCCCGGCGCGGCGCGGCCCCTCGCTGGCTGCGGCAAGAGGCAGGACCTGATGCCGAAACGCAATAGGTCTCCCGGGCGGCTGGCATAATCCGGGCCATAACGTGGAGGATCAGGGAGTCCGATGAAACCGGGAACCAACGCCGCGCCCGCGAGCGGAATGGAGAAGGACTTCCGGCGCCCGGCGCTCATCGTGCTGCTCGGGTTCGCGCTCGTGTTCCTCGCGTGGCACGGCGTCGCGGAATACCGCTACGGCGTGCCGCTGCTTGCGGCCATGCAGTTCGTGCTCGCACTCCACTACGCGGGGCTGCTGTACGTCGTGCCGCGCCGGCCGTATTCGGGGCGGCTCGCGCTGGCGTTCCTGGCACCGCTGCTCACGCTGCTGCTGGTGGCGATGGCCCACCCCGACACGCCGTCCAAGGTGTTCATCTGGGTGTTCGTGATCCCGGTGCTCTGCTACTCGCTGCTCGGGCAGCGCCTCGGCTTCGCGCTGAGCGCAGCCGGCGCAGGGCTCGCGTTCGCGGCCTACCTGGCCAGATACCCCGGCGGCCCCACGCAGGTGCTCGACCTGTCGGACTCGGTCATCTGCCTGGGCACGATCTGGGTCGCGATGCACCTGTACGAGCGCAATCGCGCGCACACCAACGCGGCGCTCCATCGCCTGGCGACGACCGACGCGCTGACGGGCCTGCACAACCGGCGCCAGCTGCAATCGGTCTTCGCGCACCTTGCCGCCGCCGCAGACCGCCAGCGCCAGGCGCTCGCCGTCGTCGTCGTCGACCTCGATCACTTCAAGCAGATCAACGATCGCTGGGGGCACCACGCCGGCGACGCCGTGCTGGCGCACGCGGCCTCGCTGCTGCGCGAACACGGCCGCGACAGCGACTGGGTTTTCCGCACCGGCGGCGAGGAGTTCTGCCTGCTGCTGACGGTAGGCGGCGTGGAAGGCGCGGCTGCCGCGGCCGAAGCGCTGCGCCGGCGCATCGCCGCCCATCCCTGCCAGGTCGACGGGCAGGCGCTCGCGCTGACGGCGAGCATCGGCGTCGCCGTCTACCCGGCGGACGCGACAGACCTGGGGGCGCTGCTGTCCCTGGCCGACGCACGCATGTACCGCGCGAAGCAGCAGGGCCGCAACCGCGTGATCAGCGACGACGGTGACGCGCAGGCGGCGCCTGTCGCGGACGCGCCACTGCAGGAGCGGGTCGGCCCCGCGTAAGCTTTGTCGCGCGGGGCGATCTATCGCCCCGAGTCGCAGTCACCGCATGGCGGGGGAGCCGCGGCGCGCAAAACCGCATTCCTGGCGACCACACTGCGAAATCCGGGAAGGCGTGCGAGCCCATTCATGCGTCTGCTAGCCGCCCCCGGGATGCGCCTTGACCGCGTTGCGGCCAGCCGCCTTCGCCTCGTACAGCGCAGCATCGGCCCTGCGAACGATGTCGTCGATGCCGGCGTCATCCGGATGGCTGCAGCACAGCCCCGCGCTCATGGAAAAGGCGACGCTGCCGTTCGCCGCGTGGAGACTCACCCGGCTCACCTCGTCACGGATTCTCTCCGCCAGCAGCATTGCCCCGGACTGCGGCGTGCCCGGCAGCAGCAGCCTGAATTCATCGCCCCCGGTCCTGGCGAAGATGTCCTGCTCGCGGAGATTGGCCCTGACGATTTGGACGAATTTTCGCAGCGCGTCGTCGCCCGCCTCGTGGCCGAGCGTGTCGTTGATCATCTTGAAGCGATCGAGGTCCAGCACCAGCAGCGAAAACGCTTCGCCCATGCGCTTGAAGCGCGCGAATTCCTGGTCGGCCAGTTCGTAGAACGTGCGCAGGTTCACCGCGCCGGTCAGGAAGTCTTCCCTGGCCGCCTTGGCGAGTTCGTTTTCCAGGCGCTTGCGCTCGGTGATGTCGAGTATCAGCCCAGAGATGCCGTCTGACTTTCCTTCCGCACTGTAAAACACCGACTTGTAGAAGATGACATCGTGGTGGCTCCCGTCGGCGTAGCGCACGAGGGCTTCGTAAGTCTGCGTCCCGCCGTCGGCCAGCAGATCGCGATCGGCCTTGTCGTAGATGGCGGCAAGCTCTGCGGGGGCGACGTCGTGAACGGTCGCGCCGATGATTTCGGTGCGCGGAAGGCCGATGTATTTTTCGAATGCGCGATTGCAGGCGATGTACCGGCAATCCCCGTCCTTGATGAATATCGGGCTCGGCAGCGTATCGATCGCATTCTGGATCCGCAGGACAAGATCCGGATCACTTTGCTCGTCTCTCAATTCCAGGAGTCTCCCTATTGCTTCATTCCCGTCCGCTCCAACGCGGCGCCAGCCTTGGACTGCGAGCGAGGGGGCAGGTCCAGCAATGTAGCATCCTCCTTCGCCTCGGCCCAGCATGCAGCCTGACTCAGGCAGGCGCCTGCCCCGGAATCGATCCGCGCCGAGGCCCTTGGATTCTCCTGATTGCGACGCCGGCCTGCGTGGCGATTAGCCGAGCACGACCAAACTGCGGGTGAACGAAAAAAGGGTGTCCGACGCCATTTGTTCGCCTGTCGTCCCTGAAGGGAGCCTGGCCCCATTGATCCAGTGCAGCAAAGCGGCACGCGACAAGGGAACGCACCCGAATCGGCCGTCCCTCCGCGTTTGCAGCGAGAAATGAGTGTTAACACGCCCTAGCGATTCTGATAGCGCTCCTCGTCCTCTTTCTTTCTCCGCTCATACTCTTCCCGGGCGTCCTTTTCCTTTTGAGTCTGGCCTTGTGGCGCAGCCTTGCGGTCCTTGGCCGTGCCCTTCGCCTCGGGTTGGGAGCGCTGCCGCTCCAGATCTTGTTGCTGGCGTTGCTGCTCTTTCTGCCGTTGCAGCTCCTGCTGGCGTTGCTGCTGCTCTTTCTGCCGTTGCAGCTCCTGCTGGCGTTGCT
>DHHQ01000018.1:0-128919 GCA_002403375.1 Thiobacillus denitrificans | reverse complement strand
GCTGCTCTTGCTGGCGTTGCAGCTCCTGCTGGCGGCGTTGCTGCTCTAGCTGGCGCTGTTGGTCCTGCTGGCGTTGCTGCTCAAGCTGACGCTGCTGGTCTTGCTGCGCACGCGGTTTGAAATACTGCTGCGTGACAGGCTCACGCGGCTGGTAGCGGTAATACTCGGACCGTATCGCGTGCTGCTGTTCTACTGCGCGCGGATAGCGTTCTCCCGAATAATTCCGCTGGTAAGCCGGCAACGGTGCAGGAGCCGGGGCCGAGCGGCGGTCCCACCGATCCCATCCGCTTCGACGCTGTTCCCACTCGCGCCCCCAGTGATCCCCCCAACGGGGCGGCGCGTCGGCACGCCAGCCGCGGAAATACGGCGGCGGCTGGCGGTAGTAGCGAACCGGGACGCGCAGCAGATAAACCGGCACATCGTAATAACCCACGTAATCCCAAGGCCCGTTGTACCAGCTGCTCACATACCAGTTATCGCTATGGAACACCCAGTAGAGGCCGTCGTAGAAGAAGTAATTCGAATCCACCCGGGGGGCATAGTAGACGGGGTAGCCCGGTATCCGGACAAGATCCGGGTACGTCGAATAATGGATACCGATGTTGACGCCGGAATATCCGACGGCGACACGGCTGGATGGCTGATAGGGGGGCGCGGTATAGCAACCCTGGAGAAGGGTCATCGATATCGCAATCATCAAGTAGCTCTTTTTCATCTCCTGCTCCTTCCACAGATTTGGCGTCACCGATTTGGCGACTTGCGGTCAGGTCTTGCAATGCAATACGTCAATGCAAGACCTGCCCCCAGTTTCTGACCCAGGTTCCTTCGTTCAGCCTGGCCCTCTGGTTTATCGTCATCGTCCGCCGCACGCACCGACAGGATTCACAATTGCCGGCACTGGTCCTCGCGGTTTCCGTCGACACGATTGCTGCCCCCGCGCGGCGCAGGGCGGTTCTCCTTGCATTGCAGGTTGCCGTCGACGACGTTGCCGGCAATGTACGCACCGCCGCGATTCTGGAACACCTGGATATTGCCGCCGACGCGGTTGTCCTGCACCTCGAGCTTGTTGACGTTTTCATCGAGCTGGATGTCGCCGTCCACGTCGACACGGCGGATCGACGCCCCGCCGCCCTGCTTGATCTGGACATTGCCGCCAACCGACGAACGGCCCGCCACACTGACCTGGCGGGCGCCCTCCGCCTGGATATTGCCCAGGACGCGAATCGAGCGGGCCTGAAGGGTCGCGCCGCGCTCGATCTTGAGGTTGCCTTCAATCCGCGTGCCGTCAAGCGCGCAACGCGCACCCTCGGGCACGCGCAAGTTGTCCACGGTCACCCTCGCCATCGAACCGGTGCATACCCGTTCGTCGGCGTGCGCCGGCGCGAGCGAGAAGGCAGCGGCCAAACCGAGCGCGAACGCGCCCAGGGAATGGGGAATTCGGAGAGCAGGCAGCATGGCGGAATCCTCCTGTGATCGGAACGGCCCGGGCACCATCGCCCCGGCACCATCCCAGTGTGGACGCGCTCTGTATCTGCAGGGTTTCAGACACCGGCCGTATTGTTACGAAACGTAACCGCATCGCCCGTCCCGGCAGACGATGGGAGATGGACCAAGCTTTCTTCTCCCGGCTAGATGTGGTTTTGCAAGACCTGCCCCCGTATTCCGGGGCAGTTCAGACGTCGTTTCTCACCGCGCCGGCATTAATCGTGTCTGAGAATCATCTAGCCGGCCTCCCACCGCGGTGAGGCGGAGGACCGTCTTCGCGCTTGACTACGGCCGGCCAATGGGTGCCCCCGAAGCCCTTGCGTGGCTGACTGTAGTTGCCGCGAGTCGGCGGCGCGACCGGACCGTGGAACTGGCTGCGCGCACGTGGAAACCATATCCACATTGGGTTTCGAACGGATTCTGATTCCAGCATGGGATCTTGCGACGAATACAGTCTCGACTAAGGACCTACCGTTGAAATTACAGATTTTTTCCCACTATCCAAACGACGTCGGCCCCCTATATTTCGATTCGGCTTGTTGATCATTTCGGCAGGGTATGTCCCATCCATCTTTCTCTCCCGGGCAGCGGGGGAAGTCTTTCTTCGATATGAAGGCAGGAGGTCATCATGAAATGAAATCCAAGGCTGATAACTGACCTCTTTCCTGCTGGTGGCCGGCATCGCAGAACACGATTCGACACATCCGCGCGGCTCGCCCAGAGGCATCAACGATCATGGTCAGTCCACCGATCCGATCATCGACAGTTTCCGGACGCCGGTAAGCATTTTCGACATCGGACACAGCCAGTTCCAGAACTCGATGGGCAGCATCATGCCCTCGTCGATCCGCGACCCGTCGGTATTCGCGGCATCCGGTCTCGCCGCGCTCTCGCACTGGCGGCCGTCATCAACGCCGCACTTCACTTGCTTTATTGCCAGGAGAAATGAAATGAAAAAGAAATTTCGAGCTGCATTGATTTCAGTTGCGTTTCTGGGTGGCCCAATAGCGTCAGGCACGGTGTATTCAGGCCCTTTGCTCAAGGCCCTCGGCGTTAGCACGGAAGCCGATGCCATCAGGTATTACCAAACCATCGACCCGAACAACCAGAGGTTGACCCAGGATGCCTGGAGACAGGTGAATGGCTTTAATGATCCCGCCAATGAAGTCATTGTGGTAGGGGGGCACAAAAACACCTCTGATCTCGGCTTCTGGCGAAGAATTGAGATGGTCATCGACAAGCGTCCCGGATACGTGGGGAACGTTGCGATGACCACCTTCAACTTCGCTAACGAGCAGGATGCGTTCGTGAACCAAAACGCTCTGTCCATCGTGAATATGGAGTACTCCCCTGGCCCGAATGGCGACCGTATCACCAAGTTCTACATCTACAACGCCAATGGGAATCGCGAGAACGGCACGATCTTTGATCCAGACCTGACCAAGGCAGAAAACCTGTACTTGCCAAACGGTTGTGCTTCCTGCCATGGCGGGGGCAAGAACTTTGCAACCAGCGGCGGCAAAACTGGCGGCGGATTCCTTGCATTTGACTTCAACGTTTTCGAGTACGGCACACTGACCTCCCGGGCAGCGAATGAAGCCAATGTGAAGAAGCTTAACCAGGGGGTGCGGATGACAAATCCGCCCAGCGCCGTAAAAAGCCTGATAAGTGGGCTCTACGGTGGCAATAGCCTGCCGTTGGCCACGCAGAACTCGGCTTACAGGCCGAGCGACTGGGACAGCGAGCCCGCACTCTGGAATGTCGTCGTGACGGATTGTCTGGGCTGCCATACCCTGTCCGAAAAGGAAGTGCTGAGCCTCGACTACTGGAAGATCAACGTCGGAGATTTTCGTGAGAAAGTTCTCAAAAAGAAACTCATGCCGAATTCGCCTTATGCGAACAGACGTTTCTTCAATACGGACCCCAATCAGGCGCCTACGAACCATCGTCAGATCGTAGAGGATGCACTCAATCGCTTTCGTCCTTGATCAGCAATCTGAATTGGTCACTGTCCATAACCATCCTCGCCGGAGAATTACAGGGGCAGCTTCGAAAAAACAATCCGAAGCTGACACCGCGGCCTTCGCCAGAAAGCTGGACCGACTCAGGTGATGCGCCTTGATTCTCAAACCGGGGTCAGACTGAGCTGACCCCGAAGCTGTTCATCCGAAACCGCTGCCTTTAGAAGACTCGCGCTGGTGTGCGGGGATGTGATTTTGAAAGACCTGACCCCAAGTTTGCGCGAGTTTGCGCGAGCGATCTCGCGGCCAGGGTTTGGAAATGTGATTTTCCAAGACCTGACCCCGAGGCGCGCGTTTCAAGACAGCGCAGTCGAATAACGCCCATTTCTAAGCTTCTGCTGCGCAAACCGCACTGCTTTGTTTTCAAGCGACTTATACGATTCTTGGAAGTCCCCCAAGTTACTTTGGCAGCTATCGCAATGAAAAGCTATGTGGTCAATCACACTAAAGGCACTTACGTTGTGGGGGAATATTTGATAGTCACAACGCGGGCAGAAGGTATGTAGTTGCGAGATAGAGCCATCGCTTAAATACCTCCAGCGCCAACGTAGACCAAAAAAATGGTCATAAGTGTAGTGCCGCCAATCAGGAGTTTTGGGCTGCTTTGGTTTAACGTATCTCCAGAATAGTGCGAATAATACGATGATCGTTGGCATGGAAAACAACACAAGCAATCCGATCAGCCAATTCGCTAGCGCTGACACACCAAGCGTGAAATCATACGCTCCCAAAACCAATTTTCCGAGCAAGGGCCAGAGATTCAATACGTAAGTAACGGCAGCACTTGCGCTGGCAAGAATCCCGGCTGCGATCACCGCACTCCAAACGGGGTCCTTCCATGCGTTCCTCCAACTCAGCATGATGCTTCTCTCGGCGCCTTTAGTTCATCAAGAATAAAACATGGGATAAGCGGGCTGCGGCCTACGTCAATATTTTAAGTTTACACATGCCCCCTGTTTTTCCTCACAACAGAGCGCTATTAATATCACTTGCAATGTTTTTCCCTGCGCGATGATCACTGCTAGTTTTTGGGAGTATAAATGTATATCGCCCATCACCTTGGAAAACCATCTTATGGTGCTTACCATCATCAGAAATCACAAAGCCAAGCCTTTCTAGCGCGGTCCGTGTTCGCGTGTCCATATCCCGGTATGTCTTGAACAGTGATTTGATTTCGCCTCCAAGGGTCTCTCCGTATCCAGAGGAGCTGTTAACCGCGAGCAGGTCCTGGAGGACATGCTGCCGGCGACTGTTCTCGCGTGCTGAACGAAATGCCTCTTGTAAGGCTGATACCACAACATCCCGTATCTCGTACGCGTACAGATCCTGTTCCTTACCGAGTGTAATAACTCCAGCCGCACTCGTTTGGGTAGCCGACTCCAGACGCCTTATCTCAGCGCGTAAGCGGGAGATCTCTTGTTCGGCCTCAAAGAGCTTCCCATCTTTTGCAGCCTGCTCGGCATCGAATGCCGCGACATACTCTTCCAACGCTGTCGAGCCTTGTGACCTCAACAACTCATATTTTTTTCTGGAAATCGTTTCCCTCAAATGAGCCCAAGTACAGGTCGAACGTAAACGACGATTAGCGAGTGCCAATCTAATGTCTTTTGCTATCTCGACCTGAATTGAACGAGGATTTGGCTTTGTCTCATCTATAAAGTATGACTTGCGCGCATCGCTTTCCGGCCAGTAGACGGCCACCGTTCCGCCGAACGCGTTTCGTGAATCTGTGAGTAGCTTGAGCTGGTATGAGAATTCCCGTGTCGGCTCAACGACAACATGTGCCATGCCTGATACATACTGCGCCAACTCGTTCGGATTCACTAAGTAATCACCATCGAAACCGGCACTTACATACACGATGGGCAGCTTGTTTCTGGCAAGGCCATTTATTAAAGCCGCCGCAATCTCTGCTTCTCCGTTGGCAAGACGGAAGGGCTCGTCTGCGACTGGGATTTCGCCATCCATGCCACCGCCAAGCGTGTTCAGCGCTTGACGTATGAAGTAGGGCTTTTTTGGAGGAGGAAGACGGACAGCTGTATTCAGGGCTTCGCAAGAGACCTGAAGACTCAGAAGATGTCTCTCCTCCGTCTTTAGGGAAACAACAGACGTCGTCCATTCCAAGCCCCCGTCAGTGCGCAGGTACCGAAGGCCGCCAATACTGAAATCCGAAGCCTTGGAAATTGCAGTCGTGACGTGCTCAGATCCGATAGAAAACACTTTCTCTGCGTCAATTGGCAGTTCACTCAGGTCGCTCTCACGTACTTCCGTATGTGGACTCCCGGTGATCCACTTGCAAGCGAGAATGACAACGTCTTCAACAGACTTGCTGTTATCGATCGGAAATTCAGTCGAAAAATTGGTGCTCATAGCTCAAGTAATAACTGCAACGGCTTCGTCGCGGCAGCCAGCCAGGCGTCATCACTTGCCCTTACGACCGCACAAAACATTGGTTTTCAGGTGCGGCTCACTGCACCTCTTTTATTCCCAGCCGGTCAATCCCAATTCAACGCCCCGCCCGTCTGGTACTCCGTGACGCGCGTCTCGAAGAAGTTCTTCTCCTTCTTCAGGTCGATCATTTCGGCCATCCAGGGGAAGGGGTTGGAGACGCCGGGGAACATCTCGTCGAGGCCGATCTGCTGGCAGCGGCGGTTGGCGATGAAGCGCAGGTATTCCTTGAACTGGGCGGAGTTCAGGCCCAGCACGCCGCGCGGCATGGTGTCCTCGGCGTAGCGGAATTCGAGTTCGACGCCCTTCTGGATCAGGCTGCGGATCTCGGCCTTGAACTCGTTGGTCCACAGGTGCGGGTTTTCGAGCTTGATGGTGTTGATGAGGTCGATGCCGAAGTTGCAGTGCATGGACTCGTCGCGCAGGATGTACTGGTACTGCTCGGCGGCGCCGGTCATCTTGTTCTGGCGGCCGAGGGCGAGGATCTGCACGAAGCCGACGTAGAAGAAGATGCCTTCCATGATGCAGGCGAAGACGATCAGCGACTTCAGCAGGGCCTGGTCGGCCTCGGGGGTGCCGGTCTTGAATTCGGGGTTGGTGAGCGTGTCGATGAAGGGGATGAGGAAATCGTCCTTGTCGCGGATGCTCTCGATCTCGTGGTAGGCGTTGAAGATTTCCGACTCGTCGAGGCCCAGGCTTTCGACGATGTACTGGTAGGCGTGGGTGTGGATCGCCTCTTCGAAGGCCTGGCGCAGCAGGTACTGGCGGCACTCGGGCGCGGTGATGTGGCGGTAGGTGCCGAGCACGATGTTGTTGGCGGCGAGCGAATCGGCGGTGACGAAGAAGCCGAGGTTGCGCTTGACGATGCGGCGCTCGTCCTCGGTCAGCGCGGTGGGGTCCTTCCACTGCGCGATGTCGCGGCTCATGTTCACTTCCTGCGGCATCCAGTGGTTGGCGCAGCCGGCGAGGTACTTCTCCCACGCCCACTTGTACTTGAAGGGAACGAGCTGGTTGACGTCGGTGGCGCCGTTGATGACGCGCTTGTCGGCGGCGCGCACGCGGGCCGCTTTCACGGACTCGCTCGGCTCGCGGTCGGCGGCGGGCGCAACGGGCGCGGACGCGGGCATGCGCGGGGCGACTGCGGGCTGCGGGGCGGGCGTGAAGTCTTCTTCAAAATTCAGCATCGTTTTTTTCTCCTTTGGGTTTCCCAAAGTGGGCCTGGGCCCACACTACTTATTCAATTCCTGGCGGGCTAAAAGCCCGGCCTTGTCCTGTTGTCCACCCGCAAGGGGTACGCCGGCGGGTCCCCGCTGCTTCGCAGCGACCCTTTCGCAGCCCTTCTGCGCCACCTCGACTGAGCCGGGCCGGCGGGGATAAAGGCGAGCACTGTTCGAGCTCCGCAGCAAGCCGCGTTTTGTGCGGCTTGCCAGGACGAGTTGCGCAGCCGCCCCGGCGGATCGGTCCAGTCGAGGCCCGCCCCGAGGGGGCGCGCAGCGGGGTCGCCTTCTTTTGGTTACTTTTCTTGGCGAAACAAGAAAAGTAACTTGCCGGCCGGCAACCCCGGCCTACACCCACTCAAGCCCTTACTGGCACGCCTCGCATTCCTCGAACCCCGGATCGCCCGGCCGCATGGTGCAGACCTTGCCCTCGATCTCCGGCTCCGGCAGATTGGCCATCGCCGCGCTCATCGCGCTGCTGGTGCCGCTGCTCATCGCCCCGGCCCCGCCGCTCGCCGACACGGCGTTGAGCTCGCCGCCCTTGCCGGTCGACTTCTCCGCGCTGGTCGCGCCGAGCGTGCGCAGGTAGTAGGTGGTCTTGAGGCCGCGCACCCACGCCAGCTTGTAGATGTCGTCGAGCTTCTTGCCGGAGGCGCCGGCCATGTAGATGTTGAGGCTCTGCGCCTGGTCGATCCACTTCTGGCGACGCGACGCGCACTCGACCAGCCACTTCGGCTCCATCTCGAAGGCGGTGGCGTAGAGCGCGCGCAGGTCGGCCGGGATGCGGTCGATGCGGGAAAGGCTGCCGTCGAAGTACTTGATGTCGGCGACCATCACCTCGTCCCACAGGCCGAGCTTCTTGAGGTCGGCGACGAGGTACTTGTTGGCGACGGTGAACTCGCCCGACAGGTTGGATTTGACGTAGATGTTCTGGTAGGTCGGCTCGATCGACGCGGAGACGCCGACGATGTTGGCGATGGTCGCGGTCGGCGCGATCGCCAGGCAGTTCGAGTTGCGCATGCCGTGCTGGCCGATGCGGGCGCGCAGCGCGTCCCAGTCGAGCGACGTCGACGAGTCGACCTCGAGGTAGCCGCCGCGCTCTTCGAGCAGCAGGCGGTTCGAGTCGTGCGGCAGGATGCCGCGGCTCCACAGGCTGCCCTCGTAGCTCGAGTAGCGGCCGCGCTCGGCGGCGAGCTCGGTCGAGGCCCAGTAGGCGTAGTAGGCGACGGCTTCCATCGAGCGGTCGGCGAACTCGACCGCGTCGTCGGAGGCGTAGGCCATGCGCAGTTCCTGCAGCGCGTCCTGGAAGCCCATGATGCCGAGGCCGACCGGACGGTGCTTGAGGTTGGAGTTGCGCGCCTTGCCGACCGCGTAGTAGTTCACGTCGACGACGTTGTCGAGCATGCGCATCGCGGTGTGGATGGTCGCCTTCAGCTTGTCGAGGTCGAGCTTGCCGTCCTTCAGGTGGTTCACCAGGTTGACCGAGCCGAGGTTGCACACCGCGACTTCATGGTCGTTGGTGTTGAGCGTGATCTCGGTGCACAGGTTGGACGAGTGCACGACGCCGACATGCTGCTGCGGGCTGCGGATGTTGCACGGGTCCTTGAACGTGATCCAGGGATGGCCGGTCTCGAACAGCATCGACAGCATCTTGCGCCACAGCTGGAGGGCGGGGATGCGCTTGTAGAGCTTGATCTCGCCGCGGTCGGCCTTGCGCTCGTACTCGGTGTAGGCCTCGGCGAAGGCGCGGCCGTAGAGGTCGTGCAGGTCGGGCACGTCGTTGGGCGAGAACAGCGTCCAGTCGCCGCCTTCCATCACGCGCTGCATGAAGAGGTCCGGAATCCAGTTCGCGGTGTTCATGTCGTGGGTGCGGCGGCGGTCGTCGCCGGTGTTCTTGCGCAGGTCGAGGAATTCCTCGATGTCGAGGTGCCAGGTCTCGAGGTAGGCGCACACCGCGCCCTTGCGCTTGCCGCCCTGGTTGACCGCGACGGCGGTGTCGTTGACGACCTTGAGGAAGGGCACGACGCCCTGCGACTTGCCGTTGGTGCCCTTGATGCGGGCGCCCATGGCGCGCACCGGGGTCCAGTCGTTGCCCAGGCCGCCGGCGAACTTCTGCAGCATGGCGTTTTCCTTGATCGCCTGGTAGATGCCGTCGAGGTCGTCGGTGACGGTGGTCAGGTAGCAGGACGACAGCTGGCTGTGGCGGGTGCCGGAGTTGAACAGCGTCGGCGTCGAGCTCATGAAATCGAACGACGACAGCACCTGGTAGAACTCGATCGCGCGCGCCTCGCGGTCGATCTCGTTGATCGCGAGGCCCATCGCCACGCGCATGAAGAACGCCTGCGGCAGCTCGATGCGTTCCTCCTCGATGTGCAGGAAGTAGCGGTCGTACAGGGTCTGCAGGCCGAGGTAGCCGAACTGGTAGTCGCGGCCGGCGTCGAGCACCTTGCCGAGGCGCTCGAGGTCGTACTGGCCGAGACGCTCGTCGAGCAGCTCGGCGGCGATGCCCTTCTTGATGAACTGCGGGAAGTACTCGGCGTAGCGCGCGCCCATCTCGGCCTGGGTGACGGCCTCGCCGAGCACCTCGTGGCGGATCGAGTTGAGCAGCAGGCGAGCGCTGACGAAGGAATAGCCGGGATCCTGCTCGATCATCGAGCGGGCGGCCAGCACCAGCGCCTTCTCGACCTCGGCCATCGGCACGCCGTCGTAGAGGTCGCGCAGCACGGTGTGCATGATCGGCTCGGCCTTGACGTTGTCGCCGAGGTTCGAGCAGGCGTCGGCCAGCAGGCCGGCCAGGCGCGCGGTGTCGAGCGGCTTCTTCTGGCCGTCCTCGATCACGTGCAGCTGGACGTCGGGGACGCCGGCGGCCTTCTGCGCGGCGCGCTCCTGCGCGCGTTTCTCGCGGTAGAGCACGTAGGCGCGGGCGACCTCGTGCTCGCCGGAGCGCATCAGCGCCAGTTCGACCTGGTCCTGCACGTCCTCGATGTGGAAGGTGCCGCCGTTGGGCTGGCGCCGGATCAGCGCGTTCACCACCTGGGTGGTGATGGTCTCGACCAGCTCGCGGATGCGCGCCGACGCCGCCGCCTGGCCGCCCTGCACCGCGATGAAGGCCTTGGTGACGGCGATGGCGATCTTGTTGGGGGCGAAGCCGACCACCGCGCCGTTGCGGCGGATGATCTTGTAGTCGGCGTAGCGCGTGTCGATCACCGCCGGCTCGGCAGTCTCGAGGGGGGGAATGGGGGCGGACGCGGCGGATTCGGTGGCGACGTTCAACATCTACGGGGCTCCTTGGTGGGGTATGACGATAAACCGGGCAGCGGTGTGATCCACAACTTATCCACAAGCTGCCCAACTCCCGTGCACACGGTTATTCACAACATGTTGTGGTGCGGCCGGGAGACAAGTACAAATTCTAGGTTCGCCATCGGGCATGTCAACCAGGTTTGCGAGAATTCCTCGTGTCGCGCGCAGGCATCCGCGAAAACCCCACGGCAAATCAAGGCGATCCGCCCGGATGGCGCCCAAAATTTGACCAATACCACGGCTGGATGCGGGTTTGCGCCCGGAAACGCCCGGGCAGGCCGATGTGTGCGTGGAAAATTAGTTTTTCCGCATGTACCGATACGCGGCGCGGCGCGCCGCGACTGCTGAATCTTTGTGCGCACGGCGCCGCTGCGGGCGTCCGCGCCAGGTTTCCTCGGGATGAGCAGGGGATTTTTGGTTATGATTGCGCAAAAACCCGTCCCGGACCGCCGGGAACCGCCATGCGCCACACCGCCGTTCTGCTGCTGTCCTGCCCCGACCAGAAGGGGCTGGTCGCAGCCATCGCCGACTTCCTGCTCAGGCACGACGCCAACATCCTGCACGCCGACCAGCACCAGGACGCCGAGCTCGGGCTGTTCCTGATGCGGGTGGAGTGGGATCTGGCAGGCTTCGACCTCGATCCGGCCGACTTCGCGACCGCCTTCGCGCCGATCGCCGAGCGCTTCGACATGACCTGGCGGCTCGCCGAATCGAGCCGCAAGCCGCGCATGGCGGTGTTCGTCTCGAAGTTCGACCACTGCCTCGCCGACCTGCTCTACCGCTACCAGAGCGGCGAACTGCACTGCGAGCTGCCGATCATCCTCAGCAACCACGAGGACACGCGCTGGCTGGCCGACGCCTACCGCGTGCCCTACCAGCACCTGGCGGTGCACAAGGACGCGAAGCACGAGGCCGAGCAGATGCAGCTGGCGATCCTGCGCGACCAGAAGATCGACTTCATCGTGCTGGCGCGCTACATGCAGGTGCTGTCGCCCGAGTTCATCCGCCACTTCCCCAACCGCATCATCAACATCCACCATTCCTTCCTGCCCGCGTTCCACGGCGCCAAGCCCTACCACCGCGCGTTCGAGCGCGGGGTGAAGCTGATCGGCGCGACCGCGCACTACGTCACCGAGACGCTCGACGACGGCCCGATCATCGAGCAGGACGTGGCGCGCATCTCGCACCGCGACCACCTCGACGACCTCATCACCAAGGGGGCCGACCTCGAGAAGGTGGTGCTGTCGCGCGCGGTGAAGTGGCACCTCGACAACCGCGTGCTGGTCTACGCCAACAAGACGGTCGTGTTCGACTGATCGCACGCCCTATTCCCCTTATTCCCAGCGAACAGCCATGAACGAGATTCTTGTCCTGTATTACAGCGCCGGCGGCGCGGTGCGCGAGATGGCGCACCTGGTCGCGCGCGGCGTCAACCAGGTGCCCGGCGCCAGCGCGCGGCTGCGCACCGTGCCGCCGGTCGCGCCGCGCACCCAGGTGGCGGAGCCGCCGGTCCCCGACGAAGGCGCGCCCTACGTCGAGCTGGCCGACCTCGAGCAGTGCGCCGGTTTGGTCCTCGGCTCGCCGACCCGCTTCGGCAACATGGCGGCGCCGCTGAAACACTTCCTCGACACCACCGGCGCGCTGTGGGCGAAAGGGACGCTGGCCGGCAAGCCGGCCGCCGTGTTCACCTCGACCGCGAGCCTGCACGGCGGCCAGGAGACCACGCTCGTCAGCATGATGCTGCCGCTCTTGCACCACGGCATGCTGATCGTCGGCCTGCCCTACACGCTCGCCGAAGTGAACACCACCGCGAGCGGCGGCACCCCCTACGGTGCCAGCCACTGGGCCGGTGCCGCCGACGACAAGCCGCTCACCGACGACGAGCGCGCGCTGTGCATCGCGCTCGGCAAGCGCCTCGCCGAAACCGCTTTGAAGCTGGCAGCATGAGCCACTCGGCGAGGGACCCGCGCAGCGGGATCGACGACCAGGCGAATGCTGCGGAGGCCGACATGCTGACATCGGGTCAATGTGCTATCTCACGGAGGCCGAGCGCATGAGCCACTCGGCGAGGGACCCGCGCAGCGGGATCGACGGTCAGGCGAATCCTGCGGAGGCCGACATGAGACACGCGACCCGAATGGAAGCCACTGTGAGGCCGAGCGCATGAGCCACCCGGCGAAGGACCCGCGGAGCGGGAGCGAGGGCGCAGCGACCGCGCAGGGGGCATCGGATGGCGATCTCGTCATGACCTTCGTCCTGCAGCACGTCGCGAGCGCGAGCCTGATCGCGCTGATCTTCCTGTGCGTCGCGTGGGAGCTCTGGCTCGCGCCGATCCGTCCGGGCGGCTCCTGGCTGGTGCTGAAGGCGCTGCCGCTGCTGGCGCCGCTGATGGGCGTCCTCAAGGGCCGCCGCTACACCTACCAGTGGTCGCCGATGCTGGTGCTGGCCTACTTCAGCGAGGGCGTGGTGCGCGCCTGGTCGGACCAGGGCCTGTCCGCCTGGCTCGCCGGCGCCGAGGTGGTGCTGTCGGTGGTCTTCTTCTTCGCCGCGATCTACTACGCCAAGCTCAGCGCGCCGTCGCGGCAGGCGCGGTAGAGGCCCTCTCCCTCCATCCGCGAAGGAAAGCCTGTGATCCCGCCTTCGCCGCCCTTCCGCAACGTCGTCGGTTCCTGAACCCAGAACCGCGCGCGAAAAAATGGGGGAAGCCAGGCTTCCCCCATTTCACGTCCCCTGCAGAGCAAAAGACCTACACCTGCGGGTGCGCGCGCTCGCGCTTGCTGTGCAGCTTGTTGAGCGCGTGCAGGTAGGCCTTGGCCGACGCGATGACGATGTCGGTATCGGCCCCCTGCCCGTTCACCACGCGGCCGTCGAGCGCCAGCCGCACGGTCACTTCGCCCTGCGCGTCGGTGCCGCTGGTGATGTTGTTGACCGAATACAGCAGCAGGTTGGCGCCGCTGCCGACCTCGGATTCGAGCGCCTTGAAGGTGGCGTCGACCGGCCCGGAACCGTCGCCCTCGGCGTGCTTCTCGACGCCGTCGTCGGTGAACGCCATCCTGGCGTGCGGCACCTCGCCGGTCTCGGAGCAGACCTTCAGCGACACCAGCTTGTAGCGCTCGTGCTCGGTCGCGTAGCCCTCGTCGGAGACCAGCGCCTGCAGGTCCTCGTCGAAGATCTCGCGCTTTTTGTCGGCGAGGTCCTTGAAGCGGGCGAACGCGGTGTTGAGCGCCTCCTCGCTGTCGAGCACGATGCCGAGCTCGGCCAGCTTGGTCTTGAAGGCGTTGCGGCCGGAGAGCTTGCCGAGCGTGAGCCGGTTGGCGTTCCAGCCGACGTCCTCGGCGCGCATGATCTCGTAGGTCTCGCGGTGCTTGAGCACGCCGTCCTGGTGGATGCCGGATTCGTGCGCGAAGGCGTTGGCGCCGACGATGGCCTTGTTCGGCTGCACCGGATAGCCGGTGATCGTCGAGACGAGCTTCGACGCCGGCACGATCTGCGTGGTGTCGATGCGGGTGTCGCAGTGGAACACGTCCTTGCGCGTGCGAACCGCCATCACGATCTCCTCGAGCGAGGCGTTGCCGGCGCGTTCGCCGAGCCCGTTGATGGTGCACTCGACCTGCCGCGCGCCGTTCATCACCGCGGCGAGCGAGTTGGCGACCGCCATGCCGAGGTCGTTGTGGCAGTGGGTCGACCAGATCACCTTGTCGGAATTCGGCACGCGCGCGATCAGCTCCTTCATGCGCTCGCCCCACAGGGCGGGGATCGAGTAGCCGACGGTGTCGGGGACGTTGATGGTCTTCGCGCCGGCCTTGATCACCTCGTCGAAGATGCGCACCAGGAAGTCCATGTCGGAGCGCACCGCGTCCTCGGCGGAGAACTCGACGTCGTCGGTGTATTCGAGCGCGAGCCTGACCGCCTTGATCGCCGCCTCGACCACCTGGTCGGGCTGCATGCGCAGCTTCTTCTCCATGTGGATCGGGCTGGTCGCGATGAAGGTGTGGATGCGGCCGCGGCGGGCCGGCTCGATCGCGCCGCCGGCGGCACGGATGTCGCGCTCGTTGGCTCGCGCCAGCGAACAGATGGTCGACTCCTGGATCGTCTCGGCGATGGCGCGGATCGCCTCGGCGTCACCCGGGCTCGCCGCGGCGAAGCCGGCCTCGATCACGTCGACGCCGAGCTTCTCGAGCTGGCGCGCGATCCGCAGCTTCTCGTCGCGCGTCATCGACGCGCCGGGACTCTGCTCGCCGTCGCGCAAGGTGGTATCGAAAATGTACAAACGGTCGTTCATGGCTAGGCTCCATGTTGGGTCGGCGTCGCGCTCGGGCGCGGCATGCCGACGCATTATATCGGTCTGCCGCAGGCGGCTCGCGGCACGGGGGTACTGCTCGGGGGGAGGGGGTTCAGTTTGCGCGCGCGGAGCGCAGCAGCAGGCTGCCGAACAGGACGCTCGACAGGCAGAGGAGGAAGGACGGGTGCGACCAATTAGACATAGTCTAAATTCTATCTATTTCTGCTCGTCGTGCAAGGGGGGCGCCGGGTGGGCACGCTTGCGGCGGCCGGTCAGCAGCAACACCGAATCGACGTAGCCGGACAGGCCGTAGAGCACGAACACGCCGAACAGCACCTCGGGCGGGCTGGTCGACACCAGGATGAAGGCGAGCACCACCAGCAGGATCACGAAGAAGGGCACGCTCTTCCTGAGGTTGATTTCCTTGCCGCTGTAGTAGCGGAAATTGCTGACCATGGTGAGGCCGCCGAACAGCGCGACCACCGTGGCCAGCCAGCGCACCTCGTAGCCGTCCACGCCGTACTCGACCATCACCCACACGAAGCCGGCGACCAGCGCGGCGGCCGCCGGGCTCGGCAGGCCCTGGAAGAAGCGCTTGTCGGTGACGACGTCGAGCTGGGTATTGAAGCGGGCGAGCCGCAGCGCGGCGCCTGCGCAGTAGACGAACGCGGCGATCCAGCCGAGCTTGCCCATGTCCTGCAGGGCGAACTCGTAGATCACCAGCGCCGGGGCGACGCCGAACGACACCATGTCGGAAAGGCTGTCGAACTCGGCACCGAACGCGCTCTGCGTGTGCGTCATGCGCGCGACGCGGCCGTCGAGTCCGTCGAGAACCATGGCGATGAAGATCGCCACGGCCGCCGCCTCGAAACGCTCGTTCATCGCCATGACGATGGCGTAGAAGCCGGCGAACAGCGCGCCGGTGGTGAACAGGTTGGGCAGCAGGTAGATCCCGCGATCACGCATCCGCGGGCGCTCCTGGTCGGTACTTCTCCGCATGAAGTGGGGCATCGGCGTCGGGGTTTACCAGCGAGCCAGTATGGTACGCCCGCCCGTCACTTTCTGGCCAATCGAGACCTCGGGGCGCGCGCTGGTCGGCAGGTAGACGTCGACCCGCGAACCGAAGCGGATGAAGCCGTAGCGCTGGCCGCGTTCCAGCTTGTCCCCGGCGCGCACGTAGCACAGGATGCGGCGCGCGATCAGGCCGGCGATCTGCACGCAGGTGACGTCGCCGCGCGGCGTCGCGATGTGCAGCGCGTTGCGCTCGTTTTCGGTGGACGCCTTGTCGAGGTCGGCGTTGACGAAGCTGCCCGGGGTGTACCAGACGCCCTTCACCTCGCCGTCGACCGGGCTCTTGTTCGAATGCACGTTGAACACGTTCATGAACACGCTGATCTTCAGCGCCTCGCGATCGAGGTATTCGTCGCGCACCTTTTCCACCACGACGATGCGGCCATCCGCCGGCGCGATCACCGCGTCGGCGTCCTGGGGCGGAACGCGCGCCGGGTCGCGAAAGAACTGCAGCGCGAAGACCGCCCAGATCCAGAACGGAATCGACCACCAGCCGACCAGCCAGGTTGCGATGAGGGCCGCGACGAGGGCCGCCAGCAGGACGAGCCAGCCTTCGCGGGCGATGAGGGGATTCTTCATAGGGTTCAGGGTTCAGGGTTCAGGATTCAGGGGCCAGGGAAAGAAAGGAGGCGCGGCGCAGCCGCACACCCCCTGATCCCTGACTCCTGACCCCTAACCCCTTAGTTCTTCGATTGGTCGACCAGCTTGTTGGCGGCGATCCACGGCATCATGGAACGCAGCTTGGCGCCCACCACCTCGATCTGGTGCGCGGCGTTGTTGCGGCGCCAGGCGGTCATCTCGGGGTAGTTGGACTGGCCTTCCAGGATGAAGCGCTTGGCGTAGGCGCCGTTCTGGATGTTGGCGAGGCACTCCTTCATCGCGGCGCGCGACTGCTCGTTGATGACCTTGACGCCGGTCACGTACTCGCCGTATTCCGCGTTGTTGGAGATCGAGTAGTTCATGTTGGCGATGCCGCCCTCGTACATCAGGTCGACGATCAGCTTCAGCTCGTGCAGGCACTCGAAGTAGGCCATCTCGGGGGCGTAGCCCGCTTCGGTCAGGGTCTCGAAGCCGGCCTTCACCAGCTCGACTGCGCCACCGCACAGCACGGCCTGCTCGCCGAACAGGTCGGTCTCGGTCTCGTCCTTGAAGGTGGTCTCGATGATGCCGGTGCGGCCGCCGCCGATGGCGGAAGCGTACGACAGCGCGGTGTCCTTCGCGCGGCCGGACGCGTCCTGGAACACGGCGATCAGGTCGGGGATGCCGCCGCCCTTGGTGTATTCGTTGCGGACGGTATGGCCCGGCGCCTTCGGCGCGATCATGATGACGTCGAGGTCCTTGCGCGGCACGATCTGGTTGTAGTGGATCGAGAAGCCGTGGGCGAACGCCAGCGTCGCGCCCTGCTTGATGTTCGGCTCGACCTCGTCGCGGTAGAGGCGCGACTGGAACTCGTCGGGGGTGAGGATCATCACCAGGTCGGCGGCGGCGACCGCCTCGGGGACGCTCTTGACCTTGAGGCCGGCGTTCTCGGCCTTCTTGACCGAGGGCGAACCCGGACGCAGTGCGACGGTGACGTCGACGCCGGAGTCCTTGAGGTTGCAGGCGTGGGCGTGGCCCTGCGAGCCGTAACCGACGATGACGACCTTCAGCTTCTTGATGATGGAAAGGTCGGCGTCCTTGTCGTAATAGATCTTCATGTGAATTCCTGAAAAAGGGAGGGTCAGACTTTGAGGCTGCGCTCGCCGCGTCCGATGCCGGACGCGCCCGTGCGCACGGTTTCGATGATGAAGGCGGGGTCGATCGCCTCCAGGAAAGCGTCGAGCTTGGAACCGGTGCCGGTCAGCTCGATGGTGTAGGTCGAGTCGGTGACGTCGATGATGCGGCCGCGGAAGATGTCGGCGGTGCGCTTCATCTCCTCGCGCCCGGAACCGACCGCCTTGACCTTGACCAGCATGAGCTCGCGCTCGATGTGGCGGCCTTCGGTGAGGTCCATGACCTTGACCACGTCGACCAGCTTGTTGAGCTGCTTGGTGATCTGCTCGATGACGTCTTCCGAACCGACGGTGACGATGGTCATGCGCGACATCGTCGCGTCTTCGGTCGGCGCCACGGTCAGCGACTCGATGTTGTAGGCACGCGCGGAGAACAGCCCGGCGACGCGCGACAGCGCGCCCGACTCGTTTTCCATCAGCAGCGAAATGATGTGGCGCGTGCTCATCAAAGTTCCTCCGCCAGGATCATCTCGGACAGGCCCTTGCCGCCCTCGACCATCGGGAAGACGTTTTCGGTCTGGTCGGTCTGGAAGTCCATGAACACCAGTCTTTCCTTGAGCGCGGGCGAGAAAGCTTCCTTGAGCGCAGCCTCGACGTCCTCGGGCTTGTCGATGCGCATGCCGATGTGGCCGTAGGATTCGGCGAGCTTGACGAAATCGGGCAGCGACTCCATGTACGACTCGGCGTAGCGGCTGCCGTAGAAGAACTCCTGCCACTGCCGCACCATGCCCATGTAGCGGTTGTTGAGCATGACGACCTTGACCGGGATGCGGTACTGCTTGCAGGTCGACAGCTCCTGGATGTTCATCTGGATCGACGACTCGCCGGTGATGCAGGCGACCTGCGCCTCGGGGTGCGCGAGCTGCACGCCCATCGCGTAGGGCAGGCCGACGCCCATGGTGCCGAGGCCGCCCGAGTTGATCCAGCGGCGCGGCTGGTCGAACTTGTAGTACTGCGCGGCCCACATCTGGTGCTGGCCGACGTCGGAGGTGACGAAGGCGTCGCCCTTGGTGACTTCCCACAGCTTCTCGACCACGTACTGCGGCTTGATGATGGGGCTCTGCTTGTTGTACTTGAGGCAGTTCTTCGAACGCCACAGTTCGATCTGCGTCCACCATGCATTGAGCGCGGCCGCTTCGGGCTTCTCCTTGGCCTGCTTGATCAGGCTCAGCATCTCGCCCAGCACGTTGCGGACGTCGCCGACGATGGGCACGTCGACCTTGACGCGCTTGGAGATCGACGACGGATCGATGTCGACGTGGATGATGCGGCGCTCCTCACGCGCGAAGTGGCCGGGGTTGCCGATCACGCGGTCGTCGAAGCGTGCACCGACGGCCAGCAGCACGTCGCAGTGCTGCATCGCCATGTTGGCTTCGTAGGTGCCGTGCATGCCGAGCATGCCGAGGTTCTGGCGGTCGGTGGCGGGATAGCCGCCGAGCCCCATCAGGGTGTTGGTGACGGGGAAGCCGAGCAGGCGGGCCAGTTCGACCAGCTGTCCCGACGCGTCGCCCAGCACCACGCCGCCACCGGCGTAGATCATCGGACGCTTGGCTTCCAGCAGCATCTGCACCGCACGCTTGAGCTGGCCGGTGTGGCCCTTGACGACGGGGTTGTACGAGCGCATCTCGACCGTGGCCGGATACTCGAATTCCGTCGTGTGGTAGGTGATGTCCTTGGGCACGTCGACCACCACCGGACCGGGGCGCCCGGTGGCCGCGATGATGAAGGCCTTCTTCATCGTCTCGGCGAGGTCCTTGACGTCCTTGACGAGGAAGTTGTGCTTGACGCAGGGACGCGTGATGCCGACGGTGTCGACCTCCTGGAACGCGTCCAGCCCGATCGCCGGCGTCGGCACCTGGCCGGTGACGACGACGATGGGAATCGAATCCATGTACGCGGTGGCGATGCCGGTCACGGCATTGGTCGCGCCCGGACCCGACGTGACCAGCGCCACGCCGACGCGTCCGGTGGCGCGCGCGTAGGCATCGGCGGCATGCACCGCAGCCTGCTCGTGGCGCACCAGCACGTGCTTGAACTTGTTCTGCTTGAAGATTTCGTCGTAGATGTTGAGCACGGCCCCGCCGGGATAGCCGAACACAAACTCGACCCCCTCTTCGGCCAGACAACGTACGACGATCTCGGCGCCGGTGGCTTCCATAAACTGGCAAAGAATCAATTCGTTGGTGAACCCGTGAGGGTAATCGTTTTGTGACGTTTCGGTCAAGAAATCGCGCCGAAGCGGCCCGCAACGGACTTTTCGGCCCCTGTTCGGGCCATCAGGCAAAACAAAAACCCCTCCGGATGCGGAGGGGCCATTCACTGCGCTTATCCGGCAGCAGCGGAAAGCGGCGCCTATTCGTGCGCCGCGTCGCCCAGCGCCCGCATGATCTGGTTGATCGAGCCCGCGGCGTTGTCGACCATGCAGACCATGTTGCCGATGCTGCACACCGTCGTCGCGGCGCCCCGCACGACCCAGCCCTGCGACGGCGACCAGCCCCGCATCTGCGAAAACAGCGACAGCACGTCGGTATTGCCCGACACCAGGCGGCGATACCACTGGGCGAAGTTCGCCATCCGCTCCATCAACTCGGGCGACAGCATGCCCTCGGCCTCCATGATCACGCCGTCGTCACGAAAGCGGCACACCGCCGTCACCCCATCGAGCACCAGGATCTTTTTCAGCGACATGGACGCTCCTCAGGCCTGCAAGGCCTTGAAGGTGGCCTCGTAGTCGACGTCGCGGTTCCTGACGACCACGCCGCAGTTGCCGTCGGCCACCACCGACCATTCCAGCCCCACCACCGAGAAGCCCTTGAGCGGCTGGAATCCGGTCTGCCCGGTCAGCGATTCCCAGCCGCGCGCCTCCAGCCCGGCGATCGCCAGGTTGGCGACGCAGGAGCGGCTCAGCAGATCCAGCATCTCCTCGCTCAGCTCGGTGCCTTCGCGCAGCAGGTGCGACTGCAACTCGCCCTTGTCGGTATAGGTGAACGCCGCCAGCGTCCCCGGCAAATCCATCAGCTTTTGCAGATCCATCAAGTCTCCCCCGTCTATTGATATCAGTCTGGACTTCAGTACAAGGCTTCTCTGGTGTCGCCCCCAAGCCGGGCGTACAGGTTGACCAGCAGGTCGTCCTGCACGTCGCCGACCTTGGCGCGCATGATGGTCATGACGTCGTTCAGCAGCTCGTCACGGTTCTCGATGAAGGAAAAGTAGTTGCCGACCGCACACACGGTGACCTCCGCGCCGCGCACGATCCAGCCCTGCACCGGGCGCAGGCCGCTGTTCTCGGCGAAGGAATCGAGCATCTCGGACTGCATGTTGACCGACAGCGTGTTGGCGCGGCACAGGATGGAGGCCATGCGGGCGAACTCGTCGGTCAGCGCCCCCTGGTACGAGTAGCGGTCGCCGCGATACGCGTACTCGCCGGCCGCGATCACCCCGGGAATCGCCATGAGTTGCTTTACGATATGCATCGGGCCTCTCCTCCTTGTTCTGATTTGTATGGGGCACGCTGTGGCAAAGTGTCGCGCCTCGATTCAATATAACCACCATGCAAGACAAAGCAACCAATCTCCCGACGGCGCCGTTCCTGGTGCGACTCGCCGCCATGGTCTACGAGCTGCTGCTGGTCGTCGCCGTGGTTTTCGTGGCGTCCTTCCTGATCATCCCCCTGGTCGGCGAACTGCAGGCGCCCTGGCAACGGCACCTGTTCCAGGTCTATATCCTGGCCGTGCTGTTCGCCTACTTCAGCGCCTTCTGGCTGCGCAGCGGACAGACCCTGGCGATGAAGACCTGGCGCATCCGCCTGGTGACCGTGGACGGCGGCCGACCGACGCTGAAGCACGCCGCGCTGCGCTTCGCCATTGCCCTCGTCGGCCTGCTGCTGGTCGGTGCCGGCTTCTGGTGGGCGCTGGTCGACCGCGACCGCCAGTTCCTGCACGACCGCATCGCCGGCACCCGCCTGGTCCGCGTGCCGCGCAAGGCCTGACAGTGGACTGGCGCGAGCACATGCAGGCGCGGCTGCTGGAGATCCGGCCCGACAGCGTGTGCGCGCTCGACGACGCCGCTCACCGGCTGGCCGCCGAAGTGCTCCCCGGCACGCCGCTGCGCCGCCCCGACGACGCGGCAGGATCGCCGTGCGCGCTGGCGCTGGGGGTCGACGCGCTGAACGGCCTCGACGCGCAACAGGCGGAACAACTGATCGGCCGGACCCGCCTCTACCTCGCGCCGCGCCTGCTGCTCGCGGCGCCCGCGGCAGGACCGCTCGACGAAGCCAGCTTCCGCGCGCTCGGCTTCACGCTGTCGGCCGCCGACCCGGCCGCGCAGGTGCGCATCCACTATTACGACCTCGACACCTACAAGCCCGTGCCCGACTGGCTCAACGCCCGCTTCTGGGCGAATCCCGAGCGCTGGGAGCCCTGACGCGCCGCTTGCGCTACACTGGGCCATCCCATGCAGACGCCCGCAGCCATGAACTTCGTCCCACACAACGCGCTCGAGGAACAGCTCGTCGCCGTCCACGCCGGCACCCTGTCCCCCGAACTCTTCGCGGCGCAGCTTGCCGAGCAGCAGCTGTTCATGCCGGTGCGTGACGAGAAGACCCCGATCCAGGGTTTCCAGCGCTCGACGCAGGCCGAGCCGCTGATCGTCGAGGACGAGGGCGGCGAGCGCGTGCTGGTGGTGTTCAGCAGCCCCGAGCGCGCCAAGCCCTTCGTCGAGCATTTCCCGGGATTTTCCGGCGGCATCCTGACCGAGTTCTCGTGGCTGCTGCGCCGCCTCGGCGGCGGGGTGCCGATCTCGCTCAACCCCGGCTGGGACGTCGGCATGGACTTCGACGCCGACATGATCGGCCAGCTGATCGCCCGGCTGCCGCCCGAGTATCCTGAAACACAAGCCCCCTGAAGGGCACGAGCACCCTGAAGGGCGCGAGCCCCCGGCCTGACCCACCTTCCCTCTTCGCCCGCCATGCTGCCTGATCACGCGCTCGCCGCTTTCCGAACCCTGCTCGGCGCCGACCGCGTCTTCGACGACGCCGCCACCCGCGCGCTGTACGCCGCCGACGAGACGCCGCGCCGGGTCGAGCCCGAGGCCGTGCTGTTCCCCGCCTCGCACGACGACGTCGCCGGGCTGGTGCGCATCGCCTGCGAGCATCGCATCGCACTGACCCCGCGCGGCGCCGGCTCCGGCAACGTCGGCGGCGCCCTGCCCGCGCCCGGCAGCGTGGTCGTCAGCTTCGAATGCATGCGGCGCCTGCTGGAATTCGACCCCGACAACCGCCTGATCGTCGTCGAATCCGGCGTGGTCACCGAGGAGATCGACCGTGTCGCGCGCAGCGCCGGCCTGTTCTACCCGCCCGACCCCGGCAGCAGCCCGTACTGCCGCATCGGCGGCAACCTCGCGATGAACGCCGCCGGGCCGCGCGCGGTGAAGTACGGTGTCACCCGCGACTACGTGCTCGGGCTGCGGGCGGTCACCGGCGACGGCCGCGAGATCCGCACCGGCTGCCGCACCACCAAGGGCGTCACCGGCTACGACCTGACCCGCCTGCTGGTCGGCTCCGGCGGAACCCTCGCCCTCGTCACCGAGGCGACGCTCAAGCTGCTGCCGGCGCCCGAATCCGTCGCCACCCTGCGCGTCTGCTTCGCCAGCACCCGCGACGCGCTCGACGCGGTCAGCCGCGTCATGCACCAGTCGGTGGTGCCGAGCGCCCTCGAATTCATGGACCACCGCGCGATCGACGCCATTCGCCCGACCGGCGCGGCAGACGACCTGGCGCCGGGCACCCGCGCGCTGCTGATGGTCGAGGCCGACGGCGCCGCCGCCGACCTGCCGCGCCAGATCGCCGCGCTGGAAGAAGCGCTCGCCGGACCCGGCCTGCTCGAAACGAAGAGCGGCTTCGAGCGCAGGGCCATCGCCGAACTGTGGGCCGCACGCAAGTCGCTGTCGCACGCGGTCAAGCAGATCGCCCCGCTCAAGATCAACGAGGACGTCGTGGTGCCGGTGTCACAGCTCGCCAGCCTGGTCGACTTCATCGACCACACCGCGCAGGCGCAGCGGCTCGCAGTGGTGTCGTTCGGCCACGCCGGCAACGGCAACCTTCACGTCAACCTGATGGTGCACCCCGACGACGCCGACGAAATGGACCGCGCGCACCTGGCGCTCGACGCCATCATCCTGCGCGTCCTCGCGCTCGGCGGCACGCTGTCCGGCGAGCACGGCATCGGCACCGAGAAGCGCCGTTTCGTCGCCCGGGAGATCGATGCCGTCACGCTCGACCTGATGCGCGCGATCCGGCAGCAGTTCGATCCGCACGGGCTGCTCAACCCGGGAAAACTCTTTCCTGACTGAAAATGCATCCAAACGCTTTACAAGCGCAAAAGGCATCTATAGAATGCGCGGCTTCTTCGTTGGGGGTATAGCTCAGCTGGGAGAGCGCTTGCATGGCATGCAAGAGGTCAGCGGTTCGATCCCGCTTACCTCCACCAACTAACAGGAAGAACGATGCACACGCTTGGCGTCATCACCACCATGACGGCGTTGATTCTGAGCATCGTCGGACTGATAGTCGGGTTTTGGAAGATGGTGAATGGCGGTGAAGATGCAGTCGTGTGGCTTTCACTGGTACCATTGGGTTTCGTCGGATTGTTGCTCGGCGTCACCTTGACCCAGCTCTCGAGGTCGAAGAAGTAGCGACGCAAGTCGTGCAGTAAAAAAGTTGTTGGCGGTTCACACCGCCGTCCGGGTCCCCATCGTCTAGAGGCCTAGGACACCGCCCTTTCACGGCGATAACCGGGGTTCGAATCCCCGTGGGGACGCCACCTTGCTTCCTGTAAGGTGACAAAAAATCCAGCCCTTCCGGGTTTGGACAAGAAATCCAGCAATACGAAGACATAGCGGCCCGAGCCGCTATTTTCTTTTGCGCGTCGCGCAGAGAACCCGAATGTCGCGTCCGGACACGTGGCCCACCTGGCGGCAGCCGAGCGGGACGACGATGCAATGAATGGCGAAAGCGGGGATTGCGCACGAAGGCGCACTTCCGGAATGAGCGCGAAACCCGCGCATTGACTGGCGCCCCGGAGACGAGTCGAACGTCCGACCTACCCCTTAGGAGGGGGTTGCTCTATCCACTGAGCTACCGGGGCGTGGCGCGCATTGTACCGAATCCCGCCGCGCTTTCCGAACGCGGTCGACGCGGCGGCGCCGCTGCCCGCTATGATGCAGGCGAGGAGGAGTCATGCTCAAACTGATGCTGATCGGGTTGGTCGCGCTGCTGGTGGTGGCGAGCGCGGTGCTGTGGATGCTGCGGCCGGGAGGACGCCTGGCCGAGGGCAGCGCGGCGCCGGACTTTTCCTTGCTTGATCAAAACGGCCAGACCCATCGCCTCGGCGACTACGCCGGCCGCTGGCTGGTGCTGTATTTCTACCCGAAGGACGACACGCCGGGCTGCACCAGGGAGGCCTGCCGCTTTCGCGACGACATCGGGATACTCGGCGATCTCGACGCGGCGGTGGTCGGCGTGAGCGTCGACGACGTGCGCTCGCACGCCGAGTTCGCCCGCAAGTACCAACTGCCGTTTCCGCTGCTGTCGGACCCCGACGGGAAAACGGCCGCGGCCTACGACAGCCTGCTGAATCTCGGCGTCGCGCGCCTGGCGCGGCGGCATACCTTCATCGTCGGGCCTGACGGGCGCATCGCTGCGCGCTTCGACAAGGTGAACCCCGCGACGCACGCCGAGGACGTCGCGCGCACGCTCGAGGCCTTGCAACGCGTCGGCCGGTAGCCATTTCGCGGGTCGCATTCGGGGCGAGGTGCCCCTCCTGCACGGGAGACATCACGGGCGCTTCAGCTGGGCTGCTGTGCGCTCGCGGCGTGCCTTGGCGCTCCAGATCCAGACGTACTGCACGCCGGAAACCACCGCGATGACGAACACGGCGGTGAAGAGCGGCTCGAGCCAGCCCTCCAGCGCCAGCAGCCCGGCGAGTCCGCCCAGCACCAGCGCGAGCATGGTGAACTCGGCGGCCATGTGCGTCTTGCCGAGCCAGGTGGGGTGGATCTCGATGTGGCCCGCGAGACCGCGGTAGCTCGCCGCGCCGAGCACGATGATGGTGTCGCGCACCAGGATCGCCAGCGTCACCCACATCGGGATCGCCTGCTCGAGGGTCAGCATCACCAGGGTGACCAGGCCCAGCGCCTTGTCGGCGACCGAGTCGAGCGCGGCACCGAGCGGCGTCATCTGCTTGAGCCAGCGCGCGAGGAAGCCGTCGATTCCATCCGACACCGCGGCGGCGAGGAACAGCCAGCAGGCGGCTTCCCACCGCTGGTGGAGGATCAGCCAGCCGACGACCGGCACTGCGGCCAGCCGCAGCAGGCTGATGAGATTGGGCAGATTGAAGGCGCGCGCGCTCATACGCGCAGACTACTCAAGCCAGCGGCTGCCTGGCAAGTTCGTCCCACAGCTTGTCGAGCCGCTTCACCGACACCGGGTACGGCGTCTTCAGCTCCTGGGCGAACAGCGAGATCCGCAGCTCCTCGAGCTGCCAGCGGAAGTCGTCGAGCGCCGCCGGGACCTCCGCCTTCACCTGCGCGCGGCGCGCCTGGTACTTGTTCTGCAGCGTCAGCACGCCGGCCATGCCGCGCGCGTCGCGCTGCTCGGCGGCAGGCAGCTTCTCCAGACGCTTGAGGATGCCCCTGAGGTAGCGCGGCAGGTCTCTGAGGTGCGCCCACGGCGTCGCGGTGATGAAGTCGGACGGCACCAGCGCGGCGAGGTGCGCGGTCTCGTCGCGCATGACGGCGGTGAATTGCGGCTTGGCGCCGAGGCGCGCAGCGACCTGCGCGTGGAGGTCGAGAATCTCGGCGACGTCACGCAGCAGCGCCTGCTTCACCACCGCGATACGCGGCTTGGCGCGTTCCTTCTGCTTGTTGAAGCTCTTCTCGTCGCGCGGCGTGTCGTCGTCGCCCAGCAGCGCGCGGGTGGCGACGGCGTCGAGCAGTTCCGCGCGCAGCTTGTCGGCGCTGCCGAAGTTGCGGTATTTGAGGGCGAGCGCGGTCTCCCGCGACAGGTCCTTGTCGAGCTGCTTGAACTGGGCGGCGAGCGCGAGCCGCAGCAGGCGCACCACCCCGCGGCGCGTCTCGGCCTGCGCGGCGTCGGCGGCGTCGAGCAGGCGCAGGTCGACGTTCTCGCCGTTGTCGACCAGCGCCGGATAGCCCACGAGCTCGCGCCCGCCGCGCTTGAACTTCACCTGCTCGGGCAGGTCGCCGAAATTCCACTCGGTCAGACCGGTACGCTCGAATTCGCTGTCCGCGGCGCCGCCGCCGTAGGTGATGCGCGCGGCGCCGCCGAGTTGCTGGCGCAGCGCTGCGAGGTCGCGGCCGCTGGCGAGTTCCTGGCCGCTGTCGTCGACGACGCTGACGTTCATCCTGAGGTGCGCCGGCAGCTCGCCCTTCCACTCGTCGGGATGGACGTCGGCGCCGGTCTTCCGGCGGATGTAGGCGGCGAGCGCGTCGGTGAGCACCTGCTCGCCGGGCTTCGCGACCGAGAGGAAGGCCGTCACCGTGTCGGGCAGCGGGATCAGCGGACGCCGGCGGTCCTTGGGCAGGCCCTTCAGCAGCGCGGTCAGCTTCTCGCGGATCAGGCCGGGCACCAGCCAGTCGACCTGCGCGGCTTCGATTCTGTTCAGCAGGTACAGCGGCAGATGCAGCGTCACGCCGTCGAGCGGATGACCGGGCTCGAAGCGGTACTTGAGCGTGCATGCCACGCCGTCGACCGCCATCGTCTCGGGGAACAGCGTGTGGTCGGCGCCCAGCCCCTCGCCGAGAATGTCCTCGCGCGCGAGGAACAGGATCTCCGGATTCGCCTGCTCCGCCTCGCGGCGCCACTGCTCGAACGCGGCGCCGTTGTGGAGGCCTTGCGGGATGCGTGCGTCGAACACGCGGAAGATGCGCTCCTCGTCGAGCCAGACCCCGGACTTCCTCGCCTTGTGCTCGAGCTCCTCGATCTCCTTGATCAGCGCGCGGTTGTGCGCGAACCACTTCGCCTGGGTGTCGTATTCGCCCGCCACCAGCGCGCCGCGGATGAACAGCTCGCGCGCGAGTTCCGGGTCGATCGGGCCGTAATGGATCTTGCGCCGCGGCACCAGGGTGATGCCGTACAGGCTCACGCGCTCGAACGCGACGACGCGCGCGCCGTCCTTCTCCCAGTGGGGCTCGAGGTACATGCGCGTCAGCAGATGGCGGCCCGCGGCCTCGATCCATTCCGGGCGCGCCTCGGCGACGGTGCGCGCGAGCAGCCGCCCGGTGTCGGTGAGCTCGGCCGCCATGATCCACTTCGGCGCCTTCTTCGCCAGCGCCGAACCGGGATGGATCGACAGCTTGATGCCGCGCGCCCCCTGGTAGTTGCCCTCGCCCGGCTTGGGCCGCCCTTTCGCGTCGTCCGACTTGAAGCCGATGTTGCCCAGCAGGCCGGTCAAGAGCGCCTGGTGGATCGCGTCGTAGCCGGCGTCCTTGTCGTTCTCGCGCAAGCCGAGCTCGGCGACCTGGGAATGGAGTTGCCCGTGGATCTCGCGCCACTCGCGCATCCGCCGCGGCGACAGGAAGTGGTCCGTGAGCAAGCTCTGCAGCTGCCGGTTGGTCTTCTTGTGCCTGATCTGTTCGTCGTACCACTTCCAGAGCTTCAGCCAGCCCATGAAGTCGGAGCGCTCGTCCTGGAAGAGCCGGTGCTTCTCGTCGGCGGCCTGCGCACGCTCCATCGGGCGGTCGCGCGGATCCTGCACCGACAGCGCGCTGGCGATGATCAGCACCTCGTTGACGCAGCGCTGCTGCTCGGCCGCGAGCAGCATCCTGGCGATGCGCGGATCGAGCGGCAGCTTGGCGAGCTTGGTGCCGATCCTGGTCAGCTGCCCCTGCTCGTCGAGCGCGTGCAGCTCGGCGAGCAGCTGGTAGCCGTCGGTGACCAGGCGCGAGCTCGGCAGGTCGATGAAGGGAAAGCCGACGACGTCGCCGAGGCCGAGCGACTTCATGCGCAGGATCACGCCGGCGAGCGAGGAGCGCAGCAGCTCGGGATCGGTGAAGCGCGGCCGGTTGGCGAAGTCGGCCTCGTCGTAGAGGCGGATGCAGACGCCGTCGGACACGCGGCCGCAACGGCCGGCGCGCTGGTTGGCCGACGCCTGCGAGATCTTCTCGATCAGCAGCTGCTCGACCTTGTTGCGCGCCGAATAGCGCTTCACCCGCGCGGTGCCGGGGTCGATGACGTAGCGGATGCCGGGCACGGTGAGCGAGGTCTCGGCGACGTTGGTCGCCAGCACGATGCGCCGCAACGCGGAGGTCGGCTTGAAGATCGCGTCCTGCTCGGCGACGGACAATCTGGAAAACAGCGGCAGGATCTCGGTGCCGGGCGGATGGTGCTTCCTCAGCGCCTCGGCAGTGTCGCGGATCTCGCGTTCGCCCGGCAGAAACACCAGGGTATCGCCGGGGCCGAGCCGCGCGAGCTCGTCGGTGGCGTCGAGGATGGCCGAAATGATGTCCGGCGCGTCCTTGTCCTTCTTTTCGGCCTTGCCCGGCGCGGACCGTTCGTCGCGCTCGCTGCGTTCGACGGGCCGCCAGCGGATCTCGACCGGGTAGAGCCGCCCCGACACCTCGATCACCGGCGCGTCGTCGAAATGCTTCGAGAAGCGCTCGGCGTCGATGGTCGCCGAGGTGATGACGACGCGCAGGTCGCGGCGCTTGTCGACCAGCGTCTTCAGGTAGCCGAGCAGGAAGTCGATGTTGAGGCTGCGCTCGTGCGCCTCGTCGATGATGATGGTGTCGTAGCGGGACAGCAGCGGGTCGCCCTGGCTTTCGGCGAGCAGGATGCCGTCGGTCATCACCTTGATCGCTGTGTCGTGGCGCACCTTGTCGGTGAAGCGCACCTTGTAGCCGACCAGCCCGCCGAGCTCGGAACCGAGCTCCTGCGCGATGCGCGCCGCCACCGAGCGCGCGGCGATGCGGCGCGGCTGGGTGCAACCGATCAGCTTGCCGGGGCGCGCCGCCCCTGATCCAAGCTGCGCCTCGAGGCACATCTTGGGGATCTGCGTGGTCTTGCCGGAGCCGGTCTCGCCGCACAGGATCAGCACGCGGTTCGCGCGCAGCGCGGCGAGGATGTCGTCGCGGCGCGCGGAAACCGGCAGGTCGGGGTAGTCGATGGAAAGGTCTGCAGTCAAGGTTCGGAAAGCCGGGTGGTCCGCGCTTCAGGGGGGCGCGGATAGAAAGGGTCTACTTGTTCTCGATGTAGCGCGCGTCGTCGAAGGTTTCGAGCCAGGCCGGCCGGTACACCGCCATCACGGTGATCGCCATGCCTGTCGAGAAGGCCTCGGCCCAGCTGATGAGCAGCGTGGCATACGGCGTGTAGTAGGTGAGCAGGTACTCGAGCGAATACGCGCCCGCCACGGCCATCACCGCCGTGGTGGCGAGGCCGATCGCCGCCACCGACAGCGCGGCGCCGAAGAAGCCGTTGCCCAGCACGTAGATGAAGAAATGGTTCGGCAGCCGGCGGTCGAGCAGGCGGTAGACGCTCCAGCTCACCGCGGCCGGCAGCGCCGCCATCAGCAGCGCATCCGCGCCCAGCGAGGTCCAGCTGCCGCGCCCGAAGGCGGCGTTCGCCAGCAGCACCAGCGCGCCGGCGAAGGTGGCGCGCCAGAAGCCGAACATCAGCGTCATCGCGGCGATGCCGTACAGGTGGAAGGCCAGCCCGGGCTTCACGCCGGTGCGGATCTGCCACAGCACCAGCACCGCCACGGTGGCGCCGAGAAACAGGTTGAGGCGCGCCGGCTCGGCCAGCCGGCGCCAGTCGCCCGACATCAGCCAGCGCCACGCGAGGAAAGCCATCCCCAGCCAGCCGGCAAGATGGAATGATTCGGGCAGCACAAGCGCGGTAAAATTCATGAACGGATTTTACGCGTCCGTCCCCCTATATTCGAGCCCAGCCATGCCCGCCCCCCAATCTGCCAACGCCCCGCTCAGCGACGCCGACATCGACGCACTGGCCGACCTCGTCGACCTCATCGACGAGCGCACCGACGTGCCGGTCTCGCTGGAAGGCCTCGACGGCTTCCTCGTCGCGCTCGCCTGCAGCCCGCGCGCCATCCCGCCCGAGGCATACTTCCCGGTGCTGCTCGACCTGCCCGACGGCCTCGCCACGGTGTTCGAGGAGAGCGCCGACGAGGCCCGCTTCCTGGCGCTGGTCGACCGCCGGCGCAACGAGATCGCCCGCGCGCTCGCCGCGCCGATCGAGGACCTCGCCGACCGCAGGGCGCTGTCGCCGCTGGTGATGGACTGGCAGGGCCTGCTGGCCGAACTGCCGCCGGCCGAGGCGAAGCGCCTGCAGGACGCCGGCATCCCGCCCTACGCCCAGCTCTGGGCCGGCGGCTTCCTGCTGGCGGTGGAGTACTGGGAGGCCGACTGGGAACTCCCCGCCGGCAGCAAGGACGAAGCCTTCGTCGACGAAATGCTCGACCCTTTCTACGTGCTCGCCGCGCCGCCCGACGAGCTGAGCCCCGAAGAGCGCGCCGTCCGCCGCGAGGATCATCTCGCGATGGCGATCTGGGGCGCCTACGAACTGCGCGAATTCTGGCTCGACCGCGGCCAGGGCGTGCGCCCCTAGCCCCTAGCCCCTAGCCCCTAGCCCCTAGTCCCTAGTCCCTTAAGAATGAATCTCGTCCTCTTCGACCTCGACAACACCCTGCTCGCCGGCGACTCCGACTATGAATGGGGGCAGTTCCTCATCGCCAAGGGGGCGGTCGACGGCCACCACTACGAAACCAAGAACAAGGCCTTCTACGAGGACTACAAGGCGGGGCGGCTCGACATCTACGCCTTCCTCGCGTTCGCCCTGCGCCCGCTCGCGACCCACAGCCGCGAGCAGCTCGACGCGTGGCGCGCCGAATACGTGGAAACGCGCGTCAAGCCGATGATCCCCCCGGCGGCGCGCGACCTGGTGAAGCGGCACCTCGGCACCGCCGACCTCGTCGCCGTCATCACCGCGACCAACAGCTTCGTCACCGGCCCGATCGCGAAGGAATTCGGCATCCCCAACCTGATCGCCACCGACCCCGAGGAGGTCGACGGCCGCTTCACCGGCGAGGTCGCCGGCACCCCCTGCTTCCGCGAGGGCAAGGTCGTGCGCATCGAGCACTTCCTCGAAGCCCACGGCACCACGCTCGACCGCCTCGACAACAGCTGGTTCTACAGCGACTCGCACAACGACCTGCCGCTGCTGGAACGGGTGCGCCACCCCGTCGCCGTCGACCCCGACCCCGTCCTGCTCGCCCATGCGCAAGAGAAGGGCTGGCCGGTCATCTCGCTGCGCCAGCCATGACCGTGGCCGGGCCCGCCTCCACCCTGCTCGCCGAAAGCGTCGCCAGACAGCGCGAGGCGCTGGCGAACCTGCTGCGCGAACCGCTGGCGCTCGCCGCCGAGGCATGCAGCCGGGCGTGGCCCAACCGCGCCGGGCTCAACGCCGCGCTGACCCACGCGCTGAACGCGCTGCCCGCCTGCAAGTACATGTACGCCCTCGACACGCGCGCGATCCAGCTCTCCGACAACATTAGCCGCGAAGGGCTGATCGAGACCGACTACGGCCGCGACCGTTCCGACCGTCCCTACATGAACGAGGCGGTACCGAACCAGGGCTTTCTGCTGTCGCAGGCCTACATCAGCCTGCGCGCCAAGCGGCCGTCGCTCACCGCGACCCAGATCGTGCGCGACGAGGACGGCCGGGCGCTCGGCTTCGTCGGCGCCGACTTCGACCTGCGCGACCTGCCGATCACCGGCAAGCTCTACGAGGAGCCGACCTACTGGCGGCAGATCAAGGGCGACCCGGCGATCCGCGGGGCGGTGTTCCACCAGACCCGCAGCGACAGCCAGATGGACCAGAACCTCGACACCGTGCTCGGGGTGATGGAGGAGCTGATGGCCGAGCGCGGCGTCTTCCACGGCAAGCTGCACTTCTCCAGCAGCCGCGCGACGATCTGGGTGGTCGACGACCCCTACCGCTACCGGCTGCTCGACATCCACGCGCTGACCGACCCCGACACCTGCCTGATCTACCCGCGCCACCCCTACCCGGCCGACGCGGTGGTGCCGAAGGACCGGATCCGTCCGGTGCTCGACAACCTGCGCGCGCTACGCTTCATGGACGAGACCTTCTACCTGCGCGCCGGCTCGCTCAACATCTTCAACGGGATGGTCGGGCTGACCTTCTCGTGCGACGGCTCGCACTACCTGCCGTGGGACGAGTTCCTCTCCAAGGGCTACGACTTCTGGGCCAGCGGCAAGTCGCTCGGCTGAGCGGAAAAACGGGCGGCAACCCCATTGCCCGTGCGGGAATGGCTTGAACCGCAGCCCCCCCACGGCGGATAATGGCGCATTGCGTCGGGCTGCCTGCTTTGGAAACCTACCTCCTCATCCTCATCTCCACGGTGTTCGTCAACAACATCGTGATGGCCAAGATCCTCGGCCTGTGCCCGTTCATGGGCGTGTCGAAGAAGCTGGAAACGGCGATCGGCATGGGACTGGCGACGACCTTCGTGCTGACGCTGGCGTCGGGCGCGAGCTATCTGATCAACGAATACCTGCTCGGCACCGAGCTGTTCTACCTGCGCACGCTGTCGTTCATCGTGGTGATCGCGGGCATCGTGCAGTTCACCGAGATGTTCATCCACAAGACCAGCCCGCTGCTGTACCAGGTGCTGGGCATCTACCTGCCGCTGATCACCACCAACTGCGCGGTGCTGGGGATTCCGCTGCTGAACGTGCAGGCCGAGCACGGCTTCGTCGAGTCGCTGTTCTTCGGCGCCGGCGGGGCGATCGGCTTCACCTTGGTGCTGGTGCTGTTCGCCGGCATCCGTGAACGGCTGGAGACCTGCGACGTGCCGTCTCCGTTCAAGGGCACCAGCATCGCGATGATCACCGCCGGCCTCATGTCGCTCGCCTTCATGGGCTTCTCCGGGCTGGTGAAATAATGCTCACCGCGATTCTGGTGATGGTCGGGCTNNGTGCTCGGCTGGTCGGCGATCCGCTTCAAGGTCGAGGGCAACCCGCTGGCCGAGAAGATCGACGCCATCCTGCCGCAGACGCAGTGCGGCCAGTGCGGCTTTCCCGGCTGCCGGCCCTACGCCGAGGCGATCGCCAAGGGCGAGGCCGAGATCAACCAGTGCCCGCCGGGCGGCGAGGAAGGGGTGAAGAAGCTCGCCGAACTGCTCGGCGTCGAGCCCAAGCCGCTCGACGAGGCGCACGGCGCGCCGAAGCCGAAGTCGGTCGCCTTCATCGACGAGAACACCTGCATCGGCTGCACGCTGTGCATCCAGGCGTGTCCGGTCGACGCGATCTCCGGTGCCGCCAAGCAGATGCACACCATCCTCGCCGCGGAATGCACCGGCTGCGAGCTGTGCCTGCCGCCCTGCCCGGTCGACTGCATCACCATGGTGCCTATCCCCGAGGACCTGCCGCACTGGAAGTGGAAGCATCCGGTCGTGATGCTGAAGCAGCTGGACCGTGAGGAAGCGGCGACATGAGCCGCGAGCTGTTCAAGTTCAGGGGCGGCGTGCATCCGCCCGAACACAAGGCGGAATCGAATGGCCGCCCGGTCCATCCCGCGCCGCTGCCGAAGACGCTCGTCATCCCGCTGCGCCAGCACATCGGCACCCCCGCCAAGCCGGTGGTCGAGGTCGGCGAGCGGGTGCTGAAGGGCCAGCTGATCGGCGCCGCCGACGGCTACATCTCGTGCGCGGTCCACGCGTCGAGCTCCGGCATCGTCACCGCGATCGGCCCGGCCGCGGTGCCGCACGTCTCCGGCCTGCCCGACGACTGCATCACCATCGAGACCGACGGCCGCGACGAGTGGATCGCCCACGCGCCGCTCGACTGGCGCGCGATGGAGCCGGCAGACCTGCGCATGCGGCTGCGCGACATGGGCATCGCGGGCCTCGGCGGCGCGGTGTTCCCGAGCGCGGTCAAGCTCGACCCTGGTGCGGCGCGCCACTGCCCCACGCTCATCGTGAACGGCGGCGAGTGCGAGCCGTGGATCACCTGCGACGACCTCTTGATGCGCACCCGCGCCGACGAGATCCTCGCGGGCGTCGCGATCATGCGCCACCTGCTCGGCAGCACGGAAGTGCTGGTCGGCATCGAGGACAACAAGCCGGAGGCGATCGCCGCGATGCGCGACGCCGCGGCCGGGCTCGACTTCCCGGTCGAGGTGGTTCCGGTGCCGGCCGTCTACCCGGGCGGCGGCGCCAAGCAGATGATCGAAACGCTGACCGGCAGGCAGGTGCCGTCGGGCAAGCTGTCGACCGACATCGGCATCCAGGTGTTCAACGTCGGCACCGCCCATGCGCTGGCGCGCGCGGTGCACCACGGCGAGCCGCTGATCGCGCGGCTGGTGACGGTCACCGGCCACGTGCTGCGCCCGCAGAACTTCGAGGTGCTGATCGGCACGCCGATGCACGCACTCATCACGCTGGCGGGCGACCGCGAGGGCGCCACCGGCGTGCTGATGGGCGGCCCGATGATGGGCGTGCCGATGCCCAGCCTCGACGTGCCGGTGGTCAAGGCGACCAACTGCATCCTGGTGAAGTCCGCCGAACTGTTCCCGCCGCTGCCGAAGGCGCTGCCGTGCATCCGCTGCACCCGCTGCGCCGACGCCTGCCCGGCGGAGCTGCAGCCGCAGGAGCTGTTCCGCTTCGCCAAGGCGGGCGACTTCGGGCGCGCGCAGGAATACCACCTGTTCGACTGCATCGAGTGCGGCTGCTGCAGCTACGTCTGCCCCAGCCACATCCCGCTGGTCGACTTCTACCGCTACGCCAAGAGCGAGATCTGGGCGCGCGAGCGCGAGAAGCGCGCCGCCGACCTCGCGCGCGAACGCCACGAGTTCCGCCAGTTCCGCCTGGAGCGCGAGAAGAAGGAAAAAGCCGAGAAACTCGCCGCCAAGGCGCAGGCCAAGCGCGCCGAGATCGCCGCCGACGCCACGGCCTCGGGTGCCCCCGACGCCGAAGCGAAGAAGGCGCTGATCGCCGCCGCACTGGCGCGCGCGCAAGCGAAGAAGGCCGAGGCCGCGCCGAAGAACACCGACAACCTGTCGCCCGAGACCCAGCACGAGATCGAGGAGATCGAGACGCGCCGGGCTAAAATCCGCGAACTGGCACACCAGCCGCTGGAACCCGAAGAGAAGCCGTAAGGCCTCCGGAAAGCACACGACCCCATGCCCGCTCCTTTCATCATCGGCCGCAGCAGTGTGACCCAGGTCATGGCCTGGGTGCTGGCGGCACTCCTGCCCGGCGTCGGCGTGTACGTCTGGCTGTTCGGGCCGGGCATCCTGGTCACCCTGTCGCTCGCCACCGTCACCGCGCTGGCGGCCGAGGCGGCGATGCTGAAGGCGCGCGGCTATCCGGCCAAGCCCTTCCTCACCGACCTGTCCGCCATCGTCACCGCCTGGCTGCTGGCGCTGTCGCTGCCCTCGCTCGCGCCGTGGTGGCTGATCGTGACCGGCACGCTGTTCGCCATCGTGGTCGCCAAGCACCTCTACGGCGGCCTGGGGCAGAACATCTTCAACCCGGCGATGGTCGGCTACGCGGTGCTGATCGTGTCGTTCCCGGTGCAGATGACGCAGTGGGCCGGGCCGCTGGAACTGACCGCGACCCCGCTCACGCTGGCACAGAGCGCGATGGTGATCTTCGGCGGCGACGTGCCGAAGGCCACGCTCGACGCCGTCACCATGGCCACCCCGCTCGACGCGCTGCGCACCGGTCTGCTGCAGCAGCACACCGTCGACGAGATCATGACGCAGCCGATCTTCGGCCACTACGGCGGCACCGGCTTCGAGTGGCTGGCGGCGGCCTTCCTCGCCGGCGGCCTGCTGCTGTGGGCGCTGCGCATCATCGGCTGGCAGGTCCCGCTCGCCTTCCTCGCCGGCGTCTGGCTCACCGCCGGCTTCCTGCACTTCTTCGACGCCGGCCGTTTCGGCGCGCCCTGGTTCCACCTGTTCGCGCCGTCGGTGATGCTGGGCGCGTTCTTCATCGCCACCGACCCGGTGTCGGGGGCGACGACGCCACGCGGCAGGCTGATCTTCGGCTTCGGCGCGGGCTTCCTCACCATCGTGATCCGCACCTGGGGCGGCTACCCCGACGGCGTGGCGTTCGCGATCCTGCTGATGAACCTCTCGGTGCCGCTGATCGACCAGTACACCCAGCCGCGCGTCTACGGCGAGGCGCGCAAGGGCGAGGCCCCCCGCTCATGACGCCGCAGATGCGGGCGGCGTTGAAGAACGCACTGCGGACCGGCGCGATCCTGCTCGTGTTCGCGCTCGCCGGCACCACCCTGCTGGCGGTCACCCACGACCGCACCGAGCCCACCATCGCCCGCAGCCAGCAGGCCGAGCAGCGCGCGCTTCTCGAGCAGGTGCTGCCCGCCGCACTGTACGACAACGACCTGCTGGCGAGCGAGCGCACGCTGCCGCCGCACGACCTGCTCGGCACCCGCAAGCCGTCCGCGCTGTGGGTCGCGCGCCGCGGCGGCGAGGTGACCGCGGTGGTGCTGCAAGCGGTCGCCCCCGACGGCTACAGCGGCGACATCGGCCTGATCGTCGGCATCGCGATCGACGGCAGCGTGACCGGCGTGCGCGTCACCGCGCACCGCGAGACGCCCGGCCTCGGCGACTACATCGTTCGCAGCAAGAGCGCATGGATCGACCAGTTCGCCGGCAAGTCGCTGGCGAATCCGCTGCCCAAGCACTGGAAGGTCGCCAAGGATGGCGGCGCGTTCGACACCCGCGCCGGCGCGACCATCACCCCGCGCGCGGTGGTCAAGGCGGTCGGCGGCGCGCTCGACTATTTCGCGCGCCACCGCGAGGCCATCGTCGCCCCGCCCGCAAAAGGAGCCCAGCCATGATCACCGCAGCAGAATTCCGCAGCCTGTTCCACAACGGTCTCATCAAGCAGAACGCCGGCCTGGTGCAGCTGCTCGGCCTGTGTCCGCTGCTGGCGATCAGCAACACCGTGGTCAACGCGCTGTCGCTCGGCCTGGCGACCATGCTGGTGATGGTCACCGCGAGCGGCGCGGTCTCCGGCGTGCGCCACTTCGTCCCGCACGAGATCCGCATCCCGGTGTTCGTCCTCATCATCGCGGCGCTGGTGACCGTGGTCGACCTGGTGATGAACGCCTTCGTGCATCCGCTCTACCTGGTGCTGGGCATCTTCATCCCGCTGATCACCACCAACTGCATCGTGCTGGCGCGCGCCGACGCCTTCGCCTCGAAGAACCGCCCGCTGCACAGCGTGATCGACGCGCTTGCGATGGGCCTCGGCCTGACGACCGTGCTGGTGGTGCTGGGCGGCATGCGCGAGCTCGCCGGCCAGGGCACGCTGTTCTCCGGCATCGACCTGGTGTTCGGCGAGGAAGCGAAGCAGTTCGTGCTGCACGTGCTGCCCGGCTACCAGGGTTTCCTGCTCGCCGTCCTGCCGCCCGGCGCGTTCATCGCGCTCGGCCTGCTGATCGCCGTGCACAACTGGAACAAGGCGCGCGCCGAGCAGCGCGTGCGCGCCGCCCTGCCGGCCGCGGCATGAAGCCGCCACTGAAGAGGCGCGTACCCAAGCCGCGCAACCCCTACGTTCCGCTGGCGCTTGGCCGCAAGGCGGGCGAGCACGGGAAGCCGGCCGGCGCCAGGCGCCAGGCCGAGAAGCGCGCGCTGAAGCAGCGCCTCGCCGAGCAGTGAACCGGGGACGATGAACGCCGCACCATGAACGCCGCCAAGCGCCACGAAATCTTCAGCCGCCTGCGCGCGGCCAATCCCAAGCCCACCACCGAGTTGGAATACTCGACGCCGTTCGAGCTGCTGGTCGCGGTCCTGCTCTCGGCGCAGGCGACCGACAAGGGCGTCAACCTGGCGACGCGCCGGCTGTTCCCGGTCGCCAACACGCCGGAGGCGATCCACGCGCTCGGCGAAGACGGGCTCGCCGACATCATCAAGACGATCGGCCTCTACAGGAGCAAGGCGCGCCACCTCATCGCCACCTGCCGCATGCTGGTCGAGCAGCACGGTGGCCAGGTGCCGGCGGAGCGCGCCGCGCTCGAGGCGCTGCCCGGCGTGGGCCGCAAGACCGCCAACGTAATCCTCAACACCGCCTTCGGCCAGCCGACGATGGCGGTCGATACCCACATCTTCCGCGTCGCCAACCGCACCGGCCTGGCGCCCGGCAAGACCGTGCTGGAAGTCGAGAAGAAGCTCATGCGCGTGGTGCCGAAGGAATTCCTGGTCGACGCCCACCACTGGCTGATCCTGCACGGGCGCTACGTGTGCCAGGCGCGGAAGCCGAAGTGCCACGAGTGCATCATCGCCGACCTGTGCGAATACAAGGACAAGACGTGGCCGGCGCCGGCGGGCACGGCGGGCGCCAAGCGCCGGGCTGCGCCCGCCCGGACCGATTGATGTTCAGTCCCAGCCGCGACCAGGTGCGGCGGTTCTTCTTCGACACCTGGGCCAAGTACCGTGCCGGCCAGGCGCTGGCGGGGGCCGAAGTGCCGGCGCTGCAGGTCATCCTCGCGCACCCGGAATACCACCCGGTGCTCGACGACCCCGAACGCTACCGCGAACGCGAATACCCGCCCGAGCTCGGCGAGACCAACCCCTTCATGCACCTGTCGATGCACCTCGCGATCGCCGAGCAGGTCTCGATCGACCAGCCCGCCGGCGTCCGCGAGCGCCACCGCCTGCTCGCCGAGCGCCGCGGCGACGTCATGCAGGCGGAGCACGAGCTCATCGACTGCCTCGCCGAAATGATCTGGCAGGCGCAGCGCGGCGGCACGACCTACGACGCCGAGGCCTACCTCGCCTGCGTCGACCGCAAGCTCGGCAGCGTGGGGTAGGCGCCTACAGCTCGCGCCAGACCCGGCGCACGCTGTCGTCCTCCGGGTGCGGTTCGATGGCGAAGCCGAGCCCCTGAACCAGCTTCAGCATCGGCTGGTTGCTCTTCAGCACTTCGCCCTCCATCCGCTCGAGCCCCTTGCCGCGCGCGACGTCCATCAGCACGTCCATCAGCTTGTGGCCGATGCCCTGCTTCTGCCACGCGTCGTTGACCACCAGCGCGAACTCGCACGAGTCGCCGTCGGGGTTGATCGCGTAGCGCGCCACGCCGAGCTCGACCTCGCGGCCGTCGACCTCGGTCAGCGCCAGCAGCGCCATCTCGCGCGTGTAGTCGATCTGGGTCAGCCGCGCGAGCGCGGCCGGCGACAGCTCGCTCACCGCGTCCATGAAGCGGAAGTAGCGGCTCTCCGCCGACAGGCTCTTGACGAAGCCCTGGGTCAGCTCGGCGTCCTCCGGGCGGATCGGGCGGATCACCACGTCGTGGCCGTCGGGCAGCTGCCAGTGCGTCACCAGGTGCGTCGGGTAGGGATGGATCGCCATGTGGCCGTAGCGGTCGGCGGAAGGCACCCGCGGCGCGATGACGATGCGCGCGTCGAGCGCGAGCGCCCCGTGCTCGTCGACCAGCAACGGGTTGATGTCCATTTCCGCGAGCCAGGGCAGCTCGCAGACCATTTCCGACAGCCGCAGCAGCACGTTCTCGAGCGCGTCCATATCGACCGGCGGGCGGTTGCGGAACGGCCCCAGCAGCGTCGCGGCGCGGGTGCGGCGGACCAGGTCCTGCGCGAGGTAGCGGTTGAGCGGCGGCAGCGTCACCGCGCGGTCCTGGAACGCCTCGACGTCGACGCCGCCGGTGCCGAACACGATCACCGGCCCCAGCACCGGGTCCGAGATCATGCCGAGCAGTACCTCGCGCGCGTGGGGGCGGACCACCATCGGCTCGATGACGACGCCGTCGAGGGTGGCGTCGGGGCGCAGGCGCTGGATATCGGCGAGCATCTCGCCATAGGCGGCGCGCACCGCCTGGCCGCTGGAAAGCCCGAGGCGCACGCCGTTGACGTCTGACTTGTGGGTGATGTCCGGCGAGTTGATCTTCATCGCCACCGGGAAGCCCATCTGCTGCGCCATCAGCATCGCCTCCATCGGGTTGCGCGCGATCAGCGTCTGCGCGATCGGGATGCGGAACGCCGACAGCAGCGCCTTCGATTCCACCTCGTTCAAGAGATGCCGGCCGTGCGCCAGCGCGCTTTCGATGATCAGGCGCGCGCCCTCGATATCGGGCTCGGCCTGGTGCGACAGCGGCCCCGGCGTCTGCATCAGCTGGCGCTGGTTCTCGTAGAAAGCGGAGAGGAAGGAGAACACCTCGACCGCCGGCTCCGGCGTGGTGAAGTAGGGAATCCCGGCCTGCTTGAACAGCCGCCGCCCCGCGTGCACCTGCGCCTCGCCCATCCAGCACGTGAGCACCGGCTTGTGCGAGGTCTTCGCCACCTCGACCACCGCCTCGGCCGCCTCGGACGGCCGCGTCATCGCCTGCGGCGTCAGCATCACCAGCACGCCGTCGACCTGGTCGTCGCCGAGGCAGGCGCCGACCGCCGCGCGGTAGCGCTCGGCGGTGGCGTCGCCGATGATGTCGAGCGGGTTGCCGTGCGACCAGTTGGCTGGCAGCACGCTGTCGAGCGCCGCCAGCGTCGGCGGCGACAGTTCGGCCATGCGCACCCCCATGTCGACCGCGAGGTCGGTCGCCATCACGCCGGGGCCGCCGCCGTTGGTGACGATGGCGAGCCGGTTGCCGGACGGCTTGATGTGGGTCGACAGCGCGCGCGCCGAGGCGAACAGCTGCAGGATGGTGTTGACGCGCACCACGCCGGCGCGCCGCACCAGCGCGTCGAACACCGCGTCCGAGCCGACCAGCGCGCCGGTGTGCGAAGCGACCGCGCGCGACCCCGCCTCGTGGCGCCCCACCTTGACCAGCACGATCGGCTTCAGGCGCGCCGTCGCGCGCAGCGCGCTCATGAAGCGGCGCGCGTCGCGGATGCCCTCGATGTAGAGCAGGATGCCGCGCGTCCTGGTGTCGGTGGCGAGGTAGTCGAGGATCTCGCCGAAGTCGAGGTCGGCGGAGGCGCCGGTCGACACCACGCTGGAAAAGCCGATGCCGTTGGTCTCCGCCCAGTCGAGCATGGCGGTGCAGATCGCGCCCGACTGCGACACCAGCGCGAGGTCGCCCTCCAGCGTGGCGCCCTGGCTGAAGGTGGCGTTGAGCCCGATCGACGGCCGCTGGATGCCGAGGCAGTTGGGGCCGATGAAGCGGATGCCGTGCCGTTTCGCCACGGTCTTCAAATTTTCCTCGAGCGCCGCGCCGGCCTTGCCGGTCTCGCGGAACCCGGCCGACAGCACGATCGCGTGGCGGATGCCGCGCTGCCCGCATTCGTCCAGGATCTGCGCGACCGTCGCCGCCGGGGTGGCAATCAACGCCAGCTCGGGAACCGCCGGCAGGTCGAGCGCGCTGGCGAAGCAGCGCACGCCGTACACCATCTCGTACTTCGGGTTGACCGGGTAGGCCTCGCCCTGGTAGCCCGCATGCTGCAGATTGCGGAACAGCGTTCCGGCGACCGAATCCTCGCGCTCGCTGGCGCCGAAGACCGCCACCGAGCGGGCGTTGAACAGGGGATGCAGATAGTGTTGGGGCATGGTCGCTGAGGCGGCGCTCGTCCTGAGGGGGATGTCTATCCTAGGCCATCCCTGTTACACGGCCAACCGCCGGACTATAGTGTGGCCATCCCGTCAGCCGCCGCGTCATGCACACCGCCTACATCACCCACCCCTCCTACCTCCGGCACGACATGGGCGCCTGGCATCCGGAAAGTCCGCAGCGGCTGCGCGCCATCGACGACCGCCTGCACGCCGCGCACCTGTTCGATTTCCTCGCCCATCACGAAGCGCGCGCGGCAACGCGCGAAGAACTGCTGCGCGTGCACGACGCCGCGTACGTCGACGCGGTCGAGGCCGCCTCGCCGCGCGAGGGCCACCACGCGCTCGACCCCGACACCAGCATGAATCCGCACACCCTGGAAGCCGCCTGGCACGCCGCCGGCGGCGCGGCGATGGCGGTCGACCTGGTGATGCGTGGCGAGGTGGCGAGCGCCTTCGTCGCCTGCCGTCCGCCCGGCCACCACGCGACGCGCGACCAGGCGATGGGCTTCTGCATCTTCAACAACGTCGCGGTCGCGGCGGCGCACGCGCTGGCGGCGCACCGCCTCGCGCGCGTCGCCATCGTCGACTTCGACGTGCACCACGGCAACGGCACCGAGGCCATCTTCACGGACGAGCCGCGCGTGATGCTGTGCTCGACCTTCCAGCACCCCTTCTATCCCCACTGCGGCGCCGACACCGTGAGCACGCACATCGTCAACGTGCCGCTGCCGGCGGGCACCACCGGCCTCGCCTACCGCGAGGCCTTCAGCGCGCGCGTGCTGCCGCAACTGGAAGCCTTCCGCCCGCAATTGCTGCTGTGCTCCGCCGGCTTCGACGGTCACCGCGAGGACGACATGGCGCAGTTCGGGCTGGTCGAGGCCGACTACACGTGGATCACCGAGCAGGTCATGGACGTCGCCGCGCGCCACGCCGAACGCCGCATCGTCTCGGTGCTGGAGGGCGGCTACGACCTCAGTGCGCTGGGGCGCAGCGTCGCGGCGCACGTCAAGGCGCTCGCCGGGCTGTAGCCCGGCTCACTCCGCGGGCAGCAGGTAGGCAGGCAGCGCGAGCTCGCCGCTCGACCTGAAGCGCACGCTCTGGAACGCCGGCCCGGCGAGCCTTCCGGTCATCTCGTAGGCGAGCTTGCCGCGCCGCTCGTCGGCCATGACGCCGATCGCCTGCTGCGCGATGCGCAGCACCGACACGCTCACCGGGACCTCGACGAGCGCCTCGCCGAAGCGCGGCACGCTGCCGGTGGCGTCGCTCACGCCGGTGGCGAAGCGCCGGCCCTGCACGTCCATCTGCAGCGACACGCCGTTGAACTCGAGCGGCAGGTCGTTGGGATTCTGGATGCGCAGCTTGACGAGCATGCGCAGTTCCAGGCCCTCGCCCTGCAGCGGCTCGACGCCGGCGACCATGACCTCGACGGGCGCGCGCCCGGTGAGGCTGGCGCAGCCGCCCGACAGCAGCGCCGCGCAGGCGAACAGGACGGGCAGAACGACGCGGCGGATGGGCATGCGGGACTCCGTTGCGAAGGGCGGGCGTCAGTACTTGACGCTCAGCCCCCTCTGCTTCGAGAAATAGGCGGCGAGATCGGCCATGTCCTGGTCGGTGAGGTTTTCCACCTGGCCGGCCATGATGGGGTTCTTGCGCCTGCCCGTCTGGTAGTCCTTGAGCGCCTGATAAAGATAGTCGTAGTGCTGGCCGGCGAGCTTGGGGAAGGACGGCACGGTGCTGACGCCGTCGGCGCCGTGGCACGCGGCGCAGGTGGCCGACTTGGCCTTGCCGGCCTCGACGTTGCCCTTGGCATGGGTCGTCAGCGTGGTGCCCAGCGCGAGCGCGGCGAGGATCAACAGGGGTTTTCTCATGTTTCGCTCCTCGCTCACTTGGCGGGTCCGCTGTAGGACGACGCGTAGTAGGCGGCGATGTCCTCCATGTCCTGCTCGGACAGGTCCGCCACGATGCCCACCATGCTCGGGTGGTTGCGCTCGCCGCTCTTGTAGGCCTTGAGCGCCGCCACGATATAATCCGCGTGTTGTCCGCCCAGCTTGGGCACGCTGTAGACGCGGGGATAGGCGGTGCGCCAGCCGGGAATCCCGTGACAACCGGCACACATCGAGGTCTTGAGTTGTCCGGCCCTGGGGTCGCCCGTCGCCTGAGCCGGCACGGCCAACGCCATCAGCACGGACGCGCACAGTGTCGTCGTGATGGTTTTCATCTTCCTCGCTCTCTCTGGTTGTTGTCGTGTGTACCCCGTCTTGGCGCGGAGCTTTTCCCAGTATAGAAGCGGACACCCCGCCCGCCACCCGAAAGCGGGCAAAAATCCCTTTCACGACAAAGCCTTATAGTCTAATTCCCTAATATGCTTCTGGAGTCTGCGTGAACGAACTGCTCAAGGCCTGCCCGCTCTGGCTTTACCGCATGCTGCCCTTCCTGCGCTGGTGGCCGAACGTCACCCCGCAGACGTTCAAGGCCGACAGCATGGCGGCGCTCACCGGGGCGCTGGTCGTGCTGCCGCAGGCGGTGGCGTTCGCCACGATCGCCGGACTGCCGCCCGAATACGGCCTGTACGCGGCGATGGTGCCGGCCATCGTCGGCGCGCTGTGGGGGTCGAGCTGGCATCTGGTGTCGGGGCCGACCACGGCGATCTCGATCGTGGTGTTCGCCTCGATCAGCCCGCTCGCCGAACCCGGCAGCGCGCAGTTCATCGGCCTGGTGCTCACGCTGACCTTCCTCGCCGGCGCGATCCAGCTGGCGATGGGCCTGGCGCGCCTGGGTGCCCTGGTCAACTTCATCTCGCACACCGTCATCATCGGCTTCACCGCGGGCGCCGCGATCCTCATCGCGGCCAGCCAGATCAAGAACTTCTTCGGCCTCGACATGCCGCGCGGCGCGCATTTCCACGAGGTGCTGATCCAGTTCGGCTCGCACATCACCGACATCCAGCCATGGGTGATGGCGGTCGGCGCGGTCACACTGGCGTCCGGCATCCTCGCCAAGCGCTACCTGCCCAAGCTGCCGTACATGATCGTCGCCATGGTGACCGGCAGCGTGGTGGCGGCCGCCCTCAACGCGCTCTACGGCGCCGACGCGACCGGCATCCGCACGGTCGGCGCGCTGGCGGCCTCTTTCCCGCCGCTGTCGATGCCGGACTTCTCGTTCACCGCGATCCAGCAGACGATCTTTCCCGCCACCATCATCGCGATCCTCGCGCTGACCGAAGCGGTGGCGATCGCCCGCTCGGTCGCGATCAAGTCCGACCAGCGCATCGACAGCAACCAGGAATTCGTCGGCCAGGGCCTCTCCAACCTCGCCGGCAGCTTCTTCTCCGGCTACGCCTCGAGCGGCTCGTTCAACCGCAGCGGCGTCAACTACGCGGCCGGCGCGAAGACGCCGCTCGCCGCCGCGATGTCGGCAGTGTTCCTGCTGGTGATCGTCCTGCTGATCGCCCCGCTCGCGGCCTACCTGCCGGTACCGTCGATGGCGGCGATCCTGTTCATCGTGGCCTGGGGCCTGATCGACTTCCACCACATCGGCGAGATCTTCAAGCGCCACAAGCGCGAGCGCATCGTGCTCGCGCTCACCTTCGTCGGCACGCTGGTCGACCTCGAAAAGGGCATCTTCCTCGGCATCCTGGTGTCGCTGCTGTTCTACCTGTACCGCACCGCGCGGCCGTCGATCCGCGAACTGGTGCCGCTGGCAGCCGAGCTCGACAACCCGCGCCGCAAGTTCGTCCCGGCCACCGGCGAGTCGGTGGCCTGTCCGCAGATGAGCATCCTGAGCGTCGAGGGGTCGATCTTCTTCGGCGCCGTCGAGCACGTGCAGCAGGCCTTCCGCAATCTCGACGAGGCCGATCCCCAGAAGAAGAGCCTGCTGATCAACGCACGCGGGATCGGCTTCATCGACCTTGCCGGCGCCGAGATGCTGGGCAAGGAAGCCGCGCGCCGGCGCAAGCTCGGCGGCGGGCTGTACCTGGTCGGCGTGCAGCCGGACTTCTGCACCATGCTGCGGCGCAGCGGCCAGGTCGACGCGGTGGGCGTGGAGCAGATCTTCAACCACAAGGGCGACGCCCTGCAGACGATCTATCCGCAGCTGGACAACGAGATCTGCCGCACCTGCAAGGCGCGGATCTTCCGCGAGTGCCACGTCGCCCTGCCGGACGGCACACCGCGCACCGACGAACCCTCAGCGGTCGCCGGCTGAGCGCTCGCGCCGCCATACCCAGGGCGGCGTCGGCCTGGCGTCCTGCCACAGTCCCCGCTGCGTGCGGCGTGCGGCGTGCTGCGCCGCGAGCAGGTCGGCGTTGCGGCGGTAGCGCGACAGCGCCCAGGCGTGCCCCTGCCGCACCAGTTCCATGTTGACCTGCACGCCCCCCCTGTTGATGCGCGCGATCGTGCGGCCGTAGGCGTCGGTCGCGACCGTGTCCACCTGCACCCGCTGGTCGAGCACCAGCACCTTCAGCGCGCGCGCCGCCGCCTCGCCGTGCGGCTGGTCCTTCTCGGGGGCGTCGATGTCGGCGAGACGAAGCTTCAGGAAGGCGCGCGCGCCGGCGGGGACGGGATCGGGGCGGAACAGCACGGTGTCGCCGTCGATCACCACGAAGACGACGCCGGTGAGCGTCTCCGCAGCGCTGCCGCCGGCCCCCGACAGCAGCGCCAGCGCCAAGATGGCCCGCAGCGCGAGCATCCTGAAGGGCATGAATACGCAGCGGAGCAGGCCGTGCGGGTACCGCGCGAATCGTCGACTCACCCGGCGAGCATCTCCGCGGCATGCTGCCGCGTCGTCGACGTGATCTTGAGCCCGCCAAGCATGCGGGCGATTTCCTCGACGCGTGCCGCGTCGTCGAGCTGCTCGATGTTCGACGAAACGAAGCCGCCGTCGGCCTGCTTGGCGACCCTGAGGTGACGCGCGCCGCGTGCCGCGACCTGTGGCAGGTGGGTGATGACCAGCACCTGGCGGGTTTCGCCGAGCTTCGCCAGCCGCCGCCCGACCGCCTCGGCGACGCTGCCGCCGATGCCGACGTCGACCTCGTCGAAGATCAGCGTCGGCACGCCGGCGACGCCCGACAGCGCGGTCTGGATCGCCAGGCTGACGCGCGACAGTTCGCCCCCCGACGCGACCTTGGCGAGCGGGCCCGGAGGCAGGCCGGGATGGCTCGCCACCAGGAAGACGACGTCCTCCAGCCCGTGGGCGCGCGGCTCGCCGGTGGCCTGCAGGGCGACATCGAAGTGCCCGCCGGCGAGCGCGAGCTCGTGCATCGCCGCCGTCACCTGCTTCGACAGTGCCGTCGCCGCCTTGCGGCGCAGCGCGCCGAGCTGCTTCGCCTCGCCCTGGAAATGCGCGAGCGCGGCGTCCTCGGCCGCCTGCAGCGCGTCGACGTCGTCGCCGGCGGCGAGCTCGGCGAGCCGTCCCTCGAACTGCTCGAACAGACCGGCGAGCGCGTCGGGCTGCACCCGGTGCTTGCGCGCCAGCCGGTGCATGTCGGCGAGCCGCCGGTCGAGGTCGGCGAGCCGCTCGGGGTCGAGGCTGAGGTGGCCGGCGTAGCGGCGCAGCGCGTGCACCGCCTCGGCGACGTCGGCGCTGGCGGAATCGATCAGGGTCGCGACCTCGCCGAGGCTGTCGTCGAGCGCCCGCATCGTGGCGAGACGGGCGGCGGTCTCGCCGAGCAGCCCCGACACCGCGGCTTCGCCCTCGTCGAGCCCGTCGATCAGCGCCTGGCTGCCCTCGAGCAGCGTGGTCACGTGCGCCAGCCTGCCGTGCTCGGCCTGGATCTCGTCCCAGCGCGCGAGATCGTCGCCCAGCGCGCGCAATTCCTCCACCGCCAGGGTGAGTCCCTCGCGCTCGATCTGCCGTGCCTGGCCGTGGGTCTCCGCCTCCAGCCGGCGCTGGCGCGCGGCCTGCCAGGCGTGCCACGCGGCGGCGACCGCCGCCGCGTTCTGCTGCGCGCCGGCGTAGGCGTCGAGCACCTCGCGCTGGGTCTGCGGGCGCAGCAGCGCGTGGTGCGCGTGCTGGCCGTGGATGTCGAGCAGGAAATCGGCGGCCTCCTTCAGCTGCGCGAGCGGCGCGGCGCTGCCGTTGATGAAGGCACGCGAGCGGCCGCCGGCGTCGATCACGCGGCGCAGGATCAGCGAGCCGTCGTCGGCCGCGTAACCCGCTTCGTCGAGCCAGCCCGCCAGCGCGGGCAGGCCGTCGATCGCGAATTCGGCGGTGATCTCGGCACGCGTCGCGCCCTGCCGCACGACCCCGCCCTCGGCGCGGTCGCCCAATGCGAGCGCCAGCGCGTCGACCAGGATCGACTTGCCGGCGCCGGTCTCGCCGGTGAGAACGGTGAGCCCCGGACCGAAGTCGAGCGCGACCGACTCGACCAGCAGGTAGTTGCGGATGGAGAGATGCGAGAGCACGGCCTAGAGCTTCTTGCCCCAGTGCAGCTTCTGCCGCAGGGTGTCGTAGTAGCTGTAGGAATGCGGGTGCAGCAGGGTGACCGGGCGGCTGGCGCGGGTGATCCACACGTGGTCGCCGCTCTTGAGGTCGAAGTGGAGCTGGCCGTCGAAATGGACACGTGCATCGTCGGCGTAGGTCAGGTTGAGCTCGATGCGCGAATGGCTGCTGACGACGATGGGGCGCGCCGACAGCGTGTGCGGGCAGATCGGCACCAGCGCCACCGCTTCCAGCGTCGGGTGGACGATGGGGCCGCCGGCCGACAGCGCGTACGCGGTGGTGCCGGTCGGGCTGGTGACGACCAGGCCGTCGGCGCGCTGGCTGTAGACGAACTCGCTGTTGATCGCGATCTCGAGGTCGATCAGGCGCCCCGACCCGCCCTTGCCGACGACCACGTCGTTGAACGCGGTGGCCTCGAATACACGCTCGCCGCCGCGGCGGATCTGCCCGTTCAGCAGGATGCGCTCCTCCGCCACGTACTGCCCGCTGAGAATCTCGGCGACCGCGTCGAACATGCCGTCGACCGTGATGTCGGTGAGAAAGCCCAGGCGCCCCTGGTTGATGCCGATCAGCGGCGCGCCGTGCGGTGCCAGTTCGCGCGCGATCGACAGCATCGTGCCGTCGCCGCCCAGCACCACGACGGCGTCGCTCCCCGCGGCCAGCTCGTGCAGGTTGCGGGTCGGGCAGTCCCTGATGCCGAGGTGTTCGGCGGTCTGGCAGGCGAGCAGGACCTCGTGGCCGCGGCCGCGCAGGAAATCCCGGAGCGCGCGCACGGGGGCCTCCATGCCCTGGTTGTCGTATTTGCCGACCAGGCCGACGGTGTGGAAGGGCGTTTGCATGGGGATCGATTATAAGGGCCCGGCGGCGGGGATTCGGGAATCTGCGGCGCGTTGTTGGATCAAACCAACGCCCCCCCTTTGCCCCTATATAATTCTTCCATGCTCAACGACCGCGCGCGCATCCTGCTGAAGACCCTGGTGGAACGCTACATCAGCGAGGGCGAGCCGGTGGGCTCGCGCACCCTGTCGAAGTACGCGGGCCTCGACCTGTCGCCCGCCACCATCCGCAACATCATGGCCGACCTCGAGGACATGGGCTTCGTCACCAGTCCGCACACCTCGGCCGGCCGCATCCCGACGCCGCGCGGCTACCGCTTCTTCGTCGACACGCTGCTGACGGTGCGCCCGCTCGACCGGGTCGCGGTGAGCCAGCTCGAGTCCAGCCTGACGCCGTCCGACCCGCAGCGCCTGATGACCGCGGCATCGACGCTGCTGTCCGACCTCAGCCAGTTCGCCGGGCTGGTGATGACGCCGCGCCGCAGCCCGGCGTTCCGCCAGGTCGAGTTCCTCAGGCTGTCCGAGAAGCGCATCCTGCTCATCATCGTGACCATGGAGGGCGAGGTCGAGAACCGCGTGATCCTCACCGAGCAGCCCTACAGTGCCTCGGCGCTGACCGAGGCCGCCAACTTCTTCAACCAGAATTTCGCCGGCCAGACCTTCGAACAGGTGCGCGCGAAGCTGCGCGACGAGCTCGGCCGCGTGCGCGACGACATCAACCGCCTGATGAGCGCCGCGGTCGACGCCGGCAGCCAGGCGCTCGACGCCAGCCAGGAGAACGTCGTGGTGTCGGGCAGCCGCAAGCTGCTCGACGTCGAGGAGCTCTCCAGCAACATGGGCAGCCTGCGCCGCCTGTTCGACGCCTTCGAGCAGAAGACCGGCCTGCTGCGCCTGCTCGACCAGTCGCGCACCGCCGCCGGGGTGCAGATCTTCATCGGCGGCGAATCCGAGCTGCTGCCGCTCGACGAATGCAGTCTCGTCACCGCGCCCTACTCGGTCGACGGCCAGGTGGTCGGCACGCTCGGCGTCGTCGGGCCCACCCGCATGGCCTACGAACGCGTGGTGCCGATCGTCGACATCACCGCCAAACTCCTTTCCAGCGCGCTGTCGCACCACTGATGACCTATCTCGAAGAGCCGGAGTACACCCACGGCCAGCCGGCGAAAACCGGCATCCTGCTGGTCAACCTCGGCACCCCCGAGGCGCCCACGAAGGAAGCGCTGCGTCCCTACCTCAAGGAATTCCTCTCCGACCCGCGGGTGGTGGAGATTCCGCGCGCCGTGTGGTGGCTGATTCTCAACGGCATCATCCTCAATACCCGGCCGAAGAAGTCGGCCGAGAAGTACGCCTCGATCTGGACCCCGGAGGGCTCGCCGCTGAAGGTCCACACCGAGCGCCAGGCCAAGCTGCTGAAGGGCTGGCTCGCCGAAAAGATCGCCTCGCCCGTCATGGTCGAGTACGCGATGCGCTACGGCAAGCCGTCGATCCCCGACACGCTGGCCCGCATGAAGGCCGCCGGCTGCGACCGCATCCTGGTGCTGCCGGCCTACCCGCAGTACGCGGCATCGAGCACCGCGACCGCGTTCGACATGGCGTTCGGCTGGCTCGGCAAGACCCGCAACCAGCCGGCGCTGCGCACCGTCAAGCACTACCACGACCACCCGGCCTACATCCAGGCGCTCGCCGCCAACATCCGCGACGCCTGGCAGATGCACGGCCGTCCGGACGTGCTGGTGATGAGCTTTCACGGGGTGCCGCGCTACACGCTGGAAAAGGGCGACCCCTACCACTGCGAATGCCAGAAGACCGGCCGCCTGCTGGCCGAGGCACTCGGCCTCGACGCGGGCCAGTACCGCATCACCTTCCAGTCGCGCTTCGGCCGCGCCGAATGGCTGCAGCCCTATACCGACAAGACGCTCGAGGCGCTCGGCCGCGAAGGCGTCGGCCGCGTCGACATCGTCGCGCCGGGCTTCACCGCCGACTGCCTGGAGACGCTCGAGGAACTCGCGATGGAAGGCCGCGCGAGTTTCCTGCAGGCGGGCGGCAAGGCATTCCACTACATCCCCGCGCTCAACGAGCATCCGCGCTGGATCGACGCGCTCGGCCGGATCGCGGTGGAAAACCTGGGTGGCTGGGCGAGCGAGACCTGGGATCGCGACGCCGACGAGCAGGCACGCCAGGCCAGCAAGGCGCGTGCGCTGCAGCTGGGCGCGCGTGGCTAAAAAAATACACTATAAAAAAACCCCATTCTGCACGCTGCGAAACCCGCGTATATAAGAACCCTCTTGTTGACAGGGTCTGGGGGCGGCTTCAGCATGGCCCTGCTGGCCAGTCGCTGCCAAGACCGCCAGCATCAAGGCTTGCGGAACCCCTGCGGTTCCCCTGTTTGTCCATTACCCTGGAGCTGTCTATGAACAAGAAGACCATCCTGGCGTGCGCCGGCCTCCTCGGCGTCGCCCTCTCCGGCGTCGCCGGCGCGGCAGATGTCCATACCCGGACCCTCGCATCCACCTGTTTGTCCTGCCACGGTCCCGGCGGCAAGAGCCAGGGCGCCATTCCGAGCCTGGCGGGCCTGGAAAAGGATTACTTCGTCAAGGCCATGCAGGAGTTCAAGGCCGGCACCCGCGCCGCTTCGATCATGAAGCGCCACGCCAACGGCTACACCGACGCCGAAATCGAGGCCATGGCCGCCTATTTCGCCGGCCTGAAGAAGTAATCCATCGAGGAGACCCCAACATGACCCTGAATCGTCGCGATTTCCTGAAAATTTCCGGTGCGGGCGCTGCGGCGGCCGCACTCTCCGGCTGCGCCACCCAGGGCGCCTCGTCCGGCCGCGCCCACGTCGTCGTGGTCGGTGCCGGCTTCGGCGGCGCCACCTGCGCCAAATACATCCGCCAGTGGGGCCCCAACGTCGACGTCACCCTGATCGAGCCGAACGACAAGTTCGTGTCCTGCCCGACCTCCAACTGGGTGCTCGGCGGCATCCGCACCATGGACGACATCACCCACGGCTACGACAACCTGCCGAAGCACGGCATCAAGATGGTCAAGGACTACGTGACCGGCATCGACGCCGCCAAGCGCGTGGTCACGACCCGCGGCGGCGCCAGCATCGGCTACGACCGCCTGGTGCTCGCCCCCGGCATCGAGATCCTCACCGACACCGTCAAGGGCTTCAAGGAAGCCGAGGCCGCCGGCAAGGTCGTGCACGCCTGGAAGGCCGGTCCGCAGACCGCGCTGCTGCGCAAGCAGCTCGAAGCCATGCCGGACGGCGGCACCTTCGTGATGTCGGTGCCGGCCACCCCCTACCGCTGCCCGCCCGGCCCCTACGAGCGCGCGTGCATGGTCGCCCACTACTTCAAGCAGGCCAAGCCGAAGTCCAAGATCATCCTGCTCGACGGCAACCCCGACATCGTGTCGAAGAAGGGCCTGTTCATGGACGCCTGGAACACCCTGTATCCGGGCATGATCGACTACCGGCCGAACAACGCGCCGCTCGCGGTCGACGCCGGCAGGATGCTGGTCACGACCGAGTTCGACGACGTCAAGGGCGACGTGCTGAACGTCGTGCCGCGCCAGCGCGCCGGCGCAGTCACCGCGCTCGCGGGCGCCCGCAACGACAGCGCCGGCAACTGGTGCACGGTCAACCTCGCCACCTTCGAGTCGACCACGGTGCCCAACGTGCACGTGATCGGCGACTCGGTCGCGTCCAACCTGCCGAAGTCCGGCCACATGGCGACCAACCACGCCAAGGTGTGCGCCGCCGCGATCGTCGAGCTGCTCGCAGGCCGCCAGCCCGACCCGATCCCGGTCGTCGCCAACACCTGCTACTCGGCGACCTCCGGCACCACGTCCGGCTACGTCGCCAACGTGTATCGCTACGAGGCCGGCAAGGGCTACGTCAGCGCCCCCGAGGGCGGCGCCACCGCCAAGGGCGACGAGCTCAACTTCGCCTACAACGAGTCGTGGGCGAAGAACATCTGGGCCGAAGTGCTGAACTGATCAGCGCGGTGCAGGGAAGAAAAACGGGGCCATCGGCCCCGTTTTTTGTTGGGCGAAGCTCGAGCCCTTATACTCGAGGCTCGTCGCGCGCAAGCCGACTTCGCCGGCAGACTCCGCTCGCCGCCGCATTCACCCACTTTTCCACAGGACCCCTCATGCAGATTTCCCAGGACGCCGTCGTCACCCTCGACTACCGCCTCACCAACGACGCCGGCGAGGTGCTCGACGCCTCCGAGCAGCACGGCCAGCCGCTTGCCTACCTGCACGGCCACGGCAACATCATCCCCGGTCTCGAGCAGGCGCTCGCCGGCCGCGGCGTCGGCGACGCCTTCTCGGTGAGCATCGCGGCGGCCGACGCCTACGGCGAACGCAACCCCGCCCTCACCCAGACGCTCCCCGCCAGCATGTTCGGCGGCGCCGAGCAGATCGGCGTCGGCATGCAGTTCCATGCGCAGACCGACCACGGCGTCGAGGTCGTCACCGTGACCGCGGTCGACGGCGACCAGGTCACCATCGACGGCAACCACCCGCTGGCGGGCCAGACGCTGCACTTCGACGTCACGGTGCGCGAGGTGCGCGCGGCGACCACCGAAGAGCTCGACCACGGCCACGTGCACGGCGAACACGGCCACCAGCACTGAAAAGCCGCTTCGCAGCGGGCAACGAAAAACGGGGTCGATCGACCCCGTTTTTCATGGGCGGGACGCCCGCGTCCTGCGCGGCCGATCAGGCAGTGCCGTCGGCGTCCATCGCTTCGCTCCAGATGTCGTAGGGCCCCCTGGGACGCGGAACCAGCGACAGCAGCAGCGACAGGTCGGAATACACCGCCTCCGGAAAGCCCTGGCGGCCGCCGCGGCTGTCCACCAGCAGTTCCTGCAGTCGCCCGAAACTGGCGGGCGAGCCCCAGACGGCCTGGATGTCGGCGACCAGGCGGGGAAAATGCACTTCGAGCGGGCTCAGATCGGACATGGTCGTCTCCCTTTGATTGCACCGGGTGTTATCCAGCAAGATTCGCGCCACGAAAGCGGCCGCGCCGGCGCTGGACACCCCGTTCAGCGCCGCTCGTACACCACGAAGTCGAACCGCAGTGCATCGCCCTTCGCACCGATGTGCGACTCGCGTGAGACCTCCCTGAACGCGCCGCGGTCGTAGTCGGGAAACCAGGCGTCACCCGTCGCTTCGACGTCGACTTCGGTGAGATACAGACGGTCGGCGAGCGGGATCGCCTGGGCGTAGAGGTCGGCGCCGCCGATGAAGAAGACCTCGTCGGCATCCCCGCACAGGGCGAGCGCGGCGGGGATCGAGTCGGCGGTGAGGCAGCCTTCCGTGCAATAGTCGGGATTGCGGGTGATGACCACGTTGGTGCGCCCCGGCAGCGGCCGACCGAGCGACTCGAACGTCTTGCGCCCCATCAGGATCGGGTGGCCGAGCGTCAGCGTCTTGAAGTGGGCGAGGTCCTCCGGCAGCCGCCACGGCAGGCGGTTCTCGATGCCGATGACGCCGTTGCTGGCGAGCGCGGCGATGACGCTGACGCGTGGCTTGTTCGCGCTCATACCGCCACCGGCGCCTTGATCGCGGGGTGCGGGTCGTAGCCTTCGAGCGTGAAGTCCTCGAAGCGGAAGCCGAAGATGTCCGCAACGTTTGGATTGAGCTTCATCACCGGCAGCGGGCGCGGCGCGCGCGCGAGCTGCTCGCGCGCCTGGTCGAGGTGGTTGAGATACAGATGCGCGTCGCCGAGCGTGTGGACGAAATCGCCGGGCTTCAACCCGGTCACCTGCGCCATCATCATCGTCAGCAGCGCGTAGGACGCGATGTTGAACGGCACGCCGAGGAAGATGTCGGCGCTGCGCTGGTAGAGCTGGCAACTCAGTTTGCCGTCGGCGACGTAGAACTGGAAGAACGCATGGCACGGCGCCAGCGCCATCTTGTCGAGATCGGCGACGTTCCACGCCGAGACGATGATGCGGCGCGAGTCGGGGTTGGTCCGGAGCGCCTTCACGGCCTCGCTGATCTGGTCGATCGTGCCGCCGTCGGGCTTCGCCCAGGAACGCCACTGGTGGCCGTACACCGGGCCGAGGTTGCCCTGCTCGTCGGCCCACTCGTCCCAGATCGAGACGCCGTTTTCCTTCAGATAGCGGATATTGGTGTCGCCCTGCAGGAACCACAGCAGCTCGTGGATGATCGAGCGCAGGTGGCACTTCTTGGTGGTGACCAGCGGGAAGCCGGCGCCGAGGTCGTAGCGCATCTGCCAGCCGAACACCGACAGCGTGCCGGTGCCGGTGCGGTCGTCTTTGCGGGTACCGTGCTCGAGCACGTGGCGCATCAGGTCGAGGTAGGGTTTCATCGTGTAGGGGCTTCAGGTTTGGCGGGTGCGGCCTGGATCGGAGAATTATCGTCGGTTCCCGGCGTTCCGCCGAGCACGCTGTCGAAGAACCCGGCGAGGCGGTCGGCCGGCGCGCGGCCGTAGACGTTCCAGAAGGCGATCTCGAAATCGGTGTCGGCCTGCACCGCGAGCGCGAGCTCGCGGAAGCGCGCCTCGTCCTGCGCCTTCAGCCAGCCGACCAGCAGCATGGCCTGGCGGTAGAACGCGAAGATGTCGAGGTTGGACGCGCTGGCGCGGTGGCGCCGGTCGGGGGTGTCGCGCGCGCCGAGGTTCACCCGCTGGCCGGCGCGGACCGCCTCGCGAACCTGGGCGTCGGTCGCGTAGTCGGCGCCGCCGCCCTCGGCGACGAGCGACGCCCAGCCTTCGTGGAACCACACCGGCACGGTGCTGTGATAGTGGCCGATACGCTGCCCGAGATGCAGGTGCGCGAGCTCGTGCGTCAGCAGCCGGGCAAGGCGATGGCTTTCGCGGCCGTCGAGCGCCGGCGACAGGATCAGCCGGTTGTCCGGCACCACCGCGGCCGACAGTTTCGGCGTCAGCACGTAGCGCCGGAAGCAGGCGTCGGTGCCGCACACGTAAACGCGCGGCGGACGGGCGAACGGCAGGTAGTGGCCCGCCTCGACCCGCGCGATCGCCGCCGGCAGCGCCGCCGCGACGCGCGCGCCGTAGGCCTCGTGGCCGGGCTCGACCCAGACGCGCGGGTCCTCCGCAGACGGCACGAAGCTGTCGATCGGCCTGAGGGCGCGCGGGTCGCTCACGGTGAGCGCGCAGCCCGAGAGCGCCGCCAGTACGGCGGCTGTCCTGAGCCATGCCCTCATGCGTCGAGCACCTGCCAGGCGCCGTCGACCAGGCCTTCCAGCGGGGGGTACTGCTTCTTGTACGCCATCTTGCGGCTCTCGGCGATCCAGTAGCCGAGGTAGAGATAGGGCAGGTCGAGCCGCCGCGCGAGTTCGATCTGCCACAGCACCCCGTAGACGCCGAGGCTCATCTGCTCGCGCGCGGGGTCGAAGAAGGTGTAGACCGCGGAAATGCCGTCGTCGACCTGGTCGATCACCGAAACCATGACGAGCGCATCGCCGTCGCGGAACTCGACCATCACGCTGTCGACGTTCGACGACAGCAGGAACTGCGTGTACTGCTCCGGGCCGTCGCGGTCCATGCCGCCGCCGGCGTGGCGGCTGCCGAGGTAGCTGCGGTAGAGCGCGTAGTGCTCGTCGCGGAAATCAAGCGGCAGGAAGCGCGCCGCCAGGTGCCGGTTGCGCTTGAGGCAGCGCCGCTGGGTGCGGCTGGGAACGAAGCCCGAAACGTCGACCCGCACCGGCACGCAGGCGTTGCACTGCTCGCAGTGGGGGCGGTAGGTGAACTGGCCGCTGCGGCGAAAGCCCGCGCGGATCAGCGCGCTGTAGGCATGGCTGTCGATCAGGTGGGCGGGGGTGGCGACCTGCGAGCGTGCGCGCCGCCCCTCGAGGTAGCTGCAGTCGTAGTGCGCGGTCAGGTAGAACTGGATGCGCTGGAAGGGCGGCTCGGTGGGGTGCATTACGCGTTAAAGGTCCAGGGACCGGACAGATGCGGCAAGTTTACCAATTCCGCCACCCGTGCCGTGAACGCGGCACGCGGCATCGTGCGGGCGCCCATGCTGGCGAGGTGCGCAGTCTCCATCTGGCAGTCGACGAGGCCGAAGCCCCACGCCTCGAGCTGCCACACGAGGCGCACCAGCGCGACCTTGGACGCGTCGGGCTCGCGGCTGAACATCGACTCGCCGTAGAACATGCGGCCGATCGCCACGCCGTAAAGGCCGCCGACCAGGCGGCCGTCGCGCCAGGTCTCGACCGAATGGGCGTAGCCGGCATCGAACAGGCGGGTGTAGGCCGCCACCATCGCCGGCGAGATCCAGGTGCCGCCCGTCCCCTCGCGGGGCCCCGCACACCCGCGCATGACGTCGGCGAAGGCAGTGTCGACGCGCAGCTCGAAGCCGGCGTTGCGCATCCGCTTGGCGAGCGAGCGGGTGACGCGCACCTCTCCCGGCACCAGCACCATGCGCGGGTCGGGACTCCACCACAGGATGGGCTCGCCCGGGTTGAACCACGGAAAGATGCCGTGACGGTAGGCATCGAGCAGGCGCTCGACGGAAAGATCGCCGCCCATCGCCAACAGGCCGTTGGGATCGGCGAGCGCGGTTTCGACCGGGGGAAAGAACGAGGTGTCCGGAAGCCTTTTGCTCATGGCTTCATGGTAGCGGATTCGCTCCCGGAGTCTAACGGGCTTGCGCCGCCGCCATTCCACATATTATGATATGCACATCTTCAATACTGCTATCTCTCCCCGGTCCGACGACAGGCGGAGCAAAGCCCACACGCTTTTATAATGCCGGTTTGGCGCCGCAAGCTCGGCGCTTCGTTCACCGGATATTGCAGTAGGGAAGAATGGCTACACCCAATACGCTGTCAACACGACCCGTTTGGTCGCCGCGGCCACAAGCCGCGGCGCAGGCGATGCAGACCCGTCCATCAACCCGGTGGCGCGGGGCGGCACCGGCGGGGGCTGTAACAAGGCTGTGCTCGACGCCGGCGGCCGGTCCGACCTCTCTCCCGGACCTGGCCGACGGCGGCGTCTTCCTGCGGGGCGCTTCGTGACCGACTCTCCTGGGCTCACGAACGCCCCGTCTTTTTCTGGCTGCTTCCACTGCGGCCTGCCGGTGCCGGCCGGCGCCCACTACCCCGTCGAGTTCGAAGGCGAGACCCGGGACGCGTGCTGCCGCGGCTGCCAGGCGGTGGCGCAGACCATCATCGACAGCGGCCAGGGCGCCTACTACCACCACCGCACCGCCCTGCCCGCCACCGCGCGCGAGGCCGAGGCCGAGCTCGCGCAGCTGGGCCTGTACGACCTGCCCGAGATCCAGGAAAGCTTCGTCAGGGTCGAGGCGGAGAACATCCGCGAGGCCGCGCTGATCCTCGAGAACATCGTCTGCGCCGCGTGCATCTGGCTGAACGAGCGCCACATCGCCGCGCTGCCCGGCGTGCTCTCGGTCGAGATCAACTACGCGACGCGGCGCGCGCGGGTGCGCTGGGACAACAGCCGCATCCAGCTGTCGGCGATCCTCAAGGCGGTCTCCGACATCGGCTACATCGCCCACCCCTTCGACCCGGGCCGCTCCGACGACGTCCACCGGCGCGAGCGCAACACCGCGATCAAGCGGCTGGCGATCGCCGGCCTCGGCATGATGCAGGTGATGATGTACGCGCTGCCGACCTACACCGCGACCGACATGACCGACGAGATCCGGCTGCTGATGCGCTGGGCGAGCCTGATCCTGACGATCCCGGTGGTCGGCTATTCGGCGTGGCCGTTCTTCATCGGCACGTGGCGCGACTTCAGGCGCCGCACGCTCGGCATGGACGTCCCCGTCGCGCTCGGCATCGGCACCGCCTTCGCCGCCAGCGTCTACAGCACCTTCTCCGGCGAGGGCGAGGTGTACTACGACTCGGTCACCATGTTCGTCTTCCTGCTGCTGACCGGGCGCTTCCTCGAGATGAACGCGCGCCGCCGCGCCGGCGCCGCGGTCGAGGAGCTGGTCAAGCTGATTCCCGCCGCCACCACGCGCCTGCCCGACTGGCCCGCGCGCGACGAGGAGACGGTGCCGGTCGCACGCCTCGCGGTGGGCGACCACGTGCTGGTGCGCCCCGGCGAGACGCTGCCCGCCGACGGCGTGGTGGTCGAGGGCGAAAGCGCGGTGAGCGAGGCGATGCTGACCGGCGAGTCGCTGCCGGTGTCGAAACGCCGAGACGCGAAGGTCGTCGGCGGCAGCCTCAACCAGGCGAGCCCGCTGGTCGTGCGCGTCGAGAAACTCGGCGCCGATACCCGGCTGGCGTCGATCGTACGCCTGCTCGACCGCGCGCAGAGCGAAAAGCCGCGCATCGGCCAGCTGGCCGACCGCGCCGCCGCCTGGTTCGTCGGCCTGCTGCTCGTCATCACCGCGGCAGTCGGCGTGGCGTGGTACGTCGTCGACCCGTCGAAGGTGCTGTGGATCGTGGTGTCGATCCTCGTCGTCACCTGCCCCTGCGCGCTCGGCCTCGCCACCCCCACCGCGCTCACCACCGGCACCGGCCGGCTGACGCGGCTGGGCCTGCTGACCACGCGCGGCCACGCGCTGGAGACGCTGGCGCGCGCCACCGACCTGGTGCTCGACAAGACCGGCACGCTCACCCTCGGACGCCTGTCGGTGCGGCGCGTGGTGCCGCTGGGCGGACGCAGCGCGGACGAGGTGAGCGCGATCGCCGCCGCGCTCGAGGCGGGCTCCGAGCATCCGATCGCACGCGCAATCCGCGACGCCGCCAGTTCGGTGCTCGCCGCCGCCGACATCCGCAACACCCCGGGACGCGGCGTCGAAGGCCGCATCGACGGGCGCCCGTATCGCCTCGGCGCACCGCGCTTCGCCGCCGCCGGCGAGACGCCGCCGGCGTCCGCGGGCGGCGAGACTTGGGTCGCGCTCGCCGAAGAGAACGAACTGATCGCGTGGTTCGCGCTCGCCGACACCCCGCGCGCCGACGCCGCCGTCGCGCTCGCCGCACTCAGGCAGCAGGGGCTGCGCCTGCACCTGGTATCGGGCGACGCCGAAGGCGCCGTCGAGGCGATGGCGCAGCAGCTCGGGATCGACGACTGGCACGCCGGCGCGCTGCCGGAGGACAAGCTCGCCTACGTGAAGACGCTGCAGGACCAGGGCCGCATCGTCGCCATGGTCGGCGACGGCATCAACGACGCGCCGGTGCTCGCCGGCGCGCAGGTGTCGATCGCGATGGGCGAAGGCGCCGACGTCGCGCAGGCCGCCGCCGACATGGTGATGCTCGGCAGCCGCCTCGCCACCCTCTCGGAAGGCGTCGCGCTCGCCCGCAAGACGCAGAAGATCATCCGCGAGAACCTCGGCTGGGCGCTCGGCTACAACCTGATCGCCATCCCCGCCGCCGCGCTCGGCTACGTCACCCCGTGGCTCGCCGGCATCGGCATGTCGGCGAGCTCGCTGCTGGTGGTGCTGAACGCGCTGCGCCTGTCCGACTTCAAGCAGGCCCCTGCCCCGGCCGCCGCCGAGCGCCCGCGGCCCGAACCGGCCGTCTGACCCGCGTGGACATCCTCGTCCTGCTCATCCCCCTGAGCCTCGTCATCGTCGGCGTGATCGCCTGGATCATGCTGTGGGCGGCGAAAAGCGGCCAGTTCGACGACCTCGAGGGGCCGGCGCACAGCGTGATCATGGACGACGACAGCCCGCCCAAGCCGGACGACGCACCCAAGTCCTGATCCGCCGATGAGCACCCCCATCCTCTGGTACTTCGCCGACCCGATGTGCTCCTGGTGCTGGGGCTTCTCGCCGGTCATCGAAGCGCTGCGCGACGAGTGCCGCGACCGGCTGAAAGTCGCGCTGGTGCTGGGCGGCCTGCGCCACGAGACCACGCCGATGACGGCGGCGCAGCGCGAGGACATCCTGCATCACTGGCATGCGGTTCACCAGCGCACCGGCCAGCCGTTCCGCTTCGACGGTGCGCTGCCCGCGGGCTTCGTCTACGACACCGAGCCTGCCTGCCGCGCCGTGGCGACCGTGGGCGGCCTCGCGCCCGCGCTGACCTTCCCGCTTTTTCGTGCGATCCAGTCGGCGTTCTACGCCGAGGGGCGCGACGTGACGCAGCCCGCCGTGCTGGCCGAACTGGCTGCCGGGCTCGGCGTCGACGCGGCCGCGTTCTCGCGCGCCTTCGCCAGCGACGAAGCGCGCGCCCGGACGCAGGCGCACTTCAGGCAGGCCCGCCAGGCCGGGGTGCGCGGCTTTCCCGCGCTGATCCTGCAGCAGGACGCGCGGCTCACGCCGGTCGCCAGCGGCTGCCAGCCGCTCGACACGGTGCGCGCGGCGCTCGACGCCGGCCTGTCTGCATGATGCCGCGCGCGCTTCGTCTGCTCGCCCTGCTCGGCGCCTGCGCCGGCGCTGCCGCGGGTTCGCCGCCGCCGATGGTCGACGCCCACGCGCATTATTCGGCGCCGGACGCGGCCGCGCCCGCTGCCGTGATGGCGAAGCTCGACGCCGCCGGCGTGCACCAGCTGGTGGTGACGGGTGCGCCGCCGCAGCTGGCGCAGCAGCTGTACCGGCACGCGCCCGGACGGGTGATCCCGCTGCTCGGCGTGTACGAGGCGGACCTGCACAAGGGCGACTGGGTGCACGACGCCACGCTGCCCGCCCGCGTCGCCGCGCGCCTGGACGAAGGCGCGTGGGCGGGGATCGGCGAGCTGCACCTGTTCGCGGCCGACGCCCGGCAGCCGGTGTTCGAGCAACTGTCGAAGCTCGCCGATGAACGCGAGCGGGTACTGATGCTCCACGGCGACGCCGAGGTGGTCGAACGGGCGTTCGACGTCGCGCCCGGGGTGCGCGTGCTGTGGGCGCACCTCGGCACCGAGCCGGATCCAGCGCTGCTCGCCGCGCTGCTCGCGCGCTTTCCGAATTTGTGGATCGACACCTCGGTGCGCGACGATCGCATCGCCCCCGACGGCCAGCTGCTGCCGGCATGGCGCGCGCTGTTCGAGCGCCACCCCGACCGCTTCGTCGTCGCGGTCGACACCTTCAGCGTCAACCGCTGGCAGCACTATGAAGAGGTGGTCGCGCAGATCCGTCGCTGGGTCGGCGCGCTGCCACCGCCGCTGCAGGACAAGCTGCTGCACGACAACGCAGTCCGCCTGTTCGACCGCTTTCAGCCGCCACCCGCTCACCCGTAGAATCCGACTTCTTTCACCCCGGAGTGTCCCGATGATCCGCCTGTCGCTGTCCCCCACCCTGTTTATCGGCGCCCTGATGCTCGGCATCTCGGGCTGCAACGCCAGCGAAACGCCCGCCACCCAGACCGTCTCCACCGCCCCCGCCGCCGACCAACCGGCCAATCCGCGCGTGCTGATCGAGACCAGCAAGGGCAACATCACGGTCGAAGTGTTCCCGGCGCAGGCACCGCAGTCGGCGGCGAATTTCCTCGGCTACGTGAAGAACGGCTTCTACGACGGCACGATCTTCCACCGCGTGATCCCGCGCTTCATGATCCAGGGCGGCGGCATGACCGCGGACATGGCGGAAAAGCCCAAGGGCACGCCGATCCCCAACGAGGCCGACAACGGCCTCAGGAACCTGCGCGGCACGCTGGCGATGGCGCGCACCGGCGACCCGCATTCGGCGACTTCGCAGTTCTTCATCAACGTCGCCGACAACCGTTTCCTCGACCATCGCGGCAAGAGCGTCGAGGGCTGGGGCTACGCCGTGTTCGGCCAGGTGATCGACGGCATGGACGTGGTCGACGCCATCGTCGCCGTGCCGCGCGGCAACCGCGGCCCGCACGGCGACGTCCCGCTCGAGCCCATCGTCATGCAGCGCGTCAGCCTGCTGCCCGAGGCGGGCCAGCCCTGACCCCCGCCACCCGCCTGCTGCTGCTCGGGCTCGCCGCCCCGCTCGCCGTCGGCGTCGCCCTCATGGCCGGCACGCTGCCGGCCGACCGCGAACTCGCGCAGCAGATCCTCGCCGAGCTGCGCGCGCCGCGCGTGGCCGCAGCGTTCGCCTGCGGCGGCCTGCTCGCGCTCGCCGGCGCGCTGATGCAGACGCTGTTCCGCAATCCGCTCGCCGAACCCTATCTGCTCGGCGTCTCCGGCGGCGCCGGGCTGCTGGCGCTGCTCGGCATGGCGGCGGGACTCGCCTGGCCGTGGGTGTCGGGACTCGCGTTCGCCGGGAGCCTGCTGGCGCTGACGCTCGCCGCCGCGCTCGGCGGCCGCATGCTGGCGCGCGACCACACGCCGCTCTTGCTCGCCGGGGTGATGCTCGCGGCGGGCTTCGGCGCGCTGATCGCGCTGGTGCTGTCGGTGGCGCCGGCCGAGCGCCTGCCGGGCATGCTGTTCTTCCTGATGGGCGATCTCGCCTGGGCGGGCAACGCCCCCTTGCTGTGGACCGCGCTGCTGCTGGCGCTGGCCGCCGCGCTTGCGCTCGCGCGCCGCCTCGACGTGCTGCAGCTGTCGCCGCTCAAGGCCGCCTCGCTCGGCGTCGCCGTCGCGCCCACGCGCTGGGCGCTGTTCGGGCTCGCTGGCGCCTGCACCGCGCTGGTGGTCGCGCAGGCCGGCAGCATCGGCTTCGTCGGGCTGATGGTGCCGCACGCGCTGCGCCGCCTCGGCTTCGCCGGCCACCGACTCCTGCTGCCCGCCGCGGCGCTCGCCGGCGGCAGCCTGCTGGTGCTCGCCGACGCGCTGGCACGCACCGTGATCGAGCCGCGCGAGCTGCCGGTGGGCGTGCTGACCGCGCTGATCGGCGTGCCGCTGATGCTGTGGCTGCTGCGCCGTCCATGAGCCTCGTCGCCCGCCAGCTCGCCCTGCGCGCAGGCTCCCGCACCCTGGTCGACGCGCTCGACCTCACGCTCGAACCCGGCGAGGTGCTCGGCATCCTCGGCGCCAACGGCGCCGGCAAGTCGACGCTGCTCGCGGTGCTGGCAGGACTCGCCCTGCCGGTGCGGGGCGAGGTTGCGCTCGACGGCGAGCCGCTCGCCGCCCTGCCGCCGCTCGTCCGCGCGCAGCACATCGGCCTGCTGCCGCAGGCCGACGAGGGCGGCTTCCTCGGCAGCGTCGCCGCTTTCGTCGCGCTCGGCCACTACCCGTTCGACGCGACGCCGGACCTCGCGCCCCTGCTCGCCGCCTGGGAGCTCGCCGACCTCGCGCAGCGCCCGCTCGCCACGCTCTCGGGCGGCGAGCGCCAGCGCGCGCGGCTGGCGCAGCTCGCGGTGCAGCGGCCGCGCATCGCCCTGCTCGACGAGCCGCTCACCCATCTCGACCCGGCGCACCAGGCGCGCCTGCTCGCCTGGGCGCGCAGCGAGGCCGACGCCGGCCGCAGCGTGGTGCTGACGCTGCACGACCCCAACTGGGCCGCCTGCCACTGCGACCGCCTGCTGTTCCTCCACGGCGACGGGCGCTGGCAGCTCGGCACCCCGGCCACGCTGCTCACCCCGGACGCACTCGAGGGCCTGTACGGCCCCGGCACGGCCGCGCTGTGGCGGCAAGGCGACCGCGGCCAGCCTGTATAATCGCGCTTTGGATTTTCGATTCCCCGCCCTCGCGCATCCCATGATCCGTCGCATCATCAGCAAAGTTTTCGGACGCAAGTCACGCGCCGCCCATGGCGCGCAAATCCTGCCGCTCGCCGCCCACGGCATCCGCCGCGACCAGCTCGACGACTGCGCGCTCAAGGTCTGCGAGACGCTCGCCGCGTCGGGCTTCCGGGGCTACGTCGTCGGCGGCGCGGTGCGCGACCTGCTGCTCGGCAAGCCGCCCAAGGATTTCGACGTCGCCACCGACGCCACCCCGGAAGAAGTGCGCAAGCTGTTCCGCCGCTCGCGCATCATCGGCCGGCGCTTCCAGATCGTGCACGTGATGTGCGGCCGCGAGACGATCGAGGTCACCACCTTCCGCGCCAACGGCCAGAAGGAAGCCGAGGAAGAGGACGAGCGGCCGACCGACGAGCACGGCCGGCTGCTGTCCGACAACGTGTTCGGCAACATGGCGGACGACGCCGCGCGCCGCGACTTCACCATCAACGCGCTGTACTACGACCCCGCGCGCGAGGAAGTGCACGACTACTTCGGCGGCGTCGCCGACTGCAAGAAGCGCGTGCTGCGCATGATCGGCGACCCCGAGACGCGCTTCCGCGAGGACCCGGTGCGCATGCTGCGCGCCGCGCGCTTCGCCGCCAAGCTCGACTTCCACATCGACCCCGACACCCGCCGGCCGGTCGCCACGCTGGCGCCGCTCTTGTCCAACATCCCGCGCGCGCGGATCTTCGACGAGGCGCTCAAGCTCCTGATGTCCGGCCACGCGCTGCGCGGCGTGCACCAGCTGCGCGCCGAGGGCCTGCACCACGGCATGCTGCCGCTGCTCGACACCATCCTCGACGACCCCACCGGCGAACGCTTCATCACCGCCGCGCTGAAGACCACCGACGCGCGCATCGCACAGGACAAGCCGGCGTCGCCCGCCTTCCTGTTCGGCACGCTGCTGTGGCCGCAGGTGCTGCAGCGCTGGCGCGCGCTCCAGGCCGCCGGCGAGAAGCCGCAGCCGGCGCTGTTCCTGGCGATGGACGAGGTGCTCGACGCGCAGCGCAACCAGCTCGCGATCCCGCGCCGCTACGACGGCATGATGAAGGAGATCTGGGCGCTGCAGCCGCGCTTCGAGCAGCGCGGCGGCCAGCGCCCCTACCGCCTGCTCGAGCACCCGCGCTTCCGCGCCGCCTACGACTTCCTGCTGCTGCGCGCCGAATCCGGCGAGGTCGAGGCCGAGCTCGGCGACTGGTGGACGCGCTTCCAGGACGCCGGCGACGACGAACGCGCCGCCATGCTCAGGCCCGACACCGGCCCCAAGCCGCGCCGCAAGCGCAAGCGCAGGAAACCGGGCGAATCCGGCGGCGAGGCGCAGCCTGCATGAACGTGATCGCGACGATCGGGCTCGGCGCCAACCTCAACGACCCGGCCGCGCAGGTCGAATACGCGCTCGCCGAGCTCGACCGCCTGCCCGCCACGCGGCTCGTCGCGCGCTCCAGCCTCTACGCCTCGACGCCGGTCGGCTACGTCGACCAGCCCGACTTCATCAACGCGGTGGCGCAGGTCGAGACCGGGCTCGCGCCGCGCGCCCTGCTCGCCGCGCTCCTCGAAATCGAGCACCGCCACGGCCGCGAGCGCAGCTTCCGCAACGCGCCGCGCACGCTCGACCTCGACCTGCTGCTGTACGGCGCCGCGCATTTCCACGAGGAAGGCCTGACGCTGCCGCATCCGCGCATGCACGAGCGCGCCTTCGTGCTGCTGCCACTGCTGGAAATCGCGCCCGACACCGAGATCCCCGGCCGCGGCCGCGCCGCCGACTGGCTCGCGGCCTGTTCGGGCCAGGGTGTATCCGTCCTCCCTCCTCCTGCTGCAGCCGTCAACGCATGAGCCTCGCCCGTTTCCGCTACCTCGTCGTCGAAGGCCCGATCGGCGCCGGCAAGACCAGCCTCACCCACAAGCTCGCCGAGCGCCTGGGCGCCGACACGCTGCTCGAGAACGCCGGCGACAACCCCTTCCTGCCGCGCTTCTACCAGGAGCCGAAGCGCTACGCGCTGCCGACGCAACTGCACTTCCTGTTCGACCGCTCGCGCCAGCTGCGCGACCTCGCGCAGGGCGACCTGTTCCGCGCCGGCACGGTGTCGGATTTCCTGATCGACAAGGACATGCTGTTCGCGCGCATGAACCTCGACGACGACGAATTCGAGCTCTACCAGAAGGTCTACGCCGACCTCGCGCTGCAGGCGCCGACTCCTGACCTGGTGATCTACCTGCAGGCGCCGGTCGACGCGCTGCAGGAGCGCGTCCGGCGGCGTGGCGTGGACTACGAGCGCAGCATGGACGCCGACTACCTGCAGCGGCTGGCCAACACCTACAGCGAGTTCTTCCACCGCTACGAGGCCGCGCCGCTGCTGATCGTCAACACCACCAACCTCAACTTCGCGGACAGCGAGGCCGACCTCGAGCTGCTGCTCGAGCGCATGAGCAAGATGCGCGGCCCCCGCGAATTCTTCAACCGGGCGGCCTGACGATGGCGACCACCCTGTCCAGCCTCGGGTCGATGCGCGAACGCGGCGAGAAGATCGCCGTGCTCACCTGCTACGACGCCAGCTTCGCGCGCGTGCTCGACGCCGCCGGCGTCGACGTGCTGCTGGTCGGCGACTCGCTCGGCATGGTGGTGCAGGGCCACACCTCGACGTTGCCGGTCAGGCTCGCCGAGATGACCTACCACACGCGCTGCGTCGCCGCCGGAACCGAACGCGCCTTCATCGTCGCCGACCTGCCGTTCGGCAGCTACCAGCCCTCGCCCGAGCGCGCCTTCGCCGCCGCCGCGCGGCTGATGGCGGCCGGCGCGCACATGGTCAAGCTCGAAGGCGGCGCGGTGATGGTCGACACCGTCGCCTTCCTCACCCGACGCGGCATCCCGGTGTGCGCGCACCTGGGCCTGCTGCCGCAGTCGGTCAACCAGCTCGGCGGCTACCGGGTGCAGGGCCGCGACGACGCGGCGGCCGCCCAGCTGATCGCCGACGCGCGCGCGCTCGAAGCCGCCGGCGCCGGCCTGATCGTGCTCGAGATGGTGCCCGCCGCGCTGGCGCAGGCCGTCACCGCGGCGCTGACGATTCCCACCATCGGCATCGGCGCCGGCAAGGATTGTTCGGGCCAGGTGCTGGTGCTGTACGACATGCTCGGGCTCTACCCGCGCGCGCCGAAGTTCTCGAAGAACTTCCTCGCAGGCGCCGGCGGCATCGAGGCCGCGGTGCGCGCCTACGTCGCGGCGGTCAGGGACGGCAGCTTCCCCGCCGCCGAGCACAGCTTCTGATGCAGGTCGTCCACACCGCCGCCGACTTGCGCGCCGCGCTCGCCGGGCAGACCGCCACCGCCTTCGTGCCGACCATGGGCAACCTGCACGCCGGCCACGTCTCGCTCGTCGAGCAGGCGAAGCGGCACGGCCAGCCAGTGGTCGCGAGCATCTTCATCAACCCGCTGCAGTTCGCGGCAGGGGAAGATCTCGAGCGCTACCCGCGCACGCTGGCGGCCGACTGCGAGAAGCTCGAAGCCGCCGGCTGCGACCTCGTCTTCGCGCCGGACGTCGCCGAGATGTACCCGGTGCCGCAGATGTTCACCGTGCAGGTCCCCGACAGCCTGGCGAACGACCTGTGCGGCGCGTTCCGCCCCGGCCACTTCGCCGGCGTCGCCACCGTGGTGCTCAAGCTCTTCAACCTCGTGCGGCCGCGCGTCGCGGTGTTCGGCCGCAAGGATTTCCAGCAGCTCATGGTGATCCGCGAACTGGTGCGCCAGTTCAACCTGCCGATCGAGATCCTCGCCGGCGCCACGCTGCGCGAGGCCGACGGCCTGGCGATGAGTTCGAGGAACGGCTACCTGTCGGCCGCCGAGCGCATGCAGGCGACCCAGCTGTATCGCGCGCTGACCGAGGTCAGGACCGCCGTCGAAGCCGGCGAGCACGACTACGCCGCCCTGTGCGCCAATGCCGTGCGCCACCTCAAGATGGCCGGCTGGCGCGTCGACTACGTCGAGGTGCGCGACGCCGACACGCTCGCGCCGGCAGCACCCGGCAGCGCGCGGCTCGTCGTGCTCGGCGCCGCCTGGCTGGGAACGACGCGGCTGATCGACAATCTCGATTTCGATCTGCCGGCCGCGGCACGCGCCTGAATTTGGCCTTGGGCCCGCAAGGGTCAACGGGTATAATATGAGTCCTTCCTTATATTGATTGAGGGCACCGTCATGCAAAGAACGATGCTCAAGTCCAAGCTGCACCGGGCGACCGTCACGCACTCCGAGCTGCACTACGAAGGCTCGTGCGCGATCGACGAAACCCTGCTGGACGCGGCCAACATCCACGAGTACGAGCAGATCCAGATCTACAACGTCACCAACGGCGAGCGCTTCACCACCTACGCCATCCGTGCCGAACGCGGCTCCGGGATCATTTCGGTGAACGGCGCCGCCGCGCACAAGGCGAACCCGGGCGACCTCGTCATCATCGCCACCTACGCGGTCTACAACGAGCTGGAAATGGCGCGCTACGCGCCCGAGCTGGTCTACGTCGACGCGGACAACCGCATCATGGACACGCGCCAGGAGATCCCGGTGCAGGCGGCGTAAGCCTGATTGATTCGCCGAAAAAAAGGCCGGGGAAACCCGGCCTTCTTCTTTGCCACGTCAGACCGCTTGCCGCCTGCTCTCCGCACGCCCCAGCGGTCGCCAGTCCGTCAGGGGCCGTAGGCGATCCTGCTGGGGCCGGCCTGGTCGCTGTAGAAGATGACCACAGCCTCGAGCCATCCGGTGGACGTGGGCATGTCGATCGATGTGGCGATGTCGACCTTTTCGGCGACATTCCCTGCCTCGTCGATCACTTGAAGCTCCCAATCCATCGCAAACGCCCGGCGTGCCGCCAGGCGGAGATCGTAGTCGGGGAGGCGTCGGTCGATCCTCGAAGCACCATAGGCGATGAATATCCCGCCGTCGTCCTCCTTGATCGTGATCGCCGGGGCCGGCGCGGCGTTGGCGCCTGCGTCGAGCAGCGTTTCGCTCCAGGCGCCGTTGGCAAAGCGTGCGTGGGCGAGGCGACTCACGCCGCTTTGCCGGTCGAGCTTGGCGAAGGCAAGGTGTAGGTCGCCGGGCGCCGGCGCAACGATGGACGCTGCGCCCATGCTCGCCGACAACAGCACGTCAGGAAAAGTCGCGAACCGGGACCAAGCCCCGTCTGCGGGGCGCGAATAGATTGCCAGTTCGCCGATGCCGTCCTGGACCGCCGTCGCCACCGCCGCGTAAGCCGTGCCATCAGCCGCGACGACCAGCGAGCGAGGGCCGACCAACCCATCGCCGATCACTTCTTCGCGCCAGCCGGTAGAGGGGCTGAGGTAAGGCGCCTTGATCCATACAGCTTTGCCAGTTCTGTTGAACACGGCATGCATCGTGTGCTCCATAGGGTCGACGTAGCCCATGGCCGCCGCGAGTCCCCCGTCGACATCGGTTGCGATGGTGCGCTCCGGGACGAACGTCCTCCAGACCCGGTCGACCCAGTCCCACCACACGGACTGGTAGTGCAGTTCGGAGCCAACGATCGTGAACACGTGCAGGTAGCCGAGGTTCCTGTCGACGACAGCCCTGCATGCAGTCCCGTTGACCACCTTGGGCGGCGGGTAATCCGCGCTGCTTATGCCCCGAATTGTCGAGAAGGCTTCGCCGGGCGCACTGTCGCACAGGTAGTCCAGGGCGTAGCCTTCCGGCGCGCGGGCGATCGATGGCACGACATCTACCGCCCGCGACAGCCCGGCGTCGCCGGTCGTCCATCCCGTGGCGAGGGGCGGAATCGGCGGCAGGACCGGCGTCTCGACGCAGACCTCCTCGCTCCTGATCTCGCTCTCGTAGAAAAGAAAGAAGTCCCATCGCCCGAGGACAACGAAAAAGCAGTTCCTCGCCGCGGGCAAGGCGCCTTGGTAAACGTAATGGGTGATCGGCGCATAGGTCCACTCGACCGCCGTCCCGTTCGCGTAGATTGCATAGCCCTGCGTCGCATAGACGACCGGGGCCGTCCACGCCAGCGACACATCGGTCGCGGACTCGACGATCGCGGTCAGTTCGACCGTGGGGGCGGGTGGGGGCGGCGGCGGTGGCGGCGTTATCGAGTCGCCCCCCCCGCCTCCACCGCCGCATCCGCCCATCAAGCTCAGCGTCAACGCGACCACGATCCCGATCTGCAGCAGTCTCATTCTTGTGTCTCCGGTCCGTTGGACGCCTATTCGGCATCATAAGCCCGCGTTCAGAACCCGAGCAATCTCGCGCGACCCTGTCGAATCCTGGCCCCCCGCGCCCATGCACCGGCCCGTTCCTGGAAAAAGGTGCGAACCCGGATCGCAGAATCCCGGCGACCTTCGCACGCAACAGGTCCGGCAACGCGACCGGTCCTTGCAAAGTCGGCGTCCGGGTGCATAGTTCACAAAGTGCAAGTTACCGGAGATTCCCCGATGACGTTTCCCAACGAACCCGCCCCCCGCATCGCCCCGCTGTCTACCGACGACCTGCGCCCCGAATGGCTGGAGATCCTGGGACGGCTGCCCGGCAAGGGCCTGCAGGGGGAAGGCTTCCCGCGCAACGTGCTCGGCGTGCTGATGCACAACCCGGAGACGCTCGGCCCCTTCCTCGACTACTGGGTGACGTCGAAGGCGAAGATGGGGCTGACGGTGCGCGAGCAGGAGCTGGTGATCCTGCGCATGGCGGTGCTCTACCGCAGCGAGTACGTCTGGAAGCACCACATCAAGGTCGGCCGCGAGTTCGGCATCGACGACGCGGCACTCGACGCGATCCGCGAGGGCTCCTGCAGCGCCTTTCCGGAACGCGAGCGCGCCCTGCTCGAACTCGCCGACGCCTTCGTGAACGACCGCTCGCTGCCGGCGGAATTGTGGGAGCGGACCCGAGGCGTGCTCGCCCCGCGCGACTTCGTCGACCTGATCTCGCTGGTCTCGCAGTACGTCTTTTTCGCGCTGGCGAACGTCTGCCTGCAGGTGCAGCTCGAACCGGGCGTGGCGGACTTGCCGGGGATCGAGGGGTAGCGCCCCGCCAACCCGTCCGGGCGAGCGGGACGGCGTCCGGCCTGCTTTACCGAGCGCGCGGCGCTACCCGAGCTTCCAGATTTCCGCGTTGTATTCCTGCATGGTGCGGTCGGTCGAGAAGGGGCCGCTCGACGCGGTGTTGAGCAGGCTCATGCGCGTCCAGTGCTCGGGATCCTGCCAGGCCTGCGCGACCCGCTCCTGCGCGTCGACGTAGCTGCGGAAGTCGGCGAGCACCATCCACGGGTCTTGCGGGCTCAGCAGCGCATCGATGATGGGGTCGAAGATGCCCGGCTCGTAGAGGTTGAAGTGGCCCGAGCGCAGCAGCCCGATCACCTCGCGCAGGTCGGGGTCGCCGTCGACATAGTCCTGCGGGCGGTAGTTGGGGCGCAGCGCCTCGACCTCCTCGGCACGCAGGCCGAACAGGAAGAAGTTGTCGGCGCCGACCGCGTCGAGGATCTCGATGTTGGCGCCGTCGTAGGTGCCGATGGTGACGGCGCCGTTCATCATGAACTTCATGTTGCCGGTGCCCGACGCTTCCTTGCCCGCGGTCGAGATCTGCTCGGAGAGGTCGGTCGCCGGCGCGATGATCTCCATGCTCGAGACGCGGTAGTTGGGCAGGAAGGCCATCTTCATGCGGCCGTCGACGTCGGGGTCGTTGTTGACGACGTCGGCGACGCTGTTGATGAGCTTGATGATGCGCTTGGCCATCGCGTAGCCCGGCGCGGCCTTGCCGCCGATCAGCACGCAGCGGTCGGCCCAGTTGTCGAGGCGGCCGCGGTTGATGCGGTTGTAGAGGTGGATCACGTGCAGCACGTTGAGCAGCTGCCGCTTGTATTCGTGGATGCGCTTGACCTGCACGTCGAACAGCGCGTCCGGGCTGAACTCTACGCCGCATTCGGCCTTGACCAGCGCGGCGAGGCGTTCCTTGTTGGCGCGCTTCACCGCACGCCATTCGGCATGGAAGGCCTCGTGCCCCGGTTCGGCCAGCGGCTTGAGCTGTTCGAGCTGCGACAGGTCGGCGACCCAGCCGTCGCCGATCTGGTCGCTGATCAACGCGCTCATGTCCGGGTTGGCGTGCGCGACCCAGCGGCGCGGGGTGACGCCGTTGGTCTTGTTGTTGAACTTCGCCGGCCACAGCTCGACGAAGTCGCGGAACAGGCCCTCCTGCAGCAGGCGCGAATGCAGCGCCGCGACGCCGTTGACCGAGAAGCTGCCGACGATGGCGAGCCAGGCCATGCGCACCTGGCGCACCGGCTCCTCCTCGATGATCGACATGCGGCGGCGGCGCTCGATGTCGCCCGGCCACTTCACCGCGACCTGGCGCAGGAAGCGCGCGTTGATCTCGTAGATGATCTCGAGCGGGCGCGGCAGCAGGCGCTCGAACAGCGCCACCGGCCACTTCTCGAGCGCCTCGGGCAGCAGCGTGTGGTTGGTGTAGGCCATGCAGCGCGAGGTGATCGCCCACGCCGCGTCCCACTGCAGCGCTTCCTGGTCGAGCAGCAGGCGCATCAGTTCGGCGACCGCGATCGACGGATGCGTGTCGTTCATCTGGAACACGTTGTGCTCGGCGAATTTCGACAGGTCGCTGTTGCCCGCCGCGCGCCACTGGCGCAGCGCGTCCTGCAGGCTCGCCGAGGCGAGAAAGTACTGCTGGCGCAGGCGCAGCTCCTTGCCGTTCTCGCTGCTGTCGTTGGGGTACAGCACCATCGAGATGTGCTCGGCGTGGTTCTTCGCCTGCACCGCCTCGGAGTAGCTGCCGGCGTTGAATTCGTCGAGGTCGAACTCGTCGGTGGCGGCCGACTTCCATAGCCGCAGCGTGTTCACCACATGGTTGCGGTAGCCCGAGATCGGCATGTCGTACGGGATCGCCAGCACGTCGCTGGTGTCGACCCAGCGCGCGCGCGGGTTCCCCGCCTTGTCGTGGTAGTGCTCGGTGTGGCCGCCGAAGGACACGCGGCAGGTGAACTCGGAGCGCTCGACCTCCCACGGATTGCCGTCGCGCAGCCAGTGGTCGGGATCCTCGACCTGGTAGCCGTTGCGGATGTGCTGGTGGAACATGCCGTACTGGTAGTGCAGGCCGTAGCCCATCACCGGCAGGTCGAGCGTGGCGCAGCTGTCCATGAAGCACGCCGCCAGCCGCCCGAGGCCGCCGTTGCCGAGTCCGGCGTCTGGCTCCAGTTCGGCCACCTCCTCGAGCGTCTGGCCGAAGCGGGTCAGCGCCTCGCGCGACGCCTCGTCGAGCCCGAGGTTGAGCACGTGGTTGGACAGCGAGCGCCCGATCAGGAACTCGAGCGACAGGTAATAGCCGCGGCGCGTGCCCGGCTGGTCGCGGCGCACGTAGGTGTTCATCCAGTCCGACATCAGGTGGTCGCGCAGCGTCCACGCCAGCGCCTGATAGGTGTAGACCGGCGGACATTCGGGCATGCGGCCGAGGTGGTAGAGCTGGTAGCGCTGGACGTCGTGGGTGAGCGCGGCGCCGGTCGCCGGCAGCGGCTTCAGGGCGTGCGAACGGGGGGAGGCAGTTTGGTCAGGCATGGTAGCTCCCGCTGAAAATCAGATCGAATAAAGGGCAAGGTAGTGGCCGGCGCTCTCCGACCAGTCGAAGGTCTGGCGCATGCCGGCCTGCTGCAGCCGCCGCCACTGTGCGGGCCGGCGGTACAGCGCGAGCGCGCGGCGGACGGCGTCCAGCAGGGCGGCGACGTCGGGGGTGTCGAAGACGAAGCCGGTGGCGCTGCCGTCCTCGAGCGCGGCTTCGCTGGCGTCGGCCACGGTGTCGGCGAGCCCGCCGGTCTTGAAGACGATGGGCGGCGTGCCGTAGCGCAGGCTGTACATCTGGTTCAGCCCGCACGGCTCGAAGCGCGACGGCATCAGGAACATGTCCGCGCCGGCCTCGATCTGGTGCGCCAGCGGCTCGTCGTAGCCGATCGTGACCATCACCCGGTCCGGATGCTGCTGCGCCAGCCGCAGCAGCTTCTGCTCGTAGGCCGCCTGCCCGCTGCCGACCAGCACGAAGCGGGCGTCGGTCTCGGCGAGCAGCACCGGCATCGCCGCCAGCACCCAGTCGACGCCCTTCTGCTCGACCAGCCGGCCAACCAGGCCAATGAGCGGCGCCTGCATCGCCGCGTCGTCGACCTGCGGCAGGAAGCGCCCGAGCAGCGCCTGCTTGCAGCGCCGCTTGCCGGGGTTGACGCGTCCCGCCGAGTAGCGCGCGGGCAGGTGCGCGTCGGTCGCCGGGTTCCAGATCGTGGTGTCGATGCCGTTGAGGATGCCGTGCAGCTTGTGCTGCCGTGAGCGCAGCAGGCCGTCGAGCCCGTAGCCGAACTCGGGCGTGCAGATCTCGGCGGCGTAGGTGGGGCTCACCGTGGTGACGGCGTCGGCGTAGACGATGCCCGCCTTCAGCATCGAGAAGCCGCCGTGGAACTCGACCCCTTCCGGCGACCACCAGGGGCTGGGCAGCTGCAGCCGCACGAAGTCGGCATGGCTGAAGTAGCCGCCGTAGGCGAGGTTGTGGATGGTGAACACGGTCTTCGGGCGCAGCGGCTGGTCGGCGAGGAAGGCGGCGACCAGCCCGGTCTGCCAGTCGTTCGCGTGCACCACCTGCGGCTTCCAGCCGAGGTCGAGCGCGTCCTGCGCGAGCTGCGCCGCGACCCGCGAGAACACCGCGAAGCGCTCGGCGTTGTCCGGCCAGTCGTCGCCTGCCGCGTTGACGTAGGGGTTGCCCGGCCGGTCGAACAGCCGCGGGCAGTCGAGCACCCACAGCGGGAAGTCGTAGCCGGGATGACGCGTCTCCAGGACGCGCGCGCTGACCGGGCCGTGGGCGCCGCGCACCTCGACCCAGCCGAGGATGCGCATCTGGTCGAGCTGGGCGAGCAGCGCCCGGTAGCCCGGCAGCAGCAGGCGGACATCGGCGCCGAGCGCATGCAGGGCATGCGGCAGGCTGTAGAGCACGTCGCCGAGGCCGCCGGTCTTCACCAGCGGAAAGGCTTCGCTGGCGACAAAGAGGATTTTCATTGCTCCGCGTTTCATTTTTTTATCAGGGGTCAGGATTCAGTGGCCAGGGATCAGGGGGGCCTGTGCTTCGCACCCTTGAATCGGCGTGGCCAAGGCCACACAAACCCTGACCCCTGAATCCTGGATCCTGTCCCCTTCCTTCAACATGGTTTCAGAAAAATCGCACCGAGCGGTGGTAGCACCACCTCGACCGAATGCTCGTAGCCCATCCACGGCAGGGCCTGCGGATGGAGCGGCTCGCCGTTGCCGAGGTTGCTGCCGCCGTAGTACGTCGAGTCGGTGTTCAGCACCTCGCACCACGCACCGCCCGACGGCACGCCGATGCGGTAGTGCGTGCGCGGCACCGGGGTGAAGTTGAACAGCGCCACCAGCTGCGCGGACGGGTCGCGACCCTGGCGCACGAAGCTCAGCACCGACTGGTCGGCGTCGTGGCAGTCGATCCAGCGGAAGCCGCGCGGGTCGAAGTCGTAGTCGTGCAGCGCGGCCTCGTCGCGGTACAGCCGGTTGAGGTCGCGCAGCAGCGTGCGTAGGCTGTCGTGCGCCGGGAAGCCGAGCAGCACCCAGTCGAGCTGGCCGGATTCCTTCCACTCGTTCCACTGGCCGAACTCGCTGCCCATGAACAAGAGCTTCTTGCCCGGATGCGCGTACTGCCACGCGTAGAACGCGCGCAGGTTGGCGAAGCGCTGCCAGACGTCGCCCGGCATCTTGTCGAGCAGGCTCTTCTTCATGTGCACGACCTCGTCGTGCGACAGCGGCAGCACGAAGTTCTCGGTCCACGCATACATCTGGCTGAAGGTCAGCTGGTTGTGCTGGAACTTGCGGTAGACCGGGTCCTTCTCGATGTAGTCGAGGCTGTCGTTCATCCAGCCCATGTTCCACTTCATCGAGAAGCCGAGCCCGCCGAGCTCGACCGGGCGCGACACCGCGGGCCACGCGGTCGACTCCTCGGCGATGGTCAGCACGCCGGGGAAGCGGGCGTGCACCTCGGTGTTCATCTCGCGCAGGAAATGGATCGCCTCGATGTTCTCGCGACCGCCGTACTGGTTCGGCGCCCATTCGCCCGGCTGGCGCGAGTAGTCGAGATAGAGCATCGACGCCACCGCGTCGACCCTGAGGCCGTCGATGTGGAACTCGTCGAGCCAGTAGATCGCGTTGGCGACGAGGAAGTTGCGCACCTCGTTGCGGCCGAAGTCGAAGATCAGCGTGCCCCAGTCCTGGTGCTCGCCGCGCCGCGGGTCGGCGTGCTCGTACACCGGCTCGCCGGTGAAGCGGGCGAGCGCCCAGTCGTCCTTGGGGAAATGCGCCGGCACCCAGTCGAGCAGCACGCCGATGCCGGCGCGGTGGCAGGCGTCGACGAAGGCGCGGAAGTCGTCGGGCGAGCCGAAGCGCGCCGTCGGCGCGTAGTAGCCCGACACCTGGTAGCCCCACGAAGCGTCGAGCGGATGCTCGGCGACCGGCAGCAGCTCGATGTGGGTGTAGCCGAGGTCCCGCACGTAGGGAATCAGCTCGGCGGCGAGCTCGCCCCAGGTGTAGAAGCTGCCGTCGTCGTGGCGCCGCCACGAGCCGGGATGCAGCTCGTAGATGCTGACCGGGCTGTGCTGCCAGTCGAAGCGCGCGCGCGCGTCGATCCACGCCTGGTCTTCCCACGCGTAGGGCGTGTCGTCGGGGATGCGGCTGGTCGTCTCGGGCCGCGGAAACATCTGCCGCGCGTAGGGATCGGTCTTTCGCGCCAGTTGCCCGTGGCGGCCGAGAATCTCGTACTTGTAGGCGTGGCCGGCGGCGAGCCCGGGAACGAACAGCTCCCACACGCCCGAACTGCCGCGGCAGCGCATCGGATGACGGCGGCCGTCCCAGTCGTTGAAGTCGCCGATCACGCTGACGCGCTGCACCGCCGGCGCCCACACCGCGAACTGCGTGCCGGCGATGCCGTCGACGGTCTTCGCGCGCGCGCCGAGCACTTTCCATATCTCGAAATGCCGCCCCTCGCCGAACAGGTAGAGATCCGTCTCGCCGAGCTGCGGCCCGAAGGTGTACGGGCAGTGCATCGCGTGCCAGTCGCCGGCGCGCTTGTCCTGCCAGCGCATCGGCGGGTGCGGGTCGACCGCGGCGCCGGCGGGCAGCAGGAGCTCGAAGCAGTCGGTGCCCTCCACCCGGGTCATGCGCTGCCCGGCGACCTCGACCGCCTCGGCGGCCGGCAGGAAGGCGCGGATCAGCGTGCCGCCGTCGGGCTGCGCATGCATCCCCAGCACCTCGAAAGGGTCGTGGTGGGTGCCGGTCTGTACGCGCATGAGCGGCGCGCTGATCGACGGCAGGCTGGCGCCGAGCGGTTCGCTGCGCAGCGGCGTCATGGGGTGGGCGGGGTCTCGCATCGATGGGTTTCCTGTAGTTTTTTTCGCAGCCGGGGGGCGAGGTCGGGCGGCAGCGCCTCCCAGCGGAAGCGCCACGACCAGTTGCCGTTGTCGGTCCCCGGCGTGTTCATGCGCGCCTCGGAGCCGAGCCGCAGCAGGTCCTGCAGCGGCATCACCGCCAGCGCGGCGCGGCTCCCGAGCACGGTGTCGATCATCGCGTCCGGCACCGCGTGGGGGTCGTCGACCGCGAGCTGCCGCATCACCTCGCGACGGGCGTCGTCGGGCAGCGCGCGCCACCAGCCGAGCGTGGTGTCGTTGTCGTGGGTGCCGGTGTAGTAGACGGTGTCGGGATGCACGTTTTCGGGCTTGTGCGGGTTGTCGGCGTGTTCGTCGAACGCGAACTGCAGCACCGCCATGCCCGGCAGCTTGAAGCGGTGGCGCAGCGCGGTGACCTCGTCGGTGATGATGCCGAGGTCCTCGGCGACCAGCTGCAGCTCGCCCATGTCGTCGGCGATCGCCTGCAGCAGCGCCGCACCGGGCGCCGGCACCCACTTGCCGTGGATCGCGGTCGGCTCGCCGGCGGGAATCTCCCACGCCGCCACCAGGCCGCGGAAGTGGTCGATGCGCACCAGGTCGAACCACTCGAAGTGGGCGCCGATGCGCGCGCGCCACCAGGCGAAGCCGTCGGCCTGCATCGCCTGCCAGTCGTAGTGCGGGTTGCCCCAGCGCTGGCCGGTGGCGGAGAAGTAGTCGGGCGGCACCCCCGCCACCACGGTCGGATGGCCGGTGGCGTCGAGCAGGAACAGGTCGCGCCGCGCCCACACGTCGGCGCTGTCGTGGGCGACGAAGATCGGCATGTCGCCGAACAGCCTGACGCCGCGCGCAGCGGCGGCCGCGCGAATCTCACGCCAGTGCAGCGCCGCGCCGTATTGCGCGACCCGCACCGCCTGCAGCTTGGCGGCGTGGGCCGCGTCGAACGCGGCCAGCGCCTTCGCGTCGCGGTCGCGCAGCGCCACCGGCCAGTCCGTCCACGATGCCCCGCCCTGCTCCGCCTTGATCACCGTGAAGCGGGCGAAATCCTCGAGCCAGTGCTGCTGCTTCGCGCGCCATCCGGCGAAGCCGTCCAGGGCGACCGGCGCCTCCGGGAACAGCGCGGGATCGATCGCGAACGCCGACGCGCACTGGTAGGGCGACAGGCCGCTGAGCGGGATTCCCAGCGGCAGCATCTGCCACACCCCGACCCCGGCCGCGTGCAGGAAATCCAGCCAGCGCCCGGCGTCGGCAAGCGTGCCAGACGGCAGCGAGGTCGGGTGCAGCAGCAGGCCGGCGCGATGGGTGTCGAAGTTCATTCAGGCATTCCTGCGCATGGTGCCGGCGTTCTCCGCCCAGCCGCCGCCGGCCGACAGCGGCACGTCGAGCAGCGCGGGCGGCGCCACGCCGAGCAGGCGGTACAGCTCGCGCAGCTGGGTGCGGTAGAGCTGCTCGAAGTCGCTCACGCTGCCCGCCGGGTTGTAGTCGCCGAACCACCAGAACCAGTCCGAGCCCTCGCACACGGCGAGCTGGCGGGTGGCGGACGCCAGCTGGTCCGGATTGAGCTTGCCGGACGCGACGACGCTGTCGTACGTCTCCTTGGCGGTGACGAGGTAGTCCCAGCCGCGGTTCTTGTCCTCCGAGCCGATCCAGGTCGAGAAGCTGCCGTATACCCAGCTGCCCGCAGCCAGCCGCTTCATCGCCCGGGCCGGCGCGCGGGCGGACTGCTCGGCGAAGGTGCTGACGGTGAGCGTGGGGTGGGCGGACAAGACCTTGTAGAGCGCGTCGAGGAAGTGGTGGCCGTTGTCGGGGTAGTACTCCCAGGCGTTCTCGCCGTCGAGGATCACCGAGACCACGTGGCGGTGGGCGTCCTTGCCGAAGAAGCTGGCGATGTTCTCCAGATGCTGGACGAAGTCGGCCACCGCGTCGTCGGCGTGCCAGTCGCTGTAGCGGAAGCCGATCAGGTCCGACAGGCCGTCGTCGCGGAAGAACACCCGGGTCTTGTGGGCGCCGAAACGTGCCGGCGAGAACAGCCCGCGCTTGCTCTGCGTCTCGTCCTCCGGGCAGCCCGACTTGGCGCAGCTGTTGCGCCACACGCCCTCGCCCGAGGCGGTCCAGGCGAACGCCATCTCGTCGAGCTGCGCCAGCGCATCCTCGCTGACCCCGCCCTCGGACAGCCAGACGCCGGCCGGCTTGCGCCCGAAGTAGCGCTCGAACACCTCGACGCCGTGCGTGAGATGCCAGCGCGAACGCTCGGCCCCGCCGGGGTAGCCGGGCGCTTCCGGAACCGGCACGTCGGGCAGCGCGTCGCGCAGGTTGGCGAAGTCGTTTAGGAGCGGCACGATGGGGTGGCCGTACGGCGTCATCGACAGCTCGACCTGGCCGCGCTCGGCGAGCGCGCGATAGCGCGGAATCAGCCCGGCCATGGTGTGCTGCATGAGGTGCAGCAGCTCGTGGCGGTCGGCGGCGTTGTAGCCCTGCTCCTGCACCATCAGCCGCTGCACCAGCGGCAGCTGGCGCAGCGAGTGGCCGAGCCAGGCGAGGTGATACCACGTCAGCAGGTCGAGGAAATACTGCTCGGACAGGTAGCCCAGGTGCCGCTGCAGGCCGGTGCTGCCGACCCCGGCCTCGCCGTCGCCGGTGGCGCCGATCATGCGCAGCAGGCGGTGGAACGCGGGATACGGATGGATCATGCGCGGCGCGTGACAGCGCTGGCAGTCCTGCACGATGCGCAGGCGGCTGCCGACGTCCGACGGGATGCGCTCGGCGCCGGACAGCAGGTTCAGCATGTGATCCTGGGTCGGCTTGCCGTGCTTGAGCAGCGCGTCGAGCTGCTGCCCGTAGTCGTCGAGCTGCTCGAGCAGCACCGGCGCGAAGTTCACCACCGCGTGCATCGCCGGATGGCGCTCGAGGTGTGCGGCCATGTCGCTGTAGTCCTTGATGCCGTGCAGGTACACCCAGGGCAGGTGGTACGCGCCCTTGAGGCCTTCTCGGTAGTACGGCTGGTGCATGTGCCAGCACAGCACCACGTTGAGCGATTTAGCCGTCATAGTCATTCTGCAGACGCGCGTACAGGTTCTGCCCGAGCATCGCCGGCGTCACCAGCACGATGCCCTCCTTGGTGACGTGGAAGCGCTTGGCGTCCTCGACCGGATCCTCGCCGATCACCGTGCCGTCGTGGATCACGCAGCCCTTGTCGATGATCGCGCGGGTGATGCGGCAGTTCCGCCCGATGCTGACCTTGGGCAGGATCACGCTGTCCTTGATCAGGCTGTAGCTTTCGGCGGTGGTAGCGAAGAACAGCACCGAGCGCTTGACGCGCGCGCCCGACAGGATGCAGCCGCCGGCGATCAGCGAATCGATCGCCTCGCCGCGCCGCCCCTCGTCGTCGAACACGAACTTCGCCGGCGGGTACTGCGGCTGGTAGGTCCAGATCGGCCAGTCGCGGTTGTAGAGGTTGAGCTCGGGCTCGACCGAGCACAGTTCCATGTTGGTCTGCCAGTAGGATTCCAGCGTCCCGACGTCGCGCCAGTAGGCGGGCTCGCCCTTGCCGTTGCGGAACGGGAAGGCCATCGCGCGCGCCTTGGCGATGTTGGCGGGAATGATGTCCTTGCCGAAGTCGTGGCTCGAGTGCTTGTCGGCCGCATCCTCGATCAGCGTCTTGTAGAGGAAATCCTTGGAGAAGATGTAGATGCCCATCGACACCAGCGCCGTGCCGGGCTTGCCGGGGATCGGGTCGGGATGCTTGGGCTTCTCGGTGAAGCGGGTGATGCGCCACTTCTCGTCGACCGACATCACGCCGAACGAACTCGCCTCCTCCACCGGCGCCTCGATCGCGCCGACGGTGAAGTCGGCGCCGCTCTGCACGTGGTACAGCAGCATCTCCGAGTAGTCCATCGTGTAGACGTGATCGCCGCCCAGCACCAGAACGTACTCGGGGTGATGGCGCTGCATGATGTCGATGTTCTGGAACAGTGCGTCGGCGGTACCCTGGTACCACTCCTTCTTGTTGGTGCGCTGCTGCGCGGGGAGGATTTCGACGAACTCGCCGATCTCGGCGCGCATGAAGCCCCACGCGCGCTGCAGGTGCCGGATCAGCGAATGCGACTTGTACTGGGTCAGCACGCCGATGCGGCGGATGCCCGAGTTGACGCAGTTCGACAGTGGGAAGTCGATGATGCGGTACTTGCCGCCGACCGGCACCGCCGGCTTGGCGCGCCACGCGGTCAGGTCCTTCAGCCGCGATCCCTCGCCGCCCGCCAGCACCAGCGCCAGCGTCTTGCGGGTCAGGTCGGTCACCATCTTCGGCTCGGTGTAATAGCGGTAGAGCCGTTCCTGCTCGTCTTTCGAAATTGTCATGCCTCGCTCCTGGATACCTCGGTATTGGAATTGTGTGTTTGCAACAGGGTTTGCGGCCGGCCGAGCGCGTGGGCGATCGCGCCCTGCAAGCCCAGCCGGCCGGTCGTGACCAAATGGATCGGCGTGCGCTCGACCACGCGCCGCATCCGCCCCTTGTCCGCCGCCGCCGCCATGAAGCGCGGCGACGCGAGCCGCGCCTGCAGGTGGACGGCGACGCCGCCGGCGACGTAGAGCCCGCCGCGCGGCTGGTAGAGCAGTGCGACGTTGCCGACCCACGCGCCGTAGAGATCGGTGAAAAGCTCGAGCGCGGCGTCGGCTGCGGCGTCGCCCGCCGCGGCGCGCGCCGCCAGCGCCGCGCCGTCGGCCGGCGTGGCCGGCGACGGGCAGCCGAGCTCGGCGCAGCAGAACGCGTAGAGGTCGGGCATCGCCGAGCCGGACGCGACGCGCTCCCACGACACGTGCCCGTATTGTGCACGCAGGCGCTCGAGCAGGCGCGCCTGCACGGCGTTGGCCGGCCCGAAGTCGACGTGTCCGCCCTCGGTGGCGAAGCTGCGGTAATCGCCGTCTGCGCCGGCCAGCATGAACGCGAGCCCGAGCCCGGTGCCCGCGCCGGTGATGGCGCGCACGCCGCCCGCCTCGGCCGGCGCCGGATTGAGCGCGACGAGGTCGGCGGGGGCCAGCGTCGCCACCCCCGCCGCCGCGGCCTCGAAGTCGTTGACGAAGCGCACGCGCTTCACGCCGAGCGTGTCCTGCATGGCGGCGGCGTCGAGCGTCCAGTCGAGGTTGGTGAGGCGCACCCGCTGCGCGGCGACCGGCCCCGGCAGCGCCAGCAGCAGCGCGTCAGGCACGGCGGGCGCGCCCGCGTCGGCGACGAAGCGGCGGATCAGGGCGTCGGCGCTGGCGAAGTCGGCGCTCGCGTAGACCTGCTCGAAACGCAGCTGCGGCCCCGCTTCCGGCGTGTCGGCCACCCACGCCAGCCAGCTCTTGGTTCCGCCGATATCGGCCGCGATCGATTCCATCCTTCAACTATAAGCCAGGGTGCGCCTGACTCATCCTGCGGTAGTAATTGATCAGCGCGTTGGTCGAGGCGTCGTGCCCGGCCACCGGGGCGCCGGCGTGCAGCTCGGGCAGGATGCGGCTGGCGAGCTGCTTGCCGAGTTCGACGCCCCACTGGTCGTAGGAGTCGAGATTCCAGATCACCCCCTGCACGAAAATCTTGTGCTCGTAGAGCGCGATCAGCATGCCGAGCGCGTGCGGCGTGAGCTTCTGCAGCAGGATCGCGTTGCTCGGGTGGTTGCCGTCGAACACCTTGTGCGAGACGAACTGCCCGGTCTGCGCCGCCCCCATTTCCTGCTGCGTCTCCTCGCGGGTGCGGCCGCGCATCAGCGCCTCGGTCTGCGCGAGGAAGTTGGCGATCAGGATGTCGTGGTGTTCCTGGAGCTCGGTGTGCGGCTTCACCGAAACGATGAAGTCGGCCGGAATCAGGCGCGTGCCCTGGTGCAGCAGCTGGTAGAACGCGTGCTGGCCGTTGATCCCGGTCGCACCCCAGATGACCTGCCCGGTCGGGTAGTCGACCGCGTTGCCTTCGCGGTCGACCGACTTGCCGTTCGACTCCATGTCGGCCTGCTCGAGGTAGGCCGGAAGGCTCCTCAGATAATGGTCGTACGGCAGGATCGCCTGCGACTCGGCGCCGAAGAAGTTGTTGTACCAGACGCCAAGCAGCGCCAGGACCACCGGCATGTTCTGCGCGAGCGGCGCGTGGCGGAAATGGGTGTCCATGTCGTGCGCGCCTTCCAGCAGCTCGACGAAACGCTCGGCGCCGACCGCGAGCACGATCGACAGCCCGATCGCCGACCACAGCGAATAGCGGCCGCCGACCCAGTCCCAGAACTCGAACTTGTTGGCGGGGTCGATGCCGAACGCGGCGACCGCGTCGCGGTTGGTCGACACCGCCACGAAATGCCTGGCGATGTGCTTCTCCGCCTGCGACTGCGCCAGGAACCACTCGCGCGCGTAGTGCGCGTTGGTCATCGTCTCCTGCGTGGTGAAGGTCTTCGACGAGACGATGAACAGCGTCGTCTCGGGGTTCAGCGACTCCAGCGCTTCCTTGACGTGGGCGCCGTCGATGTTGGAAATGAAGTGCACCTTGAGGCGCGGATGGCGGTAGGGCTTCAAGGCCTGGTAGACCATCTGCGGCCCGAGGTCGGAGCCGCCGATGCCGATGTTGACGACGTCGGTGATGCGCTCGCCGGTGTAGCCGCGCCACTCGCCGCTTCTCACCTTCTCGGCGAACGCCCCCATGCGCTCGATCACCGCGTTGACCTTCGGCATCACGTCCTCGCCGTCGACCACCACCGGCCGGTTGCTGCGGTTCCTGAGCGCGACGTGCAGCACCGCGCGGTTTTCGGTCGTATTGATCTTCTCGCCGGCGAACATGCGCTCGCGCCAGGCTGCCACGTCGGCCTCCTCGGCCAGCCGCAGCAGCAGCGCCATGGTCTCGTCGGTGATGCGGTTCTTCGAGTAGTCGAGCAGCAGGTCGCCGACCTGCAGCGAGAAGCGCTCGAAGCGCCCCGGGTCGGCGGCGAACAGGTCGCGCATGTGGACGTCCGCCATCGCAGCGTGATGCGCCTTGAGCTGCTGGCACACCGGCCGGTGCAGCGCGCCCGGCACCTCGCGCTCTTTCTGTATCGGTAATACCGACGAAGCCATGCTGTATCCCTCCTGTGTCACCGGGTCCTGCTGCGTTCTGTCATCATCTAGCAACCGCTATGCCACAAATAGAAAAAATTTGTCATCCATTGATGAACAATAGGCGAAGCGGGTGGCAGGAAGATGACACGCCAGCGCCGCCTTGCCCCTTGAAGACCGCCATGCACCACAATGGTGCCGCGACAACCGGCCATGCACGGTCCCGCCCCGCTGGGCGATGAGTGCCTTGCCGGAGTGGGGCGTGTCGGTGGAAGATCGGGCGTCGCCGGGAGCGAGCGCCCGGCGCGTTGGCAGCGGACCGTCGTCGGCGGGCCGCTGAGGTGAACGTCAATCGAACTACCCTTATACATGGAAAGCGCATGACCCGATACCACGGCGTTCTTCTCGCACTCTTCGGCGCCGTCTGGACCTGGGCCGCGATCGAGCCCCGCTACCCCCACGACTGGCTGCTCGAGAACTACCTGGTGTTCATCTTCGTGCCGGTGATCCTGCTCACCGGGCGCTGGTTCAGGCTGTCGAAGCTCTCGTACACGCTGATCACCGTCTTCATGTCGCTGCACGTGGTGGGCTCGCACTACACCTACGCCGAAGTCCCCTTCGGCTACACGCTGCAGCAGTGGTTCGGCGCCGAGCGCAACATGTACGACCGGCTGGTGCACTTCAGCTTCGGCCTGCTGCTCGCCTACCCGGTGCGCGAGCTCTTCCTGCGCGTGGCGAAGACCCGTGGCGTCTGGGGCTACTGGTTTCCGGTGGAACTGGTGCTCGCCTTCTCGGCCATCTACGAGATCATCGAATGGATCGTCGCGCTGCAGGTGGCGCCGGCAGCGGGGCTGGCCTTCCTCGGCGCCCAGGGCGACGTGTGGGACGCACAGAAGGACATGCTGCTCGCCGCCGTCGGCGCGACGGTCGCCATGTGCGGCGTCGCGCTCGTCCACTGGCGCTACGACCCCGCGTTCGCCAGCGAGCTGCGCGCCAGTCTGCGCATCGGCCGCCGCGACGCGCCGCTCGGCGAGGAATCGCTGAAGAAGCTGCTGAACGACCCGCCGCGCGACGGCAGCTAGCCGCGTCTCACAGCGGCAGCGACAGCGTGAGCGCGCCGAAATCGGTCGGGTCGGGCTGGTGGTCGTACTCGCGGGTGCGCAGCACCTGCGCGTAGCTCAGGCGCGCGCCGCGCCAGGTCAGCGCGACGCCGATCTGCAGGTCGGCGACGAGCGGCTTCTTGTCGACGCCGCGGCTGTCCTCGAAGGTGCTGCCGTCGAGGAAGAGGTTGCGCGCGACCGCGCGCCCGTCGACGCCGGCGAACAGGTACCAGTCGAAATCGTCCCCCGCCGCGTACAGGCCCGCGCCCGGCGGGCCGGGCTGCACGCGCAGCGGGGCGTCGTCGCGCGGCAGCTGGCTGCCGTAGCGCAGCGTGAAGCCCGCGTTGGCGTAGGTGTAGACGTTGCCGAGCGCGCCGCCGGCGTGCGGCGTGAAGTCGAAGCGCTTGCCGCCCTGCAGCTCGACCGCCTCGCCGCGCCAGCTGCGCTGGTAGGTGAGCCCGAGTGTGGGCTCGTTCTCGAGCTGGGTGTCCCAGCCCCGCGGATCCTCGGAGCCGGTGATCTTGTGGACGAATTTCTGTCCCTGCTCGGCGAGTGCCGCAGGCCCGACCACGCCCAGCGTCAGCGTCAGCTGGTCGGCCTGCCGGCCGTTCCACACGCCGAGCCAGACCGAGCCGTAGAGCCAGCCCGCGTAGGGCGGCTCCCCCGGGGGCGGCTCGACCAGCGAGATGTCGTTCGCAGTGAACATCGCATGGCCGAGGGCGTAGCCGTGGCGCACCTCGCCGGTGACCGGAAACCCGGGCAGCAGGCGCGCGACGCGCAGCGCCCACGCCGGCGGCGGCGCGTCGTCCGGCACCCACAGCGCCAGCAGGCCGTTGGTGTAATGCTGGTCCTTCTGCGAGAACAGGTCGTTCTCCCACACCAGGCTCAGCGTGCCGTCGCGCCCGGCTGCTGCCGCCGGACCGACGGCGAGCGCCGCCGCCAGTCCCAGCGCGTATCCCGTGCGGCGTGCAAGCGTGCTGTCCATCGATCTCTCCGCGAGCCGGCCCGGCCGGCCCGTCTTTCCTAATATAGAAACAAGCCCGGTGTCGATCGACGCCGGTTCGCCGCGATTGTTGCGCAGGCGCCGGGCCGCACGCAAACGGCGCGGGCGGACGGCAATACGGAGGATGCGAACATGAAGTCACTGCCGCGGGGCGTCGTCGCCCTGGGCCTGGTGAGCCTCTTCATGGACCTCTCCTCGGAGATGATCCACAGCCTGCTGCCGGTGTTCCTGGTCACCGTGCTCGGCGCCTCCGCGCTGTCGGTCGGCTTCATCGAAGGCATCGCGGAGGCGACCGCGTCGGTCGCCAAGGTGTTCTCGGGCGTGATCTCGGACCGCATCGGCCGCAGGAAGCCGCTGGTGCTGCTGGGCTACGGCCTGGCCGCGGCGACCAAGCCCCTGTTCCCGCTCGCCACCGGCATCGGCGCCGTGCTCACCGCGCGCTTCGTCGACCGCATCGGCAAGGGCATCCGCGGCGCCCCGCGCGACGCACTGATCGCCGACATCACCCCGGCGGCCGTGCGCGGCGCCGCCTACGGCCTGCGCCAGGCGATGGACACCGCCGGCGCATTCGCCGGCCCCTTGGTGGCGATGGTGCTGATGGCCGCCACCCGTGACGACTTCCGCCTGGTGTTCTGGGTCGCGGTGATCCCCGCGGTCGTCTGCGTGCTGCTCATCGTGTTCGGCGTCGAGGAACCCGATCGCCCCCGCCCCGCCGGACAGGCGCGCGTGCCGATCGGCCGCGCCAGCCTGCGCCGCCTGCCGAAGCTCTTCTGGCAGGTGGTGGCGTTCGCCGTGGTGCTGACGCTGGCGCGCTTCTCCGAGGCCTTCCTGCTGCTGCGCGCGGAGAACGTCGGGCTCGCCGTCACCTGGGTGCCGCTGATCATGATCGTGATGAACGCCGTCTACGCCGCCAGCGCCTACCCGTTCGGCAAGCTGTCCGACAACGGCAGCCGGCGCCGGCTGCTGGCGTGGGGCATCGTGCTGCTGATCGCCGCCGACCTCGTCCTCGCGCTGGCCGGCAACGCCTGGGTCGTCGGCGTCGGCGCCGCCATCTGGGGCCTGCACATGGGCGCGACCCAGGGCCTGCTCGCCGCGCTGGTCGCCGACACCGCCCCCGCCGACCTGCGCGGCACCGCCTTCGGCGTGTTCAACCTGGCGAGCGGCGGTGCGCTGCTCGCCGCCAGCCTCATCGCCGGCGGGCTGTGGACGCTGGCGGGACCGGCGATGACGTTCTATGCGGGGGCGGGGTTTGCGGGGGTGGCGCTGGCCGGGTTGCTGGTAGGCGGGCGCGCAAAGCCGCGAGTACCGAAAAGGACGTGACTCGCACCGTCCGCCGTCGAGGGGTAGCGGTCCGTCAGAACCGCTGCCACGAATGGCGTTCCTCGGCCAAAGCGGCCGGCCGTCAGGGTCTATGCACGTATCCACTACCGGCCAGAAGCGGCCGGTCGGAGCCGCGGCGGCGAATGGCCGTTTCTTGGCGAAGGCAGGCGTACAAGTTTGCACGCTTGCCTACAATCAAAGTGTTTATAAAAAAATCGGAGGTATCTCATGGAAAAAATCATTGTTGCTCTTAGCGCCATCGCAATCGGTCTCGGCGGGCTTTCGGGCTGCGCCAACATGACCGAGACTCAAAAGACCACCGGCACAGGCGCGGCGATCGGCGCAGTCGCCGGAGGGGTGATCGGCGCCGCGACGGGCGACCGCAAGAGCGCCGCGACCGGCGCGGCGATCGGCGCGGCAGTGGGTGCGGGTGGCGGCTACCTGTGGTCGAAGCACATGGAGAAACAGAAGGCGGAGATGGAGCAGGCCACCCAGGGAACCGGCGTGACCGTGACCCAGACCGCGGATAACCGGCTCAAGCTGGACATCCCGAGCGACGTTTCCTTCGACACCAACCGCTATGACATCAAACCGAACCTGCGTCCGATCCTCGATCGCTTCGCCACCACCCTGAACGAAAACGCGGTGACAACGGTGACCATCATCGGTCACACGGACAGCACCGGCACCGATGCGATCAATAATCCGCTTTCGGTCAACCGCGCCGCCTCGACGCGCGATTACCTCGTTGCCCGCGGGGTGGCTACAAGCCGCATCGCCATCGATGGCCGCGGTTCGCGCGAACCGGTCGCCGACAACAGCACGGCGGAAGGCCGTGCGAAGAACCGCCGCGTCGAGATTTTCGTGGCAGAGCCTGCACGCTGACGGTTGCTTGCTCGGGTAATTGGGCTTTAGGCCAATGATCGATTTCTGACTCGTGGCTTTGTGCTCAGTAAGCGGACATAGCACTTTTACCTGGCATCAGGCAGTTCGGGGTCGGTGAGAGCCGATGGATGATCGACCGCCGGGTGAGCCGCTTCGGCCGACAAACGGACGATAGCGGCCATTCGCCCGATCGTCTGCGTCCGGTCGATACCGGACATCGCAGCCAAGCAAGCTTTGTCTTGCTGGTGCCCGGGGGGGGACTCGAACCCCCACACCTTGCGGTGGCGGATTTTGAATCCGCTGCGTCTACCGATTCCGCCACCCGGGCAAAGGGGCCGGACGCGAACGCGCCGGCACGGAAGCCGCGCATTATCGCCCAAGCGGGCGAGCGGCGGCAAGGCGACGGCTATAATCGCGCCCCATGCGCGTCGCCGATTTCGACTTCGACCTTCCTCCCGAACTGATCGCCCAGTTTCCGCCCGCGGTGCGCGGCGCGAGCCGGCTGCTGCACGTCGACGCGGCGGGCGCGCTCGCCGACCGCGAGTTCCGCGACCTGCCGGGGCTGCTGCGCGCGGACGACCTGCTGGTGATGAACGACACGCGGGTGATCAAGGCTCGGCTGTTCGGGCAGAAGGACTCGGGCGGGCGGGTCGAGCTGCTGGTCGAGCGGGTGACGGAGGAATTCGAGGCGCTCGCCTTCATCCGCGCGAGCCATGCGCCCAAGCCGGGCTCGACGATCCGGCTCGCCGACGACGTCCTGATCGATGTGCTGGAACGCCAGGACGACCTCACCCGGCTGCGCTTTCCGCGCCCGGTGCTCGACGTGCTCGAGCAGCTCGGCCGGCTGCCGCTGCCGCCCTACATCGAGCACGTGCCGACGGCCGACGACGAGGCGCGCTACCAGACCGTGTACGCGAACGCGCCCGGCGCGGTCGCGGCGCCGACCGCAGGGCTGCACTTCGACGACGCGATGCTCGACGCGCTCACGCAGGCCGGCATCCGCACCGCGCGGGTGACGCTGCACGTCGGTGCCGGCACCTTCCAGCCGGTGCGCGTCGACGACGTCGCCGACCACAGGATGCACAGCGAGCGCTACACGATCCCGCAGGCGACCGTCGACGCGATCCACGACACCCGCGCGCGCGGCGGCCGCGTGGTGGCGGTCGGCACGACCAGCCTGCGGGCGCTGGAGGCGGCCGCGCAGGCTGGCACCCTGCACGCGGGCTCCGGCGAAACCGACATCTTCATCACGCCCGGTTATCCGTTCAAGGTGGTCGACGCGCTCGTCACCAACTTCCACCTGCCGAAGTCGACGCTCTTGATGCTGGTCTCGGCGTTCGCCGGCACCGACGCCATCCGCGCGGCCTACGCGCACGCGATCAGGGAGCGCTACCGCTTCTTCAGCTACGGCGACGCGATGTTCCTCGAAAAGAAACCGCAATGAAATTCGACCTCCTCGCCACCGACGGCGGCGCCCGCCGCGGCCAGCTCCACCTCGCGCACGGCACCGTGCAGACCCCGGTGTTCATGCCGGTCGGCACCTACGGCACGGTGAAGGCGATGTCGCCTTATGAAATCACCGACATCGGCTTCGAGATGGTGCTCTCCAACACCTTCCACCTGTGGCTTCGCCCGGGGCTCGAGGTGATCGAGCAATTCGGCGGCCTGCACCGCTTCATGGGCTGGGACAAGCCCATCCTCACCGACTCGGGCGGCTTCCAGGTGTTCAGCCTCGGCAAGCTGAGGAAGATCACCGAGGACGGGGTGAAGTTCGCCTCGCCGGTGAACGGCGACAAGCTCTTCCTCACCCCCGAGATCTCGATGCAGATCCAGCGCACGCTGAATTCCGACATCGTGATGATCTTCGACGAGTGCACGCCCTACCCCGCGACCGAGAAAGAGGCCGCCGACTCGATGCGCATGAGCCTGCGGTGGGCGGCGCGCTCGAAGGCGGCGCACGCCGGCAACCCCAACGCGCTGTACGGCATCGTCCAGGGCGGCATGTACGAATCGCTGCGCGACGAGTCGGCGCGCGAACTGATCGACCTGGACTTCGACGGCTACGCGATCGGCGGCTTGAGCGTCGGCGAGCCGAAGGAGGACATGAAGCGCATCCTCGCCCACACCGCACCGCTGCTGCCGGCCGACAAGCCGCGCTACCTGATGGGCGTCGGCACGCCGTCGGATCTCGTCGCAGCCGTCGCCCAGGGCATCGACCAGTTCGACTGCGTGTTGCCGACGCGCAACGCGCGCCACGGCATCCTGTTCACCCGGCGCGGCGAGCTGCGCATCCGCAACGCGCGCTGGAAGACCGACACCGCGCCGATCGACCCGGAATGCGACTGCCACACCTGCACGCATTTCAGCCGCGCCTACGTGCATCACCTGATACGCGCCAACGAAATCCTCGGCGCCCGGCTCGCGACGATCCACAACCTGCACTACTACCACCGGCTGATGGCCGGGATGCGCGCGGCGATCGAGGCCGGGCGCTTCGCCGATTTCACGGCCGGCTTCCACGCAATGCAGGCGCAGGGATGGTAGCGAATACCCGCCCCGACTGAAGGGTAATTGACTCCCCTTGTGTAGAATGGCCGCGCGGAGCCGTTAACGCACAACAACAAGAAGCACATCTGCACCAAGGGAGAAAATAATGTCGCAAACCAAGCAGTATCCGATGCAGTTCACCGGCACCGGAGGCGAGTACTTCGTCATCTGGATCGTCAACATCGCGCTCACCCTCGTCACCTTCGGCATCTATTCGGCCTGGGCGAAAGTGCGCACGCTGCGCTGGTTCTACGGGCACACGCTGCTCGACAACCAGGCGTTTTCCTACCTGGCCACGCCGCTGCAGATCCTCAGGGGACGGCTGATCGCGCTCGCGGCGATCGTCGCCTACTACGCGGCGTCGTATTTCGCGCCCATGCTGGCGATCGCGCTGCTGGTCGCATTCTTCGTCTCGCTGCCGTGGATCATCGTCACCAGCATGCGCTTCCGCGCCCGCCAGAGCGCCTACCGCGGGCTGCGCTTCGACTTCACCGGCTCGGTCGGCGAGGCCGCGCGCATCTTCATCGGCCTGCAGCTGCTGATCCCGTTCACGCTCGGCCTGATCCTGCCCTACATCGCGTATCGCCAGGTCAGGTTCGTCGCCGAGAACACCGTGTACGGCCAGACCGCCGCGCGCTACCAGGGCTCGCTGAAGCCCTTCTGGGGCATGTATCTGCTGAGCTTCGTCCTGCTCCTGCTGCCGCTCGCGATCATGGCATTCGGCACCTACCAGGCCTACCTGCTGCAGGCGACCGGCATGGCGCGTGAAACGGCGGCGGCGGCGGCGGGCTTCTACCTGATCGCCGGCATGGTGGTGTTCTACCTGATGTTTCCGGTGATCGGCGCGGTGATCCAGTCGCGCACCGCCAACCTGCTGTACAACGGCACCGCCGTCGGCCCGGTCGGCTTCGCCTCGCGCCAGCGCGCGCTCGACCTCGTCTGGATCTTCCTGTCCAACCTGGTGATGATCGCGCTGACGGTCGGCCTCTTCATTCCCTGGGCCAAGGTGCGCCTCGCCCGCTACCGCGCGCAGAGCCTGACGGTGAACGGCCCGGAGAACCTCGGCAGCTTCGTCGCCGGCCAGCACCAGGCCAGCACCGCCACCGGCTCCGAGATGGCCGACCTGCTCGACCTCAACTTCGGGCTGACGTGATCCGCTTCGCGGCGGACTACTTCGACGGCCGGACCTCGCGGGCGCATCCGGTCGAGGCGGCGGCCGAGGCGGGGCAGCTGCGCGTCACCGGCGAAGGCATCGACTTCGCCGTGGCGCTCGACCGCATCGTGGTCGCCCCGCCCGCCGGGCAGGCACGCAGCGTGGTCCACCTGCCCGACGCGCGCGAGCTGCACAGCGCGGATCGCAGCGCGCTGCTCGAACTCAGCCGCCTGATCCCGTCGGCGCGCCCCGAGCGCTGGGCGCACCTGCTGGAAAGCCGGTTGCGCTTCGCGCTCGCGGCGCTGGTCGTTTCGGTCCTGATCGTGTTCGCCGGGCTGCGCTGGGGCGTGCCCGCGGTCGCGCTCGTCGCCTCGCACACGCTGCCCGCCTGGATGGACACGCGCATCGGCGAGGAAGCGCTCACGCTGATGGACCGGACCAGCCTCTCGCCCAGCAAGCTGCCGGCGGCGCGCCGCCAGGCGCTCGAGGCGGAGCTCGCCGCGCACTGCGCGAAGCGGGCGTGTCCGCCCTACCAATTGCTGTTCCGCGACAGCCGGCTGTTCGGCGCCAACGCCATGGCGCTGCCTGGCGGAACGGTGGTCGTCACCGACGGCCTCGTCGCGCTGGCGCACCACGACGACGAGGTGCTCGCCGTGATCGCCCACGAGCTCGGCCACGTGCAGCACCGCCACAGCCTGCGGCTGGCGCTGCAGAGCGTCGGTGCCGGAGTGATCCTGGTCGCGGTCACCGGCGACATCGGCAGCGTCACCGACCTCGCGGCGGGCCTGCCCAGCCTGCTGCTGCAGACCGGCTACTCGCGCGACATGGAGCGCGAGGCCGACGCCTACGCGCTGGCGTGGCTGGAGGCGGCGTGCATCCCGCCTGCGCGCTTCGCCGACATCCTGGGCCGGCTCGACGACGACCCCTCGGACACCGGCCTGCTCGACAGCCATCCCGGCACACGCGAGCGCATCGCGCCCTTCCTCGCCCACGGCGGCTGCACCTGAGGCCGTCATTCGGGCGTGCTAGAATCCGCTGGTTTTTCGACTCCACACTGACATCATGATTTCGCTTGCACACGCACAGGCCGCCGGCGGGGCATCCCCCGGTTTCGAGCAGTTCCTGCCGCTCATCATCATCTTCGTGCTGTTCTGGTTCATGCTCATCCGCCCGCAGATGAAGCGCGCCAAGGAACAGAAGAAGATGCTGTCCGAGCTCGCCAAGGGCGACGAGGTCGTCACCGCCAGCGGCCAGGCCGGCAAGATCGTCAAGATCGGCGAACAGTTCGTTTCGCTGGAAATCGCCGAGGGCGTCATCACCCACGTGCAGAAACAGGCGATCCAGACCCTGCTGCCCAAGGGCACGATCAAGGGCCTGTGAGACCACAAGGGGTCAGGATTCAGGGGTCAGGGAATGGGCGGCCTGCGGCCGCCTGCCTGAATAACCGTCTCCGCCCCGAGCCTCTCCCCTGAATCCTGATCCCTGAATCCTGACCCCGTCCCCGACATGAATCGCTTCCCGCTCTGGAAATACCTGCTCATCGGCTTCACGCTGGTGGTCGCCTTCCTCTACACCCTGCCTAACTTCTTCGGCGAAGTGCCGGCGGTCCAGGTGTCGCCGGTGCGCACCAGCGAAAAGGTCGACACCGCGCTGCTGGGCGAGGTCGAGTCGCTGCTCAGGGCGTCCGGCGTGCCCTACAGCGGCGTCGAGCTGGCGGGCAGCAGCATCAAGGCGCGCTTCGCCAGCACCGACGTGCAGATCCGCGCCAAGGACGTGCTGCAGAACGGGCTCGGACCGCGCTACACGGTGGCGCTGAACCTGGTGTCGGCCTCGCCGGCCTGGCTCGGCGCGATCAACGCGCTGCCGATGTACCTCGGCCTCGACCTGCGCGGCGGCGTGCACTTCCTGCTCGAGGTCGACATGAAGGCCGCACTCGAGAAGGCGGCGATCCGCTACCAGAACGACTTCCGCACCGAGCTGCGCAGCGCGAAGATCCGCTACGGCCGCATCACCCGCGAAGGCAACGCCGTCACCGTGCATTTCGCCACCCGCGACCAGCGCGACGCCGCCGCCAACAAGCTGGCGACGACCTTCGCCGACCTGGCGTTCACGCCGGAAGACCAGGCCGAGGGCTTCACCCTCACCGCGCGCATGCAGCCTGAAGCCGAGAAGCAGGTGCAGGAATTCGCCCTGCAGCAGAACATCACCACGCTCAGGAACCGCGTCAACGAGCTCGGCGTCGCCGAGCCGGTGATCCAGCAGCAGGGCGCCAGCCGCGTCGTGGTGCAGCTGCCGGGCGTGCAGGATACCGCCAAGGCGAAGGACATCCTCGGCCGCACCGCCACCCTGGAGATCCGCCTGGTCGACGAGATGGCCGACCCGACGCTGGTCGCGCAGGGCCAGGCGCCGTTCGGCGCGGAGATCGTCCCCAGCCGCGACGGCAGCAACATCGCGGTGAAGAAGGACGTGGTGCTGACCGGCGACTCGATCACCGACGCGGCACCCGGCTTCGACAGCCAGAGCGGCCAGGCCGCGGTGCACGTCAGCCTCGACGGCAAGGGCGCGCGCATCTTCAAGGACGTGACCCGCGAGAACGTCAACAAGCGCATGGCGATCCTGCTGATCGAGAAGGGCATCGCCGAGGCCATCACCGCGCCGGTGATCCGCGAGGAGATCGGCGGCGGCCGGGTGCAGATCACCGGCATGGAAACCGCCCAGGAGGCGTCCGACGTGGCGCTGCTGCTGCGCGCCGGCGCGCTCGCCGCGCCGATGCAGATCGTCGAGGAACGCACCGTCGGCCCCAGCATGGGCGCCGAGAACATCGCCAAGGGCTTCAACGCCAACATCTGGGGCTTCACCGCGGTGGTCATCTTCATGATCTTCTACTACCGCGTGTTCGGCATATTCTCGTCGCTGGCGCTCGCGATCAACGGCTTCTTCCTGATCGCGCTGCTGTCGATGCTGCAGGCGACGCTCACCCTGCCCGGCATGGCGGCGATCGCGCTCACGCTCGGCATGGCGATCGACGCCAACGTGCTGATCAACGAGCGGATCAGAGAAGAACTGCGCAACGGCTCGACCCCGCAGGCGGCGATCTCCGCCGGCTACGAGCGGGCCTGGGGCACGATTCTCGACGCCAACGTGACCACGCTGATCGCCGGCGTCTCGCTGTTCTGGCTCGGCTCCGGTCCGGTGCGCGGCTTCGCCGTGGTGCTGTGCCTCGGCATCCTGACCTCGATGTTCAGCGCAGTGACGGTGTCGCGCGCGATGGCCAACCTCACCTACGGCCGCCAGGCGCGCCTGGCGAAGCTCTCGATTTAAGGCACGACGATGATCGAATTCTTCCCCTTCAGGAAAACCATCCCCTTCATGAGCTGGGGGAAGGCGACCACCGCGATTTCGCTGCTGACCTTCCTGTTCTCGGTCTGGGCGCTGTGGGACCGCGGCCTCAACCTCGGCGTCGACTTCACCGGCGGCACCGTGATCGAGGTCGCCTACGACCATCCCGCCGACCTGGTGGCGGTCCGCGGTGCGCTCGAAAAGACCGGCCTGCCCGAGATCACCGTGCAGAATTTCGGCACCAGCCGCGACGTGCTGATCCGCCTGCCGGTGCGGGGCGGCGGCAGCGCCGCCGAGACGAGCAACCAGGTGATGGCCGCGCTGACCGCCGCCGACGCCGGGGTGGAGCTCAGGCGCGTCGATTTCGTCGGCCCGCAGGTCGGCAAGGAACTCTACGACAGCGGCGCGCTGGCGCTGCTGGTGGTGGTGATCGGCATCATGATCTACCTGGCGATCCGCTTCGAGTGGCGCTTCGCCGTCGCCGGGATGCTCGCCAACCTGCACGACATCATCATCATCCTCGGCGTGTTCGCGTTCTTCCAGTGGGAGTTCACGCTGACCGTGCTCGCCGGCGTGCTGGCGATCCTCGGCTACTCGGTCAACGAGTCGGTGGTGATCTTCGACCGCATTCGCGAGAACATCCGCAAGCTGCGCGGCGAGACCATCCCGCACATCATCGACGACGCCATCACCCGCACGATGAGCCGCACCATCATCACCCACGGCTCGACCCAGATCATGGTGCTGTCGATGCTGTTCTTCGGCGGCGAGGCGCTGCACAACTTCGCGCTCGCGCTGACGATCGGCATCCTGTTCGGCATCTATTCGTCGACGCTGGTGGCGAGCCCGCTGCTGCTGATGTTCGGCGTCAAGCGCGAGCACTTCATCAAGCCGGTGGAGAAGAAGGAAGAAGCCGTCGTGTAGGGGTCAGGATTCAGGTACAAGGGATCAGGGGACCTTGTGCTTCGCGCCTTTCAGTTTTGCGCGGCGACACCGCGCTGCACTGACCCCTGACCCCTGACCCCTGACCCCTGACCCCTGACCCCTGAAATGCTCCACGACCTCATCCAGACCATCGTCGCCACGGTCGGCGCCTGGGGCTACCCGGGTATCTTCCTGCTGATGGCGCTGGAGTCGAGCTTCTTCCCCTTCCCCAGCGAAGTCGTGATGATCCCGGCCGGCTACCTCGCCTACAAGGGCGAGATGAACATCGCGCTGGCGATCCTCTCCGGCATCGGCGGCAGCCTGTTCGGCGCGCTGTGCAACTACTGGCTGGCATTGAAACTCGGGCGGCCGTTCCTGCTGCGCTACGGCAAATACGTGCTGTTCAAGGAACACTCGCTGCAGCGCATGGAGAACTTCTTCGCGCGCCACGGCCACATCTCCACCTTCACCGGCCGCCTGATCCCGGCCGTGCGCCAGTACATCTCGCTGCCGGCGGGGCTCGCGCGCATGAACCTCGCGGTGTTCAGCTTCTACACCAGCCTCGGCGCCGGCATCTGGGTCACGATCCTCGCCGTTCTGGGCTACACCCTGGGTCACAACGAAGAAGCGATCCGCAACAACCTTCACCTCATCACGCTGATCACGCTGGGTGCGGTGGCCGTTATCGTACTGCTCTACGCCCGCCTCAAGCTGAAGAAGAAAGTCCTCCGCTAGCCGACCGCAGCCCGGGGCTTCGCCCGCGCCGTCTGCTGCCCTCCATTTCAGCCTCGCCGACACCCACAGCTTCGCCGGCGACCGGGACAGGTCAACGCGTCGGAGAAGTGCCGCCAGCCTCGACCATCAGCCGCTTCATCTCGGCGACCGCCTCCTTCCAGCCGACGAACAGCGCCTGCGCGACGATCGCGTGGCCGATGTTGAGCTCGTGGATGCCCGGCAGCGCGGCGATCGGCTGCACGTTGTGGTAGGTCAGGCCGTGGCCGGCGTTCATCGTCAGGCCGAGGCTGCGGCCGTAGGCGACGGCCATGCGGATGCGCTCGAACTCGTCGCTGCGCGCGTCGTCGGTCGCCGCGTCGGCGTAGTGGCCGGTGTGGATCTCGACCACCGGCGCGCCGGCGGCGTGCGCGGCGTCGAGCTGCGCGAAGTCGGCATCGATGAAGAGCGAGACGCGGATGCCGGCGTCGGCGAGCCGCGTGCAGGCGTCCTTCAGCTTGGGCAGCTGCCCCTTCACGTCGAGCCCGCCCTCGGTGGTGAGCTCCTCGCGCTTCTCCGGCACCAGGCAGACGTCCTGCGGCCGGGTTGCGATCGCGATCGCCAGCATCTCCTCGGTCACCGCCATCTCGAGGTTCATCTTGGTCTTCAGCACCTGCCGAAGGATCGCGACATCGGCGTCCTGGATGTGGCGCCGGTCTTCCCTGAGGTGCAGGGTGATCGAGTCGGCGCCGGCGGTCTCGGCCAGCAGCGCGGCCTCGACCGGGCTCGGGTATCGGGTCTTGCGCGCCTGGCGCAGGGTGGCGATGTGGTCGATGTTGACGCCGAGATGGATGCTCATGGGGTGAGGTCGGTGAGTTCGCGCAGGAGCTGGCGAGTATAAAGCGGCTTCGCGCCGAGGGTATGGTTGATCAGCGTGCGCATCAGCGCCTTGGCCTCGACGAGCGTCGTAGGGCGCTCGAAGCGGTCGGCGGCGAGGTCGATGAGCGTCTGTCCCGACACCGGGCAGCCCGGCTGCCCGACCGCACGCAGCGCGCCGCGCTCGGGCTGGTACACGTAGCGCGCGGCGGGCTCGATCGGCGCGCCGCTTTCGGCATCGACGTCGAAAGTGGCGCCGTAGCCGATCTCGGCGAGCAGGTCCTTCTCGAAACGGCGCAGGATGCGCTCGAAGTCGCCGGTGTCGCAGTCGCCCGCCAGCAGCTCGAGCGTGTCGAGATAGCGTTCGTACAGGCGCTCATGCGCGTCGCCGCGCGCCAGCAGGCGCAGCAGCAGTTCGTTGAGGTAGAACCCGCACATCAGCGCGCGCCCCTGCGGCGCGATCAGCCCGCCCTGCCATTCGGCGGCGTGCAGCGTCTTCAGTTCGGCCTTGCCGAACCACGACAGCAGGAGCGGGGTGAAGGGCTGCATCAGCCCGCGCAGCGCCGACGCGGGCCGCCGCGCGCCGCGTGCGATCAGCGCGACGCGGCCGTGGCCGCGGGTGAACACCTCGGCCACCACGCTGGTTTCCTTGAACGGATAGGTGTGGAGGACGAAGCCTGGCTCGTTGTTGATGCGGGCGTCAGAGGCCATGAAACATGATTTGCGAAACCCCCGCAGGGCATGAAGGGCGCGGAGGACGCGCCCCTGGTGCGGGGCTCAATCCAGCCCGAGCGACTTGAGCATGCGCACGTCGTCGGCCCAGCCGCCCTTCACCTTCACCCAGACTTCCAGGTAGACCTTGCCGTCGAAGGCGCGTTCCATGTCCTGGCGCGCCTGGGTGGAGATGGTCTTGAGCTTCTCGCCGCCCTTGCCGATGACGATGGCCTTGTGGCTGTCGCGGTCGACCAGGATGGTGGCGAAGATGCGGCGCAGCCTGCCCTCCTCCTCGAACTTGTCGATGGTGACCGCGACCGCGTAGGGGATCTCCTCGCCGCACAGGCGGAACACCTTCTCGCGGATCAGTTCGGCGGCGAGCTGGCGCTCGGTCTGGTCGGTGACGTCATCCTCGCCGAACAGCGGCGGGTTCTCCGGGAGGTGCTTCTCGAGCGTCTTCAACAGCTCGTCGAGGTTGGTCGCGTTCTTCGCCGACACCGGGACGATCTCGGTGAACGCGTGCGCGGCGGCGACTTCCTGCAGGTAGGCCATCAGCGCCGCGCGGTCACGGGCGTAGTCGATCTTGTTGACCACCAGGACTGTCGGCCGGTCCTTCGGCAGCAGTTCGAGCACCTGGCGGTCCTCGCGGGTCAGCCGCCCGGCCTCGACCAGCATCATCACCACGTCGGTGTCCGACAGCGTCTCGCGCACCCGCTTGTTCATCGCGCGGTTCATGGTGCTGGCGTGGCGGGTCTGGAACCCGGGCGTGTCGACGAACACGAACTGCGCCGTATCGGTCGTATGGATGCCCATCACCCGGTGGCGCGTGGTCTGCGCCTTCTTCGAGGTGATGCTGACCTTCTGCCCGACCAGCCTGTTGAGCAGGGTCGACTTGCCGACGTTGGGGCGGCCGACGATGGCGATCAGGCCGCACTTGTATTCGCTGAGCGGCTCGTTCATTTCTGCAATTGCGCGCACGCCTGGCGTGCGGCCTCCTGTTCGGCGGCGCGGCGGCTCTTGCCGACGCCGCGGGTGGTGAGCGCGGGCCTGGCCAGCACGCACTCGACGATGAAGCTCTGGTCGTGCGCCTCGCCGCGGGTGTCGAGCAGCCGGTACTCGGGCAACGGCTGGCGGCGCGCCTGCAGGATTTCCTGCAGCTGGGTCTTGGGATCCTTGCCCGACGCCGTCGGGTCGATCTTCGCCACCAGCGGGTCGAACAGGCCGCGCACCACGCGCTGCGCCGCGTCGAATCCGGCGTCGAGGAAGACCGCGCCGAACAGCGACTCGAGCGCGTCGGCGAGGATCGAGGGACGGCGGAAGCCGCCGCTCTTCAGTTCGCCCTCGCCGAGGCGCAGGCTGTCGCCCAGCTTCAGATTGGCGGCGATCTCGGCGAGCGTCTCCTGCCGCACGAGGTTGGCGCGCAGCCGCGACAGGCTGCCCTCGGGCAGGTCGGGGAAGGCGTCGTAGAGCGCGCGGGCGACCGAGCAGTTGAGCACCGAGTCACCGAGGAACTCGAGCCGCTCGTTGTTGAGCGCGCCGTAGCTGCGGTGCGTCAGCGCCTGGGTCAGCAGATCGGCGCGGGTGAAGGTGTAGCCCAGCGCCTGCTGCAGGCGCTGGAGAAGCAGGGGATTAGTCAATCTGGGGAGGCGCCGCGTTGGGATCGCTGCTGGCGCTGAAGTCGATCACCAGGCTGACATTGTGGACGAGCCTGGTGCGGAAGGTGTATTCGGCCGAGACGACCGGCACGCCGCCGCGACGGTCGACCAGCAGGTCCTTCCCGGTGACGCCCTTGACGTAGCCGACGCTGGCCCGCTTCTCGAAATCGTTGCGGATCTCGCCGTTGCTCATGTTCCTGAGGTCGGACGAATGCGCCATGTCGGCCAGAATCTTCTTCACCCCGAAGAACTCGATGTAGGCCGGTACCACCTTCATGCCGAGCATGGCGAGCATGACCAGCATGAGGGCGACGAACAGGAAGCCAATCATCGACATGCCGCACTGGCGGGATTTCATGGGGCGTGCGTTCATTACCTCTCCTTATTTTATGGTGGTGCCGATGCGGCCGAAATTATCGAAATTCATCCAGATGAAGAAGGCCTTGCCGACGATGTTCTGGTCCGGGACGAAGCCCCAGTAGCGGCTGTCGTTGCTGGCATCGCGGTTGTCGCCCATCATGAAATAGTGCCCTTCCGGTACCTTGCAGGCGAAGCCCTCGCCGTCGGCATTGTAGGAGCAGTTTTCCCGGTAGGGGAAGTCCATCACCTGCGGCGGATACACCGACGGCTTGTCGGGCTCGGTCATCATCTGGTGGCCGACGCCGTTGAGGCGCTCCTCGTACACCTGGGCGTTGATGTAGTTGAGGCCGCTGCCGACGTAGCTGTAGGTGCCGCTGGCCTCGCTCGGCACCGGCTGGCCGTTGACGACCAGCCGCTTGTTGCGGTATTCGACCACGTCGCCCGGCACGCCGACCACGCGTTTGATGTAGTCGAGGCCGGGGTCGGCCGGGTAGCGGAACACCATGACGTCGCCGCGCTCGGGGGCGTTGAGCTCGACGACCTTCTTGTTGATCACCGGCAGGCGGATGCCGTAGGTGTACTTGTTGACCAGGATGAAGTCGCCGATCAGCAGGGTGGGCATCATCGACCCCGACGGGATCTTGAACGGCTCGACCAGGAAGGAGCGCAGCGCGAACACGACCAGGATGACCGGGAAGAAGCTCTTGGCGTATTCGACCAGCAGCGGCTCGCGGGCGTCGCGGGCACGGCCGCGCTTGAGCAGCAGCGCGTCGAGCAGCCAGATGGCGCCGGTGACGGAAAGCGCGATGAAGAGGATGAGGGCGAAGTTCATTTACTTGTCCGAGACCTGGAGGATCGCAAGGAAGGCTTCCTGCGGGATTTCGACGTTGCCGACCTGCTTCATGCGGCGCTTGCCGGCCTTCTGCTTTTCGAGCAGCTTCTTCTTGCGGGTGATGTCGCCGCCGTAGCACTTGGCGAGCACGTTCTTGCGCATCGCCTTGACGTTCTCGCGCGCGATGATGTTGGCGCCGATCGCCGCCTGCACGGCGACGTCGAACATCTGGCGGGGGATCAGCTCGCGCATCTTGGACGCGAGCTCGCGCCCGCGATAGACGCTGGTGGCGCGATGCACGATCAGCGACAGCGCGTCGACCTTCTCGTTGTTGACCAGGATGTCGAGCTTCACCAGATCGCCGGGGCGGAACTCCTTGAACTCGTAGTCGAGCGAGGCATAGCCGCGGCTGGTCGACTTCAGCTTGTCGAAGAAGTCCATCACCACTTCGTTCATCGGCAGGTCGTAGCGCAGCATGACCTGCTTGCCGTGGTACTGCATGTCGAGCTGCATGCCGCGCTTCTGGTTGCACAGGGTGATGACGTTGCCGACGTATTCCTCCGGGACGAAGATCGTCGCGGTGATGATGGGCTCGCGGATTTCCTCGATCTTGGACGGCTCGGGCAGCTTGGACGGATTCTCGACGTTGATCGTGGTGCCGTCCTTCAGGACCACCTCGTACACCACCGTCGGCGCGGTGGTGATGAGGTCCATGTCGTACTCGCGCTCGAGCCGCTCCTGCACGATGTCCATGTGCAGCAGGCCGAGGAAGCCGCAGCGGAAGCCGAAGCCGAGCGCCTGCGAGACTTCGGGCTCGAACTGCAGCGCGGCGTCATTGAGCTGCAGCTTGGTCAGCGCGTCGCGCAGCGCCTCGAAGTCGTGCGACTCGACCGGATACAGGCCGGCGAACACCTGCGACTGCACCTTCTTGAAGCCGGGCAGCGCCTCGGCGGCCGGATGGTCGACCAGGGTGATGGTGTCGCCGACCTGCGCCGACTTGAGCTCCTTGATGCCGGCGATGACGAAGCCCACCTCGCCCGCCGACAGTTGGGGCTTGTCGACCGACTTCGGGGTGAACACGCCGACGTGCTCGGTCAGGTGCTGCGCGCCGGTGGCCATGAAGCGGATCTTGTCCTTCGGGCGCAGCACGCCGTCGACCACGCGCACCAGCATCACGACGCCGACGTAGTTGTCGAACCACGAGTCGATGATCAGCGCCTTCAGCGGCGCATCTTCCTTGCCGCGCGGCGGCGGCACCTGCTTAACCACCACCTCTAGGATCTCGCCGATGCCGATGCCGGTCTTGGCCGAGGCCCGCACCGCGTCGGTCGCGTCCAGCCCGACGATGTCCTCGATCTCCTCGGCGACGCGGTCGGGGTCGGCCGCCGGCAGGTCGATCTTGTTCAGCACGGGGATGACTTCGACGCCGAGGTCGATCGCCGTGTAGCAGTTGGCCACCGTCTGGGCCTCGACGCCCTGCGAGGCGTCGACCACCAGCAGCGCACCTTCGCAGGCGGACAGCGAACGGCTGACCTCGTAGGAAAAGTCGACGTGGCCGGGGGTGTCGATCAGGTTGAGGCGATAAACCTTGCCGTCCTGTGCCTTGTAGGCGAGCGCGGCGGTCTGCGCCTTGATGGTGATGCCGCGCTCCTTCTCCAGGTCCATGGAATCGAGCACCTGCGCCTCCATCTCGCGCTCCGACAAGCCGCCGCAGTACTGGATCAGACGGTCGGCCAGGGTCGACTTGCCGTGATCGATGTGAGCGATGATGGAAAAGTTGCGGATCAGGTTCTGGGACACAACAAAACGGGCACGTTTCCGTGCCCGGTCAGGGAGGCGATAACTCGCCGAATTTTAACGGAGTTTAGGGCCTGTTGGCACCAATTTTGCGCCCGCGTTGCTGCGAGAAAGCGATGGGTGCAAGGCGTGTCGCGCGGGCAAGGGCCATCCCTTGCCAAGCGGCGCAACACCGCAGACACGCTTTCTCGCCACAACCCGAAGGGACGGGCCGATTCGGGTGCATCCCTTTGTCGCGTGCCCCTTACAGTGAACGACACTGCGGCGCGGCCCGCTTCGCGGGCTGCATCCCGAAACGGCCTCGTCGCGGACGTGAAATTGGTGCCAACAGGCCCTATGGATGGGCGCGCAGCCACGCCTGAAACGCGGCAAGATCCATCCGGTGGCGGCAGATCTCGGCTTCGCCGTCGAAGAGGAGCGGCACGTCCCTGCCGAAGCGTGCCCTGAGCGCCGGGTCGGCGTCGACATCGACGGCAGCCAGGCGATGCCCGGTACCCGCGAGCAGCGCGTCGGCGTGCGCTTCCATTTCGTCGCACAGCGGGCAGCCGGCGCGTGTATAGAGCGTGAGTGTTGACGCTTCAGCGTCTTGAGAGCGTGGCTGTTGCCGACTTGTCGGCGCTACAACCTCGGCCTCCCCCATGCGGGGACAGTCACGGCCCACCCCTTGCGGGTGGAGGGTGAGCGCCTTACTCACCCGATATCTTCAGCGGGACGTAGAGCGAGCCTTCGCCACGCCGCACCAGGATCGCCGCGCTCTTGCCCTTGGGGATCGCGGCGATCGCCTTGCGGAACGCCTCGACGGTCGCCACCTTGCCGTTGTTCACCGCGAGGATGACGTCGCCCACCCGGATGCCAGCACGCGCGGCGTCGCCGGTGACTTCCTCGACCAGCAGGCCGTGGTCGATGTTCAGCTCGCGCCGCTGGTCGGCGGTCAGTTCCGACAGCGCGAGCCCGCCGCGCGAATAGGTCCGGCCGTTCTTGCCGGCGAGCTGCTCCTCGCCCGGCAGCTCGCCCAGCACCACGGTGACGTCCTGGGTCCGCCCCTTGCGCCAGACCTGCAGCGGGATCTTCGCCCCCGGCTTGGCCATGCCGACCATGCGCGGCAGGTCGCCCGAATTTTCCACCGGCCGGCCGTTGAACTGCAGGATCACGTCGGACGCCTGCAGGCCGGCCTTCGCGGCCGGGCTGTCGGGCTGCACCTGCGACACCAGCGCGCCGCGCGGGCGGTCGAGACCGAAGGAATCGGCGAGGTCGGCGGTGACCTCCTGAATCACCACGCCCAGCCAGCCGCGCGAGACCTTGCCGGCGCTCTTCAGCTGCTCGGCGACGTCCATCGCGACGTCTATCGGAATCGCGAACGACACCCCCTGGTAGCCGCCGCTGCGGCTGTAGATCTGGGAGTTGATGCCGACCACCTCGCCGCGCAGGTTGAACAGCGGCCCGCCCGAGTTGCCCGGGTTGATCGGCACGTCGGTCTGGATGTAGGGCACGTAGCTTTCCGACGGCAGCGAGCGCCCCTTGGCCGACACGATGCCGGCGGTGACCGAGTTCTCGAAGCCGAACGGCGAGCCGATCGCCACGACCGCCTCGCCCACCCGCAGCCTGGCGGGGTCGCCGAGCTTGACGGTCGGCAGGTTGGTGGCGGTGATGCGGATGACGGCGATGTCGGTACGGCTGTCCGCCCCCACCACCTTGGCGCTGAACTTGCGCTTGTCGATGAGCTTGACCTCGACTTCGTCGGCGCCCTTGACGACGTGCGCGTTGGTCAGGATGTAGCCGTCGCTGCTGACGATGAAGCCCGAGCCGGCGCCGCGCGCGGGGATCTCCTGCGCGGGGCCGCCGGGGCCACCGGGGCCGCCGGGAAAGAAGCGACGAAAGAACTCCTGCATCGCCTCGTCGTCCGGGAGCGCGAACGGGAAGCCCTCGCCGCCGCGCTTCACCAGCTTGGTGGTGCTGATGTTGACCACCGCCGGACCGTGCTTCTCGACAAGATCGGCGACGTCCACCGCATCCTTGGCCGACGCCGGAGCCACCAGGGCCAGCGCGAGCGCGGTCGTCGCCACAGCCGTTCTCATCATGATCATCCTTTCCTCATGTGAAACAGGTTGTCGTTTTCCCGCCTGAGCACCACCGGGCGCTCGACCCGCCCGCCTCGCGAGGCGCGCCAGCCGACGATGCCGCCCAGCACCATGCCGGCGAACGCGGCCGCGTCGCCGGGAAATACCGCGTGCGCCAGCGACGCGCCTGCCAGCATCAGCGCCAGCGGCAGCCCGTAGAGCCGCAGGGCGCCCTTCAGCACGCTGCCGTCGGCGATTCCCACCACGATGCGCTCGCCCGGTGCCAGCGCAAGCTCGCTGTCGACCTGGAAATGGCGGGGCTTGCGCTGGAACAGCTCGGCGATGCGACGCGATGAGCAGCCCTGGCCGCCGCAGCTGCCGCAGCCCGACGGCTCGACCGCCTCGACCCAGACGCCGTCCGGCGCCGCGCTGACGACCCTGGCCGTTTGCTCCAGCATGCGGCTACTTCCTTTGCACCGAGTTGCCGGTCTCGATCAGCGTCGTGTTGGGGACTTCGCCCAGGGTCGTGACCGTGTAGCCGTCGACCTCGCGAGCGTAGACCCCGATCGCGCCTTCGGCCGACAGCCCCTGCAGGCGCTGCTGCTGAGGATCGACGGGCTCGACGAACATCGACAGCACCGAGAGGCCATCCGAAAACACCAGATGGACGACGGGGGCCGACTTCCCCGGCAGCGTGCGCACCGCATCCTGCACCTGGTCGTAGCCGGGCGGCGGCGCCACCTGCCACTGCGCTTCGGCCGGCTGGTCGAGGCTGGCTTTCTGGATCTGCTTGCCCGCCAGGTCGTTGCGGAACAACTGGAGGTCGGGCGCCTTGCCGATCTGGATTTCGGAGAACACGTACATCGACACCACGCTGCCGTGGTCGTTGACGATGCGCGACTTGAGCGGCAGCCCGGTCTGCTTGTCCAGCCACAGGTCGTAGGCGTAGCGATAGCCGTCGCGCGGCGTGAGCGTCACCACCTGGCAGGGCCGCCCCGCCACGCGCTCGCTGCCGCCCAGCTTCGCCTCGTAGTAATCGAGCAGCTTGGCGGGCCTGGCGGGCAGCAGCGCCGGGAAGAAGCGGCGCGGCGCGTTGCGCTCCAGCCGCACCTGTTTGCCGTCGGGCAGGTGGCAGTAGACGTCATTGTTGATGCGCAGGAACTTGCGCGGCGTGCCGTCCATGACCTCGACCTTCTCCATCTCGCCCTTGGCGTGGGTTCGATGCATGACGCGCAACACCTCGACGTGCTCGCCATGATGGTAGACGTAGACGCCGCTGTAGTTCTGCTGCTTGGCCGCCGTCGCGGCGCGATTGAGCCAGTCGAGCGCGGCGTCCGCCCGGGCGGTTCCGGACAGCAGTACCAACCCGGCCATCGCGGCAAGCCAGCCTTGCCGCCACGCAAGCCGCGCCTGCATCAACGCGGCTCCACCGCGACCGCCACCACGCGCTGGTAGGGAGAGGCGACCGCCATCGGGGCGAATTCCTGGTGGACGACCAGATAGGGCGCGTAGCGGTCGTTGTCGCGCACCATTTCGGCCGCAAGCGCAGCCTGCTGGGGGGCGGGCGCCGCAGCGAGGGGGGCCGTCGCCGGCGCATCCGGCCGCAGCCCCGTCAGCGTGGCCGCGCCCCACACGGCGAGCGATGCGAACGACGCCACCGCCACCCGCTGCGGCCAGACGCTGCGGCGCGGCGCCAGCACCGTCGGCTCCGCCGCCAGTTCGACCGAAAAACGCGCCATGAAGTCGCCCCGTGCAGGGCCCACTCCGCGCATCAGGTCGCCGATCAGGTGGTAGTCGGACCAGGCCTGTCGCAGGGCGTCGTCACGCTTCAGCGCCGCGAGGCACGCCTCGGTCTCGGCGTGTTCGGTCTCGCCGTCGAGTGCGGCCGACAGCATCGACGCGCGGTCGTCGTCCTGCTCGGCCCGGAAATGGATTTCGGATTTGCGAAGAGCTGACATGGTTACCACCTTTTGTCCTGACTGGTGCCCAGCATCGGGCGAATTTTCTCAGCAATGGCCTCACGCGCGCGGAAAATGCGCGAGCGCACGGTACCGATCGGGCATTCCATCATCTGCGCGATTTCCTCGTAGCTCATGCCTTCGATCTCGCGCAGCGTGATGGCCGTCCGCAATTCGTCGGGCAGCGCGTCGACCGCCTCGTTCACTGCTTTGGCGATCTGCTTGGTCTGGAGTTCCGCATCCGGCGTCGCGATGTCGCGCAGCAGTCCACCCTCGTCGTAATTCTCCGCGTCCTCGGCCAGCACATCGCTCGATACCGGCTGGCGCTTGTGCGCCACCAGGTAGTTCTTCGCGGTGTTGACGGCGATCCGGTACAACCACGTGTAGAACGCGCTTTCCCCGCGGAACCCCGGCAATGCCCGATAGGCCTTGATGAAAGCTTCCTGCGTGATGTCTTCCACCTCGGCCGAGTCGCGCACCATGCGCGACAGCAGCCGCCCGAGCTTGCGGTGATACTTGTTCACCAATAGCTCGAATGCGCGCTTGTCGCCCTGCTGGGCACGTTCGACCAGCACCTGATCCAGTTCGCGGTCCGACATATCTCCCTGCTGCTTCTTGATTATCTTGAAGTATACGTGACCGCATCTTCCGGAACATGGAGCGGGCCCACGGAAAAAAGTTCATCCGATCGAAGGGTTATTCCGCCGCGGCGCAAGCCTGCTATCATCCGGCGACACCATGCACAGACATGACGTCCTCATCCTCGGCAGCGGCCTCGCCGCGCTGACCACCGCGCTCAGGCTCGCCGACCAGCGCCGCGTTGCCATTGTCACCAAGCGCCAGATGACCGACGGCGCCAGCGACTGGGCACAGGGCGGAATCGCCGCCGCGGTCGACAACGGCGACTCGATCGATGCCCACGTACACGACACGCTGATCGCCGGCGCCGGGCTGTGCGACGAGGCGGTCACCCGGCTGGTCGCGAGCCAGGCCCGCGAAATGATCGCCTGGCTGACCGCCAACGGGGTCGCCTTCACCCCCGACCCGCAGGCTCCGGGCGGCCTGCACCTGGCGCGCGAGGGGGGGCACTCCAAGCGCCGCGTCGTGCACGCGGCCGACGCCACCGGTCACGCCGTGCAGACCAGCCTGCTCGACCGTGTGCGCGCCCATCCCAACATCGACACCTTCGAGCAGCACGTCGCGATCGACCTCATCCCGGGCAAGCGCGCCGGCGGCCAGGAGCGGCAGATCCACGGCGCCTACGCGCTCAACAAGGGAACCGGCGAGGTCGAGACCTTCGCCGCCGGCCACACCGTTCTCGCCACCGGCGGGGCGGGCAAGGTCTATCTCTATACGACCAACCCCGACACCTCGACCGGCGACGGCATCGCCATGGCCTGGCGCGCCGGCTGCCGCGTCGCCAACCTGGAGTTCGTGCAGTTCCACCCGACCTGCCTGTACCACCCGCACGCCAAGTCCTTCCTCATCACCGAGGCGGTGCGCGGCGAGGGCGGCCACCTGCTGCTGCCCGACGGCAGCCGCTTCATGCACCTGCACGACAAACGCGCGGAGCTCGCGCCGCGCGACATCGTCGCCCGCGCGATCGACTTCGAGATGAAGAAGCGCGGCATCGACTGCGTCTACCTCGACATCAGCCACAAGCCGGCCGATTTCGTCCGCGAGCACTTCCCGACCATCCACCGCCGCTGCCTCGAGCTCGGCATCGACATCACGCGGCAGCCGATTCCCGTCGTGCCGGCCGCGCACTACACCTGCGGCGGCGTGGTGACCGACATCAACGCGCGCACCGACCTGTGCAACCTGCACGCGGTGGGCGAGGTCACCTTCACCGGCCTGCACGGGGCCAACCGGCTGGCCTCGAATTCGCTGCTCGAGTGCCTGGTGTTCGGCCACGCCGCCGCCGCCGACATCCTCGCCACCCCGCCCGCCCCCTCGCTCGACCTGCCGGACTGGGACGCGTCGCGCGTCACCGACCCCGACGAGGAGGTGGTGATCTCGCACAACTGGGACGAGCTGCGCCGCTTCATGTGGGACTACGTCGGCATCGTGCGCACCAACAAGCGCCTGACGCGCGCCTCGCACCGCATCCGCCTGCTGCGCGCCGAGATCGACGAGTTCTACCGCAACTTCCGCGTGAGCAACGACCTGATCGAGCTGCGCAACCTGGTGCAGAGCGCCGACCTCATCGTCCGCTGCGCCCAGCTTCGCCAGGAAAGCCGCGGGCTGCACTACAGCCGCGACTACCCGGAAATGCTGCCGGTCGCCGGCAACACCGTGCTCAACCCGCGTCCGGGGACGGTGTGTCCGAGCGTGTGCGGCGTGTCCAGCGAAGCGACACCCTGAGCCGCCGCAGCGCGTCGGCGTCCGCGCTGTCGGGCAGCAGCACCAGGCTGCGCACGGAACGGTCCGCCGGCGAACGGTAGCGCAGCACGACGAGCACCGGCGTGACGAGGCTGTCGCCGAGCACCTCGACATCCGCCCACACCCCCTCCGCGTCGGGACACTGCAGCCGCCCGTCTCCCGCCACCCGCAGCACGCCCGCACGATGCGCCCGCCGCCACCCCCAGGCGACCAGCGCGAGCACGCCAGCGCCCAGCGCCAGCCGGACGGCTGCCGGCAGCGCGGCGAGCCAGACGGCGGCGAGCGCCAGCACCGTCATGCCGAGCAGCAACAGCCCCAGACGGCGTGAGGACTTCAACTCAATCTCGTTCATCAGCGTGTACACTTTTCGCCATCGTCGAATCCCCTGACTGGACCTTATCGTGATCGAATCCTGGAAAAACCATCTGCTCGCCCAAGGCGCCGCGATCGAGGGCAACGCCGTGCAGCACTATGGCGACCCCGCCGCCGAGCGGGCCGCCGCGGCAAGCGGCACCATTGTGGCGGATTTGTCGCAACTCGGCGTCATCGCGTTCCACGGTGAAGACACCGCCGCCTTCCTGCAGGGCCAGCTCACCAACGACGTGCGTGCGGTGGACGCCGACAGCGCGCAGTGGAACGGCTACTGCAGCCCCAAGGGGCGGCTGCTCGCCAACTTTCTCGTCTGGCGGCAGGGCGAGGAGTATCGCCTGCAGCTCTCCGGCGACATTCTCCCCGCCGTCCTGAAGCGCCTGTCGATGTTCATCCTGCGCGCCAAGGTGAAGGCGCGCGACGCCAGCGACGAAACGGTGCGGCTGGTGGTCGCCGGCGCGCAGGCCGCGCAGGCGGTGCGGGCTGCGCTGGGCATGCTGCCCGAGGCGCCGATGCGCAGCGCGGCCGCCGAGGCCGGCCTGGTCGTCCGCGTCGGGGCAGACAAGTTCGTGCTGTCGGTCGCGCCCGAGCGCGCCGCCGACGTGTGGCAGGCGCTGCGGCCGTTCGCCACCCCGGTCGGTGCGCCGGTATGGGACTGGCTGCGGCTGTCCGCCGGCATCCCGATGATCGTCGCCGCCACCCAGGAGCACTTCGTGCCGCAGATGGTCAACTTCGAGGCGATCGGCGGCGTGAGCTTCCAGAAAGGCTGCTACCCCGGCCAGGAGATCGTCGCCCGCAGCCAGTATCTCGGCAAGCTCAAGCGCCGCATGTTCCTGGCGCACGTCGACGCCGAAGCCGCGCCTGGCGACAACCTCTACAGCACGGACATGGACGGCCAGCCGAGCGGCAGCGTGGTCAACGCGGCGCCGGCCCCCGGCGGCGGCTTCGACCTGCTGGCGGTCCTGCAACTGGAAAGCGCCGCCCACCATGCGCTGCACCTGAAGGCCCTCGACGGCCCGGCCCTGACCCTGAAGCCCCTTCCCTACGCGCTGCCCGAATAGGTGAGGAGCGCCTACGTCTACTACCGCATCGACCCGGCGCGAGAGGCGCTCGCCGCGAACCGGATCGATGCGCTGCTCGCGGCGCTCGCCCCGCATTGCAGCCTGCCGCCGCGCCGGTTTGCGCGCTGTGACGACCCATCGACCTGGATGGAAGTCTACGAAGGCATCGCCGACTTTCCTGCATTCGGCAGCGCGCTCGCCGCCATCGCCGACCGCACCGGCTGTCCGGAATTCACGCTGGGCGAACGCCATCTGGAATGCTTCGTGCCGGCGCCTGCGCGCGCCTGACGCCCCCCCCCGGCCGCGGATCAGTCGCGCTCGGCCACCGGCACACGCGCGGCGAGCGCGCACAGGAGTTCGTAGCTGGTGGTGCCGGCGGCGGCGGCCACCGCGTCGACCGGCAGGCCCTCGCCCCACAGCGTCACCGGCGTGCCGAGTCCTGCTTCTGGAAAATCGCCGAGGTCGACGCACAGCATGTCCATCGACACCCGCCCGAGGGTGCGCCCGATGCGGCCGTCGACCAGCACCGGCGTACCCGTCAGCGCATGGCGCGGATAGCCGTCGGCATAGCCACAGGCCACCACGCCGACGCGCATCGCCCGCTCGGCGCGGAACAACTGGCCGTACCCCACCCCCTCCCCCGCCTGCAACGCCTGCACGGCGATGATCTCCGACTGCAGCGTCATCGCCGGGCGCAGGCCGAGTTCGGCTGCCGACACCTCGGGGAACGGCGACGCACCGTACAGCATCAGGCCGGGCCGCACCCAGTCGCCCCGGGTTTCCGGAAAGCGCAGCAGCGCCGCCGAATTGGCGCTGCTCCAGGGCAGGCCGTACCCCGCCAGTTCGCGCAGGAAGGGCTGCAACTGCCAGTCGACGCCGACGGCCTCGTCGGCCTGGGCGAAATGGGTCATCAGGGTGACGCCGGCAACCCCGGGCAGGCTTCTTGTCCGCGCGACCAGGGCTGCCTGCTCGGCGAGCGGGAGCCCCAGTCGGTGCATGCCGGTGTCGAACTTGAGAAACACCTGGAGCGGTCGCGCCGGCGGCTGCTGCGCCAGCCAGTCGAGATGCGCGGCATGATGCAGCACCGGCCACAGGTCGAGTTCGACGCAGGCGGCGATTTCGTCAGCGCCGAAGAGGCCCTCGAGCAGCAGGATCGGCTGGTCGACGCCCATCTGCCGCAGGTTCGCCGCTTCCTCGAGCGTCAGCACGGCGAAGCCGTCCGCCGCGGCAAAGGCGCGGCGCGCGCGCGACAGCCCGTGACCGTAGGCGTTCGCCTTGACGACGGCGAACACGCGCGCGTCGGCCGCGAGCGCACGCGCCACGCGCAGGTTGTGCGCCATCGCGTCGATCGATATCTGCGCCTGGATCGGACGCATGGGCCTAGTAGGAGCCGGGATGCGCCAGCGTTTCGAAGCGCGTGTACTCGCCGAGGAAAGCCAGTCGCACCGTGCCGATCGGGCCGTTACGCTGCTTGCCGATGATGATTTCCGCGGTGCCCTTGTCCTGGGTGTCCGGGTTGTAGACCTCGTCGCGGTAGATGAACAGGATGACGTCGGCGTCCTGCTCGATGGCGCCGGATTCGCGCAGGTCGGACATCACCGGGCGCTTGTTGGGGCGCTGCTCGAGGCCGCGGTTGAGCTGCGACAGGGCGATCACCGGCACACTGAGCTCCTTCGCCAGCCCTTTCAGCGCACGCGAGATTTCCGAGATTTCGGTAGCCCGGTTTTCGCCGCTCCCGCTGCCGGCCATCAGCTGCAGGTAGTCGATGATGATGAGGCCGAGCTTGCCGCACTGCCGCATCAGACGGCGCGCCCGCGCCCGCAGCTCCAGCACGGTGAGGCCGGGCGTCTCGTCGATGAACACCGGCGCCTCGTTGAGCTTGCCGAGCGCGTAGGTGAGGCGCTGCCAGTCGTCCTCGCCCAGCTTGCCGGTGCGCAGGCGATGCTGGTCGAGCTTGCCGACCGAGCCGATCATCCGCATCACCAGTTGGGCGCCGCCCATTTCCATCGAGAACACCGCCACCGGCAGCCCGGTGTCGAGCGCGACGTTCTCGCCGATGTTGATCGAGAACGCGGTCTTGCCCATCGAGGGCCGCCCGGCGACGATGATGAGGTCGCCTGGCTGCAGTCCAGAGGTCTTCTCGTCGAGGTCGTGGAAACCCGTCGGCACGCCGGTGACGCCCGAGTCGTTGTCGCGGTGGTAGAGCTCGTCGATGCGCTCGACGACCTCCTTCAGGAGCGGCTTGATCTCGGTGAAGCCGGCCTGGCCGCGGCTCCCCGACTCGGCGATCTCGAACACCTTGGCCTCGGCCTCGTCGAGCAGCTGCTGAGCGCTCTTGCCGGCCGGCGCATAGGCGCTGTCGGCGATGCCGGTCGCGACTTCGACCAGGCGGCGCATCACCGAGCGCTCGCGGACGATCTCGGCGTAGCGCCGGATGTTGGCGGCCGAAGGCGTGTTGCTCGCCAGCGCGACGATGTAAGTGAGGCCGCCGACGCCTTCGAGCTCGCCCATCGACTGCAGCGACTCGGCGACCGTCACTGCGTCGGCCGGACGGTTTTCGGCGATCTGCCGGATGATCGCGCGCAGGATCTGGCGATGGTCCTGGCGGTAGAAATCGGACTCCGACACCACGTCACCGATACGGTCCCACGCGCCGTTTTCGAGCAGCAGGCCGCCGAGCACCGCCTGCTCGGCCTCCAGCGAGTGGGGCGGCAGTCGCATCTGCGCGATCTGGGGGTCGGTGCTTGCGTTCAACGAGTGGATGGCGGCCATGGCAGGATTCTAGTCTTCCGCCCTGTCCCGACAAAGGGATAAGGCTGTGGATAAGCCGTGGACGGCCGGGGAGTACTTTGCCGGACCATCCGCCGGAGCGCGCGCGGCCCGGAAATGAAAAAGGGGAGCCATCGGCTCCCCTTGCTGCGGTTGCGGCGGGATTACTGTTCCGCCGCGACCACCACCGTGATGTTGGCGGTCACGTCATGGTGCAGCCCCAGCACCACCGGGTATTCGCCGATGGCCTTGAACGGGCCGTCGGGCAGGCGGACTTCGGCCTTGACCACTTCGAGCCCCTGCGCCTTCAACGCGTCGGCGATGTCGGCATTGGTGATCGAGCCGAACAGGCGCCCGTCGACGCCCGCCTTCTGGCGAACCGTGACGCTCGTGCCTTCCAGCTTTTCGGCGCGACGCTGGGCGTCGGCCAGCTTTTCGGCGGCGATGCGCTCGAGTTCGGCCTTCTGGGCGGCGAACGCCTCCAGGTTGGCCTGCGTGGCGCGGCGCGCACGGCCGGTGGGAATCAGAAAGTTGCGGGCGTAGCCGTCCTTCACCTTGACCACGTCACCCAGGTTGCCCAGGTTGACGACCTTGTCCATCAGAATCACTTGCATGGTCGTCTCCTTTTAATGCAGGTCGGTGTAGGGCATGAGCGCCAGGAAGCGCGCACGCTTGATGGCGGTGCCCAGCTGACGCTGGTAGTGAGCCTTGGTGCCGGTGATGCGGGCCGGGATGATGCGGCCGTTCTCGGCGATGAATTCCTTCAGCACTTCGACGTCCTTGTAGTCGACCTCGACCACCTTCTCGGCGGTGAAGCGGCAGAACTTGCGACGCTTGAAGAGACCACGATTGCCGCTGTCGCGGCGCTTGCCGGCGAACTTGCCGCCTGCTTTACCCATGGGACGTGCCATGATTCATTCCTTTTCGATTCGGTTCAATATCAAGATCAGTTGCCGGCTTTTCACGCTGCGTCGATTCAACGCGCCTTCCAGCTTCACCTGCGTTCCGACGGGAGTCTGCGCCAGGCGGGAAGCGAGCGCGCCGCTCGCCTGCACCGTCAACTCGCATTCCACCAGCCTGGCCTGGGCGGCGACTTCCTGACTGCTGCGGTGATGCACCACCGCTTCGGCAATCGGCACGCCAGCCGGGCTGTAACGCACGGGGTCAACCTGGATGAGGGCTCCGCTGATGACCAGCCGGTTCACTCACTCAGGCTGCAGCAGGCTGCTCGGCTGCCGCGTCGGCCTTGGCGGCTTCGGGCTTGGCGCCTTCAAGCATGTCGCGCGACTTCTCTTCCTTCATCATCGGCGACGGCGTGGTCACCGCGTCGTCGCGCTTGATGGTCAGGTGGCGCAGCACGGCGTCGTTGAACTTGAAGCCATGCTCGAGTTCTTCCAGGGTCTCCTGGTCGCACTCGATGTTCATCAGCACGTAGTGAGCCTTGTGGACCTTCTGGATCGGGTAGGCCATCTGGCGGCGGCCCCAGTCTTCCAGGCGGTGGATGCTGCCGCCGCGGCTGGTGATGTTGCCCTTGTAGCGCTCGATCATGGCGGGCACCTGCTCGCTCTGATCGGGATGGACGATGAATACGATTTCGTAATGCCGCATCGAGTTTCCTTTCGGTTCAGCCCCCCGCTGCGGTGCGGTGGAGCAAGGTTCAAAACAACAATGAAAAACAATCCCCGCCTGAGCGGGGACTGCGCATCATACGCTTTTTGCCCGGCAAATCAACCTCGCCGGCTGGATCAGATCACGCAATCGACGTAGTAGCGCGCGCGGCCGTCGACGATCTCCTCGACGAGGCCGTGCACGTCGGTCTCGAAGCCGGGGAATTTCTCGTTGAACTCGCGCGTGAACTGCAGGTAGCGCACGATCGTCGGGTTGAAGCGCTCACCCGGGATCAGCAGCGGAATGCCGGGCGGATAGGGGGTCACCAGCATCGCGGTGATGCGCCCCTCGAGCTTGTCGATCTCGACGCGCTCGATCTCGCGGTGCGCCATCTTGGCGAAGGCGTCGGCCGGCTTCATCGCCGGCGCCATTTCCGACAGGTACATCTCGGTCGTCAGGCGCGCCACGTCGTTGGCCTTGTAGATGGCGTGGATCTGGTCGCACAGGTCCTTGAGGCCGGTCTTTTCGTAGCGCGGGTGCTTCTCGATGAACTCGGGCAGCACGCGCCACAGCGGCTGGTTCTCGTCGTAGTCGGCCTTGAACTGCTGCAGCGCGGTCACCAGCGTGTTCCAGCGGCCCTTGGTGATGCCGATGGTGAACATGATGAAGAAGGAATACAGCCCGGTCTTCTCGACGATGACACCGTGCTCAGCCAGGTACTTGGTGACGATCGCCGCGGGGATGCCCCAGTCGGCGAAGGCGCCGTCCATGTCGAGGCCGGGCGTGATGACGGTGGCCTTGATCGGGTCGAGAAGATTGAAGCCGGGCGCGAGGTTGCCGAACTCGTGCCAGCGCTCACCGGCCCCGAGCATCCAGTCCTCGCGGTCGCCCACGCCTTCCTCGGCCAGTTTCTCGGGCCCCCACACCTTGAACCACCAGGAATCGCCGAATTCCTCGTCGACCTTGCGCATGGCGCGGCGGAAATCGAGCGCCTCCTTGATCGACTCCTCGACCAGCGCGGGGCCGCCGGGTGGTTCCATCATTGCCGCTGCAACGTCGCACGAGGCGATGATGGCGTACTGCGGCGAGGTCGAGGTGTGCATCAGGTAGGCTTCGTTGAAGCGCGTGAAGTCGAGCTTGCGCGTCTCCGAGTCCTGCACCAGGATCTGCGAGGCCTGCGAGAGCCCGGCCAGCAGCTTGTGGGTCGACTGGGTCGCGAACACCAGTGCGTCCTTGGCGCGCGGGCGGTCCTTGCCGATCGCGTGCATGCCGCGATAGAAGTCGTGGAAGGTCGCGTGCGGCAGCCAGGCTTCGTCGAAGTGCAGGGTGTCGATGTAGTCGCCGAGCAGCTCCTTGATCATGTCGACGTTGTAGAGGATGCCGTCGTAGGTCGACTGGGTGATCGTGAGAATGCGCGGCTTGCGCTTCACATCCTTGGCGAACGGATGCGCGGCGATCTTCTTCTCGATGTTCTCGGGGCGGAATTCGTCGAGCGGGATCGGCCCGATGATGCCGTAGTGGTTGCGCGTCGGCGTGAGGAAGATCGGGATCGCACCGCACATGATGATGGCGTGCAGGATCGACTTGTGGCAGTTGCGGTCGACCACGACGATGTCGCCCGGCGCCACCGTGGCGTGCCACACCATCTTGTTCGACGACGAAGTGCCGTTGGTGACGAAGAACAGGTGGTCGCAGTTGAAGATGCGCGCCGCGTTGCGCTCCGACGCCCCGACCGGACCGGTGTGGTCGAGCAACTGGCCGAGCTCGTCGACGGCGTTGCAGACGTCGGCACGCAGCAGATTCTCGCCGAAGAACTGGTGGAACATCTGTCCGATCGGCGCCTTCAGGAAGGCGACGCCGCCCGAATGGCCGGGGCAGTGCCAGGAATACGAACCGTCCGCCGCGTAGTGGGTGAGCGCACGGAAGAACGGCGGCACCAGCGAATCGAGGTAGGCGCGGGCCTCGCGGGCGATGTAGCGGGCGAGAAACTCCGGCGTGTCCTCGAGCATGTGGATGAAGCCGTTGAGCTCGCGCAGGATGTCGTTCGGAATATGGCGCGCGGTGCGCGTCTCGCCGTGCAGGAAGATCGGGATCTCGGCGTTGCGGAAGCGCACCTCGTCGACGAAGGCCCGCAGCTTCTGCAGCGCGTGACTGGCGTCCTCGGGGCTGCCGGCCAGTTCCTCGTCGTCGATCGACAGCACGAAGGCCGATGCACGCGCCTGCTGCTGGGCGAACGAGGTCAGGTCACCGTAGTTGGTGACGCCGAGCACTTCCATGCCCTCCTGCTCGATGGCGGCGGCAAGCGTTCGGATTCCCAGGCCCGACGCATTTTCGGAACGGAAATCTTCGTCGATGATGACAACGGGAAAACGAAAACGCATGGCCTGCTCCAGTGGGAAGCCGTTGGAAGGGGCGAATTAGAAGAAGCGGATTATACGAATCCCGCGTGTAGCCGGGATTAAATTTTCGGTAGCGTAACGCCGACCTGGCCCTGGTACTTGCCGCCGCGATCGCGGTACGAGGTCTCGCACACCTCGTCGGATTCGAGGAACAGCATCTGCGCCACGCCCTCGTTGGCATAGATGCGCGCGGGCAGCGGGGTGGTGTTGGAGAACTCGAGCGTCACGTGACCTTCCCACTCGGGTTCGAGCGGCGTGACGTTGACGATGATGCCGCAACGCGCATAGGTGCTCTTGCCGAGGCAGATGGTCAGCACGCTGCGCGGAATGCGGAAGTACTCGACCGTGCGCGCGAGCGCGAAGGAATTGGGGGGGATGATGCAGGAATCGCCGGTGATCTCGACGAAGGAATCCGGGTCGAACTGCTTCGGATCGACCAGCGTGTGGTTGAGGTTGGTGAAGACCTTGAATTCGCTGGCGCACCGCACGTCGTAGCCGTAGCTCGACGTGCCGTACGACACGATGGATCGCCCTCCGGCCTGCTTGACCTGCCCGGGTTCAAACGGGTCGATCATGCCATGCTGCTCCGCCATGCGGCGGATCCATCGGTCGGACTTGATGCTCATCAGGTGTTGGAGATGACGATATTGGGGAACTTGGCGGAATGATCCACCGCGGTTTCGCCAATCTTAACAGCAACCCGACGCGCGATCTGCTTGTAGATGTCGGTCACGCGACCATCGGGGTCGGAGACGACCGACGGCTTGCCGGAATCGGTGTCGGCACGGATCGCGCTGTCGAGCGGCAGGGCGCCGAGAAACTCGACGTTGTAGTCCTTGCACATGCGCTCGCCGCCGCCCTCGCCGAAGATGCGCTCCTCGTGGCCGCAGTTCGAGCAGATGTGCAGGCTCATGTTCTCGACCACGCCGATGATCGGGATGCCGACCTTCTCGAACATCTTCAGGCCCTTGCGCGCGTCGATCAGCGCGATGTCCTGCGGGGTGGTGACGATCACCGCGCCGGTCACCGGCACGCGCTGCGCCAGCGTCAGCTGGATGTCGCCGGTGCCGGGCGGCAGGTCGACGACGAGGTAGTCGAGGTCGTTCCAGTTGGTGTTGTTCAGCAGCTGTTCCAGCGCCTGGGTGACCATCGGGCCACGCCACACCATGGGCGTCTCGACGTCGATCAGGAAGCCGATCGACATCGCCTGGATGCCGTGTCCGATCAGCGGCTCGAGGTTCTTGCCGTCGGTCGACTCGGGCTTGTCGGTGATGCCGAGCATGGTCGGCTGCGAGGGGCCGTAGATGTCGGCGTCGAGCATGCCGACGCTGGCGCCCTCGGCGGCCAGCGCCAGCGCCAGGTTGACGGCGGTGGTCGACTTGCCGACGCCGCCCTTGCCGGAGGCGACGGCGATGATGTTCTTCACGTTAGGGATCAGCTTGACGCCGCGCTGCACGCTGTGCGACACGATCTTGAAGCTGACGTTGGCGGTCGCGGCGGTGACGCCGTCGATGCTCTTGAGCTTGTCCTCGACCTGCTGCTTGATCGTTGCCAGCTGGCTCTGCGCGGGGTAGCTCAGCAGGATGTCGACCGAGACGGCGCCGCCGTCGACTTTGATGTTGCGAGCGGATTTGGTCGAGACGTAATCCTTGTGGGTGTTGGGATCAACCAACTCTTTCAGTGCGGTCTGCACCTGAAGTTCGCTAACGGCCATGTTTGCTCCAGCGTGTTGAGGGTTAATAAGCAATCGCTCATTCTATCGAATTCCACCGTCTTGGGTGAACGAAAACGCAGAAATGACGCGATATTCCATGCAATCTGCAGGGATATTCTGGCAAAGTGAAAAGATACAGCGCCCCCGGCCGGGGCGGGAAATGCGTTAGCGCGGTTCGGCGTAGTGCGCCACCAGCACCGCGTCGGGCACGCGCAGCCGGATCGCTGCGACGAGCTCGCTGATCGCCCCGGGACGCGGACGCAGGGACACCCACAGCAGGTTCAGCTTCAGGTTGAGATCGGCGAACACCACGTCCTGGTGCAGCGACAGCACCGCCTGGATGTCACGCGAGGCGCGTTCGATCTCGTGCTGGGGCCGCGTCCGCAGACGGGGAATCAGCATCATGAAGTCGGTCAGCAGGCGACCGCCGGGATCGTGGGTGGGCGCGAGCTGCCACAGGGGCACCGCGGGTGAGACCGCCTCGGTGAGCGTGGCTGAAGTGTAGATCCGCATCTTCATCACGCCCTCCCCCGCCGCCCCGGCTCAGGATTTCAGCTGAAGATCGAGCGAGGCGCCGCGGCGGTCGCAAAGCCTTCGCGCGCGCTGCCGGAGAAAGCGGACGTCCTTGTGCAGGAAGCGTTCGAGTTCCTCCAGCGCCAGCCGGTAGACCTCGCGCTTGAAGTCGACCACCGCATCCATCGGCACCCAGTACTCGTTCCACCGCCAGGCGTCGAACTCCGGATGGCTGCTGGCGCGCAGCGACACGTCGCAGTCGCGTCCCGTCAGCCTCAGCAGAAACCAGATCTGCTTCTGGCCACGATAGATCCCGCGGCTGTCACGCCGCGTCCAGTGGGCGGGCACGTCATAGCGCAGCCACTCGCGCGTGCGCCCGAGGATGCGCACGTGCTCGGGCTGCAAGCCCACCTCTTCTTCCAGTTCCCGGTACATGGCCTGTTCCGGCGTTTCCCCGGCGTTGATGCCGCCCTGGGGAAACTGCCAGGCGTGCTGGTTGACGCGCTTGCCCCAGAAAACCTGGTTGTGCGCGTTGCACAGGATAATGCCTACGTTCGGGCGGTACCCTTCTCGGTCGATCATGGCCGCCACCATCAATAAAATCAGTTAGCTGTATTCTTTCACACCCGCCAAAAATTGCAAACCCGAGACAGCGGAAAAAACACGCTTAAGCATTGTTTTGATTGACTGTTTTCGCGAATAGACGGGTTGCGTGCGGCGCCGTCGTCAGGACGCCTCGGCACACCCTTCCGCCCACTGGAAATCCCGCGCGAACCCCCGCAGGTCGAGCCCCCAGCGCTTCGAGAGGTCTTCCAGCTGCGGGCGCGCCGCCTCGAGCCGGGCCGGCGCGCCCGGTTCGGCGAAGGCGAACACGATGACGTTGGTCTTGTTCTGCACCGAAATCCACCCGACCTCACCATCGAACGCGCGCGAAAGGCGCGCCAGGTACTCGGGAAAGTCACGGTCGCGCCCCCACAGGTTCACCACCAGCACGCCGCCCGGCTTCAGCGCGCGGCGGCACGCGGCATAGAAGGTCTGGGTCGCCAGCGCCTCGACCTGGTTGCCGGCGTCGAAGCCGTCGAGCAGGATGACGTCGGCGCTCGCCGGATGCTGGCGCACGTAGAGCGCGCCGTCGCCCTCGATCACGTCGAGCGTGGCGTCGTTGCCCGGCAGTTCGAAATGGCTGCGCGCGGCGGCGATCACGCGCGGGTCGATCTCCACCGCGGTAATGCAGGTCTGCGGCCGCTGCTTGCGGATGAACTTGGCGAGCGAGCCGCCGCCCAGCCCGATCATCAGCACCTCGGCAGGCGTCGGCCTGAACATCAGGAAGCCCATCATCGCCCGCGTGTAGGCGAGCTCGAGATCCCACGGCCGGTTCACCCGCATCGCGCTCTGGATCGCCTGGCTGCCGAGATGCAGCGTGCGTATCCCGCGCTCCTCGGTCACTTCCAGCCCCTCGTCCGCCGCCCGGCGTTTCCCGAACTTCAAGCGCGTAGCCATTTACCCCCCCTGCCTCCCCAACAATCGAGCGCGAAAGATTACCCACGCGCACGCTAAAATGCGCGTTTTGCCCCGATTATCCCACCATGCGCGCCACCCAGTTCTTCATCTCCACCACCAAGGAAGCCCCGTCCGAGGCCGAGCTCGTCAGCCACAAGCTGATGCTGCGCGCCGGGCTCATCAAGCGCCTCGGCTCCGGGCTCTATACCTGGATGCCGCTCGGCCTCAGGGTGCTGCGCCGGGTCGAGGCGGTGGTGCGCGAGGAGATGAACCGCGCCGGCGCGATCGAGCTGTTGATGCCGGCGGTGCAGCCGGCCGAGCTGTGGGAGGAAACCGGGCGATGGGCAGTGTTCGGCCCGCAGATGCTGAAGATCAAGGACCGCCACCAGCGCGACTTCTGCTTCGGCCCCACCCATGAGGAAGTCATCACCGACGTCGCGCGCCGCGAAATCAGGAGCTACCGCCAGCTGCCGGTGAACTTCTACCAGATCCAGATGAAGTTCCGCGACGAGATCCGCCCGCGCTTCGGCGTCATGCGCGCGCGCGAATTCCTGATGAAGGACGCCTACTCCTTCCACGCCAGCCGCGACAGCCTCGCCGCCACCTACGAGACGATGTACGACGCCTACACCCGCGTGTTCAGCCGGCTGGGGCTGACCTTCCGCGCGGTCGCCGCCGACACCGGCGCGATCGGCGGCTCGGCTTCCCACGAATTCCACGTGCTGGCCGACTCCGGCGAGGACCTGATCGCCTACTGCCCGGATTCCGGCTACGCCGCCAACGTCGAGCTCGCCGAGGCGCTCGCCCCCGCCACCCCGCGCGCCGCGCCGCAGGAAGCGATGCGCGAAGTCGACACGCCGAAGCAGACCACCTGCGAGGACGTCGCCGCCCTGCTCGGCATTCCCCTCGAGCGCACCGTCAAGCTCGTCGCCGTCATGGCAGGCGAACAACTGGTCGTCCTGCTGCTGCGCGGCGACCACATGCTCAACGAGGTGAAGCTCGGCAAGCTCGACGGCATGGCCGATTTCCGCCTGGCGAACGAAGCCGAGATCCGCGCCGCGTTCGACTGCCCGCCGGGCTTCCTCGGTCCGGTCGGCATCGACCGCAGCAGGATCCGCGTCATCGCCGACCGCACGGTCGCGGCGATGAGCGACTTCGTCTGCGGCGCCAACAAGCCGAAACTGCATCTGGCCGGCGTCAATTTCGGCCGCGACCTGCAGGAACCCGATGTCGTGGCCGATATCAGGAACGTGGCCGCCGGCGACGCCAGCCCGGACGGCAAGGGGACGCTCGCGCTGTGTCGCGGCATCGAGGTCGGCCACGTGTTCCAGCTCGGCAGCAAATATTCGCAGGCGATGAACGCGACCTACCTCGACGAGGCCGGCAAGTCGCAAGTCATGGAAATGGGCTGCTACGGCATCGGCGTGTCGCGCATCGTCGCCGCCGCGATCGAGCAGAACCACGACGAACGCGGGATCATCTGGCCGAAGGCCATGGCACCTTTCTTGCTGGTGATCGTGGCGATCGGCTACGGCAAGAGCGAGGCGGTCAGGACCGCCGCCGATACGCTCTATGATGAGTTGACGGCCGCCGGCTTCGACGTCCTGCTCGACGACCGCGACGAACGCCCCGGCGTGATGTTCGCCGACGCCGAACTGGTCGGCATCCCCCACCGCGTCACGGTGGGCGAGCGCGGCCTCAAGGAAGGCTTCGTCGAGTACCAGCCGCGCCGCGCCGCACCGGGGCAGAGCGGCGAAGCACAGAAGATCGCGCTGGCCGAGGCGAGGGAATTTCTGACAGGATTGCTGGGAGACTGACATGAAGCGAACGACGCACATCGGCCTGCTGCTTGCCGCCCTCTGCCTCGCCCACCCCGTTCAGGCGGGCGGGCAACGCGAGGAGGCGATGTCGGCCAACGTGCGCGCGTCGCTCCAGCGGGCGCTGGCCGACACCGCCGTCACCCGCACCGCGTTCCGCAACCGCGCCGACGAGGCCGCCTGGCTGAAGGAAATGTCGCGCCGCCTGGCCAAGCGCATGCCGGACGAAGCCGAGCGTCTCGAGTTCCTCACCACCCTGCACTGGGAAGCCTCGCGAGCCGGGGTCGACCCGCAGCTGATGCTCGGCCTGATCCAGGTCGAAAGCGGCTTCCGCAAATACGCCGTGTCGCCGGTCGGTGCACGCGGCTACACCCAGGTGATGCCGTTCTGGGTCAAGGCGATCGGCAACCCCGACCACAACCTGTTCCATCTGCGCACCAACCTGCGCTACGGCGCGCTGATCCTGCGCCACTACATCGACATCGAACGCGGCGACCTGTTCCGCGCGCTGGGGCGCTACAACGGCAGCCTCGGCCGCCCGGAATACCCCAACCTCGTCGTCGGCGCATGGAAGCGCCACTGGGACTACGTTCCGAGCACCAAGTCGGCGGACGCCTCCGCCGCCTCGCGTAGTTGACGGACCCCACCTGACGCCCGCGCGGCGTTCCCTGCTGTCCCCCCTCCGGCACCTGACCTACACTCTCAGTCAGGTTCAATCGATGGAGGACAACCGATGACGATCCGTATCCCCGCATTGCTGGTGGCAGCCGCGCTGGCCGGCGGCCTCGCCGGCTGCGCCCCTTACCCCTATCACGGCGAGGTGCGCGTGCACGACCGCGCGACCGACGTGCGCGTGGTCTTCACCGACAGCGACCGCAGGCTCATCCGCGACTACTACCGGGTCGACTACCGGTCGCTGCCGCCCGGCCTCGCGAAGAAAGGCAAGGTGCCGCCCGGCCACGCATACCGCTTCCGCGTCAACCAGCCCCTGCCGCCCGACGCCGCGTGGAACTACCTGCCGTACAACGTCGAACGGCGCCTGAGCCGGCTGCCGGAAGGCTACGTGCGGATCACCTTCGGCGGCGACGTCGCCATCATGAACGTGCGGACCCGCGTCATCGTCGACCTGATCGAGGACGTCGACGACTGAATCCCCCGCCCTGCCCGCCTGTCGACGGCCGGCAGGGCGGGCGTGACGAAAATTTCGCCCTCCTGTCGTCCAATCGACGCCTGCAATTCCCTTGCTGCCCTGCGGCCGGCCGCGCGACCGCCGGAAACCCCGTCAAATCGACGCATTGCGCGCCCACCAGGGCCTGGCACGGCCCGTGCATGGTCCCGATGCGGGCGATCGCCCGTAGCACAACCACAGACAATAACGGAGACGATGATGGAAATGACAATGCAATTGTCCCGCACGATCAAGGGACAGGAAGAGATCTTCAACCTGGGCCACACGCTGCGGCCGCGCCACCGTCAGATCTTGTTCAGCGTGGGGAACGGCATTTCGTTCGCCGACCTGCGCAGCAAGATGCCGAATTGTGCTGACCTCGAGGCGCTGGTGAACGACCTGCTGCAGAACGGCTTCATCCAGACCCTGCGCAACCGCAGCGCCGCCCAGGCGACTGCCGCCGCAGCCCCGGTTGCACCCCGCCAGTCCGCCGCCACGCTGGAAAACGTGCGCGGCTACGTGCTGCAGTTCATGGCCGCGCTGGTCGGCACCAAATCCCCCGCCTACCGGCTGATGAGCGAGGTCACGGACATGGCCGGCTTCGAGGCCGCGCTGCCGATGTGCCGCAAGGTCATCGCCGCGGTCGCATCGCCCCACCAGGCGGCGGACATGGAAGCCGGCGTCGCCCGCCGCCTGGCGCGCGGCTGAGCGTCAGGGGCGATCCGGGCTCAGGACGACCAGCGTCTTCGGCTGGCAGTCCGCCGTCACCACCGTGCCCGGCCCGCCGGGCAGCGCGCTCACCACGCCGTCGAAGGGTGCCCGGAGTTCGGCGTCCTGCAGATTCTTCCGCGCGATGACGCGCCGTGCGCTGGCGGCGCTCAGACTCGCCTGCGTACGTACGTGGCGCAGGGTGGCCGCCTCGAGCTCGGAAGCCGACGACACCGTCCGATCGAACAGCTCCTGCGCACGTTCGCGTTCGCGTTTGGCATCCGCCTCGTCGGCCACGGCCTGCGCGTGTTCCGCCGCAGCCTCGTCGAGGCGCGCCTGCAGCACGGTCCTGTCGAGGCGCAGCAGCACTGCGCCCTTCTTCACGCGCTGGCCGGATTTGACCAGCACTTCGGCCACCACCCCCGACACGCGGGTGCTCAGTTCGACCTTGTCGGCCGCCGACGACGGGCCCGCGGCCGCCAGGCCCGCGCCGGCGAATGCGATCGCCACGATGTAAGCTTTCATTCCCTTGCTCCCTCAACAGGCGGCAGGCTGCCGCCGGACAGCGCCTCCAGCCGCGCCAGCGCCAGCGCCAGCCGGTATTCCACCTGCTTGCGTCGCAGCTTGGCGCTTTGCGTTTCGGCCATGCTGGTGCCCAGATTGGTCTTCAGTTCCAGCTCGTACTCCGCGCGCGCGCGCTCCAGCGCCCAGTCGCGGTATTCGATCTGCTTTTCCGCGGCGCCGCGGCCGCTGCCCCGCAGCCACTCGATTTCCTGCAGCGTCGCCAGCAGCGTGTCGGCAAGCTCGAGTCGTGTCTTCTCGAGTTCCGCCTCGCTGCGTTCCTTGAGCGCGAATTCGCGTGCGATCCGGCCGTCCACGCGCGCCCCCTGGTACAGCGGAATGTTGAACACCAGCCCCACGCTCAGGTCGTCGCGCGTGGTCGATTCACGGCTGTAGGCGCCGCCGACCACCTCGGCGTCGAGCACGGGGTTGCGCTCGGCGCGAATCGCGGCAAGGCGCGCATCGGTCGCCGCCAGCTGCGCCCGCAGCGCCCGCACGCGCGGATTGTTCTCCATTACCCAGGGCAGCAGCGTTTCGTAGGCGGGTACCGGCCTCGCGTTGTCCTCGAGGGCGGGGTCGGCGAGTTCGGCGGGCAGTTGATCCGGGCGATGGATCGCGTGCGCCAGCCGCTGCCGCGTGCTGCGCATGCGCTGCTGGCTCGCGTTGCGGCGCTCGCGTATGTCCTGGTAGTCGGCTTCCAGCCGCAGCAGTTCCGGCTGGCTGATCTGGCCCACCTCGAAGCGGTCCTGCGCGCTGTCCCAGTTGACGTAGGCCACCGCCATGAATTCGTTGTCGGCGGCGTACTGCAGGTCGGCGAGCAGCACGTCGAAATAGCGCGCCATGATGTCGATGCGGCGCAGGTTTTCGACGTTGTAGAGATCGGCCTGGCGTGCCGCGACGCCCTGATCCGCCGCCGCGATCGCCTGGCTGCTGCGGCCGAAGTCGAGCAGCGGCTTGCGTGCGACGATGCGGCCGATGTTGTCGGCTTTCCACTCGCCGGCGTCGACGAGGCTGTCGTTGGGGCGGCGCCCGCTACGCAGCGCGCCGTCCAGGAACAGGCTGAAGTCGCGCAGGCTCTCGGCCTGCTGCCGGTCGGCACGCGCCACGGCGAGGTCGCTCTCGGCGATGCGGCGGTCGGGATGCGCCGAAGTCGCCGCGGCGAGCGCCTCCTCCAGCGTCAGCCGCTCCGCCAGCGCCGCGGAGGACAGCGCGCACGCGAGCAGCGCGCCCCATGCGGTGCGCCTCATTTGCCCTGCTTGTACTTGGTGAAGGGCTGGCTGGCGTAGGCCCCCTCGGACACGTACCTGCCGAGCAGGAGGAATTCGGCCTTGTCCTTGGTGGGTCCGGTATGGCGGGCGACCAGCTTGCCGTCGAGGTCGAAGAACAGCATCGTCGGCGTGGCGCGCACGCGGTGGGCGAAGGCGAAATCCTTCTCGGTCGTGTCCTTGCCCTGGAAATCGGTGATCTCGGTGTCACCGTTGACGTCGATCGGATAGATCAGGAACTGGGCACGGTAGGCGTCCTGCACCTCCGCCTGGTTGAGGATGGTCGATTTCATGCGGTCGCAGAACGGGCACTCGTCCATCTCGAAAAACAGGAAGATGCCCTTCTTGCCCTGCTTCCTGGCCTCCTGCAGATCGGCCTGCAGATCGCCGAACTTGGGCTGGAAGAAGTGGTTGACCGGGTCGCGCGTCTCCG
>DHHQ01000010.1 GCA_002403375.1 Thiobacillus denitrificans | reverse complement strand
GGAGGTGTACATCCCGCTGTACCGTCCCGACTCGGCGGCGGCGCTCGCGCAATGGTCGCCTTCGGGCAAGGTGCCGGCGCTGCGCGATGGCGACCTCCAGGTGTGGGATTCGCTGGCGATCTGCGAGACCCTCGCCGAGCGCTTTCCCGAGAAGCAGCTGTGGCCGGCCGACACGGCGGCGCGGGCGGTGGCGCGCTCGGTGAGCGCGGAGATGCATTCGGGCTTTTCCGCGCTGCGCGAGCACATGTCGATGAACATCCGCGCCCGCCGGCCGGGCCGGGGGCGCACGGCGGAGAGCCTGGCGGACGTCGCGCGCATGGTTGCGATCTGGACCGACTGCCGTGCGCGGTATGGCAAAGGCGGCGAATTCCTGTTCGGCCGCTTTTGCATTGCCGATGCGATGGTCGCGCCGGTGGCGCTGCGCTTCCAGACCTATGGCGTGGCGCTCACGGGCGCGGCGAAGGACTACGCGGAGGCGCTGCTGACGCTGCCCGCGCTCGAGGCCTGGGTGGCGGATGCGGTGGCGGAAACCGAGCGCATCGAGAAGTTCGAACCCGGCGAGTCGTTCGAGCGCGACGCCTAGGATGGGACGACGGGATCACTATCACGTCTATGTGGTCGAGCTGTCGAAGGACGTGCTCCTGGAGGCCAGATTCAGGAAGGCCAACCCCGGCTACGTCGCGGGCAGGCCGTGCCTCTATGTCGGCATGACCGGGCTCGACCCCGACGTGCGCTTCGACAAGCACAAGGCGGGCATCCAGTCGAACCGTTTCGTCAGGGATTACGGCCTGCGCCTGCTGCCCGAGCACTACGAACTCTATGGCCGGCTCTCTTACGACGAGGCGCAGGCGCTCGAAGTCGAACTCGCGATCGATTTCCGCGAAGCCGGCTACGGCGTCTGGCAGGCGTGAGGCGGATGGTGCGGGTCAGTGAGGCTTGCGCCGCGGCCTGACGAAGCGGGCGATCTTGTCGAGCCGGAAGCGCGCGTGTTTGCCGGCGCGCTCGGACATGCTGGTCAGTTCCTTTTGCACCAGGGCGGCAAAGGCGACCAGATCCTGCTGCGGATAGTCGTCCAGCACGCCGCTGTCCTGGAAGAACGCGGCAATCCAGTGCGCATCGAGCTCGTCCTTGCCGGTCTCCAGCAGGTATTCCATTGCCGCGATGTCGACGTATTCGCTCAGTTTGGTCATCGCACATTCTCCCGCCCTAGCGCACCCGGCCGAGGCGCCCGTTCTGGCTGCCCATGTACCAGAGCTGGCCCTGGGCATCGACGACCATCTTGCGGATGCCCGCCCCCGGCGTGGGCAGCTTCACCACTTTCAGCGCGCCGCTCCCGGGGTCGAGGCGCACCACGGTGTCGCTGCGGATCTCGTTGACCCAGACAGTGCCGGCGCCGTCGACGGTGACCGCGTAGGCGCCGCCCGCGGCGCCGGCGGGCAGGGCCACTTCGCGCACCACGCGGCGGGCGTCCGGGTCGACCTGCACGAGCTTGTTATGGCCGTAGAGGGTGACCCACAGGCTGCCGTCCGGCGCGGTCGCCATGCGCCGCGGGCGCGAACCCTCGGGCAGGGCCAGCTCCGCCAGCTTGCCGGTCGCTGGGTCGAGGATGCCGAGGCGGTCGTCGTTCATGCGACAGAACCACACCCGGCCCCGGCGATCGAAGGTGAGGCCGTAGGGGCCGCCCGAAGTGGGGTATTCGATGATGCGCCCACTGGCCGTGTCGAGCCGGCCGATGCGGTTTCCGCTTTGCAGGGTGAACCAGATCGTGCTGCCGTCGTCGCTGATCACCAGGGTGTGCGGGCCGCCGTCGCGGGTGGGCGTCGGCAATTCGCGCATCGCGCCGGTGGCGGGGTCGAGCCGGCCGATGCTGCCGTTGCCGTTGCCGGTGGTCCACACGATGCCCTGGCGGTCGACCAGCAGGCCGTGGGGATGGTGCTCCGGCGGCAGGTCCCACTCCTCGAAGGTCTGGCTGGCGGGATCGAAACGCGCCACCTTGTTGCCCACCATCACCGCGATGAAGACGGAACCGTCGGGCGCCACCGCCGGGTCGCGGGCGAACGCCGGGGTGGGCACGGGCCATTCGGACACCTGCCCGGCGAAGGCGGCCGCGGCGCCGGCCGCGGTGCCGTAGTGCGAGCCGCCCGCCAGCGCCGGCGGGCTGGCAAGGGCGAGGGCGAGGACCAGAATCAGCGGAGTGTTCATGTTGCCTCCTGAAGATGACGGCGCACGTCGGCACGGCGGGCGCCGCTGCGCGGTCAGGCCTTGTCGGGAAGGAACTTCAGGACCAGGCCGTTGCTGCAGTAGCGCAGCCCGGTGGGCTTCGGCCCGTCCTCGAACACGTGGCCGTGATGCCCGCCGCAGCGCGCGCAGTGGTATTCGGTGCGCGGCACCATGAGCTTGCGGTCGATCCGGGTGCCGACGTGGCCGGGCAGCACGTCGTAGAAGCTGGGCCAGCCGGTGCGGCTGTCGTACTTGAAGCGCGACGGAAACAGCGGCAGGTCGCAGGCGACGCACACGTAGAGCCCGGCGCGTTTTTCGTCGAGGAGCGGGCTGGTGTAGGGGCGCTCGGTGCCCTCCTCGCGCAGGATGCGGTACTGCGCCGGGGTGAGCAGCCGCTTCCACTCGGCGTTGCTGCGCACCAGCTTCTCGATGCGCTCGGCCGCGATGGCTTCGCCGGGCGGGGCGAAACGCGCCAGCACCAGCGCGGATGCGCCGCCCGTCGCCAGGCCGATGAAAGTGCGCCGGTCCATGCCTGTTCTCCTCACTTTCCCGTGTAGAGGGCCGGCAACTGCCGCTTCAGGGCGTCGATCTTCGGCAGGTCGTTGACGACGATGTAGGGCTGGGCCGGGTTCCTGACCACGTAGTCCTGGTGGTAGGCCTCGGCCGCGTGGAACGCCTCGAGCGGCACGAGCTCGGTGACGATCGGGCGCGGGAACGCACGCGCCTTCTGCAGCTGGGCGATGTAGGCCTCGGCCACCCGCTTCTGCTCGGCGTCGGCGTAGAAGATCGCCGACCGGTACTGCGGGCCGGTGTCGGGCCCCTGGCGGTTGCGCTGCGTCGGGTCGTGCGCGACCGCGAAGAACACCTTCAGCAGCTGCCCGTAGCTGATCTGCGCCGGGTCGTAGGCGATGCGCACCGCTTCGGCGTGGCCGGTGCGGCCCGAGCTCACCTGCTCGTAGCGCGCGGTCTCCGCGGTGCCGCCCGAATAGCCCGACACCACGCCGGTGACGCCCCTGACGTGCTCGAACACGCCCTCGACGCCCCAGAAGCACCCGCCGGCCAGCACGGCGGTCCGGCTGCCGGCGGTCGTGGCGAGCGGGATGTCGACGGCCGGATCGGGCAGGGAACGGGCGGGGGAAGAAAGCGAATACGCGGCCAGGCCGATCGCCAGCGCGAGGACGCCGGCCGGCGCGACGACTGAAAAGCGACGCATGCTGCCACCTCCTTTGCGGATCACAAGGCCTGATTTCTAAGACAGCGGTTCCCGCGGATGGTTGCCCTGGCCGTACCCACGCCCGGCTGCGCGAGGCGGCAGTCCCGGCGCGCGCAAGCGCCTGGCGAAGGGAAATCCACGGCCGCGCGGGGGAAATTGACGCGCCGCAAACGTGATGGGATATTGCCGGCTCCACACACCAACACCCAGGGAGACAAGAATGAGAAGCATCGGCGTTGTTCTGGCGGCGACCCTGTTCGCCGCATCACTGACCGGCTGTGCCAACCGCGCCACGGCGAAGATCGACCCCTCGGCCAACCTCTCGGCGATCAAGACCATGCACGTCGTCAAGGACCCGGAAGACTCCCGCGCGGTCAACGACCTGATCGCCGACGACCTGCGCAAGCGGGGCTACCGCGTGACGACCAGCACCGACAAGGCTTCCGGCGTTGACGCCCTGGTCACCTACGTCGACCGCTGGATGTGGGACATCACCATGTACATGATCGAGCTCACGGTGACGATCCGCGACGGCAAGACCGAATACCCGCTCGCGGTGGGCAACTCGATGCACACCTCGCTGACCCGCAAGTCGCCGCCCGAGATGGTCGACGAGGTGATGGGCAACATCTTCAAGGAGGCACAGCAATGACCCTCCACGCCGCACGCTCGCTGATCCTTTCCCTCGCCGTCGTGGCGGCCGTCTCCGGCTGCGCGTCGCCGGCCGGCAAGGAAGGCATGCTCGCCCAGAACGTCCAGGTCGCCCACAAGCACGACCGCACCGTTGCCGTGACCGCCGCGGGCGGCGCGGCGACCGGCGCGATGGACAGCAGCAACATCGCCGACGCCGACTTCAAGACGGCGATCGAGACGTCGATCACGCAGCACCAGGTGTTCAAGTCCGTGGTCCAGGGCAAGGACGCCGATTACGAACTGGTCGTGACGATCGTGCAGCTCGACAAGCCCATCTTCGGGCTGACGTTCACGGTCAACCTGGAAGCGACCTGGGTGCTGGTCAGGCAGTCCGACCGCAGCGTCGCGCTGAAGAAGAGCATCCGCTCGTCGCATACCGCGACGTTCGACGATTCGGCCATGGCCGTGACGCGGCTGCGCCTCGCCGTCGAAGGTGCTGCCAGGAAGAACATCGAGCAGGGCCTGCAGGAACTCGGCGCGCTGTCGCTGTGACGCGCCGGGGCCGCTGAGCAGCCGGGCCGCCAGGTCCGGGCGGCCCGGCGCGGCTAGCTGATCGCCTTGGTGATCAGCGGCACCAGCGGCTCGGGCAGCCTGAGCTTGCCCGACAGCGCGAAGGCGTGGGCGTCCTTCGACATCTTCTTCCACGTCTTGCGGATGATCTCGAGCCACTTCGCCTCGTCGTACTCGGGCTTGGACTGGGCGAACGCGAGCATGTAGTGCTCGATGAAGACGAGGTTGGCGGTGTCCTCGAGCAGCTGCGTCTCAGGGTTGCTCTTGATGCCCCGCTTGCCCACCGCCTTCTTGACCCGCTCGATCATCTCGTCGTCATAGCCCGCCTCGCGCATCAGCTCGCCGGCGGTGTTCGCGTGGAAGGTGTACAGCCCGGTGCGCCAGGCGTGGTAGCCCTCCTTGGTCATCGGGTAGGTGGCGCGCGGCACCTTCCAGCGCTGGATGTGCTGGGCGCGCACCGCCAGCTGGGCGGCTTCGGACGCGTCGGGCGCGAAGCGGCCGATCATGTCCGACATGCGCTGGCCGTACAGCAATTCCTTCGGCTGGCCTTCGTCCTGGTTGGGGTCTTCGGCGTTGGCGGCGTCGAACAGCGCCATCGCGCGGCTGAAGCGTTCGGGGTTCTCGATCATGGTCGTGTTCCGTGAGGTGCGGCCCCGCCATCTTAGCCGCCGCGCCGCGCCGTGGATACCTGCGCGCCGCCATCCGCCCCATCCAGCACCCGCTGCAGGAACGCGCCGATTTCCCGCACGTAGATGGCCCGGCCGAGAACGTCGGCGTCTAGGTGGCCGCCGCGCAGTTCGACGAGCTTCTTCGGCCCGCGCGCGGCGGCGAACAGCGCCTCGCCGTGGCTGAAGGGGACGATCTCGTCGTCGGGGCTGTGCAGGATCAGCACCGGGGCGGCGACGTGTCCGAGCGCCGCGCGGGTGTCGTAGCGGAAGCGCGTGAGCCAGGCCGCCGGGAACATCGGGTACAGCGACCGGGCGAGCTCGGGCGCCGAGGTGAAGCTCGCGTAGACGACAAGCGCGGCCGGGGGACGACGCGCGGCGAGCCAGGCGGCGATCGAGCCGCCCAGCGATTCGCCGAACACGACGATGCGCGCCGGCGACTCCCCCCTCACGCGCGTGAGATGGTCCCACGCGGCGAGCGCGTCGCGGTAGGTGCCCGCCTCGCTCGGCTCGCCGCTGCTGGCGCCGTAGCCGCGGTAGTCGACGATGAGCGTGTTGAGCCCGAGCCGCTGGAACACCGCGACGCGGTCGACACGGTGCCCGATGTTGCCGCCGTTGCCGTGCAGATAGAGCAGCGTTCCGCGGGCCTGCGGCGCCGGGACGAACCACCCGGCGAGCGTCTCGCCGTCGCCGGTCGCGAGTGCCACCGGCTCGAACGCGAGGCCGACGTCGGCGGGCGTCGCCTGCACCTGGCGCGACGGCAGTTCGGGCAGATAGACCAGGCGGGCCTGGAACGCGTACAGCCAGAGCGCGGCGGCGGCGTAGACGAGGACGCCGATCCCCAGCACCGCGGCGATGCCGCGCAGGGGCCGGCGCTCCGGCTTCGATGTGGTTCGCGCGTCCATGATCGTTCTATAGTTGATGGCGCCGACGCACGTAAGGAGAAATGCCATGACGCCCCCGCCGACCGATCCCTTCCTCGAGGCCGCGCTCGACGAGGCCCGCGCCGGCCTCGCCGAAGGCGGCATCCCGATCGGCTCGGTCATCGTGCACGGCGGGCGCATCATCGGCCGCGGCCACAACCGGCGCGTGCAGCGCGGCAGCGCGATCCTGCACGCCGAGATGGACGCGTTCGAGAACGCCGGCCGCCAGCCGGCGAGCGTGTACCGCGAGTCGGTGCTCTACACCACGCTGTCGCCGTGCGCGATGTGCAGCGGCGCGATCCTGCTGTACGGCATCCCGAGGGTGGTGATCGGCGAGAACCGGACCTTCACGGGGGAGGAAGCGCTGCTGCGCGCGCGCGGCGTCGAGGTCGAGGTGCGGCAGGAGCCGGCGTGCATCGCGCTGATGGAGGCCTTCATCGCGGCGCACCCCGGCTTGTGGAACGAGGACATCGGCGTCGACTGATCCGCTTCCCCCCACGCGCGCTATGCGCGCTCCGCGGGCGGCGGATCGCCCGGCATCCGCGACACGGCGAGCCGCCGCATCATCGGCCGGTGCTTGGCCTGGTGGCCGCTCATGCGCTCGAGCACCCCGCAGAGGAAGCGCACCGCATCGACGATGTAGGGTCCCTTGTTGAGCATCACGCACTCGGCGCGCACGCCCTTGGCCGCGTCGGACACCTCGGCGCGGGTCGGCATGCCGCGCCGCGCCAGCGAATCGAGCACCTGCGTCGCCCAGACCACCGGGACGTGCGCCGCCTCGCACAGCCAGAGGATCTCCTCCTGCACCTCGGCGAGGCGCTCGAAGCCGATCTCCACCGCGAGGTCGCCGCGCGCGACCATGACGCCGACCGGGGGCTGCCGCAGCGCGGCGAGCAGGATCAGCGGCAGGGTCTCGAAGGCCTGGCGGGTCTCGATCTTCAGCACGGTGCCGACCCGGGTCGCGCCGATCCCGGCGAGCGCCGCCTGCAGGTCCAGCACGTCGGCGGCGCTGCGCACGAAGGACATGCCGATGACGTCGACCTCCGGCGCGAGCAGGCGCAGGTTGTCGCGGTCCTGCTCGGTCAGCGCGGGAATCGCCAGCGCGGTCTGCGGCAGGTTGATGCCCTTCTCGGCGCGCAGCCTGCTGCCGCGCGGCGCCGCGTGGGTGATCTCGATGCGCAGCCGGGCGCCGTCGTTGTCGACGATGCGGCCGCCGATCTTGCCGTCGTCGAACCAGACCGGCTCGCCGGGCCGCGCCGCGTCGAACACCGCCTCGAGCGTGCACGGGATCGACGCCGGCGACAGCAGCTCGCCCGCTTCGCCGTAGACGGCGGCCCGGCCCGGCTGGTCGGGGGGCGTCAGCAGCAGGGTGTCGCCCACCTTGAGCGTCAGCGGCTGCACGACCTCGGGGAGCGGGCCGGCGGTGCCGGAAGCGATGCGCGTCTCGCCGCGATACAGGGCGCACGCCGCGCCGTCCATCAGGTAGCCGTGCTGGGGGCAGGTCGCGAGCCAGGATCGCCCTTGGCGCGCCTCGAGCGACAGGTGGCGGCGGCCGCCGCGGCTGTCGTCGATGTTCAGGCAGTCACCGGCGCTTGCGCGCGCCAGCAGCGCGGCGTCGAGCGGCAGCACCGCGGCGACGTTGGGCGGCGGCGCCTCGGGGGTGTCGCGCGGCGTCAGCCACACCGTGGCCGGCTCGAGCACCCGGCCGAAGGCGTCGCGCCGCGGCTTGAACTCGAGCATGCGGCCGATCGGCTCGATGCGGCCGGTGCGCAGCTTGGGGCCGGCGAGGTCGGCGTAGACCCGGCACGCCCGGCCGGTCGTCCCCTGCGCCAGCCGCAGGTTGGCGATCATCGCGCGCCAGGCCTCGGGGCCGTCGTGGGCGCAATTGATGCGCATCACGTCCATGCCGGCCTTCAGCAAGGCCTCGACCAGTGCCGGGTCGCTGGCCGCCTCGCTCGGCATGGTCACCATGATGCGGGCCGAGCGCTTGCCGGCGGGGCGGCCCAGCAGCGCATCGGCGTGGGCGGCGAGGCGGCTCGCGCCCTCCCCCATCGCGCCCGCCGCAGGCGACGGGTCGGCGGCGGGCGGGCGGCCGCACAGCGCCTGCAGCGCGGTCGACACGGCGTCGAGGCTGCTCATGACGTGCGCCTCGGCGCGCCCCAGCCGGCTCAGCCCGATCGTCGCGAGGTCGTCCTGCAGGTCGCGGATGTCGGACTGCCGCAACGCCAGATAGTGGAGCAGATTGCGGGCGCTGTCGCGGTACGCCGGATGCGCGGCGTCGACCTGGTCGCGATGCGCGCCCTCGAGTGCGACGGCTTCCTGGCGCAACCGTTCGAGCGCCGGAATCAACCGCTCGGCGATGCGCGTCGGAAAGGGTTTCATGGTTTCTGGAGGCAATGACGGACGGTCGAGAAAGCCTAGCACCCGCGCGTGACGGGCGTGTGTAGGCCGCGAAGCCGCCGACGACGGGCCGGCTGCCACAGTCCGG
>DHHQ01000026.1:69635-285275 GCA_002403375.1 Thiobacillus denitrificans | reverse complement strand
GGATTGTGATTCCTGTTGTCGTGGGTTCGAGTCCCATCATCCACCCCACCAAATTCAAGCCCCTGGCGCCAAACGGCCCGGGGGCTTTTTCTTTGCCGCAGTGTTGCCGGGTGCTCGCCGCGCGCCCGCTCATTCGCGCAGTTCGCCGTCGACGTAGAGCCAGCGGCCGTCGACCCGCTCGAAGCGGCTGGTCTCGTGCAGCCGGAAGGCGCGGCCGTTGAGCTTGTAGCGCGCGATGAATTCCACTGTCGCGTGGTTCTCGTCAAGCGGCGTGTGCGACTTGACCGTCAGCCCGAGCCACTGCGGGCGCGGCGTGGCGTCGAGTTCGACGGTGGCCGGACGGGTCGCCGGGTGCCAGGTCGCGAGCAGGTAATCCTCCAGTCCCAGCACGTAGGCGCTGTAGCGCGAGCGCATCAGGCGCTCGGCGTCCGGCGCTGCCTCGCCTGCGTGGAAGCCCCCGCAGCACTCCGCTAGCGCGCGCCCCGAGCCGCACGGGCAGACGGGCGCGCTCATCGCTCTTGCGCCGGGCAGCGCAGCTGCGGCCGGATGTGCGGCCACACCGCGTCGAGGATCGCGGCCTGGGCCTTCTCGTTGGGATGGATGCCGTCGGCCTGCATCAGGTCGGGCGAGGTGCCGACGCCGCAGACGAAGCACGGCACGTGAGCGATTTTTTCCTCGCGCGCCACCTCGGCGTAGAGCCTGGCCACCGCGTCGGCGTAGGGCTTGCCGTAGTTCGGCAGCACCGGCGCCTCGAGCAGCGCCACCCAGGCGCCGGCGGCCCTCGCCTGCCGGACCATCGCGACCAGGTTCTGCCGGATCGCCTGCGGCGGGATGCCGCGCAGCGCGTCGTTGCCGCCGAGCTCGATCAGCACCCCCGCGGGGCGGTGCCTGGCGAGTGCCGGCCCGAGCCGCTGCAGGCCATTCTGCGTGGTGTCGCCGCTGACGCTCGCGTTGATCACGCGCCATTGCGGCGCGGCCTTTTTCATGCGCGCATCGAGCAGGTCCACCCAGCCCTCTCCCGCCGCGAGGCCGTATCCGGAACTCAGGCTGTCGCCGACAATCAACAGGGAACACGACCCGGCCAGCGCCCAGCCCGGCAACCACAGCACCAACAGCACCCACAGGCGATAATTCATCCAACAACCTCAAGCGACGCACACCATTCAATGACGCCACCCGACAGCGCGCAGTTCCCTCCCCGACAAGGGGACTCCGATCCACTGCGAGCTGGAATCCGTGGGGAGTCGTATGCGGCGGTGGTCGCCCGCGGACTTTCGCAGCGGGTGCCGACCGCAGACGGCAGCCTCGCCATCCTGAGCGAAGTCGAGCTCGCCGTCCAGGCTGGCGAGACGCTCGCGATCACCGGCGCATCCGGGTCCGGCAAATCCACGCTGCTGGGCCTGCTTGCCGGGCTCGACCAGCCGTCGGCGGGCGAGATCGTGCTGCTCGGCGAGCGCCTCGGCGAGCTCGACGAGGACGCGCGCGCCAGGCTGCGCGCGGGCCGCATCGGCTTCGTCTTCCAGTCGTTCCAGCTGCTGCCCGCGCTCAGCGCGCTGGAGAACATCCTGCTGCCGCTGGAGCTCACCGGACGCGCCGATGCGCGCGAGCGCGCCGCTCACTGGCTCGACCGCGTCGGCCTCGCCGCGCGCGCCGGCCACACGCCGCGCCAGCTGTCGGGCGGCGAGCAGCAGCGCGTCGCCATCGCGCGCGCGTTCGCCACCGACCCCGAAATCGTGTTCGCCGACGAGCCCACCGGCAACCTCGACGCCGACACCGGCGCGCGCATCATCGAGCTGCTGTTCGAGCTCAACGCGTCGGCCGGCACCACGCTGATCCTGGTCACCCACGACGACGCGCTGGCGGGGCGCTGCCAGCGCCGCCTGCATCTGGTCGCCGGCCGCGCGCACGAGGCTGTCCCCGCATGAGCATCCTGCGCAAGGGTCGCGGTGCGGCCGCGGGGCTGCGCCAAGACCGCCCGAAGGGCGAGTGTCAGGCGGCGTACCCCTTGCGGGCACACCCGCCGGCCCACCTTTCACGGGTGTTGCGGCTCGGCCTGTGGCTGCTGCGTCGCGAGCGCAGCAGCGGCGAATGGCGCGTGCTCTTGCTCGCGCTGCTCATCGGCGTCGGCAGCGTGTCGACCACCGGTTTTCTCGGCGACCGCATCAAGCGCGCCATGAGCGAACAGGGCGCGGGTTTCCTCGGTGCCGACCTCGTGGTCACCAGCCCGCGCCCGATCGAATCCTGGCCCGCACACGCCCTGCGCACCAGCCGCGCGCTCGAGTTCGCCAGCATGGCGAGCCGCGGCGACGCCTTCCAGCTCGCCACCGTGCGCGCGGTCGACGCCGCCTATCCGTTGCGCGGGGTCGTGCGCATCGCCGAGCGCCCCTTCGAGCCCGGCTCGCCGCGTCCGGCGCAGCCGCCGCCGGGCAGCGTCTACGTCGACCAGGAACTGCTGGCGCTGCTCGATGCCGGGGTCGGCGACGCGGTGCAAATCGGCGAGGCGCAGTTCGCCATCGCCGGCGTGGTGGCCGAAGAGCCCGGCCAGCTCGGCGGCGTGTTCGGGCTCGCCCCGCGCGTGTTCCTGCGCGCCGACGAGGTCGAGAAGACCCGCGTGCTGCAGCCCGGCAGCCGGCTCACCTACCTCTATCAGTTCGCCGGCGAACCCGAGGAAACCTCCGCGTTCGCCGCGGCGCTCAAGCCGGTACTCGACAACACGCAACGCCTCGTCGGCTCGCGCGAGGGCGTCGAGACGCTGCGCGGCGCCTTCGCCAACGCCGACCGCTACCTCCAGCTCACCGCTCTGATCAGCCTGCTGCTGTCGGTGGCGGCGATCGCGATCGCCGCGCACCGCCACGCCCTGCGCCATTACGACCAGGCGGCGCTGCTGCGCTGCCTCGGCGCCACCACCACGCAGTTGCGCATGCTCTACGCCGTCCAGCTGCTGACGCTGGGTCTCCTGGGCAGCTTCGCCGGCGTGGCGATCGGCGCACTGATGCAGCAGGCGCTGGCGGGCCTGATCCTGCCCGACGCCGCCACCCGCCTCCCCGCCCTGGGCCCGGCACCCGTTGGCGCCGCGGTCGCCAGCGGCCTGCTGGCGCTCGCCGGCGCGAGCCTGCCCGCCCTGCTGCGCCTCGTCCGCGTGCCGCCGCTGCGCGTGCTGCGCCGCGACCTGCCGCCGCTGCCGGTCGGCGCCTCGCTCAGCGCGGCGGTCACGGGCTCGGCGCTGCTGGGGCTGGTCGCCTGGTACGCCGGCGACGCCACGCTGGTCGCCGTCTTCGTCGGCGCGCTGGCCGCGCTCGCCGGCGTACTGGCGCTGCTCGCCCGGCTGGCGCTGCTCGTTGGCGGCGCCGTCCAGCGCATGGCGCACGGCCCGCTGCGCTTCGGCCTGGCGCAGCTGCTGCGGCACCGCTTCGACAGCACCCTGCAGCTCGGCGCCTTCACGCTCGCGCTGTTCCTCGTCGCCCTGCTGGCGCTGGTGCGCAGCGACCTCGTCGCCGGCTGGCGCGAGCAGCTGCCGCCGGACGCGCCCAACTATTTCCTGGTGAACATCGCGCCGCATCAGCAGGAAGCGGTCGCCGCCTACCTGGCGCAGCACCGCCTGCAGGCGTCGGCGCTCTACCCCATGGTGCGCGGGCGCCTCGTCAGCAAGAACGGCACGCCGATCGCCGAAACGCTTCCGGAGGCGTCACGCGACAGCAACACCCTGCGCCGCGAGCTCAACCTGACCTGGACCACCGCCCTGCCGGCCAACAACGTCGTGCTCGCCGGGCAGTGGCACGGTGAGCGACGCGCCGCCGAAATCTCGGTGGAATCCGGGATGGCGGAACGCCTCGGTCTCGCGGTCGGCGACGAGCTCGGCTTCCAGGTCGGCGACCAGACGCTCGCCGCGCGCATCACCAGCGTGCGCAGCGTGAAGTGGGACTCGATGCAGCCCAACTTCTTCGTCATCTTCGCCCCCGGCCAGCTCGACGCCCTGCCCGCCAGTTCCATTGCCAGCGTCCACGTGCCGCCGGACGCCACCGGCGTGCTGCCCGGCTTCGTCAAGACCTTCCCCGGGATCACCCTGCTCGCGCTCGACAAGCTGATCGCGAACATCGAAGCGGTGTTCGCCCAGATCATCGGCGCGATCCAGCTGCTGCTGGGATTCCTGCTCGCCGCCGGCATGGCGGTCGTCGTCGCCACCCTGCTGGCGAGCCTCGACGCACGCCGCCAGGAGGCGGTGCTGCTCCGCACGCTGGGCGCCCAGCGCGCCTATCTTGCCAGGGGGCTGTGGAGCGAATTCCTCGCGCTGGGGCTGCTCGCGGGCCTGCTCGCCAGCGCCTGCGCCGAAATCGCCATGGCGCTGATCGGCGACCGCCTGTTCGAGCTGCCGGTGCGCCCCCATCCGTGGCTGTGGCTGGTCCTGCCGGCTGCCGGCGCGCTGCTGGTGGGAATGAGCGGCTGGCTCACCACGCGCCACATCACGCGTGTGCCGCCGATGCAGTCGTTGCGGGAACTGGCCTGAGCCGACCCCGGCCTACAGGATCCTTTCGACGTCAGCTTCGAGCCGGTAGCCGACGCCGACGACCGTCTTGATCCGGCGCGGGAACCTCACGTCGTCGCCCAGGTAGCGGCGCAGCTGCGTGATCGGGGCGTCAAGTGCCCGGTTCTCGACACGCCTGGACTGCCCCCAGACCATGGCGATGAGCTGCTGCCGGGTCAGCACCTGGCGGGGAAATGTCAGGAGGGCCTTCAGCACCTCGAATTCGCGTTTGTTGAGCGTGATCGCGGCGCCGTCGATCGCATCCAACCGCCGCGTCTGACAATCCAGGGTCCATTCGCCGAAGCGGTAAGCTCGCGCAGAGGCTTCTCCAGCGTCGGCGCGTTCGATGCGTGCGAGGCTCAACACCTGCCGGATGGTGGCCACGAGCTTGCGCGGCTGTACCGGCATGCTCAGGCGCGCGTCGGGCGCAAAGCCGAGCGAAGCGACCGGCCCCGGAAACAGCTGCGGCCGATCCAGCACGATCATGGGAATGTCCGGCTTCTTCGCGAGCCAGCGCGGCCGCTCGGCAAACACCGGCGGTGCATCCAGCGCAACGATCATGGCGTCGACCAGCGGCGGCATGGCCTGCGGATCCGTGGCCACAACGATATCGAAACCCTTGTCGAGCAGGTACTCGACGAGCAGCTCGCGCGTCACGGGATTGGAATCGACAAGGTAGAGGCGCGGAGCGAAGATCACCGTCACCGCGGGCTCGCCACCGGCCAGCCGCCAATCCGTCGCTGCGACAGCTCGACTGCCCTTGCTCAACCCCGGCGTTCCTGGATCCATCGAAGCTTGCCCTGCACGCGGCCAGTCAACCGAAACGGCCGGTGATGTAGTCCTCGGTTTGCTTGACCGTGGGCTTGAGGAACAGGTCGTTTGTACGGCCGAACTCGATCAGTTCGCCGAGGTACATGAAGGCGGTGTAGTCGGAAACCCGCGCCGCCTGCTGCATGTTGTGGGTGACGATGATGATGGTGTACTTGTCCTTCATCTCGCTCACCAGCTCCTCGATCTTGGCGGTGGAGATCGGGTCGAGCGCGGAGGCGGGCTCGTCGAGCAGCAGCACCTCGGGCTCGAGGGCGATGGCGCGGGCGATCACCAGACGCTGCTGCTGGCCGCCGGAAAGGCTCATGCCGCTTTCCTGCAGGCGATCCTTGACCTCGTTCCACAGGGCCGCACCACGCAGCGACTTCTCGACCGCCTCATCCAGCGTGCTGCGGTTGTTGACCCCCATGATGCGCAGACCGTAGGCGACGTTCTCGTAGATCGACTTCGGGAAGGGGTTGGGCTTCTGGAACACCATGCCGACGCGGCGGCGCAGCAGTGCGACGTTGACATCCTTGTCGTAGATGTTCTTTTCATCGAGCAGGATCTTGCCATCCACCCGACAGATGTCGACAAGGTCGTTCATGCGGTTGAAGCATCGCAGCAGGGTCGACTTGCCGCACCCGCTGGGTCCGATGAAGGCGGTCACGCGGTTCCTGGGAATCGACATGCTGACGTTCTTCAGCGCCCTGGCGTCCCCGTAATAGAGGTCGAGATCTTCTACGCGGATCGCCACATCGCTGGTGTCGTCCATCTGGACGCGCCCCAGATCGCCGATGTTCATCGCATGCGTTTTCTGAGTGTTGTCATTCATCCTAAAATCCTTCAAACAATCTTGTGGTTTGCGGCTGGCCGGTCAGACGCCTTCGAGGCCGCGCAGCCTCTCGCGCAGCCGGTTGCGCAAGCGGATCGCGAACAGATTGAGCACGACGATGATGATCACCAGCAGCAGCGCGGTGGCATACACCAGCGGCCGCGCAGCCTCGACGTTGGGGCTCTGGAAGCCGACGTCGTAGATGTGGAAGCCGAGGTGCATGAACTTGCGTTCCAGGTGCAGGAACGGGAAGTTGCCGTCGAGGGGCAGGCTCGGCGCCAGCTTGACCACGCCGACCAGCATCAGCGGCGCGACCTCACCGGCCGCACGCGCCACCGCGAGGATCAGGCCGGTCATCATCGCCGGGCTGGCCATCGGCAGGACGGTGCGCCACAGGGTCTCGGCCTTGGTCGCGCCCAGGGCCAGGCTGCCTTCGCGGATGGTGCGCGGCACGCGCGACAGGCCCTCCTCGGTGGCGACGATGACCACCGGCAGCGTCAGGATCGCCAGCGTCAGCGACGCCCAGAGGATGCCCGGGCTGCCGAAGGTCGGCGCCGGCAGCGCCTCGGCGAAGAACAGTTCGTCGATCGAGCCGCCCAGCACGTAGACGAAGAAGCCCAGGCCGAACACACCGTAGACGATCGACGGCACCCCGGCGAGGTTGTTCACCGAGATGCGGATGGCCCGGATCATCGGCCCCTGCTTGGCGTATTCGCGCATGTAGACCGCCGCCATGATGCCGAGCGGCGTCACCATCACCGACATGAGCAGCACCATCATCACCGTACCGAAGATGGCGGGGAAAATGCCGCCCTCGGTATTGGCCTCGCGCGGGTCGTCTGTGACGAACTCCCAGAACTTGTGGACATAGAAGCCCATCTTCTGCCACACGCTCATGGCGTTGGGCATGTACATGTCGGCGATCTTGGCGAACGGAATGTCGACCATCTGGCCGTCGCTGGTCTCGACCGTGACGCTGTCGCGCTCGATGTCGCTGCGGATCTTGTCGAGCCGACCCTGCAACACCAGATAGTCGGCCTCCCGCGCTTCGCGCTCCCTGGCGAATTCGGCCTTCGCGGCATCGGTCAGCTTGTCGGTGAGTTCAAGCTTGCGCTCGTTCAGGCGGATTTTTTCCAGCGCGTAGTTGATCTTGCCGATGTCGACCTTCTCGATGCGCAGCGCCTGCCGGAAAAGCGCATTGGATCGCGCCAGGCGTTTTTCCGCTTCGGCCCAGGCCGCTGCGCCCTCGGCCACCACCTCGCCGTTTTCCTTGACCTGCTTCAGGTGCCCGTAGAAGTTACCCCATTCGCGGCGCTCGATGGCGAGCACGTCCTCGGGGTAGACGAACTCGCCCAGCATCGGCGCCGGATACCACCTGAAATCGACGCCGGTAAGGTCCTTGTTGCCGAGCTTGAGCAGATAGCGGCTGGAGAACACGTCCTCGCTTTCGATGTCGTAGCCCTGCTCGCGCAGGCGAACGACCGAGACCTCCTCCTTCTCGCGCACCTCGCCGATCAGCCGCACCCTCGTGCCGCTGCGATCCTGGTAGGTCACCTCGGCGACCGGCTTGGGCCAGAAATGGGTCAGGCCGCGCGCGGCGGTGAGCCACACGACCGCGTACACCATGATCAGCGACAGGGCGACCGCGCCGGCAGTCGTCCATACCCAGGGTTCTCCGCTCTTGTACCAGTTGCGCATCGGGGTTCTTTCTTAGAGTGAGCTGTATTTTTCGCGCAGGCGCTGACGCACCAGCTCGGCCAGGGTATTGACCAGGAAGGTGAACAGGAACAGCACCAGCGCCGAGAAGAACAACAGCCGGTAATGGGTGGTGCCGACCGCGGCCTCGGGCATTTCCACGCCGATGTTGGCGGACAGGGTGCGGAAGCCGGTGAAGATGGAAAGATCCATCACCGCGGTGTTGCCGGTGGCCATCAGCACGATCATGGTCTCGCCCACCGCGCGTCCCATGCCGACCATGATGGCCGAGAAGATGCCCGGGCTGGCGGTCAGGAGCACCACGTTGAACAGCGTCTGCCAGGGGGTCGCGCCGAGTGCCAGCGAACCGGAAGTCAGGTGCTTGGGCACGCTGAACACCGCATCCTCGGCGATCGAGAAGATCGTCGGGATGACCGCGAAGCCCATCGCGATGCCGACCACCAGCGAGTTGCGCTGCTCGTAGGTCCAGCCCAGCTCGTTGGACAGCCAGTGCGGCATGTTGCCGCCGAACAAGGCCGCCTCGATGGGGTGTCCGATCTGGATCGCAAGACCGATGACGACAACGATCACCGGCAGCAGCAGCGCGGCTTCCCAGCCGGTTCCGACCCTCGACTTGAGGTGGTGCGGCAGCAGGCTCCAGAGATAGGAGGTGATGACGAAGCTGAACGGCAGCAGGAAGATCGCCACCAGGATCCCGGCGAGATTGTTGTCGACATAGGGCGCCAGCCAGAGGCCGGCGAGGAAGCCCAGGATCACGGTCGGCAGCGCCTCCATGATCTCGATCGAAGGCTTGACCACCGTGCGCATCCGCGGCGACATGAAATAGGCGGCGAAGATGGCGCCGAGCACCGCCAGCGGGATCGCCACCAGCATGGCGTAGAACGCCGCCTTGAGGGTACCGAAGGTGAGCGGTGCGACGCTGAACTTGGGTTCGAAATCCGAGGTCGCGGCGGACGACTGCCAGTTGTATTCGGGCTCCTGGTAGCTCTCGTACCAGACCTTCTGCCACAGCGCGGAGAAGGAAATCTCCGGATAGTCGTTGTCCACTCGTGCCGTCTGGATGGCATCGCCGGTACTCTCGACCAGGATCGCGTTGGCGCGCGGCGAAAAGCCGACGACGCGCACCGGCTCGCTGCCGGTCGAACGCTTGAGCACCAGGCGCTGGGAGGTCGCGTAGTAGATGCTGACATTGCCCTTGTCGTCGCCGGCGAGGAAGCCCTTGCGGAAATGCTCGGGAGCGATCGTCGTGACCTGGCCCGCCATCGGCTTGAACGAGCGGATGTGGGTGAGATGGTTGTTGTTATCGTCGTCGCGCACCTGGAACCATTGTGCGACGTTGCCCTTGTCGGTGCCGATGATCAGCGAGAAGCCGCCGCTGAGGATGGTCGCCGCGGTGACGCGCTCGCCTTCGGGAACCACGGCCACGGTCTGGACCAGCCGCGGGCTTTGCTTGTCCATGACGTCGTAGTGCGTAACGTAGCGGCCACCGTGCACGACGTACAAATCGCGCTGCTTCACTTCGAGCAGCACCTGGCTGATCTCGCCCTCGATCATCGGCAAATCGATGCCGAAGCGCTCGGTCGAGACCTCGCCGGTGATCATGTTGCTGGTGCTCTCGAAAGCCGCCAGCACGAGGCGGTTGTCCTCGGTCAGCGCGACGGCCGTGGTGTTTTCTTGGTTGTGCTGCACGGCGAGCAGTGCCAGGCCCTTGCCGGATTCGTCGACGACCAGCGGCTCGCTGCCCGCCGGATAGGCGATGCTCGGGGTGATGGTGCGGATGTCCTTTTCGGAGTCATCCGGGTCCTGCTGGAAAGTAACCTTGAATTCCTGTTCAAGGATCAGCATGCGGCCATCGGACAAGCCATAGGCCACCGCCTGCTGCGAGGGGTCGCCGGCGGCGAAGCTGCGGATTTCCGAGCCTTCCGGCAGGGCGACGTTTTCTTCGGCCATCAGGCGACCGTCGCGCAGGTCGAAAAAGCTCACGCTGCCATGATCGGTCATGCGCACGCCGATCTCGGCCTGCTCCTCCGAAGTCAGGTGAACCGTGGCTCCCCCGCCGTTTTTCGGCAGGGAAATCTGTTGCAGCTCGTCCATGTGCGCCGGGGTGAAGATCGGCACCACGACGCTGGCGAGATAGAAAAAGATCAGGCTGATGGCGATGATCACGCTCAGGCCGCCAAAGGTCATGACATGCTTGAACAGCTTGTCCTTGGCCATGCGCTGGCCGGTATAACCGCCGACCTTGCTGATGTTGGACTCAATCTTTTCCATGATTCACCGCGTTATTCCTGTTTGCATCGAACCGTCCTGAACGACGCACAAAGAAGGGCTGGGCACGCGCCCAACCCTTCCGTACTTCATGACCGAGCCGCTTATTTCACTTGGTGCAGCTGCTTGAAGGCCTCGACCAGAGCGACCGGCCGGCCCTCATCCTTGGTCTTCTTGTTGAGGGCATAGATGACGGTTTCACCCCTGGGGCCGGTTCCGATCTCGGTGAAGGTGAAGGTGATCTCCTTGTGCTCGAGGTAGTCCTTGAAGTCGGCCCATTCGCCGAACACATAGAAACGGCCATCGCGGATGACTTCGCCGTAGAACGGGCCGGTCACCTCCATCTTGCCGTCATAGAAAAGCTCGGCCTTGGAAGGTTTGGCGAGATCCTCGGCTTCCTTCTTCTCGATGCCGAAGACGAGGGTCGCGCCATCAGGACCTTCACCGACGCGGGTGCGCGTATAGATCAGTTCGCCGTGCTCGAGGAAGGCCAGGTAATTCTTGGCGTCGGCGATCGGATAGACTCGGCCGTTCTCGTGGTAGACGAGAAAATAGTTGGCGGTGACGGCGGCAGCCGGCTGCGCAGCAGCAACAGGCGCTGCGGTCGCCTGGGGCGCAGCGGCGGCAGCCTGGGCAATCACGGCAGGCTTGCTCGCCGGCGCGCCGGCCGTGTTGGACTGGGTGGCGCAACCGCTCATGACGCCGAGCGCCAGCAGGGAGGTCACGGCCAAGGGAAGATTTCGCTTGTTTGCCAGCATGATCTGGATCTCCGTAGGGTGTGTGTCAGCCGGACAAGACCGTGTTGCGGTTTCGTCCGGACCGACAGTGCGATTGGATTAGTTGATGCCCAGATCTTTGAGGGCCTTGGCGGCCATGGCGGCAGGCATCGGCACGAAACCGTCCTTGATCACCACTTCCTGACCCTGCTTGGACAGCACCAGCTTGACGAACTCGCGCTCGAGCGGTGCCAGCGGCTGGTTCGGGCGCTTGTTCACGTAGACATACAGCACGCGGGCCAGCGGATAGGTGCCGTCAATGGCATGCGTCGCGTCGGCTTCGATGAAGGCTTCGCCGTCTTTCTTCGACAGGGGCAGTGCACGCACGCCAGAAGTCTTGTAGCCGATGCCGGAGTAGCCGATGGCGCCGATCTGGCCGGTCACGCTCTGCACCACCGAGGCGGAGCCCGGCTGCTCGGCGACGTTGCGCTTGAAGTCGCCTTTACAGAGGGCCTTCTCCTTGTAGTAGCCGTAGGTGCCGGACACCGAGTTGCGGCCGTACAGGGCGATGGCGCGGCTGGCCCATTCGCCGGTCATGCCGACCTGGCCCCAGGTGGTGATGTCGGCCGCGCCGCCGCACTTGCGGGTCGCGGAGAAGATCGCGTCGACCTGCGGGATCGACAGGCCCTTGATGGGGTTGTCCTTGTTGACGTACACCGCCAGCGCGTCGATCGCGACCGGCACCGGGGTCGGCTTGTAGCCGTACTTCTTCTCGAAGGCCTCGATTTCCTTGGCGTTCATCATGCGGCTCATCGGGCCGAAGTTGGCGGCACCCTCGATCAGCGCAGGCGGCGCGGTCGAGGAACCAGCACCCTGGATCTGGATGTTGACGTTCGGGTAGTTGCGCTTGTAGGTCTCGGCCCACAGCGTCATCAGGTTGTTCAGCGTGTCGGAACCGACGCTGGTGAAGTTGCCGGACACGCCGCTGGCCTTCTGGTACGACGGCAGGGCGGGATCGACCTTGACGGCCTGGGCAAGTGCGCCATAGCTGACCACCGAGCAGGCCAGGAAGCCGAGCGCGGTAACGATTTTGTTCTTAAGCATGTGCGTGAATCTCCAATGAAGTAACGAAGGCTGAGGGCTGTCTCACAATCGAACTGCGCGAACGAGACACTTCTTTCGTTCAGCGAGCGCTACGATAGAGATTGATTGTTACAACCGGGTGACACTGCTGTTTTTTGATGCGTGTGGTACCGGCCGGGAAGCGCCGGCAAGACAAGCGATCGGCCTCAAGCCAATTGTTTCTGGCACCCCAACCCCGGCGTGCGGGCGGGCCGACCTGCTCATGGACGGACGAGGCCGGGTCGAGCAGAAAGGCCACGACGCCGGCGATCTGCTACTGGCGAGAGAGGCCGTTGGCCTCCATCCGCGGCGTGTTGGAAATGGACGTGGGAGGGCGCGCCATACGTGTGGCTCAGCACCTCCGGGCCCGGTACGCGCCGCCGTGCGACAGTCGCCGCAACAACGAAGTGGCCTGCACCGTGCAAGGCAGTCATCGCGTATGCGAGCAGGCGCGGTGCGCGGCAGGCTGACAGCGCTGTTCAGGCGCTGCGAACGAGCATATCCCCGAACAGTGCGACGCTGAAGCCGACGACCGCGCCGAGCGGCGGCGCCCAGTGGCGCTTGAGGCGGGACTGCGGCGCGATGTCCTGGAAGATGAGGTAGAGGATGCCGCCGGCGGCGAACAGCATGATTGCGCCGAGCACGGCCGGATGTTCAGACAGCAGGAAGTAGCCGAGCAGGCCCGCGACCGGGCCGATCACGACCATCGCCCCCATGATGAGCAGGGTGCGGCGGGCGCTGCGGCGCCGCTGCGCGTGCAGTTCGCGGAACGCGTTGAACCCCTCCGGCAGGTTCTGCAGGCCGATCAGCAGCGCCAGCAGCGGTGCAACGCCCGCCCCAAGGGCGACCAGACCGCCCAGCGCGATCGCCTCCGGCACGTAGTCGAGCAGCATGCCCATCACCTGCGGCGCCTCGCGCCGGCGCAGGCCCAGCGCGCGCTCGATCGCGAAGAAGGCGAGTCCGCCTGCCAGCACGATGGGGATCGCCAGCCTCGACCCCTGCATGCTGGCGACGCCCTCCGGCACCAGCACCACGGCGACCGCGCCGAGCAGGATGCCGCCGCCGAGCGCGATCAGGAAATGCCGCAGTTCCTCTTCCAGCCAGCGCGAACGGAGGCGCTCGAAGCTCGCGACGAAGCCGCCCAGCGGAATGCCGGCGCCGGCAGCGACGGTGAGGAACAGGATCGCGGCGATTTCGTCCATGGCGAACCCGGCGGCGGGATCAGCGGTGCAGGCGGCCTGCCGACGGCTGCAGGTCGGCGGAGAGCACCTCGCGCCCGTCGAACACGAAGCAGTCACCGCGATAGTGCGCGCCGCCGACCTCCTCGAAATACTTGAGGATGCCGCCCTCGAGCTGGTAGACGCGCTCGACGCCGATCTGCTGCATGTGGATCGCGGCCTTCTCGCAGCGGATGCCACCGGTGCAGAACGACACCACGGTCTTGCCGGCGTAGTCGGCCAGATGCTCGGCGAGACGCGGCGGGAATTCGCTGAAGATGCCGATGCCGTAGTCGACCGCGTCGTCGAAGGTGCCGGCGGCGACCTCGTAGTCGTTGCGGGTGTCGAGCATCACCACCGGGCGCCCTTCGTCGTCGCAGCCGCGGTCGAGCCAGGCCTTCAGCGTGGCGGCGGCCACCGCCGGCGCGCGGCCCGCCTCCGGGCGGATCAGCGGGTGCTTCATGGTGATGATTTCCTTCTTCAGCCGCACCCGCATCCGCTTGAACGGCGGCTCGGCCGACAGGCTCTCCTTGGGCGCGAGATCGGCAAAGCGCGGGTCGGCGCGCAGGTGGGCGACGATGGCGTCGATCGCCTCGCGCGTGCCGGCGAGGAAGACGTTGATGCCCTCGGGGGCGAGCAGGATGGTGCCCTTGAGGCCGAGCGCGAGGCAGCGCGCGGCGAGATCGGCCCTGAGCGCCTCGCGGTCCTCGAGGGTGACGAACTTGTAGCAGGAAATGTTGACGACTGACACGATGGAAAACCCTGATGGCGAGGCGGCATTATCCCGGAAACGCCGCTTCCCGGATAAGCCCGCATGGTTCTGTCTCGGCAACGGTTTTGGTACCCTTCGACGATCCCCCTTCGCTGTCCGCCCATGAACGAGAACCTGCAGACCCTGCAACACGCCCAGGAGACGGCGATCGACCTCGCCCTCCGCTTCGGTCCCAAGCTCGTGGTCGCGCTGCTGATCCTGGCGGCGGGCCATTTCGTCGGACGCTGGCTCGGCAGGATGGCCGACGCGATGCTGGCGAGGCTCGGCCTCGACGAGACCCTGCGCCTGCTGCTGGTGCGCATGGTGCGCGGCCTGGTGCTGGCGCTGTTCCTCATCATGGCGCTGCAGAACCTCGGGGTCGAACTGCTGCCGCTGATCGCCGGGCTGGGCGTCGCGGGCGCCGGCATCGCGCTGGCGATGCAGGGCGTGCTGGGCAACCTGGCCGCCGGGCTGACCATCATCTTCACGCGGCCGTTCAAGGTGGGCGAATACATTTCCATCGCCGACGAGGAAGGCGCGGTCGAGGAAATCAAGCTGTTCAATACCGTGCTGAGCCATCCCGACCGCTCGCGGGTCGTCATTCCCAACCGCAAGATCGTCGGCGAAATCCTGCACAACTTCGGCACCCTGCGGCAACTCGACGTGGTGGTCGGGGTGGCCTACGACACCGACATCAAGCAGGCCCTGGCGGCGATCCACGACCTGCTCGCCGCGCACCCGAAGATCCTGCACGATCCCGAGCCCATGATCCGCGTGCTGACGCTGTCGGACTCGAGCGTCAACATCGCCATCCGGCCCTGGGTGGGCGTCGACGACTTTTATGACGCGTCGAGCGACATCACCCGGGCGGTGCTGGAAACCTTCCGCGAACGCGGCATCCACATTCCCTTCCCGCAGCGCGAAGTGCGCCTGCTCGGCGCGGCATGAAGCGCCCCACGCTCAAGCCGCCGAAAGTGGCTTTCACCGACCCGCTGGCCGAGGTGCTGCGCCCCGGCCAGTCGATCGAACTGCTGAAGGAGCTGCACATCCTGACGCGCGACGGCAAGCTCAACCAGGACAGCCGCCGCAAGCTGAAGCAGGTGTATCACCTGTGCAATTTCATCGAGCCGCTGCTGGACGAGGTGCTGGGCCGGCAGGACACGCTGACGCTCGCCGACCACGGCGCGGGCAAGTCGTATCTGGGTTTCATCCTGTACGACCTGTTCCTGAAGGATCGCGCAGGCAGCCACATCTACGGCATCGAGACGCGCGACGAACTGGTCGAAAAATCACGCGAGCTGGCGGTGCGGCTGGGCTTTCCGCACATGTCCTTTCTCTCCGCCACGGTGGCCGAATCGATCCAGTCGGACGAGCTGCCGCCGACCATCGACATCGTCACCGCCCTGCACGCCTGCAACACCGCGACCGACGACGCGATCCAGTTCGCGCTCGCCAAGCAGGCCCGCCACATCGTGCTGGTGCCCTGCTGCCAGGCCGAGGTCGCGGCCGTGCTGCGCCGCCACAAGAACGAATCCTTCGGCAAAACCCCGCTGTCGGAAATCTGGCGTCATCCGATCCATACCCGCGAGTTCGGCAGTCAGCTCACCAACGTGCTGCGCTGCCTGCAACTGGAGTCGCACGGCTACCAGGTCACCGTCACCGAGCTGGTCGGCTGGGAGCATTCGATGAAGAACGAGCTCATCATCGCCACGAAAACCGGCACGGCACGCAGGAACGCGCGCGAGCGCCTGCAGCAGATCCTGCAGGAACTCAACCTGACGGAACTCGAGGCGCGCTTCCTCGCGTAGCCGGCCTGAAAGCGGCTATTGTGAAAGCGTGGCCGTTCGAGGGAGTTGCACGATGCGCGTTACCCTACCCGCCGTTGCCTTGCTGCTGGGCATGCTGGCCGGCTGTGCCACGCCGCAGTACCAGACCCGGGTCAGCCTGATTCCGCCGACCGGCCCGCAGGGCCGGGCCTGCGTGCAGGACTGCGAAGCCAGGAAGACCGCCTGCCAGGCCGAATGCGAGCAGCGCTACCAGGCCTGCGCCGAGGGCATCGAGCCGCAGGTCGAGGCGCGCTATCTCGAAACGCTGAAGCGCTACGAACTCGAGTTGAAGCAGTACGCCGCGGCACTGCGCCGCTACGAGATGGACCTGCGCTTCGACTGGATATACAACCATCCCTACCGCTATCCCTACTACTGGTGGGATCCCTGGCCGCGGCCCTATTTCCCGCCGCCCTACCGCGAGCCGGAGATGCCGACCCGGGACGGCGTGCGCGCCCAACTGCTGAAAGCGAACTGCCAGGACGACTGCGGCTGCCTGCCCGCCTACGACGCCTGCTTCGTCGGCTGCGGCGGCCAGATCGTGAAGGAGACCGTGTGCATCAAGAACTGCCCGCCGTCGAAGTGAGGCTCAGCCCGCCGCCTGCAGCGGGGTCAGCCTGACGGGCACGCTTGCCTCGTCGCTGTTGAGCCAGATCTCGCCGTCCTGCACCATGCACTGCAGACGCATCCCGCGTGCGGCCAGCGACGCGAGCGCTTGGCTGGTGTCGGCGGCAAGCTGCAGAACGGTCAGGTTGGCAAAGCGCGTGAGCTTGCTCGCGATCTGCTTCCACCACACCTCGCAGCTGCTGCTGTAGCACAGCACGACGACCTGGTCGGCACGGCTGCAGGCGCGCCGGATGCGCGCCTCGTCGGGCTGGCCGAGGTCGATCCACAGGGTGATCTCGCCGGCCAGGTTCTTCACCCACACCTCAGGCTCGTCAACGTCGAACAGGCCCTTGGTAAAGGCGATTCCCTCCTGGGCGTAGAGCGCATACGCGAGCACCCGCACCATCATGCGCTCGTCGGTTTCGGAGGGATGACGCGCGATGGTCAGCGCGTGCTCGCCGTAGACATGGCGGTCCATGTCGGCGATCTGGAGGTCGGCTTTGTAGATGGTGGCCTTGAGTGCCATGGAGCGTTCCGCAAGTGAAGATGGCCATAAAAAAACCCCGGCGAACCGGGGTTTTTCACATCAGGTCGGAATGATTACGACACGACCTGGATGTTCGAAGCCTGCTTGCCCTTGGGACCGGTCGTCACTTCGAAGCTGACGCGCTGGTTTTCCTGCAGGGACTTGAAGCCGCTGGAGTTGATTGCGGAGAAATGAGCGAACAGGTCTTCGCCGCCGTTGTCCGGGGTGATGAAGCCAAAACCTTTTGCATCGTTAAACCACTTAACAGTACCCGTTTCCATCTTTGTTTCCTATCTATCTAAAAAATTGGGCGACATGCCCTATCAATCGAATTTCAAGGAAAAAGGCTTACCAGAGGTACCGCAATTTAAAGCTTGAATCCAACAGACGCGTTATTAATAACACAGAAGCCGGGCACGTCAAAGCTTTTTTTTCACCGGCTTTCCAGCGGACGCAGGATCAGGGTGTCGCCACGCTGGCTGAACTCCAGGTGTTTCAGCACGCTCATCCCGAGCAGCACCTGGTCGTCGGCCATTCCCGGATTGAGGCTGGCCGGCACGCCCTGCAGCGTGAACGGTCCGAATGCCAGCGCGTCCACCCGCGTGGCACGGGTGGCGACCGTACCGTTGGCGGTGACCGACTGCTGGTGTGCACCCGCCTTCAGACCCAGTTCGCCCGCCAGATGCGCCGGCACCGACACCAGCGTCGCGCCGGTGTCGAGCAGGAAGGTGACCGGCCGGCCGTTGATCATGCCGGGGAACACGTAGTGGCCGTCGCGGCTGCGCTTCAGCACCAGCTCGCCGGCGGGCGCGACCTGCAGCTGCCGATTGGGGTGGTTGCGCGCCTCCAGGCTGTCCGCGAAGTAGAGGTAGAACACGCCCAGCAGCGCCAGGCTGGCCGCCAGCGCCATGCCGCGTCCGAGCGAGCGATGCGGGTTGTGCGCGGGCCGCTGGCCGGCCTCGGGCGGCGTCTCGTGCATCGGCGTCATGGGGGCCCTTCCAGCATCTTTCCGTTAATCGCGCGTGACAGCCGACTATATTGATAGGCAAGGCTGTTTGGAAGGGGGTGCAGCTGGCGGATGGCAACCTCGGGCTGGCGCTGCGCGTCGCCCATTTGTGGCAGGCGCAGGAAAGCAAGGCCGACTGGCCCGCCGCCTCGCCGAGCGGGCGCCGCGCTGAAGCGGCAGCCTCAGGCCTGCAGATGCTGCATGCGCGGCTGGCTGAAGTGGCAGTGTGGCGCGTCGCCGAAGGCTTCGCGCAGGTAGCGGGTTTCGATGTGGAGCAGGCGCTCGTGGTCGCCGCCTTCCAGATAGATGTCCGGCTGCGCCAGCAGATCGTCGTCCCACACCATTTCGACGCCCCAGGCGTTCGGCAACCCGGGCACCACGCCGGGCTCGCATTCGCCGAACAGGCGGCTCACGCTGGCCTCGTCGGCGAGGCTGAATTCCATGCCGTGATCCATGCCCAGCTTGCCGAGATGAACCTCCTCGTCGGCCGGGATCATCGCCACCAGCTGGCAGTCCATGCCGTTGAGCAGCACGCCCTTGGCCACCCGGCCCGGCGGCACGCCTGCCGCGCGCGCGGTTTCCACGCTGGTCTGCGAGTGCGGATGCGCCACGATGTCGAAGGGAATCAGGTGCTCATCGAGGAACCGCTCCATGCGATGCAGTGCTTTCATGATCGTCTCCTTGCTGACGGATTTCGGCTTTCACTATAGTCGACCCGCCTGCGCCTTTCGACCCGATATTCAGCGCCGCCGGGGCGGCTCGCCGGCGCGGAAATGCCGGCGCGGCGGCCGCGGATGCTCGACCTGCTGGACCGCCCGGCGGTACGCCAGCAGCGTGTCCTGCGCGTGCCCCAGCACGCTGTCGTGGGGGTAGTGCCCCGCCGCGTCCGGATCGCCCGCCGCCAGGCCGGTCAGTAACTCGATGCCCTCGTTGACGTGCGCCGCGGCGTGGATGTGGAAGCGCCCCGCAGCCACCGCCTCGACCACCTGCGGCGACAGCATCAGGTGGCGGCGGTTGCGCGCCGGAACCAGCACGCCGTGGCTGCCGTCGAGACCGGCCGCGTCGCAGACGCGGAACCAGCCCTCGATCTTCTCGTTGATGCCGCCCACCGGCAGCACCTCGCCGTGCTGGTTGAGCGCGCCGGTGACCGCGATGCCCTGCTTCAGCGGCAGCCCGGACAGTGCCGACAGCAGCGCATACAGCTCGGCGCAGGAAGCGGAATCGCCTTCGACCCCGTGGTACTGCTGCTCGAACACGATCGAGGCGTTGAGCGAAAGCGGCGCGAGCGGCGCGAACAGCGCCGCCAGGTAGTTCTGCAGGATGAACACCGCCTTGTCGTGGATCGGACCGGACAACTCGACCTCGCGCTCGATGTTGAGCAGGCCGTCCTCCCCGGCGTAGGCGCGCGCCGACAGCCGCACCGGCAGGCCGAAGCGGTAGTCGCCGAGGTCGATCTGGGTCAGGCCGTTGAGCTGCCCGATGCGCGCGCCGTGAGTCGCGATCAGCACGTCGCCCTCGGCGATTTCCTCGCGCAGCCGCTGCTCGGGGTAATCGTGGCGCGCGGTGTGCGCCGCGAGCGCCGCTTCGACGTCCTCCGCGCTCACCGGACAGGCGTCGCGTGCGCGGCAGATCGCCGCGCTCTCCATCACCAGCGCCTCGGTGCGGCCGAAGATCGCGCTCTCGCGTGCCTGGTCGCCGGCCTCGCGGTGCGACTCCTCGAGCAGCCGCGCCACCGCCGCCGCCGAGAAGTGCGGCAGCCCGTGCTCGCGGCAGGCATGGGCGACGAAGATCGCCGACGCGCGGCGGGTGTCGGCGCTGGCGAGAAAGCTGTCGGCGAAATCGACCTTGGCGCGGAAGTGGCGGGCGACTTCCGGTGCCGCCTCCTGCAGCTCGTAGTACTGCTCGCGCGAGCCGACCAGCACCAGCTTGACCTCGACGTCGACCGCCTCCGGCATCAGCGACACGGCTGCGATCGGCGAGTACGACACGCCGGGCTCCTCGATCTGCAGCCGCCCGCTGCGCAGGAAGCGCCGCAGCTTCTCCCACACCAGCGGATCGGCCAGCACGTCGGCGAGGTGCAGCATCAGGAAGCCGCCATGCGCCAGCAGGAGGCTGCCGGCGCGGATGCGCGAGAAATCGGTCACCAGCACGTCGTTCTCGGACTGGTATTCGATGCTGCCGAACAGCGCGCGGAACAGGGGATTCTCCTCGACGATCACCGGCGCGCCAGCGCGCCCGCCGTTGTCGACGACCAGGTTGACGCGGTAGCGCGCCAGCAGCGCATCGAGGTCCGCCTGGCGGCCCTCGTCGTCCTCGCCGCCGTGGAACAGTTCGAGGTTGTCGAACACGTCCTGCTCGAGCGCCTCGAGGTAGGCGTTGAGCTTGGTCGCGTCCTTGATCTGCTTCCTGAGACCGGCGCGGATCGCCTGCAGCTCGCGTTCGACGAGCGGCTTGACCACCTGGCGCCGCAGCGCCGCCAGCGCTTCGTTCATCGCGCGCTCGAGCGGCTGGGTGAGTTCGATGTAGCGGGTAATCTCGGCGCGCAACTCCTGCTCGCTTTGCTCGATCTGTGCGCGGCGCGCCTTCGGCAGCGCCAGCACCTCGTCCTCGGTCAGCGCCTGCCCCTTCTTGCCGGTCAGGGTGAACACCATGCGCCCGGCCTCACGGTGCAGCGAAAAGCTGCGTGCCTCGGCGAACGCGCTCAGCGCTGCATAGTGCCGCGCCACCTCGTCCTTCCATGCCTGCTCGATGCGCTCGCTCTCGGCCTTGTAGTCCTGGCCCTCGAGGCGCTGCGGGATCTCCGCCTGCAGGGTCTTCACCGTCTGCGCCAGCAGCTGGCGCAACAGCCGCCCCTCGCCCGCCGGCAGACGGAGCGCCAGCGGGCGCTCCGGCGCGTCGAAGTTGTGCAGGTAGCACAGGTCGGGGGGCACGCGCCGCTTCGCCGCCGCCTCGGCCATCGCCTGCTTGAGCAGCGACGAGCGCCCGCTGCCGACGTCGCCGAGCACGAACAGGTTGTAGTTGGGAAGCTCCATCGCGAGGCCGAAGCGCGCGGCGGCCTCGGCACGCGCCTGGCCGATCCAGGGCAGCGGCTCCTCGACCAGCTCGGAGGTGTCCGCGAACCCCAGCGCGGCGGGATCGATGGTCAGGCGGAGGTCGGCGGGCGACAGGGAATCGATGGGCATTTTTGGGCGGCGGGGCCGATTAGCGGACAAGTCCGGATTATTGCGCAAGCCCCGGGGGCGGCAACAGGCCGGCCCAATGCGCCTGGCTCTCGAGGTAGGCGGCCGGCAACTGCGCGGCGTTGTCGTGCAGCACGGCGGCAGGCACCGCAAGCGCCTGCGCCACGGCAGGTGCGACCTCGCCGACCGCCACGCTGCGCGGCAGCGCGTCCGGCTCCCAGGTCTCGGCGAACGCCGCCACCTTGCCAGGGCCCTCGCGCTGTTGCGGCGGCGTGAGGCTGACCCGCGGCAGGCCGTACGCCAGCGCGACGATGCGGGCGTGCAGGCTGCTCGCCACCACGCCGCGGCTGGCCGCGATCAGTGCGCAGATGTCCCACAGATGCAAGGAAGGGAACAGCCGCGCGATGCCGGCCGGCAGCCGCCGCAGCAGGCTTGCATGAAGCCTGGCGTCGTCGTGCCAGGGCGCCGCCCCGGCGCGGAACAGCGCCACCCCGAGCCCGCTGTCGGCAGCGACGCGCGCGAGGCCCTGCGCGAGCGCGTCGAGGCTCGCGTCGTCGGCGAAGTCGGCGCTGAACTGGCAGGCGAGATAGCCCTGCGGGAAGGCCTCGCGCGTGGTCCGCACGTCGCCTTGCTGAGCGTGCCGGCGAATCACGTCGCCGAAGCACGCGGCCACCATCACCGCCGCGTCGGGGCACAGCGGGGCGGCGATGCCCTCGGCGCGCAGCGCGGCCTGGGTGACATGATCGCGCACGCTGAGCCAGTCCGCCTGCGCGAGCGCCATCCGCGCTTCCGCCCGCTGCGCGGCCGGCAGGCGCGCCCACTCGACCCCGCCGACCGCGTTGAAGATCAGCGTACCGCCAGGCGCCAGCACGTCGCGCCCCGCCACATAGGGCACGCTGCGCGACGTGCCGAGCTGGCGGGCGGCCCACGCGGCGCCTGCCGCCGGATCGCAGTCGTAGCGCGCGACCGTTCCCGGGGCGTCGGCTGGGTCGAGCAGCATGACCGCTGCCTCCCAGGCACTGCAGGTCAGCAGCTCGCCGCCGGCATGGACCAGGTGCGTCGGACGTCCGCCGAGCGGCACCACCTGGTGGCCGCCGAAGCCCCGCAGGTCGCGCGCCGCCAGGCCGGCGAATGCGAACGTCCGCCCCGGCAGCAGCGCCGCCAGCAGATGCGGAAACAGCAGGTCGCCGAAGTTGTGGCGGTCGAATGCGCCGAACAGGACGGACGGGGTATCTGGCTTCATCACATGGCGGATTCTTTCGCATGCCGGCTTTTTTCGCACTACATTCCCGACCATGAGACCCGCCCGCCCCGCCTTCTTCGTCCTCATCGCCCTCATCGGCGGCCTTGCCATCTTCAGCTCGACGCTGTCGAAGACGCCGGTGCTGCCGCTGTTCGCCGCCTCGCTCGGCGCGACGCCCGCCGAGATCGGCTGGATCGTGATGGCGTCGACGATCCCCGGCATCCTCATCAGCTATCCGGCCGGCGCGCTCTCGGACCATCTCGGCAAGCGGCGCGTGCTGCTCGCCTCGCTGGTCGTGTTCGCCACCGCGCCCTTCCTCTATCTGGTGATCGAAACCGCGTGGCAGCTGATGGCGGTGCGCTTCTACCACGGCTTCGCCACCGCGATCTTCGGCACCGTGGCCACCGCGGCGATCGCCGAACGCTACAGCGCCGACCGCGCCGCACGGCTGTCGACGTATTCCTCGGTCACCATCGTCGGCCGTTCGATCGCGCCCTTCCTCGGCGGCACGCTGATCTCGCTGGCGAGCTTCGGCGCGGTGTACGTCGCCTGCGCGATCGCCGGGGTGCTGGCGCTGGGCGCCGGCCTCCTGCTCAGAGACGAGGAGCCGAAGCCGAAGGGCAGGCTCGAGCTGCCCCACTTCTGGACGAGCCTCGGAACCGTGCTGCGCGACCGCGGCATCATGCTGGTGAGCACGGTCGAGGCGGCACAGTACCTGGTGTTCGGCGCGATCGAAGCCTTCCTCGCACTGTATGCCGCCTCGCTCGGCATTCCGGCGTGGCAGATCGGCGTCATCCTCGGCGTGCAGCTTCTCAGCATCGTGTTCGCCAAGCCGCTGATGGGCCGCGTGTCCGACCGCGTCGGGCGCCGCCGCGTCATCCTGCCCGGCCTCGCGATCGGTGCGGCGAGCGTGGCGCTGCTGCCGGCGTTCCCGAGCTTCGTCGGCCTCACGGCGCTGAGCCTCGCGTTCGGCCTCGGCTTCGCCACCGTCACCTCGTCCACCGCCGCGCTCGTCGCCGACCTGACGAAGGACGGCCGCTACGGCTCGTCGATGGGCGTGCTGCGCACCGTGATGGACGTCGGCCAGTCGATCGGCCCGGTGCTCACCGGCTTCGTGGTCGGCGTCGCCGGCTACGGCAGCGCCTTCGGCCTGCTGGCGACGATCCTGGTGGCCGCGGCTCTGATGCTGGCCCTGCTGCTGCGCGACGCCTAGGCGCGCACGCGATCGGCTATAGTGAGGCGGCCTGCTTCTGCCGAGGAGACCCTGATGCGCATCCGTACCCTGCTCGCCGCGCTGGCATTCCTGCCGGCCGGCTTCGCACTTTCCGCCGCCGCCGACCCGACCGTCGACCGCATGCCCGCCACCGAAGCGCGCTCGCCCGCGGCCTGCCTGACGCATGCAAACGGTGATCGCCTCGCGCAGATCGACTGCTGCAAGGGCCACAAGGGCATCTGCGGCTGCCGCGCCGGCAAGATCGTCTGCTGCGACAACACCGTCAGCACCGAACCGGGCTGCACCTGCCACGGCGACGAGGCGCTCGCCAACTGACCCGACCTACTTGGTGGTCGCCACCCAGACGCCGTCCCACCCGGTCTCGGGCGGCGTCTGCCGGAACGCCGCGACGCGCTCCAGCATGGCCTGGCTGGGGCGATCTCCCGGGAAAACGGCGAGACATTCACGAAACGCCGCTTCGGCGGCGTCCCAGTCCTGCGCACGATAGCGCGCGAGCCCCGTTTCGTAGGCCTGGACCCGCTGCCGTCCGATGTCGTCCTGATCGGCTGCGAGGCCCAGCAGCTCGTAGACCCTGACCGGCTCCAGCTTGCCGGCGACCCGCAGGCTGTCGATCTCGCGGAAGGCCAGGCTGTCTCCCGCGAGACTGCGCGTGCCTTCGCTCACGAGGATCCAGGTGCCGTAGAACTTGTTGGCCTGCTCGAGGCGCGAGGCGAGGTTCACGGTGTCGCCGATGACGGTGTAGCCGCGCGAGGTCTCGGAGCCGATGTTGCCGACGGTGACCTCGCCGCTGGCGAGTCCCATGCGCACGTTGACCTCGGGCAGGCCGTGGCGGATGCCGAACATCTCGGGCAGCCAGGCGCGGAAGTCGTCCATCTTCCGCATCTGCTCGAGCGCGGCGAGGCAGCCGAGCCGCGCGTGATCGGCGGGATCGGCAAAAGGCGGGCCCCAGAAGGCCATGACCGAATCGCCGATGTACTTGTCGACGATGCCCTGCTGGCCACGGACCACTTCGGACATCATCGAGAAATAGCGGTTGAGGAAGCGCACCGCAGCGTCCGGCGTGAGGCCCTCGCACATCCGCGTGAAGCCTTCCAGGTCGGAGAAGAACACCGTCATCACCTGGCGCACGCCACGGTCGGCGCCGATGCGGTTCTCCAGCAGATTCTTCACGATGCGCGGGTCGACGTACTGGCCGAAGGTTTCCCGGATGCGTTCCTTCTCGCGCAGCCCGACGACCATGTGGTTGAACGAGGTGGCCAGCGTGGCGAGCTCGTCGTGCGTGCGCACCTGGATTTCCACGTCGAGATCGCCCGCCTCCACCGCACGGGTGCCGCCCAGCAGGCGCTTGACCGGGTCGACCAGCGAGCGGGTGACGAAACCGGCGAAGATGAGCCCGAGCGTGGTGGCGATGGCGGTGACGATCCAGTTGAGCGTGGTCGCGCGCTTCTCCTCCGCCTTGGCCTGGATCGCGGTGTCCTGGGTCAGCTTGTTGAGGATGTCGATGGTCTTGCCGATCTCGACGTCGACGGTGTCCTTCTCGCGCAGCAGCGATTCGCGAACGATGGTTTGCGAACGCGGCGTGCCCTCCTCGGCCTCGATCTGGAACAGCCGGAAGGTCATGTGAAAGTGCTGGCGGGCGGTCTGGATCGCGGGCAGCTGCTTGCCAAGTACGGCGAGCGTCACGCGGTCGAGTTCGATGCCCTTTTCCGCTTCGGCCTCGGCGAGGAAGCGCAGCGAGGAATCGATGATCTGGTCGGCGTTGACGCCGCGCATGTCGAAGTGGTTCGACTCCTTCGCCAGATACTCGGGGTCGGGGCGCGCCGCCTCCATCCCCGCCATCACCCGCTCCATGTGGACCATCTGCTGGCGGATCAGGATTTCCACGCTGGCGACCTGCTGCTGCAGCGGCAGGTACCAGTCGGACAGCGCACGCACCTGGTTGTTGAGGTGGCGGAAATTGAGCACCGACAGCCAGGTGACGACCACCATCAGCACGAGCAGCGCCAGGGTGATGCTGAAGATCTTCAGGCTGATCGGAAGTCGCATGGCGCCTGCACACGGAGCACGGGACTTTAAACCTAGCGCACGTCGCGGTTTCGTCAACGCCACGTAGGGTCGGGCGACGGCGCTCCAGCCATTCTCGGCTCGCATCGCGGCCTGCGGGCAACCGCCAGGGCCGGGCGGTGGATGATCGCCAGCTGCGCCGCGCCGGCGGCGGCGGAGTTCAGCCGGCCTGGCCCGGCACCACCGGGGTGCCGCTCGCGACGTCGCCGCACTGCGCACGGTGACGCAACGCATGGTCCATCAGCACGATCGCCGTCAGCGCCTCGACGATGGGAGTGGCGCGGATGCCGACACAGGGGTCGTGGCGGCCGTGGGTGACGACCTCGATCGGCTGGCCGTGGAGGTCGACCGAGCGGCCGGGCAGGCGCATCGACGAGGTCGGCTTGATCGCGACGTGGGCGACGATCGCCTGCCCCGACGAGATGCCGCCGAGCACGCCGCCGGCGTGGTTGGAGAGGAAGCCGTCCGGCGTGATCTCGTCGCGATGCTCGGTGCCGAGCTGGCGCGCGGCCTGCATGCCGTCGCCGATCTCCACGCCCTTGACGGCGTTCAGGCCCATCAGTGCGTGGGCAAGGTCGGCGTCGAGCTTGTCGTAGAGCGGCTCGCCCCAGCCGGGCGGCACGTTCTCGGCGACGACCGTGACCTTCGCGCCGACCGAGTCGCCCGATTTCCTGAGCGCGTCCATGTATTCCTCGAGTTGCGGCACGATGGCGGCGCTCGGCGAGAAGAAGGCGTTGTTGCTGACTTCGCTCCACGACTCGAAGGGGATGTCGACGGGGCCGAGCGCGCTCATGTAGCCGCGGATCACGATGCCGTACTTTTCCTTCAGCCACTTCTTGGCGATGGCGCCGGCGCCGACGATCGGCGCGGTCAGCCGGGCGGACGAGCGGCCGCCGCCGCGCGGATCGCGGAAGCCGTATTTCTGCGTGTAGGTGTAGTCGGCGTGGCCGGGGCGGAAGGTATCGGCGATGTTGCCGTAGTCCTTGCTGCGCTGGTCCTCGTTGCGGATCAGCAGCGCGATCGGCGTGCCGGTGGTCCTGCCCTCGTACACGCCGGAGAGGATCTCCGCCGTGTCGGATTCGCGCCGCTGGGTGACGTGGCGCGAGGTGCCGGGCTTGCGGCGGTCGAGGTCGTGCTGGATGTCGGCCTCGGCGAGTTCCATCCCGGGCGGGCAGCCGTCGACCACGCAGCCGATGGCGGGGCCGTGCGACTCGCCGAACACGGTGACACAGAACAGTTTGCCGAGGGTGCTGCCAGACATGGGAATATGCGGAGAGAAGCCGGGAGAATGCGGCGGAGTCTAGCACAGGCGCGGCCTGGCGCCCGAAGCGCAGAAACCCGTGAACTTGCTGTCACAAGGCCGTTCTACCCTATTGATCAAGCTTGCCATTTCGCACAGGAGAACCGCGCATGAATCCCACGCAGCACGTCACCGCCCTCGGCCAGCGCCTCTGGCTCGACAACCTGTCGCGCAGCCTGATCCGCGACGGCGCCCTCGACAGGCTGATCGCCGAGGACGGCGTGACGGGCGTGACCTCGAACCCGTCGATCTTCCACAACGCGCTCGCCGGCAGCCCCTACTACGCCGACGACCTGGCGCGGCTGAAGGCCGACGAGCCGGACGCCGAACGGCGCTACGAGGCGCTGGTCATCGCCGACGTGCAGGCCGCCTGCGACCTGCTGCTTCCGGTGCACGAAGCCAGCGGCGGGCAGGACGGATTCGTCAGCCTGGAAGTCGCGCCGCGCTGGGCCTACGACTCGATGCGAACCGTCGAGGAGGCGCAGCGCCTCGCCGCCCGCGTCGGCCGCCGCAACCTGCTCGTCAAGGTGCCGGGCACGCCCGAAGGGCTCAGCGCGTTCGAGGCGCTCACCACACTCGGCATCAATGTCAACGTCACCCTGCTGTTCTCGGTCGCCCAGACCGAGGCGGTCTTCGAGGCCTACATCCGCGGGCTCGCGGCGCGCGCCCAGGCCGGGGCCGACGTGCGCCGCAGCCGGGCGGTGGCGAGCCTGTTCCTGTCGCGCGTCGACACGCTGGTCGACACGCAGCTGACCGCGATCGGCACGCGGGAGGCGCTGTCGTTGCGCGGCCGCGCCGCGGTGGCGATGGCCAAGCTCGCGTACCAGCGCTACCGGCGCATCTTCCACGGCGAGGCCTTCGCCGCACTGGCGAAGCTCGGGGCGACGCCGCAGACGCTGGTATGGGCGAGCAGCAGCACCAAGAACCCTGACTACCACGACCTGCTCTACGTCGAGCCGCTGGTCGGCCCCGAGACCATCAACACGCTGCCCGACAAGACGCTGGAGGCGCTGCGCGACCACGGCAAGCCGGCGCCGCAGCTGGAGGAAGGCGTCGCCGAGGCCGAGGCGCAACTCGCCGAGCTCGCCCGGCTCGGCATCGACCTCGACGTGGTGGGCAACACCCTGCAGAAGGACGGTGTCGATCTGTTCGAGGCCGCCTACCAGAAGCTGCTCGAGCAGACCGGCTGAGCGCCGACTATATTGGGAAACCCCGCGCGGCGCCGAAGCCGCCGCGATCGCCGACCCTCAAGGAGCCTGTCCATGAAATCACGTGCCGCCGTAGCCTGGGAACCCAAGAAGCCGCTGTCGATCGAGGAGGTGGACGTCGAAGGCCCGCGCGAAGGCGAGGTGCTGCTGAAAGTGGTGGCGAGCGGCGTCTGCCACACCGACGCCTTCACGCTGTCGGGCGACGACCCGGAAGGCGCCTTCCCGTGCATCCTCGGCCACGAAGGCGGCTGCATCGTCGTCGAGTGCGGGCCCGGCGTGAAAACCCTGAAGCCCGGCGACCACGTCATTCCGCTCTACATCCCCGAGTGCGGGCACTGCGAGTACTGCGCCTCGCCCAAGACCAACCTGTGCCAGTCGATCGCCGCCACCGTGTGGACCGGCTACATGCCCGACGGCACGCGCCGCTTCTCCAAGGACGGCAAGCCGATCTTCCACTACATGGGCTGCTCGACCTTCTCCGAGTACACCGTGGTGCCGGAAATCGCGCTCGCCAAGATCAACCCCGCCGCGCCCCTCGACAAGGTGTGCCTGCTCGGCTGCGGCGTGACGACGGGAATCGGCGCGGTGCTCAACACCGCCAAGGTCGAAGCCGGCTCGACCGTCGCCGTGTTCGGCCTCGGCGGCATCGGCCTGTCGGCGATCCAGGGCGCGGTGATGGCCAAGGCCAGCCGCATCCTCGCCATCGACATCAACCCCGACAAGTTCGAAATGGCGAGAGCGCTCGGCGCGACCGATTTCATCAACCCGACCGAAGTCGGCGGCTCGCTGGTCGAATACATCCGCGACCTGACCAAGGGCGGCGTCGACTATTCGTTCGAGTGCATCGGCAATGTGAATGTCATGCGCGACGCGCTCGAGTGCACCCACATGGGCTGGGGCGTGTCCACCATCATCGGCGTCGCCGGCGCCGGCAAGGAGATCTGCACCCGGCCGTTCAACCTCGTCGTCGGCCGCACCTGGAAGGGCACCGCGTTCGGCGGCGTCAAGGGCCGCACCGAACTGCCCGGCTACGTCGACAACTACCTGGCGGGCAAGATCGAGCTCGACAGGCTGGTCACCCACACCATGCCGCTCGAGGACATCAACAAGGCTTTCGACCTGATGCACGAAGGCAAGAGCATCCGCTCGGTCATCATTTTCTGAGGCGGCGATGAAACAGGTCGAAAGAATCAGGGAATTCGGCGGCTGGCTCGAGCGCTGGCAGCACGAGTCCGAAACCTGCCGCTGCACGATGACCTTCTCGGTCTACCTGCCGCCGCAGGCGGCGACGCAAAAGCTGCCGGTGGTCTACTGGCTGTCGGGGCTCACCTGCACCGACGACAACGTGCGGGTGAAGGCCGGCGCGCAGCGCTACTGCACCGAACTCGGGCTGATCCTCGTCATGCCCGACACCAGCCCGCGCGGCGAGGGCGTGCCCGACCTGCCGGAGCGCTACGACCTCGGCCAGGGCGCGGGCTTCTACGTCGACGCGACCCAGCCGCCGTGGGCGACGCACTACCACATGTACGACTACGTCACCCGCGAACTGCCGGCGCTGGTCGAGGGGAGCTTCCCGGTGATCCCGGGCAGGCGCGCCATCAGCGGGCACTCGATGGGCGGCCACGGTGCGCTGGTCTGCGCGCTGAAGAATCCCGGCATGTACGCCTCGGTCTCCGCGTTCGCCCCGATCTGCAACCCGGTGCTGAGCCCCTGGGGGCAAGGCTGCTTCGGCGCCTATCTCGGCGACGACAGGCAGGCCTGGGAAGCATACGACGCCACCTGCCTCGTCAGGGCCGGGGCGCCGCTGCCGCCCGCCCTGATCGACCAGGGCACCGCCGACGAATTCCTCGCCGAGCAGCTTTTCCCGCAGCACCTGCAGGACGCCTGCGCCGCGCGCGGCATTCCGCTCACGCTGCGGATGCAGGACGGCTACGACCACAGCTATCACTTCATCGCCAGCTTCATCGGCGAGCATCTGGCGTTCCACGCCCGCGCGATGGCGGGATGAGCCGCCGGTCCGGGGACAAGGACAATTTATGCCCTGCAAAAAAATCTTGAATGGACAGACGGACTTGCGAGGCAGAGGATGACTCCTTCCAGCGCTGCCCACGCAACGGGCTGCCGGGAGTCCAGCAACCGATACAAGGAGACACGCCATGAACTACAGCCGCCTGCCCTCACGCAATCTCGAAAAGGATGCCGGCCTGTTGCGGCCCGCCTGCGTCCTGCCCGAGCGGGTCTCGCTGGAGAATCCGGCGCTCGACGTCATGACCGATTTCCGCCGCCTCACCGCCTTCATCGCGACGCCCGGCGACACCATCATGCAGGCCGAGCAGCGCATGATCCGCCGCAAGGTGCGCCTGCTGTTCGTGATGGACAGCCATGACCGCGTGGCAGGACTCATCACCAGCACCGACATCCACGGCGAGAAGCCCCTGCAGATCGTGCAGAGCCGCGGCATCCGCCACGACGAGGTGCTGGTCGCCGACGTCATGGTGCCGGTCGACCGGCTCGAGGCGATCGACTATGACGACATCGCGCACGCCCGCGTCGGCCACGTGCTGGAGACGCTGAAGGCCCGCGGCCGCCAGCATGCTCTGGTCATCGAGCACACCGAGGGCCGCCAGATGGTGCGCGGGCTGCTGTCGCTGTCGCAGCTGTGCAAGCAGCTCGGCGTGGTGGTGCAGACCACCGAAGTCGCCGACACCTTCACCGAGATCGAGCAGCAGCTCGCCCACGTCTGACCCCTGCGCTGCGCCCGCCACGGCGCAGCGCCCTCTCAGAACGGCGCCGGACAGTCGAATTCCAGCGCCGCCCCCGTCACCGGATGCGCGAAGCGCAGCGACCACGCATGCAGCAGCAGGCGCGAGGCCTGTGCCTGCACGTCGGGCGGCGCGTAGAGGGCGTCACCGACGATGGGATGCCCGATCGCTGCAAGGTGCACGCGCAGCTGGTGCGAACGACCGGTGACCGGCTCGAGTTCGAGCCGGCTGCACGCCCCTCCCGCCGCCTCCCCGAGCACCCGCCAGCGGGTGAGGCTCGGCCTGCCGCGCTCGCGGTCGACGATTTGCCGCGGCCGATTGGGCCAGTCGCCGATGAGCGGCAGCTCGATCGCCCCCCAGCCCTGCGGCGCCTCGGGCCGCCCCGCCACGACGGCGAGATAGCGCTTGCCGAGGGCGCGCGCGGCGAAAGCGATGGAGAGCGCGCGCTGCGCCGCCGCGCCGCGCGCCATCACCATCAGCCCGGACGTCGCCATGTCGAGACGGTGCACGACCAGGGCGTCGGGATAGCGCGCCTGGACCCGCGCCGCGAGACAGTCCTGCTTGTCCGGTCCCCGCCCCGGAACCGCCAGCAGGCCGCTCGGCTTGTCGACGACGACCAGCGCGTCGTCGACGTGCAGGAGCGTCAGGTCGGGAGGGCTCATGCCTTGCGGGACGGTCAACGCGGTTCCTCGGAAATGCCCCGCGACGCAGGCGGGATTGCCTGCGCGCGGACGGTCGGCGATGATGGTCGCATGCGCCGTGCCGCCCGCCAACCTGCCGCGCCGATCTGGACGACCCTGCTGGTCGTGCTGGCGCTGTGCCTCGGCGGCTGCGCCGCCCGCCCCCCGGCCGCGGACGATGCCGCGGCACTGCTCGACCTTGCGCCGGACGGCGCGTTCTACCGCAACGGCCAGCTGGTGCTGCAATACAGCGTCGGCCAGGACAGGGCCTTCCTCGCGGCGTCCTGGCCCGCCGACGACCTCGACCCCGACAGCCACAACTACCGCACCGCCATGATGGACCCGGCTGCCGACGCACCGGAAGCGCTGCAGCCCGACTGGCAGCCGGTCACGCTGCTCGGCTACCCGCGCTGGCAGGCGCTGATGGAAACGCTGCTGGAGCGGCTCGCGCCGGCGGATCGCGCGACCGGAACGCTGGTCACGGTCCAGGGCAGCGACTTCGTGCTGCATCGCGGCGGCGACGGCCGGCTGCGCACCGTCCGCTTCGAGGACAAGCCCGCGGCGCTGCGGGTCGCGCGACGCGTCAGCGAGGCGGCGTTCGCCGCGCAGGCGAACGACTGGCTGAGCGCCGAGCTCGCCCGCGACGGCGACGCCCCTGGGCCCGTGCTGTTCGCCGTCGGCGGGGACGAGCTGGGCGGGGCCTTCGTGCTGCTCGACACCTCCCGCAAGCTGTCGGTGTTCATCGCGCAGCCGCCAAGCCCGCTGCCGCCGGGGCACCAGCTCGACTTTTCGCTGCGCCTGGTCGACGCCCTGACGCTGCGCAGCCACGTCTTCAGCACCCTGCGCCATCCGCTCACGATGACGCACCGGCTGTTCTGGCTGACCACGCATACCGGCGCCGTGCTGCTGCCGCGCGGCGTCGCCGCGACGCCCGTCGCCGTGCCGCCGCTCGCCGGCGGCCCCGGCATGGACCTCGACGCGTGGGAGCTGCGGCTCGACGCGCTGGTCGGCCCCGACCGCACCCGCGGCCGCATGGAGCCGCTGATCGACGGCGAGGCCTTTTTCGTGTCGCTGGTGCAGGCGATCCAGGAGGCGCGCGAATCGGTCGACATCCGCCTCTACATCTTCGACACCGACGACTATGCGCTGCGCATCGCCGACCTGCTCAAGGCCCGCTCGCACGAGATCCGCGTGCGCGTGCTGATCGACCGCCTCGGCACCCTGACCGCCGGCCAGGTTCCGAAGCAGTCCCCCTACTACTCCGGGCGGCAGCCGCCGCTGTCGATCGCCGACTACCTGCGCCGCGACGCGAAGGTCGACGTGCGCGTGGTCAACAACCCGTGGCTCACGTCGGACCACACCAAGGTCATCGTCGTCGACGGCAGGCAGGCCTTCCTCGGCGGCATGAACATCGGCCGCGAATACCGCTACGAGTGGCACGACCTGATGGTGGTGGTGGAGGGGCCCGTCGTCGGGCGACTGCGCAAGGACTTCGACAAGCGCTGGGCGCATACCGGTCCCGGCGGCGACCTCGCCTTCTTCATCGCGTCGCTGAAGCAGGAGCCCGGCGCCGCGGCGGCAGACGCGCCCGACTTCATCGACCTCCGCCCACTCTACACGCGCACCGGCGACGCCCAGATCCTGCGCGCCCAGCTCGCCGCGATCCGCGAGGCGAAGGCGCGCATCTACATCGAGCAGCCCTACCTGTCCGACGACGAGCTGATCGCCGAGCTGATCCGCGCGCGCCGGCGCGGGGTCGACGTGCGCGTCGTCCTGCCCACCCGCAACGATTCCGGCTTCATGAACAGCGCCAACCTGCTCGCCGCGCGCGCCTTCATCGCCAACGGCATCCGCGTCTACGGCTACCCCGGCATGACCCATGTCAAGGCCGCGCTCTACGACGGCTGGGCCATCGTCGGCTCGGCCAACTTCGACAAGCTCAGCCTGCGCATCAACCAGGAAACCAACCTCGCGACTTCCGACCCGCGCTTCGTCGACCGCCTCGCCCGCGAGCTGTTCGAGGCCGATTTCGCGCGTTCGCAGGAATGGACCGAAGCGAAGCCGGTCGGCTGGGGCGACTACATCGCTGAGTTCATCGCCGACCAGCTGTAGCTCAGCCGGCGACCGCCTCGAGCAGGTGGATGCCCCACGCGACGCCGAAGCCGTTGGCATCGCTCATCACCGCGCCGAGCCCGCCCTTGCAGCTGTGCCCCGACAGGTCCATGTGCAGCCACGGCGTGTCGCCGACGAAGCGCGACAGGAAGCGGGTGGCGAGGATGTGGTCGGCCTCGCCTTCCATGCTGCACTGCTTGACGTCGGCGACGCTCGACTCGAGGCTGGCGTCGTAGTCCTCGGGATACGGGAACACGACGATGCGCTCGCCGCTCGCGGTGGCCGCGCGCGAGGCCTGGTGCGCGAGCGCGCTCGAGGTGGCGAACACGCCCGACATGCGGCTGCCGAGCGCGTAGTGCATCGAGCCGGTCAGCGTCGCGAAGTCGGCGATGAGATCGGGCTTGCCCTTCGCCGCCAGCGTCAGCGTGTCGGCGAGCACCATGCGCCCTTCGGCGTCGGTGTGGACGACCTCGATGGTGGTGCCGTTCAGCGCCGTGACCACCTCGTTCTGCCGGTAGGCCGCGGGGCTGATGTGGTTCTCGGCGAGCGCGACCCAGCCTTCGAGCGCGACCGGCAGCTTCATCCGCGACGCCGCGGCGAGGATGCCGAGCACCACCGCCGAGCCGTTCATGTCCTCGTGCATGCCCTGCATGTACTTGGCGGGCTTGAGGTTGTGGCCGCCGGTATCGAAGCAGATGCCCTTGCCGACGAAGGCCACCTTCCTCCCTGCCCCCTGCCCCCTGACCCCTGCCCCCTTCTTGGACCCCTTGTAGCTGATGCGCACGATCGCCGCGTCCTTCGCCGGCGAACCCTGCGCCACCGCGCAGAAGGCGCCGGCGCCCATCTTCCGGAGCTTGTCGAAGGGGAACTCCTCGACGTCCCAGCCGTATTCCCTGGCGAGCGCCTTGATGCGCTTGCGGTAGACGCCGGGCGTGAGCTCGTCCGGCCCCTGCACGGTGAGGCTGCGTGTCAGCACGTTGCCCTCGGCGAGCGCGCGCACGCGGACGCCGCCGTCGGCAGACCTGAAGCCGTGCAGCTGCACGGTTTTCAGCACGGGATCGGGCTTCGACTTGCGCGACGGCAGCGGCACCGCGTTGACCAGCGCGACGTAGGCGGCGGCTTCGGCCGCGCGTGCCCTGAATGCGTCGTCGCCGAACACCCCCAGCGTCAGCGACTTCGGATGCTCGGCCATCAGCAGCGCGAGCGCGCGGCGCACCCGCTCGTGGGTGTCGAAGGAGGTCGCATCGCCCTTGAGCATGGCGAATACCGCGAGCGTTCCGCCGGGCAGCTGCACCGCGACCGGCGTCTTCGCCAGCGCGTCGGCCTTGAGGTCGCGGCGCTTCATCGCGGCCCTGAGTTCGGCGGCGCCCGGCACGTCGGGCAGCGCCTTCGATTCGGGCAACAGCAGCAGCGCGTGGCCTGCCGCTTCGAGCGATCTGGCGGTGAGTTCGTGTCTGTTTTCTGACAGTTTGGGCAGCATTTCGACTCCGTGGCTGGGCTGTTTTCTTGATGGCCGGTAGGGTTTCTCGGATAATTGCGCGTTTGCTTTTTCCGACCCCATCCAACAAGGGTAACCGAATGAAGATTGAAGACAAGAAACGCGTGCTGCGCGAAATGGTGCTGCACCGCCGTTTTGAGGAGCGCTGCTACCAGGCCTACATCGAGCGCAAGATCGGCGGCTTCCTCCATCTCTATCCCGGCCAGGAAGCCTGCTGCAACGGCGTGATGGAAGCCGCGCGCCCCGGCCACGACTACGTGATCACCGGTTACCGCGACCACGTCCACGCGATCAAGTGCGGCGCCGACCCGAAGGAAGTGATGGCGGAGCTGTACGGCAAGGAAACCGGCTCCAGCAAGGGCCGCGGCGGCTCGATGCACATCTTCGACGCCGGCAAGCGTTTCATGGGCGGCTACGCGCTGGTCGGCGGCCCCTTCCCGCTCGCCGCCGGCATCGCCAAGGCGATCCAGCTGAAGGGCGGTGACGAGATCGCCATCTGCTTCCTCGGCGACGCCGCAAACAACCAGGGCACCTTCCACGAGACCATGAACATGGCCGCGCTGTGGAAGCTGCCGGTGCTGTTCGTCTGCGAGAACAACCTCTACGGCATCGGCACCTCGATCGAGCGCTCGACCGCCGTGATCCACCAGCACAAGCGCGTCGCCGCCTACAACATCCCGGCCGACGAGTGCGACGGCCAGGACGTGGAGATCGTCTACCAGCACGCGCGCAAGGCCGTCGACCACGTGCGCGCCGGCAACGGCCCCTATTTCCTCGAACTGATGACCTACCGCTATCGCGGCCACTCGATGTCCGACTCGCGCGGCTACCGTTCGCGCGAGGAAGAGGAACTGTGGAAGCAGCGCGACCCCATCTTCATCCTGCGCGACCGCCTGATCGCGGAAGGCGCGATGACCATGGCCGACTACGAGGCGATCGAGAAGGAAACCGACGCCTACATCGAGAACGAAGTGATCAAGTTCTCGGAGGAGTCGCCCGAACCCCGCGTCGAGGACCTCGAGAAGTACGTCCTCGCCGACCGCGAAACCCAGCTGCCCTGGCTCACGGGCAAGGCCGCCTGATAGCGCCTGCGCGACACTGAATTAAAGGAACAAGCATGGCAAACATCATGTACTGGGAAGCGATCCAGCGCGCCCACGACGAAGAAATGGCGCGTGACCCGCTGGTCATCTGCATGGGCGAGGACATCGGCGTCGCCGGCGGCACCTACAAGGCCACCAAGGGCCTGTACGAGAAATACGGCCCGCTGCGCGTGATGGACACCCCGATCTCCGAAGGCGGCTTCACCGGCCTCGCGGTCGGCGCGTCCTTCCTCGGCGTGCGCCCGATCGTCGAGATCATGTCGGTCAACTTCGCCTGGCTGGCGATGGACCAGATGTTCAACTCCGCGGCCAAGGTCCGCTACATGTCGGGCGGCCAGTTGACCGCGCCGTGCGTGTTCCGCTCCGCCGGCGGCGCTGCGCACCAGCTCGGCGCGCAGCACTCGGCGCGCATGGAGAAGGTGTTCATGGGCATCGCCGGCCTGCGCGTGGTGACGCCGTCCAACCCCAAGCAGGCCTATGGTCTGCTGAAGTCGGCGATCCGCTGCGACGACCCGGTGTTCATCAACGAACACGAGCTCATGTACAACATGAAGGGCGAAGTGCCCGACGGTGAATACTTCCACCCGCTGGAAGGCTCGGAAGTCACGCGCGCCGGCACCGACGTCACGCTGTTCGGCTACAACATCTCGGTGCACTGGTGCCTGAAGGCCGCCGAGATTCTCGACAAGCAGTACGGCATCTCGGCCGAGGTCGTCGACCTCTACTCGCTCGCGCCGCTGGATCGCGCCGGCATCAAGGCTTCGGTCAGCAAGACCCACCGCGCCGTCGTCGCCGAAGAGGACGAGGCGCCGGTCGGCGTCGGCTCCGAGGTGATCGCCATCATCAACGAGGAATGCTTCTTCGAGCTCGACGCCGCGCCGGTTCGCGTGCACTCCGCGCTGGTGCCGCAGCCCTACAACCACACGCTGGAAAAGGCCACGATCCCCGATCACGAGGACGTGGTGAAGGCGGTGCTGAAGATGTTCGGCAAGGCGTAAGGGGTCGGGGGGCAGGATTCAGGGGTCAGGGAGTGAACAACTACCGTGATCTAAAGGTCTGGCAGATGGCGATGCAACTGACGGAAAACATCTACCGGGCCACTGAATCCTTCCCCTCACGGGAAACCTATGCGCTGGCCAACCAGCTTCAGCGCGCGGCGGTTTCCATCCCCTCGAACATCGCCGAAGGTCACGCAAGGCGTTCGACGAAGGACTACTTGCGTTTTGTTTCAATTTCGCAGGGTTCTCTGGCTGAAGCCGAAACGCAGCTTGAACTCGCACACAGGCTTGGATACATCCCCGAAGCCGAATTGCTCGGCCTGTTTGAACAGACGAGAGAAATTGGCCGCATGCTGCATGGTCTGCGAAGTGCGCTGACCGCAAAACTGTCGCCAATCCCCTGACCCCTGAATCCTGACCCCTGAATCCTATGAACCACTACGCGATTACCATGCCGCAGCTCTCGGACACCATGACCGAGGGCGTCGTCGTCACCTGGGAAAAGCAGCCGGGTGACCGCGTCGAGCGCGGCGACATCGTCGCCACGGTCGAGACCGACAAGGCCATCATGGACGTCGAGGTGTTCAAGGCCGGTTACCTCGCCGGCCCGCTCGCCGACGTCGGCGCGACCATCGCCGTCGGCGCCGCGCTCGGCTACATCTCCGACACCCAGGGCGACATCGCGATCGCCGCCGACGAGGTCGTCGAGGAGAAGGCCCCGACCGAAATGATCCCGCATCACGCCGGCACGCCGATCGTGATGCCGCAGCTTTCCGACACCATGACCGAAGGCGTCGTCGTCACCTGGGAGAAGCAGCCCGGCGACGCCATCAAGCGCGGCGACATCGTCGCCACGGTCGAGACCGACAAGGCCATCATGGACGTCGAGGTGTTCCAGGACGGCTTCCTCTCCGGCCCGATCGCCGACGTCGGCAGCGTGGTCGAGGTCGGCCACCCGATGGCCTTCATCGTCGACGACGCGTCGAAAGCCAACGACACCGGCGTGACGATCTCCGCCGAGCACAAGGTCAAGGACACCCACAAGGTCGCGCCGCATCCGGCCGACAAGCCGGCCAACATCCCCGTGCCCAAGGCCGCGCCCGCCCAGGTCGCCGCCGCCGGCAACGTGCCGCCGGTGGCGCGCGTGTCGGGCCGCCCGGCTTCGCCCTACGCCCGCAAGGTCGCGGCGCAGCTCGGCGTGAACATCGCCGGTCTCGCCGGCAGCGGCCCGGCCGGCGTGATCGTCGCCGCCGACGTCGCGCGCGCGCGGCCCAGCATGGCCGAGGTCGCGCACGCGCTGCCGCAGGTCGACGTGCCGGGCCAGGGCCGTCCGATGACCTCGATGGAAAAGGCGGTCTCGCACGCGATGACCGCATCGCTGACCTTGCCGACCTTCAACGTCACGGTGAACATCGACACGTCGAAGCTCACCGCCGCCGCCAAGGCGAACAAGGTCTCGGTGACGGTGGCGATCGCCAAGGCCTGCTCGGTCGCGATGGCGAAGTTCCCGCGCATGAACTGGGCCTACCAGCCGATCGACAAGCTGGTCGAGCGGGCGAACCACGACTTCGGCGTGGCCGTGATGTCGAACGACGGCGGCCTGGTGGTGCCGATCCTGCACGGCATCGAGAAGAAATCGCTGGAAGCGCTGCAGGGCGACTGGACCGGGCTCGTCGAGCGCGCCCGCGTGCGCAAGCTCGCCCCGGCCGAGTATTCCAACCCCACCTTCACGATCTCCAACATGGGCATGCTGGGGGTGTCGCACTTCACCGCGATCCCCACCCCCGGCATCGCCGCGATCCTCGCGATCGCCGCGAACGGTCCGCAGGGAACCCCGTTCACCATCACCGGCGACCACCGCGTGCTGAACGGCGCCGACGTCGCGCTGTATCTGGCCACGCTGAAGCAGACCATCGAGGCGCCCGACGCCTGGATGGCGGGCGGCGCGGCCGCGGCTGAAGCGGTCGGCGGCGCCGCCGCAACCGCCAGCGCCCCCGTCTCGCCGATCCCCGAAGGCAACTGGGACGTGCAGGTCGTCGTCGTCGGCGGCGGCCCCGGCGGCGAGGACTGCGCGCGCGACCTGGCCGACCACGGCGTCAAGGTCATGATGGTCAACAACGAGCCCTTCCCCGGCGGCGAATGCCTGTGGCGCGGCTGCATCCCGTCGAAGGCCTGGCGCGCCGCGGCGGACAACATCCGCAACCGCGCGCACGACGCCGAGATGGGCGTCGACGGCACGAATACGCCCAAATTGAACTGGGAACAGGTCGAGAAGCATCGCCGCTGGGTGCAGACCAGCCGCGGCGAGATGGCGCTCAAGGCCGACAAGGGCATGAAGATCGACGTGCGCGAAGGCTATGGCGAATTCGTCGACGCCCACACGCTGAAGATCACCCCCGTCGAGGGCGAGCCCTACACCGTCTCATTCGGCGCGGCAGTCATCGCCACGGGCGCCCCGGCCTTCGTGCCGCCGATTCCCGGCGCGCGCGAGAACCTGGCGAGCGGCGGCGTGGTCACCTCCGACACCATCTGGAACCTCGCCACCCCGCCGAAGAAGCTCGGCATCGTCGGCGGCGGCGTGATCGGCGTCGAGATGGCACAGATCTTCCGCGACTTCGGCACCGAGGTGCTGATGCTCGAGCGCAACGAGCGCATCCTCGCCGAAATCGAGGACGAGATCGCCAAGACGCTGATCGCCTCGCTGGAGAAGGAGATCACCGTCGTCACCAACGCGGCGATCAACGAGGTCTCCGGCAAGCCCGGCGCGATGAAGCTGCGCTACGCGAACAAGGAAGGCGTCGAATCGGTGTTCGACTGCGACATCGTGTTGATGGCGACCGGCAAGCGTCCCGACACCAGCCGGCTCAACCTCGACAAGGTCGGCGTCGAGCTCGACGGCGCGGCGATCAAGGTCGACGCGCGCTGCCAGACGTCCGCGCCGAACATCTACGCGGTCGGCGACGTGATCGGCGGCTACATGCTCGCCCACACCGCCGCCACCCAGGGCCGCGTCGCCGCGTCCAACCTGCTCGGCCACGCCAGCGAGTACGACCAGGACAAGGATTGCGGCGTGACCTTCTCGCGCCCGCAGGCCGGCTTCGTCGGCCTCTCGGTGGCGCAGGCCAAGGCCAAGGGCATCGACGCGGTCGAGGCCAAGATGCCGATGAGCATCGACGCCAAGGCGATGATCACCGGCGAGACCGAAGGCATGATCAAGCTCGTCGCCGACAAGGCGACCGGCCGCATCATCGGCGTGCACTACCTCGCCGACCACACCGACACGCTGATCGGCACCGGCGTGATGATGGTGGCGGGCGAGATGACGCTGACCCAGGTCGCCAAGGCGATCTTCCCGCACCCGACCCAGACCGAGCTGTTCGGCGAGCTGGCGCGGCGGCTGCTGAACCGCCTGCGTCGCACGGCGAAGAAATAAGGCTGGCGGCGGGCGGCGAAGAAGCAAGCGCCGCCCCGGTACGAAAAGGGCTGCCTCGGCAGCCCTTTTCGTTTGCTCCGCAACCGGCCGGCTTGGGCGCGTCAGCCCTGGCAGGTGACGAGGTCGGTGTGTCCGAAGCCCATGGAGTAGTCGAGCACGGAGATCACGGTCGGGGTCACGCGGAAGATGCGGACCTCCTCCGGCGTCGGCATGGGAATCGGCAGCGGCTCGTCCTGCTGCGGATACCGCTCCATGAGCCGGCGCAGCGCCTGCTCCGCCTCGGCCGGATCGGTCACGGCCCGGGCGCGCGCCGCCATCGAAAGGCCGGCGATCTCCATCACCTGGGGCGTGTCGTGATCGATCGTCAGCGACACCCGGTCGTCCCGCGCCAGGTTGGCCGCCTTCTGGCTGTCCCGGCCGCACAGGAAGTAGAGCGTGAGGCCGTCGTTCGCGTAGCCCACCGTCGTCGCCTGCGGCCAGCCGTCCGGCCTGAGCGTGGCGATCGTCATGATCCGGTGCTGCGCGAGAAGGCTCAGAACCTTGTTTCGAATCGCTTCGTCCATCTCGTGCCTCCCCGAATCGTGCCGCCGACGCGTCAGCCGAACAGCCCCCTGAAGAACAGCCGGATGCCGTCCCACACGCGGCGGAAGAAGCCGCCCGCCTCGACCGCCTCGAGGGCGACCAGCGGCTGCTGCATGACCAGCTTGCCGTCGGCGTCGACGAGCTCGACCCGTCCCAGCGTCGCGCCGGCGGCGACGGGCGCGACGACGTCACCCTCGGCCAGCACGACGCGCGTCTGGTACGCGGCGCTCGAGCCTTTCGGCAGGGCGGCGGCGAAATCGGACGCCACACCGGCGTTGACGCTGCGCGCGGCGCCCTTCCAGACGTCGACGGCTTGCACCGTCTCGCCCTGCTTGTGGAAGGTCTTGCTCTCGAAGAAGTTGAAGCCGTAGCCGAGCAGCTTGGCCGTCTCGTTCGCCCGCGCGGCCTCGCTGTCGGTGCCGAACACCGCCGCGATGAAGCGCTGGCCGTCGCGCCGGGCGGAGGCGACCAGGCAGTAGCCGGCCTCCTCGGTGTGGCCGGTCTTCAGGCCGTCGACGCTGGGGTCGCGCCACAAGAGCAGGTTGCGGTTCGGCTGCTTGATGTTGTTCCAGACGAACTCCTTCTCGGCGTACAGCGAATAGTGCTGCGGATCCTCGAGGATGATGGCGCGCGCGAGCCTGGCCATGTCGAGCGCGCTCGAATAGTGGCCCTCGGCCGGCCAGCCGGTGGCGTTGACGAAGTGCGTGTCGACGAGCCCGAGGCGCTTCGCCTCCTCGTTCATCATCGCGGCGAAGGTCTCCTCGCCGCCCGCCAGATGCTCGGCGAGCGCGATGCTGGCGTCGTTGCCCGACTGCACGATGATGCCGCGCAGGAGGTCGCTGACCGCGACCTGGTCGCCGACCATGACGAACATCTTCGACCCGCCCATGCGCCAGGCCTTCTCGCTGATGGTGACGAGGTCGGTTTCCTTGAGGCGGCCGCGCTGCAGTTCGAGCGCGGCGACGTGCGAGGTCATCAGCTTGGTGAGGCTGGCTGGCGGCAGGCGCATGTTGCCCTGGTGGTCGACCAGCACGCTGCCGCTGGCGGCGTCCATCAGCACCCACGACTTGGCCGCGAGCTGCGGCGGCGGCGGAACGGACGCGGCGGCGGACAGGGAGAACGTCAGAAGGGAAAAGGCGGCGAAGCGGGCGATCGGGGACATGGCTCTCGGCTGGAAGAATGGCAAACCTGCGGGCGCATCTGCCCGCAGCGGAATCTTACTCGCGTTTCCGGCAGGCGGTCGCGCAAGAAGTTCAACGCGCCGCCCGGATCACGCGACCGCCCGGTCAGGCTGCGCCCCAGCGCGCCGCGTACTCGTCCTGCCAGAACCACTTCGTCTCGCCGAACGCCGGCCGCAGCTGGTCGAGCCAGGTGGCCTCGGGGTCGTAGCGCGCGAAGAACGGGCGCTGCACCCAGTCCGGGTTGCGTCCCTGGATGAAGCGCAGCGCGAACACCTTCTCGCCGGCGACCTCGGTGACGCCCTGCACTTCGACCTTGCCGGGGCCTGCGCTCATGCTGGGGCCGCGCGCGGTGCGCGCCACCCCCGACACCTGCTGCATCGCCTCGCGATACACGCGCCAGACGCGCTCGAGCGGCACCTCGAAATACTGGCGCGCGCCGGTGTCGCGCTCGACGAACAGGTAGTAGGGCTGGATGCCGAGCCGCACCTGCTCGCGCCACAGCCGCGCCCACACGGCGGGATCGTCGTTGATGTGGGCGAGCAGCGGGCCCTGGGCGCGGATCACCGCGCCGGTGTCGCGTACCCGGCGGATCGCCTCGCGCGCCGTCGCCGTGTCGAGCTCGCGCCAGTGGTTGTAGTGCGCCATCAGCGCGACCTGCTTGCCGGCGCGGGTGAGGCGCTCGAGCAGGCGCAGCAGCGCGTCGCCCTCCTCGTCGAGGAAGCGCTGCGGCCAGAACGAGAGCGCCTTGGTGCCGATGCGCAGCGTCTGCACGTGCGCAAGCGCGGGCGACAGCAGAGGCTCGATGTAGCGCGCGAGATGCGCCGTCTTCATCACCATCGGGTCGCCGCCGGTCAGCAGCAGGTCGCTGACGTCCGGGTGCACGGCGAGGTAGCGCCTGAGCGTCTCGGCCTCGCTGCTGGCGATGCGCAGCGACTTGTCGCCGACGAACTGCGCCCAGCGGAAGCAGAAGCTGCAGTAGCTGTGGCAGGTCTGCCCCTGGCTCGGGAAGAACAGCACCGTCTCGCGGTACTTGTGCTGCAGGCCCTCGATCGGGGCGCCGTCGGCGTCGCGCGGCATGTTGAGTTCCATCTGCCCGGCCGGGTGCGGGTTGAGGTCGGCGCGGATGCGCGCGATCGCGCCGTCGAGTTCGTCCTTGCCGGCTTCGCGCTTGATCAGAGCGGCAACTTCGTCGAAATGCGCATCATCGAGCATCCCGCGCTGCGGGAAGACGAGCTGGAAGATCGGATCGTCGGGGGCCTCGTCCCAGTCGATCAGCTCGTCGATGACGTACTGGTTCACACGAAAGGGCAGGACGCTCGCGACGACCTGCATCTCGAAGCGGCGCGATTCCGGCAGGCGCGCGAGCGGCGTGATCTTGCCCAGGTCGCGCGCGGTGTGGACGACGAAGGGACGAGCGGACGGGGCCGTGAAGGGGGGCGCCACGAGTGGGCGCAGGGACAACTGGCTGACAGGCATGGACTTCCTCGCAACGAAACGGGCGCGGCGCGCGAACGCGGGCGACGGCCGAGATGTGGTTTTCTGCAATGTGGCTTGCCGCCAACTTGTTTTGCACCAAACATTATACCGGCACTGCGGCCGCTCCTGGCCGGCGCGCGCCGGCGCTACAATCGGGCTGTTCCCGCCCACCCCCATAACGATGAAATCGACCCCGACGCTCACGCAGCGGATCATTTTCGCCATGCTCGCCGGCATCGTCCTCGGCAGCGTGCTCAATGCCTTCGGCCCGCCCGCCTGGGCGCAGATCTACCTGCTCGACGGCGTGCTCGGGGTGGTCGGCACGCTGTTCGTGTCGGCGCTGAAGATGATGGTGGTGCCGCTGGTGCTGGTGTCGCTGGTGGCGGGCGTCACCGCCCTGTCCGACATGAAGGCGCTCGGGCGCATCGGCGCCAAGGCGCTGGCGCTCTATCTCGCCACCACCGCGATCGCGGTGACGATCGCGCTCACGCTGGCCGGCGCGGTCGGGCCGGGGCGCGGCTTCGACGCCGGCGCGACCGAAGCCAGCTTCACCGGCAAGGAGGCGCCGCCGATCACCCAGGTGCTGATCGACATGGTGCCGACCAACCCGGTGGCGGCGATGGCCGAGGGCAACATGCTGCAGGTCATTGTGTTCGCGCTGTTGTTCGGCATCGCGGTGACGATGTCGGGCGCGCGCGGCAGGCACGTGCTGAATCTCTTCACCGACCTCAACACGGTGATCATGCACATGGTCGAATGGATCATGCGGCTCGCCCCCTGGGGCGTGTTCGCGCTGATCACCGGCACCTTCGCCACCCAGGGGCTGGACATCCTGCTGCCGCTGGCGGCCTATTTCCTCACCCTCACCGCCGCGCTGGCGATCCAGCTGTTCGTCACCTACCCGCTGCTGCTGCGGGTGCTGGCCCGCCTCAACCCGATCACCTTCCTGAAGAAGATGCGCGACCCGGCGGCGTTCGCGTTCTCCACCGCCAGTTCCGGCGCGACCATCCCGGTCACCCTGCGCACGGCGGAATACAGGATGGGGGCGCGGAACAGCGTCGCGTCGTTCACCGTGCCGCTCGGCGCGACCATCAACATGGACGGCACCGCGATGATGCAGGGGGTCGCGACGGTATTCATCGCCAACGTCTACGGCATCGACCTCGCCTTCACCGACTTCCTGCTGGTGGTGCTCACCGCGACGCTCGCCTCGGTCGGCACCGCCGCGATTCCCGCGGTCGGCCTGGTCACGCTGACCATGGTGCTCGGCCAGGTCGGCCTGCCCGCCGAGGGGATCGCGCTCATCATCGGCGTCGACCGCCTGCTCGACATGCTGCGCACCACGGTCAACGTCACCGGCGACTGCGCGGTGACCTGCATCGTCGCCAACAGCGAAGACGCGCTCGACCGCGCGGTCTACGACGACCCGGCCGCGGGCCCGGTCGAGACCGTGACACAGCGCCCCCCATCCTCCCAACCCGCCTCCTGACATGCTCTATCCGCTGATCCGCCCCGCCCTGTTCTCGCTCGACCCCGAGGACGCGCACAAGCTCACCCTCGCCGGTCTCGACCTCGCGCACCGCAGCGGCCTGCTCGGCCTGCTGCCGCGCGCCGCCGGCAGGCCGGTGCACCTCATGGGGCTCGACTTCCCCAACCCGGTCGGACTCGCGGCGGGGCTCGACAAGGACGGCGCGCACATCGACGCGCTGGCGGCGCTCGGCTTCGGCTTCATCGAGATCGGCACGGTGACGCCGCGGCCGCAGCCCGGCAACCCGCAGCCGCGCCTGTTCCGCCTGCCGCAGGCCGAAGCGATCATCAACCGCATGGGCTTCAACAACCTCGGCGTCGACAACCTGGTGAAGAACGTCGAGGCGAGCGGATTCAAGGGGATCCTCGGCATCAACATCGGCAAGAACAAGGACACGCCCAACGAGCACGCGGTCGACGACTACCTCGCCTGCCTCGACAAGGTCTACCCGCACGCGAGCTACGTCACGGTGAACATTTCCTCGCCCAACACGCAGAACCTGCGCGAACTGCAGAAGGACGAGGCGCTCGACGCGCTGCTCTCGGCGATCAAGCTCAGGCAGTCGGAGCTCGCGCAACAGCACGGCCGCTACGTCCCGGTCGCGCTGAAGATCGCGCCCGACCTCGACGACGCGCAGGTCGCCGCGATCGCCGCGCTGCTGATGATGCACCGCATCGACGCGGTGATCGCGACCAACACCACCATCGCGCGCGACGCCGTCGCCGGGCTGCCCAACGCGGACGAGGCCGGCGGCCTGTCGGGCGCACCGGTGCGCGCCGCGTCGACCCGGGTGATCCGCGAACTCGCGCGGCACCTCGCCGGCGAGGTGCCGATCATCGGCGTCGGCGGCATCCTGTCGGGCGACGACGCGCGCGAGAAGATCGACGCCGGCGCCTCGCTCGTTCAGCTCTATTCCGGCCTGATCTACCGCGGCCCCACGCTGGTACGCGAATGCGTCGCGCGCCTCGCCTGAGCGCCCCTCGACTATGCTGCAGGCATAACCCCCCCCCGAGACCGTCATGCGCATCGGCATTCCCCGCGAAATCAAGAACCACGAACACCGCGTCGCGCTGACGCCGGAAGGCGCGCGCGTGCTCGTCGAGGCCGGCCATCGCGTCAGCGTCGAGACCGGCGCCGGCGCGGCCTCCGGCTTCGCCGACGACGTCTACCGCGCCGCCGGCGCGACCGTCGTGGCGACGCCCGCCGAGGCCTGGGCGGCCGAACTCGTCGTCAAGGTGAAGGAGCCGCAGCCCGACGAACTCGGGCTGCTGCGCGAAGGCCAGCTGCTGTTCTGCTACCTGCACCTCGCCGCGGCGCCGGCGCTCGCGCGCGAGCTGATGGATCGCGGGGTGACGGCGATCGCCTACGAGACCGTCGGCCGGCCGGGCGGCGGGCTGCCGCTCCTGCAGCCGATGTCGGACATCGCCGGGCGGCTGGCGCCGCAGATGGGCGCGCTCGGCCTGCAGACCCCGCACGGCGGCAGCGGCAAGCTGATCACCGGCCTGCCCGGCGTGCCGCCGGGGCGCGTCCTCGTCATCGGCGCCGGCGTGGTCGGCATGAGCGCCGCGCGCACCGCAGTCGGGCTCGGCACGCGGGTGACGCTGCTCGACCGCCGGACCGACAAGCTCGCGCATGCGGAAGCCCTGTTCGGTGCCCGCGTGGAGACCCGCTTTTCGTCGCCCGACGCGATCGGCGACAGCCTCGAGCACGCCGACGTCGTCATCGGCGCCGCGCAGATCCCCGGCCGCCACGCGCCGCGCCTGATCAGCCGCGCCATGCTCGCGCGCATGCCGCAGGGGTCGGTGCTGGTCGACGTCGCCATCGACCAGGGCGGCATCGCCGAGACCTCGCGCCCGACCACCCACAGCGCGCCCTTCTTCGTCGAGGCCGGCATCGTCCATTACTGCGTCACCAACATGCCGGGCGCGGTCGCGCGCACCTCGACCAAGGCGCTCACCCACGCCACCCTGCCCTACGTGCAGGCGCTCGCCGCGGAGGGTCTCGCCGCGCTCGACGCCGACCCCGGCCTGGCCCAGGGCCTGCACGTGCGCGCGGGCCGGATCACCCACGCCGGACTGGCACAGGACCTCGGCTTCGGCTGATCAGGCCGTGCCGGCCGCCGGCACCTCGAGCCATTCGCGCCCGGTGACGGAAAGATCGCCGGCGAAGCGGTAGACCAGCGGCACCCCGGAAGGAATCTCCACCTTCTCCATCGCCTCGGGGCTGAGACCGTCGAGGTGCATCACCAGCCCGCGCAGGGTGTTGCCGTGGCTGATCACCAGCAGGCGGCGCCCGGCACGCAGGCGCGGCAGCAACACCTCGTTCCAGTACGGCAGGGTGCGGCGCTGGCAGTCGCGCAGGCTTTCGCTCGCCGGCAGGTCCTCGGGCGGCAGCGAGGCGTAGCGCGGATCGAAGCGCGGATGGCGCGGGTCGTCCGGGTCCAGCGGGGGCGGCGGCTCGTAGTAGCCGCGCCACCAGCGGCGCGACGCCTCTTCGCCCCAGGTCGCGAAGATCTCGCGCTTGTTCATCCCCTGCAGCGCGCCGTAGTGCCGCTCGTTGAGCCGCCAGGTCGTGAAGAACGGCACCCCGGGCGTCCCCATCGCCGCCAGCAGCGCCTCGGCGGTCTGGCGCGTGCGCTGCAGCACCGAGCCGTGCACCTCGTCGAAGGCGAAGCCCGCGGCAGCCAGCCGCTCCCCCGCTGCGGCCGCCTCGGCCAGCCCCACCCCGGTCAGCGGAATGTCGGTCCAGCCGGTGAAGCGGTCGGTGAGGTTCCATTCGCTGTGGCCGTGGCGGAACAGCACCACCCATTCTGCCGGGGCGCTCATTCGGGCGGCTCCGACAGCACCTCGTGCAGGTGGTGGCGGTCGCCCCACGCCTCGAGATGCCAGCCCTGGCCGTCGAAGCGGAACCAGTTGAGCGCACAGTTGGGGATCTTGAAGTCGCGCGGCGTCGTGAGCGGGCGGCCGGTGGCGCGGCGATACACCACGTCGAGCACGCCGCTGTGGGCGACCGCGGCGATCGCCTGGCCGCTGTGGTGCCGCACCATCCAGTCGATCGCTTCCGCCACGCGCCCGGCGAAGCGCGTGAGCGACTCGCCGGTCTCGAAGTCGTAGTCGGGATCGCGCGCGACGTAACGGGCATGGGCCTCGGGATGGCGCGCCGCGCCCTCGGCGGCGGTGATGCCCTGGAAGATGCCGAAGTGGCGCTCGCGCAGCTGCGGCAGCAGCCGCACCGCGTGCGCCTCGCGCTGCGCCAGCGCCTGCGCCGTCTCCTGCGCCCGCGCGAGGTCGCTGCTGTAGATCGCCTGGAAGCGGTGGTGGGCCGCGTTGAACGCCATCGCCAGCGCCTGTGCCCGCCCCGTTTCGTTGAGCGGAACGTCGGTGTGCCCCTGGATGCGCTTCTCGACGTTCCAGTCGGTCTCGCCGTGGCGGATGATGCAGATGCGGGTGGCGACGAGCCAGGGAACGTGGTGCATGTCAATCGACCGGAAACTCGACTATACCTAGTCTAAATCAGGCTCGAAAACCAGGGACGCCGTCTGTTTTCGCACACAAACAACACTTCGCGCGCGCCACCTCGCCCAGGGGGGTGCGACAACTTGACACCCCCCTATTTGAGGATATATTCATCCTCAATATGCGATTTCAATCACCAAATTCGCATGTACTAATCCAGTCATCAATCACGGGAGACGTGTATGGAAGCGACAACCTACAACTACAAGGTCGTCCGCCAGTTCGCCATCATGACGGTGGTATGGGGGATCGTCGGCATGCTGGTCGGGGTGATCCTGGCGGCGCAGCTGATCTGGCCTGATCTGACCTTCGGCATCGAGTGGCTTTCATACGGGCGCCTGCGGCCGCTGCACACCAACGCAGTGATCTTCGCCTTCGGCGGCTCGGGCCTGTTCGCGGTCTCCTACTACATCGTGCAGCGCACCTGCCAGGTCAGGCTGTGGGCCGAGAAGCTCGCTGCCTTCACCTTCTGGGGCTGGACGACGGTGATCGTGCTGGCCGCGATCACCCTGCCGCTGGGCTTCACCAGCACCAAGGAATACGCCGAGCTCGAATGGCCGATCGACATCCTGATCACGCTCGTGTGGGTGGCTTACGCGCTGGTGTTCTTCGGCACCATCGCCAAGCGCAAGACCAAGCACATCTACGTCTCGAACTGGTTCTTCGGCGCCTACATCCTGACCATCGCGATCCTGCACATCGTCAACAACCTGGAACTGCCGGTGACGCTGACCAAGTCGTACTCGCTGTATGCCGGAGTCCAGGACGCCATGGTGCAGTGGTGGTACGGCCATAACGCGGTGGGCTTCTTCCTCACCACCGCCTTCCTCGGCATGATGTACTACTTCATTCCCAAGCAGGCGGGCCGTCCGATCTACTCGTACCGCCTGTCGGTCGTGCACTTCTGGTCGCTCAACTTCATCTACATGTGGGCAGGCCCGCACCACCTGCAGTACACGGCGCTGCCCGACTGGGCGCAGAGCCTCGGCATGGTGTTTTCGCTGATGCTGCTGGCACCGTCCTGGGGCGGCATGATGAACGGCATCATGACGCTGTCCGGCGCGTGGCACAAACTGCGCACCGATCCGATCCTCAAGTTCCTCGTCACCGCGCTGTCGTTCTACGGCATGTCGACCTTCGAAGGCCCGATGATGTCGATCAAGACGGTCAACGCGCTCTCCCACTACACCGAATGGACCATCGGCCACGTGCACTCCGGAGCGCTGGGCTGGGTGGCGATGATCACCATCGGTTCGATGTACTACCTGATCCCGCGTCTGTTCGGCCGCGAATCGATGTTCAGCACCAAGCTGATCGAGTGGCATTTCTGGCTGTCGACCATCGGCGTCGTGCTCTACATCGCCTCGATGTGGATCGCCGGGGTGGCGCAGGGCCTGATGTGGCGCGCGGCGAACGTCGACGGCACGCTGACCTACAGCTTCGCCCAGGTGCTCAACACCATGTATCCCTTCTACGGCATTCGCCTGCTCGGCGGCGCGCTGTTCTTCAGCGGCATGCTGATGATGGCGTACAACGTCTGGAAGACGGTCCGCATCGGCCGCGTCGTCAATGACGCCGCCATCCCGCAAGCCGTCCACGCCTAAGGAGACCGAACATGATTACGCATGAGAAGATCGAAAAGAACCTCGGCCTGCTGATCGTGCTGACCATCCTCATCGTCAGCGTCGGTGGCCTGGTGCAGATCGTGCCGCTGTTCTTCCAGACCTCGACCACCACCCCGGTGGCGACCCTGAAGCCCTACACGGCGCTGCAGCTTTCCGGACGCGACATCTACATCCGCGAAGGCTGCGTCGGCTGCCACTCGCAGATGGTGCGTCCGTTCCGCGCCGAGACCGAGCGCTACGGCCACTATTCGGTCGCCGGGGAGTACACCTACGACCGTCCCTTCCTGTGGGGCTCCAAGCGCACCGGCCCGGACCTCCACCGCGTCGGCGGCCGCTATTCCGACGCCTGGCACTACGCCCACCTGATGAACCCGCGCGACGTGGTGCCGGAATCGAACATGCCGGCCTACCCCTGGCTCGACCGTCCGCTGAAAGACGCTGCGATCCAGAAGAAGATGCGCACGCTGAACATCGTCGGCCACGGCTACACCGAGGAGGAGATCGCAAACGCGCCCGCCGAGCTCGAAGACAAGACCGAGATGGACGCGATCATCGCCTACCTGCAGGTGCTTGGCACCCACGCCCCCCGGAACTGAGCGCGCAATGGACAGCGGAACCGTCAGCGGCATCGTCACGGTCGTCTTCGTCGTGGTCTTCATCGGCATCGTCTGGTGGGCCTACAGCCGGGGCAACAAGGACCGGTTCGAAGACGCCGGGAAACTGCCCTTCGAAGAGGACGACGCGCCCGCCCAACAAGGAGACAAGAAATGAGCGATTTCACAAGTGGCTTCTGGCCGATCTACATCAGCGTCATCACCCTGGTAAGCATCATCGGCACCTATTTCTTCCTGCGCTCGCAGACCACCCGCAAGCTCGCCCCCGGCGAGAAGGCGGAGCTGATCGAGCACACCTGGGACGAGGACCTGCAGGATCTCAACAACCCGCTGCCGCGCTGGTGGCTCGGCCTGTTCTACGGCACGCTGCTGTTCGCCATCGGCTACCTCGTGCTGTGGCCCGGCCTCGGCAACTATGCGGGCGTGCTGAAGTGGAGCTCGCTGGGTGAGTACGAGGCCGAGGTGAAAGCCGCCGAAGCGCGCTTCCAGCCGGTCTACGAGCGCTTCCTGCAGCAGGACATCGCCACCGTCGCCGCCGACCCCGACGCGCGCGCGATCGGCCGCAACCTGTTCCTGACCTACTGCTCGCAGTGCCACGGCTCCGACGCCGCTGGTGCCCGCGGCTTTCCCAACCTGACCGACGGCGACTGGCTGTACGGCGGTGACCCGGAGAGCATCCAGGCGAGCATCACCGACGGCCGCGAAGGCGTGATGCCGGCGCTGGGCGACGCGCTCGGCGCCGACGGCACCAAGGAGGTCGCGCACTACGTGCTGTCGCTCTCCGGCCGCGAGCACGACGCCGCGCTGGCCGCCGCCGGCCGGCCGAAGTTCGAGGAGAACTGCGCCGCCTGCCACATGCCCGACGGCACCGGCATGCAGGCGATGGGCGCGCCCAACCTCACCGACAAGGTGTGGCTGTACGGCGGCTCCGAGGCGGCGATCATCGAGACCATCGCCAAGGGCCGCAACGGCGTGATGCCCGGCATGGCGCAGACGCTCGGCACCACCTCCAACAAGGAGGCCAAGCTGCACCTGCTGACCGCCTACGTCTACGGCCTCGGCGGCGGCGTGGCGCCGGCCGCCGAAGCCCCGGCGCAGTGACGGAGGCCCGCATGGTCTAGCGGTCGTTTCCCGCCGCACCCGGGGCTCCGGGATGCGGCGGGGAATTGACCTATCCGTCCGGATTCGGTCTGATAGGCCAATTACCCACTCCATCCCCTCCCCCCATGGCGACGACCCCCCCTCCTGCCCCTCAGCCGCCGGCAGGCGAAACCGAACAGCAGCTCTACGCGATCCGGCAGAAGCTCCAGGTGCGCTCGGTGCACGGCGTGTTCGCCAACTGGCGTATCGCCCTGGTGCTGTTCACCCAGGTGCTGTTCTACGGCCTGCCCTGGCTGCAATGGAACGACCGTCAGGCGGTGCTGTTCGATCTCGCCGCGCGCAAGTTCTACGTCTTCGGCCTGGTGTTCTGGCCGCAGGATTTCGTCTACCTCACCGGGCTGCTGATCCTGTCGGCGCTGGCGCTGTTCCTGTTCACCGCGGTCGCCGGCCGCCTGTGGTGCGGCTACGCCTGCCCGCAGACCGTGTACACGGAAATCTTCATGTGGGTGGAGAACTGGCTCGAGGGCGACCACGTCGCGCGCAAGAAGCTCGACAAGTCGCCGTGGAACGTCAACAAGCTGCGCCGGCGCGGACTCAAGCACTTCGTCTGGGTGCTGATCGCACTGTGGACGGGCTTCACCTTCGTCGGCTACTTCACGCCGATCCAGACCCTGGCCGCCGAGGTGGCGCGCATGAACCTCGGCCCCTGGGAGACCTTCTGGATCCTGTTCTACGGCTTCGCCACCTGGGGCAACGCCGGCTTCATGCGCGAGCAGGTGTGCAAGTACATGTGCCCCTACGCGCGCTTCCAGAGCGTGATGTTCGACTCCGACACGCTGACCGTGACCTACGACAGCTCGATCGGCGAACCGCGCGGGCCGCGCAGCAAGCAGACCGACTACAAGGCGGCCGGGCTCGGCACCTGCGTCGACTGCGGCGTCTGCGTCCAGGTCTGCCCGACCGGCATCGACATCCGCAACGGCCTGCAGTACGAGTGCATCGGCTGCGCTGCCTGCATCGACGGCTGCGACCAGATCATGGACAAGATGGGCTACCCTCGCGGGCTGATCCGCTACACCACCGAGAACGTGGTCAAGGGCAAGTATGCCGACAGCGGCATCGTCCGCCACATCCTGCGGCCCCGCACCCTGATCTATAGTGCACTCATGCTGGTCATCAGCGGCGCCTTCGTATACAGCCTCGCCACGCGCGTGCCGTTGCGGGTCGACGTGGTACGAGACCGCGTCGCGCTGTCGAAGGAGACCGACGAGGGCCTGATCGAGAACGTGTATCGCCTGCAACTCATCAACAAGGACAGTCGGGCGCACCGCTACACCGTCAGGGCCGAAGGCATCCCCGGCCTGCAGGTGGTGACGGCGGGGCGCGAGATCACGGCGGCGCCGCTGCAGACGATCGACGTCCCGGTCAGCCTGCTCGCCGATCCGGTCGAGCTGAAAGGCCGCTCGATCGCGGTGACCTTCACGATCGAGGCCGTCGACGACCCGCGCATCCGCGACGACGTCGACACCAAGTTCTTCAACCGCTGACGTGAACGAGACCCGGCCGATGACCCATCCCACCCTACCCAGACCCTGGTACCGCGAACCCTGGCCGTGGATCCTGATCAGCCTGCCCGCGACGGCCGTCGTCGCCGGGATCGCCACCGTGTGGATCGCGGCCACCAACGCCGACGGCCTGGTGGTCGGCGACTACTACAAGGCCGGGCTCGCCATCAACCAGACGCTGGCCCGCGACGAGGCCGCGCGCCAGCAGGCGCTCACCGCCTCGATCGCACAGACGGACGGCGCGCTGTCGCTGCGACTGGCCGGCCGGCTGCAGACGTATCCGGAGCAGCTGGCGCTCACCCTCGCCCACCCCACGCGGCCGGGCATGGACCAGGCGATCGCGCTGCAGCACGCCGGCGGCGGGCTCTACCGCGCGCCGCTGCCCGCCATGGCGGCCGGCAAATGGCACGCCCAGCTGACCGATCCCGCTGCGGCGTGGCGGCTGGCGGGCGTGCTGCATACCCCGTTCGGCGAGGCAGTCACGCTGACGGCATCCGAACCCGTTGTTCGTCAACCAGAGGGAGAATGAAATGGACGTCGTACTCGACCTGTTGTTCACCAGCCCCATCGGCCTGCTGAGCCTGTTCACCATCCTCTTCATCATCGGGATGGCGTTCTTCCTGATCGGCTGGTACAAGCGCAAGATCGACAACCCGGAAGAGTGAAGCCGGTGACAGGAGGAGCACGCCATGCTGCAACGCCTGATCCACATCCTCTGGCCTTCCTTCCTCGTCGCAGGGCTGGCCGATCTTGTCTTCATCGCCCTGTTCGACCCGCTGGAGATGCTCTACCGCGGCGAGGCGCAGATCGAGCACCGGCTCGCGGCCTACAGCGTCGGGTTCTTCGTGTTCTGGCTGCTGGGGATAAGCTCCAGCGCGCTGACCTGCTATTTCCAGCGCAGCGCGGATGAAGTCAACCACTGTCCGCTGCCGCCGCACAGCCGCCCGGACGGCTGCCCCAAGCGGGAGGACGGCGGCAACTGCTGCTGAGCGCGGTCAGGCGGTGCGCGAGTAGCGAGGCTGGGTGCTGCCGCTGGCTTCCTTCAGGTAGCGGTCGAAGCACATGCCGATGTTGCGCAGAAACAGCCGGCCGCTCGGCGTAACGCTGACGCGGTCGGCGGAAATGCTCACCAGCCCGTCGTCGGCCAGCGGGCGCAGGTCGGCGAGCGCCTCGGCGAAGTAGTCGCCGAAGGCGATATCCCATTCGCGGCCGAAGGCGGCGAAGTCGAGCTCGAGGTCGCACATCACCCGGGTGATCGCGTCGCGCCGGATCTGGTCGTCGCGGGTGAGCTTGATGCCGCGCTCGACCGCGAACCCGGTGGCTGCGACGCGCTCCTGGTAGCGCTTGAGATTCTTCTCGTTCTGCATGTAGACGTCGGCGGTCTGGCTGATGCTCGACGCGCCGAAGGCGAGGATGTCGCAGTCCTTGTGCGTGGTGTAGCCCTGGAAGTTGCGCCACAGCGTCTTGTTCTGCTGCGCGCGCACCAGCTCGTCCTCGGGACGGGCGAAGTGGTCGAGCCCGATGTTGACGTAGCCCGCCGCACCGAGCGCGTCGTTGACCGCCTGCTGCAGCCCGAGACGGGTCGCCGCGTCGGGCAGGTCGGCTTCCTGGATCAGGTTCTGGTGCTTCTTCAGCCACGGCACGTGGGCATAGGCGAACACCGCCAGGCGATCGGGCGCCCACGCCACCACCCGCTCCAGCGTGCGGTTGAAGCTCTCGACCGTCTGCTTCGGCAGCCCGACGATGAGGTCGAGGTTGATGCTGGAAAAGCCCAGTTCGCGCGACCAGTCCATCACCTGACGGATGAGGAACTCGGACTGGATGCGGTTGACCGCCTGCTGCACGTCCGGATCCATGTCCTGCACGCCGAACGACACACGGTTGAAGCCGGACTCGCGCAGCGCCGCCAGATGCTCGAAAGTCAGTTCGCGCGGATCGACCTCGCAGCTGACCTCGGCGTCGGCGGCGAGCGTGAAATACTGCCGCATCATCGCCATCAGGCGGCGGATGTCGCCGGGATTGAGATAGGTCGGCGTGCCGCCGCCCCAGTGCAGCTGGCGCACCGGCCGGGACACGTCGACGCGCGCGGCGGTCGCCGCCATTTCGCGGTCGAGCGCGGCGAGATACGGCTCGGTCTTGCTGTAGTCGCGCGTCGCGACCATGTTGCAGCCGCAGTAGTAGCAGAGCGAATCGCAGAACGGGATGTGGGCGTACAGCGACAGCCCGCGGTCGGGCGCGGCCGCCGCCAGCGCGTCGGCCCACTCGCCCTCGCCGAAGCCGGTGTGGAAGTACGGAGCGGTGGGATACGAGGTGTAGCGCGGTCCGGGGACGCTGTATTTCCGGAGCAGTTCCAGTGTGGTCGACATCTTGGCGCCCTACAACAGATAATTTTGTCTTTTTATCACAAGGCGGGGCCGAAATCCAGCGTGCCGCCGCCACCGCCCCGCCGGGCGGTGCACGCGTTCAGGGCACGCGCAGCCTGAGCGTCGCGAACTCGTCGTTGAGCAACCCCACCTCGTCGCCCGGGGCAAACCGCCAGCCTTCCAGGTGACCGAAATGGGTGCTCGACTTCGGGTCGAGTTCGATCTGGAAGCGCTTGGCGGTCGAGAGCGTGGGGTTGCGGACGGTGAGCACGACCGGCAGATAGCGGTCGCTGGTGTTCTCGATCACGGCGACCAGGCCCCGGCCCAGCATCGACGAGCGGAAGCCGACCACCACCGGCAGCGCCGGCTTCGCCGCGGCCGCGGTCTGGTAGTCGGATTCCTTGTAGGCCAGCTGCGCCTTCAGCTGCTCGACTTCCCGCAGGCTCTCGGTCAGCCGGTTGCGCGTCTCGATCAGGTAGCGCTCGGTCTTCTGGTGGGTCTCCACCTCCTTCGACAGCCGCCGCTTCACGTCGTCGAGGTCGACGTTGAGCATGAAAGCGTACAGCGCGAGGCCGCATACCAGCAGCACCAGCACGACGTTCAGTCCGACCGAGATCACCACCCCGGGGCGCTTCGGCATGTTCCGACCGGCTGCAGTCATTCCGCCGTCCCGCTCAGCCCGTATTGCGCATGCCTGCGGCGATCGCGTTGATCGACCGCTTCAGCGGGGTTAGCCAGCTGTCCTGCTCGGATTCCCACACGCTCTCCGAGCGGTAGCGCTTCAGCAGGCGCACCTGGATGTGGTTGATCGGATCGATGTAGGGGCGGCGGCGCGACAGCGACAGCGACAGCGCGGGGTTGTCCTCGAGCAGGGCCTCGATCTGCGCGACCTGCTTGACCCCGGCGACCGTGAGCGCGTACTCGGCGGCGATCGTGCGGTAGATCGTCTCGGTGTTCGGATGGTCGCACAGGCGCGCGTATTCCTCGGCGATCTCGAGGTCCGCCTTGGTCAGCGACATCTGCACGTTGGACAGCAGGCCGCGGAAGAACGGCCATTCGCGATACATCGTCTGCAGATGCGCCAGGCCGTCGGGCGTGCGATCGATGAAGTCCTTCAGCGCGCTGCCGATGCCGTACCAGGCCGGCAGCGTGTGGCGCGACTGCGCCCAGCCGAACACCCACGGAATCGCACGGATCGAGCCCAGCGAGCGGTCGGCCTTCTTGCGGTGCGACGGCCGGCTGCCGATGTTCAGCAGGCCGATCTCGGTGACCGGCGTGCTCTCGTAGAAGTAGTCGATGAACCCGGGCGCGCCGATCAGCGCGCGGTAGGTCGTCTCGCCCGCCGCCGCGATGTCGCGCATCCAGTCGAGGAACGCCTGCGGATAGCGGACCTCGCTGTGCGCCAGCGCGGTGGCGCTCGCCTTCAGGAGGCCGGTGACGCCCATGCCGATCTCGTAGTTGGCCGTCTCGGGCTTGCCGTACTTGTAGTACAGCATCTCGCCCTGCTCGGTGAACTTGATCTCGCCGTTCACGGTGCCGGGCGGCTGCGACAGGATGGCATCGTAGGTCGGACCGCCGCCGCGCCCGACCGTGCCGCCGCGGCCATGGAACAGGCGGCACTCGACGCCGTGCTGCTGGGTCAGCGCGATGATCGAGAGTTGCGCCTGGTAGAGGTTCCAGTTCGACGCCAGGATGCCGCCGTCCTTGCACGAGTCGGAATAGCCGAGCATCACCTCCTGGCGGTTGCCGTCGGCGGCCACCAGCGCGCGATATACCTTGTTCGACAGCAGCTGGTCGAGGATGGACTGGCTGCGCTGCAGGTCGTCCACCGTCTCGAACAGCGGCGCCACCTGGATGCGGCAGAACCAGCTGCGCCCGTTGTGGCCGCACAGGCCGACCAGGCGCGCCAGCAGCATCACCTCCATCACGTGCGACGCGCTGTGCGTCATCGAGATCACGTAGGCGCCGAACACCTCGTCGCCCACTTCGGCCTGCAGCTTGGCCATGCGGCGGAACACCGCGAGCGCCTCGCGTGCCTCGTCGTTCAGCGCGGCGTCGTTCACCTCGATCGGGTCGATATGGCCGATCCACGCCGCCAGCCGCTGCATGCGCCCGGCTTCGTTCGCGCCCAGGTAGTCGAAGTCGGGGTCGATCTGCTGCAGCAGCGCGGCGACCGTACGCGTGTGCACGCTCGACTCCTGGCGGACGTCCAGCTGCAGCAGGTGGAAGCCGAAGCTTTCGACCAGGCGGATCAGCGCCTGCAGCCCTTGCATGGCGACGATGCGGTCGCCGTGGCTGGTCAGCGAGTCGCGCACCCGGTAGAGGTCGTCGAGGAAGGCCGCGGCGTTCTCGTAGGCGAGGTGCGAGGTGAAGCTCGGCACGTCCGCCAGGCACTGGTGGACGTAGGAGAGGTTGGCGTCGAGCCGCGCCAGCATGATCGCCGCCATGCGGCGGTAGGGCTCGCGGCTGTAGATCTGCACCGCGGTGCCGCGGAACACCTGGTCGCCGAACGCCTCCTCGTATTCCGACAGGCGCTCCATGAAGGCGGCCGAGGGCGTGCACCAGTCGCTGCTGTGGGTCAGCGTCTGCCGCAGCTCGAGCACCCGCGCGCGGTATTCCTCGAGCGCGGTCTGCATCTGGGTGTGCACCGTCCATTCGGTGACGTCCGCGGTGACGAAGGGGTTGCCGTCGCGGTCGCCGCCGATCCACGAGCCGAAGCGGATGAAGCTCGGCACGCTGACCGGGGCGACGCCGTCGGCGTTCACCCCGTAATGCTTGCGCAGCGCCTTCTCGAAATAGTGGTACGCGCGCGGCACCGCCTCGAACAGGCTCTCGCGCACGTAGTAGAGGCCGTTGCGCACCTCGTCGCGCACCTCGAGCTTGGCGCTGCGCAGTTCGTCGGTGCGCCACATCACCTGGATCTCGGCGGCGAGCTGCGCCTCCAGCTCGCGCTGGTCGTTCACCCCGAGCGTCGGGCTGTACAGCTGGTCGCAGATCGAGAACACGCGGCGCATGGCTTCCATCACCGCGCGGCGGCGCGCCTCGGTCGGGTGGGCGGTGAACACCGGCGCGAAATGCAGGCGGTTGACCATCTCCTGCAGCGCGGAAACCGAAAGCCCTTCCGCCTTGAGGTCGGCCAGGGCACGGTCGAAAGACCCCTCCCACAGCGGCATGCCGTGCGACAGCATGCGGCGGCGGTTGCGGTACGCGAAGCTTTCCTCCGCCACGTTGACCAGCATGAAATAGCCGGTGAACGCGCGCACCACCAGCTCGACCTTGGCGGCCGGCATGGTGTCGATGAACGCCATCAGCTCGGTGCGGCGCTGCTGGTCTTCCTGCTGCTGCAGTTCCGCAAAACCGCGACGCAGGGTCTCCACCGCCTCGAACACGTCTTCGCCGGCGTGCTGCAGCAGCACCTGGCCCAGCAGCGTGCCCAGCAGTTTGACCTGCGCGCGCAGGTGGTCGTCGGTCAGGAGGTTCTCGTGTGCATTCATGGCAGGAATGGAAAAGCCCGGCACCGCGGGATTCGTTACGGCAAAGCCGGCTATTTTCGCATAGTCGGCGGCATCACCCAACCGCGCGGCGCGCGTTGCGGAACATCCGCAACCACGGGCCCGCGCCGGTCATGGCGCCGGGCTTCCACGACAGCTGTGCGGCGCGGAACACGCGCTCGGGGTGCGGCATCAGGATGCTGAAGCGGCCGTCGGCGGTGGTGAAGCCGGTGAGGCCGCCCGCCGAGCCGTTGGGGTTGAACGGATAGGCCTCGGTCGGCGCCCCCCGGTGATCGACGTAGCGCAGCGTCGCGCGCGCCTGACCGGCGTGCGCCGGATCGCGGAACACCACCCGCCCTTCGCCGTGCGACACCGCGATCGGCATCACCGAACCGGCCATGCCGGCGAAGAACAGCGACGGCGAGTCGAGCACCTCGACCAGCGCGAAACGCGCCTCGAACTGCTCGGACAGGTTGCGCTCGAAGCGCGGCCACGCGTCGGCGCCCGGAATCAGGTCGTGCAGCTGGCTCATCATCTGGCAGCCGTTGCACACGCCGAGCGCGAAGCTGTCGGCGCGCCCGAAGAAAGCGGCGAACGCGTCGCGGGCGCGCGGGTTGAACAGGATCGACTTCGCCCAGCCGCCGCCGGCGCCCAGCACGTCGCCGTAGCTGAAGCCGCCGCACGCCGCGAGCCCGGTGAAGTCGGCGAGCGTGACGCGGCCGGAAAGGATGTCGCTCATGTGGACGTCGACCGCGGCGAAGCCGGCGGCGTCGAACGCGGCGGCCATCTCGACCTGGCCGTTGACGCCCTGCTCGCGCAGCACCGCCACGCGGGGCCGTGCGCCACGGGCGACGAAGGGCGCGGCGACGTCCTCGTCGGCGTCGAAGCTCAGCGCATAGCGCAGCCCGGGGTCGCCGGCGTCGGCATGCGTCGCGTACTCCTGTTCGGCGCATGCCGGGTTGTCGCGCAGCTTCGCCATCTCGTAGCTGGTGCGCGCCCAGGCGCGCTGCAGGTCGGCGCGCGGCTCGTCGAGGACGACCTGCTCGCGGCGCAGCACCCGCAGGCGATCGAGCGCGTTCGGCTGGCCGACGATGTAGAACTCGGCGCGCAGGCCGGCATCGAAGAAGGCCTGCATCACGGCCTGGGTGTCGCTGCGGCGCACCTGCAGCAGCGCGCCCGCCTCCTCGTTGAACAGCACGCTGAACATCCGTGCCGAATGGGCGGCCACGTCCTGTTCGTCCGGCTCCGGCAGGCCCTCGTCCTCGACCTCGTGGCGGATCTGCTCCGAGCACAGCTCGTCGAGGTCGAGGTCGACGCCGCAGTGGCCGGCGAACGCCATTTCCGCAAGCGCGGCGAACAGCCCGCCATCGGAGCGGTCGTGATAGGCGAGCAGCGTGCCGGCGGCGTTGAGCGCCTGCACGGTGTCGAAGAAGGCGGAGAGCGCGGCCGGCGCAGGCGCATCCGGGCAGCGGTCGCCCACCTGCTTGTAGGCCTGGACGAAACTCGATGCGCCGAGGCGGTTCCTGCCGCGACCGAGGTCGATCAGGACGAGGTCGGTGTCGCCGGCATCGGTGCGCAGCTGCGGCGTGAGGTGCCGCGTCGCGTCGGGCGTGGTGGCGAACGCCGAGATCACCAGCGAGATCGGCGACGTCACCGCCTTCTTCTCGCCGGCCTCCTGCCACACGGTCTTCATGCTCATCGAGTCCTTGCCGACCGGGATCGAGACGCCGAGCGCCTGGCAGTAGCGCGAAACGGCGGCAACGGTGTCGAACAGCGCCGCGTCCTCGCCTGGATGCCCCGCCGGCGCCATCCAGTTGGCCGACAGCTTCACCTGCCCGAGGCCGTCGACGCGCGCGGCGGCCAGGTTGGTGATTGCCTCGGCGATCGCCATGCGGCCCGAGGCCGGCGCGTCGATCAGCGCGAGCGGCGCCTTCTCGCCGATCGAGAAGGCTTCGCCCAGCGTGGTCCGGTAGCCCGCCAGCGTGACCGCGCAGTCGGCGACCGGCACCTGCCAGGGGCCGACGCACTGGTCGCGTGCGGTCAGGCCGCCGACGGTTCGGTCGCCGATGGAAATCAGGAACATCTTGGACGCCACGCCGGGCATCGCGAGCACGCGGTAGGCCGCGTCGCGGAGCTCGATGCCGTCCAGCGCCACAGGCGCCGGCGCCGCGGGTTCGTGCACGACGTTGCGCGTCATCTTCGGCGGCTTGCCGAGGATGACGTCGAGGCTCACGTCCACCGGGGCGTTCCGGAAATGGCTGTCGGTCACCAGCAGGTGGTTCTCGTCGGTCGCCTCGCCGAGCACCGCGAACGGACAGCGCTCGCGCTCGCAGATCGCGCGGAATTCCTCGAGTCGCGCTGGCGGGATCGCCAGCACGTAGCGCTCCTGCGCCTCGTTGCACCAGATCTCGCGCGGCGACATGCCGGACTCCTCAGACGGCGCTGCGCGCAACTCGAAGCGGCCGCCGCGGCCGCCGCCGTGCACGAGTTCCGGCAGCGCGTTGGACAGGCCACCGGCGCCGACGTCGTGGATCGACAGGATGGGATTCGCTTCGCCGAGCTGCCAGCAGCGGTCGATCACCTCCTGCGCGCGCCGCTCCATTTCCGGATTGCCGCGCTGCACCGAGTCGAAATCGAGGTCGGCGGCGTTCGCCCCGGTGTCCATCGACGACGCCGCGCCGCCGCCGAGGCCGATCAGCATGCCGGGGCCGCCCAGCTGGATCAGCAGCGTGCCGGTGGGCAGCAGCTTCTTCTCGACATGGTCTGCGCGGATGCTGCCGACACCGCCCGCGAGCATGATCGGCTTGTGGTAGCCGCGACGCTGCCCGGCGACGGTTTCCTCGAAGGTGCGGAAGTAGCCGGCCAGGTTGGGACGGCCGAATTCGTTGTTGAACGCGGCCGCGCCGATCGGGCCTTCGAGCATGATCGCGAGCGGGCTGACGATGCGGTCGGGCTTGCCGTAGGCGTCCGCCTCCCACGGCTGGGTCCAGCCGGGGATGTTGAGGTTCGACACCGAGAAGCCGCAGAGGCCGGCCTTGGGCTTGGAGCCGACGCCGGTCGCGCCCTCGTCGCGGATCTCGCCGCCGCTGCCGGTCGCCGCGCCCGGGAACGGCGAGATCGCGGTCGGGTGGTTGTGCGTCTCGACCTTCATCAGCACGTGGGTGAGTTCCTGGCCGTACGCGTAGCCGCCGTCGGCACGCGGATAGAAGCGATCGATGGTCGCCCCCTCGATCACCGAGGAGTTGTCCGAATACGCGACCACCGTGCCCTCGGGGTGGGCGGCGTGGGTGTCGCGGATCATGCCGAACAGCGACTTCGCCTGCACCGCGCCGTCGATCACCCAGTCGGCGTTGAAGATCTTGTGGCGGCAGTGCTCGGAGTTCGCCTGCGCGAACATCATCAGCTCGACATCGGTCGGGTTGCGGCCGATGCGGGCGAAGTTCTCGACCAGGTACTCGACCTCGTCGTCCGACAGCGCGAGGCCCAGTTCACGGTTCGCCGCCTCGAGCGCGGCACGGCCGCCGCCGAGCACGTCGACGCGGGTCAGTTCGCGCGGCGGCACATGGCGGAACAGCTGCTCGACGTCGGCGAGCGTCATCACTGCCTCGGTCATGCGGTCGTGCAGCAGCGGCAGCAGGCGCGCCTTCGCGTCGCCGTCCAGCGGCTGCCCGGCCGCGTCGAGCGCGAGGAAGGCCACGCCGCGCTCGATGCGGCGGAAGCCGGCAAGCCCGCAGTTCCTGAGAATGTCGGTGGCCTTCGACGACCACGGCGAGAGGGTGCCCGGGCGCGGCGTGACCAGGATGACCGGGGCGTCCGCCGTCGGCGCGTCGGTCGGGGTGCCATAGTCGAGCGCCTGCTCGACCAGCTGCCGCTGCGCGCCGTCGAGCGCGTCGTCCACCTCCAGGAAATGCCAGTGGCGCGCTGCCAGCGTGCCCAGATTCAGCCCCTGCTGCGCGGCTTCACGGCGGATCTTGTCGAGGCGGAACGGGGACAGTGCGGCGGCGCCGGGAAGGGAGACGATGGCAGACATGGGCGTCTTTGCGAGCGGGCAAAGGCGCCATTTTAGCCGATCGGAGCGGGGGCTAGCCGGTCTGGCCGCCGGACTTTGCAGCCTGCTGCTGCCAGACGGCGAGGCAGTCGAGGCCGCAGAAATGGTGCACGTAGTCCTGCGCGTCGGTGACGCGGACGCTGTCCGAGGGAATCTCCTTCAGGCAGACGGCGCAGCTGACCACGGTGCAGGCCGTTTCGTCGGCGCACTGCGCCACCCGCGCTCCGGCGGGGGTGAGATGCGAGGTATCCATGCGGCATCTCCTTGCAACAACGGAGACCCCCCAGTGTAGGTCACCCGAGCCGCCCTGCCAATCCGCGGCCCGGCGGCTCAGTAGCCGGCTTCGCTCATCGCCTGCTTGACGGTGCGGTAATCCGCCTCCCTGTCGATCACGAAGCCCGTGACCTTGCTGTGGATGGTCTTCTGCAGCGACTGGATCGCAGCGGGACTCAGCGCGGCCGCCGCGGCGCCCAGCCGGTCGCGCTCGGCCACGCTGAGACGATTGCTCGCCATCAGCGTGTAGTCGGGCGTGTTCGGCAGCGGATGCCAGAGTTCGTACTCGCCAGTCGCGACCAGTTCGTCCGCCTTCTTGCTGCGCAGGCTGCCGGCCTGCGCATAGTCGCGCTGCATCGCCAGGACCACGTCGTCCTGCTCCTTGAAGTTGTAAAGCTTCTCGACGTCAATCTTGTTCTCCCGCAGGGTGTGGCGCGCCATCACGTCGAGCCAGGATCCCTTCTCGGTGAGCGCCACGGCCGTCACCTTCGCCCCCTTGCGGCGCACCAGCATCCCGGTGGCCTGGTCGCGCACGCGGGCGACGGCGGAATAATTGTTGTCGAGCGCCGAAACCGCCACCGCGGGCGGAACGAAATAGAGGTCGAGGCGCCCGCCCTCGAGGGAGGCCTGGACGCTGCGGATGCTGCGGAACAGCGTAAGTTTGGGATTCGCCCCGATGGCCTCGCCCAGCGCCTGCGCGAACGGCATCGCGTACGCGCGGAAGTCGCCCATCACGATGTCGGCCTTGCCGGTGCCGGGGTAGATCCCGATGTTGAGGTCGCCCTGGGCGGCACGGGCGGCCAGCGGCAACGCGGGGAGAACGGTCAGGGCCGCCAGAAAGCTACGTCTGCGCATATCAACTTCCATTCCTAGTGGATCGCCGGAGATTCGGCCTACCCCCTTAACGGCAATCCGGCTGAGCACTGAATACCTTTCCGAGTGGTCCGGTCGTTCCATACGACGGACGGTCGATCCGGCGCATGCTGTAGCGCCGCGCCGCCGCGTGGCAGAATCCGCAAGCCCCCCTTCATTCGCCGAGGCTGCCGTGCCGACACCCGTCCTTTCCGCTGCCCCTTCGCTGTTCAAGGCGGCCGACATCCGCGCGATCGACCGCGAATGGGCCGCGCGCCATCCGGACGTTTCGCTGATGGAGCGGGCCGGTGCGGCTGCCGCCGAGCTGGCGGGCACGCTGGCGAGCGAAACCGGCGGCCCCGTCCTGGTCCTCGCCGGCCCCGGCAACAACGGCGGCGATGCGCTGGTCGCCGCGCGCCGGCTCGCCGGACAGGGATTCCGCGCAGTCGTCGCCAGCCGCGCCGACCCGGCCCGGCTGCCGCCCGACGCCGGCCGCGCCTGGGCCGCCTGGCGCGCGGCCGGCGGCACCGTCCTGGCCAACCTCCCCGAGCTTTCCGGCTTCAGCCTGGTGATCGACGGCCTGTTCGGCGTGGGCTTGCAGCGCGACGTGGCAGGCGAGGAAGCGCGCTGGATCGCGGCGGTCAACGCGATGGACTGCCCGACGCTGGCGCTCGACGTCCCGAGCGGCCTCGACTCGGACAGCGGCCGCATCCGCGGCTGCGCCGTTCGCGCCGACCATACGCTCACCTTCCTCGGGCTGAAGCCGGGCCTCTTCACCGGCGACGGTCCCGACTGCGCCGGCACGCTGCATCTCGATACGCTGGGCGTCGATCCGTCGCTCCTGCCCGCCACGCCGGGGATCGTGCTCGACGGGCTGGCGCCGCGCCACCGCCTGCCGCCGCGCCTGCACAACAGCCACAAGGGCCAGTTCGGCCATGTCGGCGTCATCGGCGGCGCGCCCGGCATGGTCGGCGCCGGGCTCATCGCAGGCCGCGCCGCGCTCCGGCAGGGCGCCGGCAGCGTCACGCTGGGCTTGCTGGACGACCGCGTCGCGGTCGACTACGTCGAGCCGCGGCTGATGTTCGCCACTCCCGAAGGCCTCGCCGGCAACGGGGGCGACGTGCTCGCCGTGGGTCCCGGCATGGGCCGGACGACGCGCGCGCATGCCCTGCTGGAAGCCGCGTTGGCCCACCCCGGGCCACTGGTGCTGGACGCGGACGCGCTCAACCTGCTGGCGAACGACGCGGCGCTGGCGGCAGCCGCAGGCCGGCGCGGTGCCCCCACCGTGCTGACCCCCCACCCGGGCGAGGCGGCACGCCTGCTCGGCACGACGACAGCCGAGATCCAGGGAGATCGCATCGACGCGGCACAGGGGATCAGTACACGCTTTCGCGCGCATGTCGCGCTGAAAGGCGCTGGCACGGTGGTCGCCCACCCGGACGGCCGCTACGCGATCAACACCAGCGGCGGACCGTGGCTCGCGCAGGCGGGGGCCGGCGACCGCCTGACCGGCATGGTCGCGGCGCTCATCGCCCAGGGCATGGATGCGGGTGACGCGCTGGAAGCGGCGGCCTGGCTGCACGGCGTCGCGACGCCGCAGAGCACCGGCGCGCCCTGATCAGCAGATGCGTTTTTGCAGGTAGGCGGCGAAGTCCTCGCTGACTTCGCTGTGGCGCAGCGCGTATTCGACCGTGGCCTGCAGGTAGCCGAGCTTGCTGCCGCAGTCGTAGCGGACGCCGTCGTAGGCGTAGGCGAGCACCTGCTGCTCCTTCAACAGCGCGGCGATCGCGTCGGTCAGCTGCAGTTCGCCGCCGGCACCCGGCTTGAGGTGCCGGATGTGGTGGAAGATGCGCGGCGTGAGGATGTAGCGGCCGACCACGCCCAGGGTTGACGGCGCGTCCTCGGGCTTCGGCTTCTCGACGATCGCGTTGACCCGCGACACCCGTTCGGCCAGCGGCGCGGCGTCGACGATGCCGTACGACGCGGTCTCCTCGGGCGCCACCTGCTGCACCCCGAGCACCGAGCACTGGTAGTAGTCGTACTGGTCGACCATCTGCTTCATCACCGGCGGGTCGCCGTCGAGCAGGTCGTCGGCGAGGATCACGGCGAACGGCTCGTTGCCGACCACCGGCTGCGCGCACAGCACCGCATGGCCGAGGCCGAGCGCTTCCGCCTGGCGGATGTAGATGAAGTTGATGCCGGCCGGGCGGATCGACTGCACCGCTTCCAGCACGCGCTTCTTGCCGCGCGCCTCGAGCTCGGTCTCGAGCTCGTAGGCCTTGTCGAAGTGGTCCTCGACGGTGCGCTTGGTGCGGCTGCTGATGAAGATGATGTCGGTGATGCCGGCAGCCATCGCCTCCTCGACCGCGTACTGGATCAGCGGCTTGTCGACGATCGGCAGCATTTCCTTGGGGCTGGCCTTGGTGGCCGGCAGGAAACGGGTGCCGAGGCCGGCGACGGGGAATACGGCTTTTGTGACTTTTTGCATGTCTCTTCCCTGAAAGTCCTGTGATTCACAAATCGAGCGCGCGCTGGCCGGATGAGGCGGCAGGCTGTAACAGCCCGCGCAGCCCGTCCTCGTCGAGGATGGCCACGCCGAGTTCCTGTGCCTTCGCGAGCTTGCTGCCCGCTTCGGCGCCAGCCACGACATAGTCGGTCTTCTTCGACACCGACCCCGCCACCTTGCCGCCCGCCGCCTCGATCATTTCCTTCGCGGCGTCGCGCGTGAGCGTCGGCAGGGTACCGGTCAGCACCAGCGTCTTGCCCGCGAGGCGCCCCCCCGATTGTTGCACACCTGCGGATTCGGGCCAGCGCACACCGGCGGCCTGCAGCTTGCGGACGACGTCGAGATTGTGCGGCTCGGCGAAGAACTGGACGATCGACTGCGCGACGATCGGGCCGACGTCGCGCACCGCCAGCAGGTCGTCCTCGGTCGCGGCGATCAGCCGGTCGAGCGCGCCGAAATGGCGCGCCAGGTCCTTGGCCGTCGCCTCGCCGACGTTGCGGATGCCGAGCGCGAAAATGAAGCGTGCCAGCGTGGTGGCCTTGCTGGCTTCGATCGCCGCGCACAGGTTGGCGGCCGACTTCTCCGCCATGCGGTCGAGGCCGGCGAGCGTCGCCAGATCGAGGCCGTAGACGTCCGCCGGCGTGTGCACCAGGCCGCGGTCGACCAGCTGGTCGACCAGCTTGTCGCCCAGGCCCTCGATGTCCATCGCGCGGCGCGACGCGAAGTGAAGCAGCGCCTGCTTGCGCTGCGCCGGGCAATAGAGGCCGCCGGTGCAGCGAACCGCCGCCTCGCCCTCCAGCCGCACGACGTGGGAGCCGCACTCGGGACACACGGGGTAGGCCTCGAGGATGGCGAAGCGCGGCGGCGCGGGATGCGGGCGGCGGTCGGCGACGACTGCGACGACCTCGGGGATGACGTCGCCCGCGCGCCGCACGATGACGGTGTCGCCGACGCGCACGTCCTTGCGGTCGATCTCGTCCTGGTTGTGCAGGGTGGCGTTGGTGACGGTCACGCCACCGACGAACACCGGCGCGAGGCGGGCCACCGGCGTCAACGCACCGGTGCGGCCGACCTGCACCTCGATCGCCTCGACGACGGTGAGCTCCTCCTGCGCCGGAAACTTGTGCGCCACCGCCCAGCGCGGCTCGCGGGTGACGAAGCCGAGCGCGCGCTGCTGGTCGAGACGGTTCACCTTGTACACGACGCCGTCGATGTCGAACGGCAGCTGGTCGCGCCGCGCGGCGACGTCGTCGTGGAAGGCGACGAGCGCGTCCGCCCCCCGGCACACCCGGCGCTCGGCGCTCACCGGCACCCCGAGTTCGACCAGTACGTCGAGGGTGGCGCTGTGGGTGGCCGGCGCGTCGGTCCAGCCCTGCACCTCGCCGAGGCCGTAGGCGAAGAACGAGAGCGGGCGCTGTGCGGCGAGCCTGGGGTCGAGCTGGCGGATGCTGCCCGCGGCGCCGTTTCGCGGATTCACCAGCGTGGGCCTGCCCGCTTCGCGCTGCTTCGCGTTGTAGCGCTCGAAGTCGTCGCGCCGCATGAACACCTCGCCGCGCACTTCCAGCACGGGGGGCGGTTGATCGGTGCGCAGACGCAGCGGGACCGACTGCACGGTACGCACGTTCTGCGTCACCTCCTCGCCGGTTTCGCCGTCGCCGCGGGTGGTCGCGGAGACCAGCACGCCGTGCTCGTAGCGCAGGTTGATCGCGAGGCCGTCGAACTTCAGTTCGGCGGCGTACTCGACCGGCGCATCGGTTTCGACGAGGCCGAGCTCCTTGCGCACCCGGGCGTCGAAGGTGCGCGCGCCGGCCGCCGTGGTGTCGGTCTCGGTGCGGATCGACAGCATGGGGATGGCGTGCCGGCGCTTGGGGAATTCGTCCAGCGGCTGGCCGCCGACGCGCCGGGTCGGCGAATCGGCGGTGACGAGTTCCGGGTGCGCGGCCTCGAGCGCCTGCAGCTCGCGGAACAGGCGGTCGTATTCGGCGTCCGGAACGGTCGGCGCGTCGAGGACGTAGTAGGCGTAGTTGTGACGTTCGATCTCGCGGCGCAGCGCATCCGCACGCGCTGCGGCGTCCCCGCTTCCGGGGACAGGGGGCACCGCCATCAGGAGAACAGGCGCAGCGACCGCCGCGAGCCGGACGGCACGCCGCGCGCGTCCATGCGCGCGTAGATGTCGCCGAGCTGGCTGCGGATCTTCTCGAGGCCGCCGTCGGTCAGCGGGCGCAGGTTGTCGTCGACCAGGATGCCGCCGACTTCGTTGGCGATGCGGCGGCCGAACGCGACCATGCCGTCGAACACCTTGAGGCCGTCGGGGACGCGCGGCACGTCGAACTGCAGCGTAATACCCTGCGTCGCCTGCCCGTCGGGCATGTCGGCGCCGAAGGGCTCGGCGTCGTGGCTGCACAGCGCGTAGAGCGGCTCGCCGCGGCTGTCGAGCAGCTGGAACGCGCCGTCCGCGCCGAGCACCATGCCGCTGTCCTCCGCCTCGCGCACGACGCGCCCCAGGTCGAGGACGCCGTCGCCCCGCGCCACCACGTTGAGTCCGATCAGCACGTCGACGTCGACGCAGAAGCGGTCGACCGCCTGCGCGCGCGCCAGCGCATCGTCGACATCGTCGCAGGCGACGCGCAGGCCGTGCGCCAGCGCCGCGTCCTGCAGCAGGCCGCAGAACGTCGCAAGCTGCTCTTCCTGCACCGCGCCGTTACGGTCCGCCAACTGCAGCGTCGCCACCACCTGCCGATAGCGACCGCCGCGCCAGGGCTGGATCTCCTCCCATGCGTCAGCGTCGGCCGGCAGGCCGAGCCAGCGAACCGCCTTGCCGAGCGTCCGCGACCGGTTGTAGGCGTCCGCCAGCACGCCGGCGTCGGCGACCTCGCCGACGCGAACGCGGTATTCGATCAGTTCGTCGTAGGGGGACGCGGCCGGCGCATCGGGCTGGCCGGAGGCGNNCGGGCTCGACGTGCAGGCGCGGCTCGATGTCGGCGGGCGCTTCGTCGCCTGCGTCGGCATCGAATTCGGGTTCCCGCAACGCCGGCTCGATCCGCTGGTGCCGCTCGGCCGGCGCGGCGTCGGGCTGCATGAGCACATCGGCGGCCGGCGCCTGGAAGGCGGCGTCCGCCTGCTTCTTGAAGCGGCGCTCCTGGATCCAGTTGTAGAGCAGGACCGCCATCACGATGGCCGCGCCGATCGCCAGCAGTCCGATTTGCAGGTCACTCATGGGGTTTTCTCGCCTGGACGGAATGGGCAGGCACGACACGGACGAACCACTCGTCCGACGCGATCATGCCGAGTTCATTGCGGGCGCGTTCCTCGACGGCATCGCGCCCCTGCTTGAGGTCGCCGACCTCGGCCAGCAGCCCCGCATTGCGGCTCTGCAGCCGCTCGTTGAGCGCCTGCTGGGTGTCGATGGCGCGCGCGCGCTCGCGCACCTTCAGCCAGCCGCCCTCGCCCAGCCACAGCGGGACCTGCAGCAGCACGATCGCAGCGGCCAGCGTCCAGGTGAGGCCGCGGCGCCGGAGGTGCTTGAGAAACTCAGCCGCGCTGGCGGAACGCATCACGGCCAGGGTAGCTTGCCGTATCGCCGAGCTCCTCCTCGATACGCAGCAGCTGGTTGTACTTCGCCATGCGGTCGGAGCGCGACAGCGAGCCGGTCTTGATCTGGCGCGCGTTGGTGGCGACGGCGAGGTCGGCGATCGTGGTGTCCTCGGTCTCGCCCGAGCGGTGCGAGATCACCGCGGTGTAGCCCGCCTGCTTGGCCATCTCGATCGCCTGGAAGGTTTCCGACAGGGTGCCGATCTGGTTGACCTTGATCAGGATCGAGTTGGTGATGCCCTTGTCGATGCCTTCCTTGAGAATTTTGGTGTTGGTCACGAAGAGGTCGTCACCCACCAGCTGCACACGCTTGCCGAGCTTGTCGGTGTGGATCTTCCAGCCGTCCCAGTCGGCTTCGGCCATGCCGTCCTCGATGCTGATGACGGGGTACTTGTCGCACCACGCCGCCAGGTAATCGGTGAATTCGGCGGAGGTCAGCTTCAGGCCCTCGGATTCGAGGTGGTAGAGGCCGTCCTTGTAGAACTCGGACGCGGCGCAATCGACGCCGATGGCGACGTCGATGCCGGGCTGCAGGCCGGCTTTCTCGATCGCCTGCACGATCAGCTTCAGCGCCGCCTCGTGCGATTCCAGGTTCGGTGCGAAGCCGCCCTCGTCGCCCACGGTCGTCGCCATGCCGGCGTCGTCGAGCAGCTTCTTCAGCGCGTGGAAGACCTCGGCGCCATAGCGCAGGGCCTCGCGGAAGCTCGGCGCGCCGACGGGAATGATCATGAATTCCTGCATGTCGATGTTGTTGTTGGCGTGCGCGCCGCCGTTGATGATGTTCATCATCGGCACCGGCAGCGCCATCGGCGCGGCGCCACCGAGGTAGCGGTAGAGCGGCAGCCCGGCCTGCTCGGCGGCGGCGCGCGCACACGCCATCGACACCGCGAGAATGGCGTTGGCGCCGAGGCGCGACTTGTTCTCGGTGCCGTCGAGGTCGATCATGGTCTGGTCGATGAAGGCCTGGTCCTCGACGTCCAGACCGATGATGGCCTCGCAGATTTCGGTGTTGACGTGCTCGACCGCCTTCAGCACGCCCTTGCCGAGGTAGCGCGACTTGTCGCCGTCGCGCAGCTCGATCGCCTCGCGGCTGCCGGTCGACGCGCCGGACGGCACGGCGGCACGCCCCAGCACGCCGGACTCCAGCAGCACGTCGACTTCAACAGTGGGATTGCCGCGGGAGTCGAGAATTTCCCGGGCGACGACATCAATGATTGCGCTCAATTGTTTTCCTTCGTTTACAGTTTCTTGTCCGCGAATGCTCGGGCATTGGCGAATCAGGTTTTCATCAATCGGTGTTCAACAAACCCGCGCTGCTTCACCAGCGCGTCGATTTCCTTCAGCGTTTCCAGCAGTTCCTTCATCATGCCGAGCGGCCACGCGTTGGGGCCGTCCGACAGCGCGCATTCGGGGTTCGGATGGGTCTCGGCGAACACGCCGGCGACGCCCGCAGCCACCGCCGCACGCGCCAGCACCGGCACGAACTCGCGCTGGCCGCCGCTGGTCGCGCCCTGCCCGCCCGGCTGCTGCACCGAGTGGGTGGCGTCGAACACCACCGGGCATTGCGTGGCGCGCATGATCGCCAGCCCGCGCATGTCGGAGACCAGCGTGTTGTAGCCGAAGCTGACGCCGCGCTCGCACACCATGATCTGCTCGTTGCCGACGGCGCGTGCCTTGTCGACGACGTTCTGCATGTCCCACGGCGCCAGGAACTGGCCCTTCTTGATGTTGACCGGGCGCCCCTGGCGCGCGACGTTCTGGATGAAGTTCGTCTGGCGGCACAGGAAGGCCGGCGTCTGCAGCACGTCGACGACGGCGGCGACTTCCTCGAGCGGGGTGTCCTCGTGCACGTCGGTCAGCACTGGCACGCCGATCTGCTTCTTGACCTCGGACAGGATGCGCAGGCCCTCGTCCATTCCCGGGCCGCGGAACGACTGGGTCGACGAGCGGTTGGCCTTGTCGAACGAGGACTTGTAGATGAACGGGATGCCGAGCGACGCGCACAACTCCTTGAGCTGACCGGCGGTGTCCATCGCCAGCTGCTCGGATTCGATCACGCAGGGCCCGGAAATGAGGAACAGCGGCTGGTCCAGCCCCGCCTCGAAATGGCACAGCTTCATTTGGCGTGCTCCTGTTGCTGGCGCGCGAGCGCGGCGTTCACGAAGGCGATGAACAGCGGGTGGCCGTTGCGCGGATTGCTGGTGAATTCGGGGTGGAACTGGCAGGCGACGAACCACGGGTGCACGTCGCGCGGCAATTCGACCATTTCGCACAGGTCGGTGCCCGGTGCGCGGCCGGCGACGACCAGCCCCTTCGCCTCGAGCTCGGCGAGCAGGGTGTTGTTGACCTCGTAGCGGTGGCGGTGGCGCTCGGTGACGGTCGCCGCGCCGTAGATCTCGCGTGCTAGCGTGCCGTCCTTGAGGTCGCACGGCTGGCCGCCGAGGCGCATGGTGCCGCCGAGGTCCGACTGCTCGCTGCGCTTCTCGAGCTGGCCGGTGCGGTCGAGCCATTCGGTGATCAGGCCGATCACCGGATGCGCCGTCGCCGGCTCGAACTCGGTCGAGTGGGCGTCGGCCATGCCGGCGACGTCGCGCGCGAACTCGACGACCGCGAGCTGCATGCCGAGACAGATGCCGAGATACGGCACCTTGTTCTCGCGCGCGTAGCGGATCGCCGCGATCTTGCCCTCGACGCCGCGCTTGCCGAAGCCGCCGGGCACCAGGATCGCGTCCATGCCCGCGAGGCAGCCGGTGCCGCTCTTCTCGATCTGCTCGGAGTCGATGTAGTGGATCTTCACCCGGCTCCGGGTATGCATGCCGGCGTGGATCATCGCCTCGGACAGCGACTTGTACGACTCGGTGAGGTCGACGTACTTGCCGACGAAGGCGATGTCGACCGTGTGCTGCGGGTGCTCGAGCGCGTGCACCAGGTTCTTCCATACCGTGAGATCGGCGGCGCGCGCGAGGATGTTGAGCTTGTGGCAGACGATCTCGTCGAGCATCTGCTCGTGCAGCATCGCCGGGATCTTGTAGATCGAGTCGGCGTCGAGCACCTCGATCACCGCTTCCGGGCGCACGTTGGTGAACAGCGCGATCTTGCGCCGCTCGTCGAGGGGAATCTCGCGGTCGGCGCGGCACAGCAGGATGTCGGGCTGGATGCCGATCTCGCGCAGCTCCTTCACCGAGTGCTGGGTCGGCTTGGTCTTCAGCTCGCCGGCGGTCGCGATGTAGGGCAGCAGCGTGAGGTGGATGAAGCAGGTGTTCGCGGGGCCGTCCTCGAAGCCCATCTGGCGGATCGCCTCGAGGAAGGGCAGCGACTCGATGTCGCCGACGGTGCCGCCGATCTCGACCAGCGCGACGTCGGCGCCCTTGGCGCCTTCGCGGATCGAATGCTTGATCTCGTCGGTGATGTGCGGGATGACCTGGACGGTGCCGCCGAGGTAGTCGCCGCGGCGCTCCTTGTCGATCACCGACTTGTAGATCTGGCCGGTGGTGAAGTTGTTGCGCTTGCTCATGCGCGCGCTGGAGAAGCGCTCGTAATGGCCGAGGTCGAGGTCGGTCTCGGCTCCGTCGTCGGTCACGAACACCTCGCCGTGCTGGAACGGGCTCATGGTGCCCGGATCGACGTTGATGTACGGATCGAGCTTCAGCAGGGTGACACGGATACCGCGCGATTCGAGCAGCGCAGCGAGTGAAGCGGAGGCGATCCCTTTCCCGAGGGAAGAAACCACCCCACCAGTGACAAACACATACTTCGTCATTTTTTGGGCGGGGGCGGGTGATGGCGGATTCTACTCCATCCCACCCTGCCGCTCAAATCCATGGCCGCCTCAGCGCCGGGTCTGGTCGATCACCAGCGCCACCCCGCTGGCGCCCACCGCCACGTTCGCGAGCGTGCCTTCCAGGTCGCCCGGCCGGGCCATCGGCTCGCCGGACCGCGACACGCGGGCGACCAGCGTCACCTGCTTGTGCTGCGAGAGCTTGTTGCCGGGGTTCATCGCCGAGCCGTCGTCGAGCACGAATTCGAGCGGAAGCTCGCCGACCGTCGCACGGATCGCCGCCACCGGCGGGCCGCCCTCGCCTGCACGGGCGATCAGGAACAGCACGTCGGAGGCGTCGAGCCCCGCCCTGAGCGCGGGGGCGATGTCGATGCGCCCGCGGATGGCGGCGCCCGGCGCAGCGGCGCCGGGCGCCTGTCGGCCGACCGCAACAGCCGCCCCGCTCCCGGCGAGGCGCTCGGCCTCCTGCTGCAGCGCGAGGACGTCCTGCGCATAGGGCGTCTCCGGCGGGAGCTGCCGGAGCAGGCGCGCGAAATGGGCGGCGGCCTGGGCGAAATCCTGCTGCTGGTAGGCGTACACCCCGGCCAGCTCGAGCCCCTTGGCATCGTCGGGATCGAGCGCAAGCCCCTGCTGCACCAGTGCCATCGGCTGGCCCGCCAGCACCCGGTCGTTGGCGGCGGCGAGCGCCTCGGCGCGGCCGGTCAGCAGCGAAGCCTCCTGCGGCAGCAGGGCGCTCGCTCTTTCATAGGCGGCGAGCGCCTCGGGCCAGCGCTCCATGAATGCGTAGCTCCGGGCCAGCAGCGCCCAGGTCTCGCCGTCGTCCGGGTTCGCCCGCGCCTTCTCCTCGGCGCGCCGGATCAGTTCGCCGAAGTCGGCGCCGGCCATGGCGGCGGCGGGCACCGCGGGGCCGGTGGTCAGCGCCGCAGGGTTGCCCAGCCACGCGTAGAGGCCGAAGGCCGCGGCGGGCAGCACGGCGGCGAGGGTGAAGCCCAGCTTGCGGCTGCCTGCCGCTCCCGGCGCCGGTGCCGCCTCGGGAACCAGGGCGTCCTCCGCCAGCCGCGCTTCCAGCTCCTGCCTGGCGCGCCGGTACTGGTCGTCGGCCAGCAGGCCGTTCGCGCGGTCGGCGTCGAGCTCCTTCAGCTGGTCGCGGTAGACCGCGACGTTGACGTCGCGCCGCGCGGTCTTGTGCGCCCCGCCCCGCGCCCGCAGCAGCGCAGGAAGCACGAAGGCGAGGGCGACGACGACGCAGGCGGCCGCGGCCGCCCAGAACAGGGACACGGTCCAGGACGGGCTCATTGGTCTTCTTTCAGGAGTTGGGCGGCGGCGGCGAGCCGGGTTTCGTCGACCGCCGGCGTTTCCTGGCCGCGGCGCCGCAGCGCCACGACCCAGGCCCCGACGCCGATGCCGAGGAACGCGAGCGGGCCGAGCCAGAGCAGCCAGGTCTCGGGCTTGAACGGCGGCTTGTAGAGCACGAAGTCGCCGTAGCGGTCGGTGAGGTAGGCGATCACTTCCCGGTCGTCCTTGCCGGCCTTCATCTGCGCGCGGATCTCGCGCCGCAGGTCCTCGGCCAGCGCGGCGTGCGAACCGGCGAGCGACTCGTTCTGGCACACCAGGCAGCGCAGGTCCTCGGCCAGGTTGACGAGGCGCGCCTCGATCGCCGGGTCGTCGGCGTTGGGCTGCGCCGGCTTCGGCGCGTCTTGCGCGAAGCCGGGCAGCGAAAGCGCCAGCAACAGGGCCGGCAGGATGAAACGGATCATGCGCCCAGCTCCTTCAGCTTCGGCTCGAATTTCTGCTGCCAGATCTCGGCGTTGATCGGCCCGACGTGCTTCAGCCGCACGACGCCGGCCTGGTCGATGACGTAGGTCTCGGGGGTGCCGGTCACGCCGTAGTCGATGCCGACGCGGCCGTCGACGTCGTCCGGCACCGCCACGTAGGGACTGCCGGTGCGCGCCAGCAGCGCCGCGGCCTCGCGGTCGCCGTCCTTCCAGTTCAGCCCGACGATGGGCACGCGGCCGCTGCCGGCGATCTGCATCAGCACCGGGTGCTCCTGGCGGCACGAAGTGCACCAGGGCGCCCAGACGTTGAGCAGCCACACCCGGCCCTTCATGTCGGCCGGGCTGAAGGTCGCGCTCGCGTCGCCGACCAGCGGCAGGGTGAAGCCCGGTGCGGTGCGCCCGATGAACGGCGACGGCACCTCGCGCGGGTTGAGGAAGAGGCCCTTGGCGAAGAAGCCGACCAGGACGAGGAAGAGGACGAGCGGCAACCAGCGCTTCATGATTCAGGCCCCCTGCGCCGCGACGCGCTTCGGCAGCTCGCTGCGTTTCAAGGCGATCCGGTAGCGGCGGTCGGCTGCGGCGAGGAAGCCGCCGACGACCATGAACAGCGCGCCGAGCCAGAGCCAGTTGATGAAGGGCTTGTGGAACAGGCGCACGGTCCAGGCGCCCGAATCGCCGACCGGCTCGCCCATCGCGACGTAGATGTCGCGGAACAGGTTCGGATGCACCGAAGCCTCGGTCATCCCCATGCCGGAGGCGTTGTAGATCCGCTTCTCGGGATGCAGCACGGTGATCGCCCTGCCGTCGCGGCTGACCTCCACCGTGCCGCGGGCGGCGCGATAGTTCGGCCCGTCGTGCGCGGTGGTGCCGCGGAAGGTGAAGGTGTAGCCGGCGAGTTCGGCGTAGCTGCCGACGTCCATGCGCACGTCGCGCTCCGACTCGTAGTTGGCGACCATGGCGATGCCGGCGATGCCGACCGCGACGCCGAAATGCGCGAGCTGCATGCCCCAGAAGCCGCGCGGCAGCGCCGCCAGCTTCTGCAGCAGGCCGCCCTGGCCGGGTCTGAGGCGGTCGGCGAACGCCACACCCACCGCCAGCGTGATCCAGGCGGCGAGGAAGAAGCCGAGGCTCGCCCAGGCGTTGAAGCCGTCGAGCGTCAGCGGCAGCAGCAGGCCGGTGGCGAGCGCCACGACCAGCGCCCACTTCAGGCGGGTGACCATGCCGGGCAGGCTCGCGTCCTTCCAGCGCGCCAGGGGGCCTACGCCCATGAGGAACAGCGCCGGCGCCATCAGCGGCACGAACACCGCGTTGAAGTAAGGGGGGCCCACCGAAATCTTGCCGAGGCCCATCGCGTCCATGAACAGCGGATACAGCGTGCCGAGCAGCACCGCGCCGAGCGCGGCGACCAGGATCACGTTGTTGGCGAGCAGCAGCGACTCGCGCGAGAACCAGCCGAAGGCGCCGCCGGTGATCATCTTCGGCGCGCGCCAGGCGTAGAGCGCCAGCGAGCCGCCGATCACCACGGCGAGGAAGCCGAGGATGAACGCGCCGCGCGCCGGGTCGGTGGCGAAGGCGTGCACCGACGACAGCACGCCGGAACGCACCAGGAAGGTGCCGAGCAGCGACAGCGAGAACGCGATCAGCGCGAGCAGCACGGTCCACGCCTTGAACGCGCCGCGCTTCTCGGTGACGGCGAGCGAGTGGATCAGCGCGGTGCCGGCGAGCCACGGCATGAACGAGGCGTTTTCGGTGGGATCCCAGAACCACCAGCCGCCCCAGCCGAGCTCGCGGTAGGCCCACCAGCTGCCGAGCACGATGCCGAGCGTGAGGAAGGCCCACGCCACCGTCGTCCACGGCCGCGACCAGCGCGCCCAGGCGACGTCGAGCCTGCCGGACAGCAGCGCGGCGATGGCGAAGGCAAAGGCGACGGCGAAGCCGACGTAGCCCATGTAGAGCATCGGCGGATGGATGATCATGCCCCAGTCCTGCAGCAGCGGGTTCATGTCGTTGCCGTCCATCGCCGCCGGCAGCAGCCGCTCGAAGGGGTTGGACGTCGTGAGCAGGAAGGCGAGGAAGCCGACCGAGATCAGGCCCATCACGCCGATCACGCGCGCCGCCATGTCCTCCGGCAGGTGGCGCGAGAACACCGACACCGCGGTGCTCCAGAACGCCAGGATCAGCACCCACAGCAGCAGCGAGCCCTCGTGCGAGCCCCAGGTGGCGGTGAAACGGTAGACCGGCGGCAGCTGCGAATACGAGTTCCGCGCCACGTTCTCGACCGAGAAGTCGTTGGCGAGGAAGGACCAGGCGAGGCAGGCGAAGGCGAGCGCGATGAACGCGAACTGCCCCTGCGTCGCGGGGCGCGCCACCGCCATCAGCGCGAAGTTGCCGCGCTGCGCGCCGTAGAGCGGCAGCACGGCCTGGGTGAGCGCCAGCAGCAGCGCGACGATCAGTGCGAAATGGCCGAGTTCGGGAATCATGCGGGGTCCTGTGCTGCTGTGGTCAAGGGCATGCCGCTCATTCGGCCACCATCGTCTGTTGCGCCTTCTGCGCCTGCTCGACCGCATGTGCGGCCTCGGGCGGCATGTAATTTTCGTCGTGCTTGGCCAGCACCTGGGTGGCGGCGAACAGGCCGTCGGCGCCGAGCTTGCCTTCTGCCACGACGCCTTTGCCCTCCTTGAAGAGGTCGGGCAGGATGCCCGTGTAGACGACGGGGATGGTGCGCGCGGTGTCGGTGACGACGAAGCGGGTGGTGAGGCCGTCGGCCTCGCGGCGGACGCTGCCCTCCTCGACCAGTCCGCCGATGCGGAAGGCGCGCCCGGTCGGCGCCTCGCCGCTGGCGACCTGGGTCGGCGAGAAGAAGAACACCAGATTGCTCTGGAAGGCGTTGAGCACGAGTCCGACCGCGACGCCGAGCAGGGCGACGACGAGGGCGATGAGGGCGAGTTTTCTGTGGCGTGGCTTCATGGCGACTCCGGATTATTGCGCATCCCAGGCCTGCATGCGCCTGAGTTTCTGCCAGACCTGGACGCGCCGGCGGCGCACCAGCCAGACCTCGGCGACGACGCACAGCGCCGTCATGCCGAACGATCCCCACACGTAGAGGCCGTAGCCCCCCATGGCCCAGAAGGCCTGCCAGCTTTCCCAGTTCATGCCTTGCCCTCCAGCAGCGCGCGCGCCCAGTCGGTCCTGCGTTCGCGCTCGAGCACCAGCGTGCGGGCGCGGGCCAAGGCGACGGCGATGGTGTACATCCAGGCGGCGAGCGCCATGACCAGCATGCCCCACAGCATGGTCTCGGCCATCGACGGCGCGCGGGTGAGGCTGACCGACGCGCCCTGGTGCAGGGTGTTCCACCACTTGACCGAGAAATAGATGATCGGCACGTTGATCACGCCGACCAGGTTGAGCAGCGCGCCGGCGCGGTCGGCGCGGCGCGGGTCGTCGATCGCCGCCTGCAGCGCCATCACGCCGACGTAGAGGAACAGCAGGATCAGCTCCGAGGTCAGGCGCGCGTCCCACACCCACCACGCGCCCCACATCGGCTTGCCCCAGAACGCGCCGGTCCACAGCGCGACGAAGGTGAACATGGCGCCGGTCGGCGCGAGCGCCCGTGCCAGGATGAACGACAGGCGCGTGTTGAAGGCGAGGCCGATGGCCGACCAGAAGGCCATGACGACGTAGATGAACATCGACATCCAGGCCGCCGGCACGTGGATGAAGATGATGCGGTAGCCCTCGCCCTGCTGGAAATCGGTGGGCGCGACGAAGAAGCCGATGTAGAGGCCGACCGCGGCGAGCACGGCGGCCAGCCCGGCGAACCAGGGAACGAGCCGCCCGGCGAGCGGGTGGAAGGTCGCCGGCGAGGCGTAACGGTAAAGATTCAAGCGTTCACTCCACGGATACTTTCAGGGCCAGCGCGCTGATCCACGGCGCGATCAGCAGCGCCATCACGAGCAGCGCCCCCAGCAACGACAGGTGCGCCTCCGCGCCGGTTCCCGCGAGCACGCCGTCGACCGCGCCGGCGCCGAAGATCAGCGCCGGCACGTAGAGCGGCAGGATCAGCAGCGTGATCAGCGTGCCGCCGCCGCGCAGCCCCAGCGTCAGCGCCGCGCCGATGCTGCCGAGCAGCGACAGGATCGGGGTGCCGATCGCCAGCGACAGCACCAGCACCGCCAGCGCCTCGGCCGGCAGATTGAACTGGATTCCCAGCACCGGCGCAATGAGCAAAAGGGGTATGCCGTTGATGATCCAGTGCGCGATCGCCTTGCCCAGCGCCAGCAGCGCGTTCGGATACGGCGACAGCAAGAGCTGCTCGAGGCTGCCGTCGCGGTGGTCGTCGGCGAACAGGCGGCCGAGCGACAAGAGCGTGGCGAGCAGCGCCGCCACCCACACCACGCCGGGGCCGATGGTGCGCAGCATGGTCGGCTCGGGGCCGATGCCGAGCGGAAACAGGCTCACCACCATGACGAAGAAGAATTGCGCGGTGAGCCAGTCGCCGCGCCGGCGCGCGGCCAGCAGGATGTCGCGGCGGACGACGGTGAACAGGAAGCTCAGCATCGCCGCCGCTTCCACCCGCAAGGGGCAGGCCGTGGTTGTAAAGCCGCTAAAGCGTCAACAACCACGCTCACTCCCCGACCGACAGCGCGCGCGGCTCGAGCGACCCGAGCGCCAGCGGCTGGTGGGTGGTCATGACCGCGAGTCCGCCGGCGGCGACGTGGTCGCGGATCAGCCCCTCGACCATCGCGACGCCGTCGACGTCGAGGCCGGTCAGCGGTTCGTCGAGGATCCACAGCAGCGCGCCGGCGGTGGCGAGCGCCGCGAGCGCGACGCGCCGCCGCTGACCGAACGACAGCACGCGTGCCGGCAGGTCGACGCAGCGCGCCAGCCCGACCTGCACCAGCGCCGCCTGCGCGGCGTCCTCGCCGAGTTGTCGGCCGCCGAGCGCCGCCGCCAGCCGCAGGTTCTCCAGCGGGGTGAGGTCGTCCTTGATGCCGTTGGCGTGGCCGACGTAGGCCATCTCGCGGCCGTACTGCTCGTGGGCGCGGGCGATCGGCTCGCCGCGCCAGCGCACCTCGCCGGCGGCGGGCGCCGACAGGCCGCACAGGATGCGCAGCAGGCTGGTCTTGCCGCGGCCGTTTCCGCCGCGCACCAGCAGCGCCTCGCCCTCGCCCAGCGCGAAATCGAGCCCCTTGAACAGCAGGCGCTCGCCGCGCTCGCACGCCAGGTCGTGGATGGCCAGCATGCGCGCCCTACTCCTCGATCCCGTAGCGCTTCACCTTGCGCCACAGGGTCGACTTGTCGATGCCGAGGATCTCCGCCGCCAGCGCGCGGTCGCCGCGCGTCTCGCGCAGCGTCTTGCGGATGAAGTAGGCCTCGACCTCGTCGAGGCTCTGCGGCGGCAGGTAGTCGAGCGCGCGGCCGCGCGGGTCCTTCTGCTCGGTGACGCGCGTCGGCAGCACGTCGGCGTCGATGTGGTCGGACTCGGCGAGGATGATCATGCGCTGCACGATGTTCTCGAGCTCGCGCACGTTGCCCGGCCAGTCGTAGCGCATCAGCGCGCCGAGCACGGTGGTGCTGACGCCCGCGATGTGCTTGTCGAGCCTGAGCGAATGCTTGTTGAGGAAGTAGTAGACCAGCAGCGCGATGTCCTCGCGCCGCTCGCGCAGCGGCGGGATGGTGATCTCCATCACCGACAGGCGGTAGAACAGGTCCTCGCGGAACGCGCCCTTCTCCACCAGCTCGGGAATCGGCCGGTTGCTCGCGGCGATCACCCGCACGTCGACGTGGATCGGCTCGGTCGCGCCGGTCGGGTAGAAGCTGCCGTCCTGCAGCACGCGCAGCAGCTTGGCCTGCAGCGCCATCGGCGCGTTGTTGATCTCGTCGAGGAACAGCGTGCCGCCGTCGGCGACCTCGAACAGGCCCGGCTTGTTGCGCTCGGCGCCGGTGAACGCGCCCTTGCGATAGCCGAACAACTCGCTCTCGATCAGGTTCTCCGGGATCGCCGCGCAGTTGATCGCGACGAAAGGCTTGTCGCTGCGCTTGCCGCGCAGGTGGATCTGGCGCGCCACCAGCTCCTTGCCGCTGCCGCTCTCGCCGAAGATCAGCACGCTGGAGTCGTAGGCGGCGGCGGCGTCGATCAGGCGCTCGACGCGCTCCTTCGCCTGCGACTGGCCGATGATCTCGCCGCCTTCCTCGAACGCGCGGCGCTGCTGGCGCAGCCGCTGGTTCTCGGTCGAGAGCTGGTGGTAGCCGAGCGCCTTCTCCACCACGCAGCGCAGCTTGATGGTGTCGAACGGCTTCTGCACGTAGTCGTACGCGCCTTCCTTGAGCGCGTCGACGGCCGACTCGACGGTGGCGTAGCCGGTGACCAGCACGACCTGGGTCAGCGGGTCGCGCGACTTCACGAACTTGAGCAGGTCGATGCCGTCGGCGCCCGGCATGCGCAGGTCGGTCAGCACCACCGCGGCGTCGTTGTTCTCGAGGAAGTCCATCGCCTCGTGCGCGTTCTCGGCGCTCGCCACCTTGAATGGCATCGACGATTCGCCCAGCACGGCGAGGATCAGTTCGCGCATGTTGCGGTCGTCCTCGGTGACCAGGATGGTCGGCAGCGCGCCGCTGTCGGCGGCGGTCTTGTCGGGATTCGGTTCCGGTTTCATAGCTTGGCGCGCTCCAGGTCGACCGCCGGCAGCCGGATCACGAAGCGGGCGCCGTCACGGTAGTCGGCGTCGTAGGCGATGAAGCCGCCGCGCTTGGTGACGATCGCCTGGCTGATCGACAGCCCGAGGCCTGAGCCCTTGCCGACGTCCTTGGTCGAGAAGAAGGGATCGAACAGGCGGTTGCGGATGTCGGGCGGCACGCCGGGGCCGTTGTCGGCGATGGCGATGCAGGCGTAGGAATCCTCCGCCCAGGTGCTCACCACGATGCGCGGCGAGGGCGTCTTGTCGAGCGCGTCGATGGCGTTGGCCAGCAGGTTCGACAGCACGATGTCGAACTGGCCGCACGCGCCCTCCGCGATCAGCGGGCCCGTGCCCAGCTCGAGCGCGATCTCGATGCGGTAGCGCTTGAGGCGGCAGTTGATGAAGGTGTCGATCAGCTCCTGCGCCAGCTGGTTGAGGTCGCAGGTCTCGCCGCTGCACTTGTCCTTGCGCGCGTAGTCGAGCAGCTCCTGCACCACGCGCGAGCAGCGCTGCGTCTCGTCGGCGATGATGCGCGCGTATTCGCCCAGCTTCGGGTGCTCGGCCGCGCCGCGGTCGAGCAGCTGCGCGTAGCCGAGGATGTTGCCGAGCGGCGTGTTGAGCTCGTGGGCGACGCCCGCGGCGAGCTGACCCATCGCCACCAGCTTCTCGCGCGTCGCCACGCTCTCCATCAGCTGGCGGTATTCGGTGATGTCCTGGAGGATCAGCACGCCGCCCATGTCGTTCTCCTCGTCGTTGTAGAACGACAGGTTGAGCGAGAAGTAACGCTTGCCCCCGCCGACGTTGAGCGCGATCTCCTGGTTGCGGATGACGCGCTTGTAGAGGAAGGCGTCGCGCAGCAGCTCGCGGTCGCGCTCGTTGACGTCGAGCAGCTCGAACAGGTTGGCGCCGATCAGCAAGCCCGGCTCGACGCCGAACAGCGCGTCGGCCTGGCGGTTGGCGATGCTGACGCGCAGGTCGTCGGACACGCTCAGCAGCGCGCCCGGCAGGCTCTGCAGGATGGTGTTGCTGCGGTTGCGCTCGTTGAGGAAGCGGCCCTGGCATTCCTCGACGGTGCGGAACATCTGCCGCAGCGTGGTGATGGTGGTGTTGTACTCGGGAATCAGGCGGCCGACGCTGGTCCAGCCGAAGGGGCCGACGGGCGCAGGTTCGAGCAGGCCCTCGCGCGCGGCGTGGATGCCGTCCTCCAGACGCCGCAGCGCCGCGAGTTCGGCCAGCAGGCGCAGGATCACGTAGCCGGCGACGCCGGAGAGCAGCGCGCCGGTGAGCCAGAACACGTTGGAATCGTGCCAGCGCAAACCGAAAAAGAGATACAGCAGGCCGGCCAGCAGCGCGAACGCGGCCGGGACCAGACGGCCCGGAACGACCGAGTGAGGAAAGCGCCTGGACGACGTCCCCCGCATGCTTAACGACTTGATGGCGACACCTCTTCAAAGCGAATCCGAGTCGGTATCGACGTGAAACGGCCGCCCGTCGCCGGGCGGCCGCCTGATCGATACCGCTCAGAAGATGAACTGCAGTCCCAGAGTGGCCTGATTATAGTCCTGCAGCGCGACGTCGGTGGGATGCTCGTTGTCGTACGAGATATCCGCGTACTCGAAGCTGATCTTCAGCTTCTGGCCGTCGAGGTAGTAGTTCACGCCGACGCTGTTCCAGTCGTTGTCGTAGTACTCGACGTTGCCGGTCTTGGCGCCGTAGTCGGACGACTCGTGGCGCGCGAAGAACTGCAGGCGGCCCGGGCCGACCTTGTTCGGCAGCATGTAGCCGGCCTTGACGTAGTAGCCCTCGAGATCGGCGGTGACCGGTACGCCCGGATCCGACGCCATGTTGGTGACTCCGCCGGTGTCGTACTCGAAATAGGCGGCGGACAGCGTGTAGACGCCGCTCGCGGTCGGATATTCCATGAACGCGTCGACCGTCCACGCGCTGTAGTCCTTGATATCGCTGCGCGTCAGATAGTTGCCGTAGGCGACGCCGTCCTGCATGTCGTACGCGGCGCCGACCGTCAGCACCTTCTGCGTGCCGAGGTAGGTGCCGAGGTAGCCGTAGTTGAATTCCGGCTCCCAGAAGCTGTAGTGCACGCGGGCGGTCAGGCGCGGGTTGTCCTCGGCCACCTCGTCGCCCTCGCGGCCGTCGGCGAGCATGAGCCGGTACTGCAGCCTGGCGTCCAGCAGGTTGCCCCACACCGCCACGCCGGTGTCGCGGGTGCCGCCGAATGGCGTGTACGGCAGCACCTCGCCGCGGTCGAGCGTCAGCGGCTCGAGGCAGGCCTCGAGGTTCTCGCGCGAGAAGGTGTTCTTGAAGCGGCCGACGATGAAGCGCAGCTCGTCGCGGTAGTCGAGGGTCACGTAGGCGTCACGGTAATAGACACTCTTGTTGTCGTTGCCGAGCTTGCTGTCGTTGCCGGCCTCGAGCTGGGCGTAGAAGCCGACGTAGTCGTTGTACTGGCCCGAGAAGGTGATGCGGTTGCGGCGCAGGAAGGCGTCGGTCGACGAGCCGTTGTCGGTCGACGACGTGTAGTCCCGGTTCTGCAGCCAGCCCTGCAGGGCGTAGGTGAAGGTCAGCGAGCCCTGCTCGCCGAACTCGATGGTCGGGCCGGCCGTCGCGGAGAGCGGCAGCGCGCCGGCGAACAGCGCGGCCGCGCAGGCCTGGACCAGGGGGCGGGCGGAAAAGCGCGCGTGGGTGATTTTCTTCATGTCACTTCGCTCCTGCGTGGTTGTGGTAAGCGCCCTTCACCTTGTCGAGGTCGCCCTTGTGGCAGCTGGCGCACGAGTCGCCCGTGTTGTCGCGCGGCTTGGCGATCAGCTTCGCGTGCGCGATGTCCTCCTTCATGATCCGCGAGTTCCCCTTGTGGCAACCGACGCAGGAGTTGTTGACCTTGGCGTGCTGCGCATGCCAGGGCGCCTTGGCGGCATCCATCTCGGGGGCATCGGCGCGCTTGCCGTTGTGGCACTTGAAGCAGCTCGAGGCGCCCAGGCCGCACGCGTTCGCCAGCGGAATCGGCGACAGGCGCTGGGCGCCCTCGGCGATCGCCGCGGTCGCCTCGGCACCCCAGCCCGCGGCCATGTTCACCGACGCCTCCTCGGCGTGCTTGCCGGCCATGCCGGCGACCAACGCGACACCCAGGCCCAGCAGCGACAGCATCACGCCACCGCGCCAGATCCTCCCCAACAGTCCACCCCTACCTTGGTTGCGCTTCATCTTCTGTTCTCCTTTGCTCGTCACGGGTTGCCGGACGCCCATCCAGTCTGTCGAGAGGAGCGTCTTCTGATTGCGCGAACCGGGCTTCCTGGGCCTTGCGAATTTCCGCCTCGCTGGTCCCCGACGCACAGGTGCAGGCCAGCCCCTTGCCACGGAACTTGAGCCGGGGCTTGTCCGGCTCCGCCGCAGCGGCTGGCGTCGCCACCAGCGCCAGGGCAAGAGCCATCACGGTTGCTACAGCTGTCGTTCGCATGGATTTCCGGTTCACGTCTGTCTTGTCGACACCCTTCAAAAGCACATGCCGTGCCAGGTGCCGTTGTTCTTTTTTATCAGTCACTTAAGAAGAATCCGCGTCCGGCGGCGGATTGCAGGATGAACCCTGCCGCCCGCGATCTTTCAATTTGCAATCGGCGTCGCCGCGCCTGCCGGGCCGGCCTCGACACGCAGCAGCTCGTAGCGCGTCGCCACCGCGTCGGCGAGCGCCTGCCGCAGCAGCGGCACCGCGGCCGCGGGCAGCTGCGCCGCGCGGCCGAGGCTGTCGCGGTAGATCCGCTCGTAGTGCTCGGCGGGGTGCACGCGCACCACCAGCTCGACCCGCCAGTCGCCGGCCGGCGCCGCGAACGGCTGGCGGAATTGGCGCGCCTCGCCGGCGGGAATGCGGGTGTCGGCGATCTCGCGGGTGATGCCGGTGTCGACCTGCCAGCCGATCAGCTGGCTTCCCAGCGGATGCGCGCCCCCGCCGGCGTCGCGGCGGACGAACGCGAGCTCGACCTTGGGCACCATGTAGGTCGGGAAGTGATGGCCGGCGCCGACGTTGCGCACCGTCGCGACCGCCTCGTGGCGGCCGCCGCCGAGGTCGACCAGCTCGAGCTTCACGTCGACCGCGCGCCGCGTCATCTCGGGGTCGTGGATGCCGCGCCACAGGTGCTGGCGGTCGGGCATGTGGCACGACTGGCAGGTCTGCCCGCCCGGCCCCGCCTTCGCGTAGTCGCTCGCCGCCCACTGCGCCCAGGTGTCTTCCTGCAGCTTGCCGGCGAGGCGCGGCCCGTCGTCGGGGAACTGGTGGCAGTGCGCGCAGAAGCGGCTGTCCTCGAACGCCTTCGACACCGTGAAGCCGCCGTGCGGGCCGCCCTCGGCCACCTCGCCAAGCGGCGGCGGACCGAAGCGCTCGTGCCCGCGCACGTGGCAGGCGGCGCAGGCGAGGCCGCGGTGGCCGAGGTCGGCGGGAACGAAGTCCGGCGGCGCCTGCTTCGGCGCGTTCGGCCAGCCGTGCTCGAGCGCGATCAGCGCCTTCTGCTCGGCGAGCGGCGCGTGGCAGCGCAGGCAGCGGTTGCCCTGCTCCTGGCTCATGAGCAGCAGCTGCCAGCGCAGCCCCGGCCCCATCGCGCGGCTGTGCAGGCTCTCGCGCCAGCCGGCGTACTGCTCGGTGTGGCACTGCCCGCAGGCCTCCGGCGCGAGCGAGGCCTCGAGCGCGGAGAACTCGGCCGGAGGCGTCCCCTGGGGCGGCAGCGGCTCGGCCCAGTGGCGCTCGAGAAAGGCCTCGACCTCCGCGTCGCGCTTGTCGGCGCAGCCCGCAAGCAACGCGAGCGCAAGCGCGAACGCCCCCAGTTGCCGCAGCCCACGCAGCGGCGAAATGCGATCAGACATCCCGGATCCCATCGAAAAAAAAGCCCACGAGAGTATCGTGGGCCAGAGGAGGAGAAAGCAAGTTTCAGGAGACGATCATCAGCCGCCGCAGGGGTTGGTCGGCGCGCCGCCGCCACCGCCGCCGCCGGTCACCGCCTCGCCGGTCTTGTAGGCCTTGTCGGCGTTGACGACGGCGTTGGCGCTGGCCGCATACGGGTCCGTGATGGTCCGCGCGTTCACCGTCGTGTTGCTCACTGCCGGACGGAAGAAGGACTTCACATCAGAGCGCCACGGCGAATCGCTCGGCAGGATGTAGTCGCCGTTCTTGTCCTGCAGGTGTGACAGCGAGTTCCACTCGACCATCGCGCCGTCGTAGAAGCGGGTCGGCTTGCCGAGGATGACCGCGCTCGCGACGCCGGTGATCATCGCGCGGAAGGTCGTCTCGCAGTAGGCGTAAATGGTGTCGCCTTCCTGGTAGGCGTTACCAGGACCGACCAGCTGGTAATCAGCGGCGACGAAGCCGACACCAAGAGAATTGGTGCCACCCGCCAGCATCGCGGCGAGTTCCGACTTGGGCCGATAGGCGTATCCCTTGGTGGCATCCAGCATGTGCGTGTACTGCAACTGCAGCGTGCCGAACGGGTGCCCCTGGCGCGAGCCGCCGTTCTGGAAGGTCCACATGTAGTTGTTGGGGTTGGCTGGCGCACAGAAGGCATCGGCACAAGCCTGCGTTCCCCCAGTATCGGAGTCGGTGTCCTCACCGTACTCCACCATCTCGCCGGCGCTGTACTGGCTCAGGCTGCGCGCATCCCAGATGAAGACACCGTCGTTCTTCACGTTGGTGTTACCCGACGGCAGCACGGCCAGCAGATCCTGCACGGTCGCCTGCAATTGGGTGTTGTCGACCAAGAGGCTCTTCACCGAGAGGGTGCCGCTGTTGGGCGCAGTGCTCGCGGTCGCCTGGAAGTCGCCGGCGCCCATGCCGTTGCCATTGATCCACTGGTTGCCGCCGTTGAGGATGGCGAGGTTCTTCTTGTCCACGCCCCAGTAGCGCAAGGCGTACCACACCCGTCCCTGCGCCATGGCGTTGCCGGTGCTGCCATTGCCCATGGCGGCGACGATCATGTCGTTACGGGGATCGATGTTGTACTTCTTCAGGATTCCGTCCATCTGGGCGCCGTCCGGCACAACCTGGACAGTCTCGATGACGCCGTTGGTGCGCACCTGCGTCCATTCGCTCGACGGCGACAGATAGGTGAAGACCGTGCTGCCGTTCGGCATGATGTATTCCGCACCCGCAGGACCCGCCGCAACCTGCAGGATCACGAGCTTGCCCTTGAGGCCAAGCTTGGCGCGCTCGGTCGCCCAGTCGTCCTTCCAGCGCTTGAGCGTCGCCGCGGTGATCAGGCCGTTGACGTTCTGCTCGTAGTCGTCAGCCGAAACCTGAGCGATCGCCGCCGGCGTGTTGACCACGATCTGGCTCGCGACCGACGACGTGTCCTCGTCGCCGCCGCAGCCCTGCAGGCTCAGTGCGATGGCGAGCGCGGTCATGCTGGCCCAGCCCTTGTTGATGCGCATGTTCATAGAAGTTCCTCCATCCATTATGTAAGCCGCGCCGTCACCGCCTGCCGGCAAGACAACGCTCCCTCGGCGGCCGGCCCGCCGGGGCGGATGCCCCGGCCATGCGCAACCCCCACCGCGGCCTGCGCCGCGGGCAACACGCCCCTACGCAGCCGGCGCCTTCAGCACCACCGGCATGAAGCCCTGCGCCAGTGCATCGAGCAGGGCTTCACAATCGTCGAGTCTCATTTCCCGCACCTCGGCGCCGGCGGCGCGCAAGGCGTCGGCGAGCCCCGGCATCGCCGGCGTCGCCTCGGGGTTGATCAGCAAAACCTGTTTTCCGGTACTCATACGCAATACACCACGTCGTTGTCGATGATCTGGCGCGCCAGCGCCGCGAGCGCGTCGGCCGCGGGGTCGAGCTCGGCCACCGGGACGTCGGCGAACTCGAGCGCCTCCATCTGCTCGGCCACCTCGCCGCCCTCGGGCAGCCTGCCCCAGGCGGCGATCGCGACCGCGTCGTCGAGCAGGGTGAGCCCGCTCGCCATGCGCAGCGCCTCGGCCGGCTTCTGCACGGCCACCATCAGGATGTGTTTTTGATCTGCCATGTCTGCCCCTCTCAGAACACCAGCACCTTGTCGCACTTGCGCACGAGCTCGGCATCCTGGTACTGGCCGCCGACGATGACGAAGTCGGCGAGCGAATTGAGATCGAAGCGCCCCTCGGCGTAGCGCTCGGCGCTGTGCTCGCACAGCGAGACGCTGTTCGGACGTGCCCGTGCGCGGCCGATGAAGCCGGCGTCGGCGAGCAGGTTGACGCCGGTGTCGGTGAGGAAGCACTGCGGCTCCCAGCCGCGCGCGACCGCCGCGTCGAGCAGGCGGTTGGCGTCGGCCAGGTAGCGCTCGTCGGTGATGACCAGGCCCAGTTGCATCGCTCAGGCCTTCCGGATCTTCCAGACGAAGGAGCCGCCGGCGTCCTGGCGGTCGACGAGGTCGCTGCCCTCGGCCTCGCACATCGCCTGGATCGACTCGCCCGACGACGGGTTGTCGAAGATCAGGGTCAGCATGTCGCCGCTGTCGATCTTCTGCAGCGCCTTCTTGGTGTACATCTGCGGGTGCGGGCAGGTGTAGCCGCACACGTTCAGTTCCCACTCGTGATCTGCGGTCTTGTTGAAGCTCATGGCCATGGTGTTGCTCCTTACGATTGGTTGTCGAAAATCTGTTGTGAGGGATTCACAGGCCGCACTCGCCGGCCTTGCGGGCGGTGCTCCAGTCCATCCACCAGGTGAAAACCTTCACGCCGATGTAGGCGCCGATCGTCATGCCGAACAGGAACACCCAGCCGCTGGGGTCGCCGTTGGTGACGGTGGCGAAGAAGGCGCCGATGTTGCAGCCCATCGCGAGGCGGGCGCCGATGCCCATCAGGGTGCCGCCGACGATGGCGAAGAAGGCGGTCTCCCAGCTCGGCAGCTTCCACTTGAACTCGCGGCGCGACAGCGCCATCACGGCGGCGCCGAGGATGATGCCGATCGACATGAAGCCGGGCGCGTTCAGCAGCGGGTTGGGCAGGCCGTTGTCGAGGCCGAAGAAGATGCTGTCCATGCTGTCGATGCCGAGCTTCTGCATGATCCAGCCGCCCCACTGCGCTTCCTGGGTGGTGATGTACCAGTAGCCGGGATCGAAGACGGTCTCCTGGATCGACAGGCCGTTGGTGTAGCCCATCGCCACCAGCAGCTCGCCGAAGTTGAAGATGCCGTAGTGCTCGCGCAGCACGCCGGTGACGTACATGTGCAGGCCGGCGAGGATGCCGAGGCCGATGCCGGCGATGGCGGTGTTCTTCGACGCGGTGCACATCGCCCACATGCCGGCGAGCTCGTCGCCCAGCGTCGGCGCGGCCTTGCCGCTGCGGCGCAGGTAGCCCTTGCGGTAGTAGAAGGCGTACAGCGCGACGAGGATGATCGCGACCGGCAGGATCGCGGTGAGGAAGGTGTTGAGCCAGACGATGCCGGCGGCGGACTCGGCCATGCCGAAGATTTCGGCGGTGGTGGTGCCCTTGAGGTTCCAGATGTGGCCGGCGGTGAAGATGTCGAACCAGCCCTCGGTGACGGTCAGCTCGGCCGGCATGTCCTGCGCCGCGGCGGCCTCGACCCACGACTGCGGCACCAGCTTGTCCCACCAGCCGCTCGCGCTGACGACGATCGCCTGCGAGAACGAGATGGCGACGACCACCAGCATCGAGTTCATGTTGCCCTCGCCCGCCTTGTACAGCGAGCCGGACGCGCAGCCGCCGGTGAAGACGATGCCGAAGCCGAATATCGCGGCGCCGATGATGATGTGCCAGCCCATCGCGTTGGGATGGAAGGTACTGAAGCCCGCCAGCGTGACGATGGCGGCGACCACCGCGTACAGCGCGACCGCGATCATCATGCCGACCGCCATGCGCGGCACCTTGACCGCGAACAGGTCACGCACCGCGGACGCCATGCAGAAGCGGCCGTACTGCAGCAGCATGCCGTAGGCGAGGCCGAACCAGACGTAGACCAGCAGATAGACCCAGCGCGTATCCATCGACAGCGCCCACAGCGATCCCGCGATCACCAGCATCAGCACACTCATCGCCTGCAGATTGTTCTTTCTGAACAACCATGGCGTATCCACGGTTGCGGGACTCGTCGTCGCCATATTCATTCCTGCTCCTCCTTGATATACCGGTGGCCCTGTTGGCCACCCCCGTTCATGAACTCTTGCGCAGGTACATGCGCCAATGATCTGCATCGCGGACGGTGGCCAGATAGGTGCAGTTGAGCGCCTGCGCCAGCGCGGGGAAGCCCTCCACTGCCGCCGGGTTGTCCGAGACCACCTCGATGACCTCGCCCGGCTCGACCTCGCCCAGCACCTTCATGGTCAGCAGCTGCGGGCGCGGACACATCGCGCCGAGGCAATCCACCGACCGCACCAGGCGCAGCCTGCCCGCGCCCGGGACGTCGACGTCCCTGACGATCGGATCGGTCGGAACCGTTCGCATCTCGCGAAAGTGTTCGAACCAGTCGGCAACCTGCATCTGAGTGCTCCGCAATACGTTGCCAGCTTTAAAGCACATTGCGTGCCACAATGAATTTTCTTTTGAAAACATGGATTTGCACTCCTTCTGCTTTTTCCGCCCAATGAAAAATGCAATGGCGCCGGTTTTCCGGTTCGGCGCGGCTGTCTTTTGCAACGCGGCGCCGGAGCCGCCCGTACGCCGGCTTCTCCAGCATAGCCGGCGGCCACCCCGGCAGGCGCGGAACGGGCAAAGGGGGAAAGCGGATGCGGGACGGGCGCGGCGGCGGGGATGGCCGCCGGGCAGCCGGTCATGCGGCGGGCGTAGCGCCGCGCAGCCGTCTCAGGCCGGCGCCGCGGGCCGGCTCAGGGGCGTACGGTGCCCGGGAGCGTGCCCGGTCCGTACGGGAGATCCTCGACCACCTCGACCCGGGTGACGAAGTGGTTGGTGTCGCCGTAGCAGTTGGTGGGGATGCCGCGATGCTCCTCGTAGTGCAGCACCAGGCGCCTGCCGAGCAGGGTGTTGAGCTGGGCCGCTATCGTCGCGTCGCGCACGGTGAAGGGCCACAGCACCGGCGCGACGCCCGGCACGGTGGTCATCGCGAGCTCGCCTTCCCAGGTCTTGCAGATCCAGCCCTTGCGCGAGAACTTCTGCAGGTAGCCGGCGCGCTCGCCGTCGGAGTAGGACCAGTTGACGACGAAGGCGAGATAGAGCGCGAACACCAGCGGCGGCAGCAGCGCCGCCACGACCAGCCACTTGAACCCGCCTCCGCGCCGCGGCGTCGTTGTCTGCATCGCGTCCTCCCTGCGCGCGCCGGATTATCGTGCCCGGGCGAGGCGGCGCCAGGTCGCCACCACCGTGTCCGGGTTGAGCGAGAGCGAGCCGATGCCCTGCTCGACCAGCCAGTCGGCGAGGTCGGGGTGGTCGCTCGGGCCCTGGCCGCAGATGCCGACGTACTTGCCGTGGCGCCTGCACGCGGCGATCGCCTCGGCCAGCAGCTTCTTCACCGCCGGGTTGCGCTCGTCGAAGCTCTCGGCGACGAGGCCGGAGTCACGGTCGATGCCCAGCGTCAGCTGGGTCAGGTCGTTGCTGCCGATCGAGAAGCCGTCGACGTGTTCGAGGAAATCGTCGGCCAGCAGCACGTTGGACGGGATCTCGCACATCATGATCAGGCGCAGGCCGTTGTCGCCGCGCGCCAGGCCGTTGGCCTTCAGCAGCCCGACCACCGCCGCGCATTCGTCGACGGTGCGCACGAAGGGCATCATCACCTCGACGTTGGTGAAACCCATGGTGTCGCGCACCTGCTTCAGCGCGCGGCATTCGAGCTCGAACGCCGGACGGAACAACGGCGACACGTAGCGCGCCGCGCCGCGCAGCCCCAGCATGGGGTTTTCCTCCTTCGGCTCGTAGCGCTCGCCGCCGACGAGGTTGGCGTATTCGTTGGACTTGAAGTCGCTCAATCGCACGATCACCGGCTGCGGCCAGAACGCGGCGGCCAGCGTGGCGATGCCCTCGGCCAGCTTGTCGACATAGAAGGACACGGGGTCGGCGTAGCCGGAGGCGCGCAGTTCGATCTCGTCGCGCAGCTCGGGCGTCTGGCCGGCGAGGTCGAGCAGCGCCAGCGGGTGCACGCCGATCATGCGCGCGATGATGAATTCCAGGCGCGCCAGGCCGACGCCGTGGTTCGGGATCTGCGCGAACTCGAAGGCGCGCTCGGGATTGCCGACGTTCATCATCAGCTTCACCGGCGGCTCGGCGAGCGCCTCGCTCTCCTGCGCCTCGACCGTGAAAGGCAGCTTGCCCGCGTACACGTAGCCGGTGTCGCCCTCGGCGCACGACACCGTCACCGCCTCGCCTTCCTTCAGCACCAGCGTCGCCTCGCCCGCGCCGACCACGGCCGGGATGCCGAGCTCGCGCGCGACGATGGCGGCGTGGCAGGTGCGCCCGCCGCGGTTGGTGACGATCGCCGCGGCGCGCTTCATCACCGGCTCCCAGTCGGGGTCGGTCATGTCGGTGACGAGGATGTCGCCGGGCTGCACGCGGTCCATCTCCGCCGGGCTCGCGATCACCCGCACCCTGCCTGCGCCGATCTTCTGGCCGATGGCGCGGCCGCTGATGCGCACCTCGCCGGTGCCCTGCAGCACGTAGCGCTCGCCGACGCCGCCGGCGCGCGCCTTCACCGTCTCCGGCCGCGCCTGCACGATGAAGAGCTCGCCGGTCTCGCCGTCCTTCGCCCACTCGATGTCCATCGGGCGGCCGTAGTGGGTCTCGATCGTCACCGCCTGGCGCGCCAGCTCCAGCACCTCGGCGTCGGTGAGCGAGAATTTCCGGCGCAGCGCGACCGGGGTGTCCTCGGTCACGGTGGCGCCGTCGCGCCACACCATGCGGACCGCCTTGGTGCCGAGCTCGCGCCGCACCACCGCGGGCCGCCCCTGCGCCAGCATCGGCTTGTGCACGTAGAACTCGTCCGGGTTAACCGAGCCCTGCACCACGGTCTCGCCGAGGCCGTAGGCCGAGGTGATGAACACCGCGTCGCGAAAGCCCGACTCGGTGTCGAGGGTGAACATCACGCCGGCCGCCGCCAGGTCGGAGCGCACCATGCGCTGCACCCCGGCCGACAGCGCGACGTCGGCATGGGCGAAGCCGTGGTGCACCCGGTAGGCGATCGCGCGGTCGTTGTAGAGCGAGGCGAACACCTTCCTCACGTAGTCGAGCAGCGCGGCCTCGCCCTGCACGTGCAGATAGGTTTCCTGCTGGCCGGCGAACGAGGCGTCGGGCAGGTCCTCGGCGGTGGCCGACGAGCGCACCGCCACCGACACCGTGCTGCCGAGCGCGCGGTACGCGTCGCGCAGCCCGGTCTCGAGCGCGGCCGGCAGGGCCGCGGCCTCGACCCAGCCGCGGATCTCGGCGCCGGCGGCGGCCAGCGCGGTCACGTCGCCGACGTCGAGCGCCGCCAGCCGGTCGTTGATGCGGGCGCGCAGGTCGTTGTGGTCGAGGAAGTCCCAGAACGCCTGGGCGGTGGTGGCGAAGCCGCCCGGCACCTTGACGCCGCTGTGCGCCAGGTTGGCGATCATCTCGCCGAGCGACGCGTTCTTGCCGCCGACGCGCGGCACGTCCGCCATCGACAGCTGATCCAGTGGAACGATATAGTCGGCCGACCCCTGCATAAAGAGCACTCCATGAATGAACGCGTCGTCTACTGCGTGTCAGACCACACCGGCGTCACCGTCGAGGCGGTGGCGAAGAGCGTGCTGTCGCAGTTCCCGTCAATCGAGTTTAGCCTGATTGCGCTGCCTTTCGTCGACAGCGCGCCCAAAGTGGCGGAGGCCGCCGCGCAGATCGCCGCGACGCCCGGCGCGCTGGTGTTCTCGACGCTGACCGACCCCGCGCTGCGTGCGCGGCTGCGCGACAGCGGCGCCAGCCTGTTCGACGTGTTCGAGCTCATCGCGCCGCCGGTGGAGACCGCGCTGGGCCAGGCGGCGACGCCCGCCGGCGGCCGCATCCACGGCATGGCGAACGACTACGAGGCGCGCATGGACGCGGTCAACTTCGCGCTCAACCTCGACGACGGCCTCAACCCCGGCCGGCTCGGCCAGGCCGACCTGATCCTGGTCGGCGTCTCGCGCGTCGGCAAGACGCCGAGCGCGCTCTACCTCGCGCTGCAGTACGGCCTGCGCGCCGCCAACTATCCGCTCACCCCGGACGACCTGGCGCAGGCCCAGCTGCCTGCCGTGCTGCTCGACCACCTGCCGCGGCTGCGGGCGCTGACGCTGTCGCCCGAGCGCCTCGCTGCGATCCGCCAGGCGCGCTACCCCGACAGCCGCTACGCCAGCCTCGCGCAATGCCGCGAGGAGATCGCCGCCGCCGAGCGGCTGTTCGCCCGCCACGGCCTGGTCGCGCTCGACACCACCCGCATGTCGGTCGAGGAGATCGCGGCGCGCCTGCGCACGCGGCCGTAGGCGGCACCGCTCGCGGGCTGCGCTTTTTTCCGGGAATATTCGCCGTCATGCGCGCTGAAGACCGAATATAGACAGACCATGCATGCAGCTTCCGGCTTCATCGAAGCCCATCTCACCCGGCCGATCGCGCGGCACGCGCCCTGGAAGCTCGCCCTGCTGGCGGGCTTCGTCACCCAATTGCTGCTCATCCTGTTCGTCACGGCCATCGGCCTGCAGCAACTGGAAGTGACCACGAGCAACCTCCGCACCGTGGTCGACGTTCACATGCACAAGCAGAACCTCACCAAGGCCATGGTGATCGCGGCGCGCGAGCGGTCGCTGATCCTGTTCGAGCTCACCCGGATCGACGACCCGTTCGAACGTGACGCACTGGTCATGCAGATCGACCAAAAAGGGTCCGAATACGTCGCTGCGCGGCAGGCGCTCATGAAGCTGCCCCTGAGCGAGCAGGAGAGCGAGCTGATCGCCCGGCAACGGCAACTGATCGCCGTGGCGCAGCCGCTCCAGCGACGGATCGTCGACCTGATCGACACCGGCCGCATCAAGGAGGCCGAAGACCGGGTCATCCGAAAAGCCATCCCGGCACAGAACAACGTGATGGCGGTACTCTCGCAGCTCGACGCGGAAACCCAGCAGGCCGCCCTCGCGGCCAGCCAGGAGGCGCACGAGGCACACAGGGTGGCGCGCATCTGGATGCTGGTTCTCTCCGGCGTCGCCCTGCTGGTGGGGCTGCTCGTTGCCGCCGTGGTGCTCCGCTACACCAACCGGGTCAGCCGCGAACGCGAGCACCTCGCCATCCACGACACCCTCACCGGGCTCCCCAACCGCATGCTGTTCACGGACCGCCTGGAGCAGGCGCTGCTGCGCGCCAAACGCCACGGCACCCTGGTGGGCGTGATGTTCATCGACCTCGACCGCTTCAAGCGGGTCAACGACACGCTTGGCCATGCGAGCGGCGACCGGCTCATTTGCGACGTCGCGATGCGCTTGCGGGCTGCCGCCCGCGCAGGCGACATCGTGGCGCGGCTGGGCGGCGACGAGTTTGTCGTGGTGATCAGCGATGTCGCCCGAGCCAGCCAGATCCTGCAGGTTGCCGAAAAGATGCTCGCCGCCATGCATGCGCCCTACCGGGTCGCCGGGCGCGAGCTTTTCTGCAGCTGCAGCATTGGCATCAGCGTCTATCCGAACGACGGGCATGACGTCGACAGCCTGCTGAAAAACGCCGACACCGCGATGTACCACGCCAAAAACGCCGGCAGCAACCGCTTCCAGCTCTACGATGCGGCGATGAACGCCCTCGCCGCCGAGCGGCTGCAGCTCGAGACCGACCTCCACTACGCGCAGCAGCGGAGCGAGCTCGTGTTCCACTACCAGCCGCAGCTCGACCTGCGGAGCGGGCGCATCCAGGGCGTCGAGGCGCTGATCCGCTGGAACCATCCGACCCGCGGCCTGCTCGGCCCCGTGGCCTTCCTCGGCCTGCTCGAGGAGACCGGCGGCATCGTCGAGGTCGGCCGCGCCCTGCTGCTGGCCGCCTGCCGGCAGACCGCGAGCTGGCACGCCGCGGGCTTTGCCGACCTGGTCCTGGCCGTCAACCTGTCCGGCCAGGAGTTCTGGCACGAGGACCTGATCGAGAACGTCAGCGCCGCGCTGACACAATCCGGGCTGCCGCCACGCTGCCTGCAACTCGAACTGACCGAAGGCATCTTCATGGAGGACATCGACGCCGCCGTCGACAGGATCCTGGCGCTGAAGTCGCTCGGCATCGCCGTCGCGGTCGACGATTTCGGCACCGGTTATTCGTCGCTCGCCCACCTCAAGCGCTTCCCGTTCGACGCGCTGAAGATCGACCGCTATTTCGTCCGCGACATCGCGCACGCGCCGGCCAGCGAAGCGCTGGTCAGCGCGATCCTCGCGCTGTGCAAGGGGCTCGATCTCGGCACCGTCGCCGAAGGGGTGGAAACCCCTGAACAGCTCGAATCGCTGCGCCGGCTCGGCTGCCGGGCCGTACAGGGCCACCTCGTCAGCCGGCCGGCCCCCGCTGAGCAGGTCGTCGCGCTGCTTGGCCGCGACTGGCAGCTGGAATTGGACCGCGCCTGAACGGCGCCGCGCGCTATCGCCGGCGCTGTCGCAGCGCCTCGAACACCGCCACCGCCAGCGCCGCCGAGGCATTCAGCGACTCGACCCGGCCCGCCATCGGGATATGCGCGCGCCGGGTCGCCGCGCCGCACACCGCGTCCGACAGGCCCGCGCCCTCGTTGCCGGCGATCAGGGCGAGCGGCCCGGCGAGGTCGAGCGCGTAGAGGTCGGCATCCTCGCCCAGCGCGAGCGCGACGCTCTGGCCGGGAAAGCCGCTCAGCCACGCCGCCAGGTCGGCCCCCGTCTGCAGCGGCAGCACGAACTGTGCGCCCTGCCCGCCGCGCAGCGCCTTCGGCGACCAGGGGTCGTGGCAGCCCTTCGACAGCACCGCGAGCGTCGCCCCCGCCGCGGCGCCGCTGCGCAGCATGGCGCCGAGGTTGCCTGGGTCCTGGATGTCTTCCAGCACGATGACGAGCGGGAGGGCGTCGCCGGCCACCGGCGCGAGCCAGGCGGCCTCGGCGAGCACGCCGGTGGGCGTGGCGACCGGTGCCAGCTCGGCGAACAGCGCATCGGGCACGACGATGGCCTTGGCCTGCGGGCAGCGCGCGGCCCAGCCGGCGAAGCGGCCGGCGTCGAACGAGGCGGCGCGCACCAGGGTGTGCGGCGCGCCGCCGGCGTCGAGGTAGGCGGCCAGCAGGTGCTCGCCGTCGAGCAGCGTCATCCGCGCCTCGCGCCGCGCGCGCGCGGACTCGGCGAGCTTCTTCAGCCGCTTGAAGACGGGATTGTCGCGCGAGGAAATGGCGGTTTCGGTCATGCGCCGATTATCCGCGATTCGTTCGGCGCGCTACACTCAGACGATGCGCATCGCACTCATCACGCCCTACGGTCGCGAGCACCGCAACGGCAACTGGCACACCGCTGCCCGCTGGGCGCGCTTCCTGCGCGACGCGGGCCATGCGGTGCGGGTGCAGGTCGAATGGGACGGCCGCGGCGCCGACCTGATGCTGGCGCTGCACGCGCGGCGCAGCTTCGCGTCGATCCGCGCCTTCGCCGAGCGTGATCCGTCGCGCCCGCTGCTCGTCACCCTGACCGGGACCGACCTCTACCGCGACATCCACGCGGACCGCGACGCGCAGCAGGCGCTGGAACTCGCGCACCGCCTCATCGTCCTGCAGGACCGCGGGGTCGACGAATTGCCGGCGCACCTGGCCGCGCGCACCCGGGTGATCTACCAGTCCTCGCCGGACATCCCCCGCCTGCCCTCGCCCGCGCAGACCTTCGAGGTGCTGGTGGTCGGCCATCTGCGCGCGGAAAAGGACCCCTTCCGCGCGGCGCTGGCGACGGCCTACCTGCCCGAGCGCTCGCAGGCCCGGGTGACGCACCTCGGCGGCGCCCTCTCCGACGACATGACGGAGACGGCGGAACTGGCCCAGCGCAAGCTGCCGCGCTGGCGCTGGCTCGGCCAGGTCACGCACGGCACGGTGCTGAAGCACCTGGCGCGCGCCGACCTGATGGTCATCAGCTCGGTGATGGAGGGCGGCGCCAACGTGATCTGCGAGGCGCTCGCCGCCGACGTGCCGGTGCTGGCCTCGCACATGCCGGGCAACGTCGGCATGCTCGGCGAGGACTATCCGGGCTATTTTCCGGTGGGCGACGAGCGGCAACTGGCCGCGCTGCTGGCGGCGGCCGAGAACGACCCCGACTTCTACACCGACCTGCTCAGGCACTGCCGCGTCCGCCGCGAACTGATGCGCCCGGAACAGGAGGCGAGCCGGCTGCGCCAGGCGGTGGCCGAATTCGAGCAGCGCGCGGGCTGAGCCTCAGCCCTCGGCGAAGAGGATGCCGAACAGGCGCGCCCGCCGGGCCTCGTCGATGCCGCGCAGCACCCGAACCGCCTCGCGCGCGATCCGCGGGTCGCGCGTCAGCGAATACTCGACCGCCAGCCGCCGCCAGACGTCCGCCAGCTGCGGATCGGCGGCCTGCAGCCGCGCAAGCGCCCGGCTCACCCCCGCCTCGCCTTGCGTCAGATAGAACGTCGAGCCGAGGTTGTTCCACGCCTGCAGGTAGTCGGGATCGATCTCGACCGCTGCGCGGTACGCCTGCATCGCCTCGCGCGGCCGTCCGCTGTCGCGCCAGGCATTGCCGAGGTTGTTCCAGGCCCACACGTCGCGCGGCGCCAGCCGCAGGTTCTCGCGGTACGCGGCGATCGCCTCCGGCAGCCGCCCCATCTCGCCGAGCGCACGCCCCTGCACGAACCACGCGAGCGGGTTCTGCGCGTCGGCCTGCGCCCAGCTTCGTCCGTGTCCCAGCAGCCCCGCCCAGTCGGCGCGTCGTTCCAGCGCCTGCGCCTGCTTCACCCACTCGCCCGGCGCGCGCGCCGCCCGGCCGCCGTCGAGGCCGAACGTCTCCACCGCAGCCGCGGCCTGCCCGGCGATCACCAGGCAGGCGCACGACAGCAGCAAGCGAAGACGGCGGGACACGGGCAGGGGGCGCAGGACGAGGGCCAGGGAGAACGACATTCTAGCCGCGCTTGACGCATGGCTTATGCTGTCAGCTGTCCAAAAAAGAGTCACCCATGCACGCCACCGAACATTTCATCCCCGGCAAGGACGCCTCGCTCGAGGCGTCGATCGCCACCCTGCACGCCAAGCTCGAGGCGATCGGCTTCCACGTCGAGGAGCGCTCCTGGCTCAACCCGGTGGAAGGCGTGTGGTCGGTGCACATCCGCGACCGCGACTGCCCGCTGCTGTTCACCAACGGCAAGGGCGGCTCCGAGCTCGCGGCGCGGGCGAGCGCGCTGGGCGAATTCTTCGAACGGCTGTCGACCAACTACTTCTGGACCCATTTCTATCTGGGCCGGTCGATCGCCAACCGCGGCTACGTCCATCACCCGGACGAACGCTGGTTCCCCCTGGGGGAAGACGACGCCTGGCCGGAAGGGCTGCTCACACCCGCGCTGCACGCCCTCTACAACCCGGACGAGGCCGTGCGTGCCGACCAGCTGATCGACCTGAACTCCGGCAACGCCGATCGCGGCATCTGCGCGATCCCCTACCAGCGGCTCGCCGACGGCGAAACCGCGTATTTCCCAGTCAACCTGATCGGCAACCTCTACGTCAGCAACGGCATGTCGGCCGGCAACACGCTGAAGGAGGCGCGCGCCCAGGCGCTCGCCGAAATCTTCGAGCGCAACGTCAAGTTCCGCATCATCCGCGACGCCCTATGCCTGCCCGACGTGCCCGAAGAAGTGATCGCCCGCTACCCGCGCATCGCCGCCGGCATCCACGCGTTGCGCTGCGCCGGCTTCGGCATCCTGGTGAAGGACGCCTCGCTGGGCGGCCGCTATCCGGTGATGAACGTCACGCTCCTGCACCCGCAGGACCAGGGCTGCTTCGCCAGCTTTGGCGCGCACCCGCGCTTCGAGGTCGCACTGGAGCGCGCGCTCACTGAACTATTGCAAGGCCGCGCGCTCGATGCGCTGGCAGGTTTTCCGGCACCCGGCTTCGACCAGGCCGAGATCGCCGACCCGCAGAACCTGGAAATCCACTTCGTCGATTCCAGCGGCGTGATTTCCTGGCAGTTCCTCCGCGACACCCCCGACTTCGATTTCGTCGACTGGAATTTCGGCACCACTACCGACGAGGATTACCACTGGTCGGTCGATGCCCTGCACGCCGAGGGCCACGACATCTACGTCGCCGACTTCACCCATCTCGGCGTCTACGCCTGCCGCATCCTGGTACCCGGCGTGTCCGAGATCTACCCAATGGAAGAACTCGAATTCGAGAACAACAGCGTCGGCAACCTTGTCCGCCCGGCGCTCGCGCGCCTGCCCGAACTGACCGACGACGAATGCGCCGAACTGCTCGACCTGATCGACGAACTCGAGCTCGCCGACGACCGTCTGGTCACGGTGCTGATCGGCCTCGCGCCGGACGCCGATTCGCCGTGGACCGACCTGCGCGTCGGCGAATTGAAGCTGCTGCTCGCGCTGGCGATCGGCGACGACGACGCCATTCTCGAAGGCTGCACCTGGATCGCCCAGTACGGCCAGCGCAGCGAAGCGCGTCTCAAGGTCTACCGCTGCATCGCCGACCTCGTCCGGCTCGGCGACCCCGGCCCCTTCGAGCCCGCGCTGGCGCTGCTGTACGGCCGCGAGACGCTGCAGCAGGCGTTCGCGCTGTTCAACCAGGACGAGCGCTTCTTCGGGCTGACGACGCTGGGCGACGACTTCGAGGGCAGCGCGATCCACCGGCGCCTGCTGGAGGCGTACCGCAAGGTGCGCGGCTAGANNCGACTCGAGCCCCTGCTCGAAGACGGCCTGATCGACGGCGTCGTGCGCCAGCTGATGAGCGGCAAGGAGGCCATGGTCTTCGTCGTGCGCTGCGGCGACGACATCCGCTGCGCCAAGGTCTACAAGGAAGCCAACAAGCGCAGCTTCCGCCAGGCCGTCGACTACACCGAGAACCGCAAGACCAAGAACAGCCGCCAGGCGCGCGCCATGGCCAAGGGCAGCAAATACGGCCGCGAGATGCAGGAAGCCGCGTGGCAAAGCGCCGAGGTCGATGCGCTGTATCGGCTCGCCAATGCCGGCGTGCGCGTGCCCACGCCGTACAACTTCCACGAGGGCGTGCTGCTGATGGAGCTCGTCGCCGATGCCGACGGCAACGCCGCGCCCCGGCTCAACGACGTTTCGTTCAGCGAAGACGAGGCGCTCGCCCATCACCGCACCCTGATCGGCGAAGTCGTGCGCATGCTGTGCGCCGGCGTCGTCCACGGCGACCTGTCCGAGTTCAACATCCTCGTCAGTGCCGATGGCCCGGTGATCATCGACCTGCCGCAGGCGGTCGACGCCGCCGGCAACAACCACGCGCAGGCCATGCTGGCGCGCGACGTGAACAACCTGAAAACGTATTTCGGCCAGTTCGCGCCGGCGCTACTGGCGACGCAATTCGCAGAGGAAATCTGGGCGCTTTACGAGCACGGCAACCTGCACCCCGACGCCGAACTTACCGGCAGCTACGCGTGTGAAATGCCGCCGGTCGATCTGGAGGGCGTGATGCGGGAGATTGACGACGCGCTGGAGGAAGAGGCGGCGCGCTTGCTGCGCCTGCAGGAAACGTTTTGACCGCAGCTTCTGCGTTCACCCCTGAATGATCGTTATCAAGGCGTTGCGCACTTCAGCCAATCGATGGGACATGATCAATCCTGCGGCACCGGCAAATATCGAAGCGTTGGCAGTGAACAGCTTCCCCGGACGCGCATAGCTCGATCGCTGCAAGCCGCCCGACGAGAAGTCCTCGGGTGCAAGCAAGATGGCGTGCGGGTCGGCGTAGGGATTGCTGGTGATCTGACATGCGATCCAGTCGTCGCGTCCGGCGTCGGCCAGGAGCAAGGCGGGCCGAAGCTTGCTGCGCGTGAGGTCGGAAAACGGGAACGGCAATAGGACTACTTGGCCGGCTGCAAATGCGCCCATGCTTCCTCTTCCTCGGGTTTCAGCCAGTCCTCCGCGAGTGCGGCTTCTGCCAGTTGCAGCGCTTCGTCAACAGGCGGCCTCAGGAGCGTAAGCAATGCGCGTCCAGCAGGAATCGTCTGCACGGGTTCCAGAGGATGGATGTGTCCCGACGCGTCAATTTCAACTTCGATCGTCTGCAGCATGGCTGTCTCCTTCGGGCGATGCACCTATTCTAGGCTTGCGGACAACTTCGGTCGATTGACATGCCGGGGGCATCGGTCAAGTCACGCGCCCCCGCTGCCGCACCGTCTCGTACAGGCACAGCGCCGCCGACACCGAGACGTTGAGGCTTTCCACCGTGCCGCCGATCGGGATGCGCGCGACCTGGTCGCAGCTCTGCTTGACCAGGCGGCGGATGCCCGCGCCCTCCGCCCCCAGCACCCAGGCGATGCCGGTCTTGCAATCGATGCCGGACAGCGGCTGCTCGCCGTCCATGTCGGCGGCGATGACCCAGATGTTGCGTTCCTTGATGTCCTCGATGGTGCGCGCGAGGTTGGTGACCATGATGTAGGGCACGGTCTCGGCGGCGCCCGAGGCGACCTTCTCCACGGTGGCGTTGATGCCGACCGCGTTGTCTTTCGGCGCCACGACGGCGTGGGCGCCGAAGGCGTCGGCCGAGCGCAGAATCGCGCCGAGGTTGTGCGGGTCGGTGACGCCGTCGAGGATGACCAGGAGCGGCGGCCCCTCGGCGTTGTCGAGGATCTCGTCGAGCGAATGGCTGAGCGCGACCGGCTTGACGCGGGCGACCACGCCCTGGTGCTTGGCGGCCTTGCCGACCAGGCGGGCGAGTCGATCCGCTTCGACCTGCGCCAGCCTGACGCCGTTGTCCTTCGCCTGGTGCACCAGGTCGCGCGCCCGCGCGTCGCGCCGCGTGAGGTCGAGGTAGATCTCGAGCACCCCGGCCGGGTCGTGGCGCAGCCGCGCCAGCACGGCGTGGAAGCCGTAGATGAGTTTTTCCGCAGCCTTCTCGCTCATTTCTGCTTGCTGCCGCTCCGCGACCTGCCGGCCTTCTTCTTCGGCGCGGCGATCTCTTCCGCCGTCTCGACCACCTCGACCAGGCTGAAGTCGATCTTGCTGGTCTCGATGTCGGCGCGCATCACCTTGATGCGCACGCGGTCGCCGAGGCGATAGCGCTTGCCGGTGCGCTCGCCGAGCATCATGTGCTTGGCCTGGTCGTAGTGGAAGTAGTCCTGGCCGAGTTCGGACACGTGCACCAGGCCTTCGATGAAGATGTCGTCGACCGAGACGAACATCCCGAAGCTGGTCACCGCGCTCACCGTGCCGTTGTATTCCTCGCCGATGCGGTCCTGCATGAAGTAGGTCTTCAGCCAGGCATCGACGTCGCGGGTCGCGTCGTCGGCGCGGCGTTCGGTCATCGAGCAATGCAGGCCGATTTCCGCGAGCCCCTTGGCGGGCAGCCTCTCGCCCTGCAGGACCGCCTTGATGCCGCGGTGCACCATGAGGTCGGGGTAGCGGCGGATCGGCGAGGTGAAGTGGGTGTAGGCCTCGTACGCCAGGCCGAAGTGCCCCTTGTTGTCCGGGCTGTAGATCGCCTGCTTGAGCGAGCGCAGCATCACGGTCTGCAAGAGGCCGTGGTCAGGGCGGTCCTTGATCTTCTCCAGCAGCGCGGCGTAGTCCTTGGCGTGCGGCTTGTCGCCGCCGCCGAGGTCGAGGCCGAATTCGGCAAGGAAGCCGCGCAGCGCGGCGAGCTTCTCGGTGGTCGGCCCCTCGTGGATGCGGAACAGCGCCGGCTGCTTGTTCTCGTGCAGGAAATCCGACGCGCAGACGTTCGCCGCCAGCATGCATTCCTCGATGATGCGGTGGGCGTCGTTGCGGATCACCGGCACGATCTCCTTGATCTTGCCCTGGTCGTCGAAAATGATCTGCGTCTCGGTCGAGCCGAAATCGATCGCGCCGCGCTTGGCGCGCGCCTTGAGCAGCACGCGGAACAGCTTGTCGAGCGCCTCGAGATGCGGCATCAGCGCGGCGTGCTGCTTCTCCGGCTTGGCCTCTCCCGACAGCCAGCTCCACACCTGGTTGTAGGTGAGGCGGGCGTGCGAATGGATCACCGCCGGATAGAAGCGGTATTCCTTGATGCTGCCGGTGCTGGTGATGCGCATGTCGCATACCATCGACAGGCGGTCGACCTCGGGGTTGAGCGAACACAGGCCGTTCGACAGCGCCTCCGGCAGCATGGGGATGACGCGGCGCGGGAAGTACACCGAGTTGCCGCGGGTGAAGCCCTCCTTGTCGAGCGCATCATTGGGCTGCACGTAATGGCTGACATCGGCGATCGCCACCACCAGCCGGTAGCCGCTGCGGCCGAGCGGCTCGCAGTAGACGGCGTCGTCGAAGTCGCGTGCGGTCTCGCCGTCGATGGTGACGAGCGGCAGGTGGCGGATGTCCTCGCGCCCGTCGAGATCCTTCTTCAGCACCTTCTTCGGCAGTTTCTCCGCCTGCTTCTCGACCTCGGGCGGGAAGACGTACGGCAGGTCGTGTTTGCGCAGCGCGATCTCGATCTCCATGCCGGGACCGGTGAAGCTGCCGAGCACCTCGGTGACGCGCCCCACCGCCTCGTTGTGCGCGCCGGGCTGGGTAAGGATTTCGACCGTGACCACCTGGCCGGATCTCGCCGGGCCGGCGTGCTCGGCCGGGACCAGGATGTCCTGGTTGATGCGGCGGTTCTCCGCGATCAGGAAGCCGACGCCGCCTTCGAGGTAGTAGCGGCCGACGACGAACTTGTTGACGTGATCGAGCACCTCGACGATCTTCGCCTCGCGCCGCCCGCGCCGGTCGAAGCCGGCGACCCGCACCAGCACCCGGTCGCCGTGCAGCACCCGGTGCATTTCCTTGGGCGAGAGATACAGGTCGTCGCCGCCCTCCTCCGGCACCACGAAGCCGAAGCCGTCCGGATGCCCTTCGACGCGCCCCTTGATGAGGTCGAGCTTGTCCGGCAAGCACAGCTGGCGCTTGCGGTTGAGCATCAGCTGGCCGTCGCGCTGCATTGCGCCGAGGCGGCGCTGGAACAGGTCGCGCTCGTCGTCGGTGATGTGCAACTGCTCGGCGAAGGCCTCGGCGTCGACCGGGCAGCCCGCCTCGGTCAGCAGCTGCAGGATGTATTCGCGGCTCGGTAGCGGCGATTCGTAACGCTCCACCTCACGTTCGTAGAACGGATCGGCGAGGCGGATCTCGGGAATCTGGTGCTTGCTTGCGCGACTGCGCGATTTTTTTGAAGACATCTTCGTTGACAATTTATTCGGGGCTCTCTAATATGCGCGTCTTCACAGCCCAGATGGCGGAATTGGTAGACGCACTAGGTTCAGGTCCTAGCGGTGGCAACACTGTGGAGGTTCGAGTCCTCTTCTGGGCACCAAACGCAGCTAAGAAATTAGCTTGATGCAAAAAGCCGACCTCGTGTCGGCTTTTTGCATTTTCTGCCTTGATTTTATACATCACGCCTCGTAGGGGTGACGACGCACGATCGTCTCCACCCGGTCGGGGCCGGTCGACACCACGTCCACCGGAACTTCGCACAGCTCTTCCATCCGCTTGAGATAGGTCTGCGCCTTCTGCGGCAGCTTGTCGAACTCCTGCACGCCGACGGTGGTGTCGCTCCAGCCCGGCAGTTCCTCGTAGATCGGCTCGACCTCGGCGATCGACTCGGCGCCCACCGGCAGGATGTCGCAACGCTCGCCGTCGATCTTGTAGCCGACGCACACGCGCACCGTCTCGAGGCCATCGAGCACGTCGAGCTTGGTGACGCACAGGCCGGACACGCCGTTGATCTGGATCGAGCGCTTGAGCGCGGCGGCGTCGAACCAGCCGCAGCGGCGCTGGCGGCCGGTGGTGGCGCCGAACTCGTGACCCTTCTCCCCCAGGTACTTGCCGGTGTCGTCGAACAGCTCGGTGGGGAACGGTCCGGAGCCGACGCGCGTGGTGTAGGCCTTGGTGATGCCGAGCACGTAGTGCAGCGTGTTCGGGCCGACGCCGGCGCCGGTGGAGGCGCCGCCGGCAGTGCAGTTCGACGAGGTCACGAACGGGTAGGTGCCGTGGTCGATGTCGAGCAGCGTGCCCTGCGCGCCTTCGAAGAGGAGGTTCTCGCCGGCCTTGTTGGCTTCATAGAGGCTGCGCGGCACGTCGGCCACCATCGGCTTCAGGCGCTCGGCCATGGCCATCATGCTGTCGAGCGTCTGGTTGAAGCTCACCACCTCGGCCTTGTAGTAGTTCTTCAGCATGAAGTTGTGATGATCGAGCACCTCGCCCAGCTTGGCGGCGAAGCGCTCGCGGTGGAACAGGTCCTGCAGGCGCAGCGCGCGGCGCGCGACCTTGTCCTCGTAGGCAGGGCCGATGCCGCGGCCGGTGGTGCCGATCTTGCCGGCGCCCTTGGCGATCTCGCGCGCCTGGTCGAGCGCCACGTGGTGGGGCATGATCAGCGGGCAGGCCTCGCTGAGCTTGAGCCGGCTGGCAACGTCGACGCCGGCGGCCAGCAGCATGTCCATTTCCTCGAGCAGCGCGGTCGGCGACAGCACCACGCCGTTGCCGATGTAGCAGGTGACGTTGTCGCGCAGGATGCCGGACGGAATCAGGTGCAGCACCGTCTTCTTGCCGCCCACCACCAGCGTGTGGCCGGCGTTGTGGCCGCCCTGGAAGCGCACCACGCCCTGCGCGCGGTCGGTCAGCCAGTCGACGATCTTGCCCTTGCCTTCATCGCCCCACTGGGTGCCGATGACGACGACGTTTTTTGCTGCCATGGTGGAACCTCCCTTATTGCGTAGCCGAGCCGGCGACCGCCAGCTCGCGTAAATCCAGACTGAAGCCGGTGGCGGGACGCGCCCGGCCGAACACACGCCCGACCTCGTCGTAGCGTCCGCCCTGCGCGATCGCATGGCTGCGTCCGCCGGTGTAGGCGGCGAACACGACCCCGCTGTGGTAGCCGTAGCCGCGCAGCTCGGCCAGGTCGTAGGCGGGTTCGACGCCGGCGAGCCCGCGGTCGAGCGCCTCCAGCGTGTCGAGCGCCGCCTGGACCGCCGGCAGCTGCGGCAGACGCGCCCGCGCCTCGGCGAGCACGCTGCGGTCGCCATAGAGCTGCGGCAGCGCGGCGAAGGCGTCGCACAGCGCGGCCGACAGGCCGGCGGTCAGCACCGCCACGGCACTGCTGTCCTTCGCCTGCAGGGCGCCGAACAGCTGATGCTCGAGCTCGCCGGAAAGTCCAGCTTCCTGCGCCAGTGCGCGGTAGACGCCGACGTGGCCGATGTCGAGCTGCACGGTCTTCACCCCGCACGCGGCCAGCCCCTGCAGCATCAGCGTGAGGATCTCGAGGTCCGCCTCGGCGCCGGCTTCGCCATAGAGTTCGGCGCCGACCTGGATCGGCTCGCGCGAGCGATGGAAGCCGTCGGACTGCGTGTGCAGCACGCTGCCGGCGTAGCACAGGCGGTTGACGGCATTGGCCGCGAGCAGGTGCGCGTCGATGCGCGCCACCTGCGGCGTGATGTCGGCGCGCACGCCCATCAGCCGGCCGGACAGCTGGTCGACCAGCTTGAAGGTCTTGAGATCGAGGTCGGCCCCCACCCCGGTCAGCAGCGACTCGACGTACTCCATCAGCGGCGGGATCACCAGCTGGTAGCCGCGGCTGCGGAACAGGTCGAGCAGCGCACGCCGCATGTCCTCCATGCGCCAGGCCTGCGGCGGCAGCACATCCTCGACGTTTTCGGGAAGCAACCAGGCAGTCATTTCAGTTCAGCATCATCAACAAAAAAACGCCGCCTACTATCGAGGCAGCGCCGATAAAACGCAATTGGCCGTCGTTGAGCTCGAGGATCCGCCGAAAGCCGTCGCGCCACACGGCCGGCGCGGCGAACGGCAGCATCCCCTCGATCACCAGCAACAGGCCAAACGCCGCCAGCCAGTCGGATCCGGTCATTGACCGCCGGCGGCACGCGGATTCTTCATGTACTTGAAGAAGTCCGCACTGGGGTCGAGCACCATCACGTCGCTCTTGCTCTTGAAGCTCTCGCGGTAGGCCTGCATCGAGCGGTAGAACGCGTAGAACTCGGGGCTCTTGCCGTAGGCGGAAGCGTACACCGCCGACGCCGTGGCGTCGCCCTCGCCCTTGACGCGCTGGGCGTCGCGGTAGGCTTCGGCGACGATCACGTCCTTCTGCTTGTCGGCGTCGGCCTTGATCTTCTCGGCCTCGGCGGCGCCGGTCGAACGCAACTCGTTGGCGACCTGCTTGCGCTCGGCTTCCATGCGCCGATAGACGTTCTCCGACACGCTTTCCGGCAGGTCGACCCGCTTGATGCGCACGTCGACCACCTGCACGCCGATCTTGCGCGCGTCCTGGTCCGCCTTGGCCTGGATCGTCCGCATGACGTCGTCACGCTTGCCCGACACCACGTCGTTGATGGTGCGCTTGCCGAACTCGGCGCGCAGGCCGTCATTGACGGTCTGGTTGAGGCGGATCGCAGCACGCGTCTCGTCGCCGCCGACCGACACGTAGAACTGCCGGACGTCGACGACGCGCCACTTGATGAAGGAATCCACCAGGACGTTCTTCTTCTCCGAGGTGATGAAGCGCTCGGGATCGGCCGCATCCAGCGTCAGGATGCGGGTGTCGAAATAGCGCACGTTCTGCACCAGCGGCAGCTTGAAGTAGAGGCCGGGCGTCTTCTTCACCGACACCACTTCGCCGAGCTGGAACACCATGGCGTTCTGCCGCTGGTCGACCGTGTAGATGCTGCCCGAGAGCACCACCAGCACCACGACCAGCGCGACCAGCAGGGAACCGAGATGCTTGCTCATGGCCGGTCCTCCCGCTCGCGGCCCCGCAACGCGTCACGCGAGCGCGTATCGCCCGGCACCGTCGTCGTGGCCGGGGCCTGCGACAGCATCTCGGGGGCGCTGCCGTAGGGCTGGCTGACGATCTGCTGCAACTTGTCGAGCGGCAGGTACAGCAGGCTGTTGCCGCCCTTCTGGTCCACAAGCACCTTGCTGGTGTTGTTCATCACGGTCTGCATGGTATCGAGATAGATGCGCTGGCGCGTCACCTGGGGGGCTTTCTGGTATTCGGCAAGAATCTGCGAGAAGCGGCTCGCTTCACCCTCGGCATTGGCGGTCACCGACTGCTTGTAGCCCTCGGCCTCCTCCTTCAGGCGCGACGCCAGACCGCGGGCACGCGGCACCACGTCGTTGGCGTAGGCCTCGGCTTCGTTCTTCAGGCGCTCGCGGTCCTGTCCGGCCTTGACCGCGTCGTCGAACGCGGCCTGCACCTGCTCGGGCGGCTGGATGTTCTGCAGCGTGACCTGGCTGATGCTGATGCCGGTGTTGTAGCGGTCGAGGATGTCCTGCATCAGCTGCCTGGCGAGGGTGGCGATCTCGGCGCGGCCTTCGTACAGCACGAAGTCCATCTTGTTCTTGCCGACGATCTCGCGCATCGCCGTCTCGGCCACCTGCAGCACCGTATCCTCCGGCGAGCGGTTGACGAACAGGAACTCGACCGGGTCCTTGAGGATGTACTGCACGGCGAACTGCAGGTCGATGATGTTCTCGTCGTCGGTCAGCATCAGCGACTCTTTGAGCACCTTGCTCCTGACATTGTTGCGGTACCCGATTTCGACGGTGCGCACCTGATCGACGTTGACGATCTCGCGCGACTCGATCGGCCACGGCAGGTGCCAGCGCGGCCCCGGCTCGGTGGTCTCGACGTACTTGCCGAAGCGCAGCACCACGCCGCGCTGGCCGGTGTCGACGATGTAGAAGCCGCTGGCGACCCACACCAGCACCAGGACGCCGATCAGCAGGCCGACGAGGTTGCCGCCACCCGGCAGCCCGGGCGTGGCGCCCTCCCCGCCGCTTCCGTTTCCGCGTCCGCCGTCCTTGCCGCCGAACAGGCTGTTGAGACGCTGGTTGACGCGCCGCCAGAGCTCGTCAAGGTCGGGGGGGCCGCTGTTCCTGCGATTGTCTTTGTTGCCCCATTGCGGGTCGTTCCAGGCCATATCGTTATGTAGAGTGGACAGTGTTTTGGGGGGATGTGTCGTCGGCGGCGCCGCTGTCTTCCCGGTCGGCTTCAACCTGGGCGCTGCCGGCCAGCAGGAGTTCCGACAACGCCTCGCGCAAAAGTTCAAGCCCCGCGCCGGTTCGCGCGGATACGTAAACGCTCTGGAGTCTACCATATTCGTCGCGCCCCACTCCCGGCGCAACGCCCGTCAAATCGAGCTTGTTGTAGACCCTGAGCTGGGGCACGCCATCGGCGCCGATTTCGTGCAAAACCTTGTCGACCGCCTCGATCTGGCGTTCGCGCCCGGGGCTGGCCGAGTCGATCACGTGCAGCAGCAGGTCGGCTTCGGCGGTCGCCTCCAGGGTCGCGCGAAAAGCGGCCACCAGGTCGTGCGGCAGACGGGTGATGAAGCCGACGGTGTCCGACAGCACGACCTCGCCGCTGGCCGGCCCGCCGCCGGACGCTTCGGCGAGGCGCGGCAGGTAGATCTTGCGCGTGGTGGTGTCGAGCGTCGCGAACAGCTGGTCGGCAGCGTAGGCGCCGGCGCGCGTCAGCGCGTTGAACAAGGTGGACTTGCCGGCGTTGGTGTAGCCCACCAGCGCCACCGAGAGCACCTGCTGGCGCGCGCGCGAACGGCGCTGGGTGCGGCGCTGCTTGCCGAGCTTGGCGAGGCGCTCGCGCAGCGCCTTGACGCGCACGCCAAGCAGGCGGCGGTCGGTTTCCAGCTGCTTCTCGCCGGGACCGCGCATGCCGACGCCGCCGCGCTGGCGCTCGAGGTGGGTCCAGCCGCGCACCAGGCGGGTCGACAGGTGCTGCAGCTGCGCCAGCTCGACCTGCAGCTTGCCCTCGGCGCTCTGCGCGCGGCGGGCGAAGATGTCGAGGATCAGGCTGACGCGGTCGATCACCCGGCAATGCACGCGGCGCTCGAGGTTGCGCTCCTGCGCGGGCGACAGCTCGTGGTTGAAGATGACGACTTCGGCGTCGGTCGCCGCGACCAGCGCGGCGATCTCGTCGGCCTTGCCGCTGCCGACGAACAGCGCGGCGTCCGGTCGGCTGCGTTTGCCCGGCACTTCGCCCAGGATGTCGAGCCCGGCGCCGCTCGCGAGCAGCCGGAATTCGGCGACGCCCTCGGCAAAGTCCGGCGTCCCGAAATCGATCGCCACCAGGATGGCGCGCTCGCCACCGGCGTGCCGTTCAAACAACGGGGCGCTCCTGCGTCGCGGCCGCGCGAACGGCGCTCACTGGACCGCCTTCACATCGGATGACGCGGGGAAACCGACGGCGCGCGCAGGCACCACGGTCGAAATGGCGTGCTTGTAGACCATCTGGGTCCCCACGCTCTTCAGCAGCACGACATGGGCGTCGAACGAATCGATCCGTCCCTGCAGCCGGATGCCGTTGACGAGGTAGAGCGATACGGGGACGTGCTCGCGGCGCAGGGCGTTCAAATAGGGGTCCTGGAGATGTTGGGGCTTGGCGTTCATGCAGGCCGACCGTTCTTGTTCTGGTTCCGGCCTCCCATTCTAGTCCAAGATCAATCCAGTTGCGGGCGCCCGAAGTACCAGCCCTGACCGTAGTCCACGCCCATGTCGGCCAGGATTTTGGCGGTCTCGGCGTCCTCGACGTGCTCGGCCACGGTGCGCAGCCCCTCCTTGCGCGCGAAGTTCGCGAGGCTCTCGACGATGCCCGCCACCTTGCGGTCCCGCCGGAGGTTCGACACCAGCCAGCCTTCGATCTTCAGGAAGCTGACGGGCAGGTGCGCCAGATAGAGATACGACGAATAGCCGCTGCCGAAGTCGTCCAGGGCCAGCCGGAAGCCGAAGTCGATGAAGCGCTGGAGGTCGGCGCGCAGCCTGTCGAGGCTGACGATGTGCTGGCGCTCGGTCAGCTCCAGCACGATGGGCTTGACCGGCCCGAGCATCACGCTGCAGGTCTCGCAATAGCCCATCGCGTTGGCCAGCATTTCCTCGACCAGGTCGCGCCGCGCGAGGAACTGCGGCGAGACGTTGACGAAATGCGCGAAATCGGTCGCCCCCCCCTGCTCCCGGCGGACGACGCAGCGCTGCATCACGTCGCGCACCACGCGGCGGTCGATTTCCGCCATCAGGCCGAGACCTTCCGCCATGTCGACGAAGTCCCTGGCCTCGACGATTTCGCCGCTCGCCGTCTCGATGCGCGCCAGTGCCTCGTCGGCAACGGCGCGTCCGCTCCGCAGATCGACGATGAGCTGCGACGCCTGCCTGACCCGGTTTTCCGCAAGCGCCTGCCGCAGCGATGCGCCGTTCCAGGGCCGCTGAGGCTGCGACGCCGTGCTGACGCGATCACGGCCGTCGGCCTTGGCCTGATACAGGGCCTGGTCGATCCGCTCGAGCATGGGCAGGACGTCGCCCTCGTTCGCATCGAACGCTGCCACACCTGCCGAAAAGCTCAGCGGAATGGCGCCGACGCTGGTCTGGGCCGGGGACGCCCGGGACTGGCTGGCGAGGCGTTCCATGATGCCCGCGGCTTCTTCCGCGAGACAGCCGTGCAGCACGAACAGGAATTCCTCGCCGCCCCAGCGTGCCACCCAGTCGCCCTCGCGCAGGCCGGCTTCGAAACGCCGCGCCACCGCCCGCAGCACCTCGTCCCCCACCGCATGGCCGTAGCGGTCGTTGACCATCTTGAAATGGTCGAGGTCCACCAGCGCCAGCGCGAAGCCGCAGCCATCGCGCGGCGCGCGCGCCCTTTCCTTGTGCAGACGCTCCTCCGCCGCGCGCCGGTTGGGCAATCCGGTCAGGGGGTCGGTCAGCGCGATGCGCTGCAGCAGATCCTTCTGCGCGGATTGGTGCAGGGCGTTGCCGAGCCAGTCGGCGATCAGCTCCATGTAGGCGACGTCGACCGCGTCGGGGGGCGACTCGCTGCGCCGGCGCAGGAAGGCCAGCACCCAGCGCGCCTCATCGCCGGCCACGACGGGAATCCCCGAATAGGTGCGGAAGCCCAGGCTGACCACCAGGGGGTCGGCGGCGTACTCGGGGTGCGTGGCCAGGTCGGCGATGTGACAGGGCGTCTGCGACTGGTGGACCCGGTGGCACAGCGCCTGCTCCAGCGGCAGCTCGGTGCCCTCGGGAAACACCCCGAGCCGGTCGCTGACGTAGCGCGCCGTGTAGCGGTCCCCCAGTTCCCCGAGCACCACCAGGTCCATGTCGAGCACCCCTGCCGCCATCGCCAGCATGGCGCGGATCCGGCCGGCGTCGTCGAGCCCGCGCTGTACCGACAGTTTCCACAAGGCATTGAGCCGCTCCACATGCGCGTCGCCGTGGCCGGCTGAGGGCGCGCGTGGACTGCGTGGATCGACTCCCGGCAAGATCGCCTCCCGGCGGACTAAGACGTCTCCATTGTAGCGTCAGGGGCCATCCTGCAACTCGACCGCGCGCAAGCGCTCGGCGGCCTGTTCGGGATTGACGGTGTTGACGAACAGGCCGGAGCCGAGCTCGAACCCGGTCGGGATCGAGGTGCGCGGGCAGATCTCGAGGTGCCAGTGATAGCTCGGCGCGTGCGCCTGCTGCTGGCTGTCGTGCGGCACCGAGTGGAGGAAGAAGTTGTACTGCGCGCCGCCGATGACGGCGTCGAGCCGCGCCATGGTGCGCTTCATGACGCGCGCGAGGTCGGCGAGGTCTTCGCCGTTCACGTCGAGGTAGTCGGCCTGGTGCGCCAGCGGCAGGATGTGCACCTCCCACTCGTAGCGGCTGGCGAAGGGCTTGATGGCGATGAACTTCTCGCCGCGCTCGACGACGTACTGGCCGACGTTGATCTTGCGCCTGACCGCGCCCGAGACGCGGTCGTAGATCGTCGCCTCGAAGGTGAGCGCCTCGTCGATCAGCGCGCAGAAGATGCAATGGTGGTGCTTGGCGTAGTGCGCCGCGCTGTTCTTCACCTCGGCGTCGACGTTCTCCGGCACCACCGGCATCGCGATCACCTGGCTGTGGGTGTGCGGGATCGAGGCGCCGGCCGCCGGACCGAAGTTCTTGAACACCAGCACGTACTTCAGCCGCGGGTCCGACTCGAACAACTGCCGCATGCGCGCCTGGTAGACGCCGAACAGCGCCGCGAGATGCGGCTCGGCCATCTCGTGAACGGCGATGCCGTGCTCGAAATGGTCGATGATGACCTCGTGGCGGCCGTAGCCGTCGATGGTCTGCTGCAGGCCGAAGGCGAAACCGGCCTGCGAACGGTCGTCGCCCAGCACCGGGTAGAGGTTCTCGACCATGCGGATCTGCCAGTCCCCCGTTTCCGGCCAGGTCAGGATGGCGGGCGGCGTCTTGTGCTCGTTGCCGCGGCAGAACGGGCAGGTCTCGACGTGCTTGCGGGTGTCGCGCGGCGCCAGCTCCTCGGCCTTCTTCGGCCGCATGCTGCGCGCCGTGGCGACCAGCACCGATTCGGCGGGCACGACGGGATTGATGCGGATCTCGCGGACCTCGCTGGGGTCGGTGTGAGTGTCGTCAGGCATCGGGGGCTCCTCCGCCGGCAAGCATAGAGCAGCCGCCGGACGGTGGCGGTTCATTCTGCTTATGCCCCTCTTGGGGGTTTTTATCCCCTCGCGGAACAAGGCCTTGCGTTGACGAAGCCCAGGCCGGCGCAGACAATGCAGAATCTTTGCTGTTTCCGGAGTATCCCCATGGACGAAAAAGCCCTGCACGACGAGCAGCGCCTGATGCGCATGATGCGCAAGACCCTCACCTCGATCGTGCGCGACACCGCGCCGCGCGACGGCAACCCCAGCCCGCTGACCGAGGCGACGATCCTGAACATCAAGGACTGCCTGATGGTGATTTCCACCCGCGAGACCGAGCTGGCGAAGCTGACCGGCCGCACCCTCGACGAGCGTCCGCACTTCGCCGACGAGACGCCGACCTCGCACGCCGTCAAGATCAGCAACATTTCCAAGAAGACCCACTGAGGCTCCGCAGGCCGCGAGCCTGCGAGAGAGCGCCATGCCGCAAGCCACCAGCCTGTTCACCGATGTGGAGTCGAAGATCGTCGGAACCTCGGCGGTCGTGATCTACTCGCCTTCCGGCAAGAACCGCACGCGCTTTCCGGAGGGCGTGGTCGAGCTCTACGCCAGCGAGGACGAAGCGCGCGCGCACGCCGATCCCGACAAGCACCGCCACGCGGCGATCGCCAGCGGACCCTCGCGCTCGTCGGAGGGCTTCAGGCTGTTCTATCTGGTGCGCTGGCTCGACTGAGCGTGGTTGTTGCCGATTGATCGGCACTAGAGCATGGCTGTTGCTGCTTCAGCAGCTTACAGACATGGCCTCCCCTTCACGGGGACAACCACGGCCTACTCCTTGCGGGTGGAGCGTGGTTGTTGCCGATTAATCGGCTTTAGAACCACGGCCTACCCCTGGCGGGTAAAGCGCGCCACACTTGTAAAGAAATCGTCGCGACGCGCAGCCGCCGATTCGAGACGCACAGCCGTGCGCTCGTACGGCGAGCATCACAGGATCGGAAGCCGGACGCGCAGCAGCTTTATCTGCAGGTTTCAGTCGGCGCCGTAGACCTTGCGCCTGACCCGCTTCTTGCGCCGCATCCGCGTCGCCTCGCTTTCGGTGAGCGGCGCCCGCTTCTTGCCCTCGAACGGGTTCCTGCCCTCGTCTTCCTTGACCTGGATCCTGAGCGGCGTGCCCTGCAGCTTGAACGCCTTGCGGAAGCTCGCTTCCAGGTAGCGCTTGTAGTCGTCGCGCAGGCCTTCCAGCGCGTTGCCGTGCAGGATGATCACCGGCGGGTTCTTGCCGCCCTGGTGCGCGTAGCGCGGCTTCGGGCGGAACAGTCCGGTCTTGGGCGGGGCGTGCTGCTCCACCGCCATTTCCAGCACGCGGGTCAGCTTCGGCGTCGACATCTTGATGAAGGCGGCGGCGTGCGCGGCCTCGACGTCCTTCAGCAGGTTCTCCAGGCCCTTGCCCTTCAGCGCGGAAATGTAGTTGAAGCGCGCGAAGTCGAGGAAGGCGAGCTTGCGGCCGATGTCGCGCTTGACGTCGTCGCGCTGCTCGGGCGACAGGCCGTCCCACTTGTTGACCGCGACCACCAGCGCGCGGCCTGTCTCCAGCACGAAGCCGGCCAGATGCGCATCCTGCTCGGAGATGTTCTCGCGCGCGTCGAGCACCAGCACGACCACGTTGGCATCCTCGATCGCCTGCAGCGTCTTGATCACCGAGAACTTCTCGACCGTCTCGAACACCTTGCCGCGGCGGCGCACGCCGGCGGTGTCGATCAGGATGTAGGGCTTGCCGTCGCGCTCGAACTCAACATAGATCGAGTCGCGGGTGGTGCCCGGCTGGTCGAACGCGATCACGCGCTCTTCGCCGACCAGCGCGTTGACCAGCGTCGACTTGCCGACGTTGGGGCGGCCGACCAGCGCGATCTTGGGGATGCCGTGCTCGTCGGCCTGTTCCTCCTCGGCGGGGAACGGCGCCAGCGCCTCGGCGACCAGGTCGGAAATGCCGTCGCCGTGCGCACCGGAGATCGCGAGCGGCTCGCCGAGGCCGAGCTCGTGGAACTCGGCGGTGACCACCGCGCGGTTCATGCCCTCGGCCTTGTTGACCGCGAGGAAGACCGGTGCCGACGCGCGGCGCAGGCGGTCGGCGATCACCTTGTCCTGCGCCGTCAGGCCGGCGCGGCCGTCGACCATGAAGATGATCGCGTCGGCCTCGTCGATCGCCTGCAGCGTCTGCCGCGCCATCTCGGCCATGATGCCGTCCTTGGCCACCGGCTCGAGACCCCCGGTGTCGACCACGAGATAGGGCTTTCCGCCGATGCGGCCGCGCCCGTAATGGCGGTCGCGCGTCATCCCCGGCATGTCGTGAACGAGCGCGTCACGGGTGCCGGTGAGGCGGTTGAACAGGGTGGACTTGCCGACGTTGGGACGACCGACAAGAACCAGAGTGGGGAGCATCATCCTAGAAACCGTAGTTGGACGCACCCGAGGGTGCGTCTGGGCAGGTGACTGCCACGAAGTGGGGAGGCAGCAGGCCGGGGCCTGCAACGACGAACGACAAAGGCAGGCGCGTGACCGGGCGTGCCGGTGGGTGCGTAGCGCCCTCTGCCTTCCGGCAAGGGGTAGCGAAGTTGCAAGTTTCGATATCCATGCAGCATTCCTGAAGCTCGGCGGTCAACTGCGGTTTCCGGGATGAGTATCCTTGCTGCGCGCCGGGCCGGCCGGCGCCAGGTCTACTTGAGCCTGAACGCGACGACGCTGCCCTTGGCCGTCTGCACGGCGAAACCCGGGCCGATGTCGACCGGCGCGGTACGCACGCCGCTGTCGACCTGGGCACGCGCGACGAAGCGTCCGTCGTCGGCCGACAGCACGTGCACATAGCCCTCGCCGTCGCCGACCACCACCCAGTCGCCGAAGGCCAGCGGCGCGGTCACCTGGCGGCGCGCCAGCTTGTCCTGCCGCCAGCCGGCGCGACCGCTGTCCTTGTCGTAGGCGATCACGGCGTCCTTGTCGTCGGTCAGGTAGAGATTGCGCGCGTCCATCGCGATCCCGCTGTTGCTGGAGATGTCGCGCGCCCAGCGCGGCGCGCCGTTGCGGCGGTCGAAGCAGGCCAGCCGGCCCTGGTAGGCGACCGCGCAGACCTGCAGGGCATCGACCACCGGTGCCCCCATCACGTCGGCGACCCGTTCGAGCTCGGTCGCCCCGCGCGGCAACGCCACCGTCGCTTCCCACAGCTGCGCGCCGTTGGCCGCGTCGAGCGCGACCAGCTTGCCGCCGGGGAAGCCGGCGTAGACGACGTCGTCGCGGGCAGCCATGCCACCCGAACCGCGCAGGCTCAGGGCCGGCAGGCTGCGGGTGTAGAGCCACTTGCGGCTGCCGTCGGCCGCGGCCAGGCCGTGCACGCGGCCGTCGCCGGTGCGCGCGATCACCGTGTCGGCGACGGCCAGCAGCTGCCCGGTCACCTCGCTCGACAGCGTCGCCTTCCAGCGCACCTGGCCGCTGGCCGGTTCCAGCGCGAGCAACTCGCCCTTGGCACCGCCCGCCAGCACCAGCCCCTCGCCCACGCCGGCCCCGGCGGACAGCTTCACGCCGACGTCCTCGCGCCAGACGAGGCGCCCGCTGTCGACGGCAAAGCGCGCCACCCGGCTGCCACCAGCGGCGAACAGGTTGTCGCCATCGGCCTGCGGATGGAAGACGTGGCCGGCGGCGTCCCCGGTCTCGCCCTTCCAGGCCTCGGCGAGGCTGGCTGCGGGAGTGAAGTCGACGAGCTCGGCGGGCTTGGCCTTCGGCGTTCCGCCGAACCAGCCGCCCACCGTGCTGCACCCCGAGAGGGCGAGCAGCAGACCGGCGACGAGCAGGCGCGTCCTCACTTGGCTGCTCCGCCGAGCGCGTCGAGCTTCAGCTCGACGATGTTGCGATACGCGTCGTCCTCCGCCAGCTTGTCGAACGCGGCCTGATACGCCGTGCGCGCCTCGGCGGGCTTGTCCTGCGCCAGCAGCACGTCGCCCCGCAGGTCGTGGAAGCGGAAGGCGAACGCGTCGCTGTGGGAGCCGGACAGCGTCTTCAGGGCGGCATCGTACTGCTTCTGGTCGAACTGGACGCCGGCCAGGCGCAGGCGCGCCAGGTCCTTCACGGCCGGTTCCTTGCTGTTGGCCGCGGCCCACTCGAGCTGACTCTGCGCGCTCTTGAGGTCCTTGTCGGCGACGTTCTGCCGGGCCAGCAGCAGCGCAGCGCGCGCGGCATAGGGGCTCGACTTGTACTGGTCGATCAGCATGCCGCCGGCCTCGCGCGCGGCCTTGGCGTCGTCGGCCTGCAGCGCCTGGGTGAGTTTCTCGTACACGGCGGCCGCCTCCAGGCTCTGCGTCGCCACACGGTTCTGCCAGTAGCGCCAGCCCGCGGTGGCGGCGATCACCACCGCCAGCGCGATCAGCACCAGGTTGCCCCAGCGCTTCCACCAGGCCTTCAGTTCGTCCAGCCGTTCCTGTTCGTCGAGATCGTAGGTTGCCATCGCTTGTGCCTTGTCAAATGGTTGCGTTTTTCAGGGAGTCGATCGCGAGCGCGAGCTCGACCCGGGTCTGTTCGGCGGTGCCGCGCAGCGGCTTGAGCGTCACCTGCTGCGCCGCCGCCTCGTCGTCGCCGATGATCACCGCGTAGCGCGCGCGGCTGGCATCGGCCTTCTTCATCTGCGACTTGAAGCTGCCGCCGCCGCAATGCAGCACCGCCGCGAGACCGGCGGCGCGCAGCGCGCTCGCCGCCTGCCAGGCGAAGGCCTCGGCCGCGTCGCCGGCGTGGACGATGTAGGCATCCGGCACGGGCGTTGCGAGCGGCGTGCCGGCCACCTCCATCAGCGCCAGCAGGCGCTCGATACCCATGGCAAAGCCCGCGGCCGGTGCCGGCTTGCCGCCCAGCTGCGCGATCAGGCCATCGTAGCGTCCGCCGGCGCATACCGTGCCCTGCGCGCCGAGCTGGTCGGTCACCCATTCGAACACGGTGCGATTGTAGTAGTCGAGTCCGCGCACCAGCCGCGGATTGATCTCGTAGGCGATACCGTTCGCGCGCAGCAGCGCCTGCAGCGCGTCGAAATGCGCGCGCGCCTCGTCGTCGAGTTCGTCCATCAGCTGCGGCGCGGCGTCGTTCAGCGCCTGCATCGCAGGATTCTTGCTGTCGAGGATGCGCAGCGGGTTGCTGTGCAGCCGCCGCTTCGAGTCCTCGTCGAGCACGTCCTGATGCGCCTCGAAATAGGCGACCAGTTTCTGCCGGTGGCGCTGCCGGGATTCGTAGTCGCCGAGCGTGTTGAGCTGCAGCGTCGGGTTGATCCCGAGCGTGCGCCACAGGTCGGCGCACATCACGATCAGCTCGGCGTCGGTATCCGGCCCGGCGAAGCCGAGCGCCTCGACGCCGACCTGGTGGAACTGCCGGTAGCGTCCCTTCTGCGGGCGCTCGTGGCGGAACATCGGACCAGCGTACCACAGGCGCTTGCCGCCGTCGTACAGCAGGTTGTGCTGGATCACCGCGCGCACCGACGACGCCGTGCCTTCCGGGCGCAGCGCCAGCGATTCGCCGTTCAGCTCGTCGACGAAGGTGTACATCTCCTTCTCGACGATGTCGGTCACCTCGCCGATCGCGCGCTTGAACAGCCCGGTGTGCTCGAGGATCGGCGTGCGCATCTCGCGGTAGCCGTAGCGCCGCAGCCAGTCGCACACGATCGCCTCGAACGCCTGCCAGGTGTCGGCGGCGTCGGGCAGGCAGTCGTTCATGCCGCGGACGGATTGAATGTTGTTGCTCATAAGTTAATCAACGGAAACGTGGGTCACGCAGCGCCGTAATGGCTGCGCACGTAGTCCTCGACGATGGCCTGGAAATCCGCGGCGATGCGGTCGCCCTTCAGCGTCACGGTCTTCTCGCCGTCGACGTACACCGGTGCGACCGGCACTTCTCCGGTGCCGGGCAGCGAGATGCCGATGTTGGCGTGCTTGGATTCGCCGGGGCCGTTGACGACGCAGCCCATCACCGCCACCTGCATCGATTCGACCCCGGGATACTGGCTGCGCCACGCCGGCATCTGCGTGCGCAGATAGGTCTCGATGTCCTGCGCGAGTTCCTGGAACACGGTCGAGGTGGTGCGGCCGCAGCCCGGGCACGCGGTGACCTGCGGGGTGAACGCGCGCAACCCGAGCGCCTGCAGGATTTCCTGGCCGACGACGACCTCCTTGGTGCGCTCGCCGCCCGGCTCCGGGGTCAGCGAGATGCGGATGGTGTCGCCGATGCCTTCCTGCAGCAGCACCGCGAGCGCGGCGGTCGAGGCGACGATGCCCTTCGAGCCCATGCCTGCCTCGGTCAGCCCCAGATGCAGCGGGTAGTCGCACTGTGCGGCGAGATCGCGGTACACGGCGATCAGGTCCTGCACCCGGCTCATCTTGCACGACAGGATGATCTTGTCGCCGCCGAGACCCAGTTCCTCGGCCTTCCTCGCCGACTCGAGCGCCGAGGCCACCATCGCGCGGCGCATCACCACCTCGGCGTCCTCAGGCTCGGCGAGTCGCGCGTTCTCGTCCATCATGCGCACGGCGAGCGACTGGTCGAGGCTGCCCCAGTTGACGCCGATGCGCACCGGCTTGTCGTACCGGCATGCCACGTCGATCAGGGTGGCGAACTGCTCGTCCCGCTTGTTGCCACGGCCGAGGTTGCCCGGATTGATCCTCAGCTTGGCGAGCGCCTGAGCGCACTCGGGCACCTGCGTGAGGAGCTTGTGGCCGTTGAAATGGAAGTCGCCGATCAGCGGCACCCGGCAACCCAGCACATCGAGGCGCTCGCGGATGCGCGGCACGGCAGCGGCGGCTTCGAGGGTATTGACGGTGAGGCGCACCAGTTCCGAGCCAGCTTCGGCGAGCGCCAGCACCTGGCGCACCGTCGACGTGACATCGACGGTGTCGGTGTTGGTCATCGACTGCACCACGACCGGCGCGTCGCCGCCGACCAGGACGTTGCCGATCCGCACCTGGCGGGTGGGGCGGCGGATTATCTGGGACATCATTCTTCGGGAGGCTTACTCTTCAAGGGTGAAGCGGGCGACCGTCGCGTCGGTGAAAGGCTTCAGGTCGATGGGGCGGCCGTTGTAGGTGAGACGCGCCTGCGGCGCATTGCCGATCACCACGTCGAACGGCGGCTGGCCGGAGACGTCGACGCTGCTGCCGGCCGGATTGAGCTGGCGATGCAACATGCGTCCGCTCGCGTCGCGGATCTCGGTCCATGACTCGTCGCCGAACTCGAGATGCAGCACGCTGCCGGCTGCCGCCTGCTGCTGCACCGCGGGCGCGACGGCTTCGGCAGGTGCGGCGGGTGCGACGGCTTCGGCGGGCGCGGCATCCGCCTCGGCTGGCGGCTCCGCGGTGTCGGCGACCTGCGCCTCCGCAACGGGTGGCTGCGCCGCAGCAGCAGCCGCGTCCGCCGGCGCGACCGACACCGCAGGCTGCGCAAGCGGCGCCTCGTCGACCTCGCTGTTGAGCCACAGGTAAAGCGCGACCGGCACCGCCACCCCCACCAGCAGGCCCAGCAGGCCCAGAATCAGCCACGGAGAGCTCAGCCAGGAACGCGGCAGCTGCGGCTCGGACTGACTGACCGCGGCCGGTTCGGCCGGGGCACCCGGCATCTGCGCCAGCAACTCGTCCGGCGCGAGGCCGAGCAGGCGCGCGTAGTTGCGCACGAAACCGCGGGCGAACACGACCTGCCCCAGGCTGTCGAAATCGTCGGCCTCGATCGCCTCGACCTGGCGATGCATCAGGCGCAGGCGCATCGCCGCCGCGTCGAGTGTCATGCCCTGCGCTTCGCGCGCCTCGCGCAGGATCTGACCGACCGAGCGCTCCGTGCTCCCGTTCATTCGTATTGTCCCTTCAGCAACAGCTGCGTTTCCTCGGAATCACCGAAGCGCCTGCGCAACTGCAGCCCGTAGGCCGCCTCCTGCGCCCGGTCGCCGAGCTTGCGCTCGAGCCGCACGCCCAGCCACAGGCTTTCCGCAGTCGGCGGAGCCAGTTCCGCGTGGCGCGCGAGCTGGCGCTGCGCCTCCGGCAGGCGACCCTGGCGGAAATACAGGCCTGCCAGCTTGAGCACGGTGTTGGGATTGTCGGGCTGCAGCTTGAGCGACTTCAGCAGATTGGCTTCGGCTTCCTTCAGGTCGCCCTTCCGCTCCGCGCACAGGCCGGCGTTCGCCATGGCCTGCTCGGGATACGCATAGAGCGGATTGCGCAGGGCCTGGCTGAATTGCGCCAGCCCCTCGTCGTAGCGCCCGCGGCTGCAGAGGAACCAGCCGTAGTTGTTGCGCGCGATCGAATCGTTGCGGTCGATGTCGATCGCGCGGCGAAAATTCTCCTCGGCCAGCTTGTCCTCGGCCAGTTCCATGTAGACCTGGCCGTAGATGTTGTAGGCGGGACCGTAGCGGCTGTCGGCACTGATCGCCTTGCGCAGCTCTTCGAGCGCGATCTTGTACTGGCCGCGTGCGAAATACGCGCCGGCGAGATCGGTGAACGCGCGGGCGCGCTGCCGCTCGCCGCTGTCGGCGGGCATGCTGCTGCCCGGCGGGGTAGCGCAGCCTGCGAGCAGGGCCACCCCGAGAACGATCCACTTCTTCACGCCGCCTCCTTGTGTATCCGCTTCATCACCCGCCCGCTCTTGTCGGCGACCCGTCCCGCCAGCTGGCCGCAGGCCGCGTCGATGTCGTCGCCGCGCGTCTTGCGGGTGGTCACCACGTAGCCCGCGTCCTGCAGGATCTCGCGGAACACCCGCAGCGCCTCGGCGCGCGGCTTCTCGTAGCCCGAATCCGGGAAGGGATTGAACGGGATGAGGTTGAACTTGCATGGCACGTCGCGCGTCAGCTCGATCAGCTGGCGTGCGTGCTCGGGCTGGTCGTTCACCCCGGCGAGCATCACGTATTCGAAGGTGATGAAGTCGCGCGGCGCATGCACCAGATAGCGCCGGCACGCGGCCATCAATTCGCGCAAGGGATACTTCCTGTTGATCGGCACGATCTGGTCGCGCAGCGCGTCGTTCGGCGCGTGCAGGCTCACCGCCAGCGCCACCGGGCAGCGCTCGGCAAGGCGGTCCATCGCCGGGACCAGGCCCGAGGTCGACACCGTCACCCGCCGCCGCGACAGGCCGTAGGCGTGGTCGTCGAGCATGACGCCGAGCGCGGTCACGACGTTCTCGAAGTTCGCCAGCGGCTCGCCCATGCCCATCATCACCACGTTGGAGACCGGCCGCTCGGCGATCTCGCCAGTGGTGCGGTTGGGCTCGGCCTTCAGGCTGTGCTGCGCGACCCACAGCTGGCCGACGATCTCGGCGACCGTCAGGTTGCGGTTGAAGCCCTGCCGCCCGGTCGAGCAGAAGGTGCACTCGAGCGCGCAGCCGACCTGCGACGACACGCACAGCGTGCCGCGGTCGTCTTCGGGAATGAATACCGTTTCGATGCCGTTTCCGACGCCGACCTCGAACAGCCACTTGCGCGTGCCGTCGGCCGACACGTGCGCGAAGTTGATCGCAGGCGCCTGCACGACGGCCTGCTGCTGTAGCTTCTCGCGCAGGCTCTTGGCGATGTCTGTCATCTGCGCGAAATCGGCCACGCCCGCCTGGTGGATCCAGTGGAACACCTGGCGCGCGCGGAACGGCTTTTCGCCGAGTTCAGCGAACCAGGCGGTCAATCCGGCGAGGTCGAAATCGAGCAGATTCTGCGGCATGCGGACTCAGCGGCCGGCGTAGACTTCGCAGCCGGGGAAGAAGTAGGCGATCTCGATCGCTGCGGTCTCCGGCGCGTCGGAGCCGTGCACGGCGTTGGCGTCGATGCTCTCGGCGAAGTCGGCGCGGATGGTGCCCGGCTCGGCCTTCTTCGGGTCGGTCGCGCCCATCAGCGCGCGATTCTTGGCGATCGCGTCCTCGCCTTCCAGCACCTGCAGCACCACCGGGCCCGACACCATGAAGTCGACCAGATCCTTGAAGAAGGGACGCTCCTTGTGCACCGCGTAGAAGCCTTCGGCCTCCTGGCGCGACAGCTGCTTCATCCTCGACGCGACGACCTTGAGGCCGTTGCTCTCGAAGCGGCTGACGATCTTGCCGATCACGTTCTTGGCGACGGCATCGGGCTTGATGATGGAAAAGGTGCGCTGAACAGCCATGTGAATGCTCCAGAAAAAGGTTCGAAAAACCAGGAAAATCAGCCCGCCAGAATAGCACGGCAGACCCGCCCCTGTCTCGCCGGCGCCGTCACCGGGGGCGGACGCTGCGAAACCGGCGGGGCCTGCGCGGGGTGCGGGCTGTCTCCTTATCCGCCCATCCCCATTCCCCCACTGCCGACCGACCCCAACGCCCGGATCGCCTTTGCCGCGTCCACCGGAAAAGGAAGGCAGCTAGGCCACGCGCGGCAGGATCCCCGGTTCATCCGCAGCGGCCCGCGCATCGGCATCCACGCCGATTTCCGCCGCCCACAGCAACCTTCCGTCGCACCACAGGAGCGGCAGGCGATCACGCTGCCAGGGCGGAACGGCGTGTTCCTGCAACAGCTTCTTGAGGCTGCGGTGGGGGCCGCCCGGATGCAGGCGCAGCCGCTCGCCCCCCTGCCGCACCCCCAGGGACACCTCGCCCCGCTCCAGCTCGCTGCGTCTCAGCCCAGCGCCTGTCACCGCCTCCATGGCCACTGCGACGCCGGCTGAAGGCACCTGCAGGATGCTTTCGCCCTCCCAGCGAACCGGGGGGGCCAACTCGGGCGCGACGGGAACGAGGTGGGCGCCGCCCCGAAAACGCCAGATTTCCGAGGATCCGAGGCGGACGCACACGCGGGCGTCGTGCCGTGCGTCCAGCAACTGGTGCAGGGCCTCGCCCAGCGTGCGCGCATTGGGCGGGGGCTGTCCGTGGAGTTCGATGAAATGGCGCAGCAGATTGCGCGCACGCGCGCCGGACAGCGCGGCCAGCGCCGCACAGTCGAGCCGGTCTCCGTCGATTGCCGCCGCGGCGTCGAGCCGCGCCAGGTCGTCCAGCAGCTCGGCCGCCTCGGCCTGCAGCGCGGCTGCCCGCGCGAGCGTGGCGCCGCTGCCGGGAAAATGGTCGGCGAGGCGCGGCATGACCTCCCGGCGCAGGGCATTGCGGCGGTAGCGGGTGTCGACGTTGCTGTCGTCCTCGACCCAGGCCAGTGCCTGATCGCGCGCGTAGGCGAGCAGCGCGGACCTCGCCACGCCGAGCAGCGGCCGCAGGTGCGCGGCGCGCCAGCCTGGACGACGCCTGAGCTCGGGCATCGCCGCCAGCCCTTTCGGGCCGGAACCCCGCAAGAGTTGCAGCAGAAGGGTCTCGGCCTGGTCGTCCTGCTGGTGGGCGGTCAGCAGGAAGTCGGCCTCCACGGCGGCGAAGATGCGGTGGCGCTCCCGCCGCGCCGCCGCCTCGATCCCGGCAGGATCGTCGCGCGCGATCTGCGCGTGACAGACGGCGAGTTCGACGCCATGGGCGGCGCAGAGCCGCGCGCAGAAAGCGGCCCAGTGGTCGGCGTGGGGCGACAGGCCGTGGTGCACGTGCACCGCGCGCAGGTCGAGGGAATGGGGGTGGCGCAGCGACAGCAGGGCATGCAGCAGCGCGACCGAGTCGACGCCGCCGGAGAGCGCCAGCGCGAGTTGCGCGCCGGGACGGACGTGGCGGACCAGGCTGTCCGCCACGGCTGCGACGACGGGATTACTTGGCAGGAGCGTCCTTGAAGCTGCCATACGCCCGCAGGCGCTGGTAGCGCGCGGCGAGCAGCGCGTCGGCCGGCTGCTTGCGCAGCTCGGACAGGGTGTCGGTGAGCGCACGGCGCATGTTCTGGAACATGCCGTCCCAGTCGCGCTGCGCGCCGCCCAGCGGTTCCTCGATGATGCGGTCGACCAGTCCGTTCGCCTTCAGGCGGTCGGCGGTGATGCCCAGGGTCTCGGCGGCGACCGACGCCTTCTCCGCGCTCTTCCACAGGATCGAGGCGCAGCCTTCGGGCGAGATCACCGAGTAGGTGGAGTACTGCAGGATCAGCGTGCGGTCGCCGACGCCGATCGCCAGCGCGCCGCCGGAACCGCCCTCGCCGACGATGGTGCAGACGATCGGCGTCTGCAGTTCGGCCATCACGTAGAGATTGCGCGCGATCGCCTCGGACTGGCCACGTTCCTCGGCGCCGATGCCGGGATAGGCGCCGGGGGTGTCGATGAAGGTGAAGATCGGGATGCGGAATTTTTCCGCCAGCCGCATCAGGCGCAGCGCCTTGCGGTAGCCCTCGGGGCGGGGCATGCCGAAGTTGCGGTAGATCTTTTCCTTGGTGTCGCGCCCCTTCTGGTGGCCGATCACCATCACCGGCTCGCCGTTGAAGCGGGCCATGCCGCCGACGATCGCGGCGTCGTCGGCGAATGCGCGATCGCCGTGCAGTTCGGCGAAGTCGGTGAACAGGCCCTGAACGTAATCGAGCGTGTAGGGACGCTGCGGGTGGCGCGCCACCTGCGACACCTGCCAGGCGTTGAGCTTGGCGTAGATGTCCTTGGTGAGCGTCTGGCTCTTCTTCTGCAGGCGCCGGATCTCCTCGGAGATGTCCAGCGCGGAATCGTCCTGCACGAAGCGCAGTTCTTCGATCTTGGCTTCGAGCTCCGCGATCGGCTGCTCGAAGTCGAGGAAGGTGAGTTTCATCAAACGGTCACTGTAAACGAGTTAGCCCGGCATTTTAGCAGCCCGGTCCCGCTGCCGCGCACCCGCTCACTCGTGGTGATGGCCGTGCGCGCCGTGCGCGTGGCGGTGCTCGATCTCGTCCGGCGCCGCCGCGCGAACATCGGTCACCGCGCAGTGGAAATGCACGGCCTGCCCCGCGTACGGGTGATTCCCGTCGACGACGACCTTCTCCTCGGCGATGTCGGTCACCGTGTAGAGCATTTCCTCGCTGCCGTCGACCGGCGAGCCGACGAACTGCATGCCGATCTCGATCTCGGGCGGAAACGCCTCGCGCGGCTCGATCCGCACCAGTTCCTCGTCGTATTCGCCGAAGGCGTCGACCGGCTGCAGCTTGAGGTCGACGCTGTCGCCCACCGCCTTGCCTTCCAGCGCCTGCTCGACCATCGGGAAGATGTTGTCGTAGCCGCCGTGCAGGTAGCTGACCGGCTCTTCGCTCTCTTCCAGCAGCTTGCCGTCGAGGTCGCGGACGATGTAGGTGAGGGTGACGACGGTGTTCTTGCCGATGTTCAATTGAGTTCCTTTACCAGTTGGAGCACTTCCGCCGCGTGACCGCGGCTGGAAACGCCATACAGGGCATGGCGAATAACGCCCTGCTTGTCGATGACGAAGGTGGAGCGCACCACGCTCTTGCGCACGGCGCCGTCCACCTCCTTGTCCTGCAGCACGCCGTACGCCGCGCAGGTCCGCTCGTCCTTGTCGGCCAGCAGCCGCACGCTGATGCCGTGCTTGTCGCGAAACTCGCCGTGCTTGATGCAGTCGTCGCGCGAAACGCCGAGCACGCTGGCGCCCAGCCTGGCGAAATCGCCTTCGAGTTCGGAGAACTCGAGCGCCTCGGCAGTGCAGCCCGGGGTATCGTCACGCACGTAGAAGAACAGCACCAGGGGCTTGCCCCGGAACTGCGACAGCTCGACGATGTTCATGTCGGCGTCCGGATTGGAAAAGTCCGGCGCCGGGTCTCCGGCCTTCAGCATGGGGGCTCCGCCTGCAATTTCGGCAGCATTCTAGCAGGGGGCGGCAAATCGCGTCGCTATAATTCGGCCATGAAAAATCCCCTGCTCGGCGGCCTGACGCCCGCCCGTTTCCTGCGCGAGGTCTGGCACAAGCGCCCGCTGCTGATCCGCAACGCCGTCCCCGGCTTCGAGGGCCTGCTGTCGCCCGCCGAGATGCAGCAGCTGGCCTGCCGCGAGGATGTCGAGTCGCGCCTGATCCAGGGCGGCGGCACGCGCTGGCAGCTCGACCACGGCCCGTTCCGCAAGGCCGATTTCAGGCGCCTGCCGAAAACCGAGTGGACGCTGCTGGTGCAGTCGCTCAACCACGTCCTGCCCGAGGCCGACGCCCTGCTTTCGCGCTTCGACTTCATCCCGCACGCCCGCCTCGACGACCTGATGGTGAGCTACGCCGTCCCCGGGGGCAGCGTGGGGCCGCATTTCGATTCCTACGACGTCTTCCTGCTGCAGGGCCGCGGCCACCGCCGCTGGCAGATCAGCACGCAAACGGATCTGGCGCTGCTCGACGGTGCGCCGCTGAAGATCCTGCGCCGCTTCGAGATCGAGGACGAGTGGGTGCTCGGTCCCGGCGACATGCTCTACCTGCCGCCGCACGTCGCGCACTACGGGGTCGCCGAGGACGACTGCATGACCTACTCGGTCGGCTTCCGCGCCCCGACCACCGAAGAACTCGCGCACGGTTTCCTGATGCACCTGCAGGACACGCTGACGCTGGAGGGCCGCTACGCCGACCCCGACCTGCGCCTGCAGGCGCATCCCGGCCAGATCAGCCGCGCCATGCTGGCGCAGATCGAAGCCATGATCGCGAAGATCAAGTGGAGCCGGCACGACGTCGCCGAATTCGCCGGACGCTACCTGTCCGAGCCCAAGCCGAACGTGTTCTTCGACCCGCCGGAAGCCCCCCTCGGGCGCGCCGCCTTCAACCGCCTGGCGAACAAGGCCGGCGTGGCGCTCAACCCGAAGTCGCGCCTGCTGTTCACCGGCGGCCGCTTCTTCATCAACGGCGAGGCGTTCACGCCGGCCGCCGACGAAGTGCCGGCGCTGCAGGCGCTCGCCGACCAGCGCCGCCTCGCCGCGCCGCTGCCCGCCTCGCTGCGCGAGCGCTTCCACGAATGGTACGAGGCCGGCTGGCTGGAGATCGACGCGCCATGAGCGCCTTCGAGACGCCCGCCGAAGCGCGCGCCGCGTTCGACGCGCTGCTGGCGGCCACCCGGCGCCAGTTCCGCCTCTACGCCGCCGACCTCGGCGAACTGCAGATCGACGAGGCGCCGCGGCTCGCCGCCCTGCGCGCACTGTGCGTCGCCGGCGGCGGGCGCCGCATCGAGCTGCTGCTCGACGACGTCAGCCGCGTCGCGCGCGACCATCCGCGCCTGATGCAGTTGCTGCGGGACTTCGGTCATGTCCTCGAAATCCGCCAGGCCGACCCGGACGCACCGCGTCCGGGCGCGGCATTCGCGCTGGCCGATCGCCGCGGCGTGCTGCTGCGACCGCACAAGGGCTCGCCGCGCGGCGCCCTGCATCCGGACGACCCCGGCCGGGCCGCGGCACTCGATCAGGAATTCGAAGGCTTGTGGCAGCGCGCGCCGGCGGCCGTGTCGGCGACGACGCTGGGCCTGTAGCGACTAGAGCCCGCTCAGCCAGTCGAGCTCGGGCTCGCTGAAGCCGGCCTGCCGGCGCGCTGCCAGGTTGAACGGCGGCTTCAGCGGCGGCGCATCGTAATCGACCAGCAACTGGCGGAACGTCGCTTCCGGATCCAGCCCGCGCTGGGCGCACAGCCAGCCGAACCAGCGGCTGCCGATGGCGACGTGGCCGATCTCGTCGCGCTCGATGACCGCGAGGATCTCGACCATGCGCGTGTCGTGTGCGGCCTTCAGCTTGTCGACGATCAGCGGGGTGGCGTCGAGGCCGCGCGCCTCCAGCACGCGCGGCACCAGCGCCATCCGCACCAGCGGATCGTGCGCGGTCTTCAGCGCCATGTCCCACAGCCCGCCGTGCGCCGGAAAATCGCCGTAGACATGGCCGAGCGTGGCAAGGTGCGCGTTGAGCAGATCGAAGTGCAGCGCCTCCTCGTCGGCGACCTTCAGCCAGTCGCCGTAGAACGCGACCGGCATGCCGGCGAAGCGGTGGGCGGCGTCGAGCGCCAGGTTGATCGCATTGAACTCGATGTGCGCCAGCGCATGGACCAGCGCCGCACGACCGGCCACGGTGTCGGCGCGGCGGCGCGGCACCTTGTGCGGCGGCACCCGCTCGGGCTTGTCGGGCTGGCCCGGCTGGTCGATCGGCGCGCGCGGCGCGTCCGGCGCAGGGTCGACGCGCCCGGCCAGCCAGTCGGCGTACAGCGCATGCACGCAGGCCTGCTTGGCCGCCGGGTCGCGCGCCTGCAGGCACGCAGCCAGCCGCCCGGGCAGGGCGTCTAGCGTCGCTCCACCCACCGGATGCCCGCGAGCGCGATGGCAAGGAAGATCAGCAGCGGCAGCAGCGCCACCACCACCGGCGGCCAGTCGTTCAGCAGCCCGAGGTGGCCGAACAGCCGGCTCAGCAGATGGAAGCCGAGCCCGGCCAGGATGCCGAGGAAGACCTTGCCGCTGGTGCCGCGCGCGCGCGGCGCCTGCAGGGCGAAAGGCATCACGACCAGCATCATGATCGGAATGACGAAGGGGTTGAGGAACTTCGACCACAGCGCGATCTCGTAGCGCGTCGCCTTCTGGTTGTTTTCCCTGAGATGCGCGACGTAGCGCCAGAGGGTGCGCGCCGACATCTTCTCCGGCGCGACCAGCAGCACGCCGAGAATATCGGGCGTGAGCACCGACTGCCAGTCCTGCTGTTCGCGGCGGTCGGCGCGGACGCCCTCCGCGTCGAAGCGCGTTTCCACCACCTGCTGCAGGCGCCAGGTCTGGTTGCCGCGCCAGCTCGCCTGCTCGGCGGCGCGCATCCAGCCGAGGCGTCCTTCGGCGTCGAAGGCGTAGATCTCGATCCCGCGCAGCGTGTTGTCGGGCATCACCTCGCGCACGTTGATGAAGGCGGTGCCGTCCTTGATCCACAGCCCCGAGCGGAACTGCTGCGCGACCACCGAGCGGGTGGCGGACAGCTTGTAGCGCTGCGCCGTCTGGTCCGACCAGGGCGTCACGTACTCGCCGACCAGCAGCAGCACCAGCGACAGCATCACCCCGATGACCGCGAAATAGCCCGCCACCCGCCAGTTGGACAGGCCCGACACCCGCATCACCGCGTACTCCGAGTTGCCCACCAGGCGCGACAGCGCGAATAGCGTGCCGATCAGCGCGGCCACCGGAAGGATCTCGTAGAGATGCCCCGGCAGGCTGAGCAGGACGACCACCGCCGCCTGCGCGAGGCCGTAGTTGTTGCGCCCCACGCTGCCCAGTTCCTGCATCACGTCGAAGAACGCGAACAGCACCAGCAGCGCCAGCAGCAGGAAACCCGTCGCCGCCAGCACCTGCTGCGCCAGGTAGCGCGCCAGCAGCCTCACGAGCGCCTCCAGCGCGGGGAATGCTGCCGCGTCCGCCAGTAGAACAGGCCGGCGAGCGCGCCCAGCATCAGCAGGTGCGCCGCCCACATCCCGACCCAGGGATTCAGCTTGCCCTGCGCGACCCAGGCCTGCGACAGCGACACCAGGTTGTTGTAGACGAAGTACAGCAGCAGCGCGACGCCGAGGCCGTAGGAGCGACGCGCCCGGGTGTTGACGAAGCTCAGCGGGATCGCCATCACGGCGAGGATCAAGGCCGAGAGCGGCACGCCGATGCGCCACAGCAGCTCGGCACGCGCCTGCGGCGAATCATCGCGCAGCAGCTTGCCCGCCCGCATCTGGCGGATGGACTTTTCCGCACCGCTGGTGGGAACCGGATCGAGCCGCATCAGGTAGCGCTCGAACTGCACGATGCGGTAGTCGAGTTGGCCCGGCGTCCCCTCGTAGCGGCGGCCGTCCTCGAACACCAGATAGCGCGAGCCGTCGGGGAGCTGGGTCTGGCTGCCCTCGCGCGCCACCACGAGGCCGAGCTGGCCGTCGATGCGCGACTGCATGAACACGTTGCGCACGGTGCCGGTCAGCGGGTTGAGCGACTCGACGTAATAGACACGCTGGCCTGCGCTCGACTCGGCGAACATGCCGGGGGTGATCAGGCTCGCTTCGGCGCGGCTGCGCAGGTCCTGGCGGTATTCGTTGCGCTTGTTCTGCATCCAGGGGTTGATCACCATGGTCAGCAGCAGGATCAGCAGCGCAAGCGGCACCGCGAAGTTCAGCACCGGGCGCGTCCATTGCGTGAGCGACAGGCCGGCGTTGAACCAGATGACCATCTCGCTGTCGCGCCACATGCGCGACAAGGGCATCAGCACGCCGGCGAACAGCGCGATCGTCAGCAGGACCGGCAGGAAGTACAGCAGCGAAAAGCCGAGGAAGGCGAACACCGCCTCGTTGGCGAGTTCGCCCCGCGCCACGTCGCCGAGCAGGCGGATGAACAGGATCACCAGCGCGATCGCGATCAGCACCGTCAGCACCGCGCCGGTGGTGAGGGCCATCTCGCGGGTCAGCGTGCGGCGGTAGAGCATGGAATTACAGCGACCGCGTGCCCGGCAAGCCGGCAGCGTTTTGACAATCCTCCGCGCCTGCGCCAATAATCGCCCGACCGGCAGATTGCATTTTTTTGAGCACAGACATGGAAAACAAGGAAATCGGACTCGAATTTAGCATAAAAAGCGGCGCGCCCGAAAAGCAGCGCACCGCCTGCGTCGTGGTCGGCGTGTTCGAAACCCGCAAGCTGTCGGGCCCCGCGGTCGACATCGACCGTGCCAGCGATGGCTACCTGTCCGAGATCCTGCGCGGCGGCGACATGGACGGCAAGGCCGGCAGCACGCTGCTGCTGCACCGGGTCCCCAACATCCTGGCCGACCGCGTGCTGCTGGTGGGGCTCGGCAAGGAGCGCGACTTCCACGAGAAGGCCTATCGCGACGCCATTGCCCGCGCGGTGAAGACGCTGCGCGACACCGGCTCGATGGATGCCGTCATCACGTTGAGCGAGATTCCGGTCAGGAAGCGCGACGTCACCTGGAACATCGAACAGGCCGTCATCAGCGCCCACGAGGCGCTGTACCGCTTCGTCACCATGAAGAGCAAACCCGACGAAACGCGCCGGCCGCTGAAGCGCGTGACCTTCGCCGTGTCGCGGCGCGGCGAGCTGAAGTTCGGCGAGGTCGGCCTCGCCCGCGGACTGGCCATCGCCCACGGCATCGATCTGGCCAAGGACCTGGGCAACACGCCGTCGAACATCTGCACCCCCGAATACCTGGCCGCCGAGGCGAAGAAAGTGGCGAAGGCGCATGGCTTCGGCTGCGAGGTGCTCGACCAGGCCGCGTGCGAAAAGCTGGGCATGGGCTCCTTCCTCTCGGTCGGCAAGGGCAGCGACAAGCCGCCTCGCTTCATCGTGCTGAAGCACGAGGGCGGCGCCAAGGCCGAAAAACCCGTGGTGCTGGTCGGCAAGGCGGTCACCTTCGACGCCGGCGGCATTTCGCTGAAGCCCGCCCCCGACATGGACGAGATGACCTACGACATGAGCGGCGGTGGCGCGGTCATCGGCGCCTTCCGCGCCATCGGCGAGCTGGGCCTGCCGCTCAACGTCGTCGGCCTCGTCCCCGCCTGCGAGAACCTGCCCGACGCCGAAGCCAACAAGCCGGGCGACATCATCACCTCGATGTCCGGGCAGACCATCGAGATCCTCAACACCGACGCCGAGGGCCGCCTCCTGCTGTGCGACGCGCTGACCTACGCCGAGCGCTTCGAGCCCGACGCGGTCATCGACCTGGCGACGCTGACCGGCGCCTGCGTGATCGCGCTCGGCGCCCACCCGAGCGCGCTGTTCAGCAACCACGACCCGCTGGCGCGCGAGATCGAACACGCCGCCGACCAGGCCTGGGACCGCGTCTGGCGCATGCCGCTGTGGGACGACTACCAGGACCAGCTGAAGAGCAGCCACGCCGACATGGCCAACATCGGCGGCCGCCCCGCCGGCTCGATCACCGCCGCCTGCTTCCTGTCGCGCTTCGCCAAGAAGTACCACTGGGCGCATCTCGACATCGCCGGCACCGCCTACAAGGGCGGCCGCGAAAAGACCTCGACCGGGCGCCCGGTCTCGCTGCTGGTGCACTTCCTGCTGAACCGCGCCCACAAGTAAGCGGTGCCGACGTGACCGAGATCACCTTCTACACCCACGCCGACGACCCGCTCGACGTCGCCCGCCGCATCGCCGCCAAGGCGTACGGCCAGGGCAGGCAGGTGATGATCTACGCACCGGACACGGCGGTCGCCGACGCCATCGACCGCCTGCTGTGGACGACGCCGACGTTGGGCTTCGTGCCGCATTGCCGCGACGACGACGCGCTGGCCGGCGAGACGCCGGTACTGATCGGCACGCGTGTCGACGCCGTGCGCAGCGCCGATGTCATGATCAATCTGGATGCCGGGCAGCCGCCCGGCTTCGCGCGCTTCGAACGCCTGGTCGAGATCGTCGGCGCGGACGACGCGGCCGTCGAACCGGGCCGGGCGCGCTACCGCTTCTACAAGGCGCGCGGCTACGCGCTGACGACGCACGACCTGCGCCAGCAGGCGGGATAGGAAAGCAGGCCGATGAACGAGAATCCGCTCCTGAGCAAGATGGACGCGCTGCTGAAGAAGCATCGGGGCGGCGACGTCGCCGACCCCGAGCCCGCATCCGCATCCGCATCCGCATCCGCGACCGCGACCGCGACTGCACCCGAGCCTGTCGCCGCACCCGAGCCTGTCGCCGCATCCGCGCCTCCTGCCGGCGCGTGGCTGCCGATCCTCACCGACCTCATCGAGCGCGGCACCCCGCCGTCCGCCAGCGCCGCCTCCGAAGTCCCCGGCCGTCCGCGCGACACCTCGGCCTGAGTCCCCGGCGCCCGCTTCCCGGACGCCCCCGGGAGGCGCCGCGGTTCGGGGAACCTGTCGCGAGGGTTTTTCGGGACCTGTCCCGGTCTTTTTGGGACTTGTCCCAGGCTTTTTTGGGATAATCACGCCTTTGCCCGCACGTCATGGAACTCGCCAAATCCTTCGAACCGGCTGACATCGAGAAACGCTGGTACGCGCAGTGGGAAAGCGCCGGCTACTTCAAGGCCGGGGACGCATCCGGTGCCCCCGCCTACTGCATCATGTTGCCGCCGCCCAACGTCACCGGCACGCTGCACATGGGGCACGCCTTCCAGCACACCCTGATGGACGCGCTCACCCGCTACCACCGCATGGCGGGCGACAATACGCTGTGGCAACCGGGTACCGATCACGCGGGCATCGCGACACAGATCGTGGTGGAGCGCCAGCTCGACGCGCAGGGCGTGTCGCGCCACGATCTCGGCCGCGAGAAGTTCCTTGAGAAGGTATGGGACTGGAAGGAGCATTCCGGCTCCACCATCACCCGCCAGATGCGCCGGCTCGGCACCAGCCCCGACTGGAGCCGCGAGCGCTTCACCATGGACGAGGGCCTGTCGAAGGCGGTCACCGAGGTGTTCGTGCGCCTCTATCGCGAGGGCCTGATCTACCGCGGCAAGCGCCTGGTGAACTGGGATCCCGTGCTGCAGACCGCGGTGTCGGATCTCGAGGTCGTTCCCGCCGAGGAGGACGGCTTCATGTGGGAGATCAACTACCCGCTCGAGGACGGCAGCGGCCATCTGACCGTCGCGACGACCCGGCCCGAGACCCTGCTCGGCGACAGCGCCGTCGCGGTCCATCCGGAGGACGAGCGCTACAAGCACCTGATCGGCAAGCACGTGCGCCTGCCGGTCGCCGAGCGCAGCATCCCCATCATCGCCGACGAGTACGTCGACCGCGAATTCGGCACCGGCGTCGTCAAGATCACGCCGGCGCACGACTTCAACGACTGGCAGGTCGGCCAGCGCCACAAGCTGGTGGCGATCAACGTGCTCACGCTCGACGCGAAGATGAACGAGATATGCCCCGTCGAATATCAGGGCCTCGACCGCTACGACGCGCGCCAGAAGCTGCTCGACGAGCTGCAGGCGAAGGGCCTGCTGGTCTCGGCCAAGCCGCACAAGCTGATGATCCCGCGCGGGGACCGCACCCACGCGGTGATCGAGCCAATGCTGACCGACCAGTGGTTCATGAGCATGGAGGGCCTGGCAAAACAGGGCCTCGCCGCGGTCGATTCGGGCGAACTGAAATTCGTGCCGGAGAACTGGACCACCACCTACCGTCAGTGGCTGGAAAACATCCAGGACTGGTGCGTGTCGCGCCAGCTGTGGTGGGGCCACCGCATTCCCGCCTGGTACGACGCCGACGGCAACTTCTATGTCGCACACACCGAAGCGGAAGCACGCAAGCAGGCCGGCGGGCGCGAGCTGACGCAGGACAACGACGTCCTCGACACCTGGTTCTCCTCGGCGCTGTGGCCGTTCTCGACGCTCGGCTGGCCCGAACAGACACCCGAGCTCGAACGCTACCTGCCGACCTCGGTGCTGGTCACCGGCTTCGACATCATCTTCTTCTGGGTCGCCCGCATGGTGATGATGTCGCTGCACTTCACCGGCAAGGTGCCGTTCCGCGAGGTCTACGTCACGGGCCTCGTGCGCGACTCCGAAGGCCAGAAGATGAGCAAATCGAAGGGCAACGTGCTCGATCCGATCGACCTCATCGACGGCATCGCGGTCGACGAGCTGGTCGCGAAGCGCACCCAGGGTCTGATGAACCCCAAGCAGGCCGCCAGCATCGAGAAGCGCACCCGCCGCGAATTCCCCGAAGGCATCGCGGCCTACGGCACGGATGCCCTGCGCTTCACCTTCGCCAGCCTCGCCACCCACGGCCGCGACATCAAGTTCGATCTGCAGCGCGCCGAGGGCTACCGCAACTTCTGCAACAAGCTGTGGAACGCCACCCGCTTCGCGCTGATGAACCTCGAGGGCCACGACTGCGGCCTCGACGCCAGCCAGCCGATGGATTTCTCGGATGCCGACCGCTGGATCACCGCGCGCCTGCAACAAGCCATCGCCGAGGTGCACCAGGCCTTCGGTGCCTACCGGTTCGACCAGGCCGCGCGTGCGGTGTACGAATTCGTGTGGGACGAGTACTGCGACTGGTACCTCGAGCTCGCCAAGGTACAGCTCGCCAACGGCACGCCGGAACAGCAGCGCGCGACCCGCAGGACGCTCGCGACCGTACTCGAGGCCACGCTGCGCCTCGCGCACCCCATCATCCCCTTCATCACCGAGGAGCTGTGGCAGAAGGTGGCGCCGCTCGCCGGCGTCAGCGGCGACAGCATCATGCTCAGCGACTACCCGCAGGTCGACGCGGCACAGCGCCACGAGGGCAGCGTCGCCCGCATCCAACTGCTGAAGGAACTGGTCAACGCCTGCCGCACCCTGCGCGGCGAGATGAACCTGTCGCCCGCGCAAAAAGTGCCGCTGGTGGTCGAGGGCGACGCTGGCGTGATCGAAGCACTGGCGCCCTACATCAGCGCGCTCGCCCGGCTGTCCGAAGTCAGTGCCGTGGCCAAGCTGGCCGATGCCGATGCCCCGGTCGCACTGGTCGGCGACATGCGGCTGATGCTGGTGGTGGAAATCGACAAGGACGCAGAGCGCGCCCGGCTCGCCAAGGAAATCGCCCGCATCCAGGGCGAGATCAAGAAGGCCGAGGGCAAGCTCGCCAACCCCAGCTTCGTCGACAAGGCGCCCCCCGCGGTGGTGCAGCAGGAGCAGGCGCGGCTCGCCGACTTCGGCGCCATGCTGCAGAAACTGGAAGCGCAGCACGCACGACTGGGCTGATTACCGTTATTGACGCCCGCTAAAAAGCGCGACTTCAGGTCGCGCTTTTTTTGTTCTTCCGCATTGAACAGGGCCTGGGTGCCGAATCGAATGAAAAAAGCCGGGGTCTTACGACCCCGGCCTTAGATCAGTTCAGGTGCGACTGAAATTACATCTTCCAGCTGTACTGGATACCCAGTGCGTTCTGGTCCATTTCGATGGTTTCCGTGCCTGCCGGAGCCCCACCCATGAATGCCGGAAGGATGGAAGCCCCGCTGACGTCGCTGCTGAAGCCGTGCATGTAGCTCATGGTCAGCTCGTTACCCGATGCCAGGGTGTACGTGAAACCAAGCGTCAGGTGATCCTCGATCACGCCAGGGGCCAGAATGTTGAAGGTCACATCGGCCGGGGTGATGGGGTTGTCGCCGTGGCTCCAGCCGGCGCGCAGGGTCAGCTGCTGGCTGTACTTGTATTCCGCGCCCAGCTTCCACACATCAATATCCTGCCAGCCAAAGCCAGGGCCATTGTCGGCACCCAGCAGGAACGGAACCAGGCTGGCATTGGCGATCGAGTTGATGTCGCTATAGTTGATACGCTGGTAATCCAGAGCCAACTTGAAGGCAGGAGTTGCCTGCCACGCAACGCCGAGGTTGTAGTTCTCGGGAATGTCGAAATCGCCCTGCTCCGCGAACAGGCCGGCGTACTCCTCGAACTCCTCGAAGTCCATCTTGCTGGCGTAAGCGGCGCCGATGGTAATGGTCGGGGTGATCTTGCCCATGTAGCCGATGCGGACGCCGTAGCCGAAAGCATCATCATGCCCGTTGTTGGTGAGCTTGGTCGGGTCAGAAGAGATCCCGCCGAAGGCTTGCAGACCATTTGCCTCGAAGGCCTGATAGCCCAGCAGCGGCGAAACGCCGATGGAATGGTTGGGAGCGACCTTGTACGCGACGGTCGGCGCAACGATGAGCTGAATCAGGTCGACGCCCAGATCGCCCACGCCGCACAGCATGTTGGCGGCGACCGGTCCACAAACGCCCGCCGGAATCTGCCCGCCTGCGTAGTCGGTGTTCATCCCGCCGTTGCCGTAGACGGTCACACCCAGCGCCAGCGCCGAAGACATCTGCTTGGTCATGCCGAACTCGGGAATCAAGTGATATTCGCTATCGCTATCGACGCTCATGTCCAAGGGGCCCAAGCCGGTACGCTCGGCGCTGCGGTTGGGGTTGAACAGATCCACGCCCAGATCGAGGCGATCGCCGGCAAAAGCCATCGATGCAGGGTTGTTGGCGCCGCCGAAGGCGTCGTCGTAACTGGCGGTTGCGGCACCGGCCATGCCCTTGGCTTTCATGCCGTAGCCGTGCGAGAAATAGCCGTTGGTGGCGAAAGCGCTGCCGGCCATGCCAGCCAGCGCGAGGAATGCGAATACGCGGGTGAACTTCATTATTAATGTCTCCTAGGGGTGAAATTGATACGGATAAGCTGTTTGAATGACCCCGGAGCTAGGCTACGCCCGGCTTGGGCGCAGGACAATACGGCTGGTTCAATTCAACCAGGCGAGCCCCCGAATTGTGGCGTAAAAGACACATAAAAAAAGAGCCGGGAAATCCCGGCTCTTTTTCATCGTGCTGGCGGTCTGTCGTTCAGATGAACAGGCAGATATCGGTCTCGCCGGCGAACTCGAAGAAGGTGGCGGCGCCGCCGTACTCGAGGCCGTCGATGAAGTCGGAATGCTCGAAGCCGAACAGTTCGACGGTCATCTGGCAGGCGATGAATTTCACCTCGGCTTCCTGGCACAGTTCGCGCAGGTCGGGGATGGTGGCCACGCCGTTGTTGGCGATGGTCTGCTTCATCAGCGCCGTCGCGACGTTTTCATAGCCGGGGATGATCGCCTGGATCGCGTTCGGCATGTTCCAGTTGATGCTCTTGAACCACTTGGGACCGAACGGCATCTTCATCGGCATGCCGGGGTTGCCCAGCGGGCTGACCTTGAGGACGGACAGGTCCTTGCGGACGAGCTGGAGGCCATAGAAAGTGAAGAAGATCTGGGTCTCGTAACCCAGCGCCGCCGCCGTCGAGGCAAGGATGAACGGGGGGTAAGCCCAGTCCAGCGTGCCTTTCGTGGCGATGATCGCCATTTTTTTGGTATCCATGCTCGTTCTCTCCTGTGTGGTCAAAAAAACAGCGCCGTGTGTTCTCCTGAACAGACGGCGCTGGTTTGTGTTGCGTGCTTACTTCTTCTTCATGAAGAAGGTGAATTCGCCACCCGCTTCGGCGGTCGACAGCAGCTCGTTGCCGGTCTGCTTGGCGAAGGCGGCGAAGTCCTTGACCGAACCCGGGTCGGTGGACAGGATCTTCAGCACCTGGCCGCTGGCGACTTCAGCGAGGGCCTTCTTGGCGCGCAGGATGGGCAGGGGGCAGTTCAGGCCACGTGCGTCGAGTTCTTTATCGAAGTTCATTCGGTTCTCCTTACATTAAATCGGCATGTACTAAAAAAGCTGCGGTACCTTAAACCAGATGCGCCCCCATTGCAACCAAAATTGCTGGCCAGCGGGGACCGTCCGACAAGGCGCCTGACTCAGCGCGGCACGCTCAGTGCGTTGCCGTAGCGCGCCCACGCCATGATGCCGCCGGCGAGGTTGTGCATGTTGCTGTAGCCCTTGGAGGCCATGAACGCGCAGGCCTGGGCCGAACGCGCGCCGGAGCGGCAGTAGATCACCACGGGCTTGTCCTGCGGAATGTCGGCTGCGCGCAGCGGCAGCAGGTGGAGCGGGATGTGGATGGCCCCGTCGATCACACCCTGCGCCACCTCGGCCTCGGTCCGCACATCGATCAGATGGGCGCCCTGGGCGGCGATTTCCGCGACGTAGCCGGGATCGACTTCCTTGAAACCTGACAATCCGAACATAGGGTCATGCTCCTGTAACGGGTAGATTAGATTTTTCTAATATACCGCAAAGCGGGGGACGCGCCAAGCCGCCCTCCCCCTACCGGCCTCAGCAGCGCTGGGCGCCGTGATACAGGTTGACCACGTGACGGGCTTCTGCGAAGAACAGCCAGCGCTCGACCGCGGCACCGAGGATGCCGGCGACGACTGCGACGATCGCCGCGGCGTGGCCGCCATTCTGGTTGAACACGGAAACCAGCATCAGGCCCGGCACGGCGAAGCCGACCACGAAGACGACGACCTTGAGCACGCTGGCCTTCTGGCGCGCGATCTGGAAGCCGAACTCCTGGGTCAGGAAGGTGCCGTGGGTGTGCCCGGTGTCGAGCAGCTTGATCTTGGCACGGGTCAGGCCGGTCGCGGTGTTGATGGTCGGCGTGAGGCCGGGGCTGCGGATCCAGAAGTAGTAGATCGCCTTCAGCACCGCGGCGATCGAGACGATCAGCGCGGACATGGCGATGTACGGCGTGGTCTCGAGGCCGGCGAACACGGCGCCCAGCAGCAGCAGCAGGCTGCCGCTGGCGTAGCCCAGCGCCAGGTAGTTGGCCGGCACCAGCGGGGTGTTCCACTGGCGGATCGTCTTCAGGCACGCATAGATCATGCCGGTCGAGAACACCGTGATCCAGGCCAGCACGGCGGTCAGGAAGCCGAAGCCGACGCGCAGCCACTCGGGGGCGCCGAACATGATGCTGCCGACGTAGATCAGCGCCAGCGGCATGAACACGATGGCGAACACGCCCTCGCGCGACAGCCACGAGGTGCGGAAGCGGGAGAACGCACGCCAGGCGTTCTTCGGATTGGCGAGGTGGAACGTGGACGACAGCAGGCCGAACGCGATCAGGCCGAGGGCGATCAGGCCGCCCGCGACGAGCTGGTCATCGCTGAAGCCGCCGCCGAGCTTGAAGAAGTCGGCGATGAACAGCAGCGAAATCAGGCCGAAGCCGGCGCCCGACGCGACCGTGAAGAAGATGACTGAAAATGCTGGATGCACAATGATCCCCTAATGAATTTGGCATTCGCCATTCCGGTGGAGACTGACCCTCAGGTCATGTCGAAACCAAAATGCCGGTTGCCTGGTTATTCCCTAATTAACGTCCGCGTCCCCACTTCGCCGAAGACCGACCCTCGGGTCGGTTCCCCGCCGATGCGAGGGATGCGCGGATAGTCCTGGCTCTCGATTCGCTACGCGCTCAACGACGCACCAGCCGGTTGGCGAACTGCTTGATGCTTTCCTTCAGGCCGCCCTTGGGCTTGGTCTCGACCTCGATCACCGGCTTGCGACGGATCGGCAGGTAGGTGTTGGTCGGGTTGTAGTTGAGCTCGGGCATCAGCGGGTAGCCGCCGCGCTCGCGCACCGTGCGCGACACGGCCGAGTCGGGGTCGTCGAAGTCGCCGAACATCCGGGCATGCGCCGGACAGGTCAGCACGCACGAGGGCTGGCGCTCCTCGACCGGCAGCTGCTCGTCGTAGATGCGGTCGATGCACAGGGTGCACTTCTTCATGGTGCCGGACGAGCGGTCGAGTTCACGCGCGCCGTACGGGCAGGCCCACGAGCAGTAGTTGCAGCCCATGCACTTGTCCTGGTCGATCAGCACGATGCCGTCCTCGGCGCGCTTGTAGGAGGCGCCGGTCGGGCACACGGTGACGCAGTCGGCGTCCTCGCAGTGCATGCACGACATCGGGAAGTTGACGGTCTTGTTGTTCGGATACTCGTCCATCTCGAAATGGCGGATCCGGTTGAACCACACGCCCGACGGCTCGGCGCCGTAGGGCTGGTAGTCGGACAGCGGGCCGATGGTGCCGGAGGCGTTCCATTCCTTGCACGCGATGGCGCATGCGTGGCAGCCCACGCACACGTCGAGGTCAATGACCAAACCTAGTCTCATGATGCTCTCTCGTCTTTATATTGGTGCCGGGCGGTTCAATTCTTTTCGTGGCTGCGGGCGTCGTAGCGCAGCACGTTGGGGCGCTCGTAGCGCTCGTCGCCCGGGTAGGGCTTGAGCACGTCGAACTGCGGCCACGAGCCGGTCTCGCCCGGTTCCGCCTTCCAGATCTTCACGCGCAGGTCGAACCACGCCGCCTGGCCGGTCACCGGGTCGGAGTTGGTGACGCGGCGCTCGCCGGACTTCTCCGGCAGCAGCTCGGAAATCAGGTGGTTCAGCAGGAAGCCCTTGGTCGCCTCGGAGGCGTCTTCCTTCAGGCCCCAGGCGCCCTTCTGCTTGCCGATGGCGTTCCAGGTCCAGACGGTGTCTTCCTGCGTGCCTTCCATGGTCTTGACCTGGCAGCGGATCTTGCCGTTGTGCGACTCGACCCACACCCAGTCGAAGTCCTTGATGCCCATCTCGGCCGCCTTGCGGGCGTTCATGTAGAGGTAGTTCTGCGCCATGAGCTGGCGCAGCCACACGTTCTGCGAATCCCACGAGTGGTACATGAACATGGGACGCTGGGTCAGCGCGAAGAACGGGTACTCGTTGGCGTCGACACGCTGCTGCTCGAGCGGCTCGTACCACATCGGCAGCGGGTCGAAGTACGTCACCAGACGCTCGCGGTCGACCTGGTTGGTCGGCTGCGGGCCGTCGTACAGGCCCTGGCCGGCCAGGCGGAACTTCTGCAGCGGCTCGGAGTAGAACTGCATGATGATCGGCTCGGGCTTGCCGACGAAGCCGGAGTCAGCCGCGACCTCGAGATAGTCCTTGTTGGCGTAGCGCATGTACTTCTGGTTGTCGGGCCAGTGATGCGCGAAGAAGCTCTGGTTCTCGATGTACTTTTCCCACTGGTTCGGGTTCGGCTCGCCCTTGAGCGACTTGCTGCCGTCCTTGCCGCGCCAGCCGGAGAGGAAGCCGATGCCGGGCGAACGCTCGTAGTTGACGATGAAGTCGGGGTAGTCCTTGAACTTGCGGCTGCCGTCCTCCTTGGTGAAGGCGGGGAACTTCAGGCGCGAGGCGAGTTCGACCATGACTTCCTGCCACGGGCGCACGTCGCGGTCGAGCTTGACCAGCGGATAGCGGATCGCGTCGGCAGCGGCGTCCGGCTCGGAAATCGGGCGGTCGAGCAGCGAGATGCAGTCGTGGCGCTCGAGGTAGGTCGTGTCCGGCAGGATCAGGTCGGCGAAGTTGGTCATCTCCGAGTGGAACGCGTCGATGACCACCAGGAACGGGATCTTGTACTCGCCCGGCTCCTCGGGATCCTTCATCCGCAGCATGTCCTGGATGTTCTTGGTGTTCATGGTCGAGTTCCACGCCATGTTGGCCATGAACAGGATCAGCGTGTCGATCGCGTACGGGTCATGGTTGGTGGCGTTGGTGATGACCATGTGCATCAGGCCATGCGACGCGATCGGCACCTCCCACGAGTAGGCCTTGTCGATGCGCAGCGGGTTGCCGAACTCGTCGACCACCAGGTCTTCCGGACGCGTCGGGAAGCCGAGCGGCGGACGCGACAGCGGGGTGTTCGGCGCGTTGATGATGTCGATGTTGTTTTCCGGCAGCTGGTGCGGCGGGATGGGCTTCGGATACGGCGCGCGGGCGCGGAAGTTGCCCGGCGCGTCGAGCGCGCCCAGCAGCATCTGGATGAAGTGCACCGCACGGCAGGCGTGGAAGCCGTTGGAGTGCGCGGAGATGCCGCGCATTGCGTACATCGCCACCGGGCGGCCGACGACCTTGTCGTGCTTGCGGCCCCAGACGTCGGTCCATTCGATCGGCAGCTCGACCGTCTCCTGGAAGGCGACGTGCGCCATTTCCAGCGCGATGCGCTCGATCGCCTCGGCCGGCAGCCCGACTTCGGCCGCGACGTTCTCCGGCGCGTAGCGCGAATCGAGATAGCGCTCGGCCATCATCGACATCACGGTCTTGACGCGGCGGCCGTCGGGGGCGACGTATTCGCCGAACAGCGCGGGGGCGATCTCGCCGTCCATGCCGTTGCGGAAGGCTTCCTTCTCGATGTCCCAGATCAGCGGCTGGTTGTTCTCGTCGCGCAGGAACAGGCCATCACCCTTCTCGCCCGGGGTCTGCACCACCAGCCACGAGGCGTTGGTGTAGCGCACCAGGAATTCGTAGTCGAACTTCTCGTGCTTCAGCAGCACGTGCACCATCGACATGGCGAGGAGGCCGTCCATGCCGGGCTTGATCGGCAGCCATTCGTCGGCGATCGCCGAGTAGCCGGTACGCACCGGGTTGACGGTGACGAACTTGCCGCCGCGGCGCTTGAGCTTCTCGAGGCCGATCTTGATCGGGTTGGACGAGTGGTCTTCCGCCACGCCCCACATGATGAAGTACTTGGCGTAGTCCCAGTCGGGCGCACCGAATTCCCAGAACGAGAAGCCGATGGTGTAGAGACCGGCAGCCGCCATGTTGACCGAACAGAAGCCGCCGTGCGCCGCCCAGTTGGGAGTGCCGAACTGCTGCGCCCACAGGCCCGTCAGCGCCTGCATCTGGTCGCGGCCGGTGAAGAACGCCAGCTTCGACGGATCGGTCTCGCGGATTTCCTGCAGGCGGTCGGTCAGGATGTCGAGCGCCTTGTCCCACGAGATCGCCTCGTAGATGCCCTCGCCGCGCTCGGTGCCTTCCTTGCGCATCAGCGGCTGGGTCAGCTTGGCGGTCGAGTACTGCTTCATGATCCCCGCCGAGCCCTTGGCGCAGAGCACGCCCTGGTTGGTGGGATGGTTGCGGTTACCCTGGATGAAGCGGACCTTGTTGTCCTCCAGCGTCACCTTGATGCCGCAGCGGCAGGCGCACATGTAGCACGTGGTGTACTTGATTTCCTGCGCGTCGTGGTTTTCGAGTTTGATCTTGGCGTTCATGCGGTCTCTAGGTTCAAAATTGTCCCCGGCGGCTCCCTCGCAGGAGTCGCATTTCCCTACCCGGATATACACACTAGGTGACTGCTGGAAGCAGCGCCAGCGCATCAGCGCTGGATGCTGCGGGGACGGCTTATATTAAACATTCCGAATATGCCGTTATTTTGCATTTCAGGCAAGTGACAAGGCAAGCAAAACGATTGATGCCGCCATAAGCAGGCCTAATGAAATCCCTTTCCTTTTGGAGGGTTAAGCGCGCGGATTCGCGCTATTTCGACGACGCTGCCTGCTCCGCCAGCAGCGATTCGATCACCGCCAGCGCCTCGCCCTCGTCCCATTCGGTCGGGCCGGTCAGCACGTAGCGAACGCGCCCCTGGGCGTCCAGCAGGAAGGACGTCGGCAGCGCGAACACCTTCCAGCGCCGCGTGTTGACGCCGTCCGGGTCGAGCAGGATCGGGAATCCCAGCTTCATCCGCTCCAGGAAGGCGTCCACGTCCTCCCGCTGCTCGGCGCTGTCGAGCGCGACGATCGCCAGCGGCCGCCCTGCCATTTTCACCCGCAGGCGCTCCAGCGACGGCATTTCGCGCACGCAGGGCGGGCACCACGACGCCCAGAAATTGAGCAGCACCACCTTCCCCGGGTAGTCCGCCAGGGTCCTCGGCGTGCCGGCGAGGTCTGGCGCCTCGAGTCCGGGCGCCGGCGCCGCAGGGCGCGCCTCGAATCCGGCGGCATTCGCGCCGCTCGCGAGGAACAGTCCGGCGAGGCAGCTCAGCAGCAATCGTTTCATTCGCACTCCATGACGTCGAGTTCACGCAACAACAGGGCGTCGAGGCGCCCGCTTTCGGCCACTTCGTAGGCGGTCGGCGTTTCGCGCGCCCACCAGCCTTCGCGCAGATTCTCGAGAATCGTCGAGCTCACCACCGCGCCGTGCAACGCCAGATGATCGAGCAGACCCGGCAGCCAGGGCGTGGCGGCCGACCGGCGCGGCTGCAGCACCCGTACCCGCAGGCCGTCGAGCTGTCCCGGGTCGAGATAGTCCGGCTCGGCCAGCGGCTCGGCCACCGTGTACAGATTCGGGTACGCCAGCAGCACGCACAGCGCCTGGCGCTCCTCCGGCCCGAGCGTCGCCGTCGCGCGCAGCACCGGCACCGCCGCACGCGCCACCGCGTAGACGACGACCCGCTTGCCGCCCTTCAGACCGGCACGCAGCCAGTCGGCGAGATCCGGCAACGGCACCGCATCCATGCTGCTCGGCAGTTGCGGCAGGAAATAGGCGTCGACCGGATCGAGCGACCACGTCTCGACCCCCTGCGCGGCCAGGCGCTCGGCGGCCCGCAACTCGGGCTCGGCACGCCCGCGTTCGGACGCTACCCAAAGCAGCAGCCGCTCGCCCGCCGCCGGGAAGCGCTGGTCATCGGGGAGCGCGGCGCGGGCACCTGGCGCGAACCCCCACAGCCCCAGCACCAGCAACCCGCACGCGCAACACGCACGCATGCGACTACGCATCCACCCGCCAGTGGCCCGAGCGCCCGCCCTGCTTCTCCAGCAGGCGGATCTCGCCCATGACCATGCCGCGATCGACCGCCTTGCACATGTCGTAGATGGTCAGCAGCGCGACGCTGACGCCGGTCAGCGCCTCCATCTCGACGCCGGTCTTGCCGACGGTCTCGGCGGTGACGGTGCAGGTGATCGACGAATCCGCCTCGTCGTGGCCGAACGCCACGCTCGCCCTGGTCAGCGCGATCGGGTGGCACAGCGGGATCAGCTCGGCGGTGCGCTTGGTCGCCTGGATCGCCGCGATGCGGGCGATGCCGAGGACATCGCCCTTGGCCGCCTGGCCGCCGAGGATGCGCGCAAGGGTATCGGGTAACATGCGGATGCAGCCGCTGGCGACAGCCACCCGCCGGGTATCCGCCTTGTCCGCGACGTCGACCATGACTGCGCGGCCGCGTTCGTCGAAATGGGTAAACTCGCTCATGCTCAGGAACCTTGTCTCGAATCCCCGCATCCTAAACGAAATGACGAGATTCTCCCCGACCCGCCGCGGAGGCGATCGCTGATGCTGCGCACCCTGCTCGCGCTCGCCCTCGCCCTCCAGCCGGCCATCGCCGCCGACCTTCCCGACCTGGGCGAGGTGTCGCGGCAATATTTCTCCGACCAGGAAGAGCAGGCGCTGGGGCGCGCGATCATGCGCGACGTGTACGCGGATCCGCGCTACCTCGACGACCCCGAGATCGAGACCTACCTCAACCAGCTCGGCTACAAGCTGGTCTCGGTCAGCCCGCGCAACCAGCGCGAGTTCACCTTCTTCGTCGTCGCCGACCCCACGATCAACGCCTTCGCCATGCCGGGCGGCAACATCGGCGTGCACACCGGGCTGCTGCTCGCCGCGCAGAGCGAATCGGAACTGGCCGGCGTCGTCGCCCACGAGATCGCCCACGTGACGCAGGACCACATCGCGCGCATGGTCGCCGCGCAGAGCCAGAGCCAGTGGCCGACGATGGCCGCGCTGGCGCTCGCGCTGCTGGCGGCGCGCTCCAACCCCAACGTGGCGAGCGCGGCGATCGCGTCGACCCAGGCCTACTCGATCCAGAACCAGCTGAACTACAGCCGCGACTACGAGCGCGAGGCCGATCGCCTCGGCTACGAGATGCTGACCCGCGCCGACTACGACCCGCGCGGGATGAGCGGATTCTTCAACCGCCTGCAGCGCGCCAACCGCTTCTACGACAGCAGCGCCCCGGCCTACCTGCGCACCCACCCGCTGACCACCGACCGCATCGCCGACATGCAGGCGCGCAGCGAGGCCGCGCCCTACCAGCAGGTGCAGGACAGCCTCGATTTCCAGCTGGTGCGCGCCCGCCTGCGCGCGCAGGAAGGCAGCCCCACCGACGCCGTGCTCGCCGCGCGCAACGCGCTGAAGGAGAAGCGCTACGGCAGCGAAGCCGCCGCCCGCTACGCGCTGGCCACCGCCCTGGTGCGCGCGCGCAAGTTCCACGAGGCCGAGTCCGAGGTACAGAAGCTGCTGTCCGCCCATTCGACCTCGCCGATGATCCAGCAACTCGCCGCCCACACCGCGCTGGCCGCCGGCAATCAGGCGCTGGCGCTGCAACGCTACCAGGCCGGCGCCGCCGCCCACCCCGGCTACCGGCCGCTGCAATACGGCCATATCGCCGCGCTGCTGGCGGCAGGGCGCAACGACGACGCGCTGGCGCGCGTCGAGCGCCAGCTGTCGCTCTACCCACTCGACCGCCGCGTGTGGCGGCTGGCCGCCCAGGCCCACGCCCAGCTCGGCCATCGCCTGCAGAGCCACCGCGCGCAGGCCGAGGCGGCGGCGCTGAGCGGAAATCTGGTCGCCGCCATCGAGCAGATCAAGCTCGGAATCAAGGCGGGTGACGGCAGCTTCCACGAAATGTCGGCGGCCGAAGCGCGGCGCCGCGAATGGGAAGAAGCCGAGAAATCGCAGCGCAAGGAATAGCCGGCTGGTAGGAATTTACCCCGCTGCATGGACCTAAAAATCGGCCGATGGCCTTGCGTCGCAAAAACCAATTCCTCTATGCTTGGCCGCATCCATCATTGGATAGCGCTCACTGCACGGACCAGCCAGGCATGATGCGCTTTCATCACGACTTCAAAAAATCAGGAGGATGACCATGCGAAAGTTGCATCAGGTAGCAATGGCCTGCGCGATCAGCGCCATCATGTTGTCGGGTACCGCTCTGGCCCAGAACGCCGCGCCCAAGAAGGAAGAAACCGGCAAGGACATCGCGTTCAACCGCACCAAGGGCAACTGCCTGGCCTGCCACGGCATGCCGACCGTTCCCGATGCGGAATCCACCGGCCTCTATGGCCCGCCGCTGATCGCCATGAGCGCCCGCTTTCCCGACAAGGCCAAGCTGCGCGCCCAGATCTGGGACGCCACTGCCTTCAACCCGGCTTCCAGCATGATCCCGTTCGGCAAGCACGGCGTGCTGACGGAAGAGGAAATCGATAAAGTGACCGACTTTGTGTACGGTCTGTGATTCACACGTTGCATCGTTCAATCAGGAGATATGCCCCATGAATGCACTTCGTAGAAACGTACTGAAAGGCGCCGCAGGCGCCAGCGCCGTGGCCGTGGCCGTGGCGGCCGGCCTGCTCAAGCCCACCCAGGCCCTGGCGGCCGCTCCGCGCAGCGCCTTCGAGGCCAAGAACGTCGGCGACGCGATGAAGGACCTCGGTGCAGCCAGCCCGGCCGACAGCAAGGACATCACGATCAAGGCCCCGGACATCGCCGAGAACGGCGCGGTCGTCCCGGTCGAAGTCACCAGCGCCATCGCCGGCACCACCATGATCGCCATCCTGGCCGAGAAGAACGCGACCCCGCTGGTCGCCGACTTCAGCCTCGCCAACGGCGCCCAGGGCTTCGTCTCGACCCGCATCAAGATGGGCCAGACCTCGCTGGTTCGCGCGGTCGTGACCGCCGGCGGCAAGTCCTACACGGCGGCCAAGGAAGTGAAGGTCACCATCGGCGGCTGCGGCGGCTGATCGAACCGATCCCCGCACCCCCAACACACACCACATTCAGGAAAGGAAAGCCAAATGGCTGAACCCATGCGTATCCGTGCCACCATGGCAGGCGACGTCGCCGACGTCAAAGTACTGATGAACCACCCGATGGAAACCGGTCTGCGCAAAGACGCCAAGACCGGCCAGCTGGTGCCCGCGCACTACATCACCGAAGTCACCGCGACCGTCAATGGCACCTCGGTGCTGCAGGCCGGCATGAGCGGCGGCGTGTCGAAGAACCCCTACCTGGGCTTCAAGGTCAAGGGTCCCAAGGCTGGCGACAAGGTCGTCGTCAACTGGGTCGACAACAAGGGCGACAAGAACAGCGCCGAAGCGACCATCGCCTAAGTTCGGGCGACACGGGAGCGGGGCCGCGGCTCCGCTCCCGCTTCATTACATCAGGTTTCAGGAGGACGGCATGAGACAACAAATCATTACTAAACTGCTGGCAGGTGTGGCGGGTCTGGGCCTCGCGCTGGGCGCTGTCGGCGCTTACGCATCGCCCGAGTCGGACCGGCAGGAGCTGATCAAGTACTACCAGAGCAAATATCCCAACATCAAGATCGACGACTACGTCTACGGCGCGCTCGCGTTCGACGAGGACAGCAAGGCGCAGTACGACGCGATCATGGAGTTCCCGCCGTACGAAGCCGACATCGATGCCGGCCGCAAGCTGTGGGAAACCCCCTTCAAGAACGGCAAGACCTACGCCAGCTGCCTGCCCAACGGCGGCAAGAACATCGCCGGCAACTATCCGATGTTCGACGAGGCCAAGGGCAAGGTCGTGACGCTGAACGACGCGATCAACGACTGCCGCACCGCCAACGGCGAAGAGGCCTACAAGCTCGGCGACAAGAACACCATGGGCAAGCTGACCGCCTACATGCGCACGCTGTCGGACGGCATGCTGATGAACGTCAAGGTCCAGGGCCCGAAAGCGATGGCTGCATACGAGGACGGCAAGAAGTCCTTCTTCACCCGCAAGGGCCAGCTCAACTTCGCCTGCGCCAGCTGCCACGTGCAGAACGCCGGTACCCGCCTGCGCTCCGAGCTGATCTCGCCCGCGGTCGGCCACACCGTGCACTGGCCGGTGTTCCGCGGCGGCGACAACCTCGTGATGCTGCAGAACCGCTATGAGGGCTGCTTCAAGCAGGTGCGCGCGGTGCCGCCCGCAATCGGCAGCACCACGATGAACAACCTGGAGTACTTCCACTCCTCGCTGTCCAACGGCCTGCCGATGAAGGCGTCGGTGTTCCGCAAGTAAGCGGACCGCTGCGTGAAAAAAGCCCGGGCAACCGGGCTTTTTCGTTTCCGCGTGCCGAATGACCCTGCACCCATGAGCCGGAGCTACTATTTACCGGCATCGCGGGGATATCGACAATAGCCGCGCATCCCCATTCCACGATCCACTCCCGAGGAGAGCCCCATGCACATGAATCGCCGTGAGTTCCTGCAGTTGCTGGCTGTCGCCGCAGCGTCCGGCATGGCACTGGACAGCAAGTCCGCGCTGGCCGGCAAGGCCCCCGCCAATTTCTACGAAGTGCCGCGTCACGGCAACGTCTCCTTCCTGCACTTCACCGACTGCCACGCGCAGCTGCTGCCGGTGTGGTTCCGCGAACCCAACGTCAACCTCGGCGTCGGCGACTCTTATGGCAAGACGCCGCACATCGTCGGCCAGAACCTGCTGAAGGCCTACGGCATCAAGCCCGGCAGCGCCGAAGCGCACGCGTTCACCTACCTCGACTTCCAGGAAGCCGCCAAGGTCTACGGCAAGGTCGGCGGCTTCGCGCACCTGAAGACGCTGGTCGACAAGCTGCGCGCGCAGCGCCCCGGTGCGCTGCTGCTCGACGGCGGCGACACCTGGCAGGGTTCGGCCACCTCGCTGTGGACCAACGCGCAGGACATGGTCGACGCCTGCATCAAGCTGGGCGTGAACGTGATGACGCCGCACTGGGAGTCGACTTTCGGCGCCGAGCGCGTATTGGAGATCGTCAACGGCGACTTCAAGAAGGCCGGCATCGACTTCGTCGCGCAGAACGTCGTCACCAACGACTTCGGCGACCAGGTGTTCAAGCCCTACGTGATGAAGGAGATGGGCGGCGTGAAGGTCGCGGTGATCGGCCAGGCCTTCCCCTACACCCCGATCGCCAACCCGCGCCACATGGTGCCCGACTGGAGCTTCGGCATCCGCGACGACGGCATGCAGCAGTGGGTCGACGACGCGCGAGCCAACGGCGCCAAGGTGGTGATCGTGCTGTCGCACAACGGCATGGACGTCGACCTCAAGATGGCGAGCCGCGTCACCGGCATCGACGCCATCTTCGGCGGCCACACCCACGACGGCGTGCCGCAGCCGGTCAAGGTCAAGAACGCCAAGGGCGTCACGCTGGTGACCAACGCCGGCTCGAACGGCAAGTTCCTCGGCGTGATGGACTTCGACGTGCGCGGCGGCAAGATCCAGAGCTACAAGTACCGCCTGCTGCCGGTGTTCTCCAACCTGCTGCCGGCCGACAAGGACATGGATGCTTACATCCAGAAGGTGCGCGCGCCCTACGCCGACAAGCTCAACGAGAAGCTCGCCGTCACCGACGACTTCCTCTATCGCCGCGGCAACTTCAACGGCACCTGGGACCAGCTGCTGGTCGACGCGCTGATGGAGGTCAAGGGCGCCGATGCCGCCTTCTCGCCGGGCTTCCGCTGGGGCACCACGCTGCTGCCGGGCGACGCGATCACCATGGAACGCCTGATGGACCAGACCGCGATCACCTACCCGCAGACGACGCTGACCGAGATGAGCGGCGAGACCATCAAGACCATCATGGAGGACGTCGCCGACAACCTGTTCAACGCCGACCCCTACTACCAGCAGGGCGGCGACATGGTGCGCGTGGGTGGCATCGAGTACACCATCGACCCGACCAAGACCATCGGCAACCGCATCGGCGACATGACGCTGAAGGGCAAGCCGGTCGAGGCCAAGAAGACCTACAAGGTCGCGGGCTGGGCGCCGGTGGCCGAGGGTGCGCAGGGCGAGCCGGTGTGGGACGTGGTCGCCTCCTACCTGCGCGACAAGAAGGTGATCAAGGGCGTCAAGCTCAACACGCCGAAGATCGTCGGCGTGGGCAAGAACAACCCGGGAATCGCGGCCTACGACGGCTCGTATTCCTGAGTCTTGCCTGCACCGACAAAAAAGGGGCGTCTGCCCCTTTTTTGTCGCCCGCTAGTCCCGCGGTTTCTCCCACAGGGAATCCCACCCCGCGTGTCCCAGCTTCTCGAGCGTCTCGATGTTGCGCTGGTAGATCGACTCCGCCTCGGGAAACGCCGCCACCGCGCGTTCGATGCTCGCCTCGCGCAGCAGATGCAGGATGGGGAACGGCGCCCGGTTGGTGTAGTTGCCGATGTCGTCGGGCGCCGTGCCCTCGAACTGGAAGCGCGGGTGGAAGCTGGCGATCTGGATCACCCCTTCCAGCCCGTGCTCGCCGACCGCCGCCTCCGCGAGCTGCATGAAATCGTTGAAGTCGAGGAAGTCCGCGAGCAGCGTCGGGTGGATCAGGAGCGTGGTGTCGATCTCGGCGGGGTCGGCGGCGGCGAGGAAGTCGAGTTCGCGGTCGAGGTCCTCGAGCAGGCCGTCGAGGTGCGGCGCCGTGCTCACGACGTAGCGCACCTGCTCCTTCACGTAGACCGCCTTGGCGAACGGGCACAGGTTGAGCCCGATCACCGCCTTCTCGATCCATTCCCGTGTCGCCGCGATCACTTCCTGTTCGTTCATCCTGCGCCCTTTCCGCCTGCAATGGCGGTACTTTAGCGGATACAATGCCCCATTGTCCGACGTTCACGCACGACACCCCGACAACACCATGAAAAGCAGCGCCATCCGCCAGAGCTTCCTCGACTTCTTCGCCTCCAAGGGCCACACCGTCGTGCCATCGAGCCCGCTGGTGCCGGGCAACGACCCCACCCTGCTGTTCACCAACGCCGGCATGGTGCAGTTCAAGGACGTGTTCACCGGCCAGGACACGCGCCCCTACACCCGTGCGGTGTCGTCGCAGCGCTGCGTGCGCGCCGGCGGCAAGCACAACGACCTCGAGAACGTCGGCTACACGGCGCGCCACCACACCTTCTTCGAGATGCTCGGCAACTTCAGCTTCGGCGACTACTTCAAGCAGGACGCGATCAAGTACGCCTGGGAATACCTGACCACCGTGCTCAAGCTGCCGACCGACAAGCTGTGGGTCACGGTCTACGCCGAGGATGACGAGGCCTACGACATCTGGCACAACGACATCGGCGTGCCGAAGGAGCGCATCGTCCGCATCGGCGACAACAAGGGCGCGCGCTACGCCTCCGACAACTTCTGGGCGATGGGTGACACCGGCCCCTGCGGCCCCTGCACCGAGATCTTCTACGACCACGGCCCCGAGATCGCCGGTGGTCCGCCCGGATCGCCCGACGAGGACGGCGACCGCTACATCGAGATCTGGAACAACGTGTTCATGCAGTTCAACCGCGACGAGGCCGGCGTCATGCACCCGCTGCCCAAGCCTTCCGTCGACACCGGGATGGGCCTCGAGCGCATCTCCGCGGTGATGCAGCACGTGCATTCGAACTACGAGATCGACCTGTTCCAGGCGCTGATCGCCGCCGCCGCGCGCGAGACGAACACGACCGATCTCGCGAACAACTCGCTCAAGGTCATCGCCGACCACATCCGCGCCTGCTCCTTCCTCATCGTCGACGGCGTCATTCCCGGCAACGAAGGACGCGGCTACGTGCTGCGCCGCATCATCCGCCGCGCGATCCGCCATGGCTACAAACTGGGCGCGCGCGCCGCGTTCTTCCACCGCATCGTCCCCGACCTCGCCGCGGCGATGGGCGAGGCCTACCCGGAACTGGTCAAGGCGCAGCCCCGCGTGATGGACATCCTCAGGCAGGAAGAGGAACGCTTCTTCGAGACCATCGAGCACGGCATGGGCATCCTCGAATCCGCGCTGAAGGCGTTGCCGCCCGGCGCCAGCTTCGACGGCGAGCTCGCGTTCAAGCTGCACGACACCTACGGATTTCCCCTCGACCTCACCGCCGACATCTGCCGCGAAGCCGGCGTCGGCGTCGACACCCCCGCGTTCGACGCCGCCATGGCCCGCCAGAAGGCGCAGGCGCGCGCCGCCGGCAAGTTCAAGCTCGGCGCCGGCCTCGAGTATGCGGGCGAGGCGACGACCTTTCACGGCTACGACACGCTCACCCACGACGCCAACATCCTCGCGCTGTACAAGGACGGCACCGCGGTCGGCGAGCTCAGGGAAGGCGAGCTCGGCGTCGTCGTACTCGACCACACGCCCTTCTACGCCGAATCGGGTGGCCAGGTCGGCGACCGCGGCCTGCTGCAGAGCACCAACGGCCAGTTCGAGGTCGAGGACACGCAGAAGATCCAGGCGCAGGTGTTCGGCCACCACGGCGTGGTGAAGACCGGCTCGCTGGTGGTCGGCGACGCCGTGCTCGCCCGCGTCGATGAGGCGGCGCGCGCGCGCACCATGCGCAACCACTCGGTCACCCACCTGATGCACAAGGCGCTGCGCGAGGTGCTCGGCGAGCATGTGCAGCAGAAGGGCTCGCTGGTCGACAGCGAAAAAACCCGCTTCGACTTCGTGCAGCCGACGCCGATGACCGACGCGCAGATCCGCGAGGTCGAGGCGCGCGTCAACGCCGAGGTCCTCGCCAACACGGCGACGCAGGCGCGCGTGATGGCGATCGACGAGGCGCAGAAGACCGGCGCGATGATGCTGTTCGGCGAGAAATACGGCGATGAGGTGCGCGTGCTCGACATCGGCAGCTCGCGCGAGCTGTGCGGCGGCACGCACGTCGCGCGCACCGGCGACATCGGCCTGTTCAAGATCGTTTCCGAATCCGGCGTCGCCGCCGGCGTGCGCCGCGTCGAGGCGGTGACCGGCGACAACGCGCTCGCCTGGGTGCAGACGCGCGAGCAGGAGATCCGCCAGGCCGCCGCCGCCCTCAAGGCGCAGCCGGCCGAGCTCGGCGCCAAGCTCGTGCAGGTGCTCGACAATGTGCGCGCGCTGGAGAAGGAGCTCGACCGCCTGAAGTCGAAGCTCGCGTCGAGCGCCGGCGACGAGCTCCTTGCGCAGGCCGCCGACGTCGGCGGCGTCAAGGTGCTGGCGGCGCAGCTCGACGGCCTCGACGCCCGTGGCCTGCGCGAGACCGCCGACAAGCTGCGCGACAAGCTGCACTCGTGCGCGCTGGTGCTGGGCACGGTCGCCGACGGCAAGGTCAGCCTGATCGCCGCGGTGACGCCCGACGTCACCGGCCGCATCAAGGCCGGCGAGCTGGTCAACTTCGTCGCCACCCAGGTCGGCGGCAAGGGCGGCGGCAAGCCCGACATGGCGATGGCCGGCGGCAGCGAGCCGGGCCAGCTGCCGGCGGCGCTCGCCTCGGTGCAGGCTTGGGTGCGCGACAAGCTCGCCTGACGGCCGGGAACGGAACTTGCTGCATCGGCCTCGGCAATTTCCGTTTCCCTACCCGATGCTTTCACTGGCCGACAAATTCGTAACCGGACTCACCCGCCTCACCCCCTTCGGCAGGCAGGACACCGACCCGCTGACCGGCCCCAAGGCCGCCGCGCGCTGGCTCGACGGCCTGCCGGTCGGCGACGCCTTCAAGTGCCAGCAGGCCATCCTCGGCGAACTCAGGCGCTTCAACGAAAACTCGACGACGCCCACGAAAGATCGTCTGGCCGTGCTGAGGCTGCTGGACGAGAAATCGCGCGACCTGCAGGACACGCTGGTGCAGCAGTACCTGCGCAACCCGCGCATGGCGCGGGCGCACGAAGACCGGCTCTGGCATGCCGTGTACGGCCTCTACTGGGAGGTGGCGCGCGGCTACCACACCGCCGTCCTGCAGCTCGCACGCGACGCCGGCAACGGGCAACCGCAGGATCTGTTTCCGCTGATCGCCCTGCGCGCGATCCGCAGCTTCGGCCAGCTGCTGAAGTGGCGAGCGATCCGCTATCTCCCCGCGGGCGACAAGCTGTGGCAGCGCCTGCACAACCTGTACCGGGCCGCCGAAGGTCTCGACCTCCATCGCCTCCCCCAGCGCGCCTACGAAGGCGAGGACGCCGATTGCAGCTGCGAGAGCGCCTACCTGCACATCCTGATGCTGAGCCTTGCCGACGCGGGCACGCTCTACCCCCGGCAACTCGACCTGATCGACCGTTGGCTGCGCGGCTGGCACGCCATGCTCGAACTCGATCACGCGCTCGTTCCCGGGCGCCACACCTTCTCGGTCGACCTGTCGGCCGACCACGGCCCGCGCCGCGTCCGCAACCCGGCCGCCGGCAGGCCGCTGCGCGCCTGGGCGACCGAGACGCTGGTGGACAGGCTGCACGCGCTGCACGCCGCCCTGCGGGAAGGCGGCCTTCCCGCGCAGCTCGGGCTGGGCGACGCGGTCCGCCCGGCCGAGGCCCTCGAACTCGTCGAACACCTGCAGCAGCAGTGGTCGCCGCTGGAGCGTCGCGAGCAGCGGCGCGCCGCGCGCGAATCGACCAAGCGCCTGGTCGACGTGGTGCACGGCCTCGGCGCGATCGTCGGTCAGCTCAAGACCGCCGGGGCACGCGACGGCGAATCGACCTACGAGACCGGGCTCAGCTTCGCGGAAGCCGAGGACGTGCTGGTCTACGGCTTCGTCACCGAACGCACGCGCGAGCGGGCCGCCCACGCCCGGCAGGCGGAGCACGCCGACACCGCCGGCGAGCGCTGGGTGATGCACGACGAAAGCGAATTCGGCTACGGCGCCATCGTCGATTCGGTCGACAGGGACTGGCTGCGGGTGGGCGCACTGATCGCCCTCAGGCCGCATCATGGCGACGAATGGAAGATCGGCATCGTCCGCCGCCTGGCGCGTCCCGCCGCAAACGCCTGTTCGGTCGGCATCGAAACACTCGCCGCGCCCCCCCTGCTCGCCATGCTGCACGACACCAGCCAGCCCGGCTACACCGTGAACGGGTATGACAACAGCGGCGCGAGCCAGCCGCGCGCCTGCATCTGGCTCGCCGGCGACGGCGTGGCCGACAGCGTGATGATCGATCCGGTCCACTACACGCCCGGCAAGGTCTTCGAGCTGCACGGCGTTCCCGGCCGCAGCGCGATCGCGCTCGGACACCCGCTCGAGCGCAGCGAGGGCTGGCTCCGCGTCGCGGCCGAGCCCGTCGCCGACTGACCGATGGCGCCGCCGGGGCTGCAGTTTCACTTTCAGCGGCTCTCTGGCACAATCCTTGAAACCCCCGTCATGCGCATAACAACAAGCACACGAGGCGCAGGCGCGGGCGCGGCACCATTGGATCTGGAGGACTTGTGGCCCAAACCGAAAAACCCAGTCTGCTGATCGTCGACGACGACCCGCTGATTTCCGACACGCTAACCTACGTCCTCAGCAAGGACTTCGACATTTCGGCCGCCGAATCGCGCGCCCAGGTCAAGAGCCTGCTGATGCAGCTCGACGAGCCGCCGCAGCTCGCGCTGGTCGACCTCGGTCTGCCGCCGCAGCCGCACAAGCCCGACGAGGGCTTCGCCCTGATCGCCGATCTTCTCGGCGTCTCTCCCAGCATCAAGATCCTGGTGCTGTCCGGCCAGAGCGACGAAGCAAACGCGCGCCACGCCCGCGCGCTCGGCGCGATCGACTTCGTCGCCAAGCCGTGCGAGCCCGAGCGGCTCAAGTCGCTGCTGTTCAACGCCCTGCTGGTGCAGAACGCGGAACGCACCGCCGACAAGGCGCCCGCGCCCGCCAAGGACTCCGGCATCGTCGGCAACAGCCCGGCGATCGACAAGCTGCGCCAGCAGATCCAGCAATACGCCGCCGCGCCCTTCCCGGTGCTGATCGAAGGCGAATCCGGCAGCGGCAAGGAGCGCGTCGCCTCCAGCCTGCACCAGCTGTCGCCGCGCTCGAACAAGCCGTATCTCGCGCTCAACTGCGCGGCGATTTCGCCGACGCTGGTCGAGCCGACACTGTTCGGCTACGCGAAAGGCGCCTTCACCGGCGCCACCAACGCGCGCGCCGGCTATTTCGAGGAAGCCGAAAACGGCACCCTGTTCCTCGACGAAATCGGCGAGCTGCCGCTGGAACTGCAGGCCAAGCTGCTGCGCGTGCTGGAGAACGGCGAATACCAGCGCGTCGGCGAGACCCAGCCGCGCTTCTCCAACGCGCGCGTGGTGACCGCCACCAACCGCGACCTGCGCGCCGAGATCAAGGCCGGCCGCTTCCGCGCCGACCTCTACCACCGGCTGTCGGTGTTCTCCATCGCGGTGCCGCCGCTCAGGGAGATGGGCGAGGACAAGCTCACCCTGCTCGACCACTTCCGCGATTTCTACGCGCGCGAGGCCAATAGCCAGCCGTTCTCGCTCGACGCACGCGCACAGCAGATGTGGGAGGACTACCACTTTCCCGGCAACGTGCGCGAGCTGCGCAACATCGCGATCCGCCTGACGACCAAGTACCCCGGCCTCGCGGTCAACGCGCAGCAGCTGGAAGCCGAGCTCGACACCGACCAGGCCTACCCGCAGGAAATCCCGCTCGCCCGCGACGGCAAGGCGCTGATCGAACTGGCGCGCAAGCAGCTGCAAGGCCAGGCCAATTTCGATCTCGACGTCAACCTGCGCCAGTGGGAAAAGGCCTACGTCGAGGCGGCGCTCAACATGACGCACGGCAACCTGTCGCAGGCGGCCAAGATCCTCGGCATCAACCGCACCACGCTTTACAGCCGCATGCAGACCTACGGCAACGACTAGGCATGCCGCCCTCCATCCGTCTCCCAGGCCTCCGTGTATTTTGATTTTTTCGGTCTGAAGGAAGCGCCCTTCCGCATCACGCCAAACACCGACTACTGGTACGCCGGCGGGCAGCGCGGCGACCTGCTCGCCGCGCTGCTGTATGCCGTTGGCCAGGGCGAGGGCATCGTCAAGGTGGTCGGCGAGGTCGGCAGCGGCAAGACCATGCTGTGCCGCAAGCTGGCGGCACAGCTGCCGGACGCCGTCGACAGCGTCTACCTGGGCAACCCGACGCTCGCGCCCGACGACATGCTGGCGGCGATCCTCGCCGATCTCGGCGAGACGCCCGCCGACGGCCGGCAGGCCAGGCTCGCGCAGCTCAACACCGTCCTGCTGGCGCGCCACGCGGCCGGCCGCCGGGTGGTCGTTTTCGTCGAGGAGGCGCAGGGCATCGCGCTCGAGAGCCTGGAGTTCCTGCGGCTGCTGACCAATCTCGAGACCGCCAGCGACAAGCTGCTGCAGATCGTGCTGTTCGGCCAGCCCGAACTCGACACCCTGCTGGCCGATCCGCGCATTCGCCAGCTGAAGGACCGCATCACCGTGAGCCTGCGCCTGCCCCCGCTGACGGAGACCGACATCGCCGACTACCTGCGCACCCGGCTGGCGGTCGCGGGCTACCGCGGCCCCGACCTGTTCGCGCCGCCGCTGATCGCGGGCATCGCCCGGCTGTCCGGCGGGCTGTCGCGCCGGATCAACGTGCTGGCCGACAAGACGCTGCTCGCGGCGTATGCCGGACAGACCCATACCCTGACCGCAGCCCATCTCGACGCGGCGGCGGGCGACGCCGAGATGCCCGTCCCGCCCTCCAGCCGCCGCGGCAGACACCGCTGGGCCTGGCTGACCGCCGGCCTCGCGGCCGGTCTGGGCCTGCTGGCATTCGTCGCCTGGCACGCGCTTTCGCGGCCCGCCACGCCGCCCAGGCCGGCGCAGGTCGGTGAGCCGCCGGCTCCCGCCGCCCCCAGCGTGCCCGAACTCGCCGCACAAACCCTCGACTGGCTCGCCGCCGCCGCCCCCGGAACCTTCATCATCCAGGTCGGCTCGGCTAAAGAAGCCGCCGAGGCTGCCGTATTAATGGGCAGCCTGAACGCCGCCATGCCGCAACCGGTGCGGGTATTTCACGGCCTGAGCCAGGGGCAGCCGGCATGGCTCATCCTGGCTGGCGAATTCACCAGCCGCCACGCGGCGTCGACGGCATTGCGCAAGCTGCCCGCGGCGCCCGGCAACGCACCGTTTCTGCGCACGGTCGGCAAGCTGCGCACCGTTGCCTTACCGACAGGACAATGATGAACGCTGTGCTGAAACGCTCGATCGCGATGCGCCTCGCCCTCTCCGGCCTCATGCTGGCCGGTGGCTGCGCGTCACCGCAGGCGTTCGACACCTCGCCCGGCCACATCACCCGGCCGGCCGCCCCGGCCGTCCCGGCAAGCGCGCCACCCGCGCCCGTCAAGGCGGCGCCGACGCTCGCCCCGCCCAAGTCGAGCGCGCCCATCCCCACCTACACCGTGGTCGTCAACGACGTTCCGGTGAAGGACCTGCTGTTCTCCATCGCGCGCGACACCCAATACAACATCGACCTGCATCCGGGCATCTCGGGGAACGTCTCGCTCAACGCGGTGCAGGAGCCGCTGCCGGCGATCCTCGACCGCATCGCGCGGCAGGCCGGCCTGCGCTACGAGATGAACGGCCGCACGGTGTCGATCATGCCCGACGCACCCTATGTCCGGACCTACCCCGTCAACTACGTCAACGTCGCCCGCAATACCGCCTCCAGCGTCGGCGTGGCGGCGCAGATCGCCAGCACCGGCGGCGGCGTCGGCACCGCCGGCAGCAGCCAGACCACCTCCACGACCGGCAACTCCTCGACGACCACGGTTTCCAGCCAGTCGAACAACGACCTGTGGAGCGTGCTGGCCGACAACATCCGCACCATCCTCGCCGGCACCCGCGCCGTCACGCAGAGCAACGAAGAACGGGCCGCGCGGCTCGACGCCGAACGCGCGGCGCGCGCCGAGCGCGTCTCGCAGGCCGAGGCGGCCAGCAAGGCAGGCACCGGTGCCGCCAGCCTGTTCACCGCCGCCTTCTCGGATCAGGCGCTGGGCGACGGCAAGCACGACGTCGCCGTCAACCCGGTCGCCGGAACCATCACCGTGCTCGGCACCGCCAGGCAGCAGGAACTGGTGCAGCAGTACCTCGACCGGGTGATGCAGTCGGCGCAGCGCCAGGTGCTGATCGAGGCGACCATCGTCGAGGTGTCGCTGAAAGACCAGTACCGCGCCGGGATCGACTGGTCGAAGGCACTGCAGGGCGCGACCGGCTGGAGCATCAACACCCTCGGCGGCGGCACCAACGCGCTCGCCGGCACCCTGACGCCGTTCATCCAGGCCACCTACACCAACGCCGGCAGCAACGGTTTCACCGCGGCGATCGACCTGCTCGAGTCGTTCGGCGACACCAAGGTGCTGTCGAGCCCCAAGCTGATGGCGCTGAACAACCAGACCGCGCTGTTGAAAGTGGTCGACAACCTGGTGTACTTCAACGTCAAGGCCGACACCACGACCACCGCGAACGTCGGCACGACGACCACCTTCACCACCACGCCGCAGACCGTCCCGGTCGGCATCGTGATGACGATGACGCCGCAGATCAACGAAAACGGCATGGTCTCGCTGACCGTGCGGCCGACGATCTCGCGCAACGTCGGCTTCGTCCGCGACCCCAATCCCAGCATCCCCGCCGACATCCCCAACCAGGTGCCGGTGATCCAGGTGCGCGAGATGGAATCGCTGCTGCAGGTGCGCAGCGGCCAGACGGTCATCCTCGGCGGCCTGATCCAGGACGACAGCAACAAGGCGCGCGACGGCGTGCCGCTGCTGTCGCGGCCGGACGGCTTCGGCGCGGTGTTCGGCCAGCACGAGCGGCTCAACAGCCAGACCGAGCTGGTGATCTTCCTGCGCCCCATCGTCGTGTCCAACCCGACGCTGGAAAGCGAGGAACTCCGCCAGTTCCAGCGCCTGCTGCCGAGCGCCGCGCGGAGCACACCGTGATCGATCGCCGCGCACGGAGCGCCCGATGAGCCTGCTGCTCAAGGCCCTCAAGCAGGCCGAATCCGCAAACGCGGACCGGGCCGACGCGCTCCACCGGCCCGACGGCGACCTCGAGCTGGAGCCGCTCGCCGGGCCCGCTTCCGTCCAGCAACGCGAATGGGTGGAGCCGCCCGGCCTGCTGTTCGGCAGCAGCGGCCTCAGCCCCGAGCCCCAGCCCCGCGCCGGTTTCACCTGGCCCCGGCTGTCGCTGGTCCCCGTCGCCGCCGGGGTGGCCGCGCTGATCGCGCTGGGCTACGGCGTCTATCTCTATTTCGCCCTGCAGCCGCCGCCTGCCGCCACGCTCCCGCCGGCGGCCAGCGCCGGTGCGGTGGCCGTCCCGCCGCCTGCTCCCGTCGCGCCGGTCGCGGTCGAGACGGTGCCTGCGGCATTGCCGGCAACCGCGCCTGCGCCAGCCGCACCGCCTGCCGCCCGCCCCGAAGTCGCGCCGCAGGCGGCGGCGCCCGCTCGTGCCGCGCCCCGCCCGGCAGCCGCCGCTGCTGCACCGGCGCCGGCCGCGCCGCAGTTCCAGCCCGACCCGCAGTCGACGCTGCTCGGCGAGGCCTACGCCGCCTGGCAGCGCGGCGAACTCGACACGGCGCGGCAGCTCTACGGCCGGTCGCTCGCCCGCGGGCGCAGCGTCGACGCGCTGCTCGGGCTGGCGGCGATCGCCAGCGTAGAGGACCGCGAGGCCGATGCGCAGCGCTTCTACCGCGAGGTGCTCGAGATCGACCCGCATCACGCCGCGGCGCAGGCCGCGCTGCTCGACCTCGTCGGCAGCACCGACGGCCCGGCCGCCGAAAGTCGCCTGAAAACGCTGATCGCGCGCGACCCCAGCCCGCAGCTCTACCAGACCCTCGGCAATCTCTACGCCGGCCAGGGGCGCTGGGGCGACGCCCAGGCCGCCTATTTCGAGGCCTACCGCGGCGCCCCCGACAACGCCGATTACGCCTTCAACCTGGCGGTCGCGCTCGACCAGCTGCAGCAGGTCCCGGCCGCGCGAACCTATTACGAAAAGGCGCTGGCGAGCGACGGCGTGCACCGCTTCGACCGCGCCCAGGCCGCAGCGCGCCTGCAGCAGCTGGCCCCGCCCCGCTAGGGACGCCGCATGGAGCGCCGCAAGAAATTCCGCATGGGCGAGACCCTGGTCGCGCAGGGGCTGATCACCCTCGACCAGCTGCGCATCGGGCTCAAGGAACAGAAGGCCACCGGCCTGCCGATCGGCCGCCAGCTGGTCGCGCTCGGCTTCATGACCGAGGCGGTGCTGCGCGACCAGCTCGCCAACGCGCTCGGCAGCCAGGGCATCGACCTCGCGCAGGTGGTCGCCGACCCCGAGGCGCTGGCGCTGGTGCCCGAGGATTTCGCCCGCCGCCACCACCTGTTGCCGATCGCGCACGACGCCACGCGCAACGTGCTGACGCTGGCGACCACCGACATGTTCAACGTCGTCGCGCTCGACCAGCTCAAGGCCTCGCTCGGTGGCCACCTCGAGATCGACACCCTGCTCGCCGGCGAGGCGCAGCTGCTCGAGTGCATCGACAAGTTCTACGGCTTCGACCTGTCGCTCGACGGCATCCTGCGCGAGATCGAGACCGGCGAGGTCGACTACGCCAGCCTCAACCCCGACACCGAGGAATACACCCAGCCGGTGGTGCGGCTGGTCGGCGCGCTGCTGACCGACGCGGTGAAGCGCGAGGCCTCCGACATCCATTTCGAGCCGGAGCATGCGTTCCTGCGCATCCGCTACCGCATCGACGGCGTGCTCGAGCAGGTGAGGAGCCTGCACAAGACCTACTGGCCCGGCATCCTGGTGCGACTGAAGGTGCTCACGGGAATGAACATCGCCGAGACGCGCGCGCCGCAGGACGGCCGCATGTCGCTGACGCTCAACGGCCGCTCGATCGATTTCCGCGTCTCCAGCCAGCCCGGCATCCACGGCGAAAACCTGGTGCTGCGCATCCTCGACCGCGAGAAGTCGATCGTTCCGCTCGAGCAGATGGGCTTCACCGCCGACGCCCTGCGCGAGCTGCAGCTGATGATGGCGCGACCCGAAGGCATCCTCGTCGTCACCGGGCCGACCGGCTCGGGCAAGACGACGACGCTCTACTCGATGCTGTCGCACCTCAACAACGACAGCGTCAACATCATGACGCTGGAGGACCCGGTCGAATACCCGGTCACGCTGATGCGCCAGAGCTCGGTGAACGAGAACCTCAAGCTCGACTTCGCCAACGGCATCCGCTCGATCATGCGCCAGGACCCCGACATCATCCTGGTCGGCGAGATCCGCGACCGCGAGACCGCCGAGATGGCCTTCCGCGCCGCGATGACCGGCCACCAGGTGTTCACCACGCTGCACACCAACTCCGCGCTCGGCGTGTTCCCGCGCCTGATGGACATCGGCATCCAGCCCGGCATCCTGTCGGGCAACATCATCGGCGTCATCGCGCAGCGCCTGGTACGCAAGCTGTGCCCGCACTGCAAGGAGGCGTACACGCCCGACGAGCACGAGGCGCGCATCCTCGGCGTCGATGCCGGCGAGACGACCTGGATCTTTCGCGCCGCCGGCTGCGCGGCGTGCGGCAACAAGGGCTACAAGGGACGGCTGGCGCTGATCGAACTGCTGCGCCTGGACCCGGAACTCGACGAACTGGTCGCGAACCAGGCGCCGCTGCACGAAATCCGCCGAGCCGCCCTCGAGCACGGCTATCACCCGCTCGCCGAAGACGGCGTCAAGCGCGTGCTCGACGGCGTCACCTCGCTCGCGGAAGTGGCGCGGGTGGTGGATTTGACGGGGCGGGTGTGATGAAAGGCACAGGGGTCAGGATTCAGGATTCAGGGGGCAGGCAAGGTGCGGCTGCACCGCGCCCGATGAATTCATGGTGCGCGGCGCAGCCGCACAAGGCCCCCTGAATCCTGTCCCCTGAACCCTGCCCCCCGAAACCATGCCTTTCTTCGACTACCGCGCCATCGATCCCGCCGGCCGCAATGTCCGCGGGACGCTGTCGGCGGTCAACGACGTCGACCTCGAGCTGCGCCTCAAGCGCATGGGCCTCGACCTCGTCACGCTGTCCGAGCTGTCGCGGCAGTACGCGCCGCAGGGCCGCGAGCGCATCACCCGGCGCGACCTGGTGACGTTCTGCATCCACATGCGCTACATCACCCGCGCCGGCATTCCCCTGCTCGACGGCCTGCGCGACCTGCGCGACAGCATGGAAAAGCGCGGCTTCCGCGACGTGCTGACCGCGCTGCTGGAGGACCTGGAAGGCGGCAAGGTGCTGTCGGATGCGCTCGCCGCCCACCCGTCGGTGTTCGGCGGGGTGTTCGTCCACAGCATCCGGGCGGGCGAGCAGACCGGTCTGCTCGACGTGGTGTTCGAGCGCCTCGGCGAGTCGCTGAAATGGCAGGAGGAAGTCGCGGCCAAGGCCAAGCGCCTGATGATCTACCCGGCGCTGGTGCTGGCCGTGGTCGGTGCCGCCATCCTCTTCCTGCTGGTCTACCTGGTCCCGCAGGTGCTCGGCCTGGTCGAGACCATGGGCGTGGTGCTGCCGCTGCCGACCCTGATCCTGATGGCGGTGTCGGGCGCGGTGCGCTCGTACTGGGTCGCAGGCCTGCTGGTCGCGCTGGTGGCGGGCGTCGGCGTGCCGTTGTGGGTGAAGAAGAGCGAGGCGGGACGCGCGTGGTGGGACCGCACCCAGCTGCGGCTGCCGCTCATCGGGCCGATCCTGCAGAAGATCGCGCTGGCGCGCTTCGCCAACACGCTCGCGATGATGTACCGCTCGGGGGTGACGGTGCTCGACGCGCTGCGCGCCGGCGAACTGATCGCCGGCAACCGCGTGATCGCCGGCGGCATCCGCCGCGCGGCGCAGCGGATCGCCGACGGCCACGGACTGTCGGAAAGCTTCCAGTCGATGGGGCTGTTCCCGCCGCTGGTGATCCGCATGCTGCGCGTGGGCGAAACCACCGGCGCGCTCGACGAGGCGCTGGAGAACGTGACGTTTTTCTATAATCGCGAAGTGCTCGACGCCATCGAAAACGGCCTGCGGATCCTCGAACCCCTGCTCACCGCCATCCTCGGCCTGGTGCTCGGCGGCATCCTGGTCTCGGTGCTGTTGCCGATCTACGACCTGATCGGGGAGCTGCCGCTGTGAACCTGTTCGGCCGCCGCCTCGTCCTGCTCGCCACGCCACGCCAGATCGGCGTGCTCGACTGGCGCCCGGGGAGCATGCACTGGCTCGGCGAATTCTCCGCCGGGCGCGAAGGGCTGACCGCGTTCAGGCAAGTCGTGGCGGCGCATCGCCAACTGCCGGTGCTGCTGGTGGTCGACACCGTCGACGAGGACTACCGCAGCGAGATCCTGCCGCACGTGCAGGGGCAGGCGCGCGCGGAAATGCTCGCGCGCAAGCTGCGCCAGGTGTTCCGCAATGCGCGCTTCACCGCCGCCTGGCGCCAGGGCCGCGAAGCGACCGGCCGCCGCGACGATCGCTACCTGCTCGCCGCGCTGACCGACGCCGACTGGCTGACCCCCTGGCTGTCGGTGCTGCAGCATGAAGCGGCGCCGCTGGCCGGCATCACCCCGCTGGCGATGGCGTGCCAGCCGCTGCTCGCCAGGCTGCGGGTGCAGGAGCCGCACGTGCTGCTCGCCTACCGCCTCAACGGCCGGCTGCGGCTGTCGTACTACCACGAGGGCCAGCTGCGCTTTTCGCGGCTGATCGGCAGCGACACCCCCACCCAGACGCCGGGCAACGCGGCCGACGAAATCGCCAAGACCCAGCTCTACCTCACCGGCCAGCGCATCCTGCCGCGCGAGGCGCGCCTGCACGTCCTGCTGCTCGACCCGAGCGGCCAGCTCGACATCGCGCAGGCCGCGCTCAACGCCGACCCCGGCTTCAGCGCGCGCCTGGTCGACCTGTCCAGCGTCGCGCGCGCGCTGCGCATCCCGCCGGGCTTCCTTTCCGCCACGCCCGACATCGCGCCGCTCGCCGCCATCGCCGGCGCGCCGCTGCTGCTCGATCTGGCGCCGCCCCCACTGCTGCGGCGCCACGCCGAGTTCCGCTGGCGGCGCGGCCTCAATCTGGCGGCCGCGGTCGCCGCCGCCGCCGGCCTCATCCTGACCGCGAGCCACTGGCTGCACGCGCGCGACCTGCGCGACGAGGCGCTGCGCATGCAGGCGGACGCGCAACGCGCCGACGCGCGCCACGCCGAAACCGTGCGGACGTTCCCGGCGCTCGCCATCCGCCCCGACCAGCTCGGCCAGGTCCTCGCCCTGGCCGGGCGACTCGACCGCGCGCCGCTCGACGTCGCCACGCTGCTGGCGCCGCTGGGGCAGACGCTGGCCTGGCATCCCGAGGTCGTGGTCAGCGGACTGACGCTGCAGGAGGCCTCGGCCGACGCGGTGGACCTCAGGCTGGACGCGCGACTCGCGGCGTTCGACGGCAACTACCGCGCCGCCATGCTACAGATCGACAACCTCGCCGCCCGCCTCGCGACAACGCCGGGAATCACCTCGGTCGAGCGCATCGTCAGCCCGGTCGACACCGCCCCCGGCGCCACCCTGACCGGCCGGACCAGCGGCGAGACTCCGGCCGAAGCCACGCGCTTCAGCCTCAGCATGCAGGTGCGCCGCTCGTGACCCGCCCGCCGCTCGCCGCACTCCGGACCCCCCTCCTGCTGCTCGCCGTGGTGTCGGCGGTGTCCGCCGCCGGCGTGCTGTGGAGCCGCCATCTCGACGCCGACGCCCAGGCCGTCCTGCAGCGCGAGCAGACGGCGATGAACGCCGCGCGCGCGCGCGCGCAGCAGGCCGAGCGGGAGCAACGCCTGATCGCACAGCATCTCGACGCCTACCAGGCCCTCGCCGCGCGCGGTTTCGTCGGCGCGGAAAACCGCCTCGCCTGGATCGAGGCGGCGCAGCTCGCCAATCGCGACGCCCGCCTCTACGGCCTCACCTACACCCTCTCGCCGCGCGCCGCCGCGCCCGCCGCCCTGGCAGGCGACCTGCCGCTGAAGCAGACCCGGATGACAATCAAGATGCCCCTGCTGGTCGAAACCGACCTGCCGCGTTTCCTCGACGGCCTGCGCGCGCGCGCGCCGGGCGTGTTCCGCGTCGTCCGCTGCCGCCTGACACGGCTGGCCGACGCGCCGCCGCAACTGCACAACCACCCGGAGCTCGAAGCCGAATGCGACCTGCTGTGGTTCACCGTAACCGCAGACGAGGGGGCAACCCGGTGAACCCGCGCATCGCCAGGCTGGCCGTGCCCGCCCTGCTGTGGCTGGCCCTCGCGCCCGGCGCGCGAAGCCAGGCCGCCGATCTCGGGCGCCTCTTTTACACGCCGGCGGAGCGTGCGCAACTCGAGGCCGCACGCGCCCACAACCTGGGTCAGGACCGGCCAGCCGCACCCGCTGCTGCGCCCGCGCGGGTGCAGCGCTTCGACGGCGTGGTCATCCGCTCGGACGGCGCCGCTACCGCCTGGATCAACGGCCGGCCGCAAGCGGGCGCCTCCGGCGCAGCGGGCCTGAAGCCCGGCCAGATCCGCGCCGGCGGCCGCATCTACGAGCCCTACCAGGTGCTGGGGCCGGCCGACGAGGCGCCCCGCCCATGAAGCGCGCGCACGGCTTCACCCTGATCGAACTGGCGATCGTGCTGGTCATCATCACGATTCTGGTCGGCGGGCTCGCCGGTCCGCTGTCGGCGCAGATCCAGGCGCGGCGTGTGGCGGAGACCCAGCGGACGCTGGACGAAGCGCGCGAGGCGATCATCGGCTACGCGATGACCCACCGCACCACCCTCGGCCGCCCCTACCTGCCCTGTCCCGACACCGACGGCGACGGCCGCGAAAACCGCGATCCCGGCGGCGCGTGCGAGCTGTCCTACGGCCACTTCCCCTGGGTCGACCTCGGCAGCGCCCAGCACGACGCCTGGGGCAACCGGCTGCGTTACGTCGTCGAGGCCGGCCTCGCCCATCGGTCGACCGGCTTTTCCGGCGCCACCCTCGTACCCGACCCGCCGACCAGCGGCTGGAAGCAGATCGCGGGCGCGAGCGGCTGCGCCACGATCGACGTCGCGGCGGGCGTTCCCTTCGTGCTGATTTCGCACGGCGCCAACGGCTGGGGCGCGCTCAACGTCAGCGGGGCCACGCTCGCGGCGCCGGCCAGCGCCGACGAACAGGAAAACCTCGGCATCGACAACGGCTGCTACGTCGCCCGCGCCCCCGGCAAGCCCGGCGACCCCGCCGGCGAATTCGACGACCAGCTCGGCTGGCTCGCGTTCGGCGTGCTGGTCAGCCGGGCGTGTCCTGCCGGCTGTCCGTAGCCTGCAACCTGAACGCTACCCGCCCCGCCCGATTCTCGGGCAGCTCGAGCCGGTAGCCCACCCGCGCCGCCTGGCGCGCCGCCTGGTACAGCCCGACCCCCAGCCCGAAGTCCGACGCCACCGGGCTCAGGAACAGGTTGCGCGCCACGTGGTCCGGCGCCGGCGCACCGCTGTCGGCGACCGTCAGGCTGACCAGCGGACGCAGCGCGAGGTGCACCTCCACCGCGACGCCGGGTTCGCTCTGCCGCTTGCGCAGCGCATTGGTCAGCAGGTTGTCGGCGACGCTGTCGAACAGGTCTTGCGGCAGCGGCGTGGCGTCGACCGCATCGGCGACGAAGACGACGTCGTCGTGCTCGTAGCGCGTTTGCAGCGCATCCCACCACGCGTCGGTGGCGATGGTCTCGACGTCCATCTCGGCCGGCTGCTTGAGCTTGTCGACGGTCTGCGACAGCCGCGCCGCGAGCTGCGGCAGCTGGCGACGCATCAGCGCCAGCAGGCGCTCGCTGTCCTCCGGCGTCGAGGTGTCGACCGCTGCGAGCAGCGTCTTCATCGACTGCAGGATGTTCTTCACGTCGTGCGTGAGGCGCGCGCCGGTGTCGTGGATCGCCTGGCTGTAGGCCTGCTCGCGCAGGGTCTGCTCGCGCACCTTGGCGGCGTAGAAGTAGCCCAGCAGCTGCGACAGCAGCCGCACGTGCAGCGCGAGCGCCGGGGTGAGCGCGCGCGTCGACTGCCACTCGAGCGTGAGGCCGTGAAACGCATGCGTCACGGCGTGGCCCGCCGGCTCGCCGAAGCTGCCCTCTCCGCGCGCCGCCTGCCAGCGTCCGCCGCGGATCCAGGTCAGTTCGTGCAGGTCGGCGAGCGCGTCGCGCACGAAGGACTCGGGATCGCGTTCGCGCTCCGCCAGCGTCGCGAGCCGCTGCGCCCAGCCCTCGAACGGCAGCCCCACCGACAGCAGGTAGCGCGACGTCACCTGGCCGAGCCCACCGAACCCGGCACGCGGGTTCCACAGCCACGACAGCGCGAGCAACAGCGCCGCCATCCCGAGCAGCGTCTGCACCAGCGCCCAGGCATAGCTCACCTGGGCGACCGCCACCACGGCGAACGCACCCAGCGCCACCACCATGATCAGCAGCGACAGCATCAGCCCGTAGATGAAATCGAGCGTCGACGACGTGTTGCGCTGGCGGCCGCCCGGCAGCAAGAGAATGAGCAACGGCAGCAGCGGCAGCCCGAAGCGCACCGCCGTCTTCAGCTCGTCGGGCAGCGTGCCGCCGCCCAGGCTTTGCGGCAGCACCCACGCCAGCAGCAGGGCGAGCAGGTAGGCCAGCGCGAGCAGGTAGGCCAGCCGCTGCCCGCCCCGGCTTTGCGAGGCCGCCACCGCACCCACGAGTCCGGCCAGGATCGCCAGCCACAGGGCCATCACCCAGGTACTTTCCACCAGCACCAGCAAGCCCGCCATCGCGAACACCGGCAGCGCGTGGCGCGCTTCGATGCGGGCCTCGCTGCGCACCAGCGGCTGCCACAGCAGGAACAGGCCGTAGTGCGCCAGCAGGAAGGCGCGGGTCGGCGTCGACTCGGCGTCGAGCACCACCGCCGCGTGCAGCGCCAGCAGCATCAGCCCGAGCCAGCGCGTCGGCGCGACCCGGGTGAGCAGGTCCGACAGCGCCGCCAGCCAGGCGAAGCGGGGGGCGCGCTGGGCGCGCTCAGTCATGGGCCAGGCCCGGGATCGGTCGATCACACATGACACTGCTATCGGCCATCCGCGGCCGAAATGGAGGCCGGCGTGTCAGGCAGCCGGACCGGGCGACGGAAAGCCGCCATTGCTGTCGGAATTTCATCAAAACCAGCCGGTCCTCGCCGCACCGTCTGCCATTAATCGTTTTTCATTCATAGTGTTAAAGACGCCTCCGCAACGGCACGTTTTTTGCAAAAACGCTCCCAGGTAAAAATAATGGAGCGCTTCGCCATGCCCCCCCCCAACCTCCCGCACCGCCAGTCGGGTTTCACCCTGATCGAAATCGCTATCGTGCTGGTCATCATCGGCCTGCTGCTCGGCGGCATTCTAAAGGGACAGGAACTGATCAACAGCGCGCGGGTGAAGAACCTCGCGACCGACTTCCGAAATATCCCGATGTTCATCTACGGCTATCAGGACAAGTTCAAGGCACTGCCGGGCGACGACAGCGCCGTGACCACGCATCTTACCGGCGCGACAGCGGCCAGCACACCGGCCAGCAAACAGGGCAACGGTGTCATCGACGGACAGTGGAACAGCACGACGGGTACGGATGAATCGGTTCTGTTCTGGCAGCACGTGCGGCTCGCCGGACTCGCACCCGGCGTGACCACCGTCCCGTCACCCCTCCCCGGCAATTACAATCCGCAGAACGCATCGGGCGGCATCATCGGCATCCAGAGCGGCACGACCGACACCGGGGAAACCCCCATCAAAGGCGCGGACGGCAAGGCGATTGGCGGCGCGTACGTGATTTGCTCAACGGGTATCCTCGGCAAGTTCGTCAAGCAACTCGACATCCAGATCGACGACGGCAATACGGCGGCGGGCTCAATGATGGCCACCCCAACTTCAGGCTACGTTAAAGGCGCATCCGCCACCGCAACGGCGTCGATCGACGACGCTAGCTCCTACACGGTCTGCATGGGCGTTTGAGTTCCAGCCCGGACGGCTAAAAGCCCGCCCATCAGGCGGGCTTTTTTGCGCCCGTGGGAACCTCGCGTTTCAGCCCTGCAGCACCCGGATCTCGGCTGCCGCCAGCCCGTCGGCGGCGCCGCGCAGCACCAGCACGTCGCCGACCTGGATCTCGGTATCGGGCTGCGGGTCGACGCCCTTGATGCCCTTGCGGCGGATCGCCACCACCTCCACCAGCAGATCCGGCAGCGCGAGCGCGGCCAAGCGCTTCCCGGCCGCCGCCGCGCCTTCGGTCACCAGCACCGTCAGCAGGCGCGGCTGAGCCTCCTGATCGAGATCGCTGCCGGCGTCGCTGGCACCGTGGAAGAAGCCGCGCATCATCGCGTAGCGCGTCTCGCGCACGTCGCGGATGCGCTTCAGCACCTGGGCCAGCGGCACGCCGAGCAGCATCAGCGCGTGCGACGCCAGCATCAGCGAGCCTTCCATCACCTCGGACACCACTTCCGCGGCGCCGGCCGCCTTCAGGGCATCGACGTGGGTGTCGTCGATGGTGCGCACCACCACCGGCAGGTCGGGGCGCAGTTCGCGCACGTGGCGCAGGATGGCCATGCTCGAATGCAGGTCGGCGTAGGTCACGATCACCGCCTGCGCGCGACTCAGCCCGGCGGCGACCAGCACCTCGCGCCGGCTGGCGTCGCCGTAGACCACCGACACGCCGGACGCCGCAACGGCGCGGATCCGCTCCGGATCGGAGTCGAGCGCGATGAAGCTGATGCCCTCGGCCTCGAGCAGGCGCGCCAGGTTCTGGCCGCTGCGGCCGTAGCCGCAGACGATCACGTGCTTCGACTTGCCGAAGGTCTTGACCGCGATGTCGTGCACTTCCTTGGCGCGCCCGGCCCATTCGCTACCGGCGAGCAGGCGCGTGAGCGCATCCATGCGGTGGATCAGGAAGGGCGCGAGCAGCATCGACAGCACCATCGCCGCCAGCACCGGCTGGGTGATCTCGGTGCCGAGCAGCCTGAGATCGGCCGCCTGCGCCAGCAGCACGAAGCCGAATTCGCCCGCCTGCGCGAGGCCGAGCGCGGTGCGCACGGCGGTGGGACGCGCGCTGCCGAAGGCCATCGCAAGCCCGGCGACCAGCGCCCCCTTGCCGACGATGATCGCCGCGACCAGCAGCAGCACGTCGCCCCAGTTGAGCAGCACCTGCATCAGGTCGAGCCGCATGCCGATGGTGACGAAGAAGAGCCCGAGCAGCACGTCGCGGAACGGCTTGATGTCGTCCTCGACCTGATAGCGGTACTCGGTCTCGGACACCAGCATGCCGGCGAGGAAGGCGCCCAGCGCCAGCGACAGGCCCGCGCTCTCGGTGAGGAAGGCGAGCCCGAGGGTGAACAGCAGCAGGTTGAGGGTGAACAGCTCGGGTGACTTGTGGCCCGCCACCCACTGGAACCACGGCCGCATCATGCGCTGACCGACGAACAACAGGAAACCCAGCACCACGACGGCCTTCAGCACCGCCAGCCCGAGCACCATTCCCATGTCGTCGGCGTCCTTGGCGAACGCCGGGATCAGGATCAGCAGCGGCACCACCGCCAGGTCCTGGAACAGCAGCGCGCCGAAGATCTGCCGCCCGTGCGGCGTCTGGATCTCCAGCCGCTCGGCCAGCATCTTTGACACGATGGCCGTCGACGACATCGACATGATGCCGCCGAGTGCAACGGCGGCCAGCAGCGGCAGGTCGAGCAGCCAGGCGATCAGCGCGGTGAGCAGGATGGTCAGCACGACCTGCGCGCCGCCGAAGCCGAACACCGTCATGCGCATGGTCATCAGGCGCGGCAGGCTGAACTCCAGGCCGATCGAGAACATCAGGAACACCACGCCGAACTCGGCGAGATAGCGCGCCTCCTCGATGTCAGGAATCCAGCCCAGCGCGAACGGGCCGATCGCGATGCCGGTCACCAGATAGCCGAGCATGGTCGGCAGGCGCAGCGCGCGCGCAGCAGCCGACACCAGCACGGCCACCGCAAGCAGGATCAGGACGAGCTCGAGGCTGGAATGCATCAAGGAAAACGGGGAGCGGGAAGCAGGCTTTAGTATACTTGGCGCCCATGCATCCCCAAGCACCCTCCCCCCAACATTTGCTCGCGCTGGCGCGCCAGGTGCTCGACATCGAAGCCGACGCGCTGCGCAGGGTATCGACCCGGCTCGACGACGGATTCGCCCGCGCGGTAAGCGTCATTCTCGCCTGCACCGGCCGCGTGGTGGTCTCCGGAATGGGCAAGTCGGGCCACGTCGGCAGCAAGATCGCCGCCACCCTGGCGTCGACCGGCACCCCCGCGTTCTTCATGCATCCGGGCGAAGCCAGCCACGGCGACCTCGGCATGATCGCGCCCAACGACGTGGTGCTGGCGCTGTCGAACTCGGGCGAGAGCAGCGAGATCGTCAGCATCGTGCCGCTGATCAAGCGGCGCGGCGCCAAGCTCATCGCGATGACCGGCAACCCGAATTCGACCATGGCGCGCGAGGCCGACGTGCACCTCGACGCCGGCGTCGACAAGGAAGCCTGCCCGCTCAACCTCGCCCCCACCGCGAGCACCACCGCGGCGCTCGCGCTGGGCGACGCGCTGGCGGTGGCGCTGCTCGACGCGCGCGGCTTCTCCGCCGACGACTTCGCGCGCACCCACCCGGGCGGCAGCCTCGGGCGCCGCCTGCTGGTTCACGTGCGCGACGTCATGCACGGCGGCGCCGCGCTGCCGAAGGTCGATTCCGGCGCCACGCTCAAGGCCGCGCTGTTCGAGATGACGCAGAAGGGGCTCGGCATGACCGCCGTGGTCGACGCCGCCGACCGCGTCGTCGGCCTGTTCACCGACGGCGACCTGCGCCGCGCGCTCGAGCACCCGCTCGACCTGCAGCAGGCGAAGATCGCCGATCTCATGACCCAGAACCCGAAGACGATCCGCGCGGACGAACTCGCCGTCGCGGCAGTGGAAAAGATGGACACCCTGAAGATCAACGGCCTGCTGGTGGTCGACGACACCAACACCCTGGTCGGTGCGCTCAACATGCACGACCTGCTGCGCGCGGGAGTGGTGTGATGACCGCCGACTTCATCGCCCGCGCGCAGAAGATCCGGCTGATCGCCTTCGACGTCGACGGCATCATGACCGACGGCACACTGTTTCTCGCCGACGACGGCCAGGAATACAAGGGCTTCAACTCGCTCGACGGCCACGGGCTGAAAATGCTCAAGGGCAGCGGCGTCGAGCTCGCGATCATCACCGGGCGCAGCTCGCGCGTCGTCGAGCAACGCGCCAAGAACCTCGGCATCGAGATCGTCCACCAGGGCGCGCACGACAAGCTCGCCGTGTACGAGGCGCTGTGCCGCGAACTCGACATCGAGTGCGAGGCCACCGCCTACATGGGCGACGACGTGGTCGACCTGCCGGTGATGCGGCGCGCCGGCCTCGCGATCACCGTGCCCGCCGCGCCGGACCTGGTGAAGGCCTACAGCCACTACACCACCACCCGGGACGCCGGACGCGGCGCGGTACGCGAAGCCTGCGAAATGCTGATGCGCGCGCAGGGCACGCTGGATGCCGCGTTGGCGCCCTATCTGAAATGACGCGCCCCGCATTCCTCCGCGCGCGCGCCGCCGAAACGGGGGCGGCATGATCACGCGCGGCTCGCTGTGGCTGCCGCTGGCGATCCTGGGGCTGCTCGCCGCGCTCAGCTTCTGGATCGAGCGCTCGGTGCAGGTCGGCGAGACCGGCGACCAGGCGGGCCGATCCGACCCCGAAGGCATCATGGAAAACTTCGAGGCGCTGCGCACCGACCCTGCCGGCCAGCCGCAGTACCGGCTGGCTGCAAAGCGGCTCAAGCATTACTCCGGCAACAAGCTAACCGAGCTGGAGGCGCCGCGTTTCGTCCAGCTCGACCCCGAGGCCGGGGAAGTGCGCGCCACGGCGCGCGAGGCGACGGTCTCGGCCGACGGCGAGGAGGTCGACCTGCGCGGCGACGTCGTCGTCGAACGCGCGGCGCGCCCCGGCCAGCCGGCCATGACCCTGCGCACGGCGCAGTTGCTGATCTATCCGGAGCGCGACCTGCTGCGCGCGCCGGGTGCGGTCGACATCGAGGACAGCGTGCAGCGCGTACGCGCCGGCGCCATGGAATACGACGCCGCCCAGCGCATCATGAAACTTTCCGGGCGGGTGCAGGCCCGCTACCTCCCCGCGAAGGGCTAGCACATGCGAACCTTGAAAACCGCCCTGCTCTCCGTGCTGTGCGCCGCCGTGCTGGCGACGCCCGCCCACGCCGAGAAGGCCGACCGCGACAAGCCGATCAACCTCGAGGCCGACACGGTGACCCTCGACGACATCCGCAAGATCAGCGTCTACGAAGGCAACGTGATCCTCAGCCAGGGCACGATGATGCTGCGCGCCGACCGCGTTCAGGTGACGCAGAGCGCAGAGGGGCTCGACAAGGTCGTCGCCACCGGGCGGCCGGTCTCGTTCCGCCAGAAGCTCGATGGCCGCGACGAATTCATCGAGGGCTACGCGAGCCGCATCGAGTACGCCGGCGCCACCAGCCAGCTCGAACTGATCGGCGACGCGCGCCTGCGCCGCAACGGCGACGAGCTGCGCGGCGCGCAGATCTCCTACAACGCCGGCACCGAGTTCTACAAGGTGGTCGGCCAGCCCGACGCCCAGACCCCGGGGCGCGTGCGTGCCGTGATCCGCCCGAAACCGCGTGCCGAGGAGCCCGCGCCCCAGCCATGAGCCAGATATCCGCCCAGGGCCTGCGCAAGACGTACGGCAAACGCACCGTGGTGCACGACGTGTCGTTCGAGGTCAACAGCGGCGAAGTCGTCGGCCTGCTCGGCCCCAACGGCGCCGGCAAGACCACCTGCTTCTACATGGTGGTGGGGCTGGTCGCGGCCGACGGCGGCAGCGTCCGCATGGACACGCACGACCTCACCCACATGGCGATCCACCAGCGCGCGCGGCTCGGCCTGTCCTACCTGCCGCAGGAGCCTTCGATCTTCCGCAAGATGACGGTGGAAGAGAACATCCGCGCGATTCTCGAGCTCAAGCCCTACGACGCGGACGAGGTCGAGCAGCACCTCGACAACCTGCTCGAGGACCTGCACATCGCGCACCTGAAGGACGCCTCCGCGGTGAGCCTGTCGGGGGGCGAACGGCGCCGCGTCGAGATCGCGCGCGCGCTGGCGATCAACCCGCGCTTCGTGCTGCTCGACGAGCCCTTCGCCGGGGTCGACCCGATCGCGGTGATCGACATCCAGAAGCTGGTGCATTTCCTGATCGAGCGCGACATCGGCGTGCTGATCACCGACCACAACGTGCGCGAGACGCTCGGCATCTGCGACCGCGCCTACATCATCAACGAGGGCCGCGTGCTGACCGCCGGCACCCCGGACGTCATCATCCAGGACGACAACGCGCGCAAGTTCTACCTGGGCGAAAATTTCCGCCTCTGAGGCTGCACCCGCAGACCAATCGCGCTACACTTGCGCTCAAGCCGGCACGATTTTTGCCGTAATCAGCATTCATGAAACACAGCCTGCAACTCAAGCTCGGTCAGCACCTCACCCTGACGCCCCAGCTGCAGCAGTCGATCCGGCTGCTGCAGTTGTCGACGCTGGAGCTGAACCAGGAGCTCGAGCAGATGCTGCAGGACAATCCCCTGCTGGAGCGCGAGGAGGACGACGAAGCCGCCCTTTCCGTCGAGGCGCCGGCCCATACCGCCGAGGCCGAAGCCCAGAGCACCGAAACTGCTGCCCCCGAAAGCAGTGACACCGAGTCGGCGACCACGCTGGACGATTCTGACTGGAACGACTACAGCGCGGCAGGCGGCGATGACGAGGACGGCGACTATGCGCAGGGGGCGATCTCCGGTTCGACGCTGCGCGAGCACCTCCTGAACCAGCTGATCGTCAGCCCGCTCACGCTGCGCGACCGCACCCTGGTCGCCGCCCTGATCGACGACCTCGACGAGGCCGGCTTCCTCACCCAGCCGCTCGAAGACATCACCGCCAGCCTGCAGGACGAGATCGAGGAGCTCGAACCCGAAGAAGTCGACACCGCGCTCAAGCACCTGCAGAACATGGATCCGACCGGGGTCGGTGCACGCAACCTGGCCGAATGCCTGACGCTGCAGCTGCGCGCGCTGCCGCCCGACACGCCGGCACGCGACGCCGCCATGCGGCTCACCGCGCACTACCTCGACCTGCTCGCCGCGCGCGACGTCGGCAAGCTGAAGAAGATGCTCGGCATCGACGACGCCACGCTGCGCGCCGCGCGCGCCCTGATCCTGTCGCTCAACCCACGTCCGGGTTCCGCCTTCGGTGCCGACGAGACGCACTACGTCATCCCCGACGTCTACGTGCGCAAGGTCAAGGGCATGTGGGTCGCCAGCCTCAACCCCGATGCGATGCCCAAGCTGCGGGTCAACCGCGTCTACGCCGACATCCTGTCGCGGCACCGGGAATCCGGCGGCAGCCAGCTCGCCAGCCAGCTGCAGGAGGCGCGCTGGCTGATCAAGAACGTGCAGCAGCGCTTCGACACGATCCTGCGCGTGTCGCAGGCGATCGTCGACCGCCAGAAGCATTTCTTCGAGCACGGCGAAGTGGCGATGCGCCCGCTGGTGCTGCGCGAGATCGCCGAGGCGGTCGAACTCCACGAGTCGACCATCTCGCGCGTCACGACGCAGAAGTACATGATGACGCCGCGCGGCCTCTACGAACTGAAATACTTCTTCGGCAGCCACGTCGCTACCGACAACGGCGGTGCCTGCTCGTCGACCGCGATCCGCGCGCTGATCAAGCAGCTGATCGCCGCCGAAAGCGGCAAGAAGCCCCTGTCCGACGGGCAGCTGGCCGAGGTGCTCGGCCAGCAGGGCATCGTCGTCGCGCGGCGCACCGTCGCCAAGTACCGCGAGTCGATGCAGATCCCGCCTGCCAACATGCGCCGCACCCTCTGATCGCGCACGCGTTTCCGCCCGCCCCGGCGGCGCGCGCTTGAATCTGCCTCCCTTTCGCCCCACAATGAAATCGGGCGTCTTCAATCGCCCTCCGGAAGCCGTCCGGAGTGCCGGCTCCGGGTTCCACACCGCAGACTAGGAGGCTCTATGAACCTGACGATTTCCGGTCATCATCTGGAAGTGACCCCGGCCATCCGCGACTACGTCGCCGGGAAGCTCGACCGCGTCAAACGCCACTTCGACCACGTCATCAACGTGAACGTGATCATGCAGGTGGAGAAACTCGTGCACAGGGTGGAGGCCACCCTGCACGTCAGGGGCCACGATTTTCACGCCCACAGCGAGGACGGCAACATGTACGCCGCGATCGACCTGCTGGCCGACAAGCTCGACCGCCAGATCGTCAAGCACAAGGAAAAAACCGGCGACGTCCACCAGGACAGCGGCGGACTGAAGCATCTGCCGACCGAAGGCGCGGCCTGAATCCCGGCGCCCGCAGGCACCTCCGATGTCTGCGGGTATAATCGGCGCGCGCCGGCTCCCTTTTCCGGCACTGCAACCGGCATGAACCTGATCGCCCCCCTCATCACCCCCGACACCACGCTGCTGGACCTGAGCTTCACCAGCAAGAAGAAGCTGTTCGAGCATGCCGCCGAACTGCTCGCCCACGCCCACGGACTGAAGTCCGCCGACATCTTCACCAGCCTGTTCGAGCGCGAACGCCTGGGATCGACGGCGCTCGGCTACGGGATCGCCATCCCGCACGGCCGCATCAAGGGCCTCAAGGAAGCCAGCGGCGCCTTCTACCGACTGAAGACGCCGCTCGAATTCGACGCCCCCGACAACCAGCCGGTGTCGCTCTGCTTCATCCTGCTGGTCCCCAAGGATGCCAACGAGCGCCACCTGCAGATCCTCGGCGAGCTCGCCCAGCTGTTCGGCGACGAGACCATGCGCGCGAAGCTCCTCGACGTCGCCAGCCCTGCGGAGCTGATCGCGCTGCTCGGCGCCTGGTCGGGCTAGCCGCGCCGACCCGCCGATGGACGCGTGCACCCAGGTTTCGGTCGAATCCCTGTTCCGCGACATGGCGGAGCCGCTCACGCTGCGATGGGCGGCCGGACGCACCGGTGCCGGACGCACCCTGTCCTGCGAAACGATCCAGCAGCCGTCGCTGGCGCTGATCGGCCATCTCAATTTCGTCCACCCCAACCGGGTGCAGGTGCTCGGCAGCGCCGAGCTCGGCTATCTGCGCGGCCTGACGCCGTCCGCCCTGCAGGACGCGATCACGCAGCTGTTCTCGGACGAACTGGCAGCGATCGTCGTCTCCGAAGCTGAGGCCGTGCCCGAGGCCCTGCTCGAAGGCGCCGAGCGCAGCGCGACGCCGCTGTTCACCTCGCCGCTCGCGAGTCCCGTCCTGATGTCCCGCCTGGGGCATTACCTGACGCAGCGCCTGGCCGAGGTGGAGTCGATCCACGGCGTCTTCCTCGAAGTGCTCGGGACCGGCGTCCTCATCAAGGGCGATGCCGGCGTCGGCAAGAGCGAGCTGGCGCTGGAACTGATCACGCGCGGCCACCGCCTGGTCGCCGACGACGTCGTCGACCTCAAGCATGTCGCGCCGGACACGCTCGAGGGCACATGCCCCGCGCTGATCCGCGACTTCCTCGAGGTGCGCGGGCTCGGCGTCCTCAACATCCGCTTCCTGTTCGGCGAGATGGCGGTGAAGACGCAGAAGAACCTCAAGCTCATCGTCGAACTGGTGCATCCGCAGGAAGTCGGCGAAGTCGGCCTCAACCGCCTCGACATGGTGGCCTCCACCGAGACCATCCTCGGCGTCGCGATCCCCAAGGTGCGCATCCCGGTGGCGGCGGGCCGCAACCTCGCCGTGCTGGTAGAGGTCGCGGTGCGCAACCACATCCTCAAGCGGCGCGGCATCAATCCGGTCGAGCAGTTCATCAAGCGCCAGCAGGCGGCGATCGAAGGGAACGCCTGAATGCAGATCATCCTCGTTTCGGGCCTGTCGGGGTCGGGCAAGAGCATCGCCATCGCGGTGCTCGAGGACATCGGCTACTACTGCGTCGACAACCTGCCGCTCGCGATGCTGCAGCCGCTGGTCGAGCACCTGCGGCAGCAGGGCCACGCGCGCATCGCCATCGCGATCGACGCGCGCAGCGCCGCGAGCTTCGCGCAGCTGCCCGCGATCGCCGAATCGCTGCGCGGCGAGGGCGCCGACCTCAGGACGATCTTCCTCGAAGCGAAGACGATGACGCTGGTGAAGCGCTTTTCCGAAACGCGGCGCCGCCACCCGCTGTCGAGCGAGACGGTCTCGCTGCAGGAGGCGATCCAGCTCGAACGCGAAATGCTCGCCGAGGTCGCCCCGATGGCGCACCGCATCGACACCAGCGACCTGTCCGCGGCGGCACTGCGCATGTGGATCAAGGACCTGGTCGGGCAGGACCGCTCGCGCATCACCCTGCTGTTCGAGTCGTTCGGCTTCAAGCATGGCATCCCGCTCGACGCCGACCTGGTGTTCGACGTGCGCTGCCTGCCCAACCCGCACTACGTCGCCGAGCTGCGCCCGCTGACCGGGCGCGACCGGCCGGTGCAGGACTTCATCGAAGCGAGCCCCGACGCCATGGCGCTGCTCGCCGACATCCGCGGCTTCGTCGAGAACTGGCTGCCGTGCTTCATCCGCGACCACCGCGCCTACCTGACGGTCGCCATCGGCTGCACCGGCGGCCAGCACCGCAGCGTCTATTTCGCGGAGGCGCTCGCCGCGGCCTTCCGCGCGCGCGAGCAGGTGCTGGTGCGGCACCGCGAACTGTCCTGATGCTGCGTGCCGGCGATTTCGTCGTGCTGGCAGCGGGCGGCACGCTCGTCGGCGCGCTGGCGTTGTGGGCCTGGGGCGGCAGCCGCGGCGACACCGCCGTGATCCGCGCCGGCGGCCGCATCGTGCAGACCGCCACGCTCACCCACGCGCAGCGTTTTTCGGTCGCCGGGCCGCTCGGCACCACGCGGATCGAGGTCGAGCCCGGCCGCGCCCGCGTCGCGGCCGATCCCTCGCCGCGCCAGCTGTGCGTGAAGCAGGGCTGGCTCACGCTCGCCGGGCAGGCGGCGCTGTGCCTGCCCAACCAGGTGAGCCTCGAGATCCGCGGCCGCCACCCGACCCATGACACGCTCGGCTATTGAGCTGCCCGTCACCGGCGAGGACCGCCGCATCGCGCGGCTGGCCGCGCTGGCGATCGGCCTCACGCTCGCCGAGGCGGCGATCCCCAGCCCGGTCCCCGGCGTGAAGCCCGGGCTCGCCAACATCGTCGTGCTGCTGGTGCTGCTGCAATACGGCTGGCGTGCGGCCGCCTGGGTGTCCGCCCTGCGCGTGCTGGCCGGCGGCCTGCTGCTGGGGACGCTGTTCTCGCCGGGCTTCTGGCTGTCGGCCGCCGGTGCGCTCACGAGCCTCCTGGTGCTGGGGCTCGCGCGCCACCTGCCCGGCCGCCACTTCGGCCCGGTCAGCGTGTCGGTGCTGGCGGCGTTCGGCCATATCGGCGGGCAGCTCGCGCTGGCGGGCGCCTGGTTGCTGCCGGCGGCAGCCCTCGTCAAGCTCGCGCCGCTGTTCGCCGCGGCAGCCCTCGTCTTCGGCGCAGTGAACGGCGTCATCGTCGCGCGCCTGCTTGCCGCCCCTGCAACAGACAGGCGACAATCCGCCCCATGCATCCCCCAGTGAACACCGTCACCCTCGCGCTGTCCGGCGCGTCCGGCATGGCCTACGGCCTGCGCCTGCTCGAATGCCTGCTGGCCGCCGGCGTGCGCGTCAACCTGCTGGTCTCGCAGGCCGCGCACATCGTCGCCAAGCAGGAGCTCGGCGTCGCCCTGCCCGCGCGCGCCGGCGACCTCGAAAGACAGCTGTCCGCGGGCCTCGATGCGCACGATGGCCAGCTGCGGGTGTACGGCCGCGATGACTGGAACGCGCCGGTGGCCTCGGGCTCCAACCCGGCCGACGCGATGGTGGTGTGTCCGTGCTCGATGGGCACCCTCGCCGCGATCGCCCACGGCCTGTCGGACAACCTGATCGAGCGCGCCGCAGACGTGATGCTGAAGGAGCAGAAAAAGCTGATTCTGGTCCCGCGCGAGGCGCCGTTTTCCACGCTGCACCTCGAGAACATGCTGAAGCTGTCGCGCATGAACGCGGTAATCCTGCCCGCCAACCCCGGCTTCTACCACCACCCGCAGTCGGTCGACGACCTCGTCGATTTTGTCGTCGCACGCATCCTCGACCAGCTGGGCATCGCGCACGCACTGATGGCGCGCTGGGGGGACGCGCGGTGAGCGCCGACAGCCGGACCGAGCTGCCGCTGTTCCCGCTCAACACCGTGGTGTTTCCCGGCGGACGGCTGTCGCTGCGCGTGTTCGAGCAGCGCTATCTCGACATGGTCAAGCAGGCGATCGCCGACGACGCGCCGTTCGGCATCTGCGCGATTCGCGAAGGTGCGGAGACCGGCACCCCCGCGGTGCCCCACGCGGTCGGCACCCTGGTGCGCGTGACCGACTGGGACATGCCGGAAACCGGCATCCTCCACATCGACACGCGGGCGCAGGAGCGCTTCGTCATCCGCGACCTGCGCACCGAGCCCAGCGGCCTGGTCGTCGGGACGGTGGACCCCGTCAGCAGCGAGCCGCCCGTCGCGGTGCCCGACGACGTCGGCCTCGCCGTCGAGATCCTGCGCCACATCGTCGCCGAATACGGCGACGCCCACTTCCCCGCCCCGCACGAGTTCGACAACGCCGTATGGGTCGGCTACCGCCTGTCGGAAGTGCTGCCGCTCAAGCTCGGCACCCGGCAGAACCTGCTGGAAATGAACGACGCCGTGACGCGCCTGCGCATCCTCGCCGAGTTCCTCAGGAAGCAGACCAACTGATGGCGCGCTTCTATCCGGCGCTCGACGCGCGGCACCGCGCCTTCATCGCCGCGCAGAAGCTCTTCTTCACCGCCACCGGCACCGCCGACAGCCGCCTCAACCTGTCGCCCAAGGGCATGGACAGCCTGCGCGTGCTGTCCGATACCCGTGTCGCCTACCTCGACCTCACCGGCAGCGGCAACGAGACCGCCGCGCACCTGAAGCACGACGGGCGCATGACGCTGATGTTGTGCAGCTTCGACGCCGACCCGCTGATCCTGCGCCTCTACGGCCGCGGCCGCGCGGTGCGCCGGCAGGATTCGGAATGGCGTGAACTGCGGCCCCAGTTTCCCGATCTGCCAGGCGAGCGCCAGCTGATCGTGCTCGACGTCGAGGCGGTGCAGACCTCGTGCGGCTACGCCGTGCCGCGATTCGACTACCGGGGCGAGCGCGACACCCTGGCGCGCTGGGCAGAGAAGAAAGGCGAAGCGGGCCTGGCGGACTACTGGCGCGAGAAGAACCGGCGCAGCATCGACGGCCTGCCCACCGGCCTCCTGGAGGATGAACGATGAAATGGACCCTGCTTCCGCTCGCGCTGCTGCTCGCGGCCTGCGAGCCCGCCGCGCCGCCCACGCCCGAAACGCCAGCGTCCGTCCTCGCCGCCCCGGCCCGGACGCTCGACCGCGCGCGCGCGGTCGAGGGCCAGCTCAGGGATGCGGCCGCCGCGCAGCGCGAACGGATCGACGCGGCGACCCAACCCTAAGCGACGATCAGCCGCTGCACCACCGCGCCCGCCAGCATCAGCCCGAACAGCGGCGGCATGTAGCTGATGGTGCCGTTGACCGCGCGGTCGCGGCCGCGCCCCTCGACCGGCTGCGGCGGCAGCGGCGCGCGTCCCGCCTCGTCCGAGAACACGGTGAGCACGCCCTTCGGGATGCCGCGCTTCCTGAGTCGCTTGCGCATCACCGAGGCGAGCGGGCACATCTCGGTCCTGGAAATATCTGCGATGCGGATGCGGGTCGGGTCGAGCTTGTTGCCGGCGCCCATGCTCGACGCCACCCTGAGGCCGCGCTCGACGCTGGTCGCCACCAGCGCGACCTTGCAGTTGAGCGAGTCGATACAGTCGACGACGTAGTCGACGTCGGCGGGGACGAGGTCGGCGACGGTTTCGGGAATGAGGAACTCGCGGATCGCGGTCAGCTCGCACGCCGGGTTGATGTCGCGGATGCGCTCGGCCATCACCTCGACCTTGGGCCGCCCCACCGTCGACAGCAGCGCGGGCAACTGGCGGTTGATGTTCGACGCCGCGACCACGTCGTGGTCGATGAGCGTCAGCCGCCCCACCCCGGCGCGCGCCAGCGCCTCGGCGCAGTAGGAGCCGACGCCGCCCAGGCCCGCCACCAGCACGTGCGCGCCGGCGAGACGCATCTGCTCGTCGGCGTCGAGCAGGATGCGGGTGCGTTCGAACTGCGGCTGGGCTTGCATCGGGTAGAATCTCCTCATGTTGAAGTGGCTCGTCACCCTGGTCGCAGCCCTGCTGGTGCTGGGGCTGCTGACGCCCTGGCTCAACCGTCTCGGGCTGGGACGGCTGCCGGGCGACCTGCGGGTGAAGCGCGCGCGGGGCACATTCTACTTCCCCTTCACCAGCGTCATCCTGATGTCGCTGCTGCTCTCGCTGCTCGCCTACCTGTTCGGCCGATAAGACCGGCCCTGCCCCGATGATGCGTTACCCGAAATGAACAAGGCTTTCGTCAAGGAAACCGACGCCGACGACGACGAGGACGACCTCGCCGCGCCGGCGCTGCCGACCGGTTCGAAGAACTACATGACGCCCGCCGGCTACGCGCGGCTCGACGCCGAATTCAACGAGCTGTGGAAGGTCGAGCGGCCGAAGCTGGTGGAGACGATCGCCTGGGCGGCGAGCAACGGCGACCGCTCGGAAAACGGCGACTACCTCTACGGCAAGAAACGCCTGCGCGAGGTCGACCGCCGCATCCGCTTCCTGTCCAAGCGCCTCGAGCACGCCGAGGTCGTCGACCCTGCGACGCGCGAAGCCACCGACCAGGTGTTCTTCGGCGCCACCGTCACGGTCGCCGATGCGGACGGCAGCGAATCCACCTACGCCATCGTCGGCATCGACGAGGCCGACGCCGGGCGCGGCCGCATCGCCTGGATCTCGCCGATGGCGCGCGCGCTGCTGAAGGCGCGCGAGGGCGACACCGTCAGCGTGCAGACACCGGACGGAAAGCGCGAGGTGGAAATCGTCGAGGTGCGCTACCAGGCCATCAATTGAGCGGGATGTGTCACAATTGTGACAACACCCCGCCGTGCTGCAGACCGACCGTCATGCCTGCGCCGACGGCCGTCCGACCGATTTCACGAGGCGCCCATGAAGAAACCTGCCCCTCTCGCTGCCAGCCTGCTCCTGTTCACGCTGATCGCCGCGTGCGGCGATTCCACGCCGCCCGCCACGGAAACGGCCGCACCGGCCGGGCCGTCGGCCGGGGCCCTGCCCGCCCCCGGCGACGTCCTCGCCGCGCTCCCCCCCGAGGCCCAGCCTTACGGGCTCGACGTCTACACCGCCAAGTGTCTCAGCTGCCATGGCGATCTCGGCCAGGGCATCGGCCAGGTGCCCGCGCTGCGCGGGGTGACGCGCGCCGCCATGCAGCAGAAACTCCACGACTACCGCGCGGGCAAGGCCTTCGGCGCGCAGACCGCGGTGATGGCCCAGGCCGTGGCGGCGCTCAGCGACGCCGAAATCGCCGCGGTTTCGATCTACGCAGGGGAATGAGGCGACAGCGTTCATGCATCCGCATGAACGCACGGATCAGTTGAGCGCGCTCGCCAGCATGCGCCGGTAGCGGCTCACCACTTCGCCGCCGCCCAGCAGGTTGAACACCGACAGCAAGGTCTTGCGGCCGATGTCGTCGCCGAAGCTGCGGTCGCGACGGACGATCTCGAGCAGCTGGTCCATGCCCGCCTCGTAGCGCCCGGCGGCAACCAGCAGGTTGGCGAGCTTCAGGCGCGCGTCCAGGTCGTCGGCGTTCGCTTCCACCCGCGCGGCCAGCGCCGCCTCGTCCTCGCCGGCCGCCCCCATGAACTGCAGGCGCGCCTTCAGCTGCGCCACGCGCGGGTCGGCGTCGTCCGGCACGCTGCCGACCAGGCGCGTCGCCTCGTCGGCCTCGCCCAGATCCAGCATGACTTCGGCGGCGTCGAGGCGCACGCCGATGTGGCCGGGGTCCAGCCGCGAGGCCTCGGCGAGCAGTTCCAGCGCCCCAGCAAGGTCTCCGGCCATGCGCGCGGCGTCCGCCTGCTGGCGCAATTCGTCGGCAGGGCTCGGAATGAGGCGATCGAGAAACGCGCGCACCTCGGGCTCGGGCAGCGCGCCGGAGAACTCGTCGACGGGCTCGCCGCCGATGAAGGCCTTCACGCTGGGGATCCCCCGCACGCCATAGCGGGCAGCGAGTTCCTGGTTCTCGTCCGAATTGATCTTGGCGAGCAGGAACTTGCCGCCGTATTCGGCGGCGAGCTTCTCGAGGATGGGCTTGAGAGACTTGCACGGGCCGCACCACGGCGCCCAGAAGTCGACCACCACCGGGCGGCGCTTCGACTCCTCGAGGACGTGCTGCGCAAAGTCGGCGAGGCCGACGTCGAGGGCGTGTTCGGACATGCGCGGGGGCTCCCTGGAAACGATCAGATCTGCCGGGCGAGATCGGCCGCGCGGCCGGTGTAGGTCGCCGGCGTCATCGCCTTCAGCCGCGCCTTCTCGGCGTCCGGAATCGCCAGCCCGTCGATGAAGGCGTGCAGCGTCTCGCGCGTCATGCCGCCCTTGCCGCGCGTGAGCTCCTTGAGCTGCTCGTAGGGGTTGGCCACGCCGTAGCGGCGCATCACGGTCTGGATCGGCTCGGCGAGCACTTCCCAGTTGGCGTCGAGGTCGGCGGCGAGCGCAGCCGGGTTGGCCTCGAGCTTGCCCAAGCCCCGCAGGCAGGACTCGTAGGCGAGCAGGCTGTAGCCGAAGCCGACGCCCATGTTCCTCAACACGGTCGAGTCGGTGAGGTCGCGCTGCCAGCGCGAAACCGGCAGCTTCTCGGCCAAGTGGCGCAGCACCGCGTTGGCCAGCCCGAGGTTGCCTTCGCTGTTCTCGAAATCGATCGGATTGACCTTGTGCGGCATGGTGCTGGATCCGACCTCGCCCGCCTTCACCTTCTGCTTGAAGTAGCCGACCGAGATGTAGCCCCAGACGTCGCGGTCGAGGTCGATAAGGATGGTGTTGGCGCGCGCGATCGCGTCGTACAGCTCGGCCATCGCGTCGTGCGGCTCGATCTGGATGGTATAGGGGTTGAAGGCGAGCCCGAGCCCGGCGACGAACGCGCGCGCGAACCCTTCCCAGTCGAGCTCGGGATAGGCCGACAGGTGCGCGTTGTAGTTGCCGACCGCACCGTTGATCTTGCCCATCAGGTCGACGTCGCCGATCGCGATGTAGGCGCGGCGCAGGCGGTAGACGACGTTGGCGAGCTCCTTGCCGACCGTGGTCGGCGACGCCGGCTGGCCGTGGGTGCGCGACAGCATCGGCAGGTCCGCGAGTTCGTGCGCGAGTTCGGTCAGGCGCGCGATGATCTTCTCGAGCGCCGGCAGCAGCACGCCGTCGCGCGCGCCCTTGAGCATCAGCGCGTGCGACAGGTTGTTGATGTCCTCGGAAGTACACGCGAAGTGGATGAACTCGGAGACCGCGGCGATCTCGGCGTTCGCCTTCGTCTTCTCCTTGAGGAAGTACTCGACCGCCTTGACGTCGTGGTTGGTGGTCGCCTCGATCGCCTTCACGCGCTCGGCGTCGGCCACCGAAAAGTGGTCGGCGATGCCGTCGAGCAGCGCGACGGCCTCTTCGGAGAACGCCGGCACCTCGGTGATCGCAGGCTCGGCCGCCAGCGCCTTGAGCCACTCGATCTCGACGATGACGCGGTACTTGACGAGCGCGTATTCGCTGAAGAAGTCGCGCAGGCCTGCGGTCTTGCTGCCGTAGCGGCCGTCGAGGGGGGAGAGGGCGGTGAGTGCGGTCAGTTCCATGATGTCATCCGATATCGTGTATGGGTCGTTCGTTGGACGGCACCGCGGGCGCCGTCATCAAACAGCACGCCGGTCGCGCACGGCCTGCGCCAGCGTGCCGCTGTCGACGTATTCGAGTTCGCCGCCGACCGGCACGCCACGCGCCAGCCGGCTGACTTCCAGGCCGCGCGCCTTCAGCAGTTCGCCGATGGTGTGCGCGGTCGCCTCGCCTTCCGGCGTGAAATTGGTCGCGAGGATCACCTCCTCCACCGTGCCGTCCGTCGCGCGGTTGATCAGGCGGTCGAGATGGATCTCGCGCGGGCCGATGCCGTCGAGCGGGCTCAAGCGCCCCATCAGCACGAAGTAGAGGCCGGCGTAGCTTTGCGTCGCCTCCATCATGTTGAAGTCGGCCGGCATCTCGACCACCGCCAGCAGGCGCCTGTCGCGCTTCGGGCTGGCGCACACCTCGCACACTTCCGCCTCGGAAAAATTGTTGCACAGGCGGCAGTGGTGAAGACGGGTCAGCGCATGGTGCAGCGCGCCTGCGAGCTGCTCGGCACCGCGGCGGTCGCGCTGCAGCAGGTGATAGGCCATGCGCGCGGCCGACTTGGGGCCGACCCCGGGCAGCACGCGCAGGGCGCTGATCAGGTTTTCCAGCGCGGCAGGTTGCACGGGAAAGCCCAGCCGCTCAGAACGGCAGCTTCATCCCGGGCGGGATCGGCAGGTTCGCTGTCACGCTGCCCATCTTCTCCTGCACGGTGGATTCGACCTTGCGCACCGCGTCGTTCACGGCGGCGGCGACCAGGTCCTCGAGCATCTCCTTGTCGTCGCCCATCAGGCTGGGATCGATGGTGACACGACGCACGTCGTACTTGCACGTCATCACGACCTTGACCATGCCGGCGCCGCTGGCGCCCTCGATCTCGATTTCGGCCAGCTTGGCCTGCATCTTGGCCATGTTCTCCTGCATCTGCTGGACCTGCTTCATCATGTTGCCGATGCCGCCCTTGATCATGGGTGTTCTCCTATGGGTTGTATCGAAGTGGCGTCGACCTGGCCGCCGAAGTGCTCGACCAGCTCGCGCACGAAGGGATCCGATTCGATCGCGGCCACGGCCTCGGCCTGCCGCGCTTCCTTGATGCGGGTGCGCACCTGCTGCGGCGTCCGCTCGGCGGCGGCGCCGACCTCGAAGCGCACGTCGAGCGTCGCGCCGTAGCGGTCGCGCAGCGCGCCCACCAGCCGGTCCTGGTAGGCCCGGTCGAGCAGGTGCTTGTGCGCCTCGCCGACCCGCAGCGTCACGCCGTCGCCGGTCTGTGCCACCAGCTCGCAGTGGTCGGCCAGCATCTTGGCCATGCCGCCCAGGCGCAGGGCGGCGACGACGGCGAGCCAGTCCCAGTCTCCGCGCGGCGCAGGCTCGCTCGCCGTCAGGGGTGCGACGGGCGCACTCGGCGCGGGGCCGGGTTCGGGTTCAGGCGCGGGTTCCGGCTCGGCCACGGGCGCCGCGGCCTCGGCACGCGGTGCGACGACGGCTGCCGGCGGCACGCCGGGCGCCGCCGCTGCGGCAGTGCGCGGTGACGGTTCGGCCCGCGGAACCGGCGCCGGCCGCGCCGCCGGCGTGGCTCGCGGGGTGCCGCCGCCGGCCCCGGGGGAGAAGGCGAGCATGCGCAGCAGCGTCATGCAGAAGCCGGAAAACTCGTCCGGCGCGTACGGCAGGTCGCGGCGGCCGTTCAGCGCGATCTGGTAATAGAGCTGGACCGTCTCGGCGTCGAGCTGCGAGGCCGCGGCCTGCATGCGCTCGGCGTCGACGCCGGCGTCGACCGCGTGAGACGCGTGCAGCAGCAGGGCGAGCTGGGTCAGCAGGTTGCCGAGATCCTGCAGCGCGGCGTCGAAGGCGATACCGCGCTCGGCGAGCTGCCTTGCCTGGTTCAGCAGCGCATCGCCGTCGTTCGCGGCGAGCGCGTCGAGCAGGTCGAACAGATAGTCGCGCCGCACTGTGCCGAGCATGGCCTCGACGCCAGCCGCCTCGATGCGCCCGCCGCCGTAGGCGATCGCCTGGTCGGTCAGCGACAGCGCGTCGCGCATGCTGCCGGCGGCGGCGCGCGCGAGCAGGCTCAATGCGGCGGGCTCGGCGTCGACCTTCTCCTGCGCCAGCACGTCGGCGAGGTGCTGCGCGACGAGCGTGGGCGTCATCGGCTTGAGGTTGAACTGCAGGCAGCGCGAAAGGACGGTGACCGGGATCTTCTGCGGGTCGGTGGTGGCGAGGATGAACTTCACATGCGCGGGCGGCTCTTCCAGCGTCTTCAGCATGGAGTTGAACGCCGGCTTCGACAGCATGTGCACTTCGTCGATGATGTAGACCTTGTAGCGGCCTACCGTCGGCGCGTACTGCGCGTTGTCGAGGACCTCGCGCATGTTGTCGACGCCGGTGTTCGACGCCGCGTCGAGCTCGAGCAGGTCGACGAAGCGGCCGGCGTCGATCTGCGTGCACGCCGAGCAGGTGCCGCACGGCGTCGCGGTGACGCCGGTCTCGCAATTGAGGCACTTGGCGAGGATGCGCGCCAGCGTGGTCTTGCCGACGCCGCGCGTGCCGGTCAGCAGGTAGGCGTGATGCAGCCGTCCCTGGGTCAGCGCGTTGGAGAGCGCCTGCACCACGTGCTCCTGCCCCCTGAGGTCGGCGAAGGCGCGCGGCCGCCATTTGCGCGCCAGCGCAACTGCGGGGGAAGCGGAATCGCCGAAGAGGTCAGTCATGTGCGTAGGGGCTAGGGGTCAGGATTCAGGGTTCAGGGAAACCCGTCATGCGCTGGGCCGAGCGGCCTTTGCAGCGACTCCCTGCCCCCTGAATCCTGGCCCCTGAATCCTGGAAAAAGTGGCGAGCCTTGACCCCGGCACTGGTAACGATCCGCTATGGCTGCTTCCTTCCGGACCTGACCAGGTTCGCGGGGCTGCCATGCGGGGAGGCCCGCCGTCGACATTCTACCGCGGAAGGCGGCTCATTCCTCATCCGCAGGCGCGGTCAGGCGGCGTTTTTTCACCGCATCGGCCAGCATGTGCAGGACCGGGACGGTGTCGTCCCAGCCGATGCACGCGTCGGTGATCGACTTGGCGTACTCCAGCGGCTGCCCCGGCACCAGGTCCTGGCGCCCGGGATTGATGTGGCTCTCGATCATCGCGCCGATGATGCGGGTGTCGCCGCCCGCGACCTGCGCCGCGACGTCGGCGGCGACGTCGACCTGGCGCTGGTACTGCTTGCTCGAGTTGGCGTGCGAGAAGTCGATCATCAGCTGCTGCCGCAAGCCCGCCGCCGCCAGTTCGCCGCACGCGAGGCTGACGCTCGCGGCGTCGTAATTGGGCGCCTTGCCGCCGCGCAGGATGACGTGGGTGTCTTCGTTGCCGGAGGTGCTGAACACGCCGACGTGGCCCGACTTGGTGATCGAGATGAAGTGGTGGCGCGCCGCCGCGGCCTTGATCGCGTCGACCGCGATCCTCAGGCTGCCGTCGGTGCCGTTCTTGAAGCCGACCGGGCACGACAGCCCCGAGGCCAGCTGGCGATGCGACTGCGACTCGGTGGTACGCGCGCCGATCGCGCCCCAGCTCACCAGGTCGGCGATGTACTGCGGCGAAATCAGGTCGAGGAACTCGGTCGCGCAGGGCAGGCCGATTTCGTTGATCTCCAGCAGCAGCTTGCGCGCGAGCCGCAGGCCCTCGTTGATGTCGAAGCTCTCGTCGAGGTGCGGGTCGTTGATCAGCCCCTTCCAGCCGACGGTGGTGCGCGGCTTCTCGAAGTAGACCCGCATCACGATGATCAGGTCGTGCGCCAGCTCGTCGGCCAGCGGCTTCAATTTGCGCGCATAGTCGAGCGCCGCGTCCGGGTCGTGGATCGAGCACGGGCCGACGACGACGAACATGCGGTCGTCGGCGCCGCGCAGCACGTCGTGGATCGTCCCGCGCGCGTGCGCCACGTGCTGGTGCACGGCCTCGCTGGCGCGCAGCTCGCGCATGATCTGCATCGGGGCGAGCAGTTCGCCGCTTTGCTCGATGCGGGTGTCGTCGGTTCGGGTGGCAGACATGTTCAGGCTCCGTTCGTTTGTGGTGGACCCGCTGCGGCTGGAACAAAAAAACCGCCAGCAGGCTGGCGGTTTCGTGAAGGCCGTGCTGTTCGTCTCAGCGCCTCCCGACCGCCTGCGGCGTGGGATAAAAGCGGCTGAAGAAGAACAGGGCGGCACGAATCATGCATTCGAGTCTACCAAAACCGGGCAGATCCCGCCAAGCGTCGCGGGACTGGCCACGAAAACAACCGGAACGGCCAAGGGGAACAGTGTGGAAATGACGGCTAAAGCGACAGACAATCAGCAGGCGGCGCAGGAGATGCGCCGCGACAGACGCTTCCCGGTGTCGCAGCCGGCCATCATCACCCAGCCCGGGCACGCCGAAATCGCCTGCGAAATCCGCGACTTCTGCCTGGGCGGCCTGTTCCTCAGATTCACCAGCCCCGAAGCGGCGATCGCTTCGCTGGCCAGGCGCGCCGACGCCGAGGTGGAAATCGTCTTCACCCCGGCGTCGGCCGGCGCCACGCAGACCTTCCGCGTGCCGGCGCAGCTCAAGCGCCTGAGCCCGCAGGGGATCGGTGTCTCGTTCGCCCGCCAGCCGGTCGACGCCCTGCGGGCGCTGCAGAAGCTGCGCATGAGCGGCCACCGCCAGAAGCTCGCCGCCCTCCCCGCCTCCGACGCCCACCCCCATCTGCGGGAGACCGCCACCACCCTGCTGGGGGAAGCGCTGCAGCAGGTGCAGGACCAGATGATGCGCATGCTGGGGGACAGGCTGCATGCGGCGGCACTGCACGCCTCCGGCATCGCCGAGCACAGCGGCCTGCTGGACGCGGCTCACGAATTCTCCCGCCACAGCGCTGCCATCCAGGGGCGCTTCGTGCAGCAGGTGCTCGATGCGCTCAAGCAGGCGCGACCAGTGCAGACCCGGGCCACCCGCGACACCGTCGAGGGCGGGCTGGAGCTGGTCGACGAGCGGGGTTTCGAGGACTGGCTCGCCACCTCGTCCGAGGCCAACAAGCTGGAGGAGCAGTTCCACGAACAGCTGGCCGACATCGAGCCGCGCGTCGGCCAGCTGTTCGGCTTCGCGTGCGACGCGAGCAGCAACCCGTTCGGCCCCGCGGTCATCGGCCACGCCTATCGCAGTGCGCTGCAGGACGTGCCGGTCACGCCGCGCGCGCGCCAGGTCGCCTACGCCGCCCTGCGCGACGTGCTGTCCGACCAGCTCGCCCCGCTCTACGCCGAACTGCTGGCCCTGCTGCCCGTCTCGCACGTCGAGGACCAGAAACCCCAGCCGGCGGCGACCGTGCAACCGCAGCACTCGCAGCCGCATGCCCCGCAGCCGGCGGAAGCCCCCTCGGCGCCGGCGCAGACCGAACGCGCCGCGCAGGCCGACGGTGCCGCCGCCGCGCCCGCTGCCGCACAGCAAGGACCGCTCGGTCGCCTGGCGGGCTCGCTGCTGGATTTCTTCCGCGGCCAGTCCCCCGCATCGCCGGCTGCGAACGCGGCGGCAGGCGGGGGGGCGCCCGCTGCCCCGGGCGGCGCGGCCGGCCCTGCCGCAGCGACGGGCACGCCGGCCGCTGCGGCGACCCGGCCGATGACGGCGAATCCGCCGGGCATCGCCCATTCCCCGGTACTGCAGCGTCTCGCCGCCGCCGGCGCGCTGCCGCCCGCCGTCACCCGGGAAATGAGCCGCTCGGTCGACATGTTCGGCGCCCTGTTCGACGCCATGCACGCCGAGAAATCGGTCAGCGACGGCATGCGTCCCTTCTTCCAGCAGCTGGAAACCAGCCTGGTGAAGCTCGCGATGGCCGACCCGCAGTTCCTCGGGTCGCCGACCCACCCGGCGCACCGGGTGCTGAACACACTCGACCGGCTCAGCATGGTGGCCGGCGACGACGGCAGGATCGGCGATGCGCGCCTGCTGCGGCTGATGAACCGCTGGACCGACCGCATCAATGCCGAGGCCGACAAGAACCCCGGCGTGTTCGAGGAGGCACGCACGCAGCTGGAGCGCGTGGTGAAGCCGCTGCTGAACGAGCGTGCCGCGCGGGTGTTCCGCCTGCAGGAAATGTGCGAGGGCCGCCAGCGCACCGAAGTTGCCAAGCAGCGCATCCTGCGCGAGCTGCTGGCGCGGCTGGACGACCGGCCGGTGCCCAACGCGGTGATCGAACTGCTGAACGGCGGCTGGCGCAACGTGCTGCTGATGGCCGAGATGCGCCACGGTCCCGACAGCGACGAGGTGCGCGACGCGTGGGGCGTGCTGCGGCAGCTGTGCGAATGGCTCGACCCGCAACAGGCCACCGCGGCGTCTGCCGGCGAGGTCCAGACGCTGCTGCAGCGCATCGACCTGGCCCTCACGCAGGTGTGCGCCGACAAGTTCGCGCAGGACCGCATCGTCGATCAGCTCGGCACCGCGCTGCTGGACGAGGACAAGTCGCAGCACCCGCACACCCCGGTCGCCGCCCGCCTCAACGACGCCGCCGGCGAGCCGCTGAGCGAGGCGCAGGACACCCTGGTCGAGCGCCTGCGCGTCGGCGACTGGCTGCAGTTCAAGTCGCTCGACACCCCGCTCAACCTGGTGTGGATCGGCGACCAGCCGCCGGTGTACGTGTTCGCCAACTACCGCGGCATCAAGAAGCTCGACCTCAGGCGCCACGACCTGCTGCAGTCGCTGGAAGACGGGGCGGCGCAATGGACCGAAGACCTGGAACTGCCGCTGATGGACCGCTCGTACAGCGCGATGATCCAGAAGATGCAGCGCGACCTGCTGTGGCAGGCCTCGCACGACGCCGCCACCGGGCTTGCCAACCGCAAGACCTTCTTCCGCGCGATCCGCCGCAACTGGCTGCGCAGCGAGGCGACGGACGGCGGCTACGCCGTCGGCGTGATCCAGTTCGACTTCAGCACCCCGGCCGGCGAACCGGCCGGCGCCGAGGTGCGCACGGCGATCCTGTGCGAATTCGCCAGGACGCTGCCGGCGCAGTTGCCGCCGCACGCGCTGCTCGCGCGTGCGGGCGAATCCGGGATCACGTTCTGGGTCGAGGCCGCCGACGGCGCGGCCGCCCAGACGCAGGCTGAAGCCCTGCTGCAGGCCCTCGTTGCCCAGCCACGGGAAGTCGGTGGCGCCCACTATCGGGTCGAGGCCGCCGCCGGCCTGATGTGGGCCCGCGACTGCCTCAGCCCCGAGGCGTATTACGACAACGCCAACGCGGCCTGCGCCCGCGCGCGGGAATCCGGCGTCCCCGTCGTGCAATACGGCAACGCGGCGGACAACGGGGTGCTGGCGCTGGCGGAATGGGCGCACGAACTGACCGCCATCCTCGCCGGCAACCAGCTCAGCCTCAACTGCCAGCCGGTGGTCGCAGCGACCGACGTCCTGCGCAGCCCGCTGTATTACGAAGTGCTGCTGCACCCGACCGCCGGCAGCGAACGCAGCCTCGACACGCGCGACCTGATCGCGGTCGCCGAGCGCCTGCAGCGCGTCACCGAAGTCGACCGCTGGGTGGTCAGAACCGTGCTGCAATGGATGCGCGCGAACGCCGACGCGGTCTCGCGGCTGGGCGGGCTGTCGGTCAAGCTCGCCGGACAGACGGTCGCCAACCCGCTTTTCCTCAAGTTCCTGCTTGCCGAGCTGGCGCGCGGCGACGTCCCCGGCGACAAGCTGATCTTCGAGATCAGCGAAGCCGCCGTGGTCGACGGCCACGCGCAGGCGCAACTCTTCATGCGCCAGCTGCAGCGCCACGGCTGCCGCTTCACGCTCGACGAGTTCGGCGTCGGCAGTTCCTCCTACACCCGCCTGAAGAGCATGAAACTCGACTACCTGAAGATCGACCGCGCGCTGACGCGCGAACTCGGCACCAGCCTGATCGACGAGGCCCTGGTGCGCTCGATCCTGGAAACCGGCAGCTTCCTCGGCATCCGGACCGTCGCGGGCTTCGTCGAAGACGCCGGGAGCCTGGCGAAGCTCCGCGAACTCGGCGTCGACTGCGTCCAGGGCCATTACATCGGCGAACCACAGCCGCTGGCGCGCCTGGGCCTGGCAGCCGCCGAACCCGCGATCGCTGCCGTGTGAAAACCGGTCTTTTTTTCGTTCTATAGTGGGGCAAACAATTCCATAAAGGGAGGCGCATCATGCAAACCTATGGAAAGGCCGCAACAACCATATTCGCGTTGACGATGCTGTCCGCCTGCGGCGGAGGCGGCGGGGGAACGGCTGCGCCCAGCGCCCCCGTGGTCACGACGAGCTTCGAGACCTGGCGCACCGACCTCGCGGGCAAGACCATCCAGGTCAACGGCGAGGGCCAGCAGGTCGCCTACACCTGGGCCAACAAGATCACTTCGGTTTCCGCCACCACGGATACGTCGGCGAGCGGGGTATTCGTGTTCGACGCCAACAGCACGCTGACCGGGCTCTATCTCAACTCGGGCGGGACCACGACGGGATTCACCACCGGCCAGATCGCGGCCCTGGCGGCGGATGCCGACTTCGTCGTCGCCGAGAACTTCTCCAGCCGGGCGATCGTCTCCAACCCCAAGAGTCTGGCATGGGACTACCAGAGCTTCGGCGTCTGGGAGACCGGCCTCGATAGCGACCGGGGCAGCTACGGCGCGGTGAGCCTCGGCGCGCCGACCGCCGGAACGGCGATCCCGGGCAGCGGAACCGCCACCTTCACCGGCAAGGTGGTCGGCAGCTACGTCAGCACGGGGGGCATCGGCCACACCGTACTGGCCGACCTCGACGTGCTGGCCGACTGGAGTGACCAGTCGCTGGCCCTGACGACCTCGAACACCCGGACCTCCATCGACGGAACCGCCTTTTCCCTCGCCTCCGGGCTCGACATGAGCAGCCAGACGCTGACCTACAGCGCGGGAACGAACGCCTTCACCGGCACCCTGACCACCTCGAACGGCCAACTCAGCGGCGACACGAACGGCAAGTTCTACGGCCCCGGCGCCGAGGAACTGGGCGGCACCTTCTTCCTTCGCGGTAGCGGCGTCGAGACCTACTCGGGCGCCTACGGCGCCAGGATCACGACGCCCTGATGCGGCGATTCGCCGCGCTGCTGGCCTGTCTCGCTGCGCTGCTGACAGGGCCTGCGCTGGCCGAGGAAGCGCCCGAGACTCAGGCGGCCCGTCAGGACGCCGCCCACCAGGCCCGCTTCCGCCTCGGCGTCGAGGCGCTGCGCGCCGGCAAGCCGATGCAGGCCGCGACGATCTTCGAGCAATTGCTGGCCGACACCGGCAGCCCGCGGGTCAAGCTGGAACTCGCCCGCGCACTGTTCCTGCTGCAGGACTACGAACGGTCGGAACGGCTGTTCCGCGAAGTGCTCGCGCTCCCCGGCCTGCCGTGGCGGGTGGGCGAGAACATCCGCGCCTACCTCGACGAGATCGACATGGCGACCGGCTACGTCAGATTAGCCGTCGGCCTGGTCAGCGACTCGAACCCGCGCAACTTCACCAACAGCCGCGAGGTCATGATCGGCGGCCAGACGCTGACGGTGGTGCCGCCCGAGGACAACCGCGAGGTCTACGGCGCGCGGCTGTCGGTGCGCGGCTATCGGCCGCTCGACGAAAAGCGCCGCACCACGGCCTTCTTCACCGCGTCGTATTCGGATTTCCCGGGCTACACGTTCGACCGCCTCAGCGGCGACGCCGGCCTCGCGCAGACCATCCCGGGGGCGCCCTGGCTCAAGGCCAAGGCGGGCTTCGAAGGCGCCCGGCTCGACGGCCACACGCTCTACCGCTTCCCCTACGTGGGGGCGCTCGCCGCGATGGCCCCTTCGGACGGCTACCGCCTGCTCGGGGAGTTCAAGTTCGGCCGCCTGCAGGTGCCGCAGATGCCGCACCTCGACGCCCACAGCCTGTTCCTGGTCGGCAGGCTGGTCCACCCGCCTGCGCTCGGGCTGGCCTTCAGCAACGAGGCGACGCTGGAACGGTCGACTGCGGACGCGGCGGCCGACTCCTACCGCGGCGGCAGCGTCGGCGGCACCGTGGTCTGGCCATCCGACGACTGGGACACGCGCTTCACGCTCTACGGCTCCGCCGGCGTTCGGCGCTACGACGGGGACGACATCTTCTTCGGCGACCGGCGCCGCGACACCCGCTACGTGGCGAGCCTCGACGTGCTGCGGCCTTCGCTGCGCATCGGCGGCTACCGGCCGCAACTCGGCGTGGTCTACGAAAAGACGGATTCGACGCTGGACTTCTACAGCTTCAGCAAGCTGGGGCTGCGCCTGCAGTTCGAGGGCTGAGGCTAGGCGGTCCCGCCGACGGTCAGGCCGTCGATGCGCAGCGTCGGCTGGCCGACGCCGACCGGCACGCTCTGGCCTTCCTTGCCGCAGGTGCCGACGCCGGTATCCATCTCCATGTCGTTGCCGATCATCGACACCCGGGTCAGCGCGTCGGGGCCGTTGCCGATCAGCGTCGCGCCCTTCACCGGGTAGGTGATCTTGCCGTCCTCGATCATGTAGGCCTCGGCGGCGGAGAAGACGAACTTCCCACTCGTGATGTCGACCTGGCCGCCGCCGAAGTTGACGGCGTAGAGGCCGTTCTTCACCGACGCGATGATCTCGTGCGGGGACTTGTCGCCGGCGAGCATCAGGGTGTTGGTCATGCGCGGCATCGTGAGGTGCGCGTACGACTCGCGGCGCGCGTTGCCGGTCGTCTTCATGCCCATCAGGCGCGCGTTCATCATGTCCTGCATATAGCCGGTGAGGATGCCGTCCTCGATCAGCACGGTGCGCTGGGTGGGGTTGCCCTCGTCGTCGACGTTGAGCGAGCCGCGACGCAGCGGGATGGTGCCGTCGTCGACCACCGTCACGCCGGGCGCGGCGACGCGCTCGCCGAGACGGCCGGAAAACGCCGAGCTGCCCTTGCGGTTGAAGTCGCCCTCGAGGCCGTGGCCGATCGCCTCGTGCAGCAGGATGCCGGGCCAGCCGGCGCCGAGCACGACGGTCATGGTGCCGGCCGGCGCGGGGCGCGCGTCGAGGTTGACGGTCGCCTGGTGCACCGCCTGGCGCGCGTATTTCTCGAGGATGTCGTCGCTGAAGTAGCTGTAGTCGAAGCGCCCGCCGCCGCCGCCGGAACCCTGCTCGCGGCGGCCGTCCTGTTCGGCGATGACCTGCAGCGACAGGCGCACCAGCGGGCGCACGTCGGCGGCGAGGTGGCCGTCGGAACGGGCGACGAAGATCACCTCGTACTCGGAGGCGAGGCTCGCCATCACCTGGATGACGCGCGGGTCCATCGCGCGCGCCTTCTTCTCCAGGCGCTCGAGCAGCGCGACCTTGTCGGCGTCGGCCAGGCTCGCCAGCGGGTCGACCGCATGGTACAGCTGGCGGCCCTCGCCACGGTGCGCCACCGCAGTCTGACGCTGCTGTCCTGCGCGCGCGATGGCGCGGGTGGCGTCGGCGGCGGCGCCGAGGGCGTCGAGGCTGATGTCGTCGGAATAGGCGAACGCGGTCTTCTCGCCGGAGATCGCGCGCACGCCGACGCCCTGGTCGATGTTGAAACTGCCCGACTTGACCTGGCCCTCTTCCAGGCTCCAGCCCTCGGACCGCGAATACTGGAAGTACAGGTCGGCATAGTCGACGTCGTGCGTCAGCAACCGCCCGAAGACCGGCGCGAGTTTGTCGGCGTCGAGCCCGTTCGGCGTCAGGAGCGTGGACTCGGCCGAGCGGAACAGCTGCTCGGCGGATTGGATCGGAACGAAGGCGTCGGTGGGATTCATGGCGTGTCCTGGATTACTTGGTCTCGCGCCGGTTCGGCGAGCGGCGCTCGGCCACCTCGACCTCGATCTCTCCGCACTGGATGAAGCGGTGCTTGAGCGCGGGCAGACTGGTCCTGAGGCTGGCCTTGTAGGCCGGGTTGAGGTTGGCGATGACCACGCCCGAGCCGCGCGGCAGGCGGTCGAGCACCACCCCCCACGGGTCGACGATCATGCTGTCGCCGTGCGTTTCGCGGCCGGACAGGTGGTAGCCGCCCTGCGCCGGCGCGACCACGTAGGCGAGGTTCTCGATCGCGCGCGCGCGCGCCAGCGTCTCGAAGTGTGCGCGGCCGGTGGTGGCGGTGAACGCCGACGGCACCACGATGAGGTCGACGTCGGGCATCGAACGGTACAGTTCGGGGAAGCGCAGGTCGTAGCAGATCGACAGGCCGATGCGGCCGAACGGGCTGTTGACGACGACCACGCGGTCGCCCGGCTCGATCAGCTCGGACTCCTGGTAGTGCTCGTTGCCGAGGTCGAGGCCGAACAGGTGGATCTTGTCGTAGCGCGCGATGCGCTTGCCGCGCTCGTCGTAGACCAGGCAGCTGTTGCGCACCTTGTTCGCGACGCTGGCCTCGAGCGGCACCGAGCCGCCGATCAGCCAGATCTTGTGCTTCTTCGCCATGCGCGACAGGAAATTCTGGATCGGGCCGTGGCCGTCCGCCTCGCGCGCCTTCACGACGTCGGCGTTCTTCATCGCCATCAGGCAGAAGAACTCGGGCAGCACGACCAGGCGCGCGCCGGCATCGACCGCCAGCTCGATGAGCTGCTCGGCTTCCGACAGGTTGGCCGGCACGTTGGGGCCGGACGCCATCTGGATGGCGGCGACGCGGACGGTGCCCGCCTGCGGCGCGGTCTTCTTGATTTGCGCGCCCCTGGAACGCGCCACGCTGGGTCTTGCTGGTTTTTTCGTTGTCATATGACTGCTTCCACGATCAAGGTTCGGCGTCCGGGGCACCGGTTCGCGCCCTGGCCAGCTTGCTGACCTCGGGCGCCAGCCACGATCCGGTCACCATGTATTCCTGGCTGATGGCCTCCTCCACCGGGTCGCGCAGCAGCTTCTGCGCGGCCAGCGCGCCCACCCCCGCCAGCGGCCCGGCGATCAGGGCGCCGGCCACGGCCACGCCCTCGGACAATTTCGGAATCACCTTCACGCGCAGCTGCACGGCTTCCTGGTTGAGGTCGGCGAGCCCGGACATGTTCACCTTGGCCGCCGGCCCGCGCATCCTGAAGTCGTCGCTGTAGACCACGCCGCGCGCGATGCGGAGCGTGGCGCCCATGTCGTCGAAGGCGAAACCTTCTTTGAAGATATCACGGAAATCGAAGTTCAAGCGGCGCCGCAGGGACTGCAGGCTCAGCACGCCGAGCAGCTTGCCGGCCCCGGGCTCGACCCTGAGGAACTGGCCGCCGCTCGCCTCGAAATTCAGCTGTCCCGCCAGCGTGCGGAAGCTGAAATCGGCGGGCGACCCCTCCCAGGTGGCGTTGCCGCGGACCTCCGCCGCGCCGCGGTTGACCGTGTCGGCGAAGCCGAAACGGGTGAGGAACTTGCCGGCATCCAGTACCTTGAGGTGCAGGTCCGCACGCGTCTCGCTCAGCCCGGTGTCGCGCCACAGGCCGCTCATGACGAACACGCTGTCGGCGTGCGCCAGCTGCATCCGCTCGATCACCAGGCCCTGCGGCCCGCCATGCGCCGCCAGCTCGAGCCGCCCCAGCGCACGGTCCTGCAAGCGGAAATCCTCGACCGTCAGGTCGAGCTCGGGAAACTCCGCCGCCCGCCCGCTGCCGCCCTCGGCCGCGGCGAAGGTCCCTTCGCTGGGCGGGATCGTCAGCTGCCGGAACTGTGCCGACACGCGGGCGGGCTGCGCACCCTCCGGCCGGTACGTCAGCACGCCGCTCATTCCGCGGCCGCTGATCCGCGTGCGCAGCAGGCCGCCGCGGGCGCCGCCCTGCAGGCGCACGTCGCGATAACGCCGCCCCATCAGGTCGAAGGCGTCGAAGCCGAGGTCGATCGACGACAGCGCGAGCGCCTCGTCGTCGTCGCCGTCCGCGGGCAACAGCGCCACCCAGCCGGAGACGTCCAGTCCGCTCCCGTTGCCGGCGAGGCGCAGGCCGGGTTCGCCCGGCAGCGCGGCCGGCCCGCCGAAGCGCACCTCGCCGCGGTCGAGCTGCCCGTTCGCCGTGCGCCACACCGCCGCCACGGTCCTGCCCAGTTGCACCTCGTGCAGCTGGCCGCCCGCCTGCGTCTGGCCGGTGACCCGCAGCGCCAGCGGCTGCTCGGCCGATTTGGCGAGCGGCGCCGGCAGGGCGGATGCCAGTCCGACGAGGTCCGACTCCACACGGATACGTTCGCCCGTCGGCTGCAAATCGATCTGCCCCCGCCAGGCGGCCTGCCCCGACAGCCTGGCCGCCCACGCCGCGCCCAGCAGGGGCGCGATGCCCGCGGCCGTGGCGCGCCCCTGCGCCAGCACCTGGACGTGTCCGTCGCGGGTGGCGGTATCGACGCGCAGCGGGCCGCCCAGGAACTGCGCGGTGACGCCCTGCGCCGCCAGCGAGTGGCCGGTGAAATCGATGCTGCCGCGCACCTGCTCGAGCCGCGGCAGCCCGGCGCGGAACAGCGTGTTGCCCTGGAATGCCAGATTCCCTGCAAGGGTGGTGTCCCCGACATGGCGCAGCGGCACCCGCAACTGCAGCTTGAGGCGCATCGTCCCGTCGCCTTCGAGCGCATGGCTGACGCCGCGCAGGCGCTCGCCGACCGGGCTGGCGTTGGCGAAACGGATGAAGTCCTGCACCGGCCCGCTGGCCTCGCCGTCGACGTGGAGCTCCTCGTTGTGGTGGATCAGGTCGGGGATGACGACCTTCACCGGGTCCAGCGCCACGCCGTAGATCCGCGCCTGGCTCGACGTCACGTCCATCGACTTGCCCTGGAACAGCAACCGCCCCTCGATGCCCTCGATGCGCGGCCAGCCCGGCACGTAGTCGATCACGGCGTCCTTCACGCGTGCGTCGACGCGGAACACGCCGTCCCCCTGCTCGAAGGGGAAGTGCGCCAGATCGCCCCGGAGGTTGAGCTGCACGTTGTCCGAGCGCCCGGCGACCACCCCGCGTTTGACCCAGTCGACCGTATGCTCGCCGATCTTCTTCGGAAAATAGCGGTACACGGCCGTGCCCTCGGCGCGCTCGAAGCGCGCCGTGAGATCGATCACCCCCGGATGCCCCGCGATCAGTTCGTAGTGCCCGCGGGCGGCACCGGCCAGGTCCGCATTGGCGAAGCGTGCCTCCTGCAGCGTCAGCCGCCGGCCGCGTGGCGTTTTCTTCCAGCCGCCCTGCGCACGCAGGGTGTCGAACGCGAAGGCGGGCTCGTGGAACAGCTCGGGCATGCTGACGACGAGTCGGGTCGAGTCGATTTCGAACGTGCCCGCGCCCGCATCGCCCTCGGCCCGCCCGGAAAGATTGGCAAGCCCCGGCTGCCTGCCCGACGGCGCCACGCCGAGTCCGCTGAAATGCGCCGCCACGCTGAAGTTGTCGAGCCCGGGCTGGGCGCCGCGCCACTGCAGGCGAAAATCGTCGAAGCGCCCCTGCGGCTGCAGCGCCTGCAGGCGTTCGCGCAGCGCCGCATCCATCGGCAGGCTCGGCAGCAGCGACTGCCAGCCGCTGAGCTCGAACGCCCGGGCGGTGATTTCGCGCGCGGCGTCGTCCCAGGCGACCCCCGCGTCGAACGGCGCGCCGAGGCCTGCACCGGGCAGCGCCACGCGCAGGCTGTCGAACGCCAGGCGCTGGCCGTCGCCCGCGCGCTGCCACTGTCCCCGGCCGTGCACCTGCGCCAGCCGCAGCGGCGGCAGGTCGGCACCCAGCGTCGTTTCGATGTCGCGCAGGTCCATCCCCACGCTGACCCCGGCGAGCGTGCCGCGCGTCACCGCGAACTTGAGCCTGAGCGCCCCCCAGCCCTCGCTCGGCTGATGCGGCAGCGCCAGCCACCTGCCCAGCTGCGCGAACGACACGCCGGGCACGGTGGCGTCGACGTTGCCGCTCCAGGTCCGGTAGTCGTCGAGGTCGCGCCCGCCGAACTCGCCCTCGAGGGTCAGCGGGCGGGCGAGCGCCGGCGGCGGGACGGCGTGCAGCCGCACACGGTGCGCGCGCAGCCGCCGCGTCAGCGAGAAGTCGACCCCGGTCAGCGCCAGCGGCGGGGTGGCGCTGACCTCGTCGACCCAGGTGACCGTGGCGCCCTCGACACTGACCCGCCCCTGCCGCAGGATCCAGCTGGAAAAGCCGCTGTCGGGCGCCGCCGGGTTGACCGGGATGCCGCCGACGTAGAAATGGCCGTCGCGCGCACGGCGCACGCCGAGCTCGAGCCCCTGCAGTTCGATGGTATTGAAGCGCGGCTCGAGCAGCAGCAGCGAGCGCCACGCGAACGACGCCTCGAGCTCGGGCAGGTGCAGCGCCGGGCGGCCCTGCGCGTCGTACAGCCGCACGCCCTGCAGGCGGAACTCGGGGCGCGCCTGCTGCCACACCCCGGATACCGCCTCGAGCGTCACCCGCTGGCCGAGCGCGCGCGACATCAGGCCGGCCACCGTGTCGCGGTGGTCGCCGATGTTCGGCAACACCCAGAAGAACATCAGCGCGGCGGCCGCCGCGAACCCCGCCACGCCCAGCGCGAGCAGCGCAGCCAGCCAGCGCGACGCGCGGCGCAGGAACGACGACAGGACAGGAAAAACGGTCATGGATTACGCTTCACGGAGCCTCGATTCTATGCGTTAACCCGGGCATTGCCGAGCGCCCGCGCCGACGCACCGCTGCCGCGCCTAGTCTCCGGTGAAGCGATGGATCTGCCGCCGGTCGCGCTTGGTCGGACGCCCCTTGATCGCCGCTGCCGGGCTGGCCGCCAGCTTGCGTTCGCCCGCCTGCGCCTCGCGGCGCGCGACGCTCTGCGGATCCTCCTCGTACAAAGTCTGCGCGACCGGCGCCGGGCCGCGCTGCATGGCCAGCGCCCGCACCGTGACGGTCCACTCGAGTTCGCCGAGGTGAAGCTCGAGGCGGTCGGAAGCCCTGACCTCGCGTGCCGGCTTGACGCGCGCGCCGTTGAGCTTCACCCGGCCGTTCTCGATGGCCTGCGTGGCGAGGCTGCGCGTCTTGAAGAAACGCGCCGCCCACAACCATTTGTCGAGCCGCATCGTCTCGGGCGGCGCTTTCTCAGCAGGCATCGAGCCTCCACAGGGATTTGAGGGGGATTCCGGACGGGTTGCGCGGATTGTGCCGGTTTTGCGCGGCGCAGGCTACGCGGTCGCCCAGGGCCCGATACAATGGCCCGTTTTTCCGGGAGCCCCCATGACCAAGATTCTCGCCTTCTCCGGCAGCACCCGCCGCGACTCGTTGAACCGCAAGCTCATCCGGGTGGCGGCGGACGCCGCCCGCGCCGCCGGCGGCGAGGTCACGCTGATCGATCTCGCCGACTATCCGCTGCCGCTCATGGACGAGGACCTCGAGGCCCGCGAGGGCCTGCCCGCCAACGCGCTGCGCCTCAAGGCGCTGTTCAAGGAACACGACGCCCTGCTGATTTCAAGCCCCGAATACAACAGTTCGATGCCGCCGCTGCTGAAGAACGCGATCGACTGGGTGTCGCGCGAATGGCAGGGCGAGTCGGGACTGGTGCCGTACCAGAACAAGGTCGCCGCGATCCTCGCGGCCTCCCCCGGAACCTTCGGCGGGATGCGCATGCTGCCGCACCTGCGCCAGGTGCTCAACACGCTCGGCGTGCTGGTGCTGCCGGGCCAGTTCTCGCTGGCCCACGCCGACAAGGCCTTCGACGAGGAGGGCGGCGTGCCGATGCTCAAGTCGCCGGCGCGCCTGCACGCGCTGGTGCTGGAACTGGTGGGTACCACCGCGACGCTCGCCCGGCGCGCCGGCTGAGCAAAAAAAAAGCGCCGGTCAGGGCGCTTGCTTCTGCAGAGCAAAGGGAATGTCAGCGGCTTTCTGGGGCGCGCATCACTGATCGGGTCGGCCGGCTTCGGAATGCGATGCCCCCGCTACGGCCCGGATCCCCGAATCCGGGGTGAGCGGCGCCGCGTGGCCGAATCCGGCGTAGCCCAGCAGGGCGGCGATGAGGGCAAGGCCCAGCGCGCAGCCGGGCATGCTGCCCGCACGATAGCAGTCACGGCTGTCGGTGGAGCGGACGGGGAACGGACACTGGTTCGGCATGATTACTCTCCCTTATCAAAAGATAGTCTGAATCCGGGCATGCGCGCACCGAGCCCTTCGGCACTTCATGGCGGCCCCGCTGTCTTGTCGTGCAAGACCGGAAGCTTTGCGTCCCCGCCTCGCGACGGGTTTGCCCTTTTACGACTTATCCCTAGTAACGTCGATCACCGGGCCGGACTTTAGGCCCGCACGAAAAAAACTTTCACTGCCCGATCAACGGGTTGAGCAAGCCCGCCCGGCGGAAACGAAAAAGGCCCCCTTGCGGGGGCCTCGGGCTGCCTTGGCGACGAGCCGGGCTTACTGCGCCAGCATCCTGTCCTTGGCGACGAAATACTTGCGCGCGTAGGCGACGAGCTGGCCGTCGCCGGGATGGTCGACGGTTTCGACGCCGACCACCTTGTCGACGACCGCGTGGTCGTGGGCATGGATGTGCTTGATCAGCTCGAGCTTGGCGTGGCCGGGTCCGACGATCAGGATTTCCTGCGCGCCGGCCATCGCCTCGACGACCTCGTGGTAGTAATGCTGGTCTTCGGGCTGGCGGCTGCCGCTGACCGAACCGCGCTTGCGCTGCAGGTGACGCGCGGGATCGGCGGGGTGGACCACCGACTTCTCGACGTCGTCCGGGCTGATGTGCATGACGCGAGCTTCATTGTGGTCGAGCCAGACGACGGCATGGTAGTGAGACATGGTTTCCTTTCGCAGGTGATGGACGGGTATCCCGTATTTGGAACATTGGGGCGGTGGCGCGCGGATTCAAGCGGAACCGGGCGCCACGCGGGGTTCACTTCACCGCTTCCTTGAGCTGGTCGAGGATCGCCGGATTTTCCAGCGTCGAGACGTCCTGGGTGATTTCCTCGCCCTTGGCGATCGCACGCAGCAGGCGGCGCATGATCTTGCCGGAACGGGTCTTCGGCAGGTTGTCGCCGAAACGGATCTCGTCGGGCTTGGCGATCGGGCCGATCTCCTTGCCGACCCAGTCGCGCAGTTCGGCGGCGATCTTCCTGGCTTCCTCGCCGACTGCACGGGCGCCCTTCAGCACGACGTAGGCGACCACCGCCTCGCCCTTGATCTCGTGCGGGCGCCCCACCACCGCCGCCTCGGCGACGCGCGGGTTGGCCACCAGCGCCGACTCGATCTCCATGGTGCCCAAACGGTGGCCCGAGACGTTGAGCACGTCGTCGATGCGGCCCATGATCCAGAAGTAGCCGTCGTCGTCGCGGTGCGCCGAATCGCCGGCGAGATAGGTCTTGCCGCCGAGCTCCTCGGGGAAGTAGGTCTTCTTGAACCGGTCCGGGTCGTTCCACAGCGTGCGCAGCTGCGACGGGAACGGGCGCTGGATCACCAGGTAGCCGCCCTGCCCCTTCTCGACCGGCGCGCCGTGCTCGTCGGTGATCGCCGCCATGATGCCGGGCAGCGGCAGGGTGCAGGAACCGGGCTTGGTCGGCACCGCACCCGGCAGCGGCGCGATCATGTTCGCGCCGGTCTCGGTCTGCCACCAGGTGTCGACGATCGGGCAGCGCCCGCCGCCGATGACCTCGTGGTACCACATCCAGGCCTCGGGGTTGATCGGCTCGCCGACGGTGCCGAGCAGACGCAGCGACGAGAGGTCGTACTGCGCCGGCAGTTCGGAGCCGAGCTTGATCAGGCTGCGGATCGCGGTCGGCGCGGTGTAGAAGGTGGTGACACGGTGCTTGGCGACGGTTTCCCAGAAGCGCCCGGCGTGCGGATAGGTCGGGATGCCTTCGAAGATGACTTCGGTCATGCCGAGCGCGAGCGGGCCGTAGGCGACGTAGGTGTGGCCGGTGATCCAGCCGACGTCGGCGGTGCACCAGTAGACGTCGGAATCAGGCTTGGCGTCGAACACCCACTGCATGGAAAGAATGGCGCCGAGCAGATAGCCGCCGGTGGAATGCTGCACGCCCTTGGGCTTGCCGGTCGAACCCGAGGTGTAGAGGATGAACAGCGGATGCTCGGCGGACACCCACACCGGCTCGCAGGTCTCGGCCTGGGTCTGGGTGAGCTCGTGCCACCACAGGTCGCGCGAGGACCAGTTCACCTCGCCGCCGGAACGGCGGTAGACGACCACCCGCTCGACGCACGAGGTGTCGCCCATCGCCAGCGCCTCGTCGACGGCACGCTTGAGCGGAACGGCCTTGCCGCCGCGCAGCGACTCGTCGGCGGTGACGATCAGCTTGGCCTGCGCGTCCTCGATGCGCTCGAACAGGCTCTTCGCCGAAAAGCCGCCGAACACCACCGAATGAATGGCGCCGATGCGCGCGCAGGCCTGCATCGCGACGACCGCCTCGATGCCCATCGGCATGTAGACGATGACGCGGTCGCCCTGCTCGACGCCGAGCGACTTCAGGCCGTTGGCGAACTGGCACACGCGCGCGTGCAGTTCCTTGTAGCTGACCTTCGTCACGCCGCCGTCGTCGGCCTCGAAGATCAGTGCGGTCTTGTCGCCGCGGGTCGCCAGGTGGCGGTCGAGGCAGTTGTAGGAAACGTTCAGCGTGCCGTCGTCGAACCACTTGTAGAACGGCGCCTGGCTCTCGTCCAGGGTGCGGGTGAACGGCGTCTTCCAGTCGATGTGCTGGCGCGCGAGCCCGGCCCAGAAGCCCTCGTAGTCGGACTCGGCCTCGCGACAGAGCGCCTGGTAGGCATCCATGCCGGACACGTTGGCCTGCTGGACGAAGGCGTCAGCCGGCGGGAATACTCGGGTTTCGGTCAGAATCGACTCGATGGCTGCCATACAGTCTCTCCGCTGATAGAGTGTTCGGTAAACGCCCGATTCTAATTCAAAGCAGCCCAATTCAAAGCCGCCCAATCCGAAGCCCGCCCCGAGCCATGACCCCTCCCGCTCTCGACCGCGTCGCCCGCTGTTCCCGCTACGGCCGCCGCCTGCTCGCCGCGCAGCCGCACCTGGCCGATGCGGTGGCGGGGCTGCTCGACCGGCCCTGCACCCGCGAATCGATGCAGGCCTTCCTCGCCGACCCGCCGTGCGCCGACGAGGACGCGCTGCACCGGCGCATGCGCCAGCTGCGCCAGCGGGTGTGGCTGATGGTCACCGCGCGCGATCTCGCCGGCGACGCCGACCTCGGCGAGGTCGTCGCCAGCTGGAGCGACCTCGCCGAGGTGTGCCTCGGCACCGCGCTCGACTTCCATCACGCGCAGCTTGCCGCGCGCCACGGCGAGCCGCGCGACGCGCAGGGCCGGGCGCAGCGGCTGGTCGTGGTCGGCATGGGCAAGCTCGGCGGCCGCGAGCTCAACGTGTCGTCCGACATCGACCTCATCTACCTCTACCCCGAGGAAGGCGACACCGCCGCGGACGCCCCCGGCGCCGCGGTGCGCCCGCTCAGCAACCACGAATTCTTCATCCGTCTCGGGCGCCGGCTCGCCGCGGCGCTCAACGAGAACACCGCCGACGGCTACGTGTTCCGCGTCGACCTGAGGCTGCGCCCGTGGGGCGACTCGGGGCCGCTGGCGATGGGCTTCGAGATGCTCGAGGACTATCTGGTCGCGCAGGGACGGCCGTGGGAGCGCTACGCCTGGATCAAGGCACGCCCGCTCACCGGCGGCCGCCACGACGAGCTCAACGAGATCGTGCGCCCCTTCGTGTTCCGCAAGTACCTCGACTTCGGCGCCTTCGCCGCGATCCGCGACCTGCACGTGCAGATCCGCCGCGAGGTCGCGCGCCGGGAGATGGCGCACAACGTCAAGCTGGGGCCGGGCGGCATCCGCGAGATCGAGTTCACCGCGCAGGTGTTCCAGCTCATCCGCGGCGGGCAGATCGCCGCGCTGCAGCAGCGCCCGACGCTCGCGGTGCTCGCCGAGCTGGTGAAGAGCGGCCTGATGACCGCCGACGCGCAGCAGGAGCTCGCCGCCGCCTACGACTTCCTGCGCCGCCTGGAGCACCGCATCCAGTACCTCGACGACGCGCAGACCCAGCTGCTGCCGGACGACGCCGAGTCGCAGGCGATGCTCGCCGAGGCGATGGGCCACCCCGACTACGCCGCGCTGCTGGCCACGCTCGACCGCCACCGCACCAAGGTGACGCGCCATTTCGAGCAGGTGTTCGCGGCGCCGCAGACCGACCAGATGAGCCACCCGCTCGCCGCCGTCTGCTGCGGCACGGCCGACGCCGCGACCGCCCACGCGCTGCTGGAGAACGCCGGCTACGACGACCCCGAGCGGGTGCGCGCGACGCTCGACGCGCTGCACGCGCACACCGCGCGGCTGCCCGAGTCGACGCTGCTCAGGCTCAACGCGCTGCTGCCGCCTGCGCTCGAGGTGATCGGCGCCCAGCGCGACCCGCTGGCGACGCTGGAGCGCTTCGCCGCGCTGGTGCAGTCGATCGCCCGCCGCTCGACCTATCTCGCGCTGCTCGCCGAATACCCGGCCGCGCTGCGGCAGCTGGTGCGCCTCCTGGCGGCGAGCCCGTGGGCGGCGCAGATGATCACCCGGCAGCCGCAGCTGCTCGACGAGCTGATCGCGCCGCAGCACCTGATGAGCGTGCCCGACTGGGCGCAGCTCGCGGAGCAGCTGCACGAGGAGCTCGACGCCCACCCCGGCGACACCGAGGCGCAGATGGACGCGCTGCGCCGCTTCAAGCAGACGCAGACGCTGCGCCTGCTCGCGCAGGACGTGGCGGGACGGCTGACGCTGGAGGCGCTGTCCGACCACCTGTCGTATCTCGCCGACACGCTGCTCGCCGAAACCCTGGCGCGCTGCTGGGCCGGCCTCAAGACGCGCCACCGCGACACCCCGCGCTTCGCCGTGATCGGCTACGGCAAGCTCGGCGGCAAGGAGCTCGGCTACGCGTCCGACCTCGACCTCGTCTTCCTCTACGACGACGACGATGCGCGCGCACAGGAGGTCTACGCGCGGCTCGCGCAGCGCATCAACACCTGGCTCGGCACGCTGACCCCGGCCGGCATCCTCTACGAGACCGACCTGCGCCTGCGCCCCGACGGCGCCTCCGGCCTGCTGGTCAGCTCGACCGAGGCCTTCCGCGACTACCAGCTGCATCATGCCTGGACCTGGGAGCACCAGGCGCTGACGCGCGCGCGCTTCGTCTGCGGCGACGCCTCGATCGGCGCGGCCTTCGAGGCGCTGCGCCGCGACGTGCTGTGCCTGCCACGCGACCCGGCGAAGCTGCGCGACGAGGTGCTGGCGATGCGCGAGAAGATGCACGCCGGCCACGTCAACGACTCGGAGCTGTTCGACCTCAAGCACGACCGCGGCGGCATCGTCGACGTCGAATTCTGCGTGCAGTACCTGGTGCTGCGGCACTGCGCGACACATCCCGCGCTCGCCGACAACGTCGGCAACATCGCCCTGCTCGG
>DHHQ01000026.1:0-69605 GCA_002403375.1 Thiobacillus denitrificans | reverse complement strand
GATCAAGCTCGCCGGCGCCGACTACGCGCGGGTGCCGCCGGCCGCGGTGGCGAATGCGCGCGACGCCGTCAGCGCGCTGCGCTCACGGGTACTGGAAGGCTGAATTTCCTGCGATGATTAGACATTTCCCGCCCCCGGAGACCCCATCTTGACCTCGAGCACCCGCGCAGCCACCGAAGCGCTGCGCCAGTTTCGCGTGATATTCGGCGCGGTCCGCCAGCATTTCCAGGCGGTCGAGAAGGCCTGCGGCGTCAGCGGCGCGCAGATCTGGGCAATGGCCGCGCTGCAGCACCGGCCGGGAATGAAGGTCTCCGAGCTGGCGCAGGCGCTGTCGATCCACGCGTCGACCGCCAGCAACCTGCTCGACAAGATCGAAAAGGCCGGCCTCATCCGGCGCGAGCGCAACAGCACCGACCAGCGCGTGGTCAGGCTCTACCTGACCGAAGCGGGCGAGAAGGCGCTGCAGAAAGCGCCGCAGCCGCTGACCGGCATCCTCACCCACGCGCTCGGCCAACTGCCCGACGCCGCGCTGGAACGCCTCAACCAGGACCTGGCGACGCTGATCGGGCACATGGGCGCGACCGACACCCGCGACGCCCAGAAGCCGCTGTCCGAGCTCTGACCGCGTCCGGGCGTCAGGCGCTGCGGTACAGCCAGCCGCGCCGCACCAGCCATTTCTCGATTTCGACCCCGACGAACACCACCGACGACAGCACCAGGCACGCCGCCAGTTCGCCCAGGCTCAACGGCTCGGTCTTGAAGATCGGGTTGAGGCCCGGCACGTAGAGCACCGCCATCTGCAGCGCGAAGGTGAAGAGCAGCGCGCCGATCAGCAGGCGGTTCGACAGCACGCCAAAACTGAACAGCGACTCGCGCTCGGAGCGGATCGCCAGCACGTGACCCAGCTGCGACAGCGTCAGCACGGTGAACACCATGCTCTGCCAGTGCGCGGAAGCGACATGGATCGCCCACGCCTGCGTCAGCAGCGTCACCCCGCCCATCAGCAGCCCCACCCACAGGATGTGCTGCCACATGCCACGCGCGAAGATGCTCTCCTTCGGCGGCCGCGGCGGCCGCTGCATGACGTTGCGCTCGGCGCGCTCGCTGGACAGCGCGAGCCCCGGCAGGCCGTCGGTGACCAGGTTGATCCACAGGATGTGGATCGGCAGCAGCGGGATCGGCAGGCCCATGAAGGGCGCGAGGAAGATGGTCCAGATCTCGCCCGCGTTGCTCGTCATGGTGTATTTGACGAACTTGCGGATGTTGTCGAAGATGCGGCGGCCTTCACGCACCGCGTGCACGATGGTGGCGAAGTTGTCGTCCAGCAGCGTCATCGCCGCCGCCTCGCGCGCCACGTCGGTGCCGCCGCGGCCCATGGCGACGCCGATGTCGGCCATCTTCAGCGCCGGCGCGTCGTTGACGCCGTCGCCGGTCATGGCGACATACTCGCCCTTGTCCTGCAGCGCCTGCACGATCTTGATCTTCTGCTCCGGATTGATGCGGGCGTACACCCGCACCGTGTCCACTTCGCGCTCGAAGTCTTCCAGCGACAGCCGCGCCAGTTCGCTGCCGCCGAGCACCCTGCTGCCCGCCTCGACGATGCCCAGCCGCTCGGCGATCGCCCGCGCCGTGGCGGGATGGTCGCCGGTGATCATCACCGGGACGATGCCGGCGGCCTTGCAGGCGGCGACCGCCTCGGCCGCTTCGGGACGCGGCGGATCGATCAGGCCGGCCAGGCCGATGAAGCTGAGGCCGGTCTCCAGCGCTGCGGCATCCAGCGCATCGGGAACGGCCGGCAGCCGCTTCAGCGCGAAGGCCAGCACGCGCAGGCCCTGCGCGGCGAGTCGCTCGGCCTCGTCCTGCAGCGCCGCCGGATCGATGGCCGCCACGCCGTCTGCGGTGAGCCGATCGACACACAGCGACAGCACCCCCTCGGGCGCGCCCTTCACCCACATCAGCACCGCCTCGCCGTCGCGATGCAGCGTGCTCATGCGCGCACGCTCCGAATCGAAGGGCAGCTCCGCCAGGCGCGGCAAGCTTGTCTGCCATTCAGTCTGGCTGAAACCCGCTGCCTCGGCCGCCTCGAGCAGCGCGGTTTCGGTGGGATCGCCGCTCAGTTTGCCGTCGGCGCCGACCGCGGCATCGTTGCACAGGGCCATCGCGAGCCCCAGCTCGCGCCAGGGCGAGCCCGACGCGTCCTGAAGCCCGGGCCGGGTTTCACCCGCCGCCTGCACGCAGTCGACCCGCATCTGGTTCAGCGTCAGCGTGCCGGTCTTGTCGGAGCAGATGTAGGTCACCGAGCCGAGCGTTTCCACCGCTGGCAGGCGGCGGATCAGCGCGTTCTGCCTGACCATGCGCGCCGCCCCCAGCGCGAGCGAAATCGTGACCACCGCCGGCAGCGCTTCGGGAATGGCCGCGACCGCGAGGCTGATGGCGGTGAGCAGCATCAGCATCGGCGGTTCGCCGCGCAGCCAGCCGGCGATGAAAATGATGGCGCAGATCGCCAGCACCAGCATCGCCAGATTCCGGCCGAAGCGCGCCAGGCGCTTCTGCAGCGGCGTCCTGCCGGATTCGCCGGACAGCAGCGCGGCGATTTTCCCCAGTTCGGTCTGCATGCCGGTCGCCACCACCAGGCCGCGCGCCCGGCCGTAGGTCGCCACCGTTCCCTTGTAGGCGAGGTTGAGACGGTCGCCAAGCGGCAGGTCGGTTTCGTGCAATTTTTCGAGCTGTTTTTCGACCGGCTGCGACTCGCCGGTGAGCGCGGACTCGTCGACCTTGAGCGAGGCCAGCTCGGTCAGCCGCAGGTCGGCCGGCAGGATGTTGCCGGCCTCCAGCTCCACCAGATCGCCGGGCACCAGATCCACCGCATCGATCAGGCCGGGCTGGCCGTCACGGATCACACGCGCCTGCGGGCTGGCCATCTGCCTCAGCGCGGCCATCGCGCGCTCGGCGCGATATTCCTGGACAAAGCCGAGGATGCCGTTGAGCAGCACGATCACCACGATGGCAATGCTGTCCTGCACGTCGCCGATGATGCCGGCGATGACGGCTGCGGCGATCAGCACCAGGATCATGAAGTCGCTGAACTGCGACGCCATCATGACAAGCGGGTGGCGCCGGCCAGCTTCCGGCAGGGCGTTGGGGCCGGCCTGCTCGCGCCGCGCGGCCGCCGCCTCGGCGCTCAGTCCGGTGACAAGATCGCTGTCGAGCCGGGTCGCGGCTGTCTCGCGGTCGAGGCAGTGCCAGGAGGGTTCGCCGGATTCAGTGGCCATACAGATACAGGAACAGCGTGTTCAGCAGGTAGATGACGAGCAGCAGCACGCTGATCCAGCTCACCGAGCGGAGCACGCGCGACTGGGGCCGCAGCACCAGCCCCACGACCGCAAGGCCACTCATCATCATCGCCGAGAACGCGGACGCCGCGTGCGAGATCGACACGTCGACGAACAGCGGCCCCGGCAGGTAGGCGAGGTCGTCGATCGCGAGAATCGCGATGTTGAACAGGTTGCTGCCGAACAGGTTGCCGATCGCCAGATCGACCGCACCGATGCGCAGCGCGGCGACCGTCACCACGATCTCCGGCGTCGTCGTCACCGCGGCGACGAACAGGGTGCCGACGAAGCTCTGCTTCCAGCCCATCGCACTTGCCAGGTCGGCGGCGACGTGCGGCAGCCAGATGCCGGCCGCCACCACCACGAGCGCGGCGACGGCGTAGCCCTGCACCGCCTGCCCGAGGCTGATCTCGGGATGGCGCTCGACCCGCTCCTCGACGTATTCGCTGACCTGCGCCTTCTCGTAGCGGTAGAGCGAACGCATCGCCAGGCCGTACAGCAGCAGGATGACCGGCGTATAGAACCCGACGTGGCCGAGCGCCGGAATCGACGGGTCGCGGTAGATCAGCAGGTTGAATCCGGCGAAGCCGATCAGCGCGATGCCGTAGCCGGCGGCCAGCACGTTGCCCTGATGCGCCCGGGTGTAGATCGACTCCTTGCGGTAGAGAAAATCGAGCACCACGATGAAGCCGAGGTTGAACACGCAGGCGCCGAGAATGTTGCCCACCGCGATGTCGGGCACGTCGGCGACGGTGACGGCGGAAATGCCGGTCACCAGTTCGGGCAGCGAGGTCACCGAGGCGAGCAGGATCAGCCCCACCCAGCCGCGGCTCATGCCGCTCTTCTCGGCGATGATGTCGCCGTAGCGCGAGAGCCGCACGCCGGCGAAGCCGATCACCGCGAGGCAGGCGAGCAGCGACAGCCAGATCAGGGCGAGGTTTTGCATGCGACTGTGAGAAAGCGGCTCCCCGTCCGCGCTTGCCTTGGTATACACGCTTGAAATTCGCACGCCCGGCATGGCGCACGCGTTGTCAGTATTGCCGAATCCGGTCGCCCGGGCAGCGGCGGGCGCTGCGGACGGGGCCTCAGCGCCCGTGCCGGCGCGCCTTGCGGCGCTGCCAGGCGCGCACGATGCGCAGCCGCCAGGTCCAGTGCACCGCGAAGTAGATCAGCACCGACAGGCACACCGCCAGCGTCAGCAATCCGGTCGCCAGCGGCGCGCCGACCGTCGCCACCCGATCCACCCACAGCGCCAGGCCGGTCTCGGTCCGGGCGGCGACGTTTGCGAGGTCGACGTCGGCCACCGGCACCTCGGCATGCCCCAGCATCCAGGCACCCAGATGATAGGCCGCGTAGTACACCGGCGCGAAGGTGATCGGATTGGTGATCAGCGTGCTGCCGACCGCGGCCGGGACGTTGGCGCGCAGCAGCAGCGCGACCGCCGCGGCGAAGAAGATCTGCGCCACCGGGATCAGCAGGCCGAAGAACACGCCGATCGCCAGGCCCATCGCGATGCCGCGGCGGTTGACGTGCCACAGGCGCGGATGCTGCAGCCACGGTGACAGCCAGCGCAGCGCACGGTGCTGGCGCAGGGCGTCGGGGTCGGGCAGGTAGCGGCGAAAGCGTTCGAAGGACATGGCTCGTCAGGCTGGCTGGCTGTGCGGCGTACCCGGTGTGACCGCGTCGGCGGCCGTTTGGTTTAGGCGCCGCAGCGTCGCCGCGCCTTTCAGCGCCTGTTCGGCGAGCCGGCGCATGCGGCTCAGCCGCCGCAGGCACAGCTCCATGTCGTGGATGTCGTACTCGCCGCCCGCGCCCGCGGCCAGCACCGCCGCCTTGAGCGCGCGATAGTGCTGCAGCAGCTCGGCCTCGCGCGTCTCCGCGTCGGCCTCGCCGGTCTCGGTCGTCAGCAGGGTTTCGGCATGGTCCTGGAAGCCCAGGATGCGCGCCCGCAAGGCCTGCGTGCCGAGCGTGTCCGGATAGGGCATCGTCGCGAGCTCCGCGGCCAGCTCGGCGACCGCGTCGTAATAGCGCGCCGCGCGCAGCACCTCGGGCAGGCGCTGCGCGCTCTCCGCCGCCATGCTGACGCGGTGGAGGTCGGCGATGAAGGCGCCGATGGCCGCGTTGAGCTTCGCCACCACCGCCTGCTCGGCGAGCCCCACCGGCGACGCGGGCGGCTTCATGCCCCACACCCGGCGCGCCCCGCGCAGCGCGATCTCGCCCGAGCGACGCACTTCCCGGACCAGCGCGTCGAGCGCGAGCGCCGGCACGGAGAGCACGGTGCGGTCGAGATACTGCGGCGTCGCCTCGTCCTCCTCGGCGGTGCGGAAGCGGCGCGCGAGGAAGGCCGCCAGCCGGTCGGCGAGCGGCCACATGAGGACCACGCCGAGCACGTTGAACACGGTATGGAACAGCGCCAGCGTCACCGCCGGCGCGGCCTCGAGCTCCAGCAGGTCGCGCATCCTCTCGATGGCGTCGATCAGCCACGGCAGCAGCGCGAGCGCCACCGCCCCGGTCAGCAGGTTGAACAGGACGTGCGCGGCGGCGGCGCGGCGCGCGTTCGGCGTGGCGCCCAGCGCGGCCAGCAAGGCCTTGGCCGTGGTGCCGATGTTGGCGCCGATCACCACGGCGGCGGCATCGTTGATGTCGAGCAGGCCGCCCTGCGCTGCGGTCAGCGCCACCGCGAGCGCTGCGCTCGACGACTGCATCAGCACGGTCAGCAGCGCGCCGACGCCGACGTGTGCCAGCACGCCCAGCGCGCCGCTGCCTTCCGGCAGCGCCATCTGGCTGCCGAGGTCGGTGAAGGTGTCCTTGAGGATATCGATGCCGAGAAACAGCACGCCGAATCCGGCCAGCGTCATCCCCAGCGCGCCGCGCCGGCTCGCCTGGCCCGTCAGGTGCAGCACCATGCCGACGCCGACCATCGGCAGCGCCAGCGCCTCGATCTTGAAATCCACGCCGGCGATGGCGACCAGCCAGCCGGTCATGGTGGTGCCGACGTTGGTGCCGAACAGCACCCACAAGGCCTGGCCGAGGGTGAGCAGGCCGGCATTGACGAAGCCGATCGTCGCGACCGTCACCGCCGAAGACGACTGCACCAGCGCGGTGATCGCGACGCCGGAGGCGAGGCCGCGCAGGCGCGTGCCGGTCGAGCGCGCGAGGATGCGCTCGAGCGCGGGGCCGGCCGCGAGCTTGAGGCCGTCGGTCATCAGCCACATGCCGAGCAGGAACAGGCCGACGCCACCGGCCAGTCCACCGGCGAGAAGGGGAACGGACATCGTGCTAACGTGTCATCGAGAGACGAGATAAACAATTGTAGGCCGATCGAAGGGAGTTCCGATTGCAGGACAATGACGCGCACGCCTCCTGGCACACCCTCACCGCGGACGACGCGCTGGCACGACTGCAAGCGGCGCGCTCGGGCCTGACACCGGACGCGGTCGACGCGCGGCGCGTGGAATACGGCGCCAACCGCCTGCCGCCGCCCAGGCGCCAGCCGGCGTGGCAGCGCCTGCTGCTGCAATTCCACAACGTCCTGATCTACGTGCTGCTGGCGGCCGGCGTCATCACCGCGCTGCTCGGCCACTGGCTCGATTCCGGCGTCATCTTCGGCGTGGTCGTCATCAACGCGCTGATCGGCTTCATCCAGGAGGGCCGCGCCGAGGAGGCGCTCGACGCGATCCGCAGCATGCTGTCGCCGCACGCCATCGTCACCCGCGCCGGCGAACGCCACGAAATCCCCGCCGAAGACCTGGTGCCGGGCGACATCGTGCACCTGGCTTCGGGCGACCGCGTGCCGGCCGACCTCCGGTTGATCGACGTCAAGAGCCTGCGGGTGATGGAAGCCGCGCTGACCGGCGAGTCGCTCGCGGTGGAGAAGCAGGTCGACCCGGTGGCAGCCGATGCCGCGCTCGGCGACCGCGCCAGCATGGCCTGGTCGGGCACGCTCGTCACCTACGGCCAGGGCACCGGCGTGGTGACGGCCATCGGCACCGCGACCGAACTGGGGCGCATCAGCACCCTGCTGGCAACGGTCGAGAAGCTCACTACCCCGCTGCTGAAGCTGATGGCGCGCTTCGGCCAGTGGCTGGCGGGCGTGATCCTGCTGCTGTCGGCGCTGATCTTCGGCTTCGGCGTGTGGGTGCGCGACTATCCGGCGAGCGACATGTTCCTCGCCGCGGTGGGCCTCGCGGTGGCGGCGATCCCCGAGGGCCTGCCGGCGATCATGACCATCACGCTCGCCATCGGCGTCACCCGCATGGCGCACCGCCACGCCATCATCCGCCGCCTGCCCGCGGTGGAGACGCTGGGCGCGGTCAGCGTCATCTGCTCGGACAAGACCGGCACCCTGACCCGCAACGAAATGACGGTGCAGACCGTCATCGCTGCCGATGGCGTGTTCGAGGTGTCGGGCAGCGGCTACGCCCCCGAAGGCGGCTTCGCCCGCGACGGCGAGACCGTCGAGCCCGAACACCCGCTGCTGCAGGAAGTGGCGCACGCCGCCCTGCTGTGCAACGACGCCGAGCTGCGCGACACCGACGCCGGCTGGCAGCTGGCCGGCGACCCCACCGAGGGCGCGCTCCTGACCCTGGCGATGAAGTCCGGGCTCGACCCGCGCCAGACCCGCGAAGCGCTGCCGCGCAGCGACGTCATCCCGTTCGAGTCCGAGCACCGCTTCATGGCCACGCTCAACCACGACCACGAGGGGCGCGGGTTCATCTATCTGAAGGGGGCACCGGAGCGCGTGCTGGCGCTGTGCGAAACGCAGCGCGACGCAGACGGCGAAGCGCCGCTCGCGCCCGACTTCTGGCATGCACGCATGGAGGATGCCGCCGCCCAGGGCATGCGGCTGTTGGCGCTGGCGGTGCGGCACGAAACCACGACGACGCTGAACTTCTCCGACATCGAGGACGGCGGCTTCACCCTGCTCGCGGTGCTGGGGCTGGCCGACCCGCCGCGCGAGGAGGCGATCGAGGCGGTCGCCACCTGCCGCGCCGCCGGCATCCGGGTCAAGATGATCACCGGCGACCACGCCGCCACCGCGCAGGCCATCGGCAAGCAGCTGGGGCTGGGCGAGGCGGTGCGCGCGACGACCGGCGCCGAGATCGAGACCCTCGACGACGCGCAGCTGCGCGACGTGGTCGCGCAGACCGACATCTTCGCCCGCGCCAGTCCGGAACATAAATTGCGCCTGGTCGAAGCGCTGCAAGGCCTGGGCCATGTCACGGCGATGACCGGCGACGGCGTCAACGACGCGCCCGCGCTGCGGCGGGCCGACGTCGGCGTGGCGATGGGCAAGAAAGGCACCGAGGCCGCCAAGGAAGCGGCGGAAATGGTGCTCGCCGACGACAACTTCGCGTCGATCGCGCACGCCGTCGAGGAAGGCCGCACCGTCTACGGCAACCTGAAGAAGGCCATCGTCTTCATCCTGCCGACCAATGCCGCACAGGCCGGCATGGTGCTGATCGCGATCCTGCTCGGGCTCACCCTGCCGATCACCCCGGTGCAGATCCTGTGGGTCAACATGGTGACGGCGGTGACGCTCGCGCTGGCGCTCGCCTTCGAGCGCCCCGAACCCGAGGCCATGCGCCAGCCGCCGCGCAACCCGAAGGAGCCGTTGCTGACGCGCTTCATGTTGTGGCGCATCGCGTTCGTCACCGTGTTCCTGGTCGCCGGGTCGCTCGGCCTGTTCCTGTGGGAGCTCGAGCGCGGCGTGCCGCTCGAGATCGCGCGCACCGCGGCGATCAACGCCCTCGTCATGGGCGAGATCTTCTACCTGTTCAACTGCCGCCGCCTCGTCGCGCCGGTGGTCGGCTGGTCGGGCTTCGTCGGCAACCGCGCAGTGCTGATCGCCATCGGCATCCTCATCGTCCTGCAGGGGCTGTTCACCTACCTGCCGGCGCTGCAGGCGCTGTTCGCCACCGCCGCGCTCGACGCCGCGGCGTGGGGACGCATCGTCGTGTTCGGGATCATCGTGTACGGCGTCGTCGAAGCCGAAAAGGCGCTGATCCGCTTCCGCAACGGTTCCCCCGGCTGAGACACCGGCGGCATGGAGCTGATCAACCAGTTCGTCCTCGCCGGCGCGGTCCTCTTGCTGCTGGCCATCCTCGCCAGCGCGCTGTCGTACCGCATCGGCATGCCGCTGCTGCTGGTGTTCCTGGCGGTCGGCATGCTGGCGGGCGAGGACGGCCCCGGCGGCATCCAGTTCGACGACAGCGGCATCGCCTACACCGTAGGCAGCCTGGCGCTCGCCGTCATCCTGCTCGACGGCGGCCTCAACACCCGCGCCGAGAGTTTCCGCGCCAGCCTGCGGCCGGCAGCGACGCTCGCCACCCTGGGGGTGGTGATCACCTGCGTGGTCACCGGCCTGTTCGCAGCCTGGGTGCTCGATTTCGGATTGCTCGAAGGCATGCTGGTCGGCGCCGTGGTCGGCTCGACCGATGCCGCGGCAGTGTTCGCGCTGCTGCATGCCAAGGGACTGACGCTGAAGGAACGGGTGGCCGCCACGCTGGAGATCGAATCCGGCAGCAACGACCCGATGGCGGCGCTGCTCACCATCGCCCTGATCGAACTGATTCTTGCCGGCCGGCAGTTGCCCGGCTGGGAAACGCTGGGCCTGCTGATCCAGCAGATGGGCCTCGGCCTGGCCGCGGGCCTGGGCGGCGGCTGGGTGCTGGTGTGGCTGGTCAACCGCCTGCCGCTCGAGCGCGGCATGTACCCGATGCTGATCCTCGCCGGCGGGCTGATGCTCTACAGCCTCACCACGGTACTGGGCGGAAGCGGGTTTCTTGCCGTCTACCTGGCCGGCGTCGTGATCGGCAACCGCAGCCCGCGCGAATCGACCAATATTCTCCAGGTGCACAACGGCCTTGCCTGGCTCGCGCAGATCAGCATGTTCCTGGTGCTCGGCCTGCTCGCCACGCCGAGCGATCTCGTCGAACACGCGCCGGAGGCGCTCGCGATCGCGCTGGTGCTGATGTTCGTCGCGCGGCCGCTGGCGGTGTTGATATGCCTGCTTCCCTTCCATTTCCCCTGGCGCGAGCAGATGTTCATCTCCTGGGTCGGGCTGCGCGGCGCAGTGCCCATCATCCTTTCCCTGTTCCCGCTGCTGGCCGGCGTCGCGGAAGCACCGCTCGTGCTCGACGTCGCCTTCTTCGTCGTGCTGATCTCGCTCACCGTGCAAGGCTGGTCGATTTCCGCACTGGCGCGTCGCCTGCGCCTGGAGGTCCCGCCGGCGCCCCAGCCCACCGAGCGCCATGATCTCGCCACGGCGCAGGCGAGCGGCCACGCCCTCTTCGGCTATCGGCTGACCCCGGCTGCGCCGCTCGTCGGGCGCCAGGCGGACGCGTTGCGGCTGCCCGGCTCGGCGCGCCCGGTCGCGGTCCTCAGGGACAGCGAGGCGGTACCGCCGGAGGCCGCGGGCACGCTGGTCCCCGGCGACATGCTCTACGTGCTGGCGCGAACCGCGGAGAGCGATGCGCTGAGCGATTTGCTGGTCAGGCCCGAAGCGCCGGCCTACCTGGAGAAGCGAAAGTTCTACGGCGACTTCGTGCTGCGCGGCGATGCGCAGGTCGAAGCGCTCTGCGCACAGTACGACCTCCCCTTGCCGGAAACGGCGGCCGGACGCACGCTCGCGGAATTCCTCGGCCTGAAGCTGCGCGGCGAACCGGTGGCAGGCGACCGGGTCCGCGTCGGCAAGCTGGAGTTCGTGGTGCGCGCGGTGGTCGACGGCCGCATCACCCAGGTGGGCCTGCGGATCCCGACCCACCTCGAGGACGCCCCGTGATGCGCCGCGCCGGACCGGGACCGGATCGGCTACGCTCGAACCAGTGAAGCAACCGACACGACACCACGACAACGATGCATGAGCCTTTTGCCGAGTTCGCCGTCCTGCTGCTGATCGCCGCCGCCGTCAGCGCCTTCGCGGTCCGCCTCCGCCAGCCGGTGCTGATCGCCTACATCGCGGTCGGCATCCTGGTGGGGCCTTCGGGGCTCGCGCTGGTCACGGCGCACGAACAGATCGACCTCCTGGCGCAGATCGGCATCACCGTGCTGCTGTTCGTGGTGGGGCTGAAGCTCGACCTCAAGCACATCCGCCACATCGGGCCGGTCGCGCTCGCCACCGGCCTTGGCCAGCTCGCCTTCACCATCCTGTTCGGCTTCGCCATCATCATCGCCCTCGGCAAGGGCTGGATGGAAGCGCTCTACGTCGCGGTCGCGCTGACCTTTTCGAGCACCATCATCATCGTCAAGCTCCTGTCCGACAAGCGTGAGCTCGATTCGCTGCACGGCCGCATCGCGGTCGGCTTCCTGATCGTGCAGGACCTCGCCGTGGTGATCGCGATGATGGTGATGAGCGGGCTCGGCGGCATCGGCGAGGAGGCGGCCGGCGGCGCCACCCTGATGCTGACGCTGGCGGCGCGGCTGGTCGGCGCCGCGCTGCTGCTGTTCGTGCTGATGCGCTACGTGCTGCCGCGCATCGTCGACACGCTGGCGCGCTCGCAGGAGCTGCTGCTGATCTTCGCGATCGCCTGGGGCACGACGCTCGCCGCGGCCGGCGAGTACGCCGGCTTCAGCAAGGAAGCCGGCGCCTTCCTCGCCGGCTTCTCGCTCGCCTCGACCGCCTACCGCGAGGCGATCAGCGCGCGGCTCGCCAGCATCCGCGACTTCCTGCTGCTGTTCTTCTTCCTCGACCTCGGCTCCAAGCTCGACTTCTCGACGCTCGGCGACGAGATCGGCACCTCGATCGTGCTGTCGTTGTTCGTGCTGATCGGCAACCCGCTGATCGTGATGGCGATCATGGGCTACATGGGCTACCGCAAGCGCACCGGTTTCCTCGCCGGACTCACCGTCGCGCAGATCTCGGAGTTCTCGATCATCTTCGTCGCCATGGGCATCGGCCTCGGCCACGTCGGCAACAGCGCGCTGGGGCTCACCACCCTGGTCGGTCTCATCACCATCGCGCTATCGTCCTACATGATCATCTACTCGCATCGGCTGTACGCCTGGGTCGCGCCCTGGCTGGGGGTGTTCGAGCGCAAGCATCCCTTCCGCGAACTCGCGGTCGAGCACGCGCACGACAACGACGTGCGTCCCGACGTCGTCGTGTTCGGCCTCGGCCGCTACGGCGCCCGCCTCGCCCACACGCTGCAGCAGCAGGGCATCAACGTCGTCGGCGTGGATTTCGACCCCGAGGTGGTGCGCGCCCAGCAGAACCACGGCCTCGACGCGCGCTTCGGCGACGGCGAGGCGCCCGACTACGTCGAGAGCCTGCCGCTCGCACAGGTGCGCTGGGTCGTCAGCACCCTGCCCGACTACGCCTCCAACCGCGCCCTGCTGAACGCGCTCGCCGAACAGCATTTCGACGGCCACATCGCCGTCGTCGCGCGCGACGAGGACGAGGCCCGGCGCCTGGCCGGGCTCAGCAACATCGAGGTGCTGCATCCCTTCGACCAGGCTGCCGATTTCGCCGCGCTCGACCTGGCCGCCCGCATCGCCTCCGCCGAACTGACCCCTGAAAAGGAATCGCCATGACCCACACCCTGCTCGCCGCCACCGACTTTTCGGCGCCTGCGCGCCACGCGCTGGAGCGCGCCGCGCAGCTCGCGCAGCTGCATCCCGACGCGCGCCTGACGCTGGCGCACGTCGTCAGCGCCAGCGCGCTCGACAAGCTGCGCCGCCTGATCCCCGGCGAGGCGGAAAAAATCGAGGCTGAACTGCTCGCGCAGGCAGGCAGCAACCTGGCCGAGCTGGCGGCCAGTCTGGCGTCGCGCTACGACAGCCGCATCGACACCGAGCTCCTGCGGGGCTCGGCGCTGCCGGTGCTCGCCGAACTGGCGGAATCGCGCCAGGCGGACCTGCTGGTGATGGGCGCACGCGGCGCGCATTTCGTGCGCGAGATGCTGCTCGGGTCGACCACCGAGCGCGTGCTGCGCAAGTCGCGCCGCCCGCTGCTGGCGGTCAAGCAGCGCCCGCAGGCGCCGTACCGGCGCATCCTCGCGCCGGTCGACTTCTCGGTGCACGCGGCGGCCGCCGTCAAGGTCGCGCACGCCTGGCTGCCCGACGCAGACATCGTGCTGCTCAACGCGTTCGCGGTCGAGCTCGAATCGACCTTCCGCCTCGCCGGCATGGACGACGACAGGATCCACGAATACCGCATCCAGGCACGCGAGGCGGCGATGGCCGAGATGGACGCCTTCGTCGCCACGCTCGACGTGCCGGTCAACAGGCTGACGCGCCAGTTCGTGCACGGCCCCGCCACGCTGCGCATCATCGAGCACGAGCAGACGGTCGACGCCGACCTCATCGTGATGGGCAAGCACGGCCAGTCGGTGATGGAGGAACTGCTGCTCGGCAGCGTCACCAAGCACGTGCTGGCGCACTCGGCGAGCGACGTGCTGATCGCCGGCCACCCCGGCTGATCCCGCCCGGCCATGCTTCGCACGACCCCGCGCAATCCGCACCTGCTGCGCTACCTGCTGATCGGCTTCCTCACGGTCGCGCCGCTGTGGGTGACCTGGCTGGTGTTCGATTTCCTGTTCGGCCTGCTGGCGAGCGCCGGCGCGCCCTTCCTCAAGGCGCTGGCGCGCCTGCTGCGGCCGTTCTCCGACGCGCTGGCGAGCGGGCTGCTCGACTCCGGCGTGCAGTACGGCCTTGCCGCCCTGTTCACCCTCGTCCTGCTCTACCTGGTGGGCCTGTTCGCCTCGTTCGTGGTCGGCAAACGGCTGATCGCCACCTTCGAGGGCTGGCTGGTCCGCCTGCCGCTGGTGCAGACCATCTACGGCGCCACCAAGCGCTTCCTGCAGACGGTGAGCCAGCCGCCGGTGCAGGGGCAGCGGGTGGTGCTGATCAGCTTTCCTTCCCCGGAGATGAAGGCGGTCGGGCTCATCACCCGGGTGATGCGCGACGCCGACAGCGGGCAGGAGCTGGCAGTCGTCTACGTGCCCACCTCGCCCAACCCGACCTCGGGCTATATTGAAATCCTGCCGCTCGCCGACGTGGTGATGACCGACTGGACGATGGAGGAGGCGATGAGTTTCGTCATGACCGGCGGCACCAACGCGCCGGAAAGCGTGCGCTTCAGCAACCCGCCGCACGCGGTGGTGGAGGCGCCGGTGCGATGAAGATCACGCTCGCCGCCGTGCGCGCCTTCCTCTGGCGCGGCACCCTGTTCGCGCTGCTGTGGTGGGCGCTGACCGACGGCCGGCCCGGCAGCTGGGCGGTCGGCAGCGTCGCCGTCGCGTTCGCCAGCGCTGCCAGCCTGCGGCTGCTGCCGCCGGTGCCGACCCATGTCTCGCGCATCGGCCTGCTGCGCTTCCTGGTCTTCTTCGTCCACCAGTCGCTGCGCGGCGGCGTGCAGGTCGCGTGGTTCGCGTTGCGCCCGCGCCTCGCGCTCAGCCCCGCCATCCACGAGGTCGGACTGCGCCTGCCCGCCGGCATCAGCCGGGTGCTGCTCGCCAACACCATGAGCCTGTTGCCCGGAACGCTCAGCGTGGAACTGCAGGGCGACCGCCTGTGTCTGCACGTACTCGACGCGTCGGCGCCGACCGAGACCGAGGTGCGCACCGCCGAAACCCGCCTGGCGCAGATGCTGGGCCTGACCCTCGATACCCGATGAACAGCCTGACGCTCGCCCTCGCCGTTTTCCTGCTCGTCAACCTGCTGGTCGCGCTGGTCCGCGTGGCACGCGGCCCCACCCCCGCCGACCGCCTGCTGGCGGCGCTGCTGTTCGGCACCACCGGGGTGGCGATCCTGCTGCTGCTGGGCGACGCGACGGGTGCGCCCGCGCTGGTCGACGCCGCCCTGGTGTTCGCGCTGCTGGCGGCGATCACCGGCGCCGCGTTCACCCGCCGTGCCTGGCGCGAGGAGGCGCCCGTCGATGACGATCGCTGACTGGGCGAGCCTCGTGCTGCTGGTCGCCGGGGCGGCCTTCTTTTTCGCGGGGACCGTCGGGCTGCTGCGCTTTCCCGACGTCTACACCCGCCTGCACGCGCTCGCCAAGGCCGACAACCTCGGCCTCGGCCTGGTCGTGTTCGGCCTGCTGCTGAAGGCGCCGAGCGCGGCGCTGGCGATCAAGCTGCTCCTGGTGTGGCTGCTCGCGCTTGCCGCCAGCGCCACCGTCGGCTTCCTGATCGCGCGCCGTGCGCGCCGCCACGGCATCGAGCCGTGGCGGGCGGGAGACGCCGAATGACCGCGGCGCTGGCGTTCGACCTGCTGCTGGTCGCGGCGCTGGTGTGGAGCGCGGCGCGCGCGCTGACCGTCGCCGACGTCTTCCGCGGCGTCGTGCTGTTCATCGTGTTCGGCCTGCTGATGGCGCTCGCCTGGGCGCGCCTGGGCGCGCCCGACATCGCGCTCGCCGAGGCCGCCATCGGCGCCGGCCTCACCGGCGCGCTGCTGCTCGACGCGGTCGGCCACCTGCGCGCCAAAAGGGAGCCCGGGCCGTGAGCCGAGCAGTCGCGGCGCTCGTCGTGCTGCTCGCCGCCGGGCTGGCGGCGGCGCTCGGCCTGGCGATGCTCGACCTGCCCGAACCCGCCGTGCGCCTGCCCGCGCGGGTCGCCGCGAAGCTCGGCGACAGCGGCGTCGACCACCCGGTCACCGCGGTGCTGCTCAACTTCCGCGCCTACGACACCCTGCTCGAGGTGGCGGTGCTGCTGCTCGCGCTCGTCGGCGTGCTGGCGCTGGCCCGTCCGCACGCCGCGCGCGCCGCCGCCCCGGCGCACCCGCTGCTGCAGACGCTGGCGCGGCTCGTCGCGCCCCTGATGGTGCTGGTCGCGGGCTATCTGCTGTGGATCGGCGCCCACGCGCCCGGCGGGGCTTTCCAGGCCGGCGCCGTGCTGGCCGCCGCCGGCGTGCTGCTGCGTCTGGCCGGGCTGCTGCCGGCGTGGGCGCAGCCGGGCCTGCTGCTGCGCGGCGGGCTCGCGCTGGGACTGCTGGTCTTCGTCGCGGTCGCGGTGGCCGTGCTCGGGCAGGGCAGCCTGCTGCAGTACCCGCCTGCCGCGGCCGGCGGACTGATCCTGCTGATCGAGGCCGGCCTCACGCTGTCGATCGGACTCACGCTCGCCGGCCTCTACCTCGCCGGCACCGAGGTGGAGCCATGAGCGTCGGCCTGCTCTACGCGCTGGCGGGCGCGGCGCTGGTCGCGATCGGGCTGGCCGGCCTGCTGCTTCTGCCGCAGCTGCTGCGCAAGATCCTCGCCTTCAACATCCTCGGCAGCGGCGCCTTCCTGATCCTGGTGGGGCTGGGCCAGCGCGACGGCGGTATCGACCCGGTGCCGCAGGCGATGGTGCTGACCGGCATCGTCGTCGCGATCGCCGCCACCGCGCTGGCGCTCGCGCTGGCGCGGCAGCTGCTCGACCTCAGCGGCCGCATGCGCCTGCCGGAAGACGGTCCCGACGCGGGCGCCGCCGATGACTGATTTTCTCGACCCGCTGCCCTGGCTGATCATGCTGCCGCTGGCGTGGGGCACGCTCGCCTTCGTGCTCGGCCCGGGGCGCGGCGGACGGCTCGCCATCGCTGCGATCGCGCTGCAGGGGCTGCTCGTCTTGCAGCTCGCCGGCCAGCTGCTGGCGGGCGGCGCGCGCGTTCATGCCGTCGGCGGCTGGGGCGCGCCGCTCGGCATCGACCTCCTGGCCGACGGCCTCGCCGCGGTGATGCTGCTGCTGGCCCAGGCGGTCGCGCTGCCGCTGGCGATCTACGCGCGCGGCTACTTCGCCGCCCAGCCGAAAGGGCGCGAACTGTTCTGGCCGATGACAGGCTATCTGCTGGCCGCGCTCAACGCGCTGTTCCTGTCGGCCGACCTGTTCAACATCTACGTCACGCTCGAGCTGCTGGGGCTGGCGGCGGTCGGGCTGGTGGCGATCGCCGGCGGCCAGGCGCCGGTGACCGCGGCGTTGCGCTACCTGCTCGCCACCCTGCTCGGCTCGGGCGCCTGGCTGCTCGGCGTCGCGCTGATCTACGGCAGCTACGGCAGCGTCTCGCTGGCGATATTGGCGCCGCTGGTCGGCGCCGACGCGCCGCTCGCGGCCACCCTGGCGGCCGCGCTGATGCTGGCAGGCCTGCTGCTGAAAACCGCGCTCTTCCCCTTCCACTTCTGGCTGCCGCCGGCCCACGGCGGCGCCCCGGCGCCGGTCTCCGCGCTGCTCTCGGCGCTGGTGATCAAGGCCACGTTCTATCTGGTGCTGCGGCTGTGGCTGGAGCTGTTCGCGCCGCTGACCACGGTGGCCGCCGCGCAGCTGCTGGGCATCCTGGGCGCGGCGGCGATCCTGTGGGGCTCGGCGCTGGCGCTGGCGCAGACGCGCCTGAAAATGCTGGTGGCCTATTCCACCGTGGCGCAGGTCGGCTACCTGTTCCTGCTGTTCCCGCTCGCCACCCTGGTGCCGCCTGACGCCGCCGAGAGCGCCGTTCAGGGCGGCGTGATGCAGGCGGTGGCGCACGGACTGGCGAAGGCGGCGATGTTCGCTGCGGCCGGCAGCATGATCGTCGCCACCGGGCGCGACGACATCGGCCGCCTCGGCGGCGTCGGCGCGCACCTGCCGCTGACCCTGTTCAGCTTCGGGCTGGCCGGGGTGACGCTGATGGGCCTGCCGCCCTCCGGCGGCTTCTCCGCCAAGTGGCTGCTGCTGCGGGCGGCGCTGGAAACCGGGCAGTGGTGGTGGGTGGCGGTGATGATCGCGGGCGGCCTGCTGACCGCGGCCTACGTGTTCAAGGTGCTGCGCCGCGCCTTCCTGCCGGTGGCATCGGGCGACCGCGTGACGCGGGTGCCGCGCACGCTCGAATTCAGCGCCTTCGCGCTGGCGCTGGCGGCTATCCTGCTGGGGCTGTTCGGCGCGCCGCTGCTGGCGCTGCTGGCGGTCGGGGGGGCGGCATGATCGACACCTGGCTGCCGGTGGGGGTGGTGCTGAGTTCCTTCCTGCCCGGCCTCTTCATTTTCTTCCTCGCCGAATCGCGCATCCGTCTGCGCACCGCGCTCAACCTGATCGGCGCGCTCGCCAAGCTCGCGCTGATCGGCGTGATGCTGTGGGGGGTGCTGAACGACCACGAATACGTGTTCCGCCACACCGTGCTGCCGGGCCTCGACCTGGTGCTGAAGGCGGACGCGCTGGCGCTGCTGTTCGTCACCCTGTCGGCGGTGCTGTGGCTGTTCACCACGCTCTATGCCATCGGCTATCTGGAAGGCGCGCCGCACCGCAGCCGCTTCTTCGGCTTCTTCAGCCTGTGCGTGACCGCCACCGTCGGCGTGGCGATGGCGGGCAACCTGTTCACCTTCTTCGTCTTCTACGAGCTGCTGACGCTGGCCACCTATCCGCTGGTGGTGCACCGCGGCACCGAGCAGGCCATGCGCGCGGGCCACGTCTATCTCGGCTATACGCTCGGCGGCGGCGCCCTGCTGCTGGTCGGCACGGTGTGGCTGTACGGCCTCGCCGGCCAGGCCGACTTCGTCCACGGCGGCTCGCTGGCGGCGCTGCCGCCGGAAACGGCCGGGCAGCTGCAGGTCGTTTTCCTGCTGCTGATCGCCGGCGTCGGCGTCAAGGCAGCGCTAGTGCCGCTGCACGGCTGGCTGCCGCTGGCGATGGTGGCGCCGGCGCCGGTGTCGGCGCTGCTGCACGCGGTGGCGGTAGTGAAGGCGGGCGCCTTCGGCATCGTGCGCATCGTCTACGAGGTCTACGGCGTCGAGTTCGCGCAATCGCTCGACCTGCTCACGCCGCTGGCGATCGCCGCCGCGGTCACCATCATCTGGGGCAGCCTGCGCGCGCTATTCCAGGACGACCTCAAGAAGCGGCTCGCCTACTCGACCGTCAGCCAGGTCTCCTACATCGCGCTCGGCGTCGCGCTGTTCGGGCCGCTCGGCACGATCGGCGGACTGGTCCACCTGGTGCACCAGGGCATCATGAAGATCACCCTGTTCTTCTGCGCCGGCAACTACGCGGAGACGCTCGGCATCCACAAGATCAGCGAGATGGACGGCGCCGGCCGCCGCATGCCGTGGACCAGCCTCGCCTTCACGCTCGGCGCGTTCGGCATGATCGGCGTGCCGCCGCTCGCCGGCTTCGTCAGCAAGTGGTATCTCGGGCTCGGCGCGCTGGAGGCGGGCATGCCCTGGGTGCTCGCGGTGCTGGCGGCGTCGAGCCTGCTGAACGCCGCCTACTTCCTGCCCGTCCTGCACCGCATCTGGTTCCGGCCGGCCCCGTCCGCCTGGCCCGCCGAGCACATCCCGCAGCGCGGCCGCTGGGAGACCGCGCCGCTGCTGCTGCTGCCACCGCTCGCCACCGCCGCCGCGATCCTGCTGGTCGGCCTGTTCGCCGCCAGTGCGTTCAGTCCGCTCGACTGGGCCAAGCTGATCGCCGACCGGGAGTACCTGCAATGGACGCCCTGATCGCGCTGAGCCTGCTGGCACCGCTGCTGGTCGCCGCGCTGCTGTGGCTGCCGGCAGGCCGCGCGCCAGGCCTGCGGTTGGCGCCGTGGGCGCCGCTGCCGGCGCTGGTTCTGGCGCTGGCAGCGCCCGCCCCGTTCGAACTCGACCTGCCCTGGCTGCTGTTCGGCAGCCGCCTCGGGCTCGACGAAACCGGCCGCGTCTTCCTGCTGTTCACCGCGCTGATCTGGCTTGCCGCAGGCTGGTTTGCCCGCGCCTGGCTGGCGCACGACGCGCGCCGCCATGTCTTTGCCGGTTTTTTCCTGCTGGCGCAGGCCGGCAATCTGGGCGTCTGCCTGGCGCTCGACGCCGCCAGCTTCTACGGCTTCTTCGCCGTGATGAGCATCGCCGCCTACGGTCTCGTCGTGCACGACCGCAGCGCCGCAGCATGGCGTGCGGGACGGGTCTATCTCACGCTGGCGCTGGCGGGCGAGGTGCTGATCCTGTCCGGCCTCCTGCTCGCCGCCGGCGCCCACCCGCTCGCCGTGGCCTGCCTGATCCTCGGCTTCGGCGTGAAGACCGGGCTGCCGCTGCTGCACGTCTCGCTGCCGCTGGCCTATGCCGCCACCCCCATCCCCGGCGCGGCAGTGCTGGCCGGGGCGATGATCAAGGCCGGCCTGCTCGGCTGGCTGCGCTTCCTGCCGCTGGGCGAGGCGGCGCTGCCGGATGCCGGCACCGCGATGCTGCTGGCGGGGCTGCTGGCCATCTTCTTCGGCAGCGCCGTCGGCCTGGCCCAGCGCCAGCCCGGCGCGCTGCTGGCCTACTCCAGCATCAGCCAGATGGGCTATATCGCGGTCGCCGTCGGCGCCGGCCTGCTGGCGCCCGGCCTGTGGCCGCTGCTGCTGCCGGCCGTCGTCCTCTACGCGCTGCATCATGCGCTGGCCAAGGCCGCGCTGTTTCTCGGGCTGGGCGTGGCAGAGCGGCACGGGGCGACGCATTGGGTGCTCGCCGGGCTGGCGCTGCCGGCGCTTGCGCTCGCCGGTGCGCCGCTGACCAGCGGCCTGCTCGCCAAGAGCGCCCTGAAGCCGGCGCTGGCGGGGCTGCCGGCGCCCTGGGGCGAACCGCTCCCCGCCCTGCTCGCGCTCGGCGCGCTCGGCACGGCGCTGCTGATGCTGCGCCTGTTCTGGCTGATACGCCGCCAGACGGGGCAGCCTGCGGCACCAGGCCGGGGCCTCGCGGCGCCCTGGCTGCTTGCGCTGCTTGGCGTCGCCGGCCTGGGCGCGTGGCTGGCGCCGACGCCGACCTGGCAGGACGCACTCGAGGCCGGGGCAGCATTGGGCGCAAGCTGGCCGATTGCCGCGGCGCTGGCGCTGGCTTTCGCGGCCGTGCGGTTGCGGCTGCCCGCGCCCCGCATCCCGCCAGGCGACCTGCTGCTGCCGGTCGAACGGATGCTGGCCGCGCTCCTGCAGCCAGGCCGTCCGCTGCCGCCGCTGGCCGCGCCGCCATCCATGCTGCCGCCACCGTCGGCGCATCCCGCCCGCGTGGAAGCGCGCCTGCGCGCCTGGCCGCTGGCCGGGATGCTGTGGCTGATCGGCGTGGCCATTCTGCTCGCCCTCCTCGCGCGCTGAGCGGGCTCGGGCATGCTCGCTGCCAGCCTCATCCTTCCCGTCCTGCTGCCGCTGCTGATCGTGCCGCTGGTGCTGCTTCGCGGCAGCCGCGCGACGGCCTTGCGCCTGGCACCCTGGGCGCCCCTGCCGGGGCTGATCCTGGCGCTGGCAGCACCCGGCGACCTGCACCTCGAGTTGCCCGGCCTGCTGCTCGGAACCAGCCTCGGGCTCGACGCAAGCGGCCGGCTGTTCCTGCTCTTCACCGCGCTGGTGTGGCTGCTGGCCGGCGCCTTCGCGCAGGGCTGGCTGCGCGACGACGCCGGCAGGCACCGCTTCTGGGCGTTCTTTCTCGCCACCCAGGCGGGCAACCTGGGCGTCTGCCTGGCCCAGGACGCGGCCAGTTTCTATCTGCTGTTCGCGCTGATGACGTTCGCCGCCTACGGCCTGGTGGTTCACAGCGGCACCGCCGAGGCGCTGCGCGCAGGGCGCGTGTATCTGGTCATGGCGGTGCTGGGCGAAGCGCTGCTGGTGGTGGGCATGCTGCTGGCCGTCGGCGCGGCGGGCTCGCATCGTCTCGCCGACCTCGCCGCGCTGCCGCTTTCCGGCCCGGCGGCGGCGCTGCTGATCGCCGGCTTCGGCATCAAGGTCGGCGTGCCGCTGCTGCACATGTGGCTGCCGCTGGCGCACCCGGTGGCGCCGGTTCCGGCAAGCGCAGTGCTGTCGGGGGTGATCCTGAAGGCCGGGCTGCTCGGCTGGCTGCGTTTCCTGCCGCTGGGGGCGCACGCCCTGCCGGAAGCCGGCACGGCGCTGATGGCCGGCGGACTGCTGGCCATGTTCCTCGGCGTCGGCGCCGGCCTCGCGCAGCACAATCCCAAGGTGCTGCTGGCCTATTCCAGCGTCAGCCAGATGGGATTCATGAGCCTGGGCGTCGGCGCCGGCCTGACGGCGCCCTCGCTCTGGCCCCTGCTGCTGTCGGCGGTGGGACTGTACGCCCTGCACCACGCGCTGGCGAAAAGTGCGCTTTTCCTTGGCGTCGGCCTGATCCGCCTGCGTGGCGCCCGGCCCGCCAGCCTGGCCGGGCTCGCTCTGCCGGCGCTGGCGCTCGCCGGGGCGCCGCTGACCAGCGGCATGCTGGCGAAGACGGAATTGAAGCTTGCGCTGGCGAAACTGGCGGCGCCCTGGCCGGATCTGCTGGCCTGGGCGCTGCCGCTGGCGGGGCTCGGCACGGCCCTGCTCATGGCCCGCCTGCTGTGGCTGGTCTGGAACAAATACGCGACTGCCGGGCCTGGTGCCGCAGCGCCACGCGGCCTCGTCACCCCCTGGTTGCTGCTGGTGCTGGCCTCGGCCGTGCTGGTCTGGGCGATGGCGCCGGCGAGCGTGCGCACGCAGGCACCCCGCATCGGCACGCTGCTGGACGCGGCCTGGCCGACGTTCGCCGCCGCCGCGCTCGGCCTGCTCGCGCTGCGCCTGCGCTGGCGCGCGCCCGCGCTGCCGCCCGGCGACATCCTGCTGCCCCTGAGCCGCGGGCTGGCATGGCTGGGACGCCGGCGTGCCGTCTGGTCGTGGGCCAAACCGGGGGTCGGCCTTCCCGACCCGGCCAGGATGGCGGCGCGCGCGCAGCGCCTGGAATCGAGGCTGCCCGCCCGCGGCGCGGCAGGCGCGTGGTGGCTGACGCTGCTGGCAACGCTCGGGGCGCTGCTCGGCTAGCCGCGACTCAGGCGTGAGGGAGAGAAGCGAAAGCTCGGCGGGGCGGATGTGCCGCCGATGGCCTTCACGGCCGACCGGCTGCCGGCCTCAGTCGGTCGCGAGGACGTCGGGCTGACGGTAGCTCACCACCACGGTGCCGAGGCGGCTGTTGAGGCCCATGACGGGGATCACCAGCAGCTTCGGCCCCGCGGCCTGGGCGCGCACCTCGACCGTGTCCGCCAGCGTCGCCTCGACCGGCACCAGCGTCGTCAGCGCCGCGCCGAGATGGCGGCGGTCGGTCGACACGCGCACCGTCCCGCTGGCGTCGGCGAGCACCACGCGCTCGGTGTGCGGCAGCTTGACGATCTCGCCGAAGAACTGGTCGACCTGGTCGAGGTTGTTGCGGATCATTTCCCCGCGCACCGCCCACGCCAGCGCCATGCCGAACTGGCGCTTCGTCTCGTCGGCGTTCGCCTCGACCTTGGCCCTGAGCTCGTTCAGCAGCGCGCGGCGGTCGGCCTCGGCCTGTTGGCTCAGCGCCTGCCGCTCGGCCGCCAGGCCCGCCTCGGCGCGGTTCATCGCGACGCGCTGCCAGCCGAGCAGGACGAGCAGCAGCACGGCGACGAGCAGCGCGAGCCACAGCGGCAGCCGGGCACGCGCGAAACGGGCCATCGATGACGCAGGCGCAGCGGAAGGGGGAAAGTCGCTCGGTTCGGCCATGGCAGGGTCCTCGGAAAGATCTGGGGGAAGTCTCAGCTTAGCAGCCGCGCTCAGGCCGCGTCCGCCGTCTGCACCAGCCGCAGCGGCGGCGCGCTGCCGTCCTTGTCCTGGCCGGGATAGACGGTGAGGTGCGGATACGGGATCTCGATGCCGGCGGCGTCGAACGCCTTCTTCAGGCGGTACAGGTAGGCGCGGCGCACGCCCCATTGCTCCAGCGGCATCGCCTTGAAGCGGCAGCGGATCACGACGGCGGAATCCGCCCACTTGTCGACGCCGGCGATCTCGAGGTCGTCGACGATCCTCGGTCCGACCTCTGGATCGGCGCGCAGCGCTTCGCCCACCGCGCGCATCACGCCGTAGACCTCGTCGAGGTCCTCGCGGTAGGCGACGCCGATGTCGATCACCGCGTAGGCGAAGCCGCGGCTGCGGTTGGTGACGCTGGTGATGGTGCCGTTCGGCACGTAGTGGACGCTGCCCTCGTAGTCGCGCAGCCGGATGTAGCGCAGCGTCATCTCCTCGACCAGCCCGCTCTTGCCGGCGACCTCGACGACGTCGCCGACCCGCACCTGGTTCTCCAGCAGCAGGAAGAAGCCGTTGAAGTAGTCCTTGACCAGGCTCTGCGCGCCGAAGCCGATGGCGATGCCGAGCACGCCGGCGGTCGCCAGGATCGGCGCGATCGAGATGCCGACCTCGGACAGCACGAGCATCGTGCCGACCAGCGTGATGACGACGGTGGCGACGTAGCGGAACACGCGCTCGAGCGTGTCGAGGCGCTTGATCCGCTCGCGGTCGTCGACGTCCTGCTGCATGTGCCGGCGCAGCCGCGCCAGCAGCTTGCGCGACAGCCGCAGCGCGAGCCAGGTCAGGGCGAGGATGATGAGGACGTGCAGCCCGGTCGAAATCAGGCCCGACCATTCGCCGAGATGGGCCTGCAGGGATTCGAGATATTTCATTGAGGTCCTTTCACGCCCACCGCGCGGGCGAGCGGGCGGAATTGCAGATGGTGGAACAGTTGCAGGTAGCGTCCGGCCTCCTCGCGCTCGAGGTTGCTGACGTACTTCCAGAAGCCGTAGATGCGCGACAGCGTCATCATGCGCTCGGCGTACAGCCGCCAAGTGTAGCGCGCCGCGACCCGTGCCAGCGCGCCCTCTGAGATGCGCGTCCAGTGCGCGGGATCGGCCTCGCTCTGCTGCAGGAAGTCGGCGATCGACTCGGCCGCCGCGACGCCGTCGTTGGGGTCGATGTGGAAGCCGGACCTGCCGTGCTCGATGATCTCCAGCGGCCCGCCGTAGCGGGTCGCGAACACCGGCAGGCCGGACGCCATCGCCTCGATCACGGTGAGGCCGAAGGCCTCGAACAGCGCCGGCTGGACGAACGCGCCGCGGCGGTCGGCGACGTGGCGGTACAGTTCGCCGGCGAGGTTCTTGTCGAGCCGCGCGCCGAGCCAGCGCATCCGCCCGTCGAGCGCGTACCGGTCGATCAGCGCGTGCATGCGTTCGATCTCGGCGCGCTCCTCGTCGTCGTCCGACTGGGCGGCGTCGACGTGGCCGCCGATCACCAGCAGGTTGGCCGCCCCGGCCAGCCGCTCGCAGGCGCCGAACCAGTCTGTCAGCCCCGACAGGTTCTTGATGCGGTCGAGCCGTGCCATGGTGAAGACGAGCGGCTTGCCCGGGTCGTCGAAATGCCCGCGGTACGGCACGCCGGGATCTTCCGCATAGAGCAGGTGCTCGATCTCGGGAGCGAGCGAATGCAGCCGCCGCGCGTCGTCGGCATAGGAGAAATAGATCGCGGCGTCGGCGCCCGGCGAGACGATGTTGAACTTGGGGTCGAACAGGTCGATGCCGTCGACGACCCGGTACAGGCCCGGCAGCGTGAACGCGCGGTAGCTTTCGTACTGGCCGATGCCGTCGGCGGTGCCGGCGATCTCCTGGTAGGTGCTGGTGATGATGAAATCGGCGTGGTTCATGCCGATGAGGTCGGCGGTGTACTGGCACGCGAAGTGATAGGCGGTGTCGTTGGCTTCCCAGTACAGCGCCGAGTGCAGGTACTTGGTCTGCTCGAGCGCGTGGGCGATGTTGCACTGGGTGACGCCGAGCCGCCCGGCGAGCAGGCTCGCGACCAGGTTGCCGTCGGAATAGTTGCCGATGATGAGGTCGGGCCGCCCGCCCAGGTGCGCCGGCACCTCGCGCTCGACCTGCGCGGCGAAGCCCTCGAGGTAGGGCCAGATCTCGAAGCGCGAGATCCACTGCCGCACGGTCTCGCCGTTGGCGTGATGGAAGGGCACGCGCACGATCACCGCGTGCTCGGCGCCCTGGATCCGCTCCAGCGGCTGGTTGCAGGTGGTGCCGTCGGCGTCGGGAATGAGCCGGGTGACGACGACGATGCGCGGCTCGACGTCGACGCCCTGCGCCACCATGCGCGCACGCATCTCCTGCTCGAGCGCGCGCACCTGGTCGAGGATGTAGACGACCTGGCCGCCGGTGTCGGGACGCCCGAGCACGTTGTCCTGGCCGAAGTAGCCGTGCGGCGACACGATCAGCAGGCGCGAGATCATCGGCATGCGCGCGAGGAAGGCCTCGAGCACCGTCGGCGACGGCGCTTCCAGGATGTCGACCAGCATGCCCATCGTCTCGCCCGCGCGCGCCGCGGTATCGCCCCAGCCGGGCTCGAAGCCGAGCCGGCCGAGCGGCGCCGCCAGCTCGGCCCACGGCGTCGCGGGGTCGCTTGCGTCGAGCAGGCGCATCGCCTCGCGCAGGGCGTCGCGCACGGCGGCGACGTCGCCGAGGTGCGGCGCCAGCATCAGCTGCTGGCCGTCTATCGTGTGCACGCGCAGGAAGTCGAGCAGCCGGGCGTGGCCCTGCTCGGGGCGGGTGAACATCGCGCTCGCCAGATGGCGGTTGAGGTGCAGCACGCCCTGGCCGATCGAGCGCGCCTCCTGCAGGCGCGGCACGTGGCGGCCGAAGGGCTCGAAGTCGATTTCCAGCACGCTGTCGAATTCGTCGGCGGGGCGCACCAGCTGCTCCTTGAAGCGCAGGAACTCACTCACCGAGACCGACTCGGGAACCAGCCGCTCCTGGTGCATGCGCAGGTAGCGCCAGCGGCCGGCGCGCTCGCGCAGCGCGAAGTAGGCCCACGGGCTCTGCAGCACTGCCTCCTGGAACAGCCGCACTGCGCGCGCGAGCGGGGTGTCGGCGAGCGCGCCACCGGACTCGGCCGCCAGCGCGTCGAGCGCCCGGCACAGGTCGCTCTGCAGCAGCAGCGCGCGGTTCTCGGCGAAGCAGCGACGCAGAAAGGCGTCGACCGGATCGCGATGCTCGGTGGTCCAGGCTTTCAGGGCTTCGATCATGCGGCCTCCGTATGCAGGGCCCGCGCGGGCTGCCACGCGAAGCCGTAGTGCGCCATCCCCTCGAGGATGCCCGCCGCGTAGCGCGCCTCGGCGAAGTAGACCTGGTCGTGGCCGCGCAGGCTCTCGAGCTCGGCGCTGTGGTTGGCGACCACCACGGCCAGGGTGTCGCCGACCAGCATCTCGAGGTCGTTGCCCGAATCGCCCGCCACCAGGAAGGCGCGCAGCGGCAATCCCCATTTATAGGCGAGGTAGCGGATCGCCTGGCCCTTGGACGCCCGCACCGGCAGCACGTCGAGGTAGGCGTCGTGCGACAGGATCAGGTTGGCGTGCAGCCGCGCCGCGCGCAGCCGGGCCTCGAGCGCGGCAAGGTCCGGCGCGGCGTCCAGGTCGACGTCGAAGCTCAGCTTGAAGTCGCTCTGCTGGTCGGGCGACTGCAGCGTGAGGCCGGGCACGCCGGCGAGCAGCGCGGCGAGCGCGTCGCGCCGCCACAGATGCTGGATGTGGCGACGCCAGCCGCTGTCGGGGCGCAGCTCGGGGCCGTAATGGATTTCGCTGCCGACCGCGGTGATCAGCACGTCGGGCTGCGGGACCCGCGCCTGCCGCAGGGCCTCGAGCGCGCTCGGCAGGTGGCGCCCGGTGGCGACGCCGAAGCCGCAGCTGCGCGGCCGCGCGCGCAGCACCCGCACCAGTTCGGCGAGGCCGGCATGGTCGCCGACCAGGGTGTTGTCGATGTCGCTCACCAGCAGGCGCTGCACGAACGGCATCGGCGCGGGCTGCTGCGCGACGCGCTCGCGGCGCACCAGCTTGCGGGACCGGCGGATCACGCGGTCGAGTGCCCCCAGATACTTGTCGACGTGGGCGTCCCAGGTGTAGTGGTTCGCTACCCCGGCGACGCCGCGCCGCGCGTAGCGCTGCCACGCGCGCGCATCGCCCACCACGGCGAGCAGGCCGCGCGCGATGTCGGCCGCATCGAGCGGGTCGACCAGCACGCCGTTCTCGCAGTGCGCGAGGATGTCGCGCGGCCCGCCGTCGTGGGTCGCCACCACCGGCAGGCCGCTCGCCGCCGCCTCGATCAGCGTGAGGCCGAACGGCTCGGTCAGCGCCGGGTTGACGAACACGCCGCGGCGCTGCGCCGCCAGCCGGTAGAGCGCGGGAATATCGTCGGGATGGTGGTGCTTGGGCAGTGCGACGCTGCCCCACAGGTCGTGGCGGTCGACGTCGAGCAGCAGGTCCTTCAGCACCTCGGCCTGCGCCTCGTCGCAATCGCGGATGTCGTCGCGGTTGCCGGCGACGATGGCGAGGTTGGCGCGCTCGCGCAGCTCGGGCGAAGTGCCGTAGGCCTCGACCAGCCGGCGCAGGTTCTTGCGCATCTCGGGGCGGCAGATGGCGAGGATCAGCGGCTTCTTCGGCTGCGAAAAGAACCGGTCGACCATCGCCGGCACGTGCGGCGGCACCGGCGCACGGCCGGGCGGCGCGAAGCGCGAGGTGTCGGTGCCCGGCGGGATCACCACCGTGCGCCCCGGCTGGTGGTTGTCGTACAGGCCGTACTGCGCCTGGCTTTCCTGGAGGGTGCTGGTGACGACCAGCGACACGTGCGCGAGCACCTCCTCCTCGGCGGCGATGCGGCGCGCAAAATTGAACTGGCGCTCGATCGCCGCCTCCTTGCGCCCGAGGGCGAGCAGGCGGCCGCGCTTGCAGCGCCCGAGCGAATGCCCGGTGTGGACCAGCGGAATGCCGAGCAGCTGCGACAGCTGCACGCCGACGTAGCCGGCGTCGGCGTAATGACTGTGGATGACGTCGGGCAGGCGCGGCTGCTCGCGCAGGTAGCCGATGGCGCGGTCGACCAGCTGGTCGAGGTGGTTCCACAGGCTCTCCTTGCGCAGGTAGCGGCGGGGCCCGCATGGCAGCCGCACCAGGCGTGCGCGCGCGTCGAGCGGCTCCTGCGGCACGGCGTAGTCGGGCGCCACCGCGGGGTCGTCGACCAGGCGGGTCAGCACGTCGACCCGCTCGACCCGCGGATGGCGGCCGAGCGCCTTGGCCAGCTCGATCACGTACAGCGTCTGGCCGCCGGTATCGGCGTCGCGCCCGAGCTCGGGCGCGTGCCCGCGCACCAGGCCGTGCACGCTCAGCATCAGCACATGGAGATCACGCACGCGCCACCTCCGCGTCGAGTCGCCAGTCGCGGATGAAGGGCGCGTAGAAGTCGGGCGAGTCCGGCACCGCGCCGCGGATCTCGCACAGCGCGCGCGCGAAGGCGTCGGCGCGCGCCAGGGTGTCGGCGAGCGGCCAGCGGCGCAGCAGGCCGACGATGAAGACGGCGGAGAAGCCGTCGCCGGCGCCGACCGTGTCGACGACCCGCGGCAGCGCGGTGCCGCTCACCGACTCGACGCGCCCGGCGGCGTCGAGCGTCCACGCGCCGGCGGCGCCGCAGGTGACCACCAGCCGACGCAGGCCGTACGCGGCGACCAGCACCGCGGCGACGTCGCGCGACGTGCTGCCGTCGAGCGCGAGCAGGTCGGCGATGCGCACGAGCTCGTCCTCGTTGAGCTTGACCACGCCCGCGCGACGCAGCGACCAGCGCAGCGTGTCGGCGTCGACCCACGGGTCGCGCAGGTTGACGTCGAGGAAGACCTGGCTGTCGACGGTGCACAGCAGCTCGCGCAGCGCGCGCCGCGATTCGGCGCGCTGCGCCAGCGTGCCGAAGTAGACCAGCGCGGGATGGACCGACAGCCCCACCATGCGGGCGAGCCCCGGGTGGATGTAGTCGTACGCCTGGTCGGGGAGGATGTCGAAGCGGTGGCCGCCGGCGTCCTCGGTCACCCGCACCCGTCCGGTCGGCCGGACCGGGTCGCGCTGCACGCCGCGCAGGTCGAGCCCGCGCGCGTCCATCGCCTGCAGCAGTTCGTCGCCGAGCGCATCCTTGCCGGTGCGCGTCACCAGCACCGGATGCGCGCCCAGCGCGCCCAGGTGGCAGGCGACGTTGAACGGCGCGCCGCCGAGAACGTGGCGGTCGTCGAACTGGTCGACCAGGGTTTCGCCGAAGGTGATCACCGTCGGAGCCCCCCGGCTGCGGTCGCCCGCCTGCAGGGTCCCGCCTGCACTGTAGCTTTCCATGGTCCCGTCTCCTGATGACAGGGGTCGACCGACGCGGGATGCGCACCGTGTGCGTGGGTAGGGCGCATCAGATCGCGTAGTCGAGCTTGAACACCACCATCGTGTCGCCGCTTTCCTTGCCCGCCGCCGGCACTGCATCGTAGTCGGCGTTGAGCTGGGTGGCGAGGCTGAGGCCGTTGCCGACCGGCAGCCGCACGCCGGTGCGGGTCTGCAGCAGGTAGTCCTCGGCATCGTCGAGGCTCACCAGCAGGTCGCTGCCGTGGTACAGCGTGAGCCGCTTCTGCCAGAAGGCCTGTTCGTACTTGATGCCGAGGCGCGCGCCCGGGAAGCGCTCGTCGGGCGCGCTGCCGTAATCCTCGTTGACCAGGCCCAGGCCGCCTTCGAAGGCGAACTTGAGGTCGTCGCGCTCGACGACCTGGCGGCCGGCGCCGACGCCCAGCGTGCTGCGCAGGTCGAGGTCGGCCTGGCCGTCGTGGTCGAAGCGTGTGCTCGCGTAGAAGTAGGTGCGGTCCTTGAGGAAGTGGTCGTATTTCATGCCGAGCCGCCAGTTCGACGCGGTGTCGACGCCGTCCTGCGCCGCCTCGTTGAGCTCGCCGTCGAGGGTGACCCGCTGCGCGGGGTTGCGCGCCACCAGTTCGCCGTCGACATGCAGGGTTTCGGCGTCTGTGTTGCCGCGGGCGAAGCTGCCGCCGAGCGACGCCCGGCCGGCGAGCACCGTACGGTCCGGATGGCGCGGCGGGTTGATCGCGGCGACGCGCTCGAGCGCGAGCGGGACGGTTTCCGCGAGGGTGCCGGCGCGGATGCGCAGCTGGCCGTCGTCGGCGGCGAGCAGCTGGCCGTCGAGCGCGCTGCCGTCGTCGAGCCGCACCCGCACCGGCGCATCGGTCTCGATGCGGCTGACCGCTTTCCACGGCAGCTTGAGCTTGCCGGCGTAGGGGGTCTCGAGCCACAGCGCGGCGGCCTCGAGGCGGACCACGGTGCCGCTCAGGCGGTCGCCGTTGACGAGGCTGACGGTGTCGGCGAGGGCGGACGCGCTCGCCAGCCAGCCCGCTGCGGCGAATTTCCAGTCGGTGAGTTTCAAGCCATTCCTTTCCCGGCAATGCCGATGACGGACAGCTGCGCCCGCCAGTCGTGAGGCAGAACGCGCTGGCAGGGAAACCGGACACGCGGCGCGCAGGCCGCACGATGAAGCGCGTTCCCCCGCTCGATTCCACGGGCCAGCGTGGGTCGCGGGTGAAGCGCCCTTTTATATTTGCACAAAACTAGTTTGCGCATCAAGCTTTCCGCCGACCGCGCCGGCCGGCCTGCCGCCCCGCCGGACCCGCCGCCGGTTCAAACGCGCCGCCAAGTCAGGCTAGAATGGCCGCGTCTTCCGGCTCAGGCCGGTCCCGTATTCAGATTCCCGACCGATGACGCTTTTCTTTGCTGTGCTGACCCCCTTCGTCGGGGCAGCCCTGGTTGCGCTGGTGTCCCGCCTCGGGCGCGCCCACTCCGCCTGGGCGGCGGGCGCCGTCACGCTGGCGGCGCTGGCCTGGCTGCTGCCCCTGTTTCCGCTGCCGTTCGAGGGCCTGACCCTGGTCCAGCAGCAGGACTGGATGCCCGCGCTCGGCCTCAACCTCGCGTTCCGCCTCGACGGCCTGGCGCTCTTGTTCGCCGGGCTGATCCTCGGCATCGGCCTGCTGATCGTGCTGTACGCGCGCTACTACCTGTCGGAGCGCGACAGCATGGGGCGCTTCTACGCCTACCTGATGCTGTTCATGGGGTCGATGCTCGGCATCGTGCTGTCGGAGAACCTGATCCAGCTGCTGATCTTCTGGGAGCTGACCAGCCTGTCGTCCTTCCTCCTGATCAGCTACTGGCAGCACCGCGAGGAGGCGCGCCAGGGCGCGCGCATGGCCCTGGCGGTGACGGGCCTCGGCGGCTTCGCGATGCTCGGCGGCTTCCTGCTGCTGGGCCACATCGTCGGCAGCTACGAGCTGTCCGACGTGTTCGCGTCGGCCGACCACATTCGCGCGCACCCGCTCTACGTGCCGACGCTCGCGCTGATCCTGCTCGGCGTGTTCACCAAGTCGGCGCAGTTCCCCTTCCACTTCTGGCTGCCGCACGCGATGGCGGCGCCCACCCCGGTGTCGGCCTACCTGCACTCGGCGACCATGGTGAAGGCCGGCGTGTTCCTGCTGGCGCGGCTCTACCCGGCGCTGTCGGGCACCCCGGAGTGGTTCTGGCTGGTCTCCGGCGCGGGCCTCGCGACGCTGCTGCTCGGCGCCTACACCGCGCTGTTCAAGCACGACCTCAAGGGCCTGCTCGCGTACTCGACGATCAGCCACCTCGGCCTGATCACCCTGCTGTTCGGCCTGTCGACCCCGCTCGCCGCGGTCGCCGGGGTGTTCCACATCATCAACCACGCCACCTTCAAGGCCTCGCTGTTCATGGCCGCCGGCATCATCGACCACGAGGCGGGCACCCGCGACATGCGGCGGCTGCACGGCCTGTGGCGGTTCATGCCGTATACCGCGACGCTGGCGATGGTGGCCGCCGCGGCGATGGCCGGGGTGCCGCTCCTGAACGGCTTCCTGTCCAAGGAGATGTTCTTCGCCGAGGCGGCGCTGATTTCCGAAAGCCTGGTCGGCGGCTGGCTGCTGCCGGCGCTGGTGACGCTGGCCGGCGCGCTGGCGGTGGCCTATTCGCTGCGCTTCATCCACGACGTGTTCTTCAACGGCGAGCCGGTCGACCTGCCGAAGACGCCGCACGAGCCGCCGCGCTGGATGAAGGTGCCGGTCGAGATCCTGGTGGTACTGTGCCTGGTGGTGGGCGTCGCGCCCGCCTTCACGGTCGCGCCGCTGCTGGCGGTGGCGGCCGCCGGCACGCTGCAGGCGCCGCTGCCCGAATACCATCTGGCGCTGTGGCACGGCTTCAATCCCGCCCTGGTCATGAGCCTCGTCGCGCTGGCCGGCGGCGCGCTGATCTATCTCGCGCGGCGGCCGCTGACCGACTGGCACGAGCGCGGGCTCGGCCGCGTCGACGCACGCGTCGTCTACAACGCCCTGCTGCAGGGCACGTTCGCGCTGGCGCGCGGCGTCACCCGCCTGCTCGACAACGGCTCGCTGCAGCGCCAGGTGTTCTTCATGCTGGCCGCGGCGCTGGTGCTCGGCGTCGCCCCCTGGCTGGCGGGCGGCACGCCGCTCACCGGCGACCGCGACGGCCTGCCGCTCGACGCCGTCAGCCTCACCGCCGCCGGCGCCCTGATCGCGGCGACGTTCGCCACCGTCCGCTGGCACCGGCAGCGCTTCGTCGCGCTGGTCACCATCGGCGTGGTCGGCCTGGTGGTGTCGCTGATCTTCGTCAAGTTCTCCGCGCCCGACCTCGCGCTGACCCAGCTGTCGGTCGAGATCGTCACCATCGTCCTGCTGCTGCTGGCGCTCTACTTCCTGCCGCAGCACGGTGCGCCGGAACGCAAGCCGGCGCGCGCCTGGCGCGACGGCGCGATCGCGCTCGCCGCCGGCGGCGGCACCGCCGCGCTGGCGTGGGCGGTGCTGACCCGCCCCTACGACACGATCGCCGGCTATTTCCTGGAGAACAGCGTGCCGGGCGGCGGCGGCAGCAACGTGGTCAACGTCATCCTGGTCGACTTCCGCGGCTACGACACGCTCGGCGAGATCACCGTGCTGGCGCTCGCCGGGCTGGGCATCCTGGCGATGATCGACGGCCTCCGGCTGGCCGCGCCGAGCCGCGACGACGGCGGGCGCAGCTGGGACCCGGACGCCCATCCGGCGATCATGGCCACGCTGACCCGCCTGCTGCTGCCGCTGGCGCTGATGGTCGCGGTGTTCATCCTGCTGCGCGGCCACAACCAGCCGGGCGGCGGCTTCATCGCCGGCCTCATCACGGCGGTCGCGCTGATCGTGCAGTACCTCGCCAACGGCGCCGAGTGGACCCACCAGCGCATGCCGTCCGACAGCCACCCGCTGATCGCCTGGGGCCTCGGCATCGCCGCCCTGACCGGCGCGGCGAGCTGGCTGTTCGGCTACCCCTACCTGACGTCGGCCCACGGCCACCAGCACTGGCCGGTCGTCGGCGACTTCGAGCTGGCGTCGGCGATGGCGTTCGACCTCGGCGTCTTCCTCGTCGTCGTCGGCGCCACGCTGATGATCCTGCTGCAGCTCGGCGGCCTGCATTCGATGCCGCGAATCAAGAAGGAAAAATCCTGATGGAGGCGCTCATCGCCCTCGTCATCGGCGTGCTCACCGCCGGCGGCGTCTTTCTCGCCCTGCGCGGCCAGACCTTCCCGGTGGTGCTGGGACTCACCCTGCTGTCGTACGCGGTCAACCTGTTCCTGTTCGTCATGGGCCGGCTCGCGATCGGCGTGCCGCCGGTGATCAGCGCCGCCGCCGAGGGCTACACCGACCCGCTGCCGCAGGCGCTGGTGCTCACCGCCATCGTCATCAGCTTCGGCATGACCGCGTTCGTCATCGTGCTGGCGCTGAAGGCGCGCGCCGAGCTCGGCAACGACCACGTCGACGGCCTCGCGCACGAGGAGGACCGATGAACGGCTTCGCCCACCTGCCCATCCTGCCCGTGGTGTGGCCGCTGTTCGCCGGCGTGCTGCTGCTGGCGCTGCGCCGCGCGCCGCTGCCGGTGCAGCGCGGCGTCAGCCTCGCCGCCGTGCTGGCGCTGCTGCCGCTGGCGCTCGCGCTGATCGACGCGACCGCCGACGGCAGCCACCTGGTCTACAAGCTCGGCAACTGGGTCGCGCCCTACGGCATCGTACTGGTGGCCGACCGGCTGGCGGCGTGGATGCTGCTGACGACGGCGCTGCTCGCGGGGTTCGCGCTGCTGTATGCGCTGCGCGGCATCGACCAGGAAGGCCGCCACTTCCACGTGCTGTTCCAGCTGCAGCTGTTCGGGCTCAACGGTGCCTTCCTCACCGGCGACCTGTTCAACCTGTTCGTCTTCTTCGAGATCCTGCTGCTCGCCTCCTACGGCCTGCTGCTGCACGGCGGCGGCCGCCTGCGGGTGAAGGCCGGCCTGCACTACGTCGTCATCAACCTGGTCGGCTCGACGCTGTTCCTGTTCGCCGTCGGCACGCTGTACGGCGTCGCCGGCACGCTCAACATGGCCGACCTGGCGGTCAAGCTCGCCGCGACGCCGGCGGAGAACGCGGCGCTGGTGCAGGCGGCGGCGCTGCTGCTGTTCGGCGTGTTCGCGCTGAAGGCGGCGCTGCTGCCGCTGTACCTGTGGCTGCCGGCCGCCTACGCGCACACCAGCGCACCGGTGGCCGCGCTGTTCGCGATCATGACCAAGGTCGGCGCCTACAGCATCCTGCGCGTGTACAGCCTCATCGCCGGCGGCGACGCCGGGCCGCTCGCCGGCCTGCTCGACGCCTGGCTGGCGCCGCTCGCGCTCGCCACGCTCGCGCTCGGCATGCTCGGCGCGGTCGCCGCCACCGCGCTCAGGCAGCAGGTCGCGTACCTGGTGGTCGCCTCGGTCGGCAGCCTGCTGCTGGCTTTCGGCCTCGGCAGCGCCGACGCGGTCGCCGCCGGCCTCTACTACCTGCCGCATTCGGTGTTCGCCACCGCCGCGCTGTTCCTGGTCGCCGACAGCATCGCGCGGGGGCGCGGCAGACTCGGCGACGCGTTCGAATCGGGGCCGGCGATGCCCAACGCCCGCGTGCTCGGCGGGCTGTTCTTCGTCGCCGCCGTCGCCGTCGCCGGCCTGCCGCCGCTGTCGGGCTTCCTCGGCAAGTTCATGCTGCTGCAGGCGGCGCTCGACACGCGCCTGACGGCCTGGACATGGACGGTGGTGCTCGCCACCGGCCTGCTGGGCGTGATCGCGCTGGCGCGCAGCGGCAGCCTGCTGTTCTACAAGACCCACGGCCGCGACGATGCCGGGACGCAGGTCGCGCCGACGACCGCCGCGCTCGCGCCCGCCGCCGGCCTGCTGCTCTTGGTCGCCGGCCTGACGGTGTGGGCGGGACCGGCGTCCGACTTCGCCGCCGCCGCCGCCGCCCAGCTGCAGGCGCCGCAGCACTATATCGACGCCGTGCTGGGCGAGGCGGCCGCGGGAGACGCACGATGAGACGCCTGCTGCCGCACCCCCTGCTGACGCTCACGCTCGCCCTGCTGTGGCTGCTGCTGGTCAACGAGCTGTCGGCCGGCCACCTCGTGCTGGGCGCCGTGCTCGGCTGGCTGATCCCCTTCGTCACCTCGCCTTTCTGGCCCGAACGCATCCGCATCCGCCACCTGCCGACCCTGCTGCACTACCTCGGCATCCTGATCGTCGACATCGTGCGCGGCAGCTTCCATGTCGCGCGGCTGATCCTGCGGGGGCCGGCGCACCTGCGCCCGGCCTTCGTCGAGGTGCCGCTGGCGCTCAGGACCGACCTCGCGATCAGCCTGCTGGCCAACACCATCTCGCTGACGCCGGGCACGGTATCGGCGCAACTGAGCGGCGACCGCCGCACGCTGATCGTGCACACGCTCGACACCGGCGACACCGACGCGCTGGTCGCCGAGATCAAGCAGCGCTACGAATCGCCGTTGAGGAAGATTTTCGAAACCGGAGACGAATCATGCTGATCACCGTCATCCCGATCGCCTACGCGCTGGTCACGCTGGCGCTCGCGCTGAGCTTCTGGCGTCTGCTGAAGGGCCCCGACGCGCCCGACCGCATCCTCGCGCTCGACACGCTGTACGTGAACACCATCGCGCTGCTGGTGCTGCTCGGCATCCATCTCGGCAACGCCATCTATTTCGAGGCGGCGCTGCTGATCGCGATGATGGGCTTCGTCGGCACCGTCGCGCTGTGCAAGTACCTGCTGCGCGGCGACATCATCGAATAGGCGGACGAACATGACCGACATCCTGTTGTCCCTGCTGATCCTCACCGGCGCGGCCTTCACCTTCATCGGCTCGCTGGGCCTCGCCCGCCTGCGCGACTTCTACACCCGCCTGCACGGCCCGACCAAGGCGACCACGCTGGGCGTCGGCTGCCTGCTGATCGCGTCGGCGCTGTACTTCAGCGTGCGCGACGAAGGGATCAGCCTGCACGAGGTGCTGGTCACGCTGTTCCTCTTCATCACCGCGCCGGTCTCCGCCCACCTGCTCGCCAAGGCCGCGCTGCACCTGCGGGTGAAGTCGCTCGCCGCCGTGCCGCGGCAGCGAGGCGAACCGCACGAACCCGCGGAATGACCGTGCATCCGGCTGCACGACCGTTTCGTGAGTCCCCCGCACGCGCTGCGGCATAATTTCCTCATCCCAACCCAGACCAAGAACACACCATGCACAAGTCCCTCATCGCCCTGCCCCTGATGGCAGCCCTGCTCTCCGCCTGCGCGACCAACGACCTCGGCGAGTCCCGCGACATGACCAACACCGAGAAGGGCGCCATCATCGGCACCGTGAGCGGCGCCGCGCTGGGCGCGCTGATCAACAAGGACAACCGCGGCAAGGGCGCGCTGATCGGCGCGGTCGGCGGCGGCCTCGCCGGCACCGGCGTCGGCTACTACATGGACAAGCAGGCCAAGGACCTGGCACTGCAGCTGAAGCCCGAGATCGACCGCGGCGAGATCACCGTCGACAAGGCCGCCAACAACGCCCTGCTGGTCAGCATGACCTCGGCGACCGGCTTCGACACCAACTCCTCGGTCATCAAGCCCGGCTTCACCACCACGCTCGACAAGATCTCGCGCGTGCTGAACCAGTACGGCAAGACCACGGTGACGGTGATCGGCCACACCGACAGCGTCGGCTCCGACGCCTTCAACCAGACGCTGTCGGAGAAGCGCGCGCAGGCGGTGCTCGACTACTTCGCCGGCAAGAACGTCAACCCGATCCGGCTGGCCGCCTACGGCAAGGGAGAATCCGCGCCGCGCGCCGACAACGCGACCGAAGCGGGCCGCGCGCTCAACCGCCGCGTCGAGCTGCTGATCGAGCCGGTCGTCGCCGACTGAGTTCGCCCCGCCGGCCTGGTGCCGGCTGCGGCTTGGCGACAGCCCGGGGCTTCCCCGGGCTTTTTTGTGTCTAAAGTGAAGCCATGACCAAGCTGCTTCGCTTCCCGTCATGTCTCGCCCTGGCCGCCTGCCTGATCCTGGGGCTGGCCGCGCCTGCCAGCGCGGCGATGGTGCGGGTGCTGACGGTGCAGGGGGCGATCAGCCCCGGCAGCGCCGACTACCTGCTGCGCGGCATCGACAAGGCGATCGACGAGCAGGCGCATCTGATCGTGATCGAGATGGACACGCCGGGCGGACTCGACACCGCGATGCGCGACATCATCAAGGCTATCCTGGCGTCGAAGGTGCCGGTCGCCACCTACGTCTCGCCCCGGGGTGCCCGCGCCGCCAGCGCCGGCACCTACATCCTATATGCCAGCCACATCGCGGCGATGGCGCCGGCGACCAACCTGGGGGCAGCAACGCCGGTCGAACTGGTGCCCGCCGGCGGCGACAAGCCCGCGCCGGACAAACCCGGCGCGGCCCCACCTGAAGCCGCCAAGCCCGCCGACGCGCCGCCGGGCGACGCCAAGATGCGCAAGGCGGTACACGACGCCGCCGCCTACATCCGCGGGCTGGCCGAACTGCGCGAGCGCAATGTCGAGTGGGCCGAGCGGGCGGTGCGCGAGGCCGTCAGCCTGCCGGCGTCCGAGGCGCTGGAACTCAAGGTGATCGACATGGTGGCGACCGACCTCGATGACCTGCTGCGCCAGGTCAACGGCCGCGTCATCAAGATGAACGGCGAGACCGTCACCCTGGACACCACCAATGCCGTCATCGAGCGCGTCCAGCCCGACTGGCGCAGCCGCCTGCTGGCGGTGATCGGCGACCCCGGCATCGCTTACATCCTGATGCTGCTTGGCATCTACGGGCTGATCTACGAATTCTCCAATCCCGGCATGCTGTTTCCCGGCGTGGTCGGTGGCATCTGCCTGCTGCTGGCGATGTTCGCGCTGCAGGTCATGCCGATCAACTATGTCGGGCTGGCGCTGATCATTCTCGGCATCGTGATGATGGTCTCGGAGGCCTTCATCCCCAGCTTCGGCGCGCTGGGAGTGGGCGGCATCATCGCCTTCGTCATCGGCTCGGTGATGCTGATCGACACCGAGGTTCCCGGCTACGGCATTCCGTGGGCGCTGATCGTTCCGGTGGCGGTCACCAGCGGGCTGTTCAGCTTCTTTGTCGTCGGCATGGCGGTCAAGGCCCGGGCGCGTCCGGTGGCGACCGGCGCCGAGCAAATGATCGGCGCGAGCGGAGAAATCCTGGAAGACATGGAGCACGAAGGCTGGGCGCGCATCCACGGCGAGCAGTGGCAGGTGCGCAGCAAGGAGCCTCTTCGCCGTGGCGACCGGGTGCGGGTGCGCGCACGACAGGATCTGACACTGGATGTGGAAACCGAAAAGGAGAACGACCATGTTTGAATTCGGCGGCTTGACTGCCTTGCTGTTAATCGTCGCGCTGCTGGCCTCCAGCATACGCATCCTGCGCGAATACGAACGCGGCGTCGTGTTCCAGCTCGGACGCTTCTGGAAGGTGAAGGGGCCGGGCCTCATCATCATCATTCCCGCCATCCAGCAGATGGTGCGGGTCGACCTGCGCACCGTGGTGTTCGACGTGCCGAGCCAGGACGTGATCTCGCGCGACAACGTCTCGGTCAGGGTCAACGCGGTGGTGTATTTCCGCGTCATCGACCCGGCCAAGTCGATCCTGCAGGTGGAGGACTACATGAACGCCACCAGCCAGCTGGCGCAGACCACCCTGCGCGCGGTGCTGGGCAAGCACGAGCTCGACGAGATGCTGGCCGAGCGGGAAACCCTCAACTCCGACATCCAGAAGGCGCTGGACGCGCAGACCGACGCCTGGGGCATCAAGGTCTCCAACGTCGAGATCAAGCACGTGGACATCGACGAAACGATGGTGCGCGCGATCGCCAAGCAGGCCGAGGCCGAGCGCGAGCGGCGCGCCAAGATCATCCATGCCGAGGGCGAACTGCAGGCGTCGGAGAAGCTGCTCGCCGCCGCCGAGATTCTCGCCGCCAAGCCGCAGGCGATGCAGTTGCGCTATCTGCAGACGCTCTCCAACATCGCCGGCGACAGGACCAACACCATCATCTTCCCGATGCCGGGCGAGCTGATGAACCTGATGGTGCGCAAATCCGGCGAATGAGCCGGGAACGACCTCGCCGCCACCGGGTGGAAACCCGGGCCGCATCCCGGTATGCTGGACGCAGTCCCGGACGCCCCGGGAACCCCGCGGCCCGAAACGGGTCTGCAGGAGTGTCGTGCCATTCACAAGAAGAGGAGCCTGAATGAACCCGCAAGCCACCACCCTGGGCCGCAGCCAGTCTGCGGCGCTGTCGACCAACAAGGTCGTCAAGAACACCTACATGCTGCTGTCGATGACGCTGGCGTTTTCCGCGCTCACCGCCGGCCTGTCGATGGCGATGAACCTGCCGCATCCCGGCCTGATCATCACCCTGGTCGGCTACTTCGGCCTCCTGTTCCTCACCACCAAGTTCCGCGACAGCGGCCTCGGCCTGCTGTTCGTGTTCGGCCTCACCGGCTTCATGGGCTACACGCTCGGCCCGATCCTCAACGCCTACCTGTCGCTGCCCAACGGCAGCCAGGTGGTGATGATGGCGATGGGCGGCACCGCCGCAATCTTCCTCGGCCTGTCGGCCTACGTGATGACCACCCGCAAGGACTTCAGCTTCATGGGCGGCTTCCTCATGGTCGGCATCCTGGTCGCGTTCCTCGCCGGCCTGGGCGCGATCTTCTTCGAGATGCCCGCGCTGTCGCTGGCCGTCTCGGCGATGTTCGTGCTGCTGATGTCGGGCCTCATCCTCTACGAGACCAGCAACATCATCCACGGCGGCGAGACCAACTACATCATGGCGACCGTCACGCTGTTCGTGGCGATCTTCAACCTGTTCACCAGCCTGCTGCACCTGCTGGGCTTCGCCAGCAACGACTGAGCGCGTGACGACAGACGCCAGACGAACGGCACCCTCCGCGGTGCCGTTTTTTATCGACACCCACTGCCATCTCGACGCCGCCGAGTTCGACGCCGATCGCGACGCCGAGTACGCGCGCGCGGTCGCCGGCGGCGTCGCCATCCAGGTCGTTCCCGCCATCAGCCGCGACAATTTCGCCGCGGTCGCCGCGACCTGCGAACGCTACCCCGGCTGCCTGCCGGCCTGGGGCCTGCATCCGATGTTGCTGCACGTCCACCGGCCCGGGCATCTCGCCGACCTGCGCGCGCAGATCGAATTGCTGCGGCCGGTCGCCGTAGGCGAGATCGGGCTCGACTTCTTCGTCGAGGACCCCGACCGTGCCGCACAGGAATTCTTCCTCGTCGAACAGCTCAAGCTCGCGCGCGACCACGACCTGCCGGTGCTGCTGCACTGCCGCCGCGCGAACGACGAGCTGCTCAAGCACCTGCGCCGGATCGGCGTGCGCGGCGGCATCGCCCATGCCTTCAACGGCAGCAGGCAGCAGGCCGACGCATTCATCAAGCTGGGGTTCAAGCTCGGCTTCGGCGGCGCCTTCACCTGGCCGCGCGCCAACAACCTCAGGCGGCTGGCGGCCGAGCTGCCGCTCGACGCCATCGTGCTGGAGACCGACAGCCCCGACATCCCGCCGGTGTGGATCGGCCGCGGCCGCAACGCACCGGGCGAGCTGCCGCGCATCGCGCAGGTGCTCGCGGAACTGCGCGGAATCGATCTCGGGTCGGTCGCCGAGGCGACCACCCGCAACGCGCGCGAGCTGTTCCGGCTGGCCGGCCCTCAGTCGGCGTAGCCGAATTCGCCCACCCACGCGCCACGGCGGTAGTCGATGGCAAGCCAGTTGGGCACGTAGGGACGCGGGTTGTCGAGCGGAAAGCCTTCGGATGGCGGCGTCGCGCCGCCCTCGGCCACGCTGCAGCGGCGCGTCATGATGGGCCTGAAGCGCACCGCGAGGCGGCCGTCGACCGGGGTCGAACCCTCCAGCGCTTCGCCGAAGTGCACGCGCTTGCGCAGCAGGCACGAGAACAGCAGTTCCATCTCAGCAACCAGCGGCGTTTCGCGCCGGTCCAGCGCTTTCTGCGCGGCCCGGGTGAGCCTGATTTCCAGCGATTTGTCGTGCAGGGTGATGTTCATCGGCAGCTCCAGCGAGTTCTCACGTTGAGGACTTCAACGGCCGGATCCGCCCGAAATGTGAGGCCGGGGTGGGATGCGTCGGGTCTCCCCCACCCGCAGCACGAAGAATTCGGCCTCGTCGATGCCGGCTGCACGCCGTGCCGCCGCCAGCGCGCGCGGTGCCGCGTCGAGCGGTTCGTCAGCCATCTCGAACGCGCCCCAGTGCACGCCGAGCGACTGGCGTGCCTGGAGATCCTGGTGAATCCGTACCGCTTCGGCCGGATCGACGTGCTGCGTCCGCATGAACCAGCGCGGTTCGTAGGCGCCGATCGGAATCGCTGCCAGATCGAAGGGACCGAGGCGACGGCCGATTTCCCTGAAATCCGATGAGTAGCCGGTATCGCCGATGAAGAGGAAGCTCAGGTCGGGCGCATGGACGGCCCAGCCGCCCCACAAGGTGCGGTTGCGATCGAACAGGCCGCGCGCGCTCCAGTGCTGCGCCGGCGTCAGGGTGAAGCGCACCCCGCGGATCTCGGCGTGTTCCCACCAGTCGAGTTCGGTGACATTGTCGATGCCGAGCGCGGCGAACCACGGCTTCAGTCCCAGCGGCACCAGGAAATGGACGGTGCCGCCGCTGCGCTGGTGCAACTGCCGCACGCTGTCGACGTCGAGATGGTCGTAGTGGCTGTGCGAGATCACCACGGCATGGATGTCCGGCAGATCCGCCAGCGCCACGCCCGGCGGGTGGAAGCGCTTCGGCCCCGCGAAGCCGACCGGCGAGGCCCGCTCGGAAAAGTGCGGATCGGTCAGCACGTTGAGCCCGCCGAGCCGCACCAGCAGCGAAGCATGGCCGATCCAGGTGACGCTGGGGTTGACCGCGGGCGAGCGCAGCAGCGCCAGCTCGGGCGCCACGCGCCAGTCGCGGTGCGCCGCGCCTGGCGGCTTCGGCAGCCCGCTCAGCCGGCGCTCCCACTGCCAGCGCAGAAAGCCCCCGCCGATTCGCGCGTCGGGACCGGGATTGCGGAAGCCGCTGGGCGTGTGGTGCGGCTTTGCGGGGTCGTAATACGGGTTCTGCTGCAGGCCCGCGCAGCCCGCCAGCATCCCGCACAGCCCGCCCGCCATCCACAGCGTCAGCCTGCGCCGATGCGTCATAGCCAGCGCCGCACCCGCGTCCTGTAGTTGAGGTAGTCGTCGCCGAATTTGGCTTCGAGGTGAGCCTCTTCGTGGCGGATCACGCCGTAGCGCAACAGCGCCCAGATCAGCGGCGCGAACAGCAGCGGCCACCAGGTCGCCAGCAGCATCGCCACGCCTGCCAGGATGAACCAGTCGCCGACGTAGATCGGGTTGCGGCTGAAGCGGAACGGCCCGCCGGTGCACAGGCTGGACGCAGCCTTGTAGGGATTGACCGTGGTGCGGTGGCGAGCGAAGGTCGCCAGCGTCCACGCGAACAGCGCCAGCCCGATGCCGACCAGCAGCCAGCCGAGCGGCCGCGTCGCCGCGCCGAAGTCGAGCGGCAAGGCCTGGACATTGCGGTCGAGCCACCAGCCGCCGGCCGCCGCGGCGGCGTAGGGCGCGGGCGGCAGGAGCAGCGTGGCCGGCCGGTGCGCGCTCATGCGGCGGGAATCAGCGCAGCTCCCGCTGCGAGGTGGCACGCAGGAACTCGTTGCGCAGCTGGTTGCTGGTCCGGAAGCAGCCGGTGAACGCCTGGGTGACGACGCGCTCGTCGCCGCGCCGGTCCTCGCCGAGCAGCAGGCACAGCTGCTCGGCCTCGATGATGCACGCGGCGCCGCGCGCCATGCCGTGCGTCACCAGCGCCTCGGCGATGTCGCGCGTCATCCATTCCTGGTAGGTGAAGCGGTGGCCGATGGCGTCGACCATGCGCGCGATGCGGCCGAAGCCGTGCAGCCGCCCGCCGGGAATGTAGGCGACGTGCGCGACCCCGCGGAACGGCACCAGGTGGTGCGGGCACACGCCGTGGATCGCGATGCCGCGCACTACCACCATGTCGTCGCGGTCGTCGGCGAAGCCCTCGCCGAGCGCGTCGGCCGGCGCGATCGCGTAACCGCCGAGCAGCCGGCGCTGCCACAGCTCGCGCACCCGCTCGGCGGTACGCCCGGTGTGCACCGAGTCCGGCGCGACGCCGCAGGCAGCGAGCAGGTCGTTCACCGCGCGCTCGAACGCCGCCGGGTCGAACGGCCCCACCTGCGGGATGCCGAGGCTGCCGCCGCCGGCCGGCGCGTGGCAGTCGTCGTGGTCGCAGGAACCGGCCATCAGTCGAGCGTGACCTTGAGGAACTCCAGCGTGCGCGTCCACGAATCGGCGTCGGCCGCGGCGTCGTACTTGAGCGGCAGGCCGAACTGCGCCGCGTAGCTGTCGGCCTCGCGGTTGGTGAAGGTGTGCATCACGCCGGGGTAGGCGACGAACATGTAGTCGGCCTTCGCGTTGTCCATCTCGGTCTTGAACGCCTCGACCTGCTCGGGCGGCACGATCGGGTCGGCCTCGCCGTGGAACACACGCAGCTTGGCCTTGATGCCGCCCGGCTTGACCGACGTGTCGGTCGCCAGCACGCCGTGGTAGCTCACCACCGCCTTCAGCGGCATGCCGGCGCGCGCCATGTTGAGCACCACGCCGCCGCCGAAGCAGTAGCCGAGCGCCGCGGTCTCGCCCTTCTTCACGTTGGGCTGCTTGTCGAGAAATTTCCGGGCGGCGTCGAAGCGCGCGTAGGCGAGCGGCGGGTTCTTGTTGACGCTACCCGCCAGCGCGCCCGCCTCCTGCGGATTCGCCGCGATCTTGCCCTCGCCGTACATGTCGACCACCAGCGCGACGTAGCCTTCGTTCGCCAGCATGCGCGCGCGCTTGCGCGCGTAGTCGTTCGCGCCCCACCACTCCCCCACCACCAGCACGCCGGCGCGCTTGCCCTTCACCGCGTCGTCGTACGCCAGGTAGCCCTGCATCACGGTGTCGCCGGCCTGGTAGCGGACGTCCTTGCCGACGACGGCGGCAAGCGCGGACGAGGTGAAGAACAACAACGACAGGGCGAGGGCTGTTTTCATGGGCGTCTCCGGGTGCACGATCGCGGCGCGATCGGGTTGATGAGGGGGCTGACAGGATACCGCGCCCGCAACGGCAATAACAACCGCGTCCGGACCCTCCCCGGCGGTAAACTCGCAGGCTCCCTGTCCCGCCCCGCCTGCCATGACCGAAGCCGTCCGCCTTGCCAAACGCGTCGCCGAACTGCGCGCCTGCTCGCGCCGCGAAGCCGAGCAACTCATCGCCGGCGGCTGGGTGCGGGTCGACGGCGTCATCGTCGAGGCGCCGCAGTTCCGCGTCGGCGACCAGCGCGTCGAAATCGACCCCCAGGCCGACCCCGGCCAGGCCGAGCCGGTCACCCTGCTGCTGCACAAGCCGCCCGGCTACCACACCGACGACGCGCCGGGCGACAAGGCGGCGTCACGCCTGCTCGGCGCGGCCAGCCTGTGGGGCGAGGACGCCTCGGGGATCCGCCCGCTGAAGAAGCACTTCGCCCAGCTCAGCCTGTGCGTGCCGCTGGAAACCGAGGCCAGCGGCCTCGTCGTCTTCACCCAGGACTGGCGCGTGGCGCGCAAGCTGACCGAGGACGCCGCGACGCTGGAGCACGAAATCATCGTCGAGGTCGCCGGCGAGCTGGCCGCCGACGGGCTCAGGCGGCTGAACCGGGGGATCCCGTACCAGGGCCGCACCCCGCCCGCCATCAAGGTCAGCTGGCAGAGCGAGAACCGACTGCGGGTCGCGCTGAAGGGCGCCCGGCCCGGACAGGTCGCCCACCTGTGCGAAGCCGTCGGTCTTCGCGTGCTGTCGCTGAAACGCATCCGCCTCGGGCGGATCCCGCTGGGCAAGCTGCCGCCCGGGCAGTGGCGCTACCTGTGCGCGGACGAGCGCTTCTAGCGTCGAAGCCGGGGCGGGGCGCGGGCAAAGCCGATGACGCCAGGCGCATGCCCGGTTTCCGGGTCATGCGGGTTGGCGGCCGTGTTCGCTGCGCCATCGCGCGAGGCAATCGTAGAGATCCTGGAACTCGGGCAACAGGCAGACCCCGTCGATCGGCTTGCGGATCGCCTTGACGCCGTAGCCGCCTGCCCACAGCGCGATGCCGGCGGGCAGCATCTGCCGCAGGTCACGCATCCCCTGTGCCGCGAGGGCGGGTGAATAGGCGCTGCTGAACGACAGGCACACGGCATCGGCCTGCTTGAGTTGCGCTGCGCGCACGATTTCGTCGATCGGCGTCTGCGGGCCCAGCAGCACCGGGTAGACGTCTTCCACCACCAGCAGGGCCTCCACCATCAGCAGCCCCATCGTGTGCTCCTCGCCGGACAAGGTGGTGAGCAGCACGCGCGGGCTGCCCTGCTGCGGCGACAGATTGGCCAGCACGGTGCGGAACACCTTTTCCAGATGCTGCGAAAACAGGTGCTCCTCGAATATGCCGAGCTCGTTGCGCGACCAGGCCTCGCCGACACGGGCGATCAGGGGCGCGACGGTGTCCTGGACAAACCCGGCCAGGCCGCGCTTGACCATCTCGCGGTAAAGCGCCCGCTGCAGGGCGTCGCTGTCGTGGGTCCTGACCAGCTGCATCCAGGTATCGAGGGGCGGCGCGCCGGGCCTGCCCGATGCCTCGGGACGGCTCTCGTCGAGCGCCTGCAGCGCCGCATCATCGAGCGCAAGCAGCTTGCCGGGGCGATGGCCACGATCCATCAAGCGCTTGATTTGCAACAATCTCTGCACCTGCGCCGGCGCATACAGGCGCTCGCCGTTGGCGTCCCGCTCGGGTGTCGGAAAGCCGTAACGCCGCTCCCACACACGCAGGGTGTCCTTGGACAAGCCGGTTTCGCGCTCGACCGATGCGATCGGCAGGCCGCGAACCGGAAAAACAGTTTCGCTACTCATGAGGCACCCATACATTGTCTAGGACAAATGATTGACACGCGCAGATTATTCGCCTAATTTGAGCATACGTCCAACCTTTGACCAAGACAAAATGAGAGCACCCACCCGTTCACTCCTTGTGTTGTCCGGCCTGGCCGGCGTCCTGCCGGCCTTGCAGCCCGCGGCGGCGGAGCGCGTGCCTGCGCCCGCTCGCGCGGCCTGTGCCAGCGCCCCGGCCGCGGTGCCCGAGGCGTACCTGTTCTATCACGCGCTGGCGTCGCATCCCGGCCTGTACGGGCCGCGCGCCCATGCTGTCCCCTGTCCTGCCGGCAAGCGCATCCGCACATGAAGACGCTCACGATGCTCGCAGCGCTGCTGCTGACGATGAACGCCCACGCCGCCCCGGCCTGCCCGCCCCTGCTCGATGCCCGCCTCAAGGACATCGACGGCCACACCCGCAACCTGTGCGATTACGCCGGCAAGGTGGTACTGGTCGTGAATACCGCCAGCCAGTGCGGCTACACCGGCCAGTACCAGGGCCTGCAGGCGCTGTCCGACCGCTACGGCCCGCGAGGGCTGGTGGTGCTGGGCTTGCCGGCCAACGATTTCGCCGGCCAGGAGCCGGGGAGCGACGCGCAGATCAAGAATTTCTGCGAAACCGCCTTTCAGGTGGACTTCCAGCTGTTCGCCAAGACCGGGGTGACGGCCGCCAACGCCAATCCGCTGCACGAGGCGCTGGCGCGCGCCACCGGCGAGCGGCCTGCGTGGAATTTCCACAAATACCTGATCGACCGCAGCGGCACCCGCGCGCTGTCTTTCCCCAGCCGGGTGGAGCCGCAGTCGAAGGAGATGGTGCAGGCCATCGAATCCCTGCTCGCGGCGAAGCCCGCCCGGGCCCGACTGCCGCAGGGGGACAGATAGCATGCGCATCGCCGTCGTCGGATCCGGCATTGCCGGCCTGTCGGCCGCCTGGCTGTTGAGCCGGCGCCACCAGGTCACCCTGTTCGAGGCGGACAAGCGCCTCGGCGGCCACACCCATACGGTCGACGTCACCCTGGACGGCCGGACCTTCCCGGTCGACACCGGCTTTCTGGTGTTCAACCATCGCACCTACCCCGAGCTCACCCGGCTGTTCGATACGCTGGGGGTGGAGACCGTGGCGAGCGACATGTCGTTCAGCGTGCGCCTCGACCGGCCCGACCTGGAATGGGCCGGCACCTCGCTGGCGACGGTGTTCGGCCAGCGCGCGAACCTGGCGCGCCCCGCGTTCTGGTCGATGCTGCGCGACATCCTGCGCTTCAACCGCGAGGCGGTGCGCGAACCCGCGCTCGCCAGCAGCATGGCGCTGGGCGACTACCTGAAGCTGCGCGGCTACGGCAAGCCCTTCATCGAGTGGTATCTGCTGCCGATGGCGGCGGCGATCTGGTCGTGCCCGGCGGCGCAGATGCTGGAATTCCCGCTGTCGTCCTTCGTCACCTTCTGCCACAACCACGGCCTGCTGCAGGTGGCCAACCGGCCGCAGTGGCGCACCGTCAAGGGCGGCGGCCGCGAATACGTGGACAAGCTGGCCGCCGGCATCGGCGAGATCCATCTGGGCCAGCCGGTGGAGTCGCTGCGCCCGCGCGGCGGCCAGATCGAACTGGTGAGCGGCAGCGTGTCGGGGCTCTACGACCAGGTCGTGCTGGCCTGCCACAGCGACCAGTCGCGCGACATCCTGGCGCAGCACTACCCGGCCCCGGCGCGCCTGTTGCGGCACCTGCCCTACCAGCCGAATCGCGCGGTGCTGCACAGCGACGCCAGCGTGCTGCCGCGCCGCAAGCACCTGTGGGCGGCGTGGAACTACCAGTCGGGCCACGGCACGCTGAGCGACCGGCCGGTGGCGGTGCATTACCTGATCAACCGCCTGCAGCCGCTGCCGACCGACACCCCGGTGATCGTCTCGCTCAATCCGCTGCAGGACCCCGATCCGGCGCAGGTGCACGGCAGCTTCCACTACAGCCATCCGCTGTTCCACCGCCAGTCGGTCGGCATCCAGCGCCAGATCGCCGCCGCCAACGGCCGCGACGGCATCTGGCTCGCCGGCGCCTGGCTCGGCTACGGCTTTCACGAGGACGGCCTCGCCTCCGCGCTGCGGGTGGCGCGCCGGCTCGATGCCGACCTTTCCTGGCAGACCCTCGCCCATGCGGCCTGACGCCCCATCCTGCGCGCAGATCGGCTTTGGCCGCGTGATGCACCTGCGGCAGCAGCCGGTCACGCATCGCTTCGACTACCCGGTGTATTTCGTGCGCCTGCCGCTGCGCGACCTGGCGCATGCCGGGTCGCGCTGGTTCTCGCACAACCGCTTCAACCTGCTGAGCTTTCACGACGCCGACCACGGCGACGGCGGCGACTGCCTGGCGTGGGCGCGCGGCCTGCTGCGCCAGCACGGCCTCGCCGCCGACGGCGAGATCTGGCTCACCACGTTTCCGCGCGTGCTCGGCTACGCCTTCAAGCCGGTGAGCTTCTGGCATTGCCACGCCGCCGACGGCGGCCTGGTGGCGGTGCTCGCCGAGGTCAACAACACCTTCGGCGAGCGCCACGTCTACCTGCTGCGCACCGACGATCCCGGCGCCACGCTGCACGCCGAAAAGGTGTTCCACGTCTCGCCGTTCTTTCCGGTGCGCGGCGACTACCGCTTTCATTTCCAGCAGCAAGCCGAGCGGTTCCGCGCGCGCGTCGACTACGCCACCGGCGACGGCGAAACCCTGCACACCGCCTGGTGGGGGCGGCTCGAGCCCCTGACGCCGCGCGCCTGCCTGCACGCCTTTTTCCGCTACCCGCTGATGACCTGGGGCGTGATCGCCCGCATCCACCTGCAGGCCCTGCGCCTGTTCATCAAGCGGGTGCCGTTCTTCCGCAAGCCCCCGGCGCCACTCGAAGAGGTCACCGAATGAACACCACCACGCTCGGCGCTGCCCTGCAGCGCAGCGACATGCCCTGGCATGCCCGCCAGGTCATCCATCTGCTGCAGGAAATCGAACACGGCTGCCTGCATCTGGAGCTGCCCAACGGCATGCAGCTCACGGTCGGCCACGGCACGCCGGACGCCCATCTCAAGTTCGACCAGTGGAGCGCGTTCCGCGAGGTGCTGAGCAAGGGCGACATCGGCTTTGCCGAAGGCTACATCGCCGGCGCCTGGCATACCGCCGACCTGACCGGCGTGCTGACCCTGCTGGCCAGCAACCGCAGCGCGCTCGACCGCGCCATCTACGGCCGCTGGTGGGGGCGCCTGTACAGCCGCCTGCGCCACCTGCTGAACGCCAACACGCTGCAGGGATCGCGCCGCAACATCGCCAGCCACTACGACCTCGGCAACGATTTCTACGCGCTGTGGCTCGACCCGTCGATGACCTATTCCAGCGCGCGCTTCGACGGCGACTTGTCGCTGTCGCTGGAGCAGGCGCAGGCCCGCAAGTACCAGCGCATGCTCGACCTGCTCGAACTGCCGGACCGCCAGTCGCTGCTGGAGATCGGCTGCGGCTGGGGCGGCTTCGCCGAGCATGCCGCGCGCACGGCCGGACACCGGGTGCGCGGCATCACCCTGTCACGCGAACAGCTCGACTATGCCCGCGAGCGCGTGGCCCGCGCCTGGCTGAGCGACCGGTGCCATTTCGATTTTCAGGATTACCGCGAGGAAGCGCGGCAGTACGACGCCATCGTCTCGATCGAGATGTTCGAGGCGGTGGGCGAAGCCTACTGGCCGACCTATTTCGACACCGTCAAGCGCAGCCTCAGGCCCGGCGGTCGTGCGGTGGTGCAGACCATCCTCATCGACGACGCGCTGTTCGAGCGCTACCGCAGCGGTTCCGACTTCATCCAGCAGTATGTGTTTCCCGGCGGCATGCTGCCGTCGCCGTCGCGCTTCGTCGAGGAGGCCGCACGCGCCGGACTCAGGGTGAGCGCGCAGGAACACTTCGGCCCCGATTACGCCGAGACCCTGAAGCGCTGGCGCCAGTGCTTCCACGAGCGGATCGACGCCGTGCGCGCGCAGGGTTACGACGAGCGCTTCCTGCGCATCTGGCATTTCTACCTGGCGTATTGCGAGGCCGGCTTTCGCGCCGGATCGGTCGATGTCGCGCAATTCCGCCTCGAACACGCGGCTTGAACCCGCACGCATCAAGACCGCGCTGGCCGCCGCCTGTCTGCTCGCAGCCTCGGCGCTGCACGCCAGCCCGCTGCCGCACCTGCCCGACTTCGAGGCGGTGGGCAGCGGCACCCTGCGCTTCTTCGGCCTGCGCATCTACGACGCCACGCTGTGGTCGCCCGGCGGCGTGTGGTCGGCCGGTCACCCCTACGCGCTGGAACTGGTCTACGCACGCAGCTTCGCCGGCGGTGCCATCGCGCAGCGCTCGATCGAGGAAATGCGCGCCCAGCGCCCCTGGCCCGAGGCCACGCTGGCGCGCTGGGAACGCGCCATGCGCGCACTGTTCCCCGATGTCGAAAAGGGCGACCGCCTCATCGGCGTGCGCATGCCCGGTGCCGGCGCGACGTTCTACAGCGGCACCCGCAAGCTCGGACAGATCAGCGACGAGGCATTCGCCGACGCCTTCTTCGGCATCTGGCTCGCCCCCGCCACCCGCGCGCCCGAGCTGCGCGCGCAGTTGCTGAAGTCGCCATGAGTCCGCTGCCGCGCACGCGTCTGCTGGCCTATGGCGGGCTCGGGCTGCCGCTCGCGTTCGCGGCGCTGCCGCTGTATGTCCACCTCGCGCCGTTCTACAGCGGCGTGATCTCGCTTTCCCTGCTCGGTGCGATCCTGCTCGCGCTGCGCTTTCTCGACGCCGCCATCGATCCGCTGATCGGCGCGCTGTTCGACCGCTTCCCCCATCCGCGCAGCCTGGTGGCGCTCTCCCTGCCTGTGCTCGGACTGGGCTGGATCGGGGTTTTCACCCTGCCCCAGGCCTGGCCCGCGGTGCCCTGGCTGATCGTGATGCTGACGCTGACCACGGTCGGCTACAGCCTCGCCACCGTGGTGCACACCAGCTGGGGCGCGCGGCTGTCGAACGTGCCCCACGAACGCACCCGGCTGTTCGCCGCGCGCGAGGGCTTCGGACTGATCGGCGTGGTGCTCGCCGCTGCGCTGCCGACGGTGCTGGCGGCCACGCTGGCCGAGGGCCTGGCGCGCATGGGCTGGATTTTCCTCGGCCTGCTGCTGGCCTTCGCCGCGCTCACCCTCGTCGCCACCCCGCCGATGCGCCGCAGCGCCCGCACGCCCGGGCTGCGGCAGATGCTGCGCCCGCTGGCCAACCCCGCGTTCGCCCGCTTCGCGCCCGGCTATCTGCTGAACGGCGTCGCCGCCGCGCTGCCCGCCACCCTGGTCATTTTCTTCATCGACGACGTGCTGAAGCTCGCCGCCCACAGCGGGCTCTTTCTGGCGATCTATTTCCTGAGCGGCGCGCTCGGCCTGCCGCTGTGGGTGCGGCTGGCCAGACGCATCGGCACGCTCGACGCCTGGCTGGTGTCGATGGGACTGTCCATCGCCGCCTTCGCAGGCGCGTTCTGGCTCGGCGAGGGCGACCTGGCGGGCTATGCGCTGGTGTGCGCGGCCTCCGGTCTCGCGCTCGGGGCCGACCTCGCGCTGCCGCCCGCGCTGGTCGCCGACATGATCGACAGCGACGCCGCGCCGCAGCCCGGTGCGTACTACGGGCTGATGAGCTTTCTGGCCAAGCTCACGCTGGCGCTCGCCGCCGGGCTTGCGCTGCCGCTGCTCGACGTCTGGGGCTACCGGCCCGGCGGCGACCAGCTGTTCGCGCTGTCGGCCACCTACGCCCTGCTGCCCATCGTCATGAAACTGGGCGCGCTGGCCTGGTTCTGGCGCATGCGCCAAATCGCTCACCCTGGAGTCGTCCCATGCTGAAAAAACCGCTTGCCGTCCTGTGTACCGTGCTGGGCCTCACCGGCTGCGCCGGTGTCTCGCCCGAGGCGTATCGCGATCAGAAACCCACGCTCGACGTCGCCACCTATTTCAACGGCCCGCTCACCGCCTGGGGCTACTTTGCCGACCGTTCGGGCGAGGTGAAGCGCCGCTTCACCGTGAGGATGACCGGCGTCTGGCAAGGCAACGAAGGCGTGCTGACCGAGGACTTCGACTGGTCGGACGGCGAAAGATCGCAGCGCATCTGGCGCATCACCAGGCTCGACGCGCACCGCTACATCGGTCGCGCCGACGACGTGAAGGGCGAAGCCACCGGCACCGCGTACGGCAACGCGCTGCAATGGAAATACACCCTGCTGCTGCCGGTGGACGGCAAGACCTACGAGGTGCAGTTCGACGACTGGATGGTCCAGATGGACGACACGGTGATGCTGAACAAGTCGGAGATGCGCAAGTTCGGCTTCAAGCTCGGTGAAATCGTGATCGCCTTCAGGAAAGGCCCATGAGCCTCAACCCGAAACTCGCCGACTGGCGCGGTCAGCGCGTATGGCTGATCGGCGCGAGCTCGGGCATCGGCGAGGCGACGGCGAAGTTGCTGATGGCGCGCGGCGCGCGGGTGGCGCTCACCAGCCGCTCGCGTGAAACGCTGGCGAAACTGGCCGACGACGACGCGCTGGTCGCCCCCGCCGACGTCACCGACCGCGCCGGCCTGGCGGCCGCGTTCGACCAGGTCTGCGACACGCTCGGCGGAATCGACGTGGCGATCGTCAACGCCGGCACCCATCAGCCGGTGCGCGCCTGGGAACTCGACGCCGAGGCCGCCGAAAGACTGGTGCAGGTGAATCTGGTCGGCGCGATGAATGCCTGCGCCCTGCTTGCGCCCTATTTTTCCCGGCGCGGCAGCGGGCGGCTGGCGGTCACCGCCAGCGTCGCGGGCTACGGCGGCCTGCCCACCGGGCTGGTGTACGGCGCGACCAAGGCTGCGCTGATCAACTTTGCCGAAACGCTCTACCTCGACCTCGCCCCCAAAGGCGTCGCGGTGCACCTGATCAACCCCGGCTTCGTCAAAACCCCGCTGACCGACCTCAACGAATTCAGCATGCCGGCGCTGATCGACGCCGGTGAGGCGGCACGCGAAATCCTCGCCGGCATCGAAGCGGGCGCATTCGAGATCCACTTCCCCAAACGCTTCACCCGCGTGCTGAAGGCGCTGAACCTGCTGCCGTATCGCGCCTACTTCGCCCTTGTCCACCGGATCACCGGCTTATGAACCCGCTCGACGCCCTCTGCAGCTATTTCGAACGGCTGTCCGCCCGCAACCTGGACGCGCTCGACGCCTACTACGCGGCTGACGCACGCTTCAAGGATCCCTTCCACGAGGTGGCCGGCGTCGCCGCCATCCGCGCCATCCTGCAGCACACCTTCGACAAGCTGCCGGACGCGCGCTTTCGCGTCACCCGGCGCTTTCCGGGAGAGGCGGGCCACGCCGTCATCCTGTGGGAAATGGATTTCACCCTGCCGGTCACCCGCCAGCCCGCCACCATTCGCGGCGCGACCCACCTGACTTTCTCCGCCGACGGCAAGGTGACGCTGCATCGCGACTACTGGGATGCCGCAGAAGAACTCTATGGCCGCCTGCCCGTTCTGAAATGGCTGATGCGCGCGCTGGCCCGGCAGGCGGCCGCACCACGCTAGAACCGCGCGTGGCCGCGTCAGCCGATCGACAGCTACTCCACCAGAAACAGCTCGAGCAGGTCGTTCAGGAAGCGCTGCCCCTGCAGCGTCGGCCTGAGCCGCGTGGCATCGCGTTCCAGAAGACCGCGGCTGCGCGCCCGTTCGAGCGCCGCTGAGCAAACAACCAGCGGCAGGCCGGTGCGCGCCTCGAACAGCGCGGCGGGCACGCCTTCGGTGAGGCGCAGGGCGTTCATCATGAACTCGAACGGCAGGTCGTCGCGCGTGAGCGTGCGGGTGTCGGCGATGTGGGCGCCCGCCTTCACCGCATCCATGTATTGCTGCGGATGCTTCACGCGCATCTGGCGAACGATGCGGTCGGCAAAGCTCAGCTTGGAATGCGCGCCGGCGCCGATCCCGAGGTAGTCGCCGAACTGCCAGTAGTTGAGGTTGTGGCGGCTGGCGTGGCCCGGCTTCGCGTACGCCGAGGTCTCGTAGTGCTGCATGCCGGCCTCGGCGAGCCGCGCCTCGACCGCCTGCTGCATGTCGGCGGCGAGGTCGTCGTCCGGCAGGTTGGGCGGCGCGGTGTGGCCGAACGGGGTGTTGGGCTCGAGCGTGAGGTGGTAGGCGGAGAGGTGCGGCGGGCCGAATTCGAGCGCGGCGTCGACGTCGGCCAGCGCCCCGGCGAGCGTCTGCCCCGGCAGCGCGTACATCAGGTCGAGGTTGAAGGTCTCGAAGTGGGTCGCGGCGAGCTCGGCGGCGCGGCGCGCCTCGGCGGCGTCGTGGATGCGTCCGAGCGCCTGCAGGTGGCGCGCATCGAAGCTCTGGATGCCGAGCGAGACGCGCGTCACCCCGGCCTCGCGGAAGCCCCTGAATCTGGCGGCCTCGACCGTTCCGGGGTTGGCCTCGAGCGTGATCTCGGCGCCCGGCGCCAGCTGCGTCAGCGTGCGCACCCCGGTGAGGATGCGGTCGATGCCGTCGGCCGAGAACAGGCTCGGGGTGCCGCCGCCGAAGAACACGCTGTGGATCCGGCGCCCCCAGATGTCGGGCAGCGCGCGCTCGAGGTCGGCGAGCAGCGCGTCGATGTAGGCGGCTTCAGGGATGCCCTGCGCGGCGTGCGAATTGAAGTCGCAGTACGGGCACTTCCGCACGCACCACGGCAGGTGGAGGTAGAGCGACAGCGGCGGCGGCACGTGCAGTCCGCCGCCGGGGAAACGGACGACGGATTCAGCCAAGCCGCTGCAGCTTGTCGGCGAGTTCGCGCAGCGCCTGGCCGCGGTGCGAGACGGCGTTCTTCTCGTCCTCGCCGAGCTCGGCGCCGGTCTTGCCGAACTGCGGCACAAGGAAATACGGGTCGTAGCCGAAGCCACCGTCGCCGCGCGGGGTGTCGATGATTTCGCCGTGCCAGCGCCCTTCGGCGATCAGCGGCTCGGGGTCGTCGGGGTAGCGCACCAGCACCATCACGCAATAGTAGTGCGCACGGCGGTCGGGCTGGCCCTGCAGGGCGGCGACGAGCTTCTCGTTGTTGCGTTGATCGGATTTCGGCTCGCCGGCGTAGCGCGCGGAGTACACGCCCGGTGCGCCGTTGAGCGCCTCGACGCAGATGCCGGAATCGTCGGCCAGCGCCGGCAGCCCGGTGTGGGCGCTGGCGTGGCGCGCCTTGGCGAGGCAGTTCTCGACGAAGGTGACGTGCGGCTCGGGGCATTCGGGCACGCCGAAATCGGACTGCGGCACCGCGGTGATGTCGAGCGGCGCGAGGATGCGCGCGATCTCGCGCAGCTTGCCGGGGTTGCCCGAGGCGATGACGATCTTTTCCATGTCGGCTCCTTCGTGCGGCGCGGCTCAGCCGGCCTTCAGCGCCGCCTGCTGCGCGGCGCTGATGTGCGCGATGCCGGCGGTGGCGAGGTCGAGCAGCGCCTCGAGCGTGGCGCGGGTGAACGGCGCGCCTTCGGCGGTGCCCTGCACCTCGACGATGCCGCCGCTGCCGGTCATCACCACGTTCATGTCGGTGTCGCAGCCGGCGTCCTCGACGTAGTCGAGGTCGAGCACCGGCTGCCCCTGCCACACGCCGACCGAGACCGCGGCGATGCTGTCGGTGAGCGGCGACTCGGCCAGCGCGCCGCTTTCGAGCAGCCCGGCGATGGCGTCGGCGACCGCGACGTAGGCGCCGCAGATGCTGGCGCAGCGGGTGCCGCCGTCGGCCTGCAGCACGTCGCAGTCGATGTGCAGCGTGCGCTCGCCGAGCTTCTTCAGGTCGACCACCGCGCGCAGGCTGCGGCCGATCAGGCGCTGGATCTCCTGGGTGCGTCCCGACTGCTTGCCGCGCGCCGCCTCGCGGTCGCTGCGGGTGTGGGTCGAACGCGGCAGCATGCCGTATTCGGCGGTGACCCAGCCCTCGCCGCTGCCCTTCTTGTGCGGCGGCAGCTTGTCGAGCACGCTGGCGGTGCACAGCACGCGGGTGTCGCCCATGGCGACGAGCACCGAGCCTTCGGCGTGCTTGGTGAACCTGCGGGTGAAGCTCAGCGGGCGCAGGACGTCGGGGCGGCGTCCGCTGGGACGGGCGATCGGGTCGGACATGGCGGGGCGGACGGGAACGAAAGCCGGGATTTTACCGCGCCTCGCGCGCCGGGCGCGCGTTCGCCGCCGCCTGGGCCTACTTCTGGGAGATTTTCTGGATGGCCTGCTGGATTTCGGCGATGGCGCGCTCGATCTCGTCGTCGGACACCGCCGAAACGCCGGGCGAGGTGGACAGGGTATTGAGCTGGGTGGTGATGCCGCCCGCCGGCATCGCCAGGGTGGATATCGAGTCCTTGCTCGGCATCCGGGGCTCGCCCCAGGTCATCGCGACCAGGCTCAGGTTGTCGCCGTGCTCGCCGCCGCGGAACTCGGCGTGGTCCATCAGGTGGCGCACCGCGTCCTCCAGCGAGTAGGCGTGCAGCAGGGCCGCGGCTTCGGGAACGCTGATCATGCCCCAGATGCCGTCGGTGCACAGCAGCAGGGTGTCGGCGTCGTGCAGCGGGATCGGCGCGCTGCATTCGACCTGCGGAATCACGTAGCCGCCGAGGCAGTTGGACACCTTGTTGCGCTCGGGGTGGTGGCCGGCCTCCTCCTCGCTGATGATGCCGTCGCGCACCAACTGGGCGACCGCGGTGTGGTCCTCGGTGCGCGCGATCAGGCTACCGTCGGAAAACAGGTAGAGGCGTGAGTCGCCGACGTGCGCCCAGTGCGCCGTGTTGTCCTGCGCCACGGCCGCCACCACCGTGGTATGCGGGATTTCGAGCAGATCCTGGTCGACGGCGTAGTCATTGATCGCGTAGTGCGCGCGCGTGACGGCGTCGACGAGAAAGCCGCGCGGATCGGCGAGGCGCGGCTTGGCGAGGCTCTGGAACTGCTCGGTCAGGGTCTGCACCGCGATCTGCGCGGCGATCTCGCCGTGCATGTGGCCGCCCATGCCGTCCGCCACCACCATCAGCAGGGCCTCGCGGCTGTAGGAATACGCCACGCGATCCTGGTTGTTCTTGCGCCCGCCCTGGCGGGACGCCTGATAGATGGTGAATTTCATCGGCCCTACTTTAGAACAATTCGCGGTTCAGCGAGCGCTTGATGCTGGTGAGCAGCGACAGACGCGGCGGCGTCATCGCGCTGCGGTCCATCAGCACCTTCTGCAGGCTGAACACGCTTTGCGGGCGCTCCATGTAGTTGAGCCTGAGGCAATGGTCGATGGTTTCCAGCAGCTGCGTCGAGTAGGCGCCGCGCCACTGCTCGGCCGCCGGGACCAGCTTGTCGTTGAGCAGGCGGGCGTCGGCGGCCTGCGGCGGATGGCCGGCCAGGCAGGCATACAGGCTCGCGCCGATGCTGTAGATGTCGGACCAGGGACCGAGCCGCTCGCGGTTGTGGTACTGCTCGGGCGCCGCGAAGCCTGGCGTGTACATCGGCTGCAGCGTGCTCTCCTCCTGGGTGAGCGTCTGCCGCGCCGCGCCGAAGTCGATCAGCACCGGCGAGCCGTCGAGGCGGATGTAGAGGTTGGACGGCTTGATGTCGAGGTGCAGCAGCTTGTGCGTATGGACGTCGCGCAGGCCGTTCAGCAGTTGCGCGAACACGCGCCGGATGAAGCTCTCGCGGATGGTGCCGCGGTTGGCCTGGATGTGCTGCTGCAGGGTCTTGCCGCGCTCGAAGCGCATCACCATGTAGACGGTTTCGTTGGCGCGGAAGAAGTTGAGCACGCGCACGACGTTGGGATGGTCGATGCACGCCAGCGCCCGCCCCTCCTCGAAGAAGCACTTCATGCCGTGGCGGAACACGTTGGTGTTCTCGGCCGAGCTGGCCTGCACGATGACCGAGCCCTCGGTGCGCAGGACCAGCCCGCCGGGCAGGTACTCCTTGATCGCGACCGTCTGGTTGTCGTCGTCGCGCGCCAGATACACCATGCTGAACCCGCCGCCGCCGATCTTGCGCACGATGGTGTATTCGTTCAGCCGGTAGCCGTTGGGAAGCGGCTGGTTGGGTTGAGTCGCCATAGTCGAACGTCTATTATCTTTGCCTGTTAATCGCCCATACCGAACAAAAAGCATCCGGCTCCGCGCCGGCGCTCATCCCGCCACCCACACTCTCCGCCCATGACAGCCAGCATGACCGGGTTTGCCGCCCGCAGCCTCAACCTCGACCATGCCAGCGTCAGCATCGACCTGCGCAGCGTCAACCAGCGCTTCCTCGAACTGCACTTCCGGCTGGCCGACGAGTTCCGGCCGCTCGAGCCGCAGCTGCGGGAGCTGATCCAGCAGCGCCTGGCGCGCGGCAAGGTCGAGTGCCGCGTCGGCCTGACCCCGCTGCCGGCCGCCACGCTCGATAACGGCCTCAACCCGGGCATTCTTGAGCGCCTCGCGCAATGGCAGGACGACGTCCTCGAGCGCCTGCCGGGGGCGGCGCCGCTTTCGGTCAACGAGGTGCTGCGCTGGCCGGGCGCGGTGCAGGCGGCGGCGCTGTCGCCGGAGGCGCTGAACGACGCCGTGCTGGCAGGGATGCGCGAGACGCTCGACGAACTGGTGGAAAGCCGCCAGCGCGAGGGCGCCAAGCTGCGCCAGCACATCCTCGACCGCCTCGCCGCTGCCGAGGCCCAGGTCGCCGCGCTGAAGCCGCTGCTGCCGGCGCTCGCCGCCGCCCAGCGCGAGAAGCTGGCGGAGCGCCTGCGCGACGCGCTGGGCGAGGCCGGCCACGAGCGCCTCGCCCAGGAAGTCGCGCTCGCCGCCCAGAAGGCCGACATCGACGAGGAGCTGTCGCGCCTCGTCACCCACTTCGCCGAGGTACGGCGCGTGCTCGACCAGCCCGGCGCGGCCGGCAAGCGGCTCGACTTCCTGATGCAGGAGCTGCACCGCGAGGCCAACACGCTGGGGTCGAAGTCGGTCGCGGTGGAGACCTCGCGCGCCTCGCTCGAGCTCAAGGTGCTGATCGAGCAGATGCGCGAGCAGGTGCAGAACATCGAATAACAGGAGCAATCATGACCCCGCCCCCCAGCCAAGGCGTCCTCTACATCGTCAGCGCGCCGTCCGGTGCCGGCAAGACCAGCCTCGTCAAGGCGCTGCTGAAGACGGATCCCGCGATCCGCCTGTCGGTTTCGTACACCACCCGCCCGCCCCGGCCGGGCGAGACCGACGGCCGCGACTACCACTTCGTCAGCCGCGAACGCTTCCAGGAGATGCTGGCCGAAGGCGAGTTCCTCGAGCACGCCGAGGTCTACGGCAACTTCTACGGCACCTCGAAGGGCAGCATCGCGCGCGACCTCGACGCGGGCCGCGACATCCTGCTCGAGATCGACTGGCAGGGCGCCGCGCAGGTGAAGCGGCATTTTCCGCAGTCCGCGTCGGTCTTCATCCTGCCGCCGTCGTTCAACGCCCTGCGCACCCGGCTCGCCGGGCGCGGCCAGGACAGCGAGGAGGTGATCGAGCGCCGGCTCGCCGCCGCCGCCCACGAGGTCGCTCACGCGGAGGCGTTCGACTATATAATCGTCAACGATGACTTCGACCACGCCCTCGAGGACCTGGTCGCCATCACCCGCAGCATTCGCCACGAAGCGCCGCGCCAGCTGGCCCGGTACGCTGCGCTGTTCGACGAATTCCGACGTATCTGAGGTGCCTCCGCACCGCCTGAAGCAGGAGTAATCCGTATGGCCCGCATCACCGTTGATGACTGCCTTGACATGTTCCCCAACCGCTTCGAGCTGACCCTGGCCGTGACCTACCGCGCCCGCCAGCTCGCGCAGGGCTCCCAGCCCCTGGTCGAGTCCCGGGACAAGCCCATCGTCACCGCCCTGCGCGAAATCGCGGCAGGCAAGGTCGGCCGTGAAATCCTCAACCGGGGCCGCGCCTGAGCCTCGCGTTGCACGCAAACCGGCGCACGCCAGCCGCGCGCCGGCGATGACACGCGGTTTCGAGTCGCTGCAGCCGGCACTCGCCTACCTCCCGGCTGAAGAAATCGCGGTCATCGAAGAAGCCTTCGAATTCAGCCGCCGCGCCCACGAAGGCCAGTTCCGCAAAAGCGGCGAACCCTACATCTCCCACCCGCTCGCCGTCGCCGGCATCCTCGCCGCGTGGCACCTCGACGCGCAGACCCTGTGCGCCGCGCTGCTGCACGACGTGGTCGAGGACACCCCGGCCACCGCGAGCGAGATCGAGGCGCGCTTCGGCAAGGCGGTCGCGCTGCTGGTCGAGGGCGTGTCCAAGCTCGACAAGCTGGCGTTCGCCTCCGAGCAGCACGCGCAGGCGGAGAATTTCCGCAAGATGCTGCTGGCGATGGCGCAGGACGTGCGGGTGATCCTGGTCAAGCTCGCCGACCGCCTGCACAACATGCACACCATGGGCTCGATGCCGCCCGACAAGCGCAAGCGCATCGCCAAGGAGACGCTCGAGATCTACGCCCCGATCGCCAACCGGCTGGGGCTGCACTCGGTCTACCAGGAACTCGAGGACCTCGGCTTCCGCTACCTCCACCCGACGCGCTACCAGGTGCTCGCCAAGGCCGTGAAGGCCGCGCGCGGCAACCGCCGCGAGCTGGTCGACAAGGTCAAGATCGCCCTGCAGGACAAGCTCGAGCAGTGCAAGATCGAGGCGACCATCAGCGGGCGCGAGAAGCACCTCTACAGCATCTACCGCAAGATGCAGGAAAAGAACCTGGCGTTCTCCGAGGTGTTCGACATCTACGGCTTCCGCGTGGTGGTGCGCGACCAGCCCTCCTGCTACCTCGCGCTCGGTGCGCTGCATGCGCTCTACAAGCCGATCCCCGGCAAGTTCAAGGACTACATCGCGATCCCCAAGGCCAACGGCTACCAGTCGCTGCACTCGATCCTGTTCGGCCCGAACGGCACGCCGATCGAGGTGCAGATCCGTACCGTCGACATGAACCGGCTGGCCGAGTCCGGGGTCGCCTCGCACTGGATGTACAAGTCGGCCGAGGCCGCGCTCAACGACGTGCAGACGCGCACCCACCGCTGGCTGCAGTCGCTGCTCGACATCCAGGCCGACCACGGGGACTCGCCCGAATTCCTCGAGCACATCAAGGTCGACCTGTTCCCCGACGAGGTCTACGTGTTCACGCCGAAGGGCAAGATCATGGCGCTGCCGCGCGGCGCCACCGCGGTCGACTTCGCCTTCGCCGTGCACACCGACGTCGGCCATCGCTGCATCGCGGTGAAGATCAACTACGAGTTGATGCCGCTCAGGACCCAGCTCAGGAACGGCGACCACGTCGAGATCCTTACCGCGTCGAACGCCAGCCCGAACGCGGCGTGGCTCAACTTCGTCGTCACCGGCAAGGCGCGCTCGCACATCCGCACCTACCTGCGCAACGCGCGCGTCGAGGAGGCGGCCGCGCTCGGCGAGCGCCTCCTCGGCAACGCCATCGCCGCCCTCAACCCGGCCGCGACCGAGCCCGATCCGGCGGTATGGGACCGCGTGGTGAAGGACTACGGCCTGCAGACCCGCGAGGAACTGCTGGCGGGCATCGGCCTCGGGCGCAAGCTGCCGCTGGTGGTCGCGCACCAGCTGCTGCACGTGCAGGGCGAGAAGTCCGGCGAGCCGGCGCACCCGCACGCCATCGTGATCCGCGGCACCGAGGGCATCGCGGTCGAGCTGGCGCAGTGCTGCCACCCGATCCCCGGCGACCCCATCCTCGGCTTCATCCACAAGGACCGCGGCCTCATCATCCACACCCACGACTGCCCGTCGATCCGCGCCTTCCGCACCGACCCCGACAAGTGGCTCGACGTCGAGTGGCAGGCCGAGCCCGGCCACATGTTCGACGTCTCGATCAAGGTCGTCGTCGGCAACAAGCGCGGGGTGCTGGCCAAGGTCGCCGCGGCGATCGCCGAGCACGGCTCCAACATCGGCAACGTGTCGATGGAGGAGGAGGACGGCAGTCCCTACACCGTGCTGTTCTTCACCGTGCAGGTCGAGAACCGCATGCACCTCGCGCGCGTCATGCGCGGGCTGCGCGCCCTGCCCGACGTGGTGCGGATCTTCCGCATCAAGGGCCGGAAGGACGGCCGCGCCGCACCCTCCCAATAACTCCCGCACCAGGATTCAGCATGAACAAGCGCATCATCCAGACCGCCGACGCCCCGGCCGCGATCGGCACCTACTCGCAGGCCGTGCGCGTCGACCAGACCGTCTACCTGTCCGGCCAGATCGGCCTCGACCCCGCCTCGATGCAGCTCGTCGACGGCATCGACGCGCAGATCCACCAGGTGTTCAGGAACCTTTCCGCCGTCGCCGCCGCTGCGGGCGGCTCGCTGGCCGACGTGGTCAAGCTCAACGTCTTCCTCACCGACCTCGGCCACTTCCCCCGGGTCAACGAAATCATGGCGACCTACTTCAGCGAGCCCTACCCGGCACGTGCCGCCGTCGGCGTCGCCGCCCTGCCGCGCGGCGCGCTGGTCGAGGCCGACGCCGTGATGGTGGTCGCCTAAAACGCCGAATTGAAAGCGGCCTCGCCGTTTTCCTTCCCGGTCAGCCCGGCGACCGCGGCCAGACTCGCCAAGCTGGGCCTCACCCGCGACGCCGACCTGGTCTTGCACCTGCCGCTGCGCTGGGAGGACGACACCCGCCTCACGCCGATCCGCGAGCTGCTGCCGGGACAGACCGCGCAGGTGCAGGCGGTGGTGCGCGAGGCCAGCGTCGCCTACCGGCCGCGACGCATGCTGACGGTGAGCGTGGAGGACGCGGCCGGTGGCGTGCTCGGTATCCGCTTCCTCAACTTCTATCCCAGCCATCTCAAGCTGTTCCAGCCGGGCGAGTCTTTCCGCTTCAGCGGCGAGGTGCGCGGCGGCTTTCTCGGGCTCGAGATGGTGCACCCGCGCTTCGCCAAGGCGGACGAGGCGACGCCGCTGCCGACGCAGCTGACGCCGGTCTATCCGACCACCGCTGGGCTCGGGCAGGCGACGCTGCGCAAGCTGGTGGCGCGTGCGCTGGCGGCGCCGATTGCCGACACGCTCCCCGCCGCATGGCTGGCCGAACTCGGGCTGCCCGAACTCGAATCGAGCATCCGCCTGCTGCACCAGCCGCCGCAGGACGCCGCGCTCGCCGAGCTCGAATCGCATCGCCATCCGGCTTGGCGACGGCTCGCCTTCGACGAACTGCTGGCCCAGCAACTGTCGCTGGCGACGGCGCGCCGACAGCGCAAGGCGCGCTCGACCCGTCCCCTGCCGGCGCAGCGGCAACTGACCACCGCCTTCCTCGATACGCTGCCGTTCGCGCTCACCGCCGCGCAGGCACGCGCCTGGCAGGAGATCAGCGCCGACCTCGGCGCGCCGCACCCGATGCGCCGCCTGCTGCAGGGCGACGTCGGCAGCGGCAAGACCGTGGTGGCGGCGCTGGCCTGCCTGCAGGCGATCGAGAACGGCTTCCAGGCCGCCTTCATGGCGCCGACCGAGATCCTCGCCGAACAGCACTACCGCAAGCTCGCCGGACCGCTGGCCGCGCTCGGCGTGCGCTGTGCCTGGGTGTCGGGCAGCCAGCGCAAGGCCGAACGCAACGCGGCATGGCAGGCGATCGCCGCGGGCGAGGCCGACCTCGCCTTCGGCACCCATGCGCTGTTCCAGGAGGGCGGCGCGTTCGCCCGCCTCGGCCTGGCGGTGGTCGACGAGCAGCACCGCTTCGGCGTCGGGCAGCGCCTGGCGCTGATGGAAAAGGGCGCCGAACCGCACCAGCTGATGATGAGCGCGACGCCGATCCCGCGCACCCTGGCGATGAGCTTTTTCGCCGACCTCGACGTCTCCGCGATCGACGAACTGCCGCCGGGGCGCACGCCCATCGTCACCAAGCTGGTGAGCGCGGCGCGCCGCGACGACGTGCTCGCGCGCGTGCGCGAGGCCTGCCGCGCGGGCGGCCAGGCCTACTGGGTCTGCCCGCTGATCGAGGAGTCCGAGAAGCTGCAGTTGCAGACCGCGCAGGACACTTACGCGTCGCTCGCCGAACAGCTGCCGGATCTGCGTGTCGGCCTGGTGCACGGGCGCCTGAAGCCGGACGAGAAGCAGGCGGTGATGGCGGCGTTCCAGGCGCACGAGATCGACCTCCTGGTCGCGACCACCGTGATCGAGGTCGGCGTCGACGTGCCGAACGCCGCGCTGATGGTGATCGAGCATGCCGAGCGGATGGGGCTCGCCCAGTTGCACCAGCTGCGCGGACGGGTCGGGCGCGGCAGCCGCGAGTCGGTGTGCGTGCTGCTCTACGAGACCCCGCTGTCGGAACTCGCGCGCGCGCGGCTCAAGGTCATTTTCGAGCAGACCGACGGCTTCGAGATCGCGCGCCAGGACCTGCTGCTGCGCGGCCCGGGCGAACTGCTCGGCCACCGCCAGAGCGGCCTGCCGATGCTGCGTTTCGCCGACCTCGAGCGCGATGTCGCGCTGCTGGAGGCGGCGCGCGATCTCGCGCAGCGCTGTCTCGCCGACCACTCCGAGATCGCCGCGCGCCACGTCGAACGCTGGATCGGCCAGCGCCAGGCGCTGTCGTCGATCTAGCGCATGCGCGTCGCCCGGCTGCGGCATAATGCCGACTTTCCGCTTTGCGAACCGCACGCCGTGCTCAACTCCCGGCAGGGCTGGCTTGCCCACCCACATCCGATTCCGCGTCCGCTGCGCGCCTGGCTGACCGACGACGGCTCGCTCACCCGGCGGCTGAAGGCGCGCTGCGCGTCGTTTCGCGTGGCCCCGCTCGCCACCGGGTTCGCCCGCGCCAACGCCGACGAATACGCGCAGCTGGGCATGCCCCCGGGAACCCGCGCCTACGTGCGCGAAGTCATGCTGCTCTGCGACGGCCTGCCGGCGGTGTTCGCGCACAGCGTGTTGCCCCCCGCCGGCCTGCGCGGCGGCTGGAACGGCATCACCCGGCTCGGCAGCCGCTCGCTCGGCGAGGCCCTGTTCAGCGACCCTCGCATCGAGCGCCGACCGCTCGCCTACCGCCGGGTGCGGGGCAACCACCCGCTCTACCGGGCCGCCCTCCGGCATCACGCGACGAACGCGGGCAGCCTGTGGGCGCGCCGCTCGGTGTTCTGTCTCAACGGCCACCCGCTGCTGGTGACCGAAGTCTTTCTGCCCGGCATCGATGCCCTATGACCCTGTCCGAACGCCTGCCCCACTACGCGAAGCTGATGCGACTCGACAAGCCGATCGGCACCCTGCTGCTGCTGTGGCCCACGCTGTGGGCGCAGTGGCTGGCGAGCGGCGGCCGGCCCGACTGGCTGATCCTGGCGATTTTCGTCGTCGGCGTGGTGCTGATGCGGTCGGCCGGCTGCGTCATCAACGACTATGCCGACCGCGAGTTCGACCCCCACGTGGCGCGCACCCGCGAGCGTCCGCTGGCGGCCGGCAGGGTATCGCCGAGGGAGGCCTTGCTGCTGGCCGCGGGACTGTCGTTTGCGGCGTTCCTGCTGATCCTGCCCCTCAACCGGCTGGTGCTGGGGCTGTCGGTGGTGGCTCTCTTCCTGGCCGCGAGCTACCCCTTCACCAAGCGCTTCTTCGCCATCCCGCAGGCCTACCTCGGCATCGCGTTCGGCTTCGGCATCCCGATGAGCTACGCCGCGCTGCAGGGCGCGGTGCCGGTGGAGGCGTGGATCCTGCTCGCCGCGAACGTCTGCTGGGCGGTTGCCTACGACACGCAGTACGCGATGGTCGACCGCGAGGACGACCTCAAGATCGGCATCCAGACTTCGGCGATCACCTTCGGTCGCCTCGACCTGGTGGCCATCGCCGCCTGCTACGCAGCGACGCTGGGGCTGCTCGCCTGGGTCGGCCAACGCGCCGATCTGGGGTTCGCCTACCATGCCGGCCTTGCCGTTGCCGCCGCGATCGCGGCCTACCACATGTGGCTGATCCGGCGGCGCGAGCCGAAGCAGTGCTTCCGCGCCTTCCTTCACAACACCTGGTTCGGCGCGGCGGTGTTCTGCGGAATCGCCCTCGACTACCTGGTCCGCTGACGGCTCACGACGGGCAGGCGATGCGCGACTGCTGGCTGTTCGGGTAGGCCTGCTTGATCCCGCTCAGGCTCTTGAGCGCCTCCGGGTCTTCGCTGCGGATGACGAAGTAGTACCCCGTCCCCTGGCGCGGCAACACCTCGACGTGCGTGCCCAGCACGCCTTTCTGCTCGACCTCGAGTACCCGGCGGCGCGCGGAATCGGCGCTCGCATAAAGCCCGAGCGAAATCGCGTTGCGCCAGACCCCGTCCTTGACCACGAACGCATCCGCGAGCCCGGTGGCGACCAGTTCGTCGAGCTTGGCCGCGGCCGACTCGGGGCTCGGCAAGGGCGGGAAGATCACCCAGTGACGGGTTTCGAGCGGCACTTCGGTGAACGACATCACGCGCTCGCCGGCAAGCGCCTTGAGCCGTTCGCGCACCTCGACGAATTCGGCCGGGTTCAGCCCACGCCATTCGACGCAAAGGGCCTCGGCATCGTTACGCTTCGGCGGCACGCGCCTCGGCGACGCCTCGGACTGGCTGCGCAGGCTCAGGCGGTCGACGTTGAGCGGCGCGGTCCGTTCCGACGGTGCCTGCGGCCAGTACTCGGCACCCAGAAAATAGGCCGCCAGCAGCGCATTGAGCGTCAGCAGCATCCAGACAATCCGTTTCATTCCGGTCGACTTTCCCTCGCCACGCGATCGATCCCTTCCAGCACCAGCGCGGGCACGTGCTCGGCCTGCACCCCCAGATGCGGCAGCAGCGTTTCGGCGTCCCCGCCGCTCAGCAGGCACTGCGGCCGCCGTGGCGAGACCGCGGCAAGGCGCGCATGTTGCTGCTCGATCGCGCCGCACAGCGCCGCGGTGATTCCGCTCTCTACGGCGTCCGCGGTGCTGCGCGGAAAAGCCTGCCACTGCCCCGGCGCCTCGCCGATGCGCGCGGTTCCCTCCGCCAGCGCGCGTCGCATGAGGCCTGCGCCCGGCACGATCACCCCGCCTAGGAACCCGCCATCAGAAGCCAGCGCGTCCACCGTCAACGCCGTCCCGGCGGAGACCACCAGAACCGGCTCATGCGTGCGCGCACGCGCGGCGATCAGTCCCATCCAGCGATCAACCCCGAGTTTCGCCGGCGTGAGGTAGGCATTCGTCACCCCCGCGCATTCGGCCGACGCCGCGAGCCAGGTCGCCTCGATGCCCGCCGCCACCAGCGTTCCGGCGAGGCGCTGCTCCTGCGCCGCGCCCGCGACGCTGGCGACGAAGCACGGCATGCCGGGCGCCAGCATGCGCTGCAGCGACGACCAGTCGGCGTAGTCGCCGCTGCCCTGCGCGATCCAGCCTCCGGCGTCGACGACGGCCCATTTCACCCGGGTATTGCCGGCGTCGATGAGCAGTCGCCGGCTCATCGGACGGCGTCCAGGCGCAGGCTGATCTCACCGCCGCTGTAGGCCGTGACCGCTGCGTCCGTGTCGCGCAGCAGAAAAGCCCCGCTGTCGTCGACGCCGGACGCGACACCGTGGACCTTGCGAGCGTCAGGCAGGCTCAGCGACACCGCCCTGCCGGCATAGGCGTCGAGCGCCTGCCAGTCATCGCGCAGTCCGACGAATCCGTCCCGGCGGAAGCGCGCGATCACCTCGTGCAGCTCGCGCAGGCAGTCGGCGAGCAGCGCGTTGCGGCCGACGGCGACGCCCATTTCGGCAAGGTCGATCACCGCCTGGTCGACAGCGCCGCGCTGCGCGGCGTTCAGCCGGTAGTTGAGGCCGACGCCCACGACGGCGAGCGCGCTGCCGTGCATGTCCCCCTGCACCTCGACGAGAATCCCGGCCAGCTTGCGAAAGTCGACGAGTATGTCGTTCGGCCACTTCAAGCGCGCCGGATGCGGGCTGTGGCGATTCACTGCCCGGGCGATCGCCAGCCCGACCACCAGGCTCAGGCCGCCGAGCGCCTGCAGTCCGGTGTCGAATCGCCAGAGTACGGAGAAGGTGAGACTGCCGCCCACCGCCGAATGCCAGGGTCGCCCGCGACGCCCCTTGCCGCTGCGCTGGTGTTCGCAGCAGACCAGCGTCCCGTCGGCTGCGCCGGCTTGCGCGGCCGCCATCAGCACGGTGTTGGTCGAATCCAGGGTGTCGTGCACGTGCAGCGTGTAGGCGCCGGCCATCGTGCCCAGCCGTGCTGCGATCGCTGCACGATCGAGCCACTCGACGGGTTCCGCCAGGCGGTAGCCGCGCCCGCGCACGGCATGAAGCGTGAGCCCCATCGCCTCGGCCTGGCCGAGGGCGTTGAAGATGCTCGAACGGGAGAGCCCGAACTCCTGCGCGAGCGCCTCGCCGGAATGAAATCTTCCGTCGGAGAGGCGTCGCAGGAGGGGGAAAAGGGCTTGCTCGGTTCGGTTCTGCACCGCCCCGATTTTACATGGCTTGCTGGTGCGCATTGCCAATAA
>DHHQ01000021.1 GCA_002403375.1 Thiobacillus denitrificans | reverse complement strand
AGGAAAAGCGATGCCGCCTGGCGACGGAAGTTCCGGGGGCATGCTAGCACGCGTGAATGTCCCACCGCCCCGCTGCCCGGCCACGAGCGGCCGACCTGGGAGTCCGGCTGCCGTCATCGATTCTTCACGATGCGACGGCGAACGGACGAACGGCGCGAACGACGGGCCGAGTGGCAGGCGCGCCCACCGGATGCGGCAGACAGTTCGGATATGCTGTCCGCAGGCTGTCGTGAACGTCCATCCAAAACAACAGGGAGATCAAATGAGACGCTACATCCATGCAGGCCTCGTGTCCGCGCTGGCGCTTGCAGCCGCCGGCACTGCACAGGCCGCCCAAATCGACGAATCCGAAATCAACCACCCGATCGGCTTCGCCCAGCGGGTCGATGCAGCAAGCGGCGGGATGACCATCGCCGGCGTGCTCGGCAACCTCACCGGCACCGAGTCCGACGACACCGACTACTTCGTCTTCCATGGCATGGAAGGCGACGTCGTGACGCTCGACATCGACGGCGGCTGGGGCGGCGCCCGCAGCGTCGACACGGTGATCGCCATCTTCGGCGGCAGCAGCAACGAAATGCTGCGCATGAACGACGACGCTTCCTCGCTCGACGACGGCTCGACGTCGCGAGCCGACTCGCGCCTCGACAACTTCAGGCTGCCCGCCTCGGGCTACTACGTCGTCGGCGTGAGCAACTATCCGCGCTACTTCATGAACGGCGGTGCGGTCACCAACCCCTCCCGCTACAAGAACGGCGACTACAAGCTCGTCATCTCCGGCGTCACGCCGCAGGTCCAGCAGATCAACATCGAGATCAAGCCCGGCAACGACGGGCTCGCGCCGATCAACCCGAGGTCGAACGGCAAGATCCCCGTGGCGCTGCTCTCGTCGACCGGCTTCGACGCGATGAACGTCGATCCCCAGTCGCTGAGCTTCGGCGCGACCGGTGCCGAGGCGAGCCTGAGCCACTGCGGCCGCAACGGCGAGGACGTCAACGGCGACGGCCGCCTCGATCTCGTCTGCCACTTCGAGAACCAGAAGGCCGGCTTCGCTAAAGGCGACCTGGAAGGCATCCTGCAGGGCAGGATGAAGTACGGCACCCGCTTCGAAGGCCGCGGCCTGCTGAAGGTGGTGCCGGAGAAGCGCGACTTCTGAGCGCCGGCCCCCGCAGCGAGAAAGCCCCGCCTGTCACCAGGCGGGGCTTTTTTTCAGATGCGGCTCGCGGTCTTCCGCATCACGTCGGCCGCGCGCTGCATCGCCCACTTGACCGGCAACGGCAGCGGCGCGCCGCCGTGGTCGACCGCGGTCTGCGCGTGCTTGATCTCGTCGACCTTCATCTGCTCGACGACCGCCCGGCTCTTGGCGTCGGCTTCCGGCAGCTTCTGCAGATGGCCGTCGAGGTGCGCCTCGACCTGGCGCTCGGTCTCGGCGAGGAAACCGAGATTCCACTTGTCGCCGAGCAGGCCGGCGACGACGCCGATGCCGAACGCGCCACCGAACCACAGCGGGTTCAGCAGGCTCTTGCGGCCGCCGAGTTCGTCGATGCGCTGCTCGCACCAGGCGAGATGGTCGGTCTCCTCGCGCGCGGCCTCCTCGAGCTCGGCACGCACCCCTTCGTTCTTCGCGGTGAGCGCCTGGCCGGCGTAAAGCGCCTGAGCGCACACCTCGCCGACGTGGTTGACGCGCATCAGCGCGGCGGCCTGCGCCTTCTCTGCCTCGCTGAGATCGGCTTCCGGGCCGGCGCCGGGATACGGCCGGCCGGCGTGCGGCGTGGCGAACACGGTACGCAGGCCGAGATCGAAGGTGGTGATGAGCTGGTCGAGTCGGTTCATGGCTGAGTCCTGGCTTCTAGTTCGCATCCGAATCGACGGGGCGCAGCCGACAAAGAGATTGCCGATTGGGATGCGTAATCATTTCACGAAATAGTTGAAGTTGGCATACGCCGCCTCGTTGACCTTGAACCACTGGAACGAGGTGTCGCGGAAGGCTTTCCACGGGCGGTAGATCGCGGCGAAGTCGGCGTTGGTTTTCGCCTCGGCCTCGTACAGCTCGAAGGTGGCGCGGCGCGCGGCGAGCATGACGTCCTTCGGATACGGATGCAGTTCGACGCCCTGCCCCACCAGACGCAGCAGCGCAGGCGGGTTCTTGGCATCGTACTGCGCGAGCATCAGCTGGTTCGCCTCAGCGGTGGCGACTTCGAAGGCCTGGCGGTAGGCCTCGGGCAGTGCGCGCCACGATGCCTGGTTGACGTAGAAGGAAAGCTGCGGCCCGCCCTCCCACCAGCCGGGGTAGTAGTAGTGCTTGGCGATCTTGTGGAAGCCGAGCTTCTCGTCGTCGTAGGGGCCGACCCACTCGGCGGCGTCGAGCGCGCCGCGCTCGAGCGCCGGATAGATGTCGCCGCCCGGCAGCGTCTGCGGCACCGCGCCGAGCTTGGCCATGATCTGGCCGCCGATGCCGGGGATGCGCATCTTGAGCCCCTTGAGGTCGGCGAGCGAGCGGATCGGCTTCCTGAACCAGCCGCCCATCTGGGTGCCGGTGTTGCCGCCCGGAAACTGCACGACGTTGTACTTCGCATACAGTTTGCGGAGCGCCTCGATGCCGCCGCCGGCGTACATCCAGGCGTTCTGCTGGCGCGCGGTCAGGCCGAACGGCACGGCGGTATCGAAGGCCAGCGCGAGATTCTTGCCGACGTAGTAGTAGCCGGCCGAGTGGCCGCACTCGGCGGTGCCGTTGCCGACCGCGTCGAGCACCTGCAGGCCCGGGACCAGTTCGCCGCCGGCGAACACGCGGATCTGGAAGCGGCCGCCGGTCAGCGCGGCGACGCGCTTCGACAGCGTTTCCGCCGCGCCATAGATGGTGTCGAGGCTCTTGGGAAAGCTCGACGCCAGCCGCCAGCGGATGGCGGGCAGCTGCTTCGATTCCTCGGCGGCGGCGTGCGCTGCCAGCGGGAGCATCGCGGCGGCGCCCGCGCCGGTCAGGAAATCTCGTCTCTGCATGCTCGGTCTCGCGTTTTCCCCGATTATACGGGCGGCAAGCCCTCCTGGCCGCGTGGTAAAATCCGCCTTTTCCCACGTCTGCCCGATCACCATGTTCAACCGCCAAGACACCCTCGCCAAGACCGATCCCGACCTGTGGGCGGCGATCCAGAAAGAAGACCAGCGCCAGCAGGACCATATCGAGCTGATCGCGTCGGAAAACTACACCAGCCCGGCGGTGATGCAGGCGCAGGGCTCGCAGCTCACCAACAAGTACGCCGAGGGTTATCCCGGCAAGCGCTACTACGGCGGCTGCGAATACGTGGATATCGTCGAACAGCTGGCGATCGACCGCGTCAAGGCGCTGTTCGGCGCCGAGGCCGCCAACGTGCAGCCCAACTCCGGCTCGCAGGCCAACCAGGCGGTGTTCATGGCCTTCCTGAAGCCCGGCGACACCATCATGGGCATGAGCCTCGCCGAAGGCGGCCACCTCACCCACGGCATGGCGCTCAACATGAGCGGCAAGTGGTTCAACGTCGTCGCCTACGGCCTCAACGAGAAGGAAGAGATCGACTATGACAGGATGGAAGCGCTGGCGCGCGAACATAAACCCAAATTGATCATCGCCGGCGCCTCCGCCTACGCGCTGCGCATCGACTTCGAGCGCTTCGCCAAGATTGCGAAAGAAATCGGCGCGATCTTCATGGTCGACATGGCGCACTACGCCGGCCTGATCGCCGCGGGCGTCTACCCCAACCCGGTGCCGCACGCCGACGTCGTCACCTCGACCACCCACAAGACGCTGCGCGGCCCGCGCGGTGGCATCATTTTGATGAAGGCGGAGCACGAGAAGGCGATCAACTCGGCGATCTTCCCCGGCCTGCAGGGCGGCCCGCTGATGCACGTCATCGCCGGCAAGGCGACGGCGTTCAAGGAAGCGTCGACCAAGGAATTCAAGCGCTACCAGGAACAGGTCATCGACAACGCGCTGGTGATGTGCAAGGTGCTGGTCGAGCGCGGCCTGCGCATCATTTCCGGCCGCACCGAGAGCCACGTGTTCCTGGTCGACCTGCGCAGCAAGAACCTCACCGGCAAGGAAGCCGAGGCGCTGCTCGGCCGCGCCCACATCACGGTCAACAAGAATTCCATCCCCAACGACCCGCAGAAGCCCTTCGTCACCAGCGGCATCCGCATCGGCACCCCGGCGATGACGACACGCGGCTTCACCGAGCTCGAAGCCGAGCAGCTCGCCCACCTGATCGCCGACGTGCTCGACGCGCCGACCGACGAGGCGGTGATCGAGCGGGTGAAGGGCGAAGTGGCGAAGCTGGTGGCGAAGTTTCCGGTCTATGGCTGACGCATTAGGGGTCAGGGGTCGGGATTCAGGGGTCAGGGAGCCTGTCGCTACGCGGCCCTTCAATCATTCAAGCGCGGCTTCGCCGCACAAGACCCCCTGGCCCCTGAATCCTGCCCCCTAAAAATGAAGTGTCCCTTCTGCGGTTCCCTCGACACCCAGGTCATCGACTCCCGCGTCAACGAGGCGGGTGACGCGATTCGCCGGCGCCGCCGCTGCACCCAGTGCGACAAGCGCTTCACCACCTGGGAGACCGCCGAGCTGCGGCCGCCGCAGATCGTCAAGACCAACGGCACCCGCGAGGACTTCTCCGAGACCAAGCTGCGCGAGGGCTTCCGGCGCGCGCTGCACAAGCGCCCGGTGTCGACCGAGCTGGTCGACGCCGCGGTCGACCGCATCCGCCAGCGCCTGCTGACGCTCGGCGAGCGCGAGATCCCGGCGCGTGAGGTCGGCGAACTGGTGATGAACGAGCTGAAGAAGCTCGACAAGGTCGCCTACATCCGCTTCGCGTCGGTGTACCGCAGCTTCCAGGACGTCGAGGACTTCCGCGACGTCATCCGCGACATCGACCAGTAGATGACCGCTGCCGCCCGCTTCAGCGCCGCCGACCATGCCCACATGGCGCGCGCGCTGCAGCTCGCCGCGCGCGGTCTCTTCACCACCACGCCGAACCCGCGCGTCGGCTGCGTGATCGTCAACGGCGACCGCGTCGTCGGCGAGGGCTGGCACGCACGCGCCGGCACGCCGCATGCCGAGGTCCACGCGCTCAAGGCCGCGGGCGACGCCGCGCGCGGCGCCACGGCGTACGTCACGCTCGAGCCGTGTTCGCACCACGGCCGCACGCCGCCGTGCGCCGAGGCGCTGGTCGACGCCGGCGTCGCGCGCGTGGTGGCGGCGATGACCGACCCCAATCCGCTGGTCGCCGGTGGCGGCGTCGCGATCCTCACGCTCGCCGGCATCCGTGCCGAGGTCGGGCTGCTGGAGGCCGAGGCGCGCGCGCTCAACCCCGGCTTCGTCTCGCGCATGACGCGCGGGCGCCCCTGGGTGCGGCTGAAGACCGCGTCCACGCTCGACGGCAAGACCGCGCTCGCCAACGGCCAGTCGCAGTGGATCACCGGCGAGGCGGCACGCGCCGACGTGCAGGCGCTGCGTGCGCGCGCCTGCGCCATCCTCACCGGCAGCGGCACGGTGCTCGCCGACGATCCGCGGATGACCGTGCGCGACTTCGATATCGGCCGCCAGCCGCTGCGCGTCGTCGTCGACTCCGGCCTGCGCACGCCGCCGGACGCCGCGATCCTGCCGGCGCTCGTCGCCTGCGCCCGCGCCGAGCCCGCCGCACGGGCCGCGCTCGAGCGGGCCGGTGCCGAGGTGATCGAGCTCCCCGGCGCGGGCGGCCGCGTCGACCTTCCTGCCCTGCTCGCGCACCTCGGCCAGCGCGGCGTCAACGAACTGCACGTCGAGGCCGGCGCCGCGCTCAACGGCGCACTGCTGGCGGCGGGCCTGGTCGACGAATGGGTGGCCTACGTGGCGCCGATGGCGGTGGGCGACGACGCCCGCGGGCTGTTCGCGATGCCGGCCCTGGCGACGCTGGCCGGCGCCGCGCGCTTCAGGCTTGCCGACGTGCGCCAGCTCGGCGGCGACCTGCGGCTCACGCTGCTGCCCGCGTGAGCGGCTTCAAGGACCACTTCTCCACGGCGTCGGACCGCTACGCCGCGTACCGCCCCGACTACCCCGCCGACCTCTACGCCTGGCTCGCCCGCCTGTGCCCCGGACACGACCTCGCGTGGGATTGCGCGACCGGCAGCGGGCAGGCGGCACGCGGCCTGGCGCAGCATTTTTCCCGGGTGGTGGCGACCGACGCTTCCGCCGAGCAGATCCGCCACGCCGTGCCGCATGCCGGCATCGACTACCGCGTCGCCGCGGCCGAGGCGAGCGGACTGCCCGCGCACAGCGTCGACCTCGTCACCGTCGCGCAGGCGGCGCACTGGTTCGACCTGCCCCGCTTCTACGCGGAAGCAACGCGGGTGCTGAAGCCCGGCGGCGTGCTCGCGCTCTGGGGCTACGGGCGGCTGGTGCTGCCGGGCACGGCGGACGCGCCCTTCCTGCGCTTCTACGCGCAGACGCTCGGGCCGCACTGGCCGGGCGAGCGTGCGCTGATCGACGACGCCTACCGCAGCCTGGCATTCCCGTTCGCGGAAATCGCGGCGCCCGCATTCGAGATCGCGGTCGAATGGGACCTCGCCCGCCTGCTCGACTACGTCTCGACGTGGTCGGCGGTGAAGCGCTACCGCGCCGCACACGGGGAAGACCCGCTGCCGGCGCTGCACGCCGCGCTCCGCGCCGGCTGGGGCGCCCCGGAAACGGCCCGCACGCTGCGCTGGCCGCTGTTCCTGCGGGTCGGCCGCGCTCCGTAGCGCGCCTTCACGGCCGCAATCGGGCGGCGCGCTTCACTGATTTTCGGATGTGGTTCTCCTGTTAAAATACCCGGAAACGACAACACGAGAACAACGATGGGAACGATTCTGGATTTCCTGGGTAGCGACCATCGACTCTGCGACGAACGCTTCGCCACGGTCCAGGCGGCCGTGACGCAGCGGGACTGGGAGGGCGCCCGCGAGAGCTTCGATCGCTTTCACGCAGCGATGCGGCGCCATCTCGCACGCGAAGAAAACGTGCTGTTTCCCGCCTTCGAGGCCCGCACCGCCAACGCCATGGGGCCGACGCAGGTGATGCGCATGGAGCACGCGCGGATGCGCCGCCTGATGCAGGACATGGCCCGCGCCACGGTCGACGAGGACCACAGCCGCTACCTCTGCCAGGCAGCGATCCTGCTGACGTTGATGCAGCAGCACAACCTCAAGGAAGAAGAGCTGCTTTTTCCGATGTTCGACCTGATGCTCGACGACGCGGGCACGGACCTGATCGGCGCCATGCTGGCCATAGCCGAGTGAGGCCTCCCCCCGGGCCCGGGACGGCGCCCCCGGCGCGCGTTCCGGCGGCGGCTTCGTAAGGTAGAATACGCAGCCGCTCTGCGGCCGGTCAGCGAGTGGCTGGTCCCTCCGCACACGGGCCCTTGGCCAGGGCGCCTGCGAACAGGCATGAAGCGCGGCAATCGGGCTCAGCGCCGGCCCGGGAAATTCCAGGTCGCGAGCCGCCCCGGCGGTCCGCACCGTCAACAGACATCGTAAGGATCAAAATGAGTCGAGTGGATGATTTCCGTCTGCGTTTCGGCAAACGGGAACTGGTGCCGATCGTCATCGGCGGCATGGGCGTCGACATCTCGACCGCCGAACTGGCACTCGAAGTCGCCCGCCTCGGCGGTATCGGCCATATCTCCGACGCCATGGTGCAGACCGTGTCCGACCGGCGCTTCGACACCAAATTCGTCAGCGAGAAGCTGAAGAAGTACAAGACGAATGCCGCCAGCAGCGACAAGTCCAACGTGCACTTCAACCTCGCCGTGCTCGAGGAGGCGACCCGCTACCACGTGGGCCGGACCATGGAAGCCAAGCGCGGCGACGGCATGATCTTCATCAACTGCATGGAGAAGCTGACCATGAACGCGCCGCGCGAGACGCTGCGCATGCGCCTGTCGGCCGCGCTCGACGCCGGCATCGACGGCATCACGCTCTCCGCCGGCCTGCACCTCGGCTCGTTCGCGCTGATCGAGGACCATCCGCGCTTCCGCGACGCCAAGCTCGGCATCATCGTTTCCTCGCCGCGCGCGCTGGCGATGTTCCTCCGCAAGAACGCGCGGCTCAACCGCCTGCCCGACTTCGTCGTGGTCGAAGGCCCGCTCGCCGGCGGCCACCTCGGCTTCGGCCTCGACTGGGCGAAGTACGACCTCGCCACCATCGTCGCCGAGGTGATCGCCTACCTCAAATCCGAACACCTCGACATTCCCGTAATCGCCGCCGGCGGCATCTTCACCGGCAGCGACGCCACGGGCTTCCTCGAGCAGGGCGCGGCCGCGGTGCAGGTGGCGACCCGCTTCACCGTGACCCAGGAATGCGGCCTGCCGGACAAGGTCAAGCAGGAATACTTCAAGGCCAGCGAGACGGACATCGAGGTCAACACCATCTCGCCGACCGGCTACCCGATGCGCATGCTGAAGGGCAGCCCCGGAATCGGCTCCGGCATCCGCCCCAACTGCGAGGCCTACGGCTACCTGCTCGACGCCAACAGCCGCTGCGCCTACATCGATTCCTACAACCGCGAAGTGGAGACGCACCCGGGCGCGAAGAAGGTCAAGGTCATGGACAAGACCTGCCTGTGCACCCACATGCGCAACTTCGACATCTGGACCTGCGGCCAAACCACTTATCGCCTCAAGGACACCACCCGGCGCCTGCCGGACGGCAGCTACCAGGTGCTCACCGCCGAACAGGTGTTCCACGACTACCAGTTCAGCACCGAAGGCAGGATCGCGCTCCCGGACTGAGCAACGTACGGCTGGTTTCCCGCCGCAGTGCGCGGCGGGCAAGCCTCAGCGCGTGGCGTCGGCCCAGTTGTTGGGCGTCTCGTACAGGCGCACCCGCTCGAGCCGCAGCTGGTTGCCGTAGGTATCCCGGTACGCCGCGTCGAGGATGCGGAACGCCTCGGCGGCGAGGTTCTCGGCGGTCGGCACCACCGGCAGCACGACCGTCTTGTGCCCCGGCAGCGTCGCGAGGAACGCCACCACTTCGCGGTCGCCCTGGTGGACCAGGAAGGCGTGATCCCACCGGCCGACCAGCACCTCGGTGGCGATGCGCTTGACGTCGGAGAAATCCATCACCATGCCCTCCTCCGCCGCACCGGCGGTGCGGATGATCTCGCCTGCGAGGGTGATCTCGATGGCGTAGCGGTGCCCGTGCAGGTGCCGGCACTGGCTGGCGTGGTTGGGGATGCGGTGGCCGGCGTCGAATTCCAGCCTGCGCGTGATCAGCATGTCAGAAGCCTTCGCCGCAAAAGCCGCGATTATAGCAATTTGCGGACCCGCTTATCCTTTGATCGCGGCCCGCGCGACGCGGGGCACGCGGCAGGAAGCGGCGCGATTCCGCCGCCGCGGAAGAGCGTGGTTGTTGACGCTTTAGCGTCCTACAACCACGGCCTACCCCTCGCGGGTGTTCACCCACCCCGCCTAAACGCCTACAATGCCGGGTCCCGTTCCTGGCCTTAACCGCATGTTCACCGGCATCATCCAATCGATCGGCCGCATCCACGAATACGAAGCGCGCGGCGCCGACGCGCGCATGGTCATCGCCGGCGGCGGGCTCGACTTTTCCGACGTCGCCATCGGCGACAGCATCGCGGTCAACGGCGTGTGCCTGACCGCGGTCGCGCTCACGCCCGACAGCTTCACGGTCGACGTCTCCGCCGAGACGCTGCGCGTGACCGCCGGCTTCATCCCCGGCGCCGAGGTCAACCTGGAGAAGGCGCTGCGGCTGGCCGACCGCCTTGGCGGGCATCTCGTCTCCGGACACGTCGACGGCGTCGGCACGGTGCACCGCTTCGCCCCGGTGGGCGAATCGCACCGCCTGGAGATCGACGCGCCGACGGATCTCGCGCGCTACATCATCCGCAAGGGCTCGATCACGGTGAACGGCGTCTCGCTGACCGTCAACCAGGTCGACGGCGCGCGCTTCGCGCTGAACCTCATCCCGCACACGCTCGAGATGACCACCCTCAAGCACCTGCAGGCCGGCAGCCGGGTCAACCTGGAAGTCGACATGATCGCGCGCTACGTCGAGCGCATGATGCAGTTCACCAGCGGCACCGACAAAGACTAAGGAACGAAAACCAATGAGCCTCGCCTCCACCCTGGAAATCGTCGAAGAACTCAAGGCCGGCCGCATGGTCGTGCTGGTCGACGAGGAAGACCGCGAAAACGAGGGCGACCTCGTGATGGCCGCCGAGCACGTCACGCCGGAGGCGATCAACTTCATGGCCAAGCATGGCCGCGGCCTGATCTGCCTCACGCTCACCGACGACCGCTGCCGCCAGCTCGGCCTCAAACAGATGGTCTCCGACAACCAGACGCCGCACGGCACCGCGTTCACCGTCTCGATCGAGGCGGCCGAGGGCGTCACCACCGGCATCTCGGCGGCCGACCGCGCCGTGACCATCCAGGCTGCGGTGAAGCACGACGCCAAGCCGACCGACATCATCCAGCCCGGCCACATCTTCCCGCTGCGCGCGCAGCCCGGCGGCGTGCTGGTGCGCGCCGGCCACACCGAGGCGGGCTGCGACCTCGCCGCGCTGGCCGGGCTCGAGCCCGCCGCGGTGATCTGCGAGATCCTCAAGGACGACGGCAGCATGGCGCGCCTGCCCGACCTCGTCCCGTTCGCGCAGGAGCACGGCCTCAAGATCGGCGCGATCGCCGACCTGATCCACTACCGCAACCAGACCGAGAGCCTGGTCGAGCGCGCCGCCGACCGCCTGATCCAGACGGTGTACGGCGCGTTCCGCCTGATCGCCTACCGCGACAAGTGCGCCCGCGAAACCCATCTCGCGCTGGTCAAGGGCGAGATCCACGCTGACAAGGAAACACTGGTGCGCGTGCACGAGCCCTTGAGCGTGATGGACTTCCTCGACGTCACCGGCGGCGGCCACTCGTGGCCGATCCTCGGCGCGATGGAGCGCATCGCCGAGTCGCAGTCTGGCGTGATCGTGCTGCTGCACCGCCCGGAGACCGCCGACGCGCTGCTCGGGCGCATCAACCCGACGCCTGTGGCTTCGCGCAAGGTCGACCTGCGCGACTACGGCATCGGCGCGCAGATCCTGCGCGACCTCGGCGTCGGCAAGATGAAGCTGCTCGCCAGCCCGCGCAAGATGCCGGCGATGGACGGCTTCGGGCTGGAAGTCACCGGCTATACCGAAAAAGCCTAACTGTTTACAAGGACGCACCATGGGAACCGCCAGCGACATTTCCGAACTCGACCCGATCTACCAGGGCGCAGGCCTCAGGATCGGCATCGTCATGAGCCGCTTCAACAAGGACATCTGCGAGGGCCTGCTGTCGGCCTGCGAACTCGAACTGGCCCGCCTCGGCGTCGCCAACGAGAACGTGCTGCTGGTCGACGTGCCCGGCGCGCTCGAGCACCCGCTCGCGCTGCAGAAGATGGCGCAGTCGGGCAAGTTCGACGCGCTCGTCGCGATCGGCGCGGTGGTGCGCGGCGACACCTACCACTTCGAGGTCGTCTCGAACGAATCGTCGCGCGGCATCCTCGACGTGCAGCTCGAGACCGGCGTGCCGATCGCCAACGCGATCCTCACCGTCGACACCGAGGAGCAGGCGCACGTGCGCATGGCCGAGAAGGGCCGCGACGCCGCGCGCGTGGCGATCGAAATGGCCAACCTGCTGAAGCGCCTCTGAGATGGCAGGTTCCCGCAAGCTCGCCCGCGAGTTCACCCTGCAGGGCCTCTATTCGTGGCTGGTCGGCGGCGCCGACGTCACGCTCATCGCCACCAGCCTGAAGGAGGACGCCGAGTTCCGGCGCGCCGACGAGGCCTACTTCCGCACCCTGCTGTACGGCGTGCTGAAGGAGGAAGCCGCGCTGAACGAACACCTCGCCCCGCTGCTCGACCGCCCCGTCGCCGACCTCTCGCCGGTCGAGCGCGGCATCCTGCTGATCGGCGCCTACGAGCTCACCCACTGCCCCGACGTGCCCTGGCGCGTCGCGATCAACGAAGGCGTCGAACTGGCGAAGAAGTTCGGCGGCACCGACGGCCACAAGTACATCAACGGCGTGCTCGACAAGCTGGCGCAGGACGTGCGCGCGGTGGAAATCGCGCATGCGAAGAGCAGGGGCTAGGGGTCAGGGGTCAGGGGTCAGGGGTCAGGGAAAAGAATGACGCGGTTTTCGAATTCATCAAGCGCGGCGCAGCCGCACAAAACCCCCTGAATCCTGGCCCCTGAATCCTCACCCCTGACCATGGAATTCGACCTCATCGCCCGCCACTTCACCCGCCCCACTCCCGGCGCGGTGCTCGGCGTCGGCGACGACTGCGCGCTGCTGGCGCCGACGCCGGGCATGCAGCTCGCGGTCACCTCCGACATGCTGCTCGAAGGGCGACACTTCTCGCCGCAGGACGGCCCGGCCGGGCTCGGCCACAAAGCGCTGGCGGTGAACCTGTCCGACCTCGCCGCGATGGGCGCGCAGCCGCGCTGGGCGACGCTCGCGATCGCGCTGCCCGCCGCCGACGACGCCTGGCTCGCCGCGTTCGCGCGCGGGCTGTACCGGATCGCCGACCAGTACGGGATCGAAGTGGTCGGCGGCGACACCACCCGCGGCCCCTTGACGATCAGCATCACCGCGATCGGCGAAGTGCCGCCGGGCGCGGCCTTGCGGCGCGACGGCGCGAAACCCGGCGACGACGTCTGGGTCTCCGGAACGCTCGGCTCGGCGGCCCTGGCGCTGGCCTACCGCCAGGGCCGCCTGTTCATGGAGCAGATCGACGCCGCCAGGGTGCTGCCCGCGCTCTACCTGCCGACGCCGCGGGTCGAGCTCGGCATCGCGCTGCGCGGCATCGCGAGCAGCGCGATCGACATCTCCGACGGCCTGCTGGCCGACCTCGGCCACATCCTCGAGCGCTCGCAGGCCGGCGCCACCCCGATCGGCGCCAGGCTCGAATTCGCCGCGCTGCCGACGCTGCCAGTCGCGCAGGCCTACCTGCACGAAGCGGTCGCGCGCGACTGCGTGCTGGCGGGCGGCGACGACTACGAGCTCTGCTTCACCGCCCCGGCCGAGCGGCGCGACGCGGTCGAGGCCGCCGCGCAGACAGCCGGCGTCGCGGTGACGCGCGTCGGCCGCATCACCGCGACGCCGGGCCTCGTCGTCAGCGGCGCCGACGGCCAGCCGCTGCCACTGGAAAAGACCGGCTATGACCACTTCGCCGAATAGCCCCGCCGGCCGGCGGCCGGACGTCCCCTTCCTCCTCGCGCATCCCGCGCACCTCGTCGCCTTCGGCTTCGGCACCGGCCTCGCACCGAAGGCGCCCGGCACCGTCGGCACCCTGCTGGGGCTGCCGCTCTTCTGGGCGATCACGGCCGCCGCGCCCGACCTGCCGAACCGCATCGTCCTCGTCGTCGCCGCCTTCCTGTTCGGCATCTGGGCCTGCGCGCGTGCCGGCCGCGCGCTCGGCGTCGCCGACCACGGCGGCATCGTATGGGACGAGATCGTCGCCTTCGCCCTGGTCCTGCTGTTCACCCCGCCCGGCTGGCTGTGGATCGCGCTGGCCTTTGCGCTGTTCCGCCTGTTCGATATCCTGAAACCGTGGCCGATCCGCCTCGCCGATGCGCGGCTGAAGAACGGCTTCGGCGTGATGTTCGACGACCTCCTGGCGGCCGGCTACGCGATCGCCGCCCTGAAAGGACTGCAATGGCTCGTGTGAGCGACGAAGAACTGCAAGCGCTCGCCCGCGAACTCGGCGAGAAGCTCATCGCGCGCGGCTGGATGCTCGCCACCGCCGAATCGTGCACCGGCGGCTGGGTCGGCCAGCTCGTCACCGCCGTGCCCGGCAGCTCGCACTGGTACGAGCGCGGCTTCATCACCTACGCCAACGCCGCCAAGGTCGAGATGCTCGGCGTGCCGCCCGAGACGCTCGAGACCCACGGTGCCGTCTCCGAGGAAACCGCGATGGCGATGGCGGCGGGCGCCTTGAAGCACAGCCACGCGCAGGCCACGCTCGCCATCTCCGGCATCGCCGGCCCCGGCGGCGGCACCCCGCAGAAGCCGGTCGGCCTGGTGTGCTACGGCTGGGCGCTCGCCGACGGCACCGTCATCTCGTCGACCTGCCGCCTCGACGGCGACCGCGAGGAAATCCGCTCGCGCGCCGCTGCGGCGGCGCTGCGCGGGCTGATCGAGCTGGTGGGATAGCAGGGGTCAGGGGTCAGGGGTCAGGGGTCAGGGAAGAGCATGGCGGCCGATCTTGAATTCATCAAGCGCGGCGCAGCCGCACGAAGCCCCCTGAATCCTGGCCCCCGAATCCTGCCCCCTATCTAAACGCCCACGCCGCGAACGGCTCGATCTCGTCGCGGTTCAGGAGTATCAGCTGGTAGGCGCTCGGGTTCAGGCTGTGGTCGGGCGTGGTGTCGACGTTGAGCCGCTGCAGCACATAGCCGAGCAGCGCGCGCCGCACCGCAACCTCGATGACCTCGCCGGCGGCCCCGTAGTCGAGCAGCAGGCTCGCGCGCCGCGCGGCGTCGAGCCCCGCGTGCGGGGCGAGGCGCAGGCTGACCGTTTCCACCCAATCCTCGTCGTACTCGGCGCTCGACTCCGCCGCGTCGTCCAGGCACTCCGCCGCGACGACCCGCGACAGCACGAAGTCGCGGAAGTCGCAACTCGCCGCGTTGTACGCCCGCACGTGCCAGCGCAGCCCGGTGTTGACCAGGGTGTGGGGCTCGACGATGCGCCCTCCCGTGCTGCCCTGTTCCGACAGCGAACGGTAGCTGACGGCGAGCTTGCGCCGCCCATGGATCGCGCGGGTGATCTGCGCCAGCGTCTGCGCGCCCGGCAGGCGCGCCGGCAGCGGCAGGCTGGCGGTGGCGAGGCCGTAGATGTGCTCGTCGCCGTACGGCCCGTTCGCCACCGCCAGGTTGGCGGCGATCACCGGTAGCACCGCCGCGGGCGCGAGGTCGGCGAAAACGGCCGAAAATCCCTCGGCGGGAACGAAGCCGAACACGCCGTGGTGGTAGACGAGATTGCCGGGCGCGAGGTCGCCGTAGAGCTTGAGGTCCTTGGTCGCCGCCGGATCCGAGAGGCCGAAGGCGCGCGCGACGTCGCTGCGCGTCACCACGCCGGTGTACCAGGCCTTGATTTCGATGTACTGCAGCCGCTGGCGCGTCGACCACTTGAGGTCGAGGCGCATTTTTTCTTTTGTAATCATGTCGCTCGCTCCGCCCGAGCCGGGTTGCCCACGATTATAGGGCGCGTCCCGGCGAATACAATCGATCACGTGATACTTTATGCGTAGGTGATATTTTTTATTGACACCGCGCAATGTATCGCCTACATTGCTCCCCATGCAGACGCGCGGCGCCTGCCCCGTTCACCCGAAACCACCAGGAGAGAGAAACCATGGCAACCCCCGCATTGGCAGACGACAAGAACAAGGCGCTCGCCGCCGCGCTGAGCCAGATCGAGAAGCAGTTCGGCAAGGGCTCGGTGATGCGCCTCGGCGACCACGACGTGTCGCGCGACATCCAGGCCGTCTCGACCGGTTCGCTCGGCCTCGACATCGCGCTCGGCGTCGGCGGCCTGCCGCGCGGCCGCGTGATCGAGATCTACGGACCGGAATCGTCCGGCAAAACCACCCTCACCCTGCAGGTCATCGCCGAAATGCAGAAGATGGGCGGCACCGCCGCGTTCATCGACGCCGAGCACGCGCTCGACCCGTCCTACGCGCAAAAGCTCGGCGTCGACGTCGACAACCTGCTCGTCTCGCAGCCCGACACCGGCGAGCAGGCGCTCGAAATCGCCGACATGCTGGTTCGCTCGGGCTCGGTCGACGTCGTCGTCGTCGACTCGGTCGCAGCGCTCACGCCCAAGGCCGAAATCGAGGGCGAGATGGGCGACTCGCACATGGGCCTGCAGGCGCGGCTGATGAGCCAGGCGCTGCGCAAGCTCACCGCCAACATCAAGCGCACCAACACGCTCGTCATCTTCATCAACCAGATCCGCATGAAGATCGGCGTCATGTTCGGCAACCCCGAGACCACCACCGGCGGCAACGCGCTCAAGTTCTACGCCTCGGTGCGCCTCGACATCCGCCGCACCGGCGCGATCAAGAAGGGCGACGAGATCATCGGCAACGAGACCAAGGTCAAGGTCGTCAAGAACAAGGTGTCGCCGCCGTTCAAGGAGGCCTACTTCGACATCCTCTACGGCCAGGGCATCTCGCGCGAGGGCGAGATCATCGAGCTCGGCGTCGCCCACAAGTTCATCGACAAGTCGGGCGCCTGGTACGCCTACAACGGCGAGAAGATCGGCCAGGGCAAGGACAACGCGCGCGAGTTCCTCAAGGAGCGCCCCGAGATCGCGCACGAGATCGAGGCCAAGATCCGCGCCGCCGTCGGCGTCAACAACCCGACCGTGCTGGCCGAGGATGAAGACGAAGCATTCGAAGGCGCCTGATCCCGGCGAGCTGCGCGAGCGCGCGCTGGGCTATCTGGCGCGGCGCGAGCACAGCCGCTTCGAGCTGGGGCGCAAGCTCGCGCAGGCCGGCTTCGACGAGGCCGACATCGCCGTCCTGCTCGACGACTTTGAGGCCAGAAACTGGCTCTCGGATCGCCGCTTCGCCGAGAGCTGGGTCGCCGACCACCGCGCGAAGGCGGGCAGCGTCAAGCTCGCCTTCGAGCTGCGTCAGCGCGGGGTGAAAGAGGCCATCGTCGAAGCCGTGCTCGATGAGAACCGTGACAGCGAGTTCGAGCGGGCACGCGAGGTGTGGCAGAAGAAGTTCGGCGTCCCGCCCGCCGACGCGGCCGACAAAGCGCGTCAGCTGCGCTTCCTGCAAAGCCGGGGTTTCACATCCGAGGTGATCAGGCGTGTGGTGGCGGAGGGAGCCGGCCACCGTCCGGGATTCAACGAATAACCGTCTTCAACACCCCGACCCCAGCCGCCCTCGCCGCGTCCATCAACGCAGCATCCTGCGTCGCGATGGGAAGCTGCAAACGCAGCGCAAGCTCGAGATAAGCCGCGTCATAGCTCGTCAGGCCATAGCGCAACGCCGGGGACAGAATCGCTGCCGGCCCAGGCGTGTCACGATCGATCGTGATCGGCAGGGCAGCGATCTCCTCGATGATTTCGTGCGCCCCCTGCGCGTCGAGCGAGCCGCGCTTTCACGCCGATCTCAGCACATTGGCAAACTCACGCTCCCAGAGGGCAGGCGCATGCGCCTGTTCATCCAGCACGCGAGACGACCGCCTCCGTGTAGTCCGCACTCTGATTGCCGATAACCCGCCGCACACCACCGAGTTGTCGACCACGAACGCCATCAGTCCAGCCCTTCGCGAGCAATGGCCTTCAGATCCCCCTCCAGCGCCACACTGCCGCGGATCTGGCGCAAGCGCTCCAGTGCCGACGCCACACGCTGACGCCGACCTGCTGCATCTGCCTTGAGGTCAGGCTCCGCCACCAGGCGGGCAACGGGAACGCCGCGTCGCGTAATCGTGACCTGATCCCCATGCTCGACTGCCGTAATCAGTTCGGAAAACCGGTTTTTGGCCTCGAATACCGGAACGGATTGCATGGCTAGCTCTTTTATAGGGATGGATAGCTCAAATATTCGGGCGTGACGGTTCGCTGTCAAGCTGAAGAAACGAGCCCACTTCAGACAGAACGCGCCGACTTCCGCGGCCGCCCCACCCCCTTCGACGCCGCCCGCCTCTGCCCCAATGCCTCGACCTCGGCCCGAAACCGTTCCCCACCCAGCGCCCAGCCCTTGTGCGTGCAGTCCCGGATGGCCGCCAGGTCGTCCGGGCCGATCGCCGCGGCGAACAGCGCCCGGTAAGCCTCTCGCCTCGCCGCGTCATCCAGATCGAGGCGCGCGTATTGCTCATGCGGCGCCAGCCAGTCCGCGTTCGGCCCGCTCTCGCCCAGCGCATTGCGCCGGTAGCTGGACCACGGATACGCCTCGGGCGTGGCAACCATCCCCGCCCGCACCGGATTCAGTTCGATAGAGCGCATCAGGGTCAGCAGGTAGCGTTCGCTGTCCACCACCGTCGCGCGGTAGCGCCCCTCCCACAAGGTTCCGCTGCGTTTGTACGTGTAATTGAAATGCTGTACATAGCGCCGCCCCACCGACTGGAAGGTCTTGCTGATGCTGTCGTCGAATTCGGGCGTCGCCAGCAGGTGCATGTGATTCGTCATCCACACGTAGGCATGGATCGTCAGCCCATGCCTCTCCGCCGCCTCCACCAAAGCATCGCGAAAGAACTGGTAATCGGCGTCGGCGGCGAAAATCACCTGCCGGTTGTTGCCGCGTTGGATGATGTGCTGCGGTTGGCCGGGAATGACGTAACGGGGGAGACGTGCCATGGCTGGAAAGCTCCAACGAACAGGACGCTTTCAGTCTAGGAAAAATATCGTGTCTGACCCCATTTTTTTACTGTCTTCGAACTCGGGCGTCGCCAACAGGTGCACGTGATTCGTCATCCACACGTAGGCATGGATCGTCAGCCCATGCCTCTCCGCCTCATGGGAAAATATCGTGTCTGACCCCATTTGTTCCATTTGTTCTTCGGGGCCATTCGCAAGCGCATATCCCGTAAACGGTGTCTGATTCTATTCTTCGCCGCCCGGGCTTCGTCCATTAGCAGGCCGCGGGCTTCACGCCGGCAGGCAGGCTGCTAGCGCAGGTCCAGGTGTCAGATGAGGTATTGAAGGTCAAGGTAACCGTATCACCCGCGATCTTCGGGTTGACGCCCGCCGCCTTGAACGTCACCACCATCACACAGCTCGGGTCGGTAAAAGTGAACGTCGTGCCGGCGACGTACTTGCCGCTGGTGACAGCGTTCGGAGGCGCCGCGCAGCCGGCGGCGCCCTGCTCGCCGATGCCGTCGATCACGGGTGTCTTGAAGCCATCCAGCAACGCGAACGCCTCGGAGGCCTGGGCGCGCGCCGTGTAGTCGGAATACGCCGGGATCGCGATCGCGGCCAGGATGCCTATGATCGCCACGACGATCATCAGCTCGATCAGGGTGAAGCCTTGTTGAACATTCTTGCGCATCATTATTTTCTCCACAAATTCCCAGCGAGGTGCAGGTCCATCTCTATCAAAGCAGGAGGCGTGCCAGCAGGCCGCGCATCGAAGCCCCTCCCTGCTGCTGCCCTCCAAACTTCCTGGCAAAGAAAAAGCCTCCCGAAGGAGGCTCTTTCACACTGAGGTCAAACCTCAGTTCACGAGCAGGCGGCGGGCTTCACGCCGGCGGGCAGGTTGGTCGCGCACGTCCAGGTGCCGGCGGTGTTGTTGTAGGTCAGAGTAACCGTCTTGCTGGCGATCTTGGGGTTCGTACCCGTGGCCGCAAAGGTCGAGACGATTGCGCAAGAGGGGTCAGTCCAGGTGAAGGTGGTGCCGCTGACGTACTTGCCGGCGAGAACTGCGTTGGCGGGCGCAGCGCAACCACCGCTACCCTGGTCAGCGATCGCCTCGGTCACCGGGGTCTTGAAGCCGTCCAGCAGCGCGAAGGCTTCGGAAGCCTGGGCGCGGGCCGTGTAGTCGGAATAGGCCGGGATCGCGATCGCGGCCAGGATGCCGATGATCGCGACGACGATCATCAGTTCGATCAGGGTGAAGCCTTTTTGCACGTTCTTCATCATTTTGAATCTCTCCTAGGATTGGGCAGGTTGAACACGGGGCTGCCGTGTCTGGCTCATTAACGAGCAGTGGGCGTGCCAGCTTTAGGCCGGGCCGGGCGATTGCGCACGGATACGTAGAACGATGTTGATTTGACAGGCGTTTTTTTCGTGACACCGGCAACACGGTCTGGGACGCGTGCCACGAGGAACACCTGGTACGTTGCCCCGCTGCGGCAACGAGGTGACGTTTTGCGTCAGTCGCGAGCCCGGAAATGAAGAAAGCCACGGCGAACC
>DHHQ01000011.1 GCA_002403375.1 Thiobacillus denitrificans | reverse complement strand
TCGAGTTCGGCGACGTCCTTGACCTTGTCGAACGTCAGACCCCTGCTCTCGGCCGCCATCGCGCTGCCGCCGGAGCCGCCCTTGAAGACGTCGAGCGGCTGCAGCACGTCGCGGCTGCCGGCCAGCATGCCGACGATGAGCGCGAGCCCGCCGATCAGCAGCGCGACGCCCAGTCCCTTCCACAGCTTCGACCAGCCGCTCGCATGCGCGGGCAGCGGGTCGAGCGCGTGCAGGTAGATCGCCGAGGCGATCAGCAGCAGCGCCCACAGGAGCATGTTGACCCAGGCCGGGACGATCGGCGAGATCAGGTAGATCGCGATCGCCAGCATCAGCACGCCGAAGAAGTACTTCACCGCGTTCATCCAGCCGCCGGCTCGGGGCAGCAGGGCGCCGGCCGACACCCCGACCAGCAGCAGCGGAACGCCCATGCCGAGCGCCAGCACGAACAGCGCGACGCCGCCCAGCGTGGTGTTGCCGGTCTGCGCGATGAAGGCGAGCGCGGCGGCCAGCGGCGGCGCGACGCAGGGACCGACGATGACGGCGGAGAGCGCGCCCATGACGAAGACGCCGGCGAAGTTGCCGCCCTTCATCTTGTTGGAGGCATCCGAGAACTTGCTCTGCAGCGCGCTCGGTAGCTGGATCTCGAAGAAGCCGAACATCGACAGCGCCAGCGCCACGAAGACGCCGGCGCCGATGCCGAGCGCCCACGGGTTCTGCAGCGCGTTCGACAGCAGCGTGCCCGACAGCGCAGCGGCGACACCGGCAAGCGCGTAGGTGATCGCCATGCCGAGCACGTAGGCGAGCGAGAGCAGGAAGCCGGAGGTCTTGGTGAGCTCCTTCTTCTGGCCGGCGATGATGCCGGAGAGGATGGGGATCATCGGGAACACGCACGGCGTCAGCGCGAGCAGCAGGCCGAAGCCGAAGAAGGTCGCGACCACCGCCCAGAAGCTGCCGCCCTTCAGCACCCGCTCGATGCGCGAGGTGTCGGATTCGCTCGCCGGCTCGGCCGGCGCCGCGGCCATCGCTGCGCCACCGCCTGCGCCAAAGCTGAAATCGCGCTGGGTCGGCGGGTAACAGACGCCAACCGCCTCGTTGCAGCCCTGCCAGCCGGCCGCCAGGACGAGCTGCTCGCCGGCGGCGAGCGCCCGCGACAGCGTGACGACGGCCGAGAAATCCTGATGGTAGACCTCGGTGCGGCCGAAGCTCGGGTCGTCCTTGATGTCGCCCGCCGGCAGGTCGACCTTCTCGACCCTGACGTCGGCCGGCGCCTTCACCGTGAAGCTCAGCTTGTCGCGGTAGAGATACGTGTCGGGTGTCGGCGTGTAGTCGAGCTTCACCGTCTGCGCATCGGTCATCGCCGCGACGACGAGGAAGGCCTCGTCGGGCGGCAGCAGCTTCGGCATCTCGCCGCCGCCCAGGGCGCCCAGCCCCTGCAGCACCGGCGCCGTTCCCGTGCTCGCAGCAGCGGCCGGCGCGCTTGCCACGGCCGCGGCAAGCGCCGGCAGTTTCAGCGTCACGCTCTCGGTCTGCGGGGTGTAGCACAGGCCGGCGTCGGCGCAGCCCTGCGAGACCGCCTTCAGCGTGACCGACGCGGTGTCCGTCGCGCGCTGGATCGGCAGCGCGATGCGCACGTCCTGGCGATAGGTTTCGACCTTGCCGAAATACTCGTCCTCCTTCACCTTGCCCGCCGGCAGGGAGGGCGCGCCCAGCGTCGCGCCCGCGACCTCGAACTTGAACTTGTCGCGATACATGTAGTAGCCGTCGGCGATCTGCCAGCGCGCCTCGAGCGTGTTGGCGTCGAGCGCGCGCGCCGAGAACTTGAACGCGACTTCGGGGTCAAGGAATTCTTCGGCGTGGGCCACTGGAAACAGCGCAAGGGCGCCCCAAAGTAACGACAGGGCCTTGAGCGATTGCATCCATTTATTCATGTTGTTCAGTCTCCTGGGCCAGCCAGCCAAGATAGGCGGGCAGGCCTTGTGTAATCGGCACAGCGATCAGTTCGGGCACAGCGTAAGGGTGGTGCGCGCGGACCGTCTCCTCGACCCTCGGGTACGCCGCGCGCGTGGTCTTGATCAGGAGCGGGATCTCGTCTGCCGTCTCCACCGCCCCCTCCCAGCGGTAGATGGAGCGGCACGCCGTCAAAACGTTCACACACGCTGCCGCGCGATTGTCGACCAAGGCGCGCGCCAGTTTTTCGGCGCTCGCGCCATCGGGTACATTGGTCAAGACTAACAAAGGTTCCATGTCATGCGCTTTGGTTGGATTGTGCTACTGCTGCTGTCGTTTCCGGTGCTGGAGGCGATCGGCATCTTCTGGGCCGCCAGCGCCATCGGCGTCTGGGTGCTGCTGTGGCTGCTGCTGGCCGCCGTCGCCGGCATCGCGCTGATCCGCTTCGAGCGCGTCGCCTGGGGCGCGCGCCTGCTGTTCTCGGTGCAGTCCGGCGCCTTTCCGCTGTCGGCGCTGTTCGCCAGCGGGCGCATCCTGCTCGCCGGCGGACTGCTGGTCTTTCCCGGATTCCTCAGCGACGCCATCGCCCTGGTGCTGCTGCTGATCCCCGGCACCTGGTCGAACCGCCGGGCCGACCCGCTGCGCCCCGCTAACGACGACCTGTCTTCCGGCCAGGCCTCGTCGCCGTGGCGCGAAGACGCGAACGCCGCGCCCAAGACGATAGACGGCGAATTCAAGCGCGAGCCCGACGACCTGCTGCGCTAGTCGAACAGCCCCATCTGCCCGGGCCGGCCGGTTTCCGTCCGCCGCGCCTGGCGGATCTCCCCGAGCAGCGCGTCCGACGTCGGATAACGGTACTTCAGGCGCAGTTCGCGCACGGTGCGGACATTCGACAGCTGGCGCGACTCGCGCAGGAACGACAGCAGGGCTTCCGACAGCACCTGCTCCGCCTCGGCGCGCGGCACGCGCGGCGGGCGCGGCAGGTCGAAGGCGTCGGCGCAGCTGTCGAACCAGTCGCCCATCTTGAGCGGATGCGCATCGACCGCGTGGTAGACGCGCAGCGCGCGGCCGCGGAACATCGCGGCCCAGGCCAGGCGCGCCAGGTCGTCGGCGTGGATGTGGTTGGTGTAGCTGTCCTCCTCGGCGACCAGCGCCGGCGTGCCGCGCCGGATGCGCTCGAGCGGGAGGCGGTCGGCGGCGTAGATGCCGGGCGCGCGCAGGATCGACACCTGCACGCCGTGCGCGCGTCCCCAGGCGCGCAGCTGGCGCTCCGCGTCGACCCGCCGCACCGCGCGGCCGTTCACCGGCGCCACCGGGCGCGTCTCGCTGACCCAGTCGCCGCCGCAATCGCCGTACACGCCGCTGGTGCTGATGTAGACCAGCGCGCCCGGCCGCTGGCGGCCCAGCGCCTGCAGCAGGCGGGTGGTGCGCGGGTCGGTCTGGCCGGCATTGGGCGGCGGCGCGAAATGGAACACGCCGTCCACCCGCGGCAGGCGCCTGAGCGTGGCCGGGTCGTCGAGGTCGCCGACGTAGGGCGTCACGCCCAGCGCGCGCAGTTCGGCGGCGCGCTCGGGGCGCCGGACCAGGCCGATGAAGGCCGCCTGCCCAGCGTAGGTCCGCACCAGCCGCTCGGCGACGTCGCCAAAGCCCACGATCAAGATTCTTTTCATTGCGTCCGCCTTGCCCGGCCTCGTGTAACCCTACGCCCTCAAGGGTGTAAACACCGCCCGGCCGGGCGATAATCCGTTGGTTTTCACCGCATTTTAAGCCCACATCATGTCGTATCAGGTCACCATCCAGCCCAGCGGGCACCAGTTCACCGTCCAGGACGACGAAACCATCCTCGAGGCGGCGTTGCGCGAGGGCTTCTCGTTGCCCTACGGCTGCCGCAACGGCGCCTGCGGCGCCTGCAAGGGGAAAGTGCTTGCCGGCCAGCTCGACTACGGCGCGCACTCGCCCAACGCGCTGAAGGACGAGGAGAAGGTGCAGGGCCGCGCGTTGTTCTGCCGCGCCAAGCCCTTGAGCGACCTCACCATCGAAGTGAAGGAAATCGGCGCCGCCAGGGACGTCATCGTGAAAACGCTGCCGTGCCGCGTCGAGAAGCTCGAAAAGCGCGCCGACGACGTGATGCTGATGAAGATCAAGCTCCCCGCGAACGAACGCCTGCAGTTCCTCGCCGGGCAGTACATCGACTTCCAGCTGAAGGACGGCCGCACCCGCAGCTATTCTCTCGCCAACGCGCCGCACGACGACGCGCTGCTGGAGCTGCACGTCCGCCACGTGCCCGGCGGATTCTTCTCCGACCAGGTGTTCGGCAGCATGAAGGAGCGCGACATCCTGCGGCTCAAGGGACCGTTCGGCAGTTTCTTCATCCGCGAGGAATCGGACAAGCCGATGATCTTCATCGCCGGCGGCACCGGCTTCGCACCGGTCAAGTCCATGCTCGAGCACGCCTTCGCGGCGCACATGGACCGCGAGATGGTGCTGTACTGGGGCGTGCGCTCGCTGAAGGACCTCTACATGCCGGAACTGCCGCAGCAGTGGCTCGCCGAGCGACCGAACTTCAGTTTCATTCCGGTGCTGTCCGACCCGCAGCCCGGCGACCACTGGCAGGGCCGCACCGGCTTCGTGCACGAGGCCGTGCTGGCGGATTTCGCCGACCTGTCGGGCTACCAGGTCTATGCGTGCGGCGCGCCGGCGATGGTCGACCGCGCACGCGAGACCTTCGTCGGCACGCGCAAGCTGCCGGAGGACGAGTTCTTCGCCGACGCCTTCGTCTACGCGGCGGACGCCGAGGCCGCGCCCGCCGCCTGACCGTTCACGGCTGGCGTCCTCGCCGCCCGGCCTGCAGCGACGCCTCGAGGTCCTCGATGCTGTCGAGCAGGGCGGAGAAGCGCTGCCCGAAGTCCGTCAGGCGGTACTCGACGCGCGGCGGCGACTCGGGGTACACGGTCTTGTCGAGGATGCCGTAGCGGGCGAGCTTGCGGAGTCGCTCGTTGAGCACCTTGGCGGTGAGCCCGTCGACGGCATGCTCCATCGCGCCTGGACGGTTGACGCCGTCGCGGACCAGCGCCAGCACCCTGAGCGACCACTTGCAGCCGACGATGTTCTCGACCATTTCGGCGACGCCGACTTCCGCCTCCGCGCGCGAAATTTTGTTTGTCCGTTCGATCATCAAGATGAACCGTTTGGTGCCTGGCTGACCGTTTGGTGCCCGCTATCGCGGCGCACCCCGCCTGACTATCTTGGCAGCTCCTGCCAACGATACAAGGAGCCCGCCATGATTGCACGCCTGCTTTCGATTGTTGCCGCCGCAGCGGTCTGCGTCCCCGTCCATTCAGCCGAAGTGCCGTTCCCCACCGGCTATCGTTCATGGACCCACGTGAAGAGCATGGTGATCGAGCCCGGCCATGCGCTGTACGACAGCTTCGGCGGCATCCACCACCTGTACGCCAACGCGAAGGCGATGGACGGCTACCGGACGGGCCGCTTCCGCGACGGCAGCGTCATCATCTTCGACCTGCTCGAAGCGAACGCCGCCGACAATGCGGTCAGCGAGGGCAAGCGCAAGGTGGTCGGCGTGATGCACCGCGACGCCCGCAAATACGCGGCAACCGGCGGCTGGGGATTCGAGGGCTTCGCCGAAGGCGACCCCAAGCGCCGTGCGGTGGGCACCAATGCCGAGACAGCCTGCTTCGGCTGCCACGCGCCGCAGAAGGACAGCAGCTACGTGTTCAGCAGCTGGCGCGAGTAGCGCCGGCAAACGCCGGGCGGGGCGCGAACGCGTCCGCCGGAAATGAAAACGCCCCGGCGCACGGCCGGGGCGTAGCGGGCGGAAGGCGTTCAGAGGTCGCCGTTGGCGCCCGCCTGCATGATCTCGACCAGCGACTTGCGGACGGCCTCGATGCGCTCCTTCAGGTCCGCCGGCAGGCGCTTTTCCTTGGCCACGTCGTCGACGCTGACGTCCATCATCACCAGCCAGCCCTGCCCCTTGGCGTCCTCGATCAGGGCGATGCGGCACGGCATGTAGATCGAGAAATCCATGTTCACGTCGATCAGGTCCTTGGCGAGGACCGCGTCACAGAACTGGAAGATGGTGATCATGCGCTGCGGCTTGCCGGTCACGGCCTCCACCTGCTTCGACATCGGCAGCTCGGCCACCAGCTGCAGGTTGAGGGCGTTGGCACGCAGGCGCATCGACTCCGCCGCCTCGTTCAGGCCCACGCCGGAGGCGATCGCGACCTTGTACACGCCGCCCTGCTCGGCCTGCGCCGCCTGGTTGGCCTTGGGGGCGGCCGCGACCACGGCGGGCGACAGCCACAGCGAACTCACGACGACACCGACGACGGCAAGGAAAGCTGGACGCATGGGACTCTTCCTCCGGAACATTAGAAAACGCTAATAGTACACACTACCGCCAGGCGCGCATCCCGCACAAACGTTCCAGACCTCGCCGGTTCGGATGACCCGCTCAGTCCGCCCGGCACAGCGCCAGTGCCTTCTGGTAGTGCCGGCATGCTTCGCCGGGCTGCCCGCTCTGGGTCTTGAGCTCCGCCATGCGGATGTGTCCTTCGGCCGTCGCGGCGATCGCCAGGCTCGCTTCCAGGTAGCTCTGCGCCTTGCCCCACAGCTGCTGCACGCTGCACAGCTGTGCCAGCGCCAGCAGCAACTGGGCATCTCGCGGCTGCGCGTGCAGCCACTTCTCGGCCTGCTCGATCTGGCGGGCCGGCTTGCTCCCGCGCGCCTCGCCGTAGAGCGCCACCAGTTCCTCGTTCCACTCGCGGTTGAGCGCGGCCTCCAGCACGTCGAGCGCCGTGTCGTCGGCGCCGCGCTGCATGTAGGCACGGGCGGCGGCGCGCGCCACCCACGCATCGGTCCTGAAGTCCGCCGGAATACGCTTCCAGTACTCCGCCAGCCCGCGCTCGTCCTCGGCGCGGCGCTTGAGGTTCTCAGCATAGGCCATGCGGCGCAGCTGCACCGCGATGCCCTCCTCGAGCGCGTTGCTGCGCTGCAGCACGTCGAGCAGGCGTTCGACCTCGTCCCACTGCCCGGTCATCTGCCGCGCCTTGAGCTCGAGCCGCAGCAGCGCCGTGTGCTGCGGGGCGATTTCCTTGGCGCGGCTGATCGCCACCAGCGCCGCCGCCGCGTCCTTCGATTCCAGCCTGGCCTCGGCCTCGAACAGCTGGGCCGCCAACTCGGCGCCGTGCTCGACCGCCGCCTGGAGATGGCGCTCGCGCTGCTGCGGCGCGCGCATCTCCTGGGCCGCGCGGGCCGCCAGGATGCGGGCCAGGCCGAGGCGGACCTCGTCGCCCTGCCACTGTCCGAGCGACTGCTCGGCATCCTGATAGCGGTACTCGGCGAACGCCCGGAGTCCGCCGGCGAAGTTCTCGTCGCGTTTCAGCGCCGCCCGCCGCTCGCGCTGGGCGCGCACGATGCTCGGCAGGTTGAGCGTGAGCAGCGCGAGCCGCAGCAGGACGACCCCGCTCACCACCAGCGCGACCAGCATCAGCACGAAGCTGATGAAGGACACTTCCATCCGCCACGGCGGGTACACCAGCACCACGTATCCGGGGTCGTAGCGGCCCGCCATCGCCAGCGCGATCGCCAGCACCGCGATGATCAGCAGCGAAATCAGCCAGCGCATTACTGATTCCCCTTGTGCGCTTCGAGCGCCGCGAGGCTGGCGTCGATGCCGGGCAGCTTGGTCACGATCTCCAGCGCGGACAGGCGCCTGATTTCCTTCAGCGCCTCGGCGACGCCGGCGTCGCGCGTGTTGAAATACCGGTTCAGCAGGTCCGACGCCGCGTCGAGGTCGGCCCGGAACGCGGCCTGATCCTGCGTCAGCAGCGCCAGGCGCGCCGACAACAGGCGCAGGCGCAGGTTCTCGCGCAGGAAAAAGGCCTGGTCGGGCGGCAGCAGCACCGCCTCGTTGCTGCCGATGCGGCGGATCTGCACCAGGTTCTTCAGTTCCGCCCACAGCTCCTGGCCGATGTCGGTCGCCCGCGTGCCGGTGCGCGCCACGGGCACCGCCTCGGACACCTGCGCGCTCGCAAGCGGCCAGGCGGCATGGCGCGCAACCAGCGCCTCGATGCGGGCGCTCGCCCCCACCTCGTCGACCGACGGCACCGAACGCAGATTCGCCAGGTCGGACGCGATGGCGCGGCGCAGCGCGGTGAACTGCGGCTTGTCGATGTGCTGCAGGCGGGTGTCGGCGCCCTCCAGCGCGATGATCGCGGCCTTCACGTTGCCGGCGAGCTGCAGCTGCTGCGCGGCGGTGACCAGCACCTGCTCGATCTCGGCGAGCGCCCACTGGTCGCGCCCCTGCGCCAGATCCTTGTAGAGGGTCTCGAGCGCCTGCTGCTGCTGCTGGGAGCTGGCCATCTCGCTTTCGATGCGCGCGACCTTCTCGGCGATCTGCCGCATGGCGTCGTCGGCGTTGCGCGCCAGCAGGCGGGTTTCGCTCACGTCCTTGCCCGATTCGGCGAGCCGCCGGCCGAGCTCGGTCTTGAGGTCGCGCACGCGCTCGTGATTGTCGAACCACGACCAGCCGGCGGCAGCCAGCGCCAGTGCGGCGACCAGCAGGGCGACCAGCGCGACCGGCGACTGATGGGGACGCGCTGCCGCGTGCGCAGGGACGGCCGCCGGCTGGACGGCCGGCGGCTGGACGGGGGTGTCGGGGGTGTCATTCATGCTTGTTCCTGAACCAGTTGATCAGCCCGGTGACCAGGCCAGCGTCGCCGCCGGGGGTGGCGATGACGTGTGCAACGCCGAAGCGGCGCGCCGAAGCGGCGATTTTCTCATGCGGCGCGAAAAGCGGGGTGCGCAGCAGCAGCGGCGCGCCCGCCTCGCCCACGAGCGCCGCCAGGTTCTCGAGCGTCTCCGCGCTGGTGATGGTCACGGCGTCGATCCCGCCCGCCTGCCAGCGCGCCAGCAGCGGCGCGGCGTCCGCGTGCGGCAGCACGCGCCGGTAGCATTCCAGGAAATCCACGCTCGCGCCACGCGCCGCGAGCGTCTCCGCCAGCAGGGGGCGCCCGCCGACGCCCCGCACGATCACCACGCGTTTCCCGGCGACCGCGCCGAGTTGCGGCAGCGCGAGCAGCGCCTCGCTGTCCTGGCCATCGGGCGTGACGACCGGACCGACCGCCTGTGCCGCGAGGGCGCGCGCCGTGCCGGGGCCGACGGCGAAGATCGCGGCCGCGGGCGGCAGCCCACCCTGCGCGCGGATCGCCGCCATGCCGAACTGCGCCGCGCTCGGGCTGACGAAAACGACGATGTCGGCCTCGCGCAGCCTCGCCAGCGGCGCCTGCAGCGCCTCGGCCGGCACCGGCTCGATCGCGAGGGCGGGAAAGACGTATGCTGCGCCGCCGGCCGACTCGATCGCCTGCGCCAGCGCGGCCGCCTGCGCGGCAGGCCGGGTCACCAGCACGGTGCGCCCCGCCAGCGGACGATTCATGCGGGCAGGGCGTCGAGGATCGCGCGCGCACCCTGCGCGAGCAGCTTGTCCGCCAGCGCCTGCCCGACCGCCTCGGGGTCGGCGGCGTCGCCCTCCGCGCGGTCATGGATGAAGCCGCTGCCGTCCGGGTTGGCGACGAAACCGTTGAGCACCAGCCGGCCGCCCTCGAGCACCGCGTGCGCACCGAGCGGAACCTGGCAGCTGCCGCCGAGCACGCGGCTAACCTGGCGCTCGGCCCGCACGCAGGCGGCGGTCTCGGGGTGGTTGAGCGCGGCCAGCATGGCGGCAACCTCGGCATTTCCACTGCGGATTTCGATGCCGAGCGCGCCCTGGCCGGCGGCCGGGATGCTGTCCTCGACCGACAGCAGGCTCCTGATGCGCTCGCCCAGCCCCAGTCGCTTGAGGCCGGCGGCCGCCAGCAGGATCGCGTCGAACTGGCCCTCGTCGAGTTTCTTCAGCCGCGTGCCGACGTTGCCGCGCAGCGGCTTCACCGCGAGGTGCGGGTAGCGCGCGCGCAGCTGGGCCTCGCGGCGCAGGCTGGAGGTGCCGACCACGGCGCCGGGCGGCAGCTCGGACAGGCGTTCGTAGCGGTTGGAGACGAAGGCGTCGCGCGGGTCCTCGCGCTCGCCGATCACCGCGAGCTCGAAGCCGGGCGGCAGTTCCATCGGCACGTCCTTCATCGAATGCACCGCCAGGTCGGCCTGCCCGGCCTCCAGCGCGACCTCGAGCTCCTTGACGAACAGGCCCTTGCCGCCGATTTTCGACAGCGTGACGTCGAGGATCTGGTCGCCGCGGGTGGTCATGCCCAGAATGTTGACCGTGCAGCCGGGATGCAGCGCGGCGAGGCGATCGCGGATATGCTCCGCCTGCCACATGGCGAGGGCGCTTTCACGGGAGGCGATGGTCAGGGTTTGCATGGCGGTAAGAATGGACTGTTTGATTTGGCAAAGGATGACGCGACACTGATGGTCATGACGACACCGCGCCCCCTCTGGAGGAAGGACACCATCATGCGAATGAGCGCAGCCTGGGGCCTGATTTTAGCATGGGCCCTCGCGCTGCCCGCCGCCGCCGGCGCGGCGGACGGCCTGGTCCACGCCGGGAATTTCCAGTCCGACGCCCGGCTTGCCGCGAAGCGCCGGGTGCCGATCCTGGTGGTCTTCACGAGCCCGAGCTGCCCCTATTGCGATCGCGTCAAGGCCGAGTACCTCGTTCCGATGCACAGGGATCCGGCCTATGCGAAGCGCGCCCTCATCCGCGAAGTCACCATCGGCTCCAGCACGCCGCTTGTCGGATTCGACGGGACGCGCACGACCGAGGGCGCATTCGCCTCGGCCCAGAAGGTGTTCATGGTGCCGACCGTGATGGTGTTCGACCCCCGCGGGACGCCCGTCGGTGAACCGATCGTCGGCATGCTGATCCCCGACTACTACTTCGGCTACCTCGAGGCGGCGATCGACGCCGGACTCGCCAGGGCGCGCGGCAAGTAGCGCGCCAGAAACCGCGCGGGGCGCTAGAATCCCCTGCCATGCAGGGAGCGCGCCCATGAAAACCCTACTCGCCGACGACCACCCGCTGATGCGCGAAGGGGTGCGGCAGGTATTGGCCCAGCTCGAGCCGCCGGTCGAGATCGTCGACGCCCACGACTATCCCAGCCTGTTCTCGCAGACGGCGCTGCACCCGGACCTCGACCTCGCCGTGGTCGACCTCAACATGCCGGGCTTCGTCGGCGTGCAGGGCATCGCCCAGTTCCGCAGCCGCTTTCCGGGCATCCCGCTGGTCGTCCTGTCCGCCTCCGAATCCCCGCACGACATCCGCCGCAGCCTCGAGGCCGGCGCGCTCGGCTACATCCCCAAGGCGCTCTCCAGCGCCGAGATGCTCGCCGCGCTGCGGCAGGTGCTGGCGGGCGACCTCTACGTCCCGGCCGCGCTCGCCGACGGGCACCCCGTCCCGCCGTCCGCCGACACCGCCTCCCTGGCGCACTGCGGACTCACCGCGCGGCAACTCGAGGTGGCGCGCCTGCTGGCGCAGGGCTGCGCCAACAAGGCCATCGCCGGCATGCTGTCGATGTCGGAAGGCACGGTGAAGGTACACATGGCGGCGATCTTCCGCGCCCTCGGCGTGACCAACCGTACCGAGGCCGTGCTGGCCATCCAGCGGCTGATCCTGCGCAGCGGCGCATCGTGAGCCTCGCGCACCTCGGGCGCGGCCCCTTCCGGCTGACCAGCATCCGCAGCCGCATGCTGGTGATCGCGCTGCTGCCGGCGCTGCTCGCCGAATTCGGGATGGTCGCGTACTTCACGCGGCAGGCCTTCACCGCGGCCGAGGACGGGCTGCACGCCCGCGCCCACCATGCCGCGCGGCAGCTCGCCGGCGCCCTGCCCTACGCGCTGGCGAGCGGCGACACCGCGATGGCGAACGCGCTGCTGAAGCACGAAGCCGGCACCAGCCGGATCAGCTATGTCCGCGTCTTCGACGCACGCGGCCAGCTTGTCGCCAGCACCGGCGACACCCTGAACGCGGCCATGCCTGACGCCTATTCCCTGCAGACTGCGGACATCCGCCTGCCGGCCGCCGACTTTCTCGACGCCCCCCTGGCCGACGAGCCGCTCCCCGGCGACGGCCTGCTCGGGCGGGTCGAGGTCGGCGTGGCGCACGGCGAGCTCAGCGGCCTCAAGCGCGGCACGCTGTTTCACGCCGCCCTGCTCATGCTGGGGGCGCTGCTGTTCACCGGCGCACTGGCGTGGCGCCTGTCGACCCGCCTGACCGCCCAGCTGCGCCATGTCGGAAGCGTGGTCAACCGGCTGGCGAACGCCGACCTTGCGGCGCGCACGCAGCTGCCGCCCGAGGGCGAGGTCGGCACCCTCGCGGCCGGCGTGAACGAACTGGCGGCCGCGCTCGAGGCGCACCGCGACGAACTCGAGCAGCGGGTGAGCGAAGCGACGGCCGACCTCGCCGCGAAGAAGGACCTGGCCGAGCGCGCGAACCAGTCCAAGTCGCGCTTCTTCGCCGCCGCGAGCCACGACCTGCGGCAGCCGCTGCACGCGCTGTCGCTGTTCGTCGCGGCGCTCAAGGCGCGCAACCATTCCCCCGACACGCAGCCGCTCATCGACAACATCGAAGCCTCGACTGCTGCGATGGAGCTGCTGTTCAACGCGCTGCTCGACATCTCGCGACTCGACGCCGGGACCATCGAGCCGAACCGCAAGCATTTCCCCCTGCAGAAGATGTTCGACGACCTGGCGCATCAGTTCGGTGCAGTGGCCGCGGAGAAGCAACTGAAGCTGCGCTTCCGGCCCTGCGGGGCGACGCTCTACAGCGATCCGCTGCTGATCGAGCGCATCCTGATCAACCTCGTCACCAACGCCATCCGCTACACCGACGACGGCGGCGTGCTGGTGGCCTGCCGCCGTCGCGGGCGCGCGGTGCGCATCAGCGTGTTCGACACCGGGCGCGGCATTCCGCCCGACCAGCAGGAAAGCGTGTTCCACGAATTCGTGCAGTTGCACAACGCGGCGCGCGACCGCAGCAAGGGCCTCGGCCTGGGACTCGCCATCGTGGCGCGCCTCGGCCGGCTGCTGGGGCACCCGGTCAGCGTGCGCTCGCGCCCGGCCCACGGGTCGGTGTTCAGCATCGACGTGCCGGCGGGCGACGCCGGCCTGATCGTCGCGCCGGCGCCGGCGAGCGCGCCGGGCCAGGTGCCCGCCGACGCCCTGGTGGTGCTGGTCGACGACGAAACGGCGATCCTGCGCGGGATGGCCGAACTGTTCGACAACTGGAACATCGACCTCGTCGCCGCGCACAGCGCCGACGAAGCCGTGCTCTGGCTCGACAGCCTCGGTCGCGTCCCCGACGTCATCGTGTCGGACTACCGCCTGCCCGACGACACCGACGGCATCGCGGTCGCCACCCGCCTGCGGGAGCGATACGGCCGCGACATCCCGGCCATCCTGGTCACCGGCGACACCGCGCCCGACACCATCCAGCGCATCGCCCGCGCCGGTTTCCCGCTGCTGCACAAGCCGCTGCGCCCCGCCAAGCTGCGCGCCCTGCTGACGCACCTGATCCAGCAGGCGCGTGCCGCCGTGGGATAATCGGCCCAGCCCCTAGCCCCTAGCCCCTAACATCATGCACCTGCACATCCTCGGCATCTGCGGCACCTTCATGGGCGGCATCGCCGCGATCGCGCGTGCGGCCGGCCACACCGTCACCGGCTGCGACGCCAACGTCTACCCGCCGATGTCCGACCAACTGCGCGCGCTCGGCATCGCGCTCACCGAAGGCTGGGACGCGGGCCAGGTCGACCTGAATCCCGACGTCTTCGTCGTCGGCAACGTCGTCACCCGCGGCAACCCGCTGATGGAAGCGATCCTCGAGCGCGGGCTGCCCTACACCTCGGGCCCGCAGTGGCTGGCCGACACCGTGCTGCGCGACAAGTGGGTGCTGGCGGTCGCCGGCACCCACGGCAAAACCACGACCACCGCGATGCTGGCGTGGATCCTCGAGGACGCGAAGCTCGATCCCGGCTTCCTGGTCGGCGGCATCCCGGAGAACTTCGGCGTCTCGGCGCGGCTGACCGACACCCCATTCTTCGTCATCGAGGCCGACGAGTACGACACCGCGTTCTTCGACAAGCGCTCCAAGTTCGTCCACTACCGTCCGCGCACCGCCATCCTCAACAACCTCGAGTACGACCACGCCGACATCTTCCCCGACCTCGCCGCGATCGAGACCCAGTTCCACCATCTGGTGCGCACCGTGCCGGGCAACGGCCTGATCGTCGCCAACGGCACCGACGCCAACCTCGATCGCGTGCTGGCGCGCGGCTGCTGGACCCCGGTCGAGCGTTTCGGCGCGACGCCGGGATGGAGCGGCGGCGAGCCGGACGCCGACGGCAGCTTCGACGTCCTCCTCGACGGCGTGCGGCAGGGCCGCGTCGAATGGAGGCTGATCGGCGAACACAATCGCATGAACGCGCTCGCCGCCATCGCTGCGGCGCGCCACGCCGGCGTGCCGGCGGCGGCGGCGATCGACGCGCTGTCCCGCTTCGAGAACGTCAAGCGCCGCATGGAGGTGCGCGGCACCGTCCACGGCATCACCGTCTACGACGACTTCGCCCACCACCCCACCGCGATCGCGACCACCGTCGCAGGGCTGCGCGCGAAGGTCGGCGACGCGCGCATCCTCGCCGTGCTGGAGCCGCGCTCCAACACCATGAAGCTCGGCGTCATGAAGGCCGCCCTGCCCGACAGCCTCGCCGGCGCCGACCAGGTCTACTGCTACGGCGCCAACCTCGGCTGGGACGCCGCCGAGGCCCTGGCGCCGCTCGGCGCCAGGGCGCGGGTGTTCGACGACATCGACGCGCTCGTCGCGCAACTGGTCCTCGACGCGCAACCGGGCGACCACGTGCTGATGATGAGCAACGGCGGATTCGGGGGCATCCACGCGAAACTGCTCGACGCGCTGCATCGCCACTATCACGAGGACATCGTGCTCACGTCCACGCACCGGTAGGGCGACCATGGGCAAGGGGAATTGCCATCATGGCAAGCGCTGCGAAGCACTCCAGTGCGCGCCGCTGCGGGTTGGATAACGCACCGCCCGCACCCGCCCGTCGAAGCACGATTGCGGGGCGCGGGGATTTCGCAGGATCCACGACCGTCGGCCGCAATGGCCGGCAAAGGCCCTGCAAGAGCCCGCGTCCGACCTGCGCCCCCTCTCCCCGGCGAGCGGGCGAGGGACGCAACACAACCAGGCGATCAATACATCTTGTACGGGAGGAACTTCCCGTTCAGGACGATCTTCACCCGGTCCCCCTTCGGGTCCTCCACCCGCGAAATGTCCATCGAGAAATCGATCGCGCTCATGATCCCGTCGCCGAACTCCTCGTGGATCAGCGACTTGATCGTCATGCCGTACACCATGATCAGTTCATAGAAGCGATAGATCAGCGGATCGGTGGGCACCGCACTCGGCAGGCTGCCCTTGTACGGCACCATCTGCAGCTGGTCGACCGCTTCGGCGGGGAGATTGAGCAGCTTGCCGACAGTGGCGGCCTGCTTCTTGTCGAGTGTCATTTGCCCTAACAGCGCAGCGGTTGTCCATTCCTTGCTCTGGCCGACCTTCTTGGCGATGTCGGCCCACTTGAGGCCTTTCTTGTGTTTGGCGGCGAGGATGAGGTCGGTGACTTCGGTGCGGGTCATGATGAAAAATCCTTAAGCGTTGACGAGGTGGATGTGGGGTTTGCCGACGGGCGGCGCGGGAACAACAGCCGGCTCGGACTCGACCAGATCGGACGGATCGAACACGGTGGGCGAGCTTGGGGCACCTGGCGCATCGCGCAGGCTGCCGAACTGCTTCGACCGGCTCACCAGGAAATCGACCAGGTGGTTGCGGATCGGGTAGTAGTGGGCGTGCTTGTGCACGACGCTCCGATCGCGCGGACGCGGCAGGGTGTTGTTGACGATCTCGGCGATGCGGGCGTGCGGGCCGTTCGACATCAGCATGATCTTGTCGGAGAGCAGGATCGCCTCGTCGACGTCGTGCGTGATCATGAACACGGTCTGCTGCGTCTCGGCGCAGATCTTCAGCAGCTCGTCCTGGATGACGCCGCGCGTCAGCGCATCGAGCGCACCGAAGGGCTCGTCCATCAGCAGCATCTTCGGCTCGATGGAAAAGGCGCGCGCGATGCCGACGCGCTGCTTCATGCCACCCGACAATTGGGACGGCTTCTTGTGTTCGGCGCCCTTGAGGCCGACCAGTTCGATGTAGCGCATGGCATGGTCGCGGATCTTCTGCTTGCTCCATGACGGCCATCGCGACTTCACCGCGAAGGTCACGTTCTCCAGCACGGTGAGCCAGGGCATCAGTGCGTGGCTCTGGAAAATGACGCCGCGGTCGAGACTGGGACCGGAGACCTCGCGGCCGTCCATGAAGACGTTGCCGGCGCTGGCTGAATCGAGTCCGGCCAGGATGTTGAGGATGGTCGACTTGCCGCAGCCGGAGTGGCCGGTGACGCAGATGAACTCGCCCTTGTGGATGCGGAAGTTGACGTGGTCGAACACGGTGACGTCATCCCCCCCGGTGGGGCTGGGGTAGGCGCGCGCCAGGTTTTCGACCTGCAGGAACGGGAGGCTGGGTGAGGACATGGGTTTACTCCTGGTACGCGACGCGCTTGCCCAGCAAGCCGAAGATGCTGTCGAGCGCCATGCCGACGACGCCGATCATCAGGATGGCGAACAGCACGTTGGTGAGCGACAGGTTGTTCCACTCGTTCCACACGAAGTAGCCGATGCCGGTGCCGCCGACCAGCATCTCGGCGGCGACGATGACCAGCCAGGCGATCCCCATGGAAATTCGCATGCCGGTCAGGATCGTCGGCGCGGCGGCCGGCAGGATGACGCGGAAGGCGAGACGCAGGGGCTTGACCTCCAGCGTGCGCGAGACGTCGAGCCAGTCGCGGCGCACGTTGGCGACGCCAAGTGCGGTGTTGATCAGCATCGGCCACAGCGAGCAGATGAAGATGACGAAGATCGACGAGGCCGACGCGTCCTTGATCGTGTAGAGCGCCAGCGGCATCCACGCCAGCGGCGAGATCGGCTTCAGCACCTGCACGTACGGGTTGAGGGCCGCATAGACCACGCGCGAGTTGCCGATGGCGAAGCCGAGCGGAATCGCCACCGCGGCGGCGAGGAAGAAGCCGCCCAGCACGCGCGCCAGCGAGTACGCGAGCTGGATGCCGATGCCCTTGTCGTTGGGGCCGTTGTCGTAGAACGGGTCGGAGAGCTTCTCCCACACCGTCTGCCCCATCGCCGCCGGGGTGGGGAAGCTCGACGCCGCGGTGGACGCGCCGCCGCCCATCAGCGCGGCGTACTCGGGGTCGATGCCGTCCGCGACGACCTTGGCTTCCGGCAGCGTCGTCAGCTGCCAGACCAGCAGGATCACCCCGAACAGCGCCAGCGACAGCAGGGCGGACTTCTGGCTGAGTGAGAGTCGTGTCTTCATGTGCGTTTGATGGCAAAGGAGTTGAGGTATTCGGCAGGCTTCGCGGGATCGAACACCTTGCCCATGATGGTGTGCTTCATGTAGCTGGCCTTCGGCGCCGTCAGCCCGATTTCGGCCATGCGCGCACGCGCGTCGGTGGCGCGGAACACTTCCTCGGCGACGGCCTGGTAGTTGACGTCGCCCTTGATGTAGTTCCAGCGCTTCAGCTGCGTGAGGATCCACACCGCCATCGACTGCCAGGGGAAGGGATCGAAGTCGACGCGGTCGGGCACGTTCCTCACCTTGCCGAGGCCGTCGGCGAAGCGCCCGGTCATCACCTGCTCCAGCACCGGGATCGGCTGGTTGAGGTAGTTGGCCGGTGCAATGGCCTCGATGATCTCCTTGCGGTTCTCCGGCTTGTGCGCGTAGTCGGTGGCGCTGGCAATCGCGCGGAACAACGCGGCGTAGGTATTGGGATACTGCTTGTAGAAGCCTTCCTGAACGCCGAAGGCGCAGCAGGGATGGCCGTCCCACAGGTCGCGCGACAGGGTGTGGATGAAGGCGAAACCCTCGAACACGGCGCGCTGGTTGAAAGGCTCGGGGCCGAGGAAGCCGTCGATGTTGCCGGCACGCAGGTTGGCCACCATGTCGGGCGGCGGCATCATGCGCAGTTCGACATCCTTGTCCGGATCGAGCCCGGCCTCGGCCAGGTAGTAGCGCAGCAGCAGGTTGTGGATCGAGTAGTCGAACGGCAGGCCGAACTTCATCCCCTTCCAGTCCTTGGGATTCATCTTGTCCTTGTGCTTCAGGTGCAGGGTGATGGCCTGGCCGTTGATGTTCTGGATCGTCGCCACGTCGATCGCCTGCTTGGCCGACCCCAGCCCCAGCGACATCGCCAGCGGCATCGGCGACAGCATGTGCGAGGCGTCGTATTCCTTGTTCTGCACCTTGTCGCGGATCACCGCCCAGCCGGCCGTTTTCTGCAGGCTGACATTCAAGCCTTCACGCGCATAGAAGCCCATCGGGCCCGCCATGATGATGGGGGTGGCGCAGGTGATCGGGATGAAGCCGATCTTGAGGTCGGTCTTTTCCAGCTTGCCACGTTCCTGCGCCAGCGCCTTGGCCGCGCCCATCGGGAACAGCGTCGAGATCGCCGCCATCGCGGTACCGGCGCCGACCGCGCGCAGGAAGTTGCGGCGCATCCGGTCGTCCGGGAAGAGGCCGCGCATCACCGCCGACTCGACCACGCGCGAAACGCGCGCATCCTCGTTCTTCATGTCGGCGTCGTGGTCGGCCTGGCTGTGGTGCCGGCCGCAACTGCAGCCGGCACGGTGCAGTTGGGTATCGGGGTCAAACGGGTTGTCAAAACCGGACATGAGAGGCTCCTATCGGATTGAAAAATGGCATTGCAGCTACACGCACACGCCGCACCCTTTTGTTCGCCCCGCGCTCCGGTTTGGTGCAGATCGTCCGGGAGCAGTCCGACGGGCTTACCCTTCGCCGGCCCGCGTGCATCAAGGCGATCCGGACGGATTCGATACGCTGTGTCGTGTTTCCACTTGTGTCGTAATCAGGAAGCGTGCCAACCCGGAAAAAAAACCTTAAGCCGCTGTTCCATAAATGCTTTTTCTAAAGACGCGAGAATGCGCCGCTCGCCTGGCCCGCTTCTTGATTACACAGTGTTGACACTTTGTTTCGAGGCCCCCGCCATGACATCTCTCGCATTGCCTGCCGAACGCCTGCAGGACGAGGAACTGCTGGTGATCCGCGAGTCGGCGCGCCTGATGGGGAAAAGCCTGGAGCCCGCGCCGGTGATCCGCGAAATGCTGCATCTGATCTCCGAATTTCTCGGGCTCAACCGCGGACGCGTGGTGCTGCGGCAGCCCGGCGGCAGCGACTTTGCCATCCGCTACGCCTACGGCCTGACCCAGGAGGAAATCGAGCGCGGCATCTACCGCCTGGGTGACGGGGTGACCGGGCGCGTCCTGCAAAGCGGCGAGACGGCGATCGTGCAGGACATCGACGACGACCCGCACTACCTCGCACGCGCGGTCGAGCGCGACCGCCTGCCGGACGAGACGGTGAGCTTCATCGCGCTGCCGCTGATGAGCGAAGGCGAGGTGCTGGGCCTCTTGGGGGTGCACCGCATCCGCGGCCGCACGCGGGCGCTGGCCGACGATCTGCGCATCCTCGAAATCATCGCCACGCTGGTCACGCAGATCCTCAAGCTCAACGACCGCGTGGCGGAGCAGACCGCGCGGTTGGAGAACGAGAACCGCGAACTCAAGTGGGCGCTGGAACGCGGCGCGCCGCAACAGGCCAGCCTCGGCATCGTCGGCGAGTCACCGGCGCTGCGGCATGCGCTGCGCCAGATCGAGCAGGTCGCCGAGACCGACGCCACGGTGCTGCTGCTCGGCGAGTCGGGCACCGGCAAGGAGCTGTTCGCCCGCGCGCTGCACCTGTCGAGCCCGCGGCGTGACGAGCCTTTCGTCAAGGTGAACTGCGGGGCGATCCCGGAAAACCTGTTCGAGTCGGAGCTATTTGGATATGAGAAGGGCGCGTTCACCGGCGCCTCGACCGCGCGCGCCGGCTATTTCGAGCAGGCCAGCGGCGGCACGCTGTTCCTCGACGAGATCGGCGACCTGCCGCTGGCGATGCAGGTGAAGCTGCTCCGCGTCCTGCAGGAGAAATCGCTGCAGCGCGTCGGCAGCCGACGCGAAACGCCGATCGACGTGCGCATCGTCGCCGCCACCAACCTCGATCTGCAGCAGCAGGTCGCCGCCGGCCGCTTCCGCCTCGACCTGTATTACCGCCTCAACATCATCCCGATCCGCCTGCCGGCGCTGCGCGAGCGGCGCGAGGACATCCGCCCGCTGGTGCGCCACCAGCTCAATCTGATCAGCCAGAGCTACCAGCGCAACGTCGGGCTGACGCCGGAGGCGATGGAGCGGCTGGCCGACTACCCGTGGCCGGGCAACATCCGCCAGCTGCGCAATGTGCTCGAGCGCCTGGTGCTGCTGGCCGAGGGCGCGACGGTATCGGCACGCGAGGTCGAACACGTCATCCGCGGCGAAGCGGTCGGCTCGCCTGATGCGCGACCGCTGACCGCCGCGCCCGCAACGGGAGCCGTGCGGCCCTACCTGCCGGCGCAATCGCACGATCGCCCACAGATCGAACAGGCATTGGCGCAGACCCACGGCAACAAGTCGCGTGCCGCGCAACTGCTGGGGCTGACCTTGCGCCAACTGAACTACCGCATGAAGCGCCTGGAAATGACCTGACAAAGGTTGACAATTTGTTAGCGCGGGAACCCGTCGGCAGCGCCCGACAGAGGAATATCCACAATCAGATCAAAGACTTGACATTGTTTGACCGAGTTGGCACGGGAATCGCAAGACAGGGGATGTCGGTTCCCGATCAATCCAGCTCAAGGAGTCATGTCATGTCCGAAGTCGTCGCCCTGAAAACCCAGACCGCCCTCGAACCCATCGATGCCGAAGGCCTTGCCGCCCTCGCCACCAAGGGCAAGTCCAATCCGCAGTCGGTCGTCACGCTGAAAGCGAAGACCGTCTGCGAGAGCAAGTTCCGCAACCTCACCTACGTGCGCAACCTGGAGGCGCACGTGATCGACGAGCCGCCGCACCTGCTCGGCGACGACACCGCGCCCAACCCCTCCGAGGCGGTGCTCGCCACGCTCGGCTCCTGCCTGTCGGTCGGCCTGCACGCCAACGCGGTGGCGCGCGGCATCACGCTCACCAAGCTCGAACTCGAGCTCGAAGGCGACATCAATGTCACTGCGGTGTGGGGCGTGGGCGACCTCGACCCGCTGAAGAAGCTCGGCTTCACCGACGTGCGCGTGAAGGTGCACCTGGAGGGCGATGCCTCTGAAGCCGAGCTGAAGGACCTGGTCGCGCATGCCAATGCCTGGTCGCCGGTCGCCAACACGCTGCGCAATCCGGTGAATGTCAGCGTCGACCTCGCCTGACCCATCCGATATCCAGGAGCGAACCATGCCCGCACTCGCACTTGCCCCCACTTCCTCGGCCACGCCTGCCGACGTCCTGCCAGGATTGGCCGCTCTCATCGCCGCGGAACTCGCGCCCAAGGTGGTCGACATCGACCTCAAGGGCGAATATCCCGGCACGTTTCTCCACCAGCTCGGCGCGCTCGGCGGACTCGGCAGCCTTACCCCGGTCGAGTTCGGCGGCACCGGCCACGGCCTCGCGCACGCGATCCGGCTGATCGAGGAAACGTCTAAGCAGTGCGTCTCGACCGGCTTCCTGCTGTGGGCCGAGTACGCATTGCAGTGGTATCTCGTCAACAGCCCCAACCGCGCCCTCGCCGCCGAAATGCTGCCGCAGATCGCACGCGGCGAGGTGCTCGGCGGCACCGCGCAGTCGAACAGCATGAAATCCTGCGCCGGCATCGAGGAGACCCGCCTGAAGGCGCAGCGCGTCGAGGGCGGCTATCTCGTCAACGGCACGCTGCCGTGGGTGTCGAACATCGGCACCGGACACTGCTTCCACATGGGCGCCACGCTGCCCGGCACGCCGGGACTGGTGATCGGCCTCATGCACGGCAGCACGCCCGGCCTCACGCTGGCGCAGAACGCGCACTTCATCGGCATGGAGGGAACCAACACCTTCGCCTGCCAGTTCCGCGACGTTTTCCTGGCCGACGAAAAAGTGGTGTGCCATCCGCACGAGTTCGATGCCTTCCGCGCCCGCACCAAGTCGGCCTTCATCCTGCTGCAGATGGGCATGGGCCTCGGCCTCGTCGATGCCTGCGTGGCGATGATGAAGCGCGCCGACAAGACGCACGGCCACGTCAACCGCTTTCTCGACGTACAGGCCGACGCGCTCGAAGCCGAGCTCGACGCTGCACGCGCCGCGACCTACGCGCTGGCGGAACGGATCGAACGCGACGGCAGCGCGCCGCACGTGAAGGAGACGCTGCAGTTGCGGCTGGCCGGCAGCGAACTCTCCCTGAAGGCCGCCCATGCCGCGATGCTGCACCTGGGCGCGAAGGGCTACCTGTCCAACAATCCCGCCCAGCGGCGCCTGCGCGAAGCCTACTTCATCGCCATCGTCACCCCGGCGATCAAGCATCTGCGCAAGGAACTGCACGAATTCGACAGCGCTGCCTGCGCGCTGTCGCACCCCGAACTGGAGGTCGCATGATCCGCTTTTCGGTGTCGCTCGGCGTCGAAGCGGCAGCGGAGAAATTGATCGCCGCCATCGCCGCCTACCCGATGGGACTGGTCGCCCACGCCAACGGCCAGGCCAACTGCGCGAAGCAGGGCATCACCGTGCCGGCCGACCAGGTACTCGAGGTGTTCCGCCCCGACTACGCCGTCAAGGTCTGGGCGGCGGACAAGGCGGCCGGCATCGATATTCCGCTGCGCATCCACCTCTATGAGGCCGACGGGGTGACCTGGATCGCGCACAGGCCCGCCTCGGAAACCTTCCGTCCGTATGCCAACGCGCAACTCGACGCCATCGCCGCCGAACTCGACCTCGTCTTCGCTGAACTCCTGAACACGCTCAACCCGTGGAAACTGCCATGATGAATCCTTCTGCTTCTGCTGCTCCTGCTCCCGAATCCACTCCCGCCTTCCGCAAATGGACCTGCGGCGTGTGCGACTACGTCTACGACGAGGCCCTCGGCGACCCGGATCACGGCCTGCCGCCGGGCACCCGCTTCGAGGCCATCCCCGACGCGTGGAGTTGCCCCGACTGCGGCGTGACCAAGTCGGACTTCTACTGCTTCGACGACTGAGCCTGCCCGCTCATTTCTGGAATCGAAGCCACCCCGGTAAAATCCGGGGATGATCGTCTACCTCCACGGTTTCAATTCCACCCCGGCCTCCGGCAAGGCACGCGTGCTCGCCGAGCACATGGCCGGCATCGGCCGCGCGGCCGACTACTTCTGTCCCCAGCTGCCCAACAGCCCGCGCGAGGCGATCGCACTGATCGAATCCGAACTGGCGCAGCGCCGCCCCGGGCCGGTCACCCTGGTCGGCAGTTCGCTGGGCGGCTTCTATGCCACCCACCTCGCCGAGAAGCACGGCTGGAAGGCCGTGCTGGTGAACCCGGCGGTGCACGCCCATGTGCTGATGCGCGGCGCACTCGGCCCGCAGACTAACTGGCACACCGGCGAGAAGTGGCAGTTCACCGAGGCGCACCTGGCCGAGCTCGCGGCGCTCGACGTGCCTGCGATCACCCACCCCGAGCGTTATCTGCTGCTGGTGCAGACGGGTGACGAGGTCATCGACTACCGCGACGCGGTCGCCTACTATGCCGGTGCACGGCAGATCGTCGAGGAAGGCGGCGACCACGGCTTTTCCGGCTTCGAGCGCCACCTCCAAACCCTCCTGGATTTCTGAGTTTCCATGTACCTCATCTTTGAAGAGGACGGCCACTTCAAGGCCGGTTCCATCCTGTCCGAAACCGACGCCACGGCGCAGGTGGAGGCCGCGAGCGGCAAGCGCAGCAAGATCAAGACGGCGGCCATCCTGCTGCGCTTCGCCGCGCCCTCGCCCACCGAGGTGATGGCTGAGGCGGAGACCCTGACGGAGGAGCTCGACGCCGACTTCCTGTGGGAGGTGGCGGGCACCGAGGAATTCGGCTTCGAGCAGCTGGCGCAGGAGTACTACGGCCACGCGCCGCGTCCGGCGGAATCGGTGGCGCTGCTGCTGAAGCTGCACGCATCGCCGATCCATTTCCACAAGCGCGGCAAGGGCCGCTACCGCCCGGCGCCCGCCGAAACCCTGGCGGCGGCCAAGGCCGGACTCGAGAAGAAGCGGCTGGCGGCCGAACGCCAGGCGCATCTCGCCGGCGAGCTGGCGGCCTTCCGCCTGCCGCCCGAATACGCCTCGCTGGTTCCGCGCATCCTCATCGCGCCGGACAAGAACACGCTGGAATACAAGGCGCTCGAGGACGCGGCGGCGGCCACCGGGCTGTCGCAGGTGCGGCTGATCGAGCGCTGCGGCGCGATTCCGTCGACGCTCGAGTTCCACCGCATGAGCTTCCTGCTCGAATGGTTCCCGCGCGGCACCGAGTTCAATCCGGTGACCGAGCCGATCGATCCGCCGGAACTGCCGAGAAGCAGCGTGCGCGCGTTCTCGATGGACGACGAGGCGACCACCGAGATCGACGACGCGCTGTCGGTCGAGTGGCGCGACGATGGCAGCATCCGGGTCGGCATCCACATCGCGGCGCCTGCCCTCGGCATCACACCGGGGTCGGAGCTCGACCGTGTCGCCCGCGAGCGGCTGTCGACCGTGTATTTCCCCGGCGACAAGATCACCATGCTGCCGGAGACGCTGATCCACCACTACACGCTCGGCGAGGCCCACGACTGCCCGGCGCTGTCGCTGTACCTCGACGTCGCGCCCGACCTGCGCGTGCTCGGCACCGAGACGAAGCTGGAAATGGTGCACATCGCCGACAACCTGCGCCACGAGACGCTGGAAGCCGAGTTCAATGCCGAGACGCTGAGGAACCCGGACTTCCCCGACTACCCGTACCGTCGCGAGCTCGAGTGGCTGCACGATTTCGCCGCCGTGCTCGAAGCCGGCCGCGGCAAGGCCGACACGATCGACCGCGTCGACTACAACTTCAAGGTCGACGGCGAGCGCATCTCGATCGTGCCGCGCAAGCGGGGCAGCCCGATCGACAAGGTGGTGTCCGAGCTGATGATCTTCGCCAACGCGCACTGGGGCGGCTGGCTCGCCGAAAAGCGCGTACCGGGCATCTACCGCGCACAGGCCAACGGCAAGACGCGCATGACGACCGCGCCCGACCCCCATCAGGGCCTCGGCGTCGACCAATACGCGTGGTCGACCTCGCCGCTCAGGCGCTACGTCGATCTCGTCAACCAGCGCCAGCTGATCAGCATCGTTGCCGGCACCGACCCGGTCTATCCGCCGCGCAGCGAGCAGCTGTTCGCCACGGTGCGCGACTTCGAGCTGGCATATGACGCTTACAACGAGTTCCAGCGCCGGCTGGAGCGCTACTGGATGCTGCGCTGGCTGATCCAGGAGAACGTGAGCGAAGTGACGGCCAGCGTGATCCGCGAGGACCTGGTGCGCTTCGACAGCCTGCCGCTGGTGACGCGCGCGCCGTCGGTGACGGGTGTGGCGCCCGGCGCTAAAGTCCGGCTGGCACTCTCCGATATCGATCTGCTCGACATCCAGTTTCACGCCGAGTACATCGAAACCGTGGCGCCGCCGCCTGACAGCAGCACAGCCGTTCCGTAAAATCGCAAGCGCTTCGAACTTCTTCCTGCATGGTGTCAGCCGCTTCCCCCTCCCATTTCGCCGAGCCCTCCCCGCAAGGCACGCGCATGGCGCTCGCGCTGCTGGTGTCGGCCGCCGTGCACGGCATGCTGCTGTCGACCCAGTTCATCCAGGTCAATCCGCGCCTGTTCGAGGATCACAGCCTGCCGATGGAGGTGGTGCTGGTGAATGCCAAGAGCCTGGAATCGCCCCTCAACCCTGACGCGCTGGCGCAGGTGAACCTGGCGGGTGGCGGCAATACCGACGAGGACCGGCGATTGAAGAGCCCGCTGCCGGCCAGCGGCAAGACCCAGGCCGGCAGCGACGAGGCGGCGATGCAGGCGCGGGTGGCCGAGCTGGAGCGCCAGGCACGGACGCTCATGAGCCGGTTGCAGGCCGCCGGCGAGACGCCGGACCAGCAGCAGTCCGCCCAGCCGAGACCCGAGCGGCCCGCCATCGACGCCAGCCAGCTCAACCAGCAGGCGCGGGAAATGGCGCAACTGCAGGCGCAGATCTCGCAGCAGTGGGACGAATACCAGAAGCGCCCCAAGCGTGCGTTCTTCGGCGCCAACGTCAAGGAATACGCGTTCGCGCGCTACGTCGAGGACTGGGTCGCCAAGGTCGAGCGCGTCGGCAACCTGAACTACCCCGAAGCCGCGCGTCGCCAGGGCATCTACGGCAGCCTGATGCTGACCGTGTCGATCTACGCCAACGGCAAGATCGAGAAGATCGAGATCGACCGCTCGTCCGGCTCCAAGGTCCTCGACACCGCCGCGATCAAGATCGTCGAACTCGCCGCACCCTACGCGGCCTTCCCCGAAGACATGCGCGCGAAGACCGACATCCTGTCGATCACGCGCAAATGGACCTTCACCACCTCCGACCAGCTCGTCGGCACGGAGTGAGCCGCGCGCCGCTGCGGCGCCGGCTGTCGTGTATAATATTCTGATTTGCTTATATTTCCTGCCTTCTCGGAGTCCCACCATGCATACCGGCACCACCCTCACCCAGTTCATCATTGAAGAGCAGCGCCGCACCGCCGGCGCCACCGGCGACTTCACCTCGCTCCTGAACGACGTCGTCACCGCCTGCAAGGCGATCTCCAACGCCGTCAACAAGGGCGCGCTCCTGGGCGTGATGGGCGCGCTCGATTCCGAGAACGTGCAGGGCGAGACGCAGAAGAAGCTCGACGTCATCACCAACGACATCATGATCCGCTCCAACGAGTGGGCGGGCCACCTGGCCGGCATGGCGTCGGAGGAAATGGACGATGTGTACCCGATCCCCGGCCAGTACCCGCTCGGCAAATACCTGCTGGTGTTCGACCCGCTCGACGGCTCCTCCAACGTCGACGTCAACATCTCGGTCGGCACCATCTTCTCGATCCTCAAGGCCCCGGTCGCCGGCCGCGCCGCCAAGGCGGAAGACTTCCTGCAGCCCGGCACCCAGCAGGTGTGCGCCGGCTACGCGATCTACGGCTCGTCGACCATGCTGGTGCTGACCTTCGGCCACGGCACCAACGGCTTCACGCTCGACCGTGACGTCGGCGAATTCGTGCTGACCCACCCGAACATGACCATCCCGACCGAAACCAAGGAGTTCGCGATCAACGCCTCCAACATGCGTTTCTGGGAGAAGCCGGTGCAGCGCTACGTCGACGAGTGCCTCGCCGGCAAGACCGGTCCGCGCGGCAAGGACTTCAACATGCGCTGGGTCGCCTCGATGGTCGCCGAAGTGCACCGCATCCTCACCCGCGGCGGCATCTTCATGTACCCCAAGGACACCAAGGATCCCGCCAAGGCCGGCAAGCTGCGCCTGCTGTACGAAGCCAACCCGATGGCCTTCATCGTCGAGCAGGCCGGCGGTGCCGCCACCACCGGCCGCGAGCGCATCCTCGACCTCAATCCGGAAGGCCTGCACCAGCGCGTGCCGGTGATCCTCGGCTCCAAGACCGAGGTCGACACCGTGACCGGCTACCATCACGAGAAGGCTGCGTAAGCCTCGACACGCCGCAGAAAAAGGCCGGGGGTTCCCCCGGCCTTTTTTTGTCCGTGTGAAACGGTCCGTTAACGCAGCAACAGCGCTGCCACGGACACGGCCAGCGCCGCCACGGACAGCACGACGGCCACCCCCAGCAGCCGTGTCGTGCGCCTGAAGCGCGATTCGGCACCCTCGGCGGCCTGCTCGATCGCCGCCACCGTCTTCTGCAACTGCTCGGCCAGCTCCTTGACGTGCACGGCGTTCTGCGAGGCGGCCATCTGCAGTTCGTTGATCTGCTTCTGCAGAATCCCCGTCGGATCCTGGACCGGCGCGTCAGGTTTGCGCGTGGTGAATTCGGGAAGCGTCGCCGACACGATCCGGCCGACGAGAGGGAGGATTGCCTGCACTGCTGGAATCAACCATGCCGCCATGAAAATCTCCTTTCCGCAGCGCGGCGGGAATGCCGCGCCGTTTCACTTTACCTCAGCCCGGCTCGCCCCCCGCCGGCTGCGCGGCCTGCCGGAACAGCTCCAGCGCGAGGCCCCGCTGCGCGGCGTGCTCGACGATGGGCGCCGGGTAGTCGCGCCCGATGACGCAGCCGACCCGATTCTGTTCATCGGGCGGCATTTTCCACGGCGCGTGGACGTACTTGTCCGGAACACGCGCGAGCTCGGGGAGGTAGCGGCGGATGAAGCGCCCCGCGGCGTCGAACTTCTCCGACTGGGTCACCGGGTTGAAGATGCGGAACCACGGCTGGGCGTCGCAGCCGACCGAGGCCGCCCACTGCCAGCCGCCGCTGTTGGCGGCCAGGTCGAAGTCGATCAGCTTGTCGGCGAAGTATCGTTCGCCGCGCCGCCAGTCGACCAGCAGGTCCTTGGTGAGGAACGACGCGGTCACCATGCGCAGGCGGTTGTGCATGTAGCCGGTCTGGTTCAGTTGCCGCATCGCGGCGTCGACCAGCGGATACCCCGTGCGCGCCTCGCACCACGCCGCGAAATGCCCGCTCGGGTTCGGCCACGGCAGCGCATCGTACTGCCGCCTGAAGGCGTGGCCGCTGGCGACGTCGGGACGGTGCCACAGGATCTGGTGATAGAAGTCCCGCCAGATCAGTTCCGACAGCCAGGTCTGCGCGCCGCGCCCGCCCTGCTGCCAGGCCGCGGCGGCGAGCTGGCGGATCGAGACGGTGCCGAAGCGCAGGTGGACCGACAGGTACGACGGCCCCTTCACCGCGGGAAAGTCCCGCGTCTCGTGATAGCGGTCGATCCGCTCGAGGAAGTCGGCGAACAACTGCGCGCCGCCCGCCATGCCGGTGGGCAGCCTGAGCGCACCCAGGTCGACCGGGACGAACCCGAGCGTCTGCATGCTGGGGACCTCCGACGACTGCGGCGCGAGACGTTCGGCGTAGCGCTCGACCGGATAGGACTGCAGCTGGAACGGCGTCAGCGCCTTGAGCCAGGCGTTCTTGTAGGGCGTGAAGACGCTGAACGGCGTGCCCGCCGCGGTCAGCACCTCGTCGCGCTCGAAAACGACGACGTCCTTGAAATGATGGACGGCGACGCCGCGTTCCGCGAGCGCCTTCTCGACGGCGGCGTCGCGCGACAGCGCGGCGGGATCGTCGTCGTGGTTGAAGAACAGCGCATCCGCCCCGACCTGCTCCGCCAGCTGCACGATCTCGTCCTGCGCGACCCCGTGACGGACGACCAGCCCACCGCCACGGGCCTCGAGCGCGCACTGCAATTCGACGACGCTCGCATGGATGAAGGCGACGCGGCGGTCGGCCGCATCGGGGAGCGCATCGAGGATTTCGCGGTCGAACACGAACGCGCAGACCACCTGCCGGGCGCGCCTCAGCGCGTGGTGGAGGGCGGCATGGTCGAAGTCCCGCAGGTCGCGACGAAACCACACCAGGGCGCGTTCGTATTCGGGCATCGGGCGTGTGGCTCGCTATAGTGGGGGCACGGGTGCAAAAGAGGTGCTTGCTCGATTTGAGGCAGATTACAATGGGAAGGCAATCATGGATACCGTCAACCTCACCCACCATTTCCTGATCGCCATGCCCGGCATGGTCGATCCTAACTTCAACGGCACGCTGACCTACATCTGCGACCACAGCGACCAGGGCGCGCTCGGGGTGGTCGTCAACCGCCCGATCGACCTCGACCTGTCGACGCTGTTCGAGCAGATCGGACTGTCGCTGCCCGAGCGCCTGCACGACAAGACCGTCTACTTCGGCGGCCCGGTGCAGACCGAGCGCGGCTTCGTGCTGCACACGCCGCCGCAGACGTTCAGCTCGACCCTGACGGTCAACGACACGGTCAGCCTCACCACCTCGAAGGACGTTCTCGAGGCGGTGAGCCAGGGCGCCGGCCCGGAAAAGTTCATGGTCTCGCTCGGCTACGCGGGCTGGGGGGCCGGCCAGCTGGAAGAGGAAATCAAGCAGAACGCCTGGCTGTCGGTGGCGGCCGACCCGCAGGTGATTTTCGACCTCGCGCCCGAGGACCGGCTGCCCGCCGCGATGAAGCTCCTCGGCATCGATTTCGCCAGCCTCTCCGAAGAAGCCGGACACGCTTGAGCTTCGTCGACACACACGGCACGGTCCTCGCCCTCGACCTCGGCCTCAAGCGCACCGGCGTCGCGTCCGGCGAACTCTCGATCGGCGTCGCACACCCGCTCACCGTGATCCATGCCGAGTCGACCGACGCGCGGCTGGCCGCCATCGCGAAGCTGATCGACGACTGGCAGCCGGTGCTGCTGGTGCTCGGCCTGCCCACTCACGCCGACGGCAGCGAACACGAGATGACGCGGGTGGCCAGAAACTTCGCGCGCAAATTAGAATCGCGCTTCAAGCTGCCGGTGTTCCTGGTCGACGAGCGCCACACCAGCACCGCCGCCGAATCCGCACTGCACGAACGCGGCATCCACGGCAAGAAGAACAAGGCGCTCGCCGACGCCGTCGCCGCCCAACTGATACTGCAAGGGTTTTTCGATGCACGCCTCATTGCCTGAAGTCGACCCGCTGATCGCGCGCCTGGCCGAAGCCATCGCGCCGACGCTCACGCCGGACACCGTCGTCGTCGGCGTCCACACCGGCGGCGTCTGGGTCGCCGAGCGCCTGCACGCGCTGCTCGGCTGCAAGCTGCCGCTCGGCACGCTCGACATCTCGTTCTACCGCGACGATTTCTCGCGCATCGGGCTGCACCCGCAGGTGAAGCCGTCGAACCTGCCGTTCGACCTCGAAGGGCGCGCCATCCTGCTGGTCGACGACGTGCTGCACACCGGGCGCACGGTGCGCGCCGCGATGAACGAGCTGTTCGACTACGGTCGTCCGGCGTCGATCCGGCTGGCGGTGCTGGTCGATCGCGGCGGCCACGAGCTGCCGATCCGCCCCGACTTCGCCGGCCTCGTCCTCGACGTGCCCGGCCACCAGAACATCAATCTCTCGCGCCTCGACGACGGCCACCTGACCCTGACCCTCGCATGAACCCACAATTGACCCAGGACGGCAGGCTGCGCCACCTGCTCACCCTCGACGGCCTGCCGCGCGCCATCCTGACCCAGATCCTCGATACCGCCGAGTCCTTCATGGACGTGGGCGAGCGCGAGGTGAAGAAGGTTCCGCTGCTGCGCGGCAAGTCGATCTTCAACCTGTTCTTCGAGCCGTCGACGCGCACCCGCACGACCTTCGAGATCGCGGCCAAGCGCCTCTCCGCGGACGTGGTCAACCTCAACATCGCCACCTCCAGCCAGTCGAAGGGCGAGGCGATCCTCGACACCGTCGACAACCTCGCGGCGATGCACGCCGACATGTTCGTCGTGCGCCATTCGCAGTCGGGCGCAGCCCACTTCATCGCACGCCACGTGGCGCCGCACATCTCGGTGGTGAACGCCGGCGACGGGCGCCACGCGCACCCGACGCAGGGCCTGCTCGACATGTTCACCATCCGCCGCTACAAGGGCGCGTTCCACAACCTCACCGTGGCGATCGTCGGCGACGTGCTGCACTCGCGCGTGGCACGCTCGCAGATCCACGCGCTGACCACGCTCGGCGTGCCGGAGGTGCGGGTGATCGGCCCGAAGACGCTGCTGCCGGCCGGCGTCGAGCAGATGGGCGTCAAGGTGTACCACGACATGGCTGCCGGCCTCGCCGGCTGCGACGTCGTGATCATGCTGCGCCTGCAGAACGAGCGCATGCGGGGCGCGCGGCTGCCGAGCGCGCAGGAGTATTTCAAGTTCTTCGGGCTGACCCCGGAGAAGCTCGCGCTCGCGAAGCCGGATGCGATCGTCATGCACCCCGGCCCGATGAACCGCGGCGTGGAGATCGACTCCGAGGTGGCCGACGGCCCGCAGTCGGTGATCCTGCCGCAGGTGACCTACGGCATCGCGGTGCGCATGGCGGTGATGGCGATGCTGGCCGGGGGGGCGACCGCATGAGCCACCTGACGAGGGCCCCGCGCAGCGGGATCGGCAGCCCGGTGAATGCTGTCCCGAGCCGACACTGCGCAGATTCCATCCGCGACCCGCTGACGGAGGCGACCGCATGAAGATCCACATCAGAAACGGCCGCGTGATCGACCCGGCGAGCGGACGCGACGGCGTCGCCGACGTCTTCGTCGCGGCAGGCAGGATCGTCGGCATCGGCAGCGCGCCGGCCGACTTCCACGCCAACCGCACGCTCGACGCCTCCGGGCTCGTCGTCTGCCCGGGCCTGGTCGACCTGTCGGTTCGCCTGCGCGAGCCCGGGTTCGAATACCGCGCCACGCTGGAATCCGAGATGCTCGCCGCGGCGGCCGGCGGCATCACCTCGCTCGCCTGCCCGCCCGACACCGATCCGCCGCTCGACGAACCCGGGCTGGTCGAGATGCTGAAGTTCCGCGCCAGGAACCTGCCCGGACCGCGCGTCTATCCGATCGGCGCGATGACGCAGAAGCTCGAAGGCAGGCTGCTGACCGAGATGGCCGAGCTGACCGAGGCCGGCTGCCGCGCCTTCACCCAGGCCGATGCGGCGATGACCGACACCCAGGTGCTGCTGCGCGCGATGGAATACGCCTCCACCTTCGGCTTCAGCCTGTGGCTGCGCCCGCAGGACGTGTCGCTGGCGAAGGGCGGCGTGGCGCACGACGGCGCGGTGGCGTCGCGCCTCGGTCTGCCCGGCATCCCGGCGCTGGCCGAGACGGTGGCGCTGGCGACCATCCTGCACCTGGCTCGCGAGACCGGCGCCCGCGTGCACCTGGCACGCCTGTCGACGCGCGACGGCATCGCCATGGTCCGCGAGGCGAAGGCCCAGGGCCTCACGGTCACCTGCGACGTCGCCAGCACGCACGTGCACCTGTCCGAGAACGACCTCGTCAGCTTCGACTCGCACCTGCACCTGGTTCCGCCGCTCAGGAGCCTGCGCGACCGCGACGCCATCCGCGAGGCGCTGCGCGACGGCACCGTCGACGCGCTGTGTTCCGACCACACGCCGGTCGACGAGGACAAGAAGCTGGTGCCCTACGGCGAATCGGAGCCCGGGGCGTCCGGCGTCGAACTGCTGCTCCCGCTGACGCTGAAATGGGCGCGCGAGACGGGCGTCCCGCTGCCACAGGCGATCGACCTGATCACCCGCAAGCCGGCGCAGATTCTCGGCGTCCCCGGCGGCATGCTGGCGGTCGGCGGATGCGCAGACCTGTGCGTCTTCGACGAGCACGCCGAGTGGGTCGTCACGCCGCGCACGCTGGCAAGCCAGGGCAACAACACGCCCTTCCTCGATCACCCCATGCAGGGCCGGGTGCGCTACACCCTGATCGACGGCCATATCGATTTCGAGGCGCCGCGCTGACCGCCATGCGCGCATGCGGGGCGCGAGGCGTTCGGCCATGACGGGCGTGTCCGTCCCCCGGCTGCTCGCGAGCCTCGCTGCAGGCGCGCTGGCTGTCGCGGGTTTCGCACCGTTCGGCTACTGGCCGCTGCCGATTCTGAGTCTCGCCCTCCTGTTCGCGCTGCTGGCGCACACGCACGCCCGCCGTGCCGGCTTCGTCATCGGCCTCGCCTGGGGACTCGGCTTCTTCATCGCCGGCGTGAGCTGGGTGTTCGTCAGCCTCTCCGTCTACGGCGGCATGCCCGCCTGGCTGGCGGCGCTTGCCACCTTCCTCTTCTGTGCGGTGCTGGCGCTGTTTCCCGCCGCCGTCGGCGCGCTGCAGGCGCGCTGGAAGGGAGGCTACGCGCTGCGGCTGACCCTGCTGATCCCGCTCCTGTGGGCGGTGGCGGAGTGGGTGCGCGGCTGGCTGTTCACCGGTTTCCCCTGGCTCGCGGCGGGCTACTCCCAGGTGCCGGCGAGCCCGCTGGCCGGCTACGCGCCGCTCGTCGGCGTGTACGGCGTCTCCTTCCTGCTGGCGCTGGCAGCGGCTCTGCTGGCATGGATCGCGACCACCCGCGACCGGCGCGCGCAGCGGGCCTGGGCTGCGGCGGCGATCGCGGCGCTTGCGGTGGGCGGCCAGGCGCTGCGGTGGGTCGACTGGACGACGCCGGACGGCGCGCCGACCAGCGTCGCGCTGCTGCAGGGCAACATCCCGCAGGACATGAAATGGCGGCCCGAGGTCGCGCTCGCCACGCTCGACGTCTACGCGCGCATGGCTGCGGCCTCGCCGGCACGGCTCGTCGTGCTGCCTGAGACCGCTCTCCCGCTGTTCGAATCGGAACTCCCTGACGGCTATGCCGAAGCACTCGTCCGGCTCGGCCGCCAGCACGGCGGCGACCTGCTGACCGGGCTGCCCACCGGCTCCCTCGCCGGCGCCTACTACAACAGCGTGGTCAGCTTCGGCAGCGCGCCCACCCAGCGCTACCACAAGGTCCACCTGGTCCCGTTCGGCGAGTACATTCCGCTCAAGGCCTTGTGGGGGTGGGTGATCCAGGTGCTGCACATCCCGCTCTCGGACTTCGCCCGCGGCGATGCGAACCAGGTGCCGCTCGCGATCGGCGGCCAGCGCGTGGCGGCGAACATCTGCTACGAGGACGCGTTCGGCGAGGAGATCATCCGCCAGCTGCCGGAAGCGAGCGTGCTCGTCAACGTGAGCAACCTGGCGTGGTTCGGCGACTCGTTCGCGCCCTGGCAGCACGCGCAGATGTCGCAGATGCGCGCACTGGAAACCGGACGCATGATGCTGCGCGCGACCAACACCGGGGTCACCGCGATCATCGATGCGAAGGGTCGGATGGTGGCGAGCCTGCCGCTGTTCACCGCCGGCGCCCTGGCGGGCGAGATCCAGGGCTACGCCGGCAGCACGCCGTACGTGCGCTGGGGCAACGTGCCGGTGCTTGCGCTGTGGGGGCTGCTCGGCGCCGCGCTGGCGGTCGCCGGATTCAGGCGGCGGCCCTGACCCGGGTCGCGTTGCGGCCGCTGCGCTTGGCTTCCAGCAGCGCCGCGTCGGCGCGTGCCAGCGCCTCGTTTTCGCCGTGGTCGTCACGGCTGTACTCGGACAGCCCCCCGCTCCACGACAGCTTCTGCGTCACGCCCGGGATCAGCTCGACGCTTTCCGGCATGTTCGTGCGCAGCCGCTCGGCGAGTTCCTGCGCGCGGTCGAGCGGCGTGTAGGGGAACAGCACGCAGAACTCGTCGCCGCCGAGGCGGGCGATGAAGTCGCTGTTCCTGAGGCAGGTCTTGAGCGCATGGCCGAACTTGATGATCAGCTGGTCGCCCGCCTCGTGGCCGAAGGTGTCGTTGACCTGCTTGAAGTTGTCGATGTCGAGGATCAGGAGGCTGTGGGCCCAGCCATCCTTGAGACTGGCGAACAGCTCCTTCTGCTTCTCGTCGAACGCCCGCCGGTTGTTGACCTGCGACAGATGGTCGAGACGCGCCTGGGTGGTGACCTCCTTCTGCCGCCCCAGCATCACCTTGCCGAGCTTCAGCATGGTGTCGAGCGGCGCGCGGAACTCCGCCAGCGTGACCGGGTAGTCGGCGCGCAGGCGCTGCTGGCGCAGGTCATTGGTCAGCTTGACCAGGACGCGCAGGTTGTCGCTGACGCGGTTGCGCAGCGAAAGCAGCACCCCCAGCACGAGGACGGCGACCAGGAGACTGGCCACCAGCCAGCCGAGCACATACGGCGCGACGCTCTCCACCGCGGGGCTCGGCGGGCGCCAGACGGCGATCTGCCACGGCGTCCCGGCCAGCGCGATCAGGGTGGGCGGCGCGTTGCGGCGCACCGCCTGGTTGCCGCGCCGCATCAGGACCATGGTCGCATCGCCCGCCTGCGCCTGCTGGAGCTCCGCGTAGGCGGCGGCGTCGGGTAGCGGCAGCGTGTCGAACAGGCGCTGCAGCTGCGGGACGCTCTGCTCGATGATGACGAAGCCGAGCCGCCTGCCGGCGGCGTCCATCACCGGGTGCGAGACCGAGAGGTTGAAGGTGGCGGTCGCCGTCGCCCCGCTGGGCCCCGGGTCGGCCAGCAGCCGCCGCGTTTCGCCGGGCAGGAACCCCGGCAGCAGCTGGCGCTGGCCATCGGTGACGAACAGCACGGTGGCGTCCTGATTGAGCGCGTAGAGGTTGGCGGCCTGCGCCTGGCACTCGTCGGCGGCCCCGCTCGCGAAGCACGCGAGCGTCTGCGGGTGGGCGGCGATCCGCTCGGCATTCCGGCGCATCGCGTCCGCCAGGAACTCGATCTGCGCCGCCATCACCGGCCTGTCGAATTCCTCCGCTACCGGCTGCCCCTGCGGCCGCGACGCGAAAATCGCGGCCGTGACGAGCCCGATCAGCAGCACGAGGGCCGCGACCAGGGTCACTCCGAACCGCAAAATCGACGTATGGGGCATGTCTGACGCGCCAGCGGGCTCCAGGTTCTTGTGTTTGTCGTCTGTGCGGCCCGGCTCCCGATACCCGGTGGCCTGCCGCCGTGGCGCTGTACGCAGCAAGTTCCATGCCCCGCCCCGCGGGACACGCCGCGCCTCCCTTTTTCGTACCTACTGTAGACGATGCCGCCGCTACGCGCGGCCGGTGCTGCCGAAGCCCCCCTCGCCCCGCGCGCTGGCCTCGAAATCCTCCACCACGTTGAACGCGGCCTGGACCACCGGCACGATGACGAGCTGCGCCAGCCGCTCCATCGGCGCGAGCTCGAACGCCGCCTGGCCGCGGTTCCAGGCGGAAACCATGAGCTGGCCCTGGTAATCCGAGTCGATCAGGCCGACCAGGTTGCCGAGCACGATGCCGTGCTTGTGGCCGAGCCCCGAGCGCGGCAGGATCAGGGCGGCATAGCCGGGGTCGGCGAGGTGGATCGCGAGCCCGGTCGGGATCAGGCGGGTCTCGCCCGGCGCCAGCGTCAGCGGCGCGTCGATACACGCGCGCAGATCGAGGCCGGCGGCGCCTGGGGTGGCGTAGTGCGGCAGCTGGTCGCGCAGGCGGGCGTCGAGAATTTTCACGTCCATCTTCATTTTCGTCGGGATCTCGTCAGTTGAGCAGGCGGGTCAGATGATTTATCAACGCTCGCGCCTGGGTGAGCTTGTCGGCGCGAGGCAGCGGATGCCGGCCCTGGTCGTCGAACAGCACCAGCTCGGCGGTATCCCTGCCCAGCGTGTCCTGCGCCAGGTTGCCGACCAGGAGCGGCACGCGCTTCTTCAGTCGCTTGGCTTCGGCGTGTCCTGCCAGCTGCTCGGTTTCGGCGGCGAAGCCGACGCAGAACGGCGCGTCCGGGCGCGCCGCCACCTCGGCCAGGATGTCGGGGTTGGGGACGAGCTGCAGGGTCAGCGGCGCCTCGCGCTTCTTGATCTTCTGCGTCGCCGCATCGGCCACCCGGTAGTCGGCGACCGCCGCCACCGCGATGAAGACGTCGGCAGGCAGTTCGCTGACCACGGCGTCGCGCATCTCGGCCGCGCTTTGCACGTCTAGCCGGCGCACCCCCGCGGGTGTCGCAAGACAGGTCGGCCCCGACACCAGGCAAACCTCCGCCCCCGCCTCGGCGGCCGCCTGCGCGACCGCATAACCCATCTTGCCGGAGCTCAAGTTGGTCAGGCCGCGCACCGGATCGATCGCCTCGAAGGTGGGACCGGCGGTGACGAGGACCCGGCGACCGGCCAGCGGCCCTGCGCCCAGCAGGCCCGGCAGGACGCCGAGGATCTCGACCGGCTCGAGCATGCGTCCGGGGCCGGTTTCGCCGCAGGCGAGCGCTCCGCTCGCCGGCCCCAGCACCGCGACGCCGTCCTCGCGCAGGCGCCCGAGGTTGCGCTGCGTCGCCGCCGCGCCCCACATCTCGCGGTTCATCGCCGGCGCGACGGCAAGCGTGCAGGTGCGCGCGAGGCACAGCGTCGACAGCAGGTCGTCGGCCCGGCCGTGGGCGAGCCTGGCGAGGAAATCGGCGGACGCCGGCGCCACCAGCAGCAGATCGGCCTCGCGCGACAGGTGAATGTGCTCCATGCCGTCGCCGCTGGCGGCGTCCCACAGCGAAGTGAGCACCGGCTTGCCCGACAGCGCCTGGAAGGTGAGCGGGGCGACGAACTGCTGCGCCGCGGCGGTCATCACCACCCGCACCTCGGCGCCGGCCTTGACCAGCAGCCGGCACAGCTCGGCCGCCTTGTAGGCGGCGACCCCGCCGGTGACGCCCAGGATGATTTTCTTGTTGGACAGCGACACGGTCTCGATTCCCTGCGCGCTTTGCATGAAAATGCCCATTCTAAGGGAGGAGATGGAACGATGGCGATTCGCGACTGGCCGGAGGACGCGCGTCCGCGCGAAAAGCTCCTGAGACAGGGCGCCGCCGCGCTCACCGACGCCGAGCTGGTGGCGGTGTTTCTGCGCACCGGCGTACCCGGCAAGAGCGCGGTCGACCTCGGACGCGAGCTGCTCGCGCGCTTCGGCGGGCTCGGCGGCCTGTGCCGGGCCGACCGCAAGGCGGCCTGCGCCGCGCCGGGGGTCGGCGAAGCGAAGTACGCGCTGCTCGCCGCGGTCATGGAAATGGCGCGGCGCGCGCTCGGCGAGGCCATGCACGCAGGCGACGCGCTGACCTCGCCCGCCGCGGTGCGGGACTACCTGAGGCTCACGCTGCGCCACAAGGAATACGAAGTGTTCTGCTGCGTGTTCCTCGACGCGCAGAACCGGGTGATCGCGGTGGAAGAACTGTTCCGCGGCACGCTCACGCAGACCAGCGTCTATCCGCGCGAGATCGTCAGGCGCGCGCTGGCGCACAACGCCGCCGCGCTGATCCTCGCCCACAACCACCCGAGCGGGGTGGCCGAACCGAGCCAGGCCGACCGCACCCTGACGCGCCATCTGCGGGACGCGCTGGCGCTGGTCGACGTGCGGGTGCTCGACCATTTCATCGTCGCGGGCGCCGCCTCGCTGTCGTTCATGGAAGCGGGGCATCTCTGAGCGTGCCGGCGCCGCGCTTGCCTCGGCCTTGCAGGGTATGGTATAAATCGCGGTTCTCGGGTTAACCCTTGTCGTTAACCCCCACCGGTTAACCCTCAATTCTGGAGCAGCATCATGGCTCGCGTATGTGTCGTGACGGGCAAGAAGCCCATGGTCGGGAACAACGTTTCCCACGCCAACAACAAAACCAAGCGTCGTTTCCTGCCCAACCTGCAATACCGCCGGTTCTGGGTCGAGAGCGAGAACCGCTGGGTTCGTCTGCGTCTGTCCAATGCGGCGCTCCGCACCATCGACAAGAACGGCATCGAGTCCGTCCTGGCCGACCTGCGCGCCCGCGGCGAAGCCGTCTAACCCCGAACAACTCAGCAAGGAGCTAGATCATGGCTAAAGGCGGACGCGAAAAGATCAAGCTGGAGTCCACTGCGGGCACCGGCCACTTCTACACCACCACCAAGAACAAGAAGACCATGCCCGAGAAGATGGAGATCAGCAAGTTCGATCCCAAGGCTCGCAAGCATGTGATGTACAAGGAAACCAAGCTGAAGTAATTCGGATTGCTCCAAGAGAAAACCCGCCTTTCGGCGGGTTTTCTTTTTTCCGGCCCTGTCTTCCGACAGGGCATTTTCACTTCCTCAGGCGTAGCTGCGCAGACGCACCGAGAATTCCTGCAGCGACTGGATGCCGCTCTCCTCCGCGCGCTTGCACCATGCCTGCAACTGCTCCAGCAGCTGCTCGCGGCTCGCGGTGGAGCGTCCCCAGATGGCAGCGAGCTCCTGGCGCATCCGGTAGACGGTGTTGAGGCGCTCGCTCTGGCCGAGCAGCTGGTCGAGCTCGGCGCGGTCGGCCGCAGCCAGTTCCGCCGGCTCCTTGTTCAGCCAGCGGCGGAAGCTCTTGAGGCTGCCGTTCTGCGGCAGGTTCGCGCCCGCCTTGAGCCTGGCGATCTCGGCCGCGGCGTCGGCGCGCACGCTCCTCACGAAGCGCGTCATGACGTCGTAACGGTGGGTGATGATCGCCTGCAGCGTGTCGAGATCGCACAAGGGCTTGGGCGGCAGCCATTTCACCGTCGGCGCCACCTTGCGGATCTTGGCGAGGCCGACGTAGGACATCAGCTTGATGTAGAGCCAGCCGATATCGAATTCGTACCACTTGTTCGATAGCCGCGCCGAGGTGCCGTAGGCATGGTGGTTGTTGTGCAGCTCCTCTCCGCCGATCAGGATGCCCCAGGGGAAGATGTTGGTGCTGGCATCCTCGCTGGCGAAATTGCGGTAGCCCCAATAGTGGCCGATGCCGTTGATGATGCCCGCGGCGGTGACCGGAATCCACGCCATTTGCACCGCCCAGATGGTCAGGCCGATGGGGCCGAACAGAATGAGGTTGATCGCCATCATCAGCACGATGCCCTTGGCGGAGTGGCGGGTGTAGAGATTGCGCTCCAGCCAGTCGTCCGGGGTGCCGTGGCCGTATTTCTCGAGCGTCTCGCGGTTCTTCGCCTCGGCACGATAGAGCTCAGAGCCTTCCCAGAACACCTTCCTGATGCCGCGCGTCTGCGGGCTGTGGGGGTCTTCCGGCGTTTCGCACTTGGCGTGGTGCTTGCGGTGGATCGACACCCATTCCTTGGTGACCATGCCGGTGGTCAGCCAGAGCCAGAAGCGGAAGAAGTGGCTGACGACGGGATGCAGGTCGAGCGCACGGTGCGCCTGCGCGCGATGGAGAAAAATGGTGACGGCCGCGATGGTGATGTGGGTCAGCCCAAGGGTGACCAGCACATAGCCCCACCACGGTAAATCCAACAAGCCTAGTTGCATGGTATTTCAGTTTCCTAAAAACGGATAATGATGTCCGGTAATCTACGCACAAACCCCATATGAATCAAGGATTATTCGTCGTCAAGCCGGCAGGCGCGGCGATGTCGAGCACGCGCCGAGGGAAGGGAATCTCGATTCCGGCGGCCTTGAAACGGCGCCAGATCGCCCAGTTGATGTCCGAACGGAGAGTGTTCTGTCCTGCACTTGGATCGCGTCTCCCCTCCACCAGTTCCAATACAACGCCATTATCGGCGAATTTCTTGAGGAAGGCCTCCGGCAGCCTGACCTGGCGCGGTGAGCCGCGCCCGGCAGTCTGCCGGGGGCGACAGCGACGTTCGGGCGCACTCAGAAGCTGTGCGTGACCTGCGCGCTCAGGATGTCGACGGCACTGTCGTAGTCGCCGGTGAGCGTAGTGAGATTGTCGGTTACCTGCAGCCCCGGATCGTTCACGAAGAGATGGGCGTAGCCAAAGTCGATCGCACTCTGCCTGGAAAAGCGGTACTGCCCGCCGAACGCGATCCAGGTGCGTGCACCGTCGGGAATCCGCGGCGTGCGGTAGGTATCCGATACCGGGGCCTCGTCGTAGGCAACCCCGCCACGCAGGCTCAGCTTCTCGCTCGCATGCCAGGTCACCCCTAAGGAGTAGCGCAGTATGTTCTCCCAGTTTTCGATGGTGTTCTTGTTGACCGTGCCCTCGATCGGAAGATCGTCGAAATCGCTCCAGCCAGTCCAGGTGACATCAGCAAGCAGGTCCCAGCGCGGCGACAGCTTGTGGAACAGGCTCAGCGACGCGCTGTCGGGCATGGTGACCTCGGCCGTGACCGGTCCGTCAAGAGGCGCAACGACGGGGTCAGACGTGCTGGATGAGCCTTCGAGCTCGTAATCGACCTCGGAGCGGTAGGACAGCCCGAGTCGCGTCGCGGGCGTGATCTGCCACAGCGCGCCCAGATTGTAGCCCCAGCCATAGTCATCTCCCTTGATCTTCATGAGCGTGGACGGCGGGGGAATCAAGGCGGCGAGCGGCTGCCGCTGGGTCAGCGTCGCCTCGATCCACTGCAGATTGAGGCCGGCGCCCACCGAGAAGGCATCGTTGATCTTGTAGGCGATCGACGGGTTGAGGTTGACCGTCTTCACTTCCGACTCGATCGCCTGGTAGCGGCCGATCCAGTCGGCGTCGTATTCCGTCTTGAGGCCGAACGGACTGTTGAGGCCGACGCCCACGTGCACCGACGGCGTCAGGCGGTACGCGAAATAGGCGTTCGGGACCAGCGCCCAGTCGCCGGCGTCGCCCCCCTGCCCTCCGGAAACCGGCGTCTGAGCAGGGTCGACAAAGCGCCCCTCGCCCGCAAACTCCGCCTTCGGCTTGATCAGGTGCCCCGCCAGCACCAGTTGCCGGTCCGGCAGCAGCGTCATCCCGGCCGGATTGAAAAAGATCGTGCTGGCGTCCCCGGCCACGGCCGCGGCGCCCGCGTAGGCGTTGCCCAGGCCGCTTGCGTTCTGCTCGACCAGCGCGAAGCCGGCGGCGTGGGCGAGGTGGGCGCAGCCCGCGAGGGCGAGGCCTGCGACCAGCCGGTTCATTCGATGCGACATAAGAAACACTCCCTGAAGAATTCGATTCATCCTCGCGCGAAATCGGCGTACATCGCGTCGACCGCCGCACGGTAGCGGTCGAGCACCTGGTTGCGTTTGACCTTGAGGGTCGGCGTCAAAAGGCCGTCGTCCACCGTCCAGGGCTTGAGTTCGGGATGCAGGCGGCGGATCTGGGCGTAGCCCGGGAAATGCTTGAGATGACGCGCCACGTTGTGGAGCAGCGCCTTCATCACGCGGCTGTCGCGGAGCGCCGCCGGGTCGTCCGGGTCGACGCCGAGGCTCGCGGCGAACGCCCGCCAGTGTTCCTCGTTGAGGACGACCAGCGCCGCCAGGTAGGGCCTGCCCTCGCCGACGACCATCGCCTGCTCGAACAGCGTGTCGAGCAGGATCGCCGACTCCATGTCGGTGGGCGACACCTTCTCGCCGTTGTTGAGCACGATGATGTCCTTGATGCGCCCGATGATCGTGTAGTGGCCGTCGGCATCGACCCTCGCCTGGTCGCCGGTGTGCAGCCAGCCCTCGGCATCGATCACTGCGCGCGTCGCCGCCTCGTCCTTCCAGTAGCCGCGCATCACGCAGCGGCTCCGGGTCAGCAGTTCGTCGTTCTCGCCGATCCGGACCTCGACGCCCGGCAGCGGCTTGCCGATGCTCGCCGGCACGTTCGAATCGGGCCGGTTCACGCACACCACCGGGCTCGCCTCGGTCAGCCCGTAACCCTGGAACACCGGCACCCCGAGGCCGATGAAGACCCGCGCGATCTCCGGGGTCAGCGCCGCGCCGCCGGAAATCGCGAGCCTGAGGCGGCCTCCCAGCTTCTCGGTGACGGTCTGCGCGACCTTTTTTTGCAGCAGCGGCCAGAGCAGCTGCTCGGGCGTCCATGCCGCCCGCCCCTGCGCGTGCTCGAAGCGGTTCCAGCCGACCCGCACGGCGAGGTCGAACACCTGTTTCGCAAGCGCGCCCTTCTTCTCGAGGCTGTCCTGGATGCGCCCGTAGACGCGCTCGTAGATGCGCGGCACCGAAATCAGGACGGTCGGACGGATCGCCTGCAGGTCCTGCGCGAGCTGCGTGATCGAGCGCGCGTAGGCGACCTCGCTGCCGAGCAGCATCGGCAGGTAGTAGCCGCCGGTGCGCTCGAGCGTGTGCGACATCGGCAGAAACGACAGGAACACCTCGTGCGGGCCGAAGTCGGCGCACTGCGACGCATACCAGGCGTTCCACAGCAGGTTCTCGTGGGTGAGCATCACCCCCTTGGGCCGGCCCGTGGTGCCCGAGGTGTAGACGAGGGTGGCGAGGAGATCGGGCGAAAGATGGCGCTCAGGGACCGGCGTGCCGGCGCCCGCGGCGAGCCAGTCCTCCGCCACCGCAAAACGCGAGCTCCAGTCCGCCAGGCCGGATTCCGGCGCGACCAGGCTGACGATACGCCGGAGGCCGTGCGCCGAGCCTGCGATCTCGGCCAGCTTCTTCAGCTGAAACCTGCCCTCGACCAGCAGCAGCCTGGCGTCGGCATGGTCGAGGATGTAGACGGCGTTGTCGGGACGGTCGTCGAGGTAGAGCGGCACCGTGACCAGCCCGAGGCCGAGCGCGGCCTGGTCGAAGATCACCCACTCGACGCTGTTCTTCAGCATCACCGCGACGCGGTCGCCGGGGACGAGCCCCTCGTTGACCAGCGCCGCCTGCCAGCGCGCCACCTCGGCCGCCACCTGCGCCCAGGTGAAACTCACCCAGGTGTCGCCCATCTCGTCGAACTGGCGGTAGGCGACCTGGTCCGGCGTCGCGGCGACGCGCGCGCGGAACAGGCCACACAGCGTGCCGAGCGAATCGGGGTGGAGCGGTTTCGTCACGCCAACGCCTCAGACTGCCGGGGAAGCGGCTTTCACCAGGACGGCCGCGAAGAACCCGTCGGTTGCGTGCGCGACCGGCGACAGCTTCAGCATCGCGCCGGTGTCGAGCGGAATCTTGTGCTGGGCGAGCAGCTCGTTGACCGGCAGCAGGGCGAACCCGCCCTCGGCGAGCAGGCCTTCGACGATCGCCTCGTTCTCCTCGGGCAGCAGGCTGCAGGTGGCGTACACCAGGCGGCCGCCGGGCTTCAGCAGCCTGGCCGCCGCGCGCAGGATCGCCGCCTGCTTGCGCGTCAGCTCGGCGACGCCCTCCGGCGACTGGCGGAACTTGAGGTCGGGGTTGCGGCGCAGCGTGCCCAGCCCCGAGCACGGCGCGTCGACCAGCACGCGGTCGAGCTTGCCGGCGAGCCGCTTGACCCGGGTATCGGTCTCGGAGGCGATCAGCTGGGACATCACGTTCGACAGCCCGGAACGCGCCAGGCGCGGCTTCAGGTTGGCGAGCCGCTTCTCGGCGACGTCGAATGCGTAGAGGCGCCCGGTCGACGCCATCATCGCGCCGATGGCGAGGGTCTTGCCGCCGGCGCCGGCGCAGAAATCGCACACCATCTCGCCGCGCCGGGCGCCGACCAGCAGCGCGAGCAGCTGGCTGCCCTCGTCCTGCACCTCGAGGCTGCCGTCGAGAAACAGCGGATGGCGGTTGATCGCGGGGTGCTCCCTGAAGCGGATGCCCCACGGCGAATACGGCGTCGGCTCGACCGCGTGGCCCTCCTCGCGCAGCCGCGCGAGCACGGCGTCGCGGTCCGCCCGGTGCGCGTTGACCCGGACGTCGAGCGGCGCCGGCTGCTGCAGCGCGCGGCCGAGCGCGAGGATGTCGGCGTCGGACATCGATGCCTGCAGCTTCTCGACCACCCAGTCGGGCAGCTCGGCGGCGACGCCCAGCGGCAGATTGTCGGTCGCGGCTGCGCGGATGTGCTGGATGAGCTCGGGCTTGGCGAACTTTTCCAGCGCCGCGCCGCTCATCCCGCGCGCCTTCAGCAGCCAGGCGATGATCAGCGTGCGCGGGTTGGCCGCCGGCACCACCACCGACAGGTAGCGGTAGCGGCGCAGCACGCCGAACACCGCCTCGGCGACGAAGGCGCGGTCGCGCGCGCCGAGCTTCTTGTGCTCGCGGAAAAACGCCGACAGCACGGCATCGGCCGGACGCTTGAAGTCGAGGACGAGATCGAGCGCCTGGGTGGCGAGTTGGAGGAGCGGCGGGGAGAGTTCCATCAGCGGGAAAAGGAAAAGGGGGCGGTTTGCAGGTGCGCTTCACGGCGCGCGATCATGCCGGTCCGTCGTCCTTCGGGTTGTCGTCCTTCGGGTTGTCGTCGTAGGGGAAACGGACGTGGCCATAGCGGATCACCAGCACCGCGCACGCCAGCAGCAGCATCGAGGCGGTCACGCCGACCATGCGCCAGACGTCCAGGCTTTTCATGTCGAGCACCAGGTAGCGCGCCAGCGCCACGATGGCGATGTAGATCGGGAAGCGCACCGGCAACTGACCGGAGCGGAAATACACCCCGACCATGGCGAGGATTTCCAGGTACAGGAACAGCAGCAGCAGATCGGCCAGCGTCACCGTCCCCGCTGCGACCATGGTCCTCACCTCGATCACGCCTGCCACCAGCGTGGCGAGCGTGATGACGGCAAGGCCGATGGCCTCGAAGGCGCCGAGCACGTTGAGTGCCAGACGCGACAGCGTACGGTCTTGGGCGGGTTTCATGGCGATGTCGGGCTGAGCAGGCGCAAGGATAACACCGAGCCTAGGCCGAGCGCGCGTGCACCAGCCACTCGCGCCAGATGCCGACCGACACCGCGAGCAGCACCGGGCCGAGGAAAAGCCCGATCAGGCCGAAGGTGTTGAGCCCCCCGAGCACGCCGAGGAACACCAGCAGGAACGGGATCTTCGTCGGCCCGCTGATGACGAGCGGACGGATCAGGTTGTCGACCCAGCTCACCACCAGCGCACCCCACAGGAACAGCCCCACGGCGGCCTGGGTTTCCCCCTGCGCGAGCAGGCTCAGCGAAAGTCCGATCCACACCACCGGGCCGACGAAGGGAATCATCGACACCAGCGCGGTAATCACCCCCCACAGCGCCGGGGCGGCGATTCCTGCCGCCCAGTAGCCGAGCCCGGCGAGCAGTCCCTGCGCCAGCGCGGTGAGCACGATGCCGAAAACGACCGCCCGCACCGTCACCCCGACCGCCTGGATGTAGCCGCGCGCCGCGTCTCCGAGCCAGCGGGTCGCCACGCCGCGGAACTGCTCGAGCACGGTGTCCCCGTTGCGATACAGGAAGAACAGCGCGAACACCGCGAGGCCGAACTTGCCGACGTTGCGGCCGACATCGCCCGCCAGTTCCCGCAAATTGGCGACATCGTCCAGGCCCAGCGCATGGATCTGCGCGCGCACCCACGCCGGGTCCGCCTGCACGCGCCGGTATTGCGCAGCGATCCACTCGCCGCCCGGCCAGCCCAGCACGCCCGCCGGCAGCGGCGGCAAGCCGTCTGCCGAGAACCGCCTGAAGACCGCCGACGCCGCGGCGAGGTCGCCGACCAGCGTGACCAGCACCCAGATCATCGGCAGCAGCAGAGTCGCCGCCACGCCGGCCGTCATCAGCAGCGCCGCCAGGTTGTCGCGCCCCGGCAAGCGGCGGCACACCCACTGGTGCATCGGCCAGGTGACGTAAGCGAGGATCCCCGCCCATGCGAGCGAAGCGAGAAACGGCGACAGCACCCAGAAGGTGAGGCCGAAGATGAAGAACAGGAAGACGAACGCCGCCATGCGGCGGGCGAGCGGCGTGTCGATCTTGAAAGCCATGGACGCCTCCCTTCAGCGCGGTGCGCCTGCCCGAAGTGCGGGCCGGGGACGCATGGATCGCGAGGCGACAACCCGGCGCCCGGCCTGCACCTCGGTGAAAAAAAACGACGCCGCCCCCACCGGCGAATCTCCGATCGGGGCGGCGTCCATCCGCGGGTCCGGGGCCGCCGAGGCCTCAGCCGATGGCGCGCAGCGCGGCGATGCGCTCTTCCAGCGGCGGGTGCGTCATGAACAGGCGCTTCAGCCCCCCGGCGCCGCCGCCGGCGATGCCGAACGCCGCCATCTTGTCGGGCAGCGGATGCGGATGCAGCGAGTTCAAACGCTCGAGCGCCGCGATCATCGCGCCGCGGCCGGCGAGCGAGGCGCCGCCGCGGTCGGCGCGGAATTCGCGCTGGCGCGAGAACCACATCACGATGATCGAGGCGAGGATGCCGAGCACCAGTTCGGCGACGATCATGGTGACGAAGAACGCCGGGCCGTGGCCCTCCTCGTTCTTGAACACGACGCGGTCGACGGTGTGGCCGATGACGCGCGACAGGAACATCACGAAGGTGTTCACCACGCCCTGGATCAGCGCGAGCGTCACCATGTCACCATTGGCGACGTGGGCGACCTCGTGGCCGATCACCGCCTCGGCCTCCTCGCGCGTCATGGTATTCAGCAGACCTGCCGAGACCGCGACCAGCGCGTTGTTCTTGTTCGCGCCGGTGGCGAAGGCATTGACCTCGGGCGAGGGGAAGATGCCGACCTCGGGCATGCCGATGCCGGCGTCGGCCGCGTATTTCTTCACGGTCTCGACCAGCCAGAACTCGGTCGAGTTGGACGGCGACTCGATCACCTGCACGCCCATCGACTTCTTCGCCATCCACTTCGAAATCAACAGCGAGATCAGCGAACCGCCGAAGCCCATCACGGCCGCGAAGATCAGCAGCGAACCGAGGTTGAGACCCTGCGCGGTGAGGTAGGGCTCGACGCCCAGGATGCGCATGGTGACCGAGAGCACCAGCACGATGGCCAGGTTGGTGGCCAGAAACAGAGCGATACGCTTCATCAGTGTTCTCCTAGAAAGCATCAATTGCGCATGGCCGAAAGCCTTTGCGCGCAGTTAACCGAATATATAGATGGTAAACCAACAATAAAATTCGATTTTTTAATTGCTATTCTTCGATTTTATCGAATCTAATCCGTCATGCTCAACTACAAGCATCTCCACTATTTCCGGATGGTCGCGAAAGCCGGCGCGATCAACCGTGCGGCCGAGAAGCTCCACCTGACGCCGCAGACCCTGTCCGGGCAGATCAGCGCGTTCGAGGAGCGGATCGGCGTGGCGCTGTTCCGCCGCAGCGGGCGCCGCCTCGAGCTCACCGATGCCGGGCAGACCGCGCTCACGTACGCCGACGAGATCTTCCAGGTCGGCGCCGAGCTCGAGGAGGCCCTGCAGAACCGCGCCACGGCGCGCGTGCATCCCTTCCGGGTCGGGATCGCCGACGTCGTGCCGAAGACGATCGCCTACCAGCTGCTGGCCCCCGCGCTGACGCTCGCCGAACCGGTCCGGCTCGCCTGCAAGGAGGGCCGGCTCGAGCAGCTCGCCGCCGAACTGTCGATCCACCGCCTCGACATGGTGCTGGCCGATCGTCCCCTGCCCTCCAACATGGACATCAAGGGTTACAGCCACCCGCTCGGCGATTGCGGCATCGCCTTTCTCGCCGCGCGAAGCGTCGCCGACGGGCTGCAGCCCGGTTTTCCCGCCTGTCTCGACGGCGCGCCGATGCTCATCCCCGGCGAGGACAGCGCGCTGCGCGCGCCGCTGCTGCGCTGGCTCGAGCGCAAGGACCTGCGGCCCGCCATCGTCGGCGAGTTCGACGACAGCGCCCTGATGAGCGCATTCGGCCAGGCCGGCGCCGGCGTGTTCCCGGTGCCGCTCACCACGGTGCAGGACGTCGTGCGGCAATACGAGGTCGCCGAACTCGGGCGGACCCAGGAAATCCGCGAGCGCTTCTTCGCCATTTCGGTCGAGCGGCGCCTGAGCCATCCGGCGGTCGTCGCGGTCAGCGAGGCGGCGCACCGGCGCTTCCAGCTCCAGGACGCCGGCTGACGCCTGTTCAGGAAGCCGGCCGATCCAACGCGCGCACGGCATCGGCCGGCGTCATGACGGCGAACTGCCGGGCGCAGCGACGCCGCAGCTTCAGCAGCGCGCGGTCCTTGGTCACCAGTGCGCCGGCGCCGCTGGCTGCCGCGAGTTCGAGAAATTTCTGGTCGTCGGGATCGCTGCAGCGCGGCAGCGCAGCGTTCGGATCGAGGCAAAGCGGTGCCCCGCACAGCCGCCGGTAGGCATCGAGCAGCCCGCCCTGGCCCGCGACGTCGATCCCGAATTCGGGATAGGCGAGCACCCGCTCCAATTCCACGACCGTCGCCTCCGAGGCGACGCATCGCAGACGCCCTGCCTCCAGCGCCTCCAGCAGTGGCTGCGCTACCGGATCGGCGAAATGCAGCAGGTCGAGGACGACGTTGGTGTCGAGCACCCACAGGGGGCTATTCAATCGCGGTGTGCTCGGCGATGAACTCGCGCACCCAGTGTTCCGGCTTGGCGCTGGCGAAGCGTCCGACGATCTCGCCGTTGACGAACAGCAGGACGGTGGGGAAGCCGCGCAGCCCGTAGCGGCCGGCGAGCTTCATGTTGGCCCCTTCGTCGACCTCGACCTTGGCGAGGTGGACCTTGCCGGCGAGTTCCCCGACGACGCGATCCAGCACCGGGGCGAGCGCCCGGCAGGGCGGACACCAGTCGGCCCAGAAGTCGACCAGGATGGGCAGCTTGTGCGAAGCCTCGATGACGTCGCGGTCGAAGTGCTCGAGATGGGTGTCGAAGATCAGCCCCGGCGCGGGGGCAGCGTGGAGGTGGCTCATGGCGATGGCGAAGCGGAATGATTGCGCGGCTATTTTGCCTCAAGGTCCGCATTTTCCATGCTGCGAGCCGCCGCCGAGACCGCACCCGCTGCAAAAAATGCTTAACGTCGGGCGCCATTCGCTGCTACCGTTAAGCTATGGAAGAACGTTTCTATCGCGAGCAGGAACTCGCGCGATTGCCGGACTTTCTGGCCGGCGCCACGTACAACCTCGCGCACACGCTGCTGGCGCGCGCGGGCAAGTGTCTTTTCGTGCCGATCCGCAGCATGCAGTACATGGCGGTGCTCGACGCCGAGGAAATCATTTTCGTCGACAGCCAGAACAGGGCGTGGGTCGAGCTCGCATGGCAGCACTTCCGGCCGCAGGCGCGCAACGCGCTCGACGAGCGGGTGCCGTACGAGCTCGTTTACTACCTCCCGCACGCCAAGGAAACCATGAAGCGGCTGCCTGCGGAGTTCCACAAGGCGCTGCAGGTGCTCGCCGAGCGCGACCTGCCCCTGGAAGACGCCCGCGTCCTGCCGCTGGCACGCCCCGCGCGGGCGGAATGACGCAGGGGCCGCGGCCCGACCTGCCCGACTGGACGCTGCGGCACTGCGATGTTAAAAGGGCGCGATGCGCGCCCTTTCTGCCCACCGCCTCCGATGAACGCCCCCGCCGCCTTTTCCATCCTCATCGTGGAAGACAACGCGGACCTCGCCGCGAACATCGCCGATTTTCTGGAAAGCCACGGACACCAGGTGGACGTCGCGCTCGATGGCGTGACGGGCCTGCACCTGGCGGTCACCCAGCCGCACGACGTCATCGTGCTCGACGTGATGCTTCCCGGAATCGACGGTCTCACCCTCTGTCGCCGGCTGCGCCAGGACGCCCGCTCGACCACACCCGTGCTGATGCTGACCGCACGCGCCACGCTGGACGACAAGGCCGCCGGATTCGGCGAGGGCGCGGACGACTATCTGGTGAAGCCGTTCGAGCTGCGCGAGCTCGAGCTGCGGATCGCCGCGCTGGTGCGGCGCGCCCAGGGCGGCGGCAAGCTCAACCAGCTGACGGTCGGCGATCTCGTCTTCGATCTCGGCACCCGCTCGCTGCAACGCGCAGGACGGCCGATCTCGCTGCCGCTGCTGCCGTTGCGCATCCTCGAGCAGCTGATGAAGCGCTCGCCCAACGTGGTGTGGCGGCGGGAAATCGAACAGGCCGCGTGGGGAGACTCGCCGCCCGACTCCGATTCGCTGCGCGTCCACATGCACACGCTGCGCGCGGCGATCGACCCTCCCGGCCTGCCGCCTCTGCTGCATACCGTTCGCGGCGTGGGCTACCAGCTGAAGGCGCCCGATGATCCGTCTGCATAGCCTGCGCGCGCGGGTCGCGCTCTACTTCACCGGCCTCGGCGCGCTGCTCAGCGTGGTGATGGCGATGACGATGTACCAGTCCGCCCACGACCTGAGCGTGCGCCTGGTCGACGAGACGCTGACGGCCGAGCTCGACGACTACATCGCCCGCCGCGCGCGCAATCCGCTCTCGCTGCCGCCGTCGACGGTGATCGTGCAGGGCTACGTGCGCGAGGAGGGCGAGACGGGCGGCGTTCCGGACTATCTCGCCACCTTGCCGCCGGGGCGCCACGACGTCCGCGTCGGCAACCTGTTCTACCGGGCCGCGGTGCTCGACCGCGACAGCGCGCGCTACTACCTGCTCTACGACATTTCGCTGAAGCTCAAGCGCGAGCAGCGCTTCGCCCAGCAGCTCACCATCGTCGCGATCGCCCTGACGCTGTTGTCCGCCCTGCTCGGGATCCTGCTGTCCGGCGTGGCGGTGGCCCCGGTGGCCGACCTGGCGGCGCGGGTGCGTCACCGCAAGCCGGAGGACTGGGACCTGCCGCTGGTCGACCAATTCCACGACCGCGAGATCGAGGAACTGGCCGGCGTTTTCGATCGCCAGCTCAGCCGCATGCGTGCCTTCATGGAACGCGAGCGCGCGCTGGGCGCGGACATGAGCCACGAACTGCGGACCGCGCTCGCCGTCATCCTGAGCGCCACCGAGGTCCTGCTCTCGGACGACAGGCTCGACGCAAAGCAGAGGGCCCGCGTGCAGCGCATCGATCGCGCCGCGCACGACATGGCCGAACTTGGCACCGCGCTGCTGCTGATGGCGAGGGAAGACCACACGCAGCCCGGCAGCGGCTGCCAGGTATCGGCGGTGGTCGAGGAGGCCGTGGAAAAGCAGCGCCACCTGCTCGCCGGCAAGCCGGTGCAAGTCGACGTGCAGACCGACCCGGCGCTCAACGTCGCCGCGGATTGCGGGCTGGTCGACATCCTCGTCAGCAACCTCGTGCGCAACGCCTTTGCCTACACCACCGCCGGCAGCGTCACCGTCCGCCAGGACAGCCACAGTCTCGTGATCTCCGACACCGGACGCGGCATTCCCGCCGACGCGATCAACCAGGCCTTCCTGCGCCACTTCCGGGACATCGCCAGCACCGGCGCCGGCATAGGCCTGTCACTGGTGAAGCGCATCAGCGACCGCTACGGCTGGCAGGTGCGCCTCGAAAGCACCGAGCACCAGGGAACCACCGTCACCGTGACGTTCGCCCGGTAGCGGCCGGGGCTTTCGCCGGGGCGCTGCCGGGGCCGCCCTGCGCACCCGCGGCCCGCGCGTTTCCTGGGCTTAACTCCGGCTTGCGCTGCGGTTAACCGGGCATTAACGCGTGCCTCGCTAGCATCGGATCGTTCTCCAACGTCCGATGACCCCAGCGATGCATACCCCACTTTCCCGCCTCGGCACCCTCCCGCTCCGCTTCGACTGGCAGCGCATGCTGCCCTTCATGCGCTGGAAAGACCGGGTCACGCGGAGGAACCTGCGCGACGACCTGGTCGCCGGCCTGACCGGCGCCCTGGTGGCGCTGCCCCAGGGCGTCGCCTTTGCGACCATCGCCGGCATGCCGCCGGAATACGGACTCTACGCCGGCATGATTCCGGCAATCATCGCCGCGCTGTTCGGCTCCTCCTGGCACCTGGTGTCGGGCCCGACGACGGCGGCCTCGATCGTGCTGTTCTCGGTACTCTCGCCGCACGCCGAGCCGGGCAGCGCGCAGTACGTGAGCCTGGCGCTGACGCTGACCTTCCTCGTCGGGGTCATCCAGCTCGTGATGGGCCTCGCGCGCATGGGAACCCTGGTCAACTTCATCTCCCACTCGGTGGTGACCGGCTTCACCGCGGGCGCGGCAATCCTGATCGCCACCAACCAGGTGAAGCACTTCTTCGGCCTCGACATCACGCGCGGCGCGTCGTTCAGCGAAACCTGGGGCACGCTGTTCACGCACCTCGGCGACATCCAGCCCGGCGTCCTGACGGTCGGCGTGTTCACGCTGGTGCTGGGCGTCGTGGTGAAGCGCTACTTCCCGAAATGGCCCTACATGATCGTGGCGATGCTCGGCGGCTCGGCGGCCGCCGCTGCGCTGTCGGCCTGGCAGGGCCTGCAGATGTCCACCGTGGGTGCGCTGCCGGCCAGCCTGCCGCCGCTGTCTGCGCCCTCGCTCGACGCCGAGAGCATCCGCGCGGTGGCCTCGGGCGTCGTGGCGGTGACCCTGCTCGCGCTCACCGAGGCGGTGTCGATCGCCCGCGCCCTGGCCGCGCGCTCGGGGCAGCACGTCGACGGCAACCAGGAATTCATCGGCCAGGGGATGTCGAACATCGCCGGCTCGTTCTTCTCCGGCTACGTCGCGACCGGCTCGTTCAACCGCAGCGGCGTCAACTACGCCGCCGGCGCCAAGACGCCGCTCGCCGCGATGCTCGCCGGCGCCTTCCTGCTGCTGATCGTCCTGCTGGTCGCACCCTGGGCGCGCTTCCTGCCGAACGCCGCCATGGCGGGCATCCTGTTCCTCGTCGCGTGGGGCCTGATCGACTTCAAGGAAATCGTCCACACCGTCAGGACCAGCCGCACCGAGTTCTCGATCATGGCAGCGACCTTCGCCGCCACGCTGTTCCTGACGCTCGAGGAGGCCATCATCATCGGCGTGCTGATGTCGCTGTCGCTGTACCTGGCGCGCACCTCCAAGCCGCAGGTCCGCGAGCGCGTGCCCGACCCCCACAACCGGAAGCGCAAGTTCACCGACGCCGCGCATTTCCCGCAGTGCCCGCAGCTTCGCTTCGTCCGCATCGACGGCTCGCTGTTCTTCGGCGCCACCGCTCACGTCCGCGAGAAACTGGCCGCACAGGACCTGCTCCACCCCGACCAGAAGCACGTCGCGATCATCGCAGACGGCATCAATTTCATCGACCTGGCCGGCGCCGAGGCGCTCGCCGACGAGGCGCGGCGACGGAGCCAGGCCGGGGGCTGCCTCTACCTGGTCGGCGTCAAGGACACGGTGCAGGAGCAGCTCGCCGAGAGCGGCGCCCTGAAGGCGATCGGCGGCTGCAACCTGTTCGACTCGAAGACCGAAGCGATTGCGGAGATCTACCGCCGCCTCGACCGCAGCGTGTGCGCGTCCTGCCCGGCACGGGTCTTCCGCGAATGCGCGCCGGCGCCGAACGGGGCGCCCGCCGTCCACCCCGCCTTCCTTCCTGCAGGAGCACACTCGTCATGAAAACCCCTCAACGCATCCTGGTCCCCTTCACGCACGGGCAGAGCGGCTCCGCCCTGCTGCGCCGCGCCGGCGAGATCGCCGCGGCCGGAAACGCACAGCTGCTGGTGGTGAGCGTGCTCGACACCCGCTCGGCCTTCGATCTCGACGGCCCGGCCGGCAGTCTTCCCGGCGAGCGCGCCGCCCGCCTCGCGCCGGCCGAGCAGCAAAGGCTCGAGCGCGACCTCGCGCGGCACGGCCTGGGCCCGGCGCAGGCGACGGTGATCTGGGGCGAGCCGCGCGCCGCGCTGGCGGCGCTCATCGCGCGCTGGCGCCCTGACACGATCCTGTGCGACGGGCGCACCCGGCGCATGCTGCCCGCGCGCATGGAAGACGACGGCCCGGCACTGCTGCGCCTGGGCGGGCAGGGCGCCTTCGCGCGCCTGGCCGGCTACTTCCTCCCGGCCCCGCAGGCCTGATCGGCCGGGCACCTCCCACGCAGCACCTATTGTGAAAAAGCAGGGAGCGAGGCGACCGCCTCGCCCCCGGGACCGGCTCGGCCGTCCCGTTCATTCAGCATCGAGACGAAAGGAAACCGATGATCCGCCGCAATCCGCGAGGCGACCTCCCGGTCGTGCACGAAACCGCATTTGTCGACCCCACCGCGATCCTGTGCGGCCACATCGTCATCGGCGAGAACGTCTTCATCGGCCCGTACGCGGTCATCCGCGCCGACGAGGTCGACGACAACGGCCACATGGAACCGATCGTCATCGGCGCCCACTCGAACATCCAGGACGGCGTCGTGATCCACTCGAAAGCGGGCGGCCGCGTCGAGATCGGCGAATACACCTCGATCGCGCACCGCTCGATCGTGCACGGCCCGTGCAAGGTCGGCGACCGCGTGTTCATCGGCTTCAACTCGGTGCTGTTCAACTGCGTCGTCGGCGAAGGTTCGGTGGTCCGGCACAACTCGGTGGTCGAAGGCTGCAGCGTGCCGGACGGCTTCTACATCCCCTCGACCTGCAACATCCACTCCGACGACGACCTCGCCCGGATCGAGCCGGTCACCCCCGACGTGACCGGCTTCTCGGAAAGCGTCGCGCAGGCGAACCACGAGCTGGTCAAGGGCTACAAGCGGATCCGCAACGAGTTCTGAGCGCGCGGCCGGCCGCTCAGGCCTTTTCGGCCTCGTAGCGCTTGAGCTTGCGCCACAGCGAAACGCGGTCGATGCCGAGCAGGCGCGCCGTGACCGTCTGGTTGCCGCCCGCCTCCTGCAGGACCCAGTTGATGTAGTCGTGCTCCTGCTCTTCCAGGGTGGGCAGGCGTCCGGCCTTCTTGCGGAAGGTACGGATCGACAGCTCGCGCAGGTCGGCCGGCAGGTGGACGGGCTCGATGCGGTCCGCGTCGGCGAGCGCCACGCCGCGCTCGATGATGTTCTCGAGCTCGCGCACGTTGCCGGGAAAGTCGTAGGCACGCAGCAGATCGAGCGCCTCCGGCGCCAGCTCGGCGACCGGCTTGCCCATCAGCGCGGCGTGCTTGAGCAGGAAATGGCTCGCCAGCAGCGGGACGTCGTCGCGGCGCAGGGAGAGTGCCGGGATGTGCAGGTTGACGACGTTGAGGCGGAAGTAGAGATCCTGGCGGAAGCCGCCCTGCTTCACCATGTCCTGCACGGCGCGGTTGGTGGCGGCGACGAAGCGCACGTCGATTTTCGCCGGCCGCGTCGCGCCCAGCGGCAGCACCTCCTTTTCCTGGATCACGCGCAGCAGCTTGACCTGCATCGAGGGCGACATCTCGGTAATCTCGTCGAGGAAGAGCGTGCCGCCGCGGGCCGCCTCGAGCAGGCCCTGCTTGTCCGCATGGGCGCCGGTGAAGGCGCCCTTGACGTGGCCGAACAGCTCGTTGGCCAGCAGGTCCTCGTTGAACGCGCCGCAGTTCACCGCCAGGAAGGGACCCGCCCCGCGCCTGCTGTGGTGGTGGAGGTAGCGGGCGAACAACTCCTTGCCGGTGCCCGACTCGCCGGTGATCAGGACGTTGCAATCGGTCGGCGCCACCTGGCGCGCCATTTCGAGCAGATGCAGCATGTGGGCGTCCTGGGTCAGGATGCGCACCTTCCCCGGGTCGCCGGCCGCCCGGCGCATCAGGTTGCGGCGCTCGCGCCTGCGGCGCAGCTTCTCCAACGCGCCCGCGACCGCCCCGCCGACCGCCTCCGGGCGCACCGGCTTCGCGAGGTAGTCATGGGCGCCCTGCCGCATCGCCTCGACCGCGGACGCCAGCGTGCCCCGTCCGGTGACGACGACGACTTCGGTGTCGGGATGGATTTCGCGGCAACGCCTGAGGAGCTGCATGCCGTCCATGTTGCCGAGCTGCAGCTCGGTGAGCACCACGTCGAAGGCGCGCGACTCCAGCAGCGCGAGCGCGTTGCCGCCGCTCTGGGTGACGGTGACCGCGTGTCCCGCCTTCTTCATCATCTGCTCCAGGGCCTTCAGGGCGGCCTTGTCGTCGTCCACGATCAGCAGCCTGCCGCCCGCCAGTTCTCCGTCACGCATCTTTTCGCGGGGCTCCGCCCCATCCGTTGCCTTTTGCAACAAGCATACACAAAATGCAACATAACGCCAGAGCTTAAGTTAACACTTATTTAACAGTGTCCTTACCGGTCGTTAAGGCTGCGACGCGCCGTCGCCACCCCAACAATCGTTGCACCATGCAACACCCGCGCGAGCCCGCCCCCCGCTTCCGCCTGTTTTATTGCGCTTTTTCAATTGCTTAGACACTGCGCCCCACCTGGCACGCTCCCTGCTTTGGTGAGGCGTCCCGATAGCCAGCCCCTGGAATGACCCATCCCGGCAAACAACGCACCGTACTGCTCGCCGTCCGCGAAGGGCATGTCGACCCGCGCCTGCTCACCTCGGCGGTGGCGCTTTGCCGCCGTCTCGAGGCCGACCTGGAGATCCAGGTCATCGCCGGCAGCGGGGCGACGCCGCCCGAGATGGAGACCTTCCTGGGCGCGCTGCGCGGCGAGGGGCTGCCCTTCAGCGTGGAGGTGAAGCCCAGCCTGCGGCGGCGCGACCTGGTCGACTACGCCAACGCCCACGAGAACATCGCCGCGCTGGTGATCGACTCCCGCGAGGGATGGGAAGCGCTGGCGCAGGACCGCAGCAGCGATCCGTGGAAACGTCTCGCCTGCCCGCTGGTGACCGCCGCCGCCCCCGACAAGAAACCCGTTTGACCGTTACCGAATACAACCGACCCGGAAGACCGCCATGCCTGCCTACCTGACCAAATTCCTGCCGTTCCTGCGATGGTTCCCGCTCAAGGGCGACGTGCTCAAGGCCGACTTCATGGCCGGCATCACGGTCGCGCTGGTGCTGATCCCGCAGTCGATGGCGTATGCGCAACTCGCCGGCCTGCCCGCCTACTACGGCCTCTACGCCGCCTTCCTGCCGGTGGCGGTGGCGGCCCTGTGGGGCAGCTCGAACCAGCTCGGCACCGGGCCGGTGGCGGTGGTCTCGCTGCTGACGGCGTCCTCGCTGGCGGTGCTGGCGGCCCCGGGCTCGGACCAGTTCATCGCACTGGCGATCATGCTCGCCCTTCTGGTCGGCGTCATCCAGTTCCTGCTGGGCGTCTTCAAGCTGGGCGTGATCGTCAATTTCCTGTCGCATCCGGTCATCGTCGGCTTCACCAACGCGGCGGCGATCATCATCGCGCTGTCGCAGGTGTCCAAGCTGTTCGGCGTGCCGATGGGCCGCAGCGAGCACTTCATCAACGACATCGTCGGCGTGTTCAAGCTGATCGGCGACACCCACCTGCCGACGCTCGCGATGGGCGTGCTGGCGATCGCCATCATGTGGGGCATCAAGAAGTTCAAGCCGAAGCTGCCCGGCGTGCTGATCGCGGTGGTGGTGACGACGGTGCTCTCGTGGTCGATCGGGTTCGAGCGCAATGCCGAGGGCGCGCTCGACAAGATCGCCGACCCCGAGCTTCATGCCGTGGTCCAGCAGAGCATGGGCGCCGCCAGGCGGGTGGACGACCTCAACGCCCGGATCGCCGCCAAGACGGCCGCACTGAAGAGCGCCGAGAAGGCGGAAGACGAAAACAACGTCGGCGCCGTGCAGACCGAAGCCGACATCGCGCTGCTGCGCATCGACCTGCGCGACGCGGAAGCCGCCTTCACACGCGAGAAGGCGGCACTGCGGCAGTTGCAGGTGGTGCGCAGCGTCGACGCCAGCGGCGCCACGCTCGCGATCTACCGCGCAGACCGCGCGCCCCAGGGCGTGACGCTCGACGACACGACCTACCGCCTGCGCAAGCTCAGCGCCAACGGCTTCAGGCTCGAGGGCGGCGGCGAGGTGGTCGGCGGCATCCCCGAAGGCCTGCCCAGCGTGCAGATGCCCAGCTTCAACCTCGATGCGTTCGGCAGCCTGCTGTCCGCCGCCCTGGTGATCTCGCTGGTCGGCTTCATGGAAGCGATCTCCATCGCCAAGGCCATCGCCGCCAAGACCAAGGACCGCATCGACCCCAACCAGGAACTGATCGGCCAGGGACTCGCCAACATGGTCGGCAGCCTGACGCAGGCCTTCCCGGTGTCGGGCTCGTTCTCGCGCTCGGCGGTGAACATGAACTCCGGCGCCAGGACCGGCCTGAGCTCGGTGATCACCGCGCTGTTCGTGCTGCTGACGCTGCTGTTCCTCACCCCGCTGCTGTACCACCTGCCGCAGGCCGTGCTCGCCGCGATCATCATCATGGCGGTGATCGGGCTGGTCAATTTCGGCGCGGTCAAGCACGCCTGGCAGGCCAGCAAGCACGACGGCATCGCCGCGCTGGTGACCTTCATCGCCACGCTGGCGTTCGCGCCGCACCTCGACAACGGCATCATGGTCGGCGCGGGCCTCGCGCTCGGCCTCTACCTCTACCGCACCATGTCGCCGCGCGTCGCCATTCTCGGCCGCTACAAGGACGGCACCCTGCGCGACCTGAAGGTGAACCCCGACCTGCCGACCAGCAAGCACGTGGTGGCGATCCGCTTCGACGGCTCGCTGTACTTCGCGAACGTCGCCTACTTCGAGGACGCGATGCTCGAGGCCGTCTCCAAGCATCCCGACGCCAAGTACGTGCTGGTGGTGGGCGACGCCATCAACCAGCTGGACGCTTCCGGCGAGGAGGTGATCCACCACCTGGTCGACCGCCTGAAGAGCGCGGGCATCACCCTGGTGTTCAGCGGACTCAAGAAGCAGGTGCTCGACGTGATGCGTGCCACCGGCCTGCACGCCGCGATCGGCGCGGGCAACATCTTCGCCACCGAGGGTCAGGCGATCGCCGCGATCTACGAACAGCTGGGCGAGGACGCCGCGGACGATCTGTTCTGCGCCATTCCCGCGGCCCGCTAAGCCGGACCGCTTCACGACAACCCTCGCAAAGGCCCAGGAAACGAAACGATGAATTTTCTCCCGGCAAGCTGGAAGCACTATTCCGGCAATCTTCTGAAAGCCGACCTCACGGCCGGCCTGATCGTGGCCGTGGTCTCGATCCCCCTCGGCCTCGCGTTCGCGATCGCCTCGGGGGCAACGCCCATCCAGGGCCTGCTCACCTCGGTGATCGCCGGCGCGCTGGTGGCGATCTTCGGCGGTTCGCGCTTCCAGATCGCCGGCGCGGCGGCCGCGCTGATTCCGGTGCTGGCCGCGATCTCGCTGACCTCGCTCAACGGGTTCCAGGACGTGATGATCGCCGGCATGATCGCCGGCGTGCTGCTGATCCTGATGGGCTGGCTGCGCTTCGGCAAGCTGATCGAGTACATCCCGCACCCGGTGGTGCTGGGCTTCACCTCCGGTATCGCCATCAGCATCATCGCCACCCAGCTCAACAACGTCCTCGGCCTGGTCGCGAAGACGCCGGACGGCGAAAAGGTCCTCGATGCGGCCGGGCTGGTCGAGCGCCTGCCCAAGCATGAGTTCTTCCACGAGAACATGCTCGAGACCTTCCGGCACCTCGCCGATGTGAACCTGTGGGCGGTGGCTCTGACGCTGATCACCATCGCCGCGATCAAGTACGGCCCCCGGCTGCCCTACCTCGCGCGCGTCCCCGGCGCCCTGATCGGCCTCGTCGTCGGCACCGTCGTCGCGATCGTGCTGGACTTCCCGGTCGAGACCATCGCCACCCTGTTCGGCCAGGTGCCGTCGTCGCTGCCGGCCCCGAGCCTGCCGCAGGTCACCTTCGCGCACCTGCTGGAACTGATCCGCCCGGCGTTCACCATCGCGGTGCTGGTCGGCGTCGAAGCGCTGCTGTCCGCCGTGGTCGCCGACAACATGTCCGGCGACCGCCACAACTCCAACCGTGAACTGGTGGCACAGGGCGCCGCGAACATCCTGTCGCCGCTGTTCGGCGGCATGCCCGCCACCGGCGTGATCGCCCGCACCGGCACCAACATCCTCTCCGGCGCGCGCACCCGCATGGCAGGCTTCTCGCACGCCGTGATCGTGCTGCTGATCATCCTGATGGCCGCGCCGCTGGCGAGCGCCGTGCCGATGGCCGTGCTGGCCGCGATCCTGATCATGGTCGCCAGCAAGCTGGGCGAGTTCCACCACGCCAAGCACCTGCTGCAGCACGCCCCGCGCGCCGACCGTGCGGTGTTCCTGGCGACGGTGTCGCTGACCGTGTTCATCGACCTCACGGTGGCGATCGAGGTCGGCATGGTGCTGGCGTCGTTCCTCTTCATCAAGCACATGAGCGAGAACACGCCGGAGGAGGTCGACCTGGCGGGCGACAGCCAGTACGCCGGCCTGGTGAACAAGCAGGGCGTCTGCCCGCAGACCATGTTCAAGGAGGCCCACGGCCCGCTGTTCTTCGGCGTGGCCAAGGCGTTCGAGCGCACCATCTGCAACGACATGGTGTGCACCAAGCCGTCGGTCGTGATCCTGCGCATGTCGAAGGTATCGATGATGGACACCACCGGGCAGCGCGCGCTCGAAGGCGTGCTGCACCACGCCAAGCGCGAACGCCAGCACGTGATCTTCACCCGCGCCAACCCGCAGGTGGCGAGCATGCTGGGCGACCTGCAGGAGGACGGCCTGATCGACGCCGACGCCATCGTCCCCAACAGCGACCTGGCGATCAAGACGACGATGAAGCACATGGACCCGGAGGTGTGCCGCAACTGCACCAGCCGCATCTTCCGCGAGTGCCGGCAACAGCCCGGCGGCGAGGACTTCAGGGACAGCGCCCCGGCCGCGGCCTGACGCCGCTGGGTGGGCACCGGTCCAGCCCCCCGCCCGTCCCCCGTCCCCAGCGCCATCGCCGCACCCGCGGCGGTGGCGTTTTTTTGGCCGTCCGCGGCGCGACCAGAACGCCCCAGCTCCACGTGGCGCTGGGCGAAATGCGGCAGACCAACTATATTCTTTTCAAGCAAGCCGGCTGCACAACGAGACGAACATTCCGCCCCGCCGCATGCGCGACGAGGACACCAATCCGGGGAAACGGCTACCAACCCAAGATGATCGCAACCCTTCCCGTGCTGCCCCCCGATCCGGTCCAATGGGCATGGGGGTTGGTCCTGTTCTGGCTCGCGCTGGGGTTTTCCGCCTTGCCGCTGCAGCGCTCGCCGCGCGCGCTGGGCCGGCTGGTGTTCCCGGCGGGCGCGCTGGGCGCGCTCGGCATCGCGGGCGTGGGCATGGCGGGAATGGTGCTGCCGGCCTCCACCGCCATCCTGCCGATCGGCCTGCCCGACCTGCCCTTCCATCTGCGGCTGGATGCGCTTTCCGCCTTCTTCATGGTGCTGCTGGGCGGCGCGGCGTTCGGCGTCAGCGTGTACGCTTCCGGCTACTTCCGCAGCATGGCGCCGGGGCCGCTCGCGCTGCTGGCGCTGTGGTACCACCTGTTCCTGGCGGGCATGGTCACGGTGCTGCTGGCAGACGACGCCTACGCCTTCATGGTGGCGTGGGAGGTGATGGCGCTGTCGTCCTACTTCCTCGTCACCACCGACCACAAGATCCCGGCGATCCGCAGCGCGGGCTTCCTCTACCTGCTGATCGCGCACGTCGGCGCGGTGGCGCTCTTGCTCGCCTTCGGCGTGCTGCACGGCGGCCACGGCGACTACACCTTCGACGCCATGCGGCTGGCACAGACCCCGCCGTTCTGGGCCTCGGTCGCCTTCCTGCTGGCGCTGTTCGGCTTCGGCGCCAAGGCGGGCCTGGTGCCGATGCATGTCTGGCTGCCGGAAGCGCACCCGGCGGCGCCCTCGCCGGTCTCCGCGCTGATGTCGGGCGTGATGCTGAAGACCGCCATTTACGGCCTGCTGCGCGTGAGCTTCGACCTGCTCGATGTGCAGGTGGCCTGGTGGGGCACGCTGGCGCTCGCGCTCGGTCTGGTCACTGCGCTGTACGGCGTGATCTTCGCCGCCGTGCAGTCGGACATGAAGCGGCTGCTGGCCTGGTCGTCGATCGAGAACATCGGCATCATCGTCGCCGCCTTCGGCCTCACGCTGATCTTCGCCACCGACGGCAAGGGCGCGCTGGCCGCGCTGACGCTCACGGCGCTGCTCTACCACGCGCTCAACCACGCGTTCTTCAAGGGCCTGCTGTTCATCGGCACCGGCTCGGTGCTGCACGCCACCGGGGTGCGCCACATGGGCCACCTGGGCGGCCTGATGCGCTTCATGCCATGGACCGCCTGGCTGGTCCTGATCGGCGCGCTGGCGATCGCCGGCCTGCCGCCGCTGAACGGCTTCGTCTCGGAATGGCTGCTGCTGCAGGCCTTCCTGCTCACCCCGGGGCTCACCCAGCCCTACCTCAACATGGTGATCCCGGTGGCCGCCGCCACGGTCGCGCTGGCCGCCGCGCTCGCCGCCTACGTGATGGTCAAGTTCTTCGGCGTCGTGTTCCTCGGCCAGCCGCGCGATCCCGCGCTGCTCGAGGCGCACGAGGCCGGCTGGCCGGAACGGCTGGGCATGCTCTGGCTGGCGGCGGGCTGCGTGCTGCTGGGGCTGTTCCCGGCGCTCGTCATCGGCTGGCTCGCACCCGTGGTGCAACTGCTGACCGGCGAGACGCTGGTCAACGACGCCAGCTGGCTGCTGCTGGCGCCGGTTTCCTCCGAGCGCGCGAGCTATGCGCCGCTGATCTTCTTCGCGGTGGTGCTCACGGTGCTGCTGCTCACCATCCTGTGGGTGCGCCGTGTCTACCACGGCCGGGTGCGCCGCAGCGCCCCGTGGGATTGCGGCTATCCGGAGCAGGACGCGCGCATGCAGGACAGCGCCGAGGGCTTCGGCCAGCCGATCCGGCAGATCTTCGAGGTGTTCATGAAGGTCGAGCGGGAAACGCCCGACCCCTTCTCGCGCACCCCGCGCTATCGCGGCGCCTCGCTCGACAAGCTCTGGTTCCTGCTCTACGAACCGATCGCGCGCGTGGCGGGCTGGCTGTCCGACCAGGCCGCGCGGCTGCAGCACGGCCGCATCCAGTGGTACCTGATCTACAGCTTCGCCACCCTGATCGTCCTCCTGGTCTTCACCCGATGAGCACTAGCCTGCATGTCTCACCCCCGCCCTGCTGCGTCCGCCGAAGCGCTCGCCGTGGCACACCGTACGCCCTCCCGTCGGCTCGCCGCAGGACCGGCCACGCCTTCGCCGCCGCCCAGCCCGTGCGGCGCACCACAGCGGCGCCTCGACGCCCTCGTCACGGGCAGGTGTAAGACATGCAGGCTGGCATCCTCCTGCAACTCGCCCAGACCCTGCTCGCGATCCTGCTGGCGCCGCTGCTGATGGGCTGGGTCAACCAGTGCCGCGCCTGGCTGCAGGGCCGCAGCGCGCCGCCGATCACCCAGCCCTACCGCACGCTCAGGAAGCTGTTCCACAAGGACGCGGTGATCGCGCACACGGCCTCCCCGCTGTTCCGCTTCGCGCCCTACATGATCTTCGCCTGCATGGCGCTGGCGGCAGGCATCGTGCCGACGCTCGCCAACGACCTGCCGTTCTCGCCGGCCGCCGACGTCATCGCGCTGGTCGGCATCTTCGCGCTGGCGCGCGTGTTCCTCGCGCTGGCGGCGATGGACATCGGCACCTCGTTCGGCACGCTCGGCGCGCGGCGCGAGATGCTGGTGTCCTTCCTCGCCGAGCCGGCGCTGCTGATGGTGTTCTTCACCGCCAGCCTGATCTCGCAATCGACCGAACTGCCGGTCATCGTCGACACCCTGGCGCACCAGGAATTCGCGATCTACCCGAGCCTCGCCTTCGCGGCGGTGGCGTTCTGGATGATCTCGGTGGCCGAGAACGCGCGCATCCCGGTCGACAATCCGGCCACCCACCTCGAACTGACGATGATCCACGAGGCCATGATCCTCGAATATTCGGCGCGCCATCTGGCGCTGATCGAATGGGCCGTCGCGCTGAAGCTGTTCACCTATTCGGCGCTCGGCATCGCGCTGTTCCTGCCCTGGGGCATCGCCGGGCAGGGGGAGCTCGGCATGCTGCCGCTGGCGCTCGTGGCGATGGCCGGGAAACTGCTGCTCGGCGGCGCGGTGCTGGCCTTCCTCGAGACCGTCTCGGCCAAGGTGCGGCTGTTCCGCGCGCCCGAATTCCTCGGCACCGCCTTCCTGCTGGCGGTGCTCGGCATGCTGATCCATTTCCTGCTGGAGGTGTGAGATGACGCTGACCTACCACCTGCAGATCGTCAACCTGCTGGCCGCGCTGCTGCTGCTGATTTCGTTCGCCATGCTGTCGCAGCGCCGCATCGCCGGGCTCATCACGCTGTTCGCCTGGCAGGGCGCGGCGCTGGCGGCGTCCACCCTGCTGGTCGCCTGGTCCACCGGCCAGCATCACCTCTATTACTCGGCCGCGATCACCTTGGTGCTCAAGGTGATCGCCATGCCCTGGTACTTCTTCCACATCGTCAGGAAGCTCGACGTCGATCGCGACGTCGAGCCGATGATCAACATTCCCACCACCATGCTGATCGGCATCGTGCTGGTCATCTTCGCCTTCAACCTGGCGCTGCCCATTTCCGAGTTGTCCGGCACGGTGATGCGCTCGACCCTCGGCATCGCACTCGCCACCGTGCTGCTCGCCTTCCTCATGATGATCACGCGCAGGAAGGCGATCCCCCAGGTGATCGGCTTCCTGGCGATGGAAAACGGCCTGTTCTTCGCCGCAACCAGCACATCCTACGGGATGCCCCTTGTCGTCGAACTGGGCGTGGCCCTCGACGTGATGGTGGCGGTGTTCGTGCTGTCCATCTTCTTCTTCCAGATTCGCGAGACCTTCGATTCGCTGGACCTGAAGCACATGGAAAAACTCAAGGAAAAATAGGCCGTGGAAATCTACTGGCTACTCGGCATACCGCTGACAGGCGGCACGTTCCTCGCGCTGTGGGGCTGCCGCAGGCACGCGCCCGAGATCAACGCGCTGTTCAGCCTGGCGACGCTGGCCGCCGCCGCGTGGCTGACCCGGCGCATCATCGAACAGGGGCCGCTGACGGTCGGCGACGGCTGGTTCTTCATCGATTCGTTCAACGTGTTCCTGGTGGCGCTGACCGCCTTCGTCGCCTTCACCACCGCGCTGTTCTCGCGCCCCTACATGCGCATCGAGGCCGAGCACGGCAGGCTCAACCCGCAGCGGCTGCGGCTCTACCACAGCAGCTACCAGATCTTCATCGGCGCCATGCTGCTGGCGCTCACCACTAACAACATGGGCATCCTGTGGGTGGCGATGGAGGCGGCGACGCTCGCCACCGTGCTGCTGGTGTCGCTGTACCGCACCCCGGCCTCGCTGGAGGCGGCGTGGAAATACTTCATCCTGTGCGGGGTCGGCATCGCGCTGGCGCTGTTCGGCACCATCCTGCTCTACTTCGCGGCGGAAAAGGTGCTCGGCCCCGGCGGCACCGCGCTGCTGTGGACCGAGCTCGACGGCGTCAAGGGCGAGCTCGAGCCGACGGTGCTGCAGCTCGCCTTCGTGTTCCTGCTGGTCGGCTACGGCACCAAGGTCGGCCTCGCCCCGCTGCACAGCTGGCTGCCCGACGCCCACGCCGAAGGCCCGACCCCGGTGTCGGCGGTGCTGTCCGGCCTGCTGCTCAACGTCGCGCTGTACGCGGTGATGCGCTCGAAGGTGCTGGTCGACGGCGCGCTCGGCACCGACATGGCGGGCAACCTGATGATGGGCTTCGGCCTCCTGTCGGTGGTGCTGGCGGCCTTCCTGATCCGGCGCCAGACCGACGTCAAGCGGATGTTCGCCTACTCGTCGATCGAGCACATGGGCCTCATCACCTTCGCCTTCGGCATGGGTGGCGCGGTCGCGAACTTCGCCGCGCTGCTGCACATGACCATGCACTCGCTCACCAAGTCCGCGATCTTCTTCGCCGTCGGCCACGCCACGCAGAAGGCCGGCACCCAGCTGATGGACGACATCCGCGGGCTGATCCGGACCAACCCGACCATCGGCTGGGGGCTGATGCTGGGCACGGTCGCGATCCTCGGGGTGCCGCCGTTCGGCGTCTTCGCCAGCGAATTCCTCATCATCACCACCGCGATGCACGATCATCCGTGGGCGACGCCCTTCCTGCTGCTGGCGCTCGGCGTGGCGTTCGCGTCGATCTTCGGCAAGGTGCAGCCGATGGTGTTCGGCGAGACCGAATTGCCGAAGCTGCCCTACCAGCCAGCGCTGACACCGGTGTTCATGCACCTGGGACTGGTGCTGATGCTGGGGCTGTTCATCCCGGCCTATCTCGCCGACTGGTACCGGCAGGCTGCGCAACTGCTGGGGGGCTGAAATGAAAATTGGCGACAACGACTGGAACCTCGCGCCCTTCGGCCAGCACGTCTGGCGGGGCCGCATGGAGACCGGCCAGCTGCTCGCGCTCGCGCGCGCGGTCAAGGAAGCGGGCGGACAGCTCGTCGCCCTGTGGGGATCGGACGACCGCCATTTGGCGCCGGACACGCAGGCGCAGCCTGCCCCCCTCGCCTCCCGGGAGCGGGGCGGCTTCTCGATCCATGTGGCCCTGCTGACCGGATCGGGGCTCGCCTGGGCGAGCTGCGCGCTACCGGCGGACGCGCCCGCCTACCCCGACCTCGCCCACATCTTCCCGCAGGCCGACCGCATGCAGCGCGCGACCTTCGACCTGCTCGGGATCCGCGCCACCGACGCGGTCGACGACCGCAAGTGGCTGCGCCACGGCGCCTGGCCGGCGGACGTCTTCCCCCTCAGGAAGGACTTCGATCCGGGCCGGCCGCCAACTCGGGACACCGATGCCTACCCCTTCATCCGCGTCGAGGGCGAAGGCGTGCACGAAATCCCGGTCGGCCCGATCCACGCCGGCACCATCGAGCCGGGGCACTTCCGCTTCTCGATCATCGGCGAGCGCGTCCTCAGGCTCGAGGCGCGCCTCGGCTACACCCACAAGGGCACTGAAAAGCGCTTCGAGGGCATGGACCTCGACACCGGCGCGAAGCTCGCCGGACGCGTCTCCGGCGACTCGCACGTCGCCTACGCCTGGGCGTACTGCATGGCGGTCGAGCGTGCGGCGGGGAGCGGCGTGCCCGAGCGCGCCGCGTGGCTGCGCGCGCTGTTCCTGGAGATCGAGCGCGTCGCCAACCACCTCGGCGACCTCGGCTACCTCGGCAACGACGTCGCGCTGTCCTTCGGCTTCATGCAGTTCTGGCGGCTGAAGGAAGACTGGCTGCGGCTCAGCGCGAAGCTGTTCGGCCACCGCTACCTGTTCGACCGCATCGTGCCCGGCGGCGTGGCGGTGGACATCGGCGACGCCGGCCGCGCCGAACTCGCGGCCGAGGCCGACCGCATCGAGGCGGAGGTGCGTTCGCTCAAGGCCATCTACGACGAACACGCGACGCTGCAGGACCGCTTCGCCAACACCGGCATCGTGAAGCCCGAGCTGGCCGCGCGCCTCGGCCTCACCGGGCTCGCCGGCCGCGCCAGCGCACAGGCCTGGGACGCCCGCGCGCAGTTTCCGCAGGCGCCCTACGATCAACTCGACGTCGGGATGGCGACGCATCGCCGCGGCGACGTGCTGGCGCGCGCAGAGGTGCGCTTCGCCGAGATCCACGAATCGCTGCGGCTGATCCGCGAGATGCTGAAGCGCCTCCCGGCAGGCGCGATCCGCGCGCCGCTGGCGCCGGCAGCGGCGGTGTGCGAGGGGCTGGGCTGGGTGGAAGGCTGGCGCGGCGAGGTGGTGGTGGCGGTGCGCATCGGCGCCGACGGCCGGCTCGACCGCGTGCACCCGCACGACCCCTCGTGGCAGAACTGGCCGCTGCTGGAAGTCGGCGTGCTCGGCAACATCGTTCCCGATTTCCCGCTCATCAACAAGTCGTTCAACCTCTCGTACAGCGGACAGGATTTATAAATGGCGACGCACCTGATCCTGCAGAAGATCTTCAAGACCGGCATCGTCTCGGAGCCGGCGCCCGTGGCCGATCCCGCGCTGCGCACCCGCGAGCAGGCGCTGCACGCGGAAATCCTCAAGGTGTTCGGGCAGGCGGTGGCGATCCGCCACGTCGACGCCGGCTCCTGCAACGGCTGCGAGCTGGAGATCCACGCGATCAACGGGCCGCACTACAACATCGAAGGAATGGGGGTGAAGTTCGTCGCCAGCCCCCGCCACGCCGACGTTCTGCTGGTGACGGGGCCGGTCTCGCGCAATCTCGAGGTCGCCCTCAGGCGCACCTACGACGCGACCCCGGAGCCCAAGTGGGTGATCGCGATGGGCGACTGCGGCTGCAGCGGCGGGATGTTCGGCGAGAGCTACGCCTCGTGCGGCAAGGTCTCCAACGTGATCCCGGTCGACGTCGAGGTGCCGGGCTGCCCACCCTCCCCGACCGCCCTGCTGCAGGGCATCCTCGCCGCGGTCAGCGCGGGCGGATCGGTCTCGGGCGCCTAGGCGGCGCGACTTGCCTTCGGCTTGCGGCCGGGGGTGGCGGGCGGGATGTAGCCCGACACCCGGCACAGCATTCCCTCGATCTTCTTGCCCTTGACGAACCGGGTCGCGTGGCACGCGATGACCTCGCCCTTCTTCACCATCTCGGACAGGTGAAGGCGCACGTCTTCGAGCGGGAGGTGGGTCCCCGCCGCGATCTCGCTGTCGAGTTGCTCGCCCCGGCTCTTCAGGTACGCGTGGATCTTCTGCATGGGTGGACTCCTTGGTTGGCGGGAATGGTGGGGAAATGCGTCGCCGGCTTCGCCCAGTTCAGCTCGGCCCCCTCGCGGAGGCTTCCGAGGATCGCGGCGAAGTCGAGCGGGAACCGTCCGGCCAGCTGCCGCGCCCGTTCCTCCAGGCGCGCCCAGTCGAGGGCGGTGCCGGCGTCGGCGTCGGCGAAGGCGAACGCCAGATGGTTGTCGCCGCCGGGGACGGTCGCCGCGTGGACCTGGCCGTCGAAGGCATCGCTCAGCAGGGCCAGGTGCTTCGACCAGAAATTGCGCGGGCCGGCGAAATTGGCGACGGCGACGCCGCCCGGCCGCAGCCGGCGGCGCGCCGCGCGATAGAAGCCGCGGCGGAGGAAGGCCGGCGCGATGCCGTCGGCGTCGAAGCCGTCCAGCAGCAGCACGTCGGCATCGCCTTCCGACGCAGCCAGGTACTCGGCCGCATCGGCCTCGACGATGGCCAGCCGCGCATCCTCCGGGACGCCGAACTCCCCGCGCAGCGCGATGACGTCGGGATTGAGCTCGACCACGGTCAGGCGCGTCCGTGGCAGGTAGCGATGGCAGAACTTGGCGAGCGAGCCGCCGCCCAGCCCGACCATCAGCACGTCGCCCGGCTCCGGGACGAACAGCAGAAAGGCCATCATCTTGCGCGTGTAGGCGAACTCGAGGGCGAATGGGTCGTCCAGCCGCATCGCGCTCTGCACAAGATCGAGGCTGAAATACAGCCGCCGCGTCCGGGCGTCCTCGATGATGAAGGGCTTGCCGTAGGAACCGCCCTCGATCTGCGCGAAAACCGCGTCGACGTCGCAGTGCGCTGGCTCGATGAGGCGCAGGCAGCTGCGCTCGCCCGAGTCGTTCACGACGTGGTCAGGCAGGTCGAGCAACGGGGTGCGCAGGGAAGGAAGGGGCATGCTGGACGGTTTCGGCAAGCATGCATCTTACATGGTATCGATGTGATAATCCAGTTATCATTGAATGCACACCCCATGCACATCACGGAATTCATGGAAAACCGCACCGCCCGCCTCACGCTCCTCATCGACCCACGCAAGAAGCAGCTGTTCGAGGAAATCTGCGCCCAGCAGGACCTCACCTCGTCGCAGGTGGTACGCAAGCTCATCCACGAATACATCCTCGAACACGCCGAATCGGGCGAGCTGCCGGAGTGGCTGTCGACGCCCGGCACCCGGAGCGCCCACAAGGCCGAGTGAAGGGGCCGGCGCAGTGAGCAGCCAGCCGTTCTTTCATTGGGACGGCGACACGCTGGTGGTCAACGTTCTCGGAACCCCGGCCGCGCAGCGCGACGCGATTGGCAAACCGAGGGGCCACCAGCTCAGGGTCAGCGTAACCGAAGCCCCGCGCGCAGGGCGGGCGACCGACCACATGGTGCGCTTTCTCGCAGGCGAGTTCGGCGTCGCGGTCGCCGACATCGAAGTCGTATTCGGCCGCAAGAACGTGAACAAGCAGCTGCGCATCAAGGCCCCGCAGCGCCTCCCGGCGGTCTTTGCGCAACGGGAAATGTTCTGAGGCCGGTTTTCAGCGGGCCCTGCGATCAGGCGTCCGCGAGCAGCTCCAGCTGCTGGCTGCGCCAGTTGAGCACGGTGGTCCGCCGGTGCATTTTTTCCGCGAGTTGCGGAAACTCGCGGGCGATGACGTCGGCGGCGAAGCCGGACAGGAAGTGCGATTTCAGTTCGGCCCGGGCGCGGTCGACGCCGACCTCGGCGTAGGGCGACGAAGCCAGCAGCAGGAAACCGTCGTCCGGAATGCGCCCGGCCGCCATGTTCTTCTGCAAGATGCCGGCCGCCTTGCGCACCGGGTCGGCCAGGTCGGGGCTGTAGGGCCCGATGATGAGCGCCTGGTTGGGCATGTGCAGCCAGTCGAAGCCGCGTCCCAGGCAGATCACCCATTCGCGGTGCTCGATGTCGAGCTCGCGCGCGGTCCCCCGCATCGCGCCGACGTGGCGGATATTCCCCTCGAGCAACGGAAGCAGGTCGGCACGCACCTGCTCGGGCATGTCCGGGAACAGCGCCTGCAGCCGCGCGGGCAGGGTCTCGGTGTCCGTGACCGTCGACGCATCGAGCGCCTCGCCGCCCGGTCCGTGCAGGATCAGCGCGTCCTCGTCGGTCTCGAATCCGCACACCAGCGGGTAGACGGTCTGATGGCCCGCGCCGAACACCTGCTCGAGCTGGCGGCGGATGTCGAAGGTGTGGGCGCGCGCGGCCGCGGTGTCGAAGGCGAATCCGGCGCAGCCGCGCCGCGGGTCGCCCTTGGAGAAGTGGTAGGTCGAGATCATCAGCGCGCGCCGCCCCTCGCGCACCACCGACATCACGTAATCGGACAGCGCCTCGCCCAGATGCGGCCACCCCAGGTCGAAGCGCCCGCCGAGGTTGCGGAAGGGCTGGATGATCCCCACCGGCGTTTCGGTCGCGACCGGGATGTTGATGCGCCCGTCCATGCATTTCAGCACGCCTATCGCCGTGGGATGCTGGGCGAGGTAGCGCTTGCGCGCGAGCCAGGTCTCCGGGCTGGCGAACGACTCGGCGTGCCTGCGCGCGTGGCCGAACAGCCAGTCGATCCGGGTTTCGATGGATTGGGCGTAGAGATGCAACCGGCGTTCCTCGCGCTCGTCATGTGTCGCGGTGGACGCGCCCGCGACAGCCCCTGCATCGCCCGCGGCGCACCTCACTCGTCGTCGCCGAGCTCCGGATCCCAGCCCTTGCCGCGCGCCTGATCCATCGCCTTGGCGTAAATCGCCGCGTGGCGCTCGCGCAGCTCGGGCGGCAGGCGGCTGGGCAGATTGGCGTACTTGTCCCACTCCGCCTGGACCCGCTCCATCAGCCCCTGCATGCGGCCCAGATCCCAGCCCGCGCAATCTTCCGTTTCCGCAATGAAGCCGAACAGCCAGCCGTCCAGCACGATGCGGCCGAGCTGGGTCATGCCGTGTTTGTCCTTGTTGAAGCCGACGTAGGTGTTCATGGTTCAGGCCTTGTTGTCCGCGAATCCCCCGAAGGCGGGGAGGGCACGAAAAATTGCTGCAGCGTGCTTCGCGGAGTGGGTTTAGCGGGTCAGGCCAGCATACAGCATCGGCAGCTTCTCAGGCAGGCGCGCCACGTGGTCGACGACCATGTAGTTCTTCTGCCCGAAGATGCGGCTGACGTAGTTGTCGGCGCGCGGGTCGAGGCTCATGCAATAGGTCGTGACGCCGTCGCGCGCGACCTCCTCGACCGCCTTCTTGGTGTCGTAGCGCAGGTACTGCGGATCACGCACGTCGATGTCGGCCGGCTCGCCGTCGGTGATGACGATCAAGAGCTTCTTCGCCGAGCGCTGCAGCTTCAGATGATGGCCGGCGTGGCGGATCGCCGCGCCCATGCGGGTCGACAGCTGCCCGGTCATGCCGGCGATCTTGGCCTTGGGCGTGTCGTCCCACTGCTGGTCGAAGTCCTTGAAGCGGTAGTACTCGACGTCGTGGCGGCCGTCCGAGCAGAAGCCGTGGATCGCGAACGGGTCGCCGACCTTGTTGATCGCGTCGGCGAGCAGCACGCAGGCCTGCTGGGTGAGCTCGCGCACCGAGTATTCCTGGTCCTGCACCTTCTCGTTGGTCGACTCGGAAAGGTCGAGCAGCACCAGGATCGAGAAGTCGCGCGTCTTCCTGACCGAGCGCATCATGATGCGCGGGTCGGGCTGGTTGCCGAGGCGGATGTCGATGAAGCTCTGGATCGCCGCGTTGATGTCGATCTCGTCGCCGTCCTCGAGCTTGCGGATGCGCTGCACGCCCTGCGGCTGCATCGCGTCGAGCAGGAACTTCATGCGATGGATCTCGCGCTTGTACTGCGAGGTGATCGCGTCGATCACCTCGAGGTCGCCCGACTTCGCGCGCTTCTCGAGCACCGTCGCCCAGGCCGGCCGTTCGAGCTGGATCTGGTAGTCCCATTCCGAGTAGTGGAAGGGATCGGACATCGGCTCCTTGCCCTCGAGCTCGTTGTAGCTCTTGCCGTTGCTCTCGTCGCCGATGTTCTCGTAGGGGAACAGCTCGGTGCCGAGTACCCAGATCTCCTCGGCGTCGTCGCCCGCGGTCTCGACGTCGATCTCGTTGACCATCTCCATCACGTTCACGTACTTGCGCACCTGCTTGACGGATTCGTAGCCGGCGCTCGCCGCCTTGTCGAAATCGAATTCCTCGAATTCCCAGAAGTAGCGGTTGTCGTCGCGGTACGGTGCGGCCAGCACGTCGGTGCGCGGGTTGAACGCGAGCTTCTTCTGGGTGAGGCTGTGCGCCAGCTGCACGCCGATTTCCCAGGAGGTCTGGTTGCTGTCGAGACGATCCTGTGCGGCGGCGAACAGCGCGCGGCCCTCGGCGACCCATGCATCGTCGTCGACGTAGGTCTCGTCGAGCAGCGCGCGTGCCAGCCGGTTGAGGTAGTCGCCGACGCTCGCGTTCATCTCCGGCGTTGCGGTGTGCAGCTTCGCCCACAGCTGCTTCAGGCCCGGGAAGCGGCGGATCGACAGCGCCTCGACGCGCGCGTCCTCGATCACCGAGATGACCGCCATCTGCATGGGGTTGAGCGCCTCGGCCGAGATCGGCAGCTTCGTCTCGACCACATGGGCGGCGCAGTGCGCCGCCGTCGCGCGGTAGAGCTCGAGGCCGGCCACCGGCTCCATGCCCTCGGGCGCGAAGTCGTCGAACGCGTCCGGCAGGTGGAGCAGGTAGTCCTCGATGTAGGGCTTGTAGCCCTCGCGCGACTCGAAGTCGCCCGAGGTCGGGCGCATGAAGAAGTCGCGCGCCCACAGCGCCCGCAGATACATGTTGATGCGGCGCTGGACGTCGACCAGCAGCGTCCCCTTGCGCTCTTTCTGCAGCATCGCGAGCGATTCCTTCGACTCGAGGCCGAAGTAGCGAACCTGCTCCTCGTAGTTGGTGCGGTGCGCGTGCGCGCCCCACAGCGCCCAGCGCCTGAGGCCGCCGAGCGTGAGGTGCTGGAACAGCACCTCGAGCTTGTCGAGCATCGGCCGCACGCCGCGCGGCGCCTGCGCGATCAGGGTGTTGAGGAACTGCAGGTAGTTGAGGAAGAGCTGCGCGTCACCGAGGCGATTGGCCGCGGTCGGCGCGGTGCCGAGCAGCAGCTCGATCACCGTCCCCGAGGTCTTCGACGCCAGCATGAGCGACGCCGTGGCGAGATCGGCGACGACGTCCTCGCCGACTTCCTTGGCCACTTGCGGCGCTTCCTGGATCCAGGTCTCGACCAGCGAATCCCCGCGGCCGAGGCCGCGAATCGCCGAGACGCCCTTCAGGTAGTTGTCGAGGCCGCGCGGGGAGAACACCTTGGTGGCCTCGTGCCAGTTGGCCTCCAGCGCCGCCCGGCTGTGCTCGGACAGGTCTTCCAGCAGTTCAGCGTAGTCTTCGAGTTTGATGCTCATTTTCAGGGCCCAGGATTCAGGGGCCAGGGGTCAGGGTCGGTGCGGCCTGCGGCCGCGCAATGATGCAAGGATCCCGGGCTTTGCCCGCACATTCCCTGATCCCTGAATCCTGATCCCTGCCCCCCAACCAGATCAGAAGAACGTCGTCACGGCTGCGTCGAGCGCGTCACGCATGTCGGGGTCGTCGGTGATCGGGCGGACCAGCGCGACGCGGCACGCGGCCTGCGGGTTGACGCCCTTGGCGATCAGGCTGCCTGCGTAGACCAGCATGCGGGTCGACAGGCCCTCGTCGAGGCCGTGGCCCTTGAGGTTGCGGCTGCGCTCGGCGATCGACACCAGCTTGCCGGCGATCTCGGCGCTGACGCCCGACTCGTGCGCGACGATCTCGGTCTCGATGTCGTGCGCCGGGTAGGTGAAGTCGAGGCCGCCGAAGCGCTGCTTGGTCGACTGCTTGAGGTCCTTCATCAGGCTCTGGTAGCCCGGGTTGTACGAAATCACAATCTGGAAGTCGGGGTGGGCGTTGACCAGCTCGCCCTTCTTCTCCAGCGGCAGCACGCGTCGGTTGTCGGTCAGCGGGTGGATCACCACGGTGGTGTCCTGGCGCGCTTCGACCACTTCGTCGAGGTAGCAGATCGCGCCATGACGGGCGGCGATGGCCAGCGGACCATCCTGCCACTCGGTGCCCTGCGCGGACAGCAGGAAACGGCCCACCAGGTCGGAGGCGGTCATGTCCTCGTTACACGCCACCGTGATCAAGGGCTTGCCCAGCTTGTAGGCCATGTATTCGACGAAGCGGGTCTTGCCACAGCCGGTCGGGCCCTTGAGCATCATCGGCATGCGAACCGAATAGGCGGCTTCGTACAGTTCGACCTCGTCGGCGACGGGACGGTAGTAGGGTTCCTTGGTGATGCGGTACTGGTCGACGATGTTGCTCATGGGATCTCCTTGAAGGAAAGGCATATTTGTCCACGAAGGGCACGCAAACCGCGCGCTTCGTCGAGAAACAAGAAGCCCCCGTGCCCTGCGGGCGACGGGGGCTGTTACGGTCTCCCGTCGCGACTTAAACGGTCTTGCCGCGGTAAATCACCATCGACGCGCCCTGGCTCTGCGAGAAGTTGTCGTAGCCAATTAGACGGACGTGGTTGTTGGGGTTGGCCTTGTGGCAGGCTTCGGCTTCGGCCAGCACGCGGTCGACGTCGGTCTCGCCGAACATCGGCAGCTTCCACATGTACCAGTACGAGTCCATCATGTGCTCGGGCTCGATGTGCTCGATCGCCGGGTTCCAGCCTTTTTTCACCAGGTACTCGACCTGGGCCTTGATGCTGGCTGCATCCATGGCGGGCAGGTAGGAGAAGGTCTCGAACTTGCGGCTGGCGGGATCGCTCAGACGGCTCTTGTAATCCATCACTTCAGACATTTCATTTCCTTTCAGACGAGGGGCTAGGGGCCAGGGGCCAGGGATCAGGGGTGGTGCGGCTGCGCCGCGCGTTTCCCTGAATCCTGATCCCCGAATCCTGAATCCTGATTACTTGTGGGCGACGTCCAGCTTGTCGACGGTGTCGAACTCGAACTTGATCTCTTTCCACGTTTCCATGGCGATCTTCAGTTCCGGCGAGTTCTTGGCCGCTTCGGTCAGGATGGTCTTGCCTTCCTTCTCGACCTGGACACCCTTGTTGCGGGCTTCCACACAGGCTTCCAGCGCGACGCGGTTGGCGGCGGCGCCGGCGGCGTTGCCCCAGGGGTGGCCGAGCGTGCCGCCACCGAACTGCAGCACGGAGTCGTCACCGAAGATGGTGACCAGCGCGGGCATGTGCCACACGTGGATACCACCCGAAGCAACCGGCATCACGCCAGGCATGGAGCCGAAGTCCTGATCGAAGAAGATGCCGCGCGAACGGTCTTCCTTGATGAAGCTGTCGCGCATGATGTCGATCCAGCCCAGGGTCGCTTCGCGGTCGCCTTCCAGCTTGCCGACGACGGTACCCGAGTGCAGGTGGTCACCACCCGACAGGCGCAGCACCTTGGTCAGCACGCGGAAGTGGATGCCGTGGTGCGGGTTGCGGTCGAGCACGGCGTGCATGGCGCGGTGGATGTGCAGCAGCATGCCGTTGTCGCGACACCAGTTGGCCAGACCCGTGTTGGCCGTCAGGCCGCCGGTCAGGTAGTCGTGCATGATGATCGGTGCGCCGATTTCCTTGGCGAACTCGGCACGCTTGTACATCTCTTCCGGGGTCGGGGCGGTCACGTTCAGGTAGTGGCCCTTGCGCTCGCCGGTCTCGCGCTGCGCCTTTTCGGTCGCCTCGTGGACGAAGGCGAAACGGTCACGCCAACGCATGAACGGCTGGCTGTTGACGTTCTCGTCGTCCTTGGTGAAGTCGAGACCGCCGCGCAGGCACTCGTACACGGCGCGGCCGTAGTTCTTGGCCGACAGACCCAGCTTCGGCTTGATGGTGCAGCCCAGCAGCGGACGGCCGTACTTGTTCATGATGTCGCGTTCGACCTGGATGCCCTGGGGCGGACCGCCGCAGGTCTTCACGTAGGCGATCGGGAAGCGGATGTCTTCCAGACGCAGGGCGCGCAGCGCCTTGAAGCCGAACACGTTGCCGACCAGCGAGGTCAGCACGTTGACCATCGAGCCTTCTTCGAACAGGTCGATCGGGTAGGCCACGAAAGCGTAGAAGCAGGTGTCGTCGCCGGGCACGTCTTCGATGCGGTAAGCGCGGCCCTTGTAGTAGTCGAGGTCGGTCAGCAGGTCGGTCCACACGGTGGTCCAGGTGCCGGTCGACGATTCGGCGGCCACGGCGGCGGCGACTTCTTCGCGGTCCACGCCGGGCTGCGGGGTGATCTTGAAGCAAGCAAGGATGTCGGTGTCGAGCGGGGTGTACTCGGGCATCCAGTAAGTCTGCCGGTACTCTTTCACACCGGCGTTATAGGTCTTAACAGCCATGATTTCCTCCTACAGATAAGGGGTCGGGTTTCCGTGCAACGCCCCAGCGGCCTGACACGATGGAGCGCATCATGAAGGTTATAGACCATCAATAACAGTCGATATTTTCTATCCACTCGATAGACGAATATCTATACTTGTTTCTCGTACCACATCCGCCTCAAGCCCTGCAATGCGCCACCACACCACCTTCCGCCAGCTGGAAATCTTCGAATCGATCGCCCGCCTCGGCAGCTTCACCCGCGCTTCCGAGGAGCTGTTTCTCACCCAGCCCACGGTGTCGATGCAGATCAAGAAACTCACCGAGACCGTCGGCGTGCCGTTGATCGAACAGGACGGCAAGAAGATCCGCCTCACCGCCGACGGCCAGGAACTCGCGCAGGCCGCCCGCGAGATCTTCGGCATCCTCGACCGCTTCGACATGTCGGTCGCCGAGCGCCAGGGCCTCAAGCAGGGTCGCCTGAGCCTGGTGGCGATCACCACCGCCTCGTATTTCGCGCCGCGCCTGCTCGGCGAATTCGCCAAGCTCTATCCCGGCATCGACGTATCGCTGCGCGTCACCAACAAGGAGCAGGTGCTCGCCAGCATCGCCGACGGCTTCGACGACCTCTACTTCCTCGGCCAGCCGCCGGAGGAGATCGACGTCGTCGCCACCCCCATCATGGACAACCCCATCGTCGTCCTCGCCGCGCCGGACCACCCGCTCGCCGGCAGGAAGAAAATCCCGCTCGCCCGCCTGGCGCAGGAACCATGGCTGATGCGGGAAAAAGGTTCCGGCACGCGCAACGCCATCGAGCGCCGCTTCGCCGAGAGCGGCATCACCCTCCACCCGCGCCTCGAGCTCGGCAGCAGCGAGGCGATCAAGCAGGCCATCCTCGCCGGCCTGGGCATCTCGGCGATGTCGCGCCAGGCGCTCACGCTCAACGCGCCGGGGCAGTTCGCGGTGCTCGACGTCGACGGCTTTCCGATCCTGCGCCACTGGTACGCGCTGTATCCGGCAGGCCGGCAGCTGTCGGTGGTGGCGCGGGCGTTTCTCGATTACCTGCTGGGGCGGGGTGACGCCGCGCCCGTCGCGGCGGATAAAAGTAAATAGTTAATGGAAAGCACATCGCCTTGAACTGCGCTCAAACCACCAAGAGTAGGCAGGGATACGGGAACGCTGGCAGGTTGATAGAATGCGCTCGGATAAGAGCGGAGTCGTGATGTCAGTTATCGAGGCAGTGGATTTGTTCTGTGGGGTCGGGGGCTTGACATGCGGATTACGTTCTGCAGGCATACGAGTCCGCGCCGGCTACGACATCGATCCAGTCTGCAAATACCCGTATGAATCCAACAACGGTGCGACATTCGTAACCCAGAGTGTTGCTGAACTGAGCGGCGCGGATTTAGCGAATTGGTATTCGCCTGGTGCGATTCGTCTGTTAGCTGGATGTGCGCCCTGCCAACCATTTTCTACACTGGCCAACAGCTGCGAGAAGAAGGACGAAACAAAGTGGGGCTTGCTGGGTGAATTTGCCCGTCTTGTGCGCGAACTAAAACCAGAACTGGTCACTATGGAAAACGTGCCCAGGGTGACCAATCATGCGCCTTACCACGGCTTCGTAAGAACCTTAAAGGAGATGGGATACCACGTCGATGCCCGGCGGGTACGCTGCGCCGATTACGGCATACCTCAGGAACGGCGCCGTTTCGTACTCATCGCATCGCGTCTTGGACCTGCCAGCCTTCCGCCAGCTTTCGGGCCGGCACGCACCGTAAGGGATGCCATCGGGCATTTACCCGAACTTGATGCCGGCGAGACTGATGCAACTGATCCATTACACAAAGCACGTAGCCTCACGCCGATCAATCTCCAACGTATCCGTGCGTCTAAGCCTGGTGGGACATGGGAAGAGTGGCCAGAAGAACTGCGTTCGCCCTGCCACAAAGCGCTCACCGGTGCCTCTTACCGTAGTGTCTATGCACGCATGCGATGGGACAAACCGGCCCCGACGATGACAACTCAGTGCTACAACTTTGGCACAGGCCGTTTCGGCCACCCGGAGCAGGATCGGAGCATCACACTGCGTGAGGCGGCCATCCTCCAATCATTCCCGAATGACTATAAATTTGTGGCGCCAGGTGAGACAGCACATTTTGCGGCGGTAGGTAGGATGATTGGGAACGCAGTCCCTCCTCGCTTGGGCGAAGTTGTCGGCCAAGTCTTTGTGGCCCATGTGAATGACGCTGCTTGAGAACACCAATGGCCAACGAACTTAAGTTTCATATCGAGCTGAATGTACTGAACCACTTGGGGATCGGGCTTTACAGCTCAACCCCGGCCGTAGTGACAGAGATCATTTCTAACGCGTGGGATGCTGATGCAGCCAAGATAGTGATTGAAGTGGATCCTGACCACGATCACATAGTCGTCGAAGACGACGGCCACGGAATGACCTTCGACGATGTGGCAGGAAAGTTTCTCAAGGTTGGCTATAGTCGCCGGGTACGGGAAATAAACGGTCACATGAGTCGAAGTGGGAAACGTCGAGTAATGGGCCGAAAAGGGATCGGAAAACTCGCCATGTTCTCCCTGGCGAACCAGATTGACATTGTCACTCGCGCAGAGAACTCAGACGCCGTGGCTTTCCGTATTGATGTTAAAAAACTTCGCGAGCAGGTCCAGCAGGCAGACGGGGCAGACAACCCAATCGACTACCCCGTAGAGGAGATGGCAGTGCCCGAAGACTTCGTCGCTGCGCACGGAACACGGATTTCACTACGCGAACTTAACACCAAGATCAATCGAACAGCAGATTTTCTCCGCCCTCGCCTAGCTCGTCGCTTCGGGGTGTTTAGTGATACTTTCGAAGTCATGCTGAATGGCTCATTGGTGACCCGAAAGGACGCAGGGTTTTATAGCGATCTCCAGTTTCTGTGGCATTTCGACGAGACGTCTCGTGACCAAATAGTCGCGCTAGCCCCCAACCTTGCCAAATTCACCGACGACGCCACCGGCGTAGAGCATTCGTGTGTTGAAGAAATCGATGGCGTTATTGCAGGTGACATTGCTGGACTTATTGTCAGAGGCGCCATCGCCACGGTGAATCTGCCGGCCAAGCTTGGGAAAGGGGACGAAAGCCTGAATCGAATTTCGGTTTTTGCAAATGGGCGGCTGTTTCAAGAGGACATCCTGGCGGAGTTAGGCGACGCCCGTTATTTCAACAGTTACCTTGTGGGTGAGGTACATGCCGATTTCCTGGATCAGGACGATATAGACCGCGCAACAGCGAGCCGGGAGGCCATAAAACACGATGACGAGAAGTTTCAGGCATTGCGGCGGCACCTAAAAACGACGTTGACACAAATTCGGGACCGATGGGATGACTGGCGCATTGCGCAGGGTTATAGCAATGCTCCGGATAAAAATCCAGAAATCGAAAAATGGATCAACAGCTTCCCTGACCGGCGGGACAAAAAGGCGGCAGACCGTTTAATGACATCCATTAGCAAGCTCAACTTGAACAATGACGACCTGAAAAACACCGAGGCGAAGCGCCTTTTATACAAGAGCGCTGTAGTCGGTTTCGAGAAACTACGGGCTCGTCATCAACTGGATGCGCTTGAGGCAATTACAGACGTGCTTAGCCCAGAATTTCAAGCCATCTTTACGGCCTTGGACGATCTTGAAGAGAGCTACTACCTGGACATCGTCCGCACCAGACTCGAAGTCATCCGAAAGTTCGAGGAAGAAATCGTTGATGCCGGGAAGCTTGAGAAGGTCGCACAGGAATACTTGTTCAAGCACCTCTGGCTGCTTGATCCATCATGGGATCGGGTGACTGGTAGTGAAGAGTGGGAATTAACCTTAACCAAGGAGCTCAAGAGAGCGTGCCCAGATGCGGACCACGGCGCGCGGCTTGATATCGCGTACCGCACTACGGCAGGCAGGCACGTCATCATAGAACTTAAACGGCCTGGCTTGAAAGTTCAAGCCGATGATTTGGAGCAACAAGGCCGGAAATACATTCGTGCCATGCAGCAATACTATAAAGAACATCCTGATTTTGGTGGTTTGAATGGTCACCAACCCGGAATTGACGTGTTCTTTTTAACATCAAAAAAGCCAGCTACTGACTTAGCGCAGGAACAGGCCTTGGCGGCTTACAACATGCGCTTCCTAACTTACGAAGGATTAATCAGGAATGCCAAGCTGGCTTATCAGAGCTATCTTGATGTCCAGAAAAACATTGGGCGGATCGCGACTGTCCTCGAAAACTTGTGATGACTCGCCCCCAACAGCCGCGCGTAGCCGGCTCATGGGGCGGGTCCGACATAGCGGAACAGCACCTGAGCTATTGCTGCGGCGTGCGCTCTGGGCCGCCGGTTTGCACTACCGCCTCCAGGCAAAACCACGCCTACCCGGGAGCCCCGACATTATCTTTCCCGCAAACAAAGTCGCCATCTTCGTTGACGGCTGCTTTTGGCATGGTTGCCCCCAACACGGAACACACCCGAAGACCAGATCAGAATTCTGGCTCTCCAAGATCATGCGCAACCAAGCCAGGGATTTGGAAGCCGACAAAAAACTAGCCGCGATGGGATGGGCAGTGGTGCGCCTATGGGAGCATGAAGTGACCGGAAGCCCACTTGAATGTGTGGAGCGAATTCGTTTTGCCCTCGAGAAGCGAGGACTGACCTAAAGGGTTAGTTCGTGCTCGGATTCACTTTATTGTCGAATTGGTTTTTGGCTCGTTCAGCTCCTCCCTCTTCCCGCTGAGGTTCACCTGGTTTTCTGCAAGTTTTTTCCGCACGGATTCAGAGGGGTTGGCTCAAATGACTTTCGGCCCGCGCGCCAACGAGGCAATAGGGAACAGCCCCCGGTTCACGCCGGCACATGTATGCGCCGCTTGATGTGCTTCAGGTTGGCGACAATGGTGAACGTCATGATGACCAGCAACGACCAGGAACTCCATTTGCCGAGATGCACGGTGGACCAGGCGCCCATCTGGTTCGGGTACTTCCAGATGCCGAAGAAGGTGCTGATGTTCTCGGCGAGCCAGATGAAGAAGCCGATCAGCACGAACGAGACCAGCAACGGCATGCTGCGCTCGCGGTCGAACGGGCGGAAAACGACGGTGGCTCTGGCGTAAAGCCCAAGCGCGCAGGCGGCGATGTACCAGCGGTAGTCGCCGATGTAGTGATGGGTGAAGAAGTTGGCGTAGATCAGCAGGGCGATCAGCGCGGCCATCCAGTGGGGCGGGTGATGCTTCACCTGCAGGTCGAGCAGGCGCCACGCCTGGATGATGTAGCTGCCCACGGCCGCGTACATGAACCCCGAGAACAGCGGAACGCCCAGCACCTTCGTATAGGCGAAGTCCGGATAGGCCCACGACTTGATTCCGCTCGATGTCTTGAAGACTTCGAGGGCGAAACCGACCAGGTGGAACACCGTGATCGCCTTGAGTTCGTCCATGGTTTCCAGCTTCGCCCACACCATCCAGGCCTGAATGGCGACCGCGATGACAAGCAGGGCATCATAGCGCGGCACACCCAGCAAGCCTTCGCGTGGCACCAGAAACACGGCCGCGAAGAACAGTCCCGCAAACAGGCTCGCACGTGCCTCCTTGATGCCGAAATAGAGGAACTCGAGCGCATGGCGACGCGCCCCGCTCAATCCCGCGCCGATGCGTGGCCGGAGGAGATGGTCGTCGAGCGTGCTTAATTTCATTCCTGGATAAGCGCGAAAGGCAGTGAGGGCCGGACGTTTTTCTGGCGCGCCGTGTCCGATGGCGCGTGCGTGCCCATTGCCTGCATGAGGATCTGGCTTTCGATGCCTTCAGTGCCTTCCAAGGTTTGCCCCTTCCCTTTTTCGTTTGGCTCGTTGTTCGCCGGCGGCTGGCTGCGGCCAATACAGTGTGATCGGCGCTTCGCGATTATGCCTTTTGCGGCCACGAAGCGCTGCGAACGCTTGGCAACACGCGTGACAGAGAGCGGCCTGCGGCCGTTTCCTTGGCTATAAAGAAACCATCTGCCATTTCATGGCGCGACGGCGACACGCCCATGCCCAAGTACGTGAAGCTCATCCTGGCGTGCATGCTGTGCCTTGCCGTGATCACGGGACTGGTGTTGCTTGTCCGGCAGCTGGCCTAGGCTATTCTCAAGACTCCGAACCAGACAAAGGGAGCAAAGAATGAAACAGAACATGGGTACCGCAGACAAGGTCATTCGCCTCGCCGTGGTCGCGATCATCGCGGTCCTGTATTTCACCGGCCAGATCACCGGGACGGCAGCGATCGTTCTGGGCATCGTCGCGGTGGCCTTCCTGGTGACCAGCCTCATCGGCTGGTGCCCGACCTACGTGCCGTTCGGCATTTCCACCAAGAAGAAGTAAACACACGCCGCGCCGGCAGCTCCGAAAGGCCTCACCGCCCCTTCTTCCGCGAAGGACTAGAGGCCGTGACGGAAAAGGTATTTCTTGTAGCTGAATACAACGCCGTCAGGCGCGATCAGTTCCAGCTTGAGACCGGGTGCGAGGTACTCGCCCTCTCTCAGCAACCGGTCGTTGATGCCGACGATGCGCTCCTTGGGCGCGTCCGAATAGGTGTGAACAGGAAACGACATCGCAGGGATCTCGTGCCGGATCGCCGCAGGCAGCTCGGCCATCAAGAGCACCTTTTGTTCCTGCGCAGGATCCGCGGGGGCCGCGTCGGCGGAGTGCTCCTGCAATAGCGCGACGGGCGTCTCCGCAGCAACCGCAACTGCTGGCGCCGGCGCCGGTGCCGGTGCCGGCGCGACCGCGCGGACAGGTGTTGCCGTCTGCTTCGGGAGGACGGCAGCGGCGGGCGGTTTCCGGGTCTCAGGCGGCGCCTTGGCGATCGGATGCGTGTCCTGTTCCAGCGGAGCCGCTTCGGGGACCGCGACCGGCCTCATCGCCAGCCGTGTTTCCTGCACAGGCATGGGCATTTCCGGCGCACGGGCCACCTCTGGCAACACGGGCAGAGGCGCCGGCACGGGGTCGCGTGCTCGCGCCTCGGGCATTGTGGCGGTGGTGGATGCCGTGGCAGACAGCAGGCGCTCCTGCTGCCATGGCTGCCACCACCCAATCGCGACACCGGCACCGATCAGGGCCGTCGCAATCAGGCCATATTTCAGGAACGCGGGCGGTGCGTCGGGCTCGGACGTCGCATGCACGGTGAGCAGACTTGGCGCCACGCCAAGCTGGCGCTGCTGCTCGGATTTTCTGAGGGCATCGAGGATATACGACACGCTATTCTTCCCCGCGCACCGCGATCAGCTTCGGGGCAGCCTGATCGGCCACCCCGCTCAGGCGGATCAGGGTCTGGGCGCCGACAATGCCATCGGGAACCAGCCCCTGGGCAAGTTGAAACCGTTTGACCCGCAGCATCAGGTCGGCGTCGAACACCGGATCTGTCGTGGTTTTCATGTCACCGCCCTGCGTCAGCGCAAGGTGCCTGCTCAGCCATTCCACGGAAGGGCCGCGTTCGCCAAGCCGGACAGGCCCTTGTGTGTCCGGCGGCAAACGCCACAGCACGGTGTAGCGCCCCGACCACTGCGACGCCAGGGCGCCAAGCGCAACCGCCACGGTCTCGTCGCCAATGGCAAAGGTCGCGGCCTCGTCATCGAGCGTCGTCAAGGTCGCATAGAACGCCTGCCCTCGAGGGTTGCGCATGTGCAGCATGGCGGGCCGGTTCAAGTGGCGCAGTTCACCCAGTCCGCCGCGTGCCGTTCGGCAGCTCAGGCCGGCGCCTTCTGCCTGCTGGCACAGGTCGACCCCTTCGCGATAGCCGACCCCCCAGGCCTGAAGCAAGGCCGCAGAAGCGAGTGCCTCGCTGCCTGACTGGGGCACGGACGCCGGCCAGTCCAGCGTCCCCGCCAGGGCCGCCGGCGGGGACGGCGCCTCGACAGGGCGGGCGGTCGTCATCCGCACATTCTGGATAGCCGCTCGTGCGGGCGCGGCAGGCGCCGCCGTCATGAAGGGTTTGTGCTGATTCTGCTGATAGAGCGCGGCGGCCATCACGATGCCCCCCCCGATCAGGAGTGCGCTGCCCGCAACAAGCAGCATGTTGTGGCGAGGCGTCCGCGTCCGCGGGAACACCTCGCGTGCCGCCTGCGCAAGCGTTGCGCGATCGACGCGTTCCTTGTTCTGCACATAGGCGCCCAGCAGGGCCCGGTCGCACAGCGTGTTGATGAGTCGCGGGACACCGTTGCTGAGGCTGTGCACCTTGCCCATCAGCGAAGCCGGGATGAGCTGTCGCCTCGCGCCCGAAACTTCGAGGCGATGCCACACATAGGATTTGACTTCCGCCTTGCCCAGCGGGCCCAGGTGATAGCGTGCGACGATACGCTGCGCAAGCTGGCGCAGCTCCGGCCGCTCCAGCATGGTTGCGAGTTCAGGCTGGCCCAGCAGGATGATTTGCAGCAGTTTGCGCTGGTGGGTTTCCAGGTTGGTCAGGAGCCGCATCTGCTCCAGCACGTCGGCGGAGAGGTTCTGCGCCTCGTCGATGATCAGCACCGCGCGCCTGCCCCTGGCATGCGCATCGAGCAGATAGGCATTGATGAAATCGACGAACAACTTGATGCTGGTATTGCCTGGCGGATAAGCGATGCGGAATTCGTCGCAGATCGTGGAGAGCAGTTCCACCACCGTCAGCTTCGGATTGAACACGTACGCCACATCGCAGGTCTCGGGCATCTGCTCGAGCAGGCAGCGGCACAGGGTCGTTTTTCCCGCGCCCACGTCGCCCGTGAGCAACACGAAGCCGCCATCGCTGCCCACGCCGTAGAGCAAGGTCGCCAGCGCTTCCTGATGGCGCCGGCTCATGTAGAGATAGCGCGGATCGGGCGCGATGGAGAACGGCGCTTCGGCCAGGCCAAAGTAGCTCTGGCACATTGAGGTCGTGTTATGCGACATGTTTCTCGATCCGGTTCCCCACAGGGCAAACGCGTCAAAACACAGCAAACAAGCCCGGCAACGGGTGTGTGGGCGCTTTAAGCGTAAGGCACTCGACTGCAATTTCAAGGAATGGGCGTTGCGCCCCGTGTGGACGCTGGCGAACAGCGCGAGATTTCGAACGTGATTCGACAGCCCCGCCAGCCCGGACATTCATTACTATGGAAACATCGCCACGGGCGGGGATGCGTCACGGACCTTCACCCCGCCATCACCCTCGTTCAGCCTTGCGCATCGCCACTCCCAAGGATCGCCCCGTGCCCCCCCTCACCCTCGCCATCGGCAACAAGAACTACTCGTCCTGGTCGCTGCGGCCCTGGCTGGTGCTGCGCCAGGCCGGCATTCCCTTCGACGAGGTGCGCATTCCGCTGTACACGCCCGAGTCGGCCACCGCGCTGGCGAAATGGTCGCCTTCGGGCAAGGTGCCGGCGCTGCACGACGGCGACATCGTGGTGTGGGATTCGCTGGCGATCTGCGAGTACCTGCACGAGCGCTTTCCCGACAAGCAGCT
>DHHQ01000008.1:89232-182856 GCA_002403375.1 Thiobacillus denitrificans | reverse complement strand
GCGGCGTGGGCACGCTGCAGATCACGCAGTCGTAGTCGCCGCGCACCTGGCCGGCCTCCATGATCAGGGTGCGCGGCTGCAGCGCCGCGACACGGGCCTGGGTGTGCAGGCGCGCGTCGCCCAGCAGCTGGCGCACCAGCGCCGAGGGCTCGATCAGCGGACGGTAGTGGTTCTGCAGCTGGCCCCGCGACCACCCCTTGTTGGCGCGTCCCTGCAGGATGCCGTCGCGCACCGGCTCGATCCAGCCCTGGCGCGCCCATTCGCGAAGCTGGCTGCGAAAGGGATCGCGTTTCGCCGAGATGAAGGGCGAACCGAGCGTCGCCCAGCCCTGCTCGATGCGCCGGGTCGACAGGCGTCCGCCCGCGCCGCGCGACTTTTCGAAGACGTCGACTTCCCAGCCCGCCGCGGCGAGCGTTCCCGCGCAGCTCGCGCCGGCAATACCCGCGCCGACGATGCCTGCCCGCATTTTTGTCATGTCCTGCTCCTTGGATGGTTGTGTCGGTCGTTGCCGCCGTGGGACGAACTTTATCAGCACCGCCCTCCAGCCTGACCCGACGCGGCCGATTCGGTTCGCGTCAAGCCAGCTTCCTGTGCATCGCCACGTGCGGGATGCCGGCTTCGTCGTACGCGTCGCCTTCGGCGACGAAGCCCGCACGGGCATAGAAGCCGGTCGCATGGGTCTGCGCGCTGAGCCGGACGAGGACATCGCCGCGTGCCTGCGCAGCGCGGATCACCGCGTCGAGCAGCGCCCGCCCCACGCCGCGGCCGCGCCAGGCGGGCAGCACCGCCATGCGTCCGATGTGGCCGTCGGGCAGCAGGCGGGCGCAGCCGATCGGCTGCCCGCTGCCGTCGCGCGCGAGGACATGCAGCGACGCCGGATCGTCGGCGTCCCATTCCATCTCCTCGGGCACGCCCTGCTCGTCGATGAAGACCTTGCGGCGGACGTACGCAAGCGAGTCGCGGTCCCGCACCCAGTCGGCGGAGACAATCGTGTAGTCAGGCATGTGCGGACAGCGGACGAAAGCGGTAGGCCGCGCGGCGCCCGCGGCCGGCGCGCACGCCACGCAGCACCGCGAGGCCGGCGACGAACCAGACGCCGGTGACCAGCAGCGACTGCCGGTGATCGCCCACGGTGATCCAGCTGGCGACGCCGTAGGTCAGCGGGCCGACGATCGACGCCAGCTTGACGGCGAGGCCCCACAGGCCGAAGAACTCGGCCTGGTGCGCAGGCGGCGCGAGCAGGCCGACCATCGCCCGCCCGGCCGATTGCGAGGCGCCCATGCACAGGCCGGCGAGGTTGGCGGCGACCCAGAACATGCGCTCGTCGGGCGCCGCCCACGCGAGCAGCACCATCGCGATCCAGCCTGCCAGCGTCAGCGCGATCAGCCGCACGTGGCCGATGCGGTCCTGCACGTGGCCGAACACGAAGGCCCCCAGTGCAGCGGTGACGTTGACCACCAGCACCAGTTGGATCGTCTGCCGGGTGTCGAAGTGGAACACCTGGCTGGCATAGATCGCGGCCAGCGTGATCACCGCGGCGATCCCCGCCTGGTACAGCACGGTGCAGACGAGGAAGCGCCTGAGGTCCGGCAGCTGGCCGAGCTGCGCGAGCGAGTGCGCCACCTGCCGCCAGGCGGTGCGCGGGGTGTGGGCAGGATTCGGCACCGCCCGCTCGCGCAGCATCAGCAGCGTGGGCAGGCTCGCCAGCGCGAAGATCGCGGCGGTGATGAGCATGGCGACCGGTACGAAATCGGCCGCGCCCTGCCCCCGCGCCTGCGCCCAGCCGATGTACGCGAGGCTCGCGCCGAGCGACACCAGCCCGCCGACGTAGCCGAGCGCCCAGCCCCACCCCGAGATTCGCCCCAGCGCACGCGGCCGCGCGAGTTCGGGCAGGAAGGCGGCGATGAGGTTCTCGCCGGTGCCGAAGAAATAGTTGGACACGACGAGTGCGGCGATCGCCAGCGCCAGCGCGCCGGGCGCTGCGAAATACAGCGCCGCGGTGGCGCCGACGCAGCCCAGCGTGGTCGCCCACAGCAGCGCCTTCTTCCGCGCGTGGGCGTCGGCCCAGGCGCCGATGAGCGGCGCGGTCAGCATGATCAGGGCGTAGGAGACCGACAGCGCAAGGGTCCACGCGAAGGTCGCCCACGGCGCGTCGCCGGCGACGACGCCGACGAAATACGCGCCGAACACCGCGGTGATGACGACCGTCGTGTAGCCCGAGTTGGCGAAGTCGTACATCGCCCACGCCCACACCTCGCGCCGGCGCACCCCGGGCTTCAGCAACAGCTTCGCCATCAGTCGGCGCGGTCCTCGGCCTCGGCCTGCTGCTGCAGCGCCCACATGTGCGCGTAGACGCCGTTCCTCGCCAGCAACTCGGGATGCCGACCACGCTCGACGATGCGGCCGCCCTCCATCACCAGGATCTCGTCGGCCTCGACCACGGTCGAGAGCCGGTGGGCGATGATGAGGCTGGTCCGGCTGCGGGCGATTTCCAGCAGCTCGGCCTGGATCGCCTTCTCGGTCTTGGTGTCGAGCGCCGAGGTCGCCTCGTCGAGGATGAGGATGGCGGGATTCTTCAGCAGCGTGCGGGCGATCGCCACCCGCTGCTTCTCGCCGCCGGAGAGCTTGAGCCCGCGCTCGCCGACCACCGTGTCCCAGCCCTGCGGCAGCCGCTCGATGAAGTCGAGGATGTGCGCAGCACGCGCGGCCTCGATCACTTCGTCGCGGCTCGCGTCAGGCCGGCCGTAGGCGATGTTGTAGTAGATGCTGTCGTTGAACAGCACGGTGTCCTGCGGCACCACGCCGATCGCGGCGCGCAGCGAATCCTGCGTGACGTGGCGGATGTCCTGGCCGTCGATGGTGATGCTGCCGGCGCCGACGTCGTAGAAGCGGAACAGCAGGCGGGCAAGCGTCGACTTGCCGGCGCCGCTCGAGCCCACCGCCGCGACCGTCCGGCCGGCGGGGATGGTGAAGCTGACGTCGTGCAGGATCGGGCGGTCGGGGTTGTAGGCGAAGCTGACGTGATCGAACTTCACCTCGCCCGCGATCACGTCGAGATCGCGCGCGTCCGGCTTGTCCTCGACCTCGCGCGGCCGCCCCATCAGCGCGAACATGCGCTCGACGTCGGTGATCGACTCCTTGATCTGGCGGTACATGACGCCGAGAAAGCTGAGCGGCTGGAACATCTGCAGCAGGAAGGCGTTGACCATCACCAGGTCGCCCAGCGTCAGCGTGCCGTCGACCACGCCGGCGGCGGCGCGCAGCACCATCAGCGTCACGCCGATCGCGATGACGCCGGCCTGCGCGGCGTTGAGCATGCCGAGCGAGCGCTGCGACTTGAGCGCCATGTCCTCCCACTCGATGAGGCTCCTGTCGTAGCGCTGGGCCTCGTATTTCTCGTTGCCGAAGTACTTGACCGTCTCGTAGTTCAGCAGGCTGTCGATCGCGCGCCCGTAGGCCTCGGAGTCGAGCGTGTTGGCGCGGCGCACGAACTGCGTGCGCCACTCGGTGATGGTGACGGTGAAGCCGATGTAGGCGGCGAGCGTCACGAGCGTCAGCACGCCGAACACCCAGTCGAGCTTGACGAACAAAATGCCGGCGACCATGAGGATTTCCAGCACCGTCGGGGTGATGCGGAACAGCAGGTAGCCGACCAGGCTGGAGAGCGCCTTCGACCCGCGCTCGATGTCGCGGGTGATGCCGCCGGTTTGTCTTTCCAGATGGAAGCGCAGCGACAGCGCGTGCAGATGCTTGAACACCGCCATGCTGATGCGGCGCATCGCGCGCTGCGTCACCTTGGCGAAGATCACGTCGCGCAGGTCGGAGAAGGTGGTGCTGGCGAAGCGCAACACGCCGTAGCCGAGAATCAGCGCCAGCGGCACCACCAGTTCCGGGCGCGGCCGGTCGAGCGCGTCGATGATCTCCTTTAGCACCAGCGGCACCGCCACCGACGCCAGCTTGGCGCCGACCAGCAGCGCCAGCGCCAGCAGCACGCGGCCGCGGAATTCCCACAGATAGGGGAACAGGCGGCCGAGCGAGCGCAGGCTGGGGTCGCCGGGCGGTGGCGGTGCGGTGTGGGAATGAACGGCGGGATGCATGGCCTCAGGTAGAATCGCGTCTTTGGTTTTCCCCAGATTTTACGTCCGCGGACCGCTGATCGGCCGCCCGCGGACCGAAACACCATGAAACTCTACGGCATTCCCAACTGCGACACGGTGAAGAAGGCGCGCGCCTGGCTCGCGGCGCACGCGCACGAGGCGGCGTTCCACGACTTCAAGAAGCAGGGCGTCGACGCCGCCTGGCTGCGCGAGGTCGCCGCGCAGACCGGCTGGCAGGCGCTCGTGAACACGCGCGGCACCACCTGGCGCAGGCTCTCCGACGCCGAGCGTGCCGCCGTCACCGACGAAGCCAGCGCGATCGCCCTGATGGTCGCGCAGCCCAGCGTCATCAAGCGGCCGGTGCTCGAGCGCGACGGCCGCTACCACCTCGGCTTTGCCGAAGAACAATACCAAGCCCTATTCGGAGCCTGACCCCTGCATGGCCAATGAAACTTTCGAACTCGCGGTCGAGCTGCTCAAGCGCCGCTCGCTGACCCCCGACGACGCGGGCTGCCACGACCTCATCGCGGCGCGGCTGGAGAAGGTCGGCTTCCGCATCGAGCGCCACCGCCACAACGGCGTCGACAACCTGTGGGCGCGCCGCGGCACGGCCTCCCCGGTGGTCTGCTTCGCCGGCCATACCGACGTGGTGCCGACCGGCCCGCTCGACCAGTGGCTGTCCGACCCCTTCGAGCCGACCGTGCGCGACGGCCAGCTCTACGCGCGCGGCGCCGCCGACATGAAGACCTCCGACGCCGCCTTCGTCACCGCGACCGAGCGCTTCATTGCCGAGCATCCCGACCATCCGGGTTCGATCGCCTTCCTGCTCACTTCCGACGAGGAAGGCCCGGCGACCGACGGCACGGTGAAGGTGGTCGAAGTCCTCAAGGCACGCGACGAACTTCTCGACTACTGCATCGTCGGCGAGCCGACCAGCGCCGCCGAATTCGGCGACACCATCAAGAACGGCCGCCGCGGCTCGCTCTCCGGCACGCTGCGCGTCAAGGGCGTGCAGGGCCACATCGCCTACCCGCATCTGGCGAAGAACCCGATCCATCTGGCTGCGCCGGCGATCGCCGAGCTCGCCGACACCATGTGGGACGAGGGCAACGCCTACTTCCCGCCGACCACCTGGCAGGTCTCCAACATCCACGGCGGCACCGGCGCGACCAACGTCATCCCGGGCGTCGTCGAGATCCAGTTCAACTTCCGCTTCTCCACCGCCAGCACCGCCGAGGGCCTGATGGACGCGGTGAACGAGATCCTCGACAGCCACGGCCTCGACTACGAGATCGACTGGAACCTCTCCGGCAAGCCCTTCCTCACCCCGCGCGGCCCGTTGTGCGACAGGCTCTCCGAGGCGATCCGCGAGGTCACCGGCGTGACGCCCGAGCTCTCCACCACCGGCGGCACCTCCGACGGCCGCTTCATCGCCGAGGTGTGCCGCGAGGTGGTCGAGTTCGGTCCGCTCAACTCGAGCATCCACAAGCTCAACGAGCACGTCGCGGTCGAGGACATCGAGCGGCTCTCCGCGGTCTACCAGAAGACGCTGGAAAAGTTGCTGGCCTGACCCCGCCGCGCATCACCCTTCGAGATTGAAATGAAACACTTCGACGACACCGAATCCCTGATCACCGTGCGCGACTGGCTGCGCTTCGCGGTGTCGCGCTTCAACGAGGCTCAGCTCTTTTTCGGCCACGGCTCCGACAACGCCTTCGACGAGGCGGCCTACCTGATCCTGCACACCCTGCACCTGCCGCTCGACCGCCTCGAGCCCTTCCTCGACGCCAGCCTCACCCACGGCGAATCGGAGGAAGTGCAGGCGGTGATCGAGCGCCGCGTCAGGGAGCGCGTCCCGGCCGCCTACCTGACCCACGAGGCGTGGCTGGGGGCGCACCGCTTCTACGTCGACGAGCGGGTGATCGTGCCGCGCTCGTTCATCGCCGAACTGCTCGACGAGCAGCTCGCGCCGTGGATCGAGGATGCGGAAGAAGTCACGCGCGTGCTCGACCTGTGCACGGGCTCGGGCTGCCTCGCCATCCTCGCCGCGCTGGCCTTCCCCAACGCCGACGTCGACGCGGCCGACCTGTCGCAGGAGGCGCTCGAGGTCGCCGCGCGGAACGTCGCCGACTACGGCCTCGGCGACCGCGTCGAACTGGTCGCGTCGGACCTGTTCGCCGCGCTCGACGGCCGCCGCTACGATGTCATCGTCAGCAACCCGCCCTACGTCAACGCCGAGTCGGTCGCCGCGCTGCCGCCGGAATATCTCGCCGAACCCGCGCTGGCGCTGGGATCGGGCGAAGACGGCCTGGACGCCACGCGGCAGATCCTCGCCCAGGCGAAGGCCCACCTCAACCCCGGCGGCCTGCTGGTGGTAGAGATCGGCCACAACCGCGACGCGCTCCAAGCCGCCTTCCCTGCCCTGCCCTTCACCTGGCTCGATACCGCAGGCGGCGACCAGTTCGTCTTCATGCTGCGGCGCGAAGACCTCTAGACCGCTTCCCCCAGGCGCGCGGCAATGCCCGCCGCGAGCCGCACCGCTGCCGTCCGCACTGCGCGACCCGGCGCCGCGCCCGGGTGCGCCGACGCGATTTCGATGCCGTAGAGGTCCAGCCTCGGCGGCAGGCCGCCCAGCGCCTCCGCCAGCGCCAGCGCATCGAGCACGCCGAAGCCGTGGCTGGAAAGCCCCTGGTCGTAGCCGCGCCAGTCGTGACGTTCGAAACGCCTGACCTGCCCCGGCGCGCCGCCGCCCTGCATCGCGTCGATCAGGATCACGTGGTCGACGCCAGCCAGCAGGGAAACCAGGTTGGCGCCCGGACGGTCGAGCTGGCTCGCGTCCACGCCCAGGCCAAGAAGCGCCTCGACGGCCAGCCAGCCGGCCTGGTCGTCGCCCGAGGGCGAGCCGATGCCGAGGACGCGCACCCGGCTCATCGCTCGACGTTCAGCGTCAGGAAATGGGTCGCGCAGGAGATGCAGGGATCGTAGTTGCGGATGACCTTCTCGCAATGCAGGCGCAGCGCGTCGTCGGGGTGGTCGAGCCCGAAGCTCATCAGCGACAGCCTGAGGTCCTCCTCGATGCGCGCCTGGTTCTGGCTGGTCGGCGGCACGATGCGGGCGTTGACCACGCAGCCGTCGGCATCCATTTCGTAGCGGTGCCACAGCAGACCGCGCGGCGCCTCGGTGCAGCCCTGCGCGACCCCGGCGCGCGGGGTCACCGGCACCCACGGCGAATCGGGCACGCGATAGCCCTCGAGCAGGCGCAGCGCCTCGCTGAGCGCGAGCAGGATCTCCACCGCACGCGCGACGAGGCTGTGGAAGACGTTGCGGCTCGGCAGCGCGAGCCCGGTTTCGGCCAGCAGCGCACGGATCCGCGGCGGCAGGCGGTCGTGGTTGAGGTTGAGCCGGGCGAGCGGGCCGACCAGGTAGGGCTGCCCGTGATACGCGGCGTACAGCGCGGTGGAGTGCGGCGCGTGGCGCTCCGCGAAATGGTCGTCGAATGCCTCGACGCCGATGGCGAGGCCGTCGCTGGCGGCGATGCCGCCGCCCTCGATGGCGTAGTCGTGCGCGTGCCGCGTGGCGACCGAGACGAAGGCCTGGTCGTCCTGCGGCACCGGGATCGCGGCCGTCCAGCGGATCAGCGCCTCGGCGTCGGGCAGCGCGGCGGCGAGCTTTTCGCGCATCTCCCGGATGCGCGCCTCGCTAGGCGCGCCATGGAAGCCGCCGATGCGCACGCCGACCGGATGCACCGAACGCGCGCCGAACAGGTCCATCAGCGCGTTGCCGAGCGCCTGCAGGCGCAGGCCGCGGCGGACTTCCTCCGGCGCGAGCTTCGCCAGCTCGATCGCGCTGCTGCAGCCGAAGAAGTCGGGCGCGGCGAGCAGGTGGATGTGCAGGCTGTGGCTCTGGATCCACTCGCCGCAGTAGAACACGCGGCGCATGGCGCGCGCCCACGGGCTCAGCTCGACGTTGTAGAGCGCCTCCAGCGCCTGCGCCGCGGTGACTTGGTAGGCGACCGGGCAGATGCCGCAGATGCGCGCCACCATGTCGGGAATCTCGCTGTAGTGGCGGCCTTCGAGGAACTTCTCGAAGAAGCGCGGCGGTTCGAAGATGCGCAGGCGCAGCTCGCTGATCTCGCCGTCGTCGATGCGCAGATCGAGCGCGCCCTCGCCCTCGACCCGGGTCAGCACCGGCACCTGGATCGCGACCGTTCGTTTCTGCTCAGGCATCGCGCGTCATCTCCGCCTTGCCGGCGGCGGCGAGAAACACCGGCGCCTGGCTGTTGATCGACTGGAAGCGGTGCACGATCGCGGCGGCGTCGAGGCCGAGCGCGCGGAACTGCGCCGCCAGCGCGTCAGTGTTGGCGTTCTCCGCCGGACCGTAGCAGCCGTAGCAGTCGCGGCCGAGGCCCGGGCACAGCGCGCCGCAGCCGGCGCGCGTCACCGGCCCCATGCAGGGCACGCCGCGAGTCACCATCACGCACGGATGACCCTGGCGCTTGCACTCGGTGCACACCTTGTCGGCGTTGTCGCGCGGCGCGACGCCGAGCAGCAGAGAATTCACCACCTGCAGGATCTGCGGTCCGCTGACCGGGCAGCCCCACAGCTCGAAGTCGACCTTGACGTGGGTCGCGATCGGCGTCGAGTGCGCCAGGCTGTCGATCGCGTCGGGATGGCTGTAGAGCTGCGCGACCCAGGCTGCGCCGTCGGCGCCGTTGCGCAGCGCCTGGATGCCGCCGGCGGTGGCGCAGGCGCCGATCGCGATCAGCATGCGGCTGCGCGCGCGGATGTGGAGGATGCGCTCGATGTCTTCCGGCGTCGACACGCTGCCTTCGACGAAGGCGACGTCGACCTCGGCGTCCGGATCGAACGGCCCGGCCTCGGCGAAGTGCACGAGGTCGACGCGCCCGGCGAGCTCGAGCAGCGGCTCGCCCAGGTTGAGGAAGGCCAGCTGGCAGCCGTCGCAGGAGCTGAACTTGTGCACCGCCACGCGCGGTTTCCTGGTCGCATCCATCGTCAATACCCCCGATGGGCCAGCAGGCCCTTGACCTCGTCCCAGCCGAACACCGGGCCGTCGCGGCAGACGAAGGCGCCGCCGAACTGGCAATGGCCGCAGCGGCCGACCGCGCACTGCATGTTGCGCTCCATGCTGAGGTACAGGTGAGGCGCCGGCAGGCCGCGCGCGAGCAGGCTGTCGGCGGCCGCGCGCATCATGCCTTCCGGCCCGCACATCATCGCGACCGCGCGCGCAGGGTTGAACTGCGCCAGCTCGAACAGGTCGGTCACGCGCCCGACGTGCCAGGGCCACAGCGCCCCGCCCTGGCTCGCCGCCACCAGCACCTGGGTGTCCGGCAGTTTCGCCCAGCGGTCGTACTGCTCGCGCCAGATCAGGTCCTCGGCGTGCTTCACGCCCTGCACGATGACCAGCTTGCCGAAGCGCTCGCGGCGCCGCAGCACGTAGTGGATCACCGACACCACCGGCGCACAGCCGAGACCGCCGGTCACCAGCACGACGTCGCACCCGCCCACTTCCTGCAGCGGCCAGCCGCGCCCGAACGGGCCGCGCAGCCCGACCCGGTCGCCGGCCTCGAGCGCCGCCAGCCCTTGGGTGACGCGCCCCACAGCGCGGATCGTGTGGCCGATGCCGTCGCGGTCTTCCGGGTCGGACATGATCGAGATCGGCACCTCGCCTACGCCGTAGAGGTACAGCATGTTGAACTGGCCGGGCGCGAAGCGGTACGCCGCCTGCGCCGCCGGGTCGTCGAGGCGCAGCCTGAGCGTGAAGATGCTCGGCGACTCCTGGGTGCGCGCGACCACCGTGGCGGCGTGCGGTGGTCCGGCGTCGATCGGTTCGTGCGTCACGCCGCCCCCTTCCCGCTTTCGGGCGCGCGTTGATCGGAGCCGCCGGTCAGCGCCGCGACCTCCTCGGTCAGGTCGATGCCGACCGGGCACCAGGCGATGCAGCGGCCGCAGCCGACGCAGCCGCTGCGACCGAACTGGTCGTGCCAGGTGGCGAGCTTGTGGGTCAGCCACTGGCGATAGCGTGTGCGGATGTCGGGCCGTACGTTGGTGCCGTGCAGGTGGCCGTGCGACTCGCCGAAGCACGAATCCCAGTTGCGCGCATGCTCGCTCGACCGCCCGTCGAGCGCGGGCGCGTCGGCCTCGGCGTGGCAGAAGCAGGTCGGGCACACCGCGGTGCAGTTGCCGCAGGCGAGGCAACGCGCCGCCACGTCGTCCCAGCGCGGGTGCTCGAGCCGGCTCATCAGGGTCTCGCGCAGGCCGCCCGGCATCCGCCGCGTCTGCGCGGACGCGGCGGCCACCCCCTGCTGGCGCGCCGCCTCGCACTGCTGCGAGGTCGCCGGCGCGAGGCCGAGCGTCGCGAGCACGGCACGACCGGCATCGCTGCCGGCGGTCGCCACGAAGCCGTCGGCCAGCTCGGCGAGCGCCAGGTCGAATCCGCTGGTCGGGGTCGGGCCGTCCCCGGTCGACGCGCAGAAGCAGGTCGCAGCCGGCACCGCGCACTGCACCGCCACCAGGAACAGCTGCTCGCGGCGCCGGGCGTAGTGCGTGTCGCGCCGGCCTTCGCGCAGGAAGTGGGCATCCTGCAGCGCAAGCGCGGCGAGGTCGCAGGCGCGCACGCCGATGACGGCGAGCCGTTCGGCGGGGGGCAGCACGGCGGCGAACTGCAGCGTGCCCGCCGCGTTCCGCTCGACCCGCCACATCGCCTCCTGCGGCGCGAAGGTCAGCGGCTTGATCGCCTGCGGACCGTTGGCCCAGGCGAAGTAGCGGTCATGCGGATCGCGTCCCACCCGGTAGCTGCCGGGCTGCTGCTCGGCCTGCAGGCCGCGTGGCAGCGCAGGGGTGTCGAGCGGCCGCATCACGATCGCCCCCTGCTCGACGGCGGGCCCGATGCAGCGGTAGCCGATCGCCATCAAGCCTGCGACCAGGGATGTCAGCTGGTCGGCAGGCAGGAATCGGGCATCTTCGGTCGGAATCGGCATGGGCAGGGCGTTCGGGCTGTTGGCTAGAGTGTAGGCACAAAAGCCGCGGCAGGGACAGCCCACGCGGCGGCCGCGACAGTATCGGCGCGGATAAGTGACATGATCGGTTCGTTATAATGAATTTTTATTGCACAGACGAAGGGAGCACGCCATGCAGCAGCAGTTCGATGTCTTCATTGCCTCACTGACAAGCTTCTGGACCCAGCTCGCGGGCTTCGTGCCGCAGCTGATCGCCGCGCTGTTGCTGCTGTTCCTCGGCTGGCTGCTCGCCAACGTCGTGCGCACCGGCGTCATGAAGCTGCTCGACGTGCTGCGCTTCGACAGCCTCGCCGAAAAGACCGGCATCGAGGCCTTCCTCAAGCAGGGCCATCTGGACATCTCGCTCTCCCGGCTGCTCGCCAAGCTGGCCTACTGGATCGTCATCTTCGTCGTCGTCGTCACCGTGGCCAACAGCCTCGGGCTGCACATGGTCGCCGAGCTGTTCAACAAGGTCGTGTTCTACATCCCCAACGTCATCGTCGCCATCCTGGTGCTGGTGTTCGGCGTGCTCGTCGCGCGCTTCATCAACCGCATGGTGTTCGCCTACCTCAACAACATCGGCGTGCAGGGCGCGCTCACGATCAGCACGCTGTCGGAATATGCGACGATCATCTTCGTCGTGTTCGTCGCACTCGAGCAGCTCGAGATCGGCACCAACCTGCTGACCGCAGCGTTCCAGATCGGCTTCGGCGCGGTCGGCCTGGCGTTCGCCCTGGCATTCGGGCTGGGCGGCCGCGACTGGGCGGCCGGGGTGATCAAGAGACTGACCGAGAAATAATCCCCCGCGCCGCGGCCTAGCCTTCGGCCGGGCGCGGCGGGCGCTCGCGCTGCAGCTTTTCGAGCACGCCGCGCAGCTGCTCGGCTCGCACCGGCTTGTAGAGGATCGGATAGCCACTCAACCGCAGTTCCCGGAGCGTTTCGGTGCGCGTGTCGCCGGTGATCAGGACGACCGGAACCTGTGCCCCCCACCGCTGCCGGACTTCCCGCGCCACCATCAGCCCGGTCTCGCCGTCCAGCAGCTGATAGTCCGCCAGCACCACATCCGGCTCGTGCTCGCTCACGTCGGCCAACTGATGCAGCTTGCTCGCGAGCGCCACCTGCATCCCCCACTGCCGCAGCAAATGACCCAGCGCGTTGAGGATGGCGGGATCGTCGTCGACGACCAGCGCGCGCCCGTCCAGTGTGGCGCCTCCCTGGTCATGGGCCTCCGCGGTTTCGTCGGGACCGCTCGCCAGGACCGGCACGTCGACCGAGAACACCGTCCCTCTCCCCGGCCGGGAATGCAATTGCAGCGGATAGCCGAGCAGCCGGGCCAGGCGCCGGACGATGGCGAGGCCGAGGCCGAGGCCGTGGCGAGCCTCCCCGTCCTGCGTGGCCGCCTGGTAGAACTCGTCGAAAATGCGCGGCTGGTGCTCGGGGGCGATGCCGCTTCCGCTGTCCCACACCTGCAGGCGCAGCCTGCCGCGGCACGGCCGGGCCGACAGCAGCAAGCCGCCGCGCGCAGTGTGGCGCAGCGCATTGGACAGCAGGTTGCGCAGGATGCGCTCGAGCAGGATCACGTCGCTTTCGATCCACACGTCGGGCGCGCGCACGCGCAGCGAGAGCCCCTTCCGCTCGGCCTCGGCGGCGAACTCCTCCGCCAGGCGGAGGAAAAGCGCGCGGATGCGGACCGGCGCAAGGCGGGGCTGGACGACGCCTGCATCGAGCTTGGTGACGTCGAGGATCGCGTTGAACAGCTCGACCGTGCCGTTGATCGAGCGCTCGATCTTGTCGATGAGCCCGGCCGCCATGCGGCCCCGCATCTGCGGCTTGAGCGCCTCCACGTAAAGGCTGATGGCGTGCATCGGCTGGCGCAGGTCGTGGCTGGCTGCGGCGAGGAAGCGCGACTTGGCGAGGCTGGCCTGCTCCGCTTCGCGCCGCTTGTGCTCGAGCTCCGCGGTGACCGCGCGCACCTTCGCCTCCATGTCCTCCTGATACGAGCGCAGGGATTCGCTCATCCGGTTGACCATGAATTGCAGCTCGCGCAGCTCCGGCGACCGCGCCGTCACGTCCATGTGGGAACCGAAGCCGCCCGAGCTGATGCGCTTGACCGTCGCGATGATGTCCATCAGCGGCTGGAGGCCGGTCAGCGCGAGCCTGTGGATCAGCAGAACGGCGAGCGTAAGGCCGAGCAGCGTGATGGCCAGGCTGGCCAGCAGCAGCTGCCGCACCAGTGCCCGCTTCTGCTGCAGGTCGATGCTCACCGCGACCCAGGCGAGCGGTGCGCTGGCCGTCGTCGCCTCCTCGACGAAGAGGTCGTTGCCCTCGAGCGAGCTCAGCATCACCGGGTGGGCGAACCAGACGCGCATTTCGGCCTCCCACTGCGCGGGCTGTCCCAGCGGCGGCAGGCGGCCGAGCGGCTCGCCACGCACCAGCCTCGCATGGTCCGGCCAGATCACGGCGGCGCTCGCGACACCGGGCTCCGCCATCGCCTGGTCGAGCAACTTGCCGAGCGCTGCCCGGTTGCCGCTGAACACGCCGTATTCGGCCGACGATGCCAGGTGACGCGCCACCGCGCTGCCCCGCTGCATCGCCGTCGCCTCGAGGTCGGTCAGGCGGCTGTGCAGGTGATACGCCGTCAGCACCCCCGACACCAGGAGCGTGGGCAGCAGCCCCAGCAGGAAGGCGCGCGTGCGGATCTTCACTGCAGCGCCTCCAGCTGCCGCGTCAGCACGGCCTCGCCGGGCAGGTCGATCTCGAGTGAGCGTGCGACGGTCCGGTTGACGGCGACGGTGAAGCGTTGCGGATAGCGCGGTGCGCCGAGGCGGAACGCGCTTCCCCAGCTCTCCCTGACCCAGGCTGCGGCCTCCTCGCCCAGCTGCGCGGGCGTGGCGTACAGCGCCAGCAACGCGCCGCTTTCCGCGAGCGGCGCGGAATAGGCCAGCACCGGCTTCCTCAGCCGGTACGTGTGGAGAAACAGGCTCTGCAGCGTGCTCCGCTGCGCCACCACCGGGTCGGGCAGCAGCACGAAGGCCTCGCTCGCTTCGGCCAGGGCGTCGAGCGCGGCGCGCAGGTCCTGGCCGCGCTGAATCTGCGCGCTGCCGACCTGGATTCCGGCCGTCATGGCCGCACGCCGCAGGGCCGGCTCCTGCACCTGGCTCATCGGGCCGAGCGGCACCCCCACCTGTTTCAGGCCGGGCAGCGCCAGGACGAGCAGTTGCAGCTGCCGCTGCAGCGGCTGGTCCAGATACAGGGCAGTGACCCCGGCCTGTCCGGCCGCCAGGCGTTCGTAGGTCAGGCGGGGAACGAGCAGCGAAAGCACCGGCCGGCCGGGCCGCGCCAGGGCGGCTTCGAGCGCCCGCGTGCCGATCGCCACGGTCAGGTCGGGCCCCTGCGGGGCATGGCGTTCGGGCGTCGAGACCGTGACCTTCCAGCCCTCCCCGCGCAGCACCTGCGCCATGCTGGCCGCGGTTTCCTGGTAGATGCCCGCCGGTTCGGACACCAGCACGTCGATGGCAGGTGCCGAGCGCGCCAGCCCGGACCAGCCGAGGCAGCCCAGCACGGCCCCGCATGCCATGCGCCATATCCAGGAAGACCTTCCCTTCTTCCGCACGCCAGCAAGCAGCAGGACCGGAAGCATGGGCGCCTTACCTGAACTCGTACTTCAGGCTGAGATAACCCCGGCGATCGAAGTATTGCTGCTGGTACAGATAACCCGGGAAGCTCTCGAATTCCTCCCCGAGCAGGCTCTGTACGACCAGGGATGCCTGGATCTTGCCGTCTGCCGTTTTCCACGCCCTGGAGAGCCGCAGGTCGAGGCGGTTGTACTTGCTGGGGAAATCTCCACCGGCGTCCCAGTGAAACTGGGCGGTGTGGTAGTAGCCAAGGCTGACGTCGATCCCGCCAACGGAATGCCCCGCCAGCATCGACAGCGTGTTTCGCGGAACCCATTCAACGTACCAGAACTCGCCAGAGGTCGAAATCCAGGACTGGGAGAGCACGAGCCAGCTGTCCGGACTCGGGCGCCATCTCAGCTGGTACTCGAAGCCCCGTTGGCGCACCTCCTGCTGATTGACATAGGTCTCTGCCTCCTGATTCCACGTGTCTTCAGGAACCGGGATGGTTGCGGTGTCGACGATGTCGTAGATGCGGTTATGGAAAATTCGGGCATCGAGAGTCACCCCCAATTTCGGCTTGCTGAACAGATACCCCAGCTCGTAGCTGTCGATCTTCTCGGCGCCGAGTTCGTTCACGCTCAGATAGAGCTGGTCAAGCTTGTCGCCTCGCATGATCTTGATGTCGGTGTTGCTTGCATACAGTCCCAGCGCCGACAAACCGTGAGAGTAGCCAAGGCGGAAGGCATGCTCGCTGACCGGCAGCCAGTTCAATGCAAGCCGGGGCGACAAGTAGGTGCTGTCCGTATCGGAGTGCCGCTCGATCATGGCTGCCGCATGCAGCACCCACTGGGACGCGGGATTCCAGTCGACCGCTCCGGAAACGCGGAAAATGTGATCCCTGAAGTAATCGGTGCTCCCCAGCAGGGCGGGCAAATAGACGCGGTTCAGACGGTATTCCCCGGAGAGGCTGGTATGCCATTCGGGCCCACTCTGGTCCAGGTAGGCAAACTGGACGCTGCTCCCGGTCGTCCGGTAGTCGCCCTTCAGCGTCCCGAGAATGTCTTCGTCGTTCTGGTTGAGCGTATGGTGCACCTGCAGTTGCCACTCCCTGCCCTCAGCCAGTGCGCGCTTCCACTGCAGGTTGGCATAGGCGCTTAGGTAATAGGCGTCCTGATCATCGTGGATCAACTGGCCAACGTTGCTGCCCTGCCAGAATCCCTTGGATGCACCGAACTGCAGCATGAGGGCGTCCCGCAACGTGGGCTGCAAGTCGCCGCGGAAGTTCAGTTGTAGGTCCGTCGCGTGATCCTCGGCCACGCCATGCCGCTCGTCTTCGCGGCCGACCAGGCCGAGCCGCCAGCTGCCGCTGCCGGCTTCGGCACCGTAGCGCAGGTTCGCTTCGCGGTACGACTTGTTGCCCGCAGCCAGTTCACCCATGCCTCCCAGCGTCGTGGCCGAATGGCGGGTGAAGATGTGGACGGTGCCGAGCATCGAATTGAGCCCGTCGTTCGCCGCGTTGGGACCCCGCACGACTTCAATCCGGTCGACGTCGTCGAGCGTCAGCGGGACAGCACGCCAAGAGGTATTGCCGTAGGAAGGAACATAGACGCTGCGCCCGTCGACCATCACCTGCATCCAGTGGGGATAGGCACCGCCGAAGCCGATATAGGTCGCAGCGGGCATGTTTCCGCCCGCCCAGCCGACGACGAAGCCCGGCACCAGCCGCAGGACGTCGACCAGATGGCGGAACCCCGAAGCCTCGATCATCTCGCGGGTGATGACGGTGACCGCCGCAGGCGCCCGGCTCACCGGCTGCGACAGCCTGGAGGCGGACAGCACGACCGGCTGTTCGGCGAAGTAGTCGGCTTCGCTGAACGCATCCGCAGGGGCCGCCGGCACCGAGACAGCGTACGCGCAGGCCAGGGCGACAAAAGCTCGTTTCAGCACTTTCCCCCCTTTCCTGTTTCAAGGCTATCCGGAGCGACCATTTTTGATATAGACCAGGCGGCCTAATCCTTGCGGACGGCCTAGTCCATTTGCCCTGGCAGCCTATGCGAAGCAGCCGATTTCCTGCACCCGGGGATGCACCACACTGCAATCGCCAACGCTGAAGTTGGCGTGAACAGGAGACAGATCATGATCGGACGGTTTCTAGGGGCAGTGGGCATGGCCCTGTTGTGGGCAGGAACAGTTAACGCCGAGGCACCGGACGCGCAGACCGACGCGCCGCGCATGGCCGTCGCCAAGAAGGAGGCGCCTGCCCCGTCTGCCCGCGCGACGGCCAAGCCGGCGCCCGACAAACCGCAGGCCAACGCGGCCGAGCAGGAACTCCACCCCGATGCCAGGCCGGTCTACCTCAACGGCGGCCATTTCGGCGGCGAGTGAATCGCTGGCATCGAGAAGGGCGGGAGCCGCCATGCGGCACCTGAGCTTCGAAGGCCTGGCGCCATTCCTGCGCGAGCATCCCGGAACCCGGGTGCTCGATGTCCGTCTGGCGCCCGAGCGCGACGGCGAGCACCTGCGGGACGAGCTTGCCGTGTCCTGGTATACGCCGGACTGGGTTCCGGACCCGGACTTCCTGGGCCAGGTGCTGCAGCGGCTTGCACGGGACGACTACGTCGTGGTGGTCTGCGCCCGCGGAGACCTCTCCTTCGACGCGGCGGCATTTCTGGAGCAGGCGGGCTTCCGCCATGTGTACACCATCCTGGGGGGATACGAGGACGTCCGGCGAGCGCGGCGCACGGGCGTCTCGAGGGACGGCCGCGGCATGCGTTTCCGAGTCAGGAGGACCTTGCCATGAACACGATCGAACGGTCCCCGAGTCCGGCGGCGGTTCGCCGCCTTTGCGCTTTCGCCATGGTGGCGATCCTTGCGGCGCTGGGTGCCTCGCCCGCCATCGCGGACGTGCAGGACCCGCAAAGCAGCCTGGAACAATGGCTGCTGCGCCGCCTGAACGAACCGACGGCGCGCGAGCTCGCGCACGAGCACCAGGGCAATGTCTACGTCTACGACGGCCTGACAGACCGCGAGGTCGACCAGGCCATGAACCGGCATTTCGAGCGCATTCAGTACATGATGTTCGTCGGGACGCGCAAGACCGCCCCCGAACAGGCCGCTCCCGGAAGGACGGCGCCCGCCGCTTCGGACGACGCCACCGAGTCGCCCGGCTGCGGGCCCTGACCGCCCTGCCCGCGCGGACTCAGCCGAGCAGGCCGATCTGCCGCGCGACGCTGGCGGCTTCGGTGCGGTTGGCGACGTCGAGCACCCGGAAGATGGTGGCGATGTGCGCCTTGACGGTGCCTTCCTCGATGCCGAGTTCGCGGCAGATGAGCTTGTTGGGCTTGCCCGCGGCGAGCAGGCGCAGCACCTGCAGCTGCCGCTCGGTGAGCTGGGTCTGGGCGCGCTCGCGCGCATCGCCCGGAGCAACCCCGCCCTGCCCGCCGGCAAGCGCCTGCGGGGGGACGTAGGTCCCGCCCGCCAGCACCAGGCGGATCGCCGACAGCATCACGGCCGAGGTCGAACTCTTGGGAATGAAACCGGAGGCCCCGGCGGCGAGGACATCCTGGATGTCCTGCAGCGACTCGGAGCCGGTCAGGATGATCAGCGGGAGGCGCGGGTGCGCCGCGACGAAGCGCCGGATGCCGTGCGCACCTTCCATGCCCGGCATGTTGAGATCGAGCAGCGCGGCGTCGGCGTCGGGATGCGCGCCGGCCGAGTCCAGCGCGGCGTCGAGATCATCGCCCTCCCATATCTCGCAGCCGGCATCGTGAGCCTTGAGCAGCAGCGCCAGCCCGTTGCGGAACAGCGTGTGGTCGTCGGCCAGAATCAGCTTCATGCATCCAGACTAGCGTATCCGTGGCTTGCGGGTGTGCTTGTCCGGGACGCCGCGTCGCTGCCGGCGCGGCCCGGGTGCCATCCCCGCCCACTCCATCACCCGCGCGACCAGGTCGTCGTCGAGTTCCATCTTCTGCCCGCGCCGCAACTGCGGCGGCAGCGCGATCGGGCCGAAGCGGATGCGCGTCAGCCGTGACACGGTCAGGCCGAAATGCTCGAACAGGCGCCGCACCTCGCGCTTGCGGCCTTCCTTGATCACCACGCGGTACCAGCGGTTGGCGCCCTCGCCGCCCGCGGCATAGCAGCTCTGCAGCTGCGCGGGGCCGTCTTCGAGTTCCACGCCGGCGAGCAGCTGCGCGATCATGTCCTCGGTCAGTTCGCCCAGCACCCGCACCGCGTACTCGCGCTCGACCTCGAAGCGCGGGTGCATCAGCTGGTTGGCGAGCTCGCCCGAGGTGGTGAAGATCATCAGGCCGTCGGTGTTGTAGTCGAGCCGGCCGACCGAGATCCACTTCGCGCCGCGCAGCTTGGGCAGCGCGTCGAACACGGTGGCGCGGCCCTTGGGGTCGTCGCGGGTGACGATCTCGCCTTCCGACTTGTGGTAGATGAGGATGCGGGTGCGGCGCGTGTCCTCGAAGCGCAGGTAGACCCGGCGCCCGCTGACCTTGACGATGTCGCGCGGGCCGACCTTCATGCCGATCGTCGCGGTCTCGCCGTTGACCTGGACGCGGCCCTCGGCGATCCATTCTTCCATTTCGCGGCGCGAGCCGAGGCCGGCCGTGGCGAGCGCCTTCTGCAGGCGTTCGCCGGGCGCCTCGGGGGCGGTCGCCTGCTGCAGGCGGCTCGCCGCACGCCCGGCGGGAGCGTTGGGCGAGCGGCGGATGGGGGATGCGGGACGGGCCATGGCTTCAGGAAATCTCGGTGACGGCGCCATGCGGCGCGGTGCTGACACGGGCGGTTTCGATCACCGCGCCGTAGGTCTGGGGGGCGATATTGTCCCCCATTTCCTCGCGCAATTCCGGAATCAGTGCGGTTTCTTCCGGTGTGACGAGCTGGCCGAGCTCCTCGAGCGGTGGCAATTCGGACAGCGTGCGCAGCCCGAGGTCGCTGAGGAAATGGCCGGTGGTGCCGAACAGCGCGGGACGCCCCGGCACGTCGCGGTGGCCGATGGCCTCGATCCAGCCGCGCTCCTCCAGCGTCTTGATGATGTTGGGATTGACCGACACCCCGCGGATGTCCTCGATGTCGCCGCGCGTCACCGGCTGGCGGTAGGCGATGATGGCGAGCGTCTCGAGCACCGCGCGCGAGTAGCGCGGCGGCTTCTCGTTCTTCAGCCGGGAGAGCCAGGGCTGCATCTCGGCGCGCGTCTGGAAGCGCCAGCCGTCGGCCACCTGCACCAGTTCGACGCCGCGGCCGTGCCACTGCGCGCGCAGTTCCTCGAGCGCGCGCCGCAGCATGTCGTTCGACAGTTCCTGCTCGAACATGCGCCTGAGCTCGGCGAGCGTCAGCGGCTCGACCGCCGCGAGCAGGGCGGCCTCGAGCACGACCTTCAGGTCGTCGGGGTGGTCATTCGGTTGCAGGTTCGGATTCATGGAGCCTCACGTAGATCGGGGCGAAGGGCTCGGCCTGGGTGACGTCGAGCAGGGTTTCCTTGGCCAGTTCGAGCACCGCGAGAAAGGTCACCACCAGTTCGTGCACGGTCGACGAATCGGGGAACAGTTCCTTGAATTCCATGAATTCGCCGGGCGTCAGGCGCTTCAGGATGCGGCTCATGTGCTCGCGGATGGAGAGCTCCTGGCGGCCGATGCGGTGGTGGGTGCGGTTCTTCGCGCGCGACAGGATCGCCAGCCAGGCGGCGGCGAGCTCCTCGGGGTGCAGACTGGGAAGGCGCTTGGCGGCCGCCGGCAGGAACACGCTCACGGTGTCGAAATCGCGCCCGGCCTGCGGCAACGCATCGAGGTGCTGGCCGGCGAGCTTCATCTGCTCGTATTCGAGCAGGCGGCGCACCAGCTCGGCGCGCGGATCCTCGCCCTCGCCCGCCTCCTCGGCCTGCTCGCGGCGCGGCAGCAGCATGCGCGACTTGATGTCGATGAGCATCGCCGCCATCAGCAGGTATTCCGCCGCGAGTTCCAGCCGCGTCGCGCGCGCCGCCTCGACGTAGGCCATGTACTGCTTGGTCAGCGCCGCCATCGGGATGTCGAGCACGTCGAGGTTCTGCTTGCGGATCAGGTACAGCAGCAGGTCGAGCGGACCCTCGAAGGCCTCGAGGAAGATCTCGAGCGCGTCGGGCGGAATGTAGAGATCCTGCGGCAGCTCGGTCAGCGGCTCACCGCGCACCCTGATGACGGGCGCGTGCGTCGGCTCGAGGAGCTCCGTGTCGAGAGGATCGGCGGCGTTCATGCGGGCATTTTACCCGAGACTGGCCCCCTCCCCGCAGCGTCAGGAATGGCCGAACACCACCGCGGCAACGTCCTGGTAGCGCTTGGCGAAATGCACCGTCAGCCCGGCGCGGATGTGGTCGGGGAGCTTGTCGAAGTCGCGGCGGTTGGCCTCGGGCAGGATGAGTTCGTGCAGGCCGATGCGGCGCGCGGCGATGACCTTCTCGCGGATGCCGCCGACGGGCAGCACCTGGCCCGTGAGCGTGAGTTCGCCCGTCATGGCGAGCGGGCGCGGGATCTTCCGGTTCTTCGCCAGCGAGAGGAGCGCGGTGGCCATGGTGACACCGGCGCTGGGGCCGTCCTTGGGGGTGGCGCCTTCGGGCACGTGGAGATGCACGAAGCTCTTGTCGAAGAAGGTCTCGTCGGCGCCGTAGGCCCTGAGGTGCGAGGCGACGTAGCTGTAGGCGATCTCGGCGGATTCCTTCATCACCTCGCCGAGCTTGCCGGTGAGCTTGAAGCCGCGGTTGAGGGTGTGCACGCGGGTGGCCTCGACCGGCAGCGTCGCGCCGCCGAGCGCGGTCCACGCGAGCCCGGTGACGACGCCGACGCCGGTGATGGGCCTTTCCTTGGTGAACACCGGCTTGTCGAGATAGGCCTCGATTTCCTTGACCCCGATCCGGATCGGCGTCGCCGCGCCGCCGAGGATCTTCACCACGGCCTTGCGCGCCACCCGCCCCAGCTGCTTTTCCAGGTTGCGCACGCCGGCCTCGCGGGCGTAGCCCTCGATGACGTGGCGGATCGCGCCCTCGCTGATGACGAGCTGGTGCTTCTTCAGGCCGGAACGCTCGAGCACGCGCGGCCACAGGTGGTGCTTGGCGATCGCGACCTTTTCCTCGGTGATGTAGCCCGACAGGCGGATGACTTCCATGCGGTCGAGCAGCGCCGACGGGATCGAGAAGTCGTTGGCGGTGCAGATGAACAGCGCCTTGGACAGATCGAAGCGCACGTCGAGGTAGTGGTCGAGGAAATCGGCGTTCTGCTCGGGGTCGAGCACCTCCAGCAGCGCACTCGCCGGGTCGCCCTGGTAGCTCGCGCCGATCTTGTCGATCTCGTCGAGCATGATGATCGGATTGGCCGATCCGGCCTCCTTCAGCGCCTGCACGAACTTGCCGGGCATGGCGCCGATGTAGGTGCGGCGGTGGCCCTTGATCTCGGCCTCGTCGCGCATGCCGCCGACCGAGAAGCGGAAGAACTTGCGCCCCAGCGCCTCGGCGATGGACTTGCCGATCGAGGTCTTGCCGACGCCGGGCGGGCCGATCAGCAGCAGGATCGAGCCGGCCATCTCGCCGCGCATCGCGCCGACGGCGAGGAATTCGATGATGCGGTCCTTGACGTCCTCGAGACCGTCGTGGTCGCGGTCGAGGATCCTGCGCGCGCGCTCGAGGTCGATCTTGTCCTGGGTGTGCACGCCCCACGGCAGCACGGTCAGCCAGTCGAGGTAGTTGCGGGTGACGTTGTATTCCGCCGAGCCGGTTTCCAGCAGCGACAGCTTGCGCATTTCCTCGTCGATGCGCTTGGCCGCCTGCTCGGGCAGGGTCAATTTGGCGAGGCGCTCGCGGAAGGTGTCGAGCTCTGCGGTCTTGTCGTCCTTGGCGATGCCGAGCTCCTTCTGGATCGCCTTCAATTGCTGGCGCAGGAAGAACTCGCGCTGCTGCTCGCTCATCTTCTCGTCGACCTTCTCGCGGATCTGCGACTGCAGGCGCGCGACGTCGAGCTCCTTCTTCAGGAGCACCAGCACCTTCTCCATGCGCTTCTTCAGCGAGAAGGCCTCCAGCACGTCCTGGAGTTCCTGCTTCGACGCGGTCGTGAGGCTCGCGGCGAAGTCGGTCAGCTGCGAGGGCTCGTTGGGTCCGTAGCGGTTGAGGAAGAACTTCAGTTCCTCCGAGTACAGCGGGTTGAGCGGCAGCAGCTCCTTGATGGTGTTGATGATGGCGATCGAGTAGGCGCGGATCTCCTCGGATTCCGGCTTGCCCGGCTCGTTCGGGTACTCGACGCGCACCTTGTAGGGCGGCTTGTCCGACAGCCACTCGACGATGCGGAAGCGTCGCACACCCTCGGCGATGAACTGCATCTTGCCGTCGGTCTTGACCGGATGGTGGATGCGCACGACGGTACCGATGCTGCGGAAGTCCTTGCGGTCCACTAGGTCGGTATTGTCCGGCTTGACCACCACCAGACCGACCATGTGGTGCGCGGTCTCGCCGATGGCCTCGACGGTCGGCAGCCACGGCGCCTCGTTCATCAGCAGCGGCAGGGTCTGCGCCGGGAAGAACGGCTTTTCGGTCAGCGGCAGCAGGTGCAGTTCGGCCGGCAGCGCCGGCGCGGCCGGCAGCTGGCGGTCGTCGGGCAGGATTTCGCCTTCAAGGGGATCGTTGGGCATGAGGTGGGCACTTGAAATTCGGACAGTGCTCACAGTATCGGGGCGGAAGCCTGAGTTTCAAGCCGCCCCCCCGTGCCGGGCTCGCGTCAGTTGCGCTGGTAGACGTCCTCGAGGCGCACGATGTCGTCCTCGCCGAGGTAGGTGCCCGACTGCACCTCGATCATGTGCAGGTCGATCTTGCCGGGGTTCTCCAGCCGGTGGGTGGTGCCGAGCGGGATGTAGGTCGACTGGTTCTCGGTCAGCAGCTCGACGTGTTCGCCGCGCGTCACCCGCGCGGTGCCCGACACGACGATCCAGTGCTCCGCCCGGTGGTGGTGCATCTGCAGGCTGAGCTTCTCGCCCGGCTTGACCATGATGCGCTTGACCTGGAAGCGTTCGCCCTCGTCGATGCCCTCGTACCAGCCCCAGGGACGGTAGACCTGCTTGTGCACCAGGTGCTCGCAGCGCTTCTCGGCCTTGAGGCGGTCGACCAGCTTCTTCACGTCCTGCACCTGGTCCCTCTTCGCCACCAGCACGACGTCGGCGGTCTCGACCACGACCAGGTCCGTCACGCCGAGGAGCGCGACCATGCGGCCTTCGGCGCGGACGAAGTTGTTGGACGCGTTCTCCAGCATGACGTCGCCGCGGATCGCGTTGCCCGCCTCGTCCTTGGTCGCGACCTCCCACAGCGCCGACCAGGCGCCGATGTCGTTCCACGCGATGTCGGCCGGCACCACGGCGGCGCGGCGGGTGCGCTCCATCACCGCGTAGTCGACCGAGTCCGACGGGCAGGCCTCGAACGCCGCGGGGTCGAGCCGCACGAAGTCGAGGTCGAGCGTGGCGGCGTTAAGCGCCGCCCGGCTGGCCTCGAGGATGTCGGGACGCAGCGCCTCGAGTTCGTTGAGGAAGTCGGACGCGCGGAACAGGAACATGCCGCTGTTCCAGAAGTATTCGCCTGAATCGACGTACTGCTTGGCGGTGGCGAGGTCGGGCTTCTCGACGAAGGCCGCCACCTGGTGGGCACCGGCGGTATCTGCGAGCGGCGCCCCCTTCCTGATGTAGCCGTAGCCGGTCTCGGGGGTGGCGGCGACGATGCCGAAGGTGGCGAGATGGCCGTTCCGCGCGGCTTCGGCGGCGGTGCGGATCGCCGTGTGGAAGGCCGCGACGTCGCCGATCAGATGGTCGGCCGGCAGCACCAGCATCAGCGCGTCGGGATCGTCGCGTGACAGCATCAGCGCGGCGACGGCGATCGCCGGCGCGGTGTTGCGCCCCACCGGCTCCAGCACGATGGCGGCAGGCGCGGTGTCGATCTGGCGCATCTGCTCGGCGATCATGAAGCGGTGCTCGACGTTGCACACCATGAGCGGTGCCGCGATCTCCGGCATGTCCGCCAGGCGGCCGACGGTGTCCTGCAGCAGGCTCAGGTCGCTGGCGAGCGGCAGCAGCTGCTTGGGCAGCGCCGCGCGCGACAGTGGCCACAGGCGGGTGCCGGAACCGCCGGAAAGGATCACGGGATGGATGGTCGTCATTGTCGTGTGCTCTTCTTAGGTCCCCGAACGAGGCGTCTCCTGGTCCAGACACAGGGCCAGCGCCTCCTCCCAGTGTGGCAGACGCACGCCGAACGTGTCGGCAAGCTTGCCGCAATCCAGCTGCGAATTGGCAGGCCGTGCCGCCGGCGTCGGGTAGCCCGAGGTCGGGATCGCCGTCAGACGGGCGAGCCTGGAATCGCTCACCGCCCGATGCGCGAGGATGGCGGCGGTGAAACCGTGCCAGCTGGTGCGCCCGCCGCTGGTCAGATGATAGACGCCGGAACGCGCGGCACGGTCGGGCCGGTCGAGCCAGCGCGCCACCACCAGCGCGGTCGCCTCGGCGATCAGGCGCGACCAGGTCGGCGCGCCGAACTGGTCGTCGACCACCGACAGCGTCTCGCGCTCGCGCGCCAGCCTCTGCATGGTGAGCAGGAAATTCCGCCCGCGCAGGCCGTACACCCAGCTGGTGCGCAGGATCAGGTGCGGGATGCCGGCGGCCGCGACCGCCGCTTCGCCGGCCAGCTTGCTGGCGCCGTAGACGCCGAGCGGGTTGGGCGTGTCCGATTCGGTGTAGGCGCCGGCTTTCGTCCCGTCGAACACGTAGTCGGTCGAGAAATGCACCAGCGGAACGCCGCAGGCGGCGAGTTCGCCGGGCGCTGCGGCATTGATCGCATAGGCGAGGCCAGGCTCGGATTCGGCCTTGTCGACCGCGGTGTAGGCGGCCGGGTTGACGATGAGGTCCGGCGCGATCGCCGCCACGCTGCGGCGGATCGATGCGGTATCCGCCAGGTCGAGCAGGCTGCGGTCGGCTGCAATCACCTCGCCCAGCGGCGCCAGCGTGCGCCGCAGCTCCCAGCCCACCTGGCCGTTGACGCCGGTGAGCAGGATCCTCATGCGAACACCTCGCACGCGGCGAGCGGCAGCGCCGCCCGGTCCTTGGCGGACAGCAGCGGCTCGCCCGCGAGCGGCCAGTCGATGCCCAGCGCCGGGTCGTTCCACTGCAGGCTGCGCTCGTGCTCCGGCGCGTAGTAGTCGGTGGTCTTGTAGAGAAACTCGGCGAATTCCGACAGCACCAGGAAACCGTGCGCGAACCCGGGCGGGATCCACGCCATCTCGTGGCCGTCGGCCGTCAGCCGCATGGTCGCGGCGCGGCCGAAATGCGGCGAGGAACGGCGCAGGTCGACCGCGACGTCGAACACCTCGCCCGCCACCACGCGCACCAGCTTGCCCTGCGGCTGGCGGATCTGGTAGTGCAGCCCGCGCAGCACGCCCTGCGCCGAGCGCGAGTGGTTGTCCTGCACGAACTCGGCGTCGATGCCGATGCCGGCGAAGGTCTTGCGGTTGTAGCTCTCGAGGAAGAAACCGCGGGCGTCGCCGAACACCCTGGGGCGCAGCAGCAGGACGTCGGGATGCTGGGTCGCGATCACCTCCATCAGAACACCCGGTCGCGCAGCACGTCGATCAGATACTGCCCGTAGCCGTTCTTCATCAGCGGCTGCGCCAAGGTTTCCAGTTGGGCGGCGTCGATGAAGCCCTGGCGGAACGCGATCTCCTCGGGGCAGGCGATCTTCAGGCCCTGCCGCTTCTCGATCGTCTGGATGTAGAGCGCCGCCTCGATCAGCGAGTCGTGGGTGCCGGTGTCGAGCCAGGCCTGGCCGCGCCCCATCACCTGCACGTCGAGCTCGCCCCATTCCAGATACTGGCGGTTGACGTCGGTGATCTCGAGCTCGCCGCGCGGCGACGGCTTCAGCGCGCGGGCGACGTCGATCACCCGGTTGTCGTAGAAGTAGAGGCCGGTGACGGCGTAGCGCGACTTCGGCCGGGCCGGCTTTTCCTCGAGGCTGACCGCGCGCCCGGCGGCGTCGAACTCGACCACGCCGTAGCGCTCGGGGTCGTGCACCGGGTAGGCGAACACGGTAGCGCCGCGTTCGCGCTGTCCGGCCGCGTTGAGGTCCTGGGCCAGTTCGTGGCCGTAGAAGATGTTGTCGCCCAGCACCAGCGCGCTCGGGTCGTTGCCGATGAAATCGCTGCCGATGAGGAAGGCCTGCGCCAGCCCCTCGGGCTCGGGCTGCACCGCATACCGGATATCGAGGCCCCACTGCGCGCCGTCGCCGAGCAGCTGCTCGAAGCGCGGCGTGTCCTGCGGCGTCGAGATCAGCAGGATGTCGCGGATGCCCGCCAGCATCAGCGTGGTGAGCGGGTAGTAGACCATCGGCTTGTCGTACACCGGCAGCAGCTGCTTGGAGACCGCCTGGGTGATGGGATACAGCCGGGTGCCGGAGCCCCCGGCGAGAATGATGCCCTTGCGTGTGCTCATGCGGGAGTGTCTGCGTAGTTCCTGGAAACCCAGTTGCGGTATTCGCCGCTGGTCACGTGGTCCACCCAGTCCTGGTTGGCCAAGTACCAGGCCACCGTCTTGCGGATGCCGGTCTCGAAGGTTTCACCGGGCGTCCAGCCGAGCTCGCGCTCGATCTTGCGGGCGTCGATCGCATAGCGCTGGTCGTGGCCGGGACGGTCCTTGACGAAGGTGACGAGGCTCGCGTGCGGCGTGACCGGCGAGCCGGGGTGCAATTCGTCGAGGATGGCGCACAGCGTCTCCACCACCTCGAGGTTGGTCTTCTCGTTGCAGCCGCCGATGTTGTAGGTCTCCCCCACCCGGCCGGCTTCCAGCACCCGGCGGATCGCGCTGCAATGGTCGGCGACGTACAGCCAGTCGCGGACGTTGCTGCCGTCGCCGTAGATCGGCAGCGGCTTGCCGGCGAGCGCGTTGTGGATCACCAGCGGAATGAGCTTCTCGGGAAACTGCAGCGGCCCGTAGTTGTTCGAGCAGTTGGTCGTCAGCACCGGCAACCCGTAGGTGTGGTGGTAGGCGCGCACCAGATGGTCGGACGCCGCCTTCGACGCCGAGTACGGGCTGTTCGGCGCGTACGGCGTGGTCTCGGAAAATGCCGGATCGGCGGGGCCGAGCGAGCCGTAGACCTCGTCGGTCGAGACGTGCAGGAAGCGGAAGGCCGCCTGTTCGTCGGCCGGCAGCTGCGTCCAGTGCGCGCGCACCGCCTCGAGCAGGTTGAAGGTGCCGACCACGTTGGTCTGGATGAACTCGCCGGGGCCGTGGATCGAGCGGTCGACATGGCTTTCGGCGGCGAAGTTGATCACCGCCCGCGGGCGGTGTTCGCGCAGCAGCGCCTCGACCCGGTCGCGGTCGCCGATGTCGCCCTGCACGAAGACGTGCCGGGCATCGCCCTGCAACGACCTCAGACTTTCGAGATTGCCCGCGTAGGTCAGCTTGTCGAGGTTGACGACCGCTTCGTCGTTCGCAGCCAGCCAGTCGAGAATGAAATTGGCGCCGATGAAGCCCGCGCCGCCGGTGACAAGAATCATGTGAAATCAGAGAGTTGGTTTATTGGAGCTGCCCCGGAACGGGCAGCCGGCCGGGACGTGGCCGGGATGCCGGCCCGCGGTCGTCGGAACGGCCGGTATGGTGCGGGATTTGCTCCGGCACTTCAAGCCCGGAGCGGCCCTGGCCCATGCGTTAACTTCGCGTTAAAGAAGCGAAGCGACACACCGTTATACAAACTCGCCACTTCGTGCGTTCTGCACCGCCAGCCCCTGGCGGCAGCTTCGAGGGAGTGGATTTCCCTTTGCTCCCGGTCGGGGTTTCGGCCCCGGGCGCTCCTCCAGCCAGACCGGGAATTTCGCGGCGCCTCCAGGCGCCGCTTTTGTCTGCCCGCTGTCGTGCGCTGCGTGCGCGTCACTCCTCCACGAAGGCCGTGACCCCATCCGACTTCCGCGCGTCCTGCAGCGCCTTCGCAGCCCGCGCCTTGGCGTCCTGCTCCTCTTTCGCGCGCTGGGCGGCCGCTGCCGCCTTGCGCGCGGCCTCAGCCTGCTTCTGCGCAGCCTCCTGTTCCCTGCGCTCCTTCAGTGCAGCCCGCTGGGCCTCCTCCCTGATCGCCTGCTGGCGCGCCAGCTCGGCCTCCTGCTTGCGCTCCTCCTCCTGCCGCGCCTTGCGCGCCTCGAGACGGGCGCGTGCCTTCTTGAGGTCGGCCTGCATCTGGGCACCCGTCTGGCGGATGCGCTCGCCCACCGCCTCCAGGTCCATGTCATCCACGGACGCGGGCGCCCCATCGCTGCCGGAATCGGCGGCGGCGGCAAGGGCAGAAACAGGCAGCAGGCTGATCAGCAAGGCGACAAGCAGGCGCGATGCGCGGTGGCGATTCATGGATTTCCCTTCCGTCTAGACACAATGCCAAGCAGGCGCGACATTCCCCGGGGCGAAACCGCTTCCGCGCCCGGGGAATGCGCACCTGCCGCTAGAACGGCTTACGGCCACGCATCCGGAATCTTTAAGGCTGGTTTTTTCGCGAAGCGAACAATCTCAGGCCGGCACGGCCTCTTCGAACTCGAGACAGACCTTGTCGCCTGCGTCGACGTCGATCGTCACCCGCCCGCCCTGCGCCAGCCTGCCGAACAGCAGCTCGTCGGCGAGCGCCTTGCGGATGGTGTCCTGGATCAGGCGCGCCATCGGCCGCGCGCCCATCGAGGGATCGAAGCCATGCTTGGCGAGATAGGCCTTCAGCGCGTCGGTGAAGACCGCCTCGACCTTCTTCTCGTGCAGCTGCTCTTCGAGCTGCATCAGGAACTTGTCGACCACCTGCAGGATGACCGGCTCGGACAGCGGCGCGAACGGGATGATCGCGTCGAGCCGGTTGCGGAATTCCGGCGTGAACATGCGCTTGATCTCGCCCATCTCGTCGCCGCTCTCGCGCGCGCTGGAGAAGCCGATGGTCGCCTTGTTGAGCAGTTCGGCGCCCGCGTTGGTCGTCATGATCAGCACCACGTTGCGGAAATCGGCCTTGCGCCCGTTGGTGTCGGTCAGCGTGCCGTGGTCCATCACCTGCAGCAGCACGTTGAAGATGTCCGGATGCGCCTTCTCGATTTCATCGAGCAGGACGACGGCATAGGGATGCTTGTTGACCGCCTCGGTCAGCAGCCCGCCCTGGTCGAAGCCGACGTAGCCGGGCGGCGCGCCGATCAGGCGGCTCACCGCGTGGCGCTCCATGTATTCCGACATGTCGAAGCGGATCAGCTCGACCCCCAGCACGTAGGCCAGCTGGCGCGCGACCTCGGTCTTGCCGACCCCGGTGGGGCCGGAGAACAGGAAGTTGCCGATCGGCTTCTGCGGGTTGCCGAGGCCGCTGCGCGACATCTTGATCGCCGTCGACAGCGCGTCGATCGCCGCGTCCTGGCCGTACACCACGGCCTTGAGGTCGCGGTCCAGCGTCTTCAGCGAGTTCTTGTCGTCCGACGACACCGTCTTGGGCGGGATGCGCGCGATCTTGGCGATGATGTCCTCGATCTCCTTCGGGGTGATGACGCGCTTCTGCTTCGACTTCGGCAGGATGCGCTGTGCGGCGCCCGCCTCGTCGATCACGTCGATCGCCTTGTCCGGCAGATGGCGGTCGTTGATGTAGCGCGCCGCCAGCTGCGCCGCGGTGGTCAGCGCGGCCGCCGTGTACTTGACGCCGTGATGGTCCTCGAAGCGCGACTTCAGGCCGCGCAGGATCGCCACGGTCTCGTTGACCGAGGGCTCGGGCACGTCGACCTTCTGGAAACGCCGCGACAGGGCGTGATCTTTCTCGAAAATGCCGCGATATTCTGTGTACGTGGTGGCGCCGATGCAGCGCAGCTGCCCCGACGACAGCGCCGGCTTCAACAGGTTGGACGCGTCGAGCGTCCCGCCCGACGCCGCCCCGGCACCGATCAGGGTATGGATCTCGTCGATGAAGAGGATCGCCTTCTGATTGTCGGCGAGCTGCTTCAGCACGCCCTTCAGGCGCTGTTCGAAGTCGCCGCGGTACTTGGTGCCGGCCAGCAGCGCGCCCATGTCGAGCGCGTACACCGTGCTCTGCGCCAGGATGTCGGGCACCGTGCCCTCGACGATGCGGCGCGCCAGGCCTTCGGCGATGGCGGTCTTGCCGACCCCCGCCTCGCCCACCAGCAGCGGGTTGTTCTTGCGGCGACGGCACAGCGTCTGGATCACCCGCTCGAGCTCCTGGTCGCGGCCGATCAGCGGGTCGATCTTGCCGGCCAGCGCCTGCGCGTTGAGGTTCTGCGCGAAGCTGTCGAGCGGCGAGGCGGCGGGCGCCTCGGCGTTGGGCTCGACCGGCTCGTCCGGGCGCGGCGCAGGGTCGCTCTGGGGGGTCTTGGTGATGCCATGCGAGATGAAGTTGACGATGTCCAGCCGGGTCACGCCCTGCTGGCTGAGGAAATACACCGCGTGCGAATCCTTTTCGCCGAACACCGCGACCAGCACGTTGGCGCCGGTCACTTCCTTCTTGCCCGACGACTGCACGTGCAGGATCGCGCGCTGGATCACGCGCTGGAAACCGAGCGTGGGCTGGGTGTCGACCTCGCCCTCGCCCGCGACCTTGGGCGTGTGCTCGTCGATGAACTTGCCGAGCTGCTCGCGCATCTCCTCGATGTTGGCGCCGCAGGCGCGCAGCACTTCCGCCGCCGAGGGATTGTCCAGCATCGCCATCAGCAGGTGCTCGACCGAAATGAACTCGTGGCGCTTCTGCCGCGCGTCCATGAAGGCCATGTGCAGCGTGACTTCGAGTTCCTGGGCAATCATCTAACTTTCCTCCATCGTACATTGCAGCGGATGCTGATGCTGCCGCGCGAAATCGACAACCTGCTCGACCTTGGTCTGGGCGATGTCCCGTGGGTACACCCCGCACACCCCAACGCCTTCAGTATGGACTTTGAGCATGATTTGTGTGGCCCGTTCTTGGTCGATGCCGAAAAATTTTTTCAGCACGTGCACCACGAAATCCATCGGCGTGTAGTCGTCGTTGAGCAGCATTACCTTGTACAGGGGCGGCGGCTTGACGCGCGCCGCCGTCGGTTCCAACAAGGTACTGCCTTCTCGCTTGGTCGCCATAGCCGCAAAAGCCCGTTTACTGGCTTTATTTTGATGTGGTGGGGGGAATTTTCAAGCCCGCTGGAAGTAGGGCCAAAGCCTCGGAAGGGTGCACGGAACGGGCAGCGGCAGGGCCGGCGCCCGTATCGTCCGCAACCATCCGGGACACGCCGAATGATACCGGAACCGGCTTCCCGCCGCCCGATTGGCGCGTCGAGCGCAGCGCCCCCCGCCTCCCCGGACATGCGCCCGGCAACCGGGCCCGGCAGCGGCGCCCCGGATTCCCCGGTTGCGACCGCCCCCCGGCCTACTCCTCCGGCCCGAAGCAACTGGCGTAGTCCACGCACACCTCGCACGACGGCGAGCGGCAGACGTACACGCCCTCGCGCTCGCACAGCTGCTTGTACAGGAACTTCTTCCACTTCATGTCACGTGTGTTTTTTGCCGCCAGCGCGGGAAAGTTCCGCGTCATCAGGCCGGACAGGTCGACGCGCGACCACAGGCCGAGGTCCTGCCACAGGTGATCGCCCCCCATGCAGGCGGCTGCGACGATGGCGGCCATCCACCGCTCGGATGCGTCGGCTCCGCCGCAATGCGCCTGCAGCAGGGCCAGCAGCTCCGCGCGTTCGGCCTCGCGCGCTGGGTCCGCGTCGGCAGGCGCCCGGCCCGCCGGTGCCGCAAAACCGGGAAAGTGACGCGCCATCAGGGAAGCGAAATCGGCCTGCGCGAGTCCGAGGCCAGGCGGTAGCGCACCCATGCCCTGCAGCTGGCTGGCCAGCATGCGGGCGAACAGCTCGTCATTGGCGAACCCGCCAGCCTGCGCCATCAGCAGGCCATGGCGTTCGCTGCGGGGATCGGCCGAAACCGGGCTGGGGGAAGCGGCTGCAAGCATGGCGACTCCGGCTGCGTTAATAAAGAAGGTGTCGGGGCGGACCCGCTGTCAGGTGCCCGGCAGCGCACACGCAGCGTCCGCTTCGCCCCCGGCACAGGCGTCGATTCCGGCGCGCGACAGGCTCGCCGCCAGGCCGATCCAGCGGTCGACCGCTTCCGGATCGAAGCCGGCCCGGCACTGGCCATCGACGTCCATCAGCGGGCGGCGGATCAGCAGCGGGTCGGCCAGCATCAGCTCGAGTGCCGCAGCCTCGTCCAGCGCGTCGGGCCGCACCGCGCCCGAGGTGATGCGCGGCGCCCCGGGGTTGAACCACTCAGCGACCGGCAGCGTGCCGAAGAACGCGCGCAGGCGCCGCGCGGTCCACTTCTCGGTCAACAGGCTCCGCGCCAGCACCGTATGTCCGGACGCGGCGAGCAGCACCTTCTGGCGGGTGTTGCTGGCGCAGCCGGGTTTCTCGTAGAAGACGACCGTGGCCATCGCGTCAGCCGGCCTTGGCGTCCAGCGCGGCCTGGTAGGCGGCCTCCACCGCAGCCTGGTACTTGGCCAGCATCTCGGCGGAGATGCCGGTCAGCGACCCGGGCAGGTTCAGCGCGACCCCCAGTTCGTCGACGATGGCGCCCTCGATCGGGCAGATGCTGGCGCACTGCGCGTGGTCGAAGTCGCCCAGGCATTCGGTGCACTTGTCCGGATCGATCAGGAAGTGCGGCGATGCCTGGTAGATCGCGTCGTTGGGACACAGCGGCTCGCAGGCGTAGCAGTTGACGCAGGATTCGATGATTTCAAGCGACATGGCGGGTCCTCCTCAGGCGACTTTCTGCTGCGGCTCGATGCTAGCGTCGAGCCTGCCGGCGGCGCGCATCTCCGCGTACACGGCGGCGATGGCCTCCTCGATCGGTTCCATCGCGTGCTCGCCGTTGGGCTGGATGCCGGCGGCCTCGAGCGGCGCCCACGGCTCGAAGCCGATCTTCGCCGACAGCACCACCTCGCAGCCCTTCAGCACGCGCAGGGTCTCGTCGAGCGCCGATTCGCCTTCGCCGCAGCTCGAGCCGCCCTCGCAGTACGGCGTCGTCTTGCGGTGGCCGATGAAGCGCACGCCGTTGCCGGACGCCTCGTAGACGAGGAACTCGCGGGCGTGCCCGAAGTGCTCGTTGATGACGCCGCCGCCCTTGGTCGACACCGCCATCAGCACCGGGCGGGTCGTTACCTCGGGCTCGCCGCGCAGCGCGATCAGCGCGGCCTTGGCCTGCGCCTGGAACTGGCGCTCCTGCTCCTTCTGCTCCAGCTCCTGCGCGATCTGCGCATGCACCTCGGCGCGCTTGACCATCGCCGCCGCGTAGTCGATCTCCATGTCCTCGATCTTGTCCAGGGTGAATTCCAGGCCGCGATCCTCGCCCAGCAGGCCGACCGCGTCGGCGCGGCACTGGCGGCAGTGGCGCATCATGTTCATGTCGCCGGAACACGCGTCCTGCAGCGCCTGCAGTTCTTCGGGCGTCGGACTCGCCTGCCCCATCAGGCCGTAGAAGGTGCCGTGCTCGGGCTCGGCGATCAGCGGCATCACGTTGTGCAGGAAGGCGCCTTTCGCCTTGACGACCTTCGACACCTCGGCGAGATGCTGGTCGTTGACGCCGGGGATCATCACCGAGTTGACCTTCACCAGGATGCCGCGCGCGGTCAGCATCTCCAGTCCCTTCTGCTGCTGCTCGATGAGGATCGCGGCGCCCTCGCGTCCCATGACGCGCCTGTTGTTCCAGAACACCCACGGGTAGATCTGCGCGCCGACGTCGGGGTCGACGCAATTGATCGTGATGGTGACGTGGTCGATGTTGTGCTTGGCGAGCTCCTCCACTGACTCGGGCAGCGCGAGGCCGTTGGTCGACACGCACAGCTTGATGTCGGGCGCCTTCTCGCTCAGTTCGCGGAAGGTGGCGAAGGTGCGCTCGGGGTTGGCGAGTGGGTCGCCGGGGCCGGCGATGCCGAGCACCGTCATCTGCGGAATGTTGGCCGCCACGGCCATCACCTTCTTCACCGCCTGCTCGGGCGTCAGCACTTCCGACACCACGCCGGGGCGCGACTCGTTGGAGCAGTCGTATTTCCTATTACAGTAGTGGCACTGGATGTTGCACGCCGGCGCCACCGCGACGTGCATGCGCGCGAAGTAATGATGCGCCTGCTCCGAATAGCAGGGGTGGTTGTGCACCTTGGCGCGGATGTGCTCGGGCAGGTGGCCGAGCTGGTCGTCGGTCGAGCCGCACGAGTGCGATGCGCACCCGCCTCCGGCCGCGGGCTCGCCGCTGGATGGAATCGAGTTGATGACTGGCAAATCCACGGATCGTCCTCCCTCATGGTTACGCAAGGACTCTCGCAAGCCGCGTGCCTGCCCGTTCCACAGGCCTAAGCCATTGTTTATCCGAGGAAAGACGGCCGCCGATCCGGCCCGTCTGTCGCAAACATCACACGACACGCCCGGAAAACGTGTGGCGAAGGCGACAAGCGGGCGGCAAGACGCCGGGGAGGCAGGGCGCGCGGGCTCAGGTCTCGCCCAGCACGCGGGCAAGCGTTTCCGGCGACAGCGTCGTCGCCCGCGCGAAGCCGCCGACGAAGCGGATCGAGCGCGGCACGATCGCGAACAGGGAAAAGTCGGCAAAGCCGAACATCTGCGCGCTCTGCGGAAACCGCGCGAGGTAGGCCGCCCTGGCCGCGGCGTGCCCGGGCGTGCCGGCGGCGAGCTGTACTGCCTCGCCCTGCACCGTGATCCGCGCCAGCTCCTGGGCCATTACCCCGGGCGTCGGTGGCGCGACCACCAGCAGGCTCACCGGTGGATGCGCCAGCATGTCCGTCGTGTGCGCCGCGAGCTGGCTGACGTGGATGATGAAGTCCGTGCCGCCGGGAAGCCGCGCGAAGGGCACCATGGAGACGTACGGCTCGCCCGCGTGCAGCGTTCCGAGCGCGGCCACCTGCTGGGTGAAGAGCAGGTCGCGGAGGATGCGGGCGTGGTCGGGCTCCATGATGACGCGTTCTCCTGGGCGATGCCGGTCGTGCTCAGCCGATCAGGGCGACCGCCTTGATCTGCGCGTAGACCCGCTGGCCGGGGGCGAGTTCGAGGGCGTGCGCGGAGCGGCGGGTGAGGCGCGCCAGGAGCGGCGATGCGCCGACCTGCAGCTTGACCAGGGTGAGCGCCGGGTGGGCGTCGTCGACGCTGTCGATCACCACGGCGGGCAGCGTGTTGAGGATGCTCGTGCCCTCGACCGGCGCGCGCGCCAGGCTGACGTCGCGGGCGAGGATGCGCACCCGCGCGTGCCGGCCGAGCGGCAGGCCGGCGTCGCGCACCCACACGCGGCCGCCGGCGAATGCCATGTGCGCCAGATGCCAGGCCTCGTCGCGCGCCGCCACGACCGCGTCGAGCACCACGCCGGCGTCCTCGCCCAGCTTGATCGGCAGGTCGAGGCGGGCCAGCGTGTCGGTGAGCGGGCCGGATGCCACCGCCCTGCCCGCTTCCATCACCACGATGTGGTCGGCAAGGCGCGCGACCTCGTCGGGCGCGTGGCTGACGTAGAGGACCGGGATGTCGAGTCCGTCGTGCAGCTTTTCCAGGTAGGGCAGGATTTCCGCCTTGCGGGCGAGGTCGAGCGCGGCCAGCGGCTCGTCCATCAGCAGCAGGCTGGGCTTGACCGCCAGCGCGCGGGCGATGCCGACGCGCTGACGCTCGCCGCCGGACAGCTGGTGCGGGCGGCGCTCCAGCAAACGGCCGATGCCGAGGAGCTCGACGACGTGCTCGAGGGCGGCGCGGTCAAGCGGATCGCGGCAGCGCTTCATGCCGTATTCCAGGTTGCCGCGCGCGGAGAGGTGCGGGAACAGGCTCGCTTCCTGGAACACGTAGCCGAGCGGGCGGCAGTGGGTCGGCAGGAAGGTGTTTCCGGCCTGCCAGATATCGCCCTTGATGGCGAGATGGCCGTCGGGCGTCTGTTCCAGCCCGGCGATCAATCTCAACAGCGTGGTCTTGCCGGAACCCGACTGCCCGAACAGCGCAGTGACGCCGCGGCCCGGCAGATTCAGGTCCACGTCGAGGGTGAAGTCGGAATACGCGAGCTTGAAGCGCGCCTGGATGCCGTCGCCGCTCGCCGACGCGCTCATGCGTGCACCACGTGATAGCGCCGGTTGAGGAAATACACCGTGACCAGCAACAGGAAGGATGCCGCCAGCAGGCCGCCGGCCAGCACATGGGCGCTGGCATAGTCCATCGCCTCGGCATGATCGTAGATGGCGATCGACAGCACCCGCGTCTCGCCCGGGATGTTGCCGCCCACCATCAGCACCACGCCGAATTCGCCCACCGTGTGCGCGAAGCTCAGCGTGATGGCGGTGAGAAAGCCGCGCCGCGACAGCGGCACGACGACGCTGAAGAAACGGTCCCACGGGTTGGCGCGCAGGGTCGCGGCGACCTCGGTCATGCGGCCGCCGACGGCGGCGAAGGCGTCCTTGAGCGGCTGCACCATAAAAGGCAGCGAATACAGGGTCGACGCCAGCACCAGGCCGCTGAAAGTGAAGGCGAGATGATGCAGGCCGAGCGACTCGAGCGTGCCGCCGATGGGTCCGTTGGGCCCCAGCGCCACCAGCATGTAGAAGCCCAGCACCGTCGGCGGCAGCACCAGCGGCAGCGCCACCACCGCCTCCACCGCCACCGACCAGCGGCGCTTCGAGCAGGCCAGCCACCAGGCCAGCGGCGTGCCGAGGACGAGCAGCACCAGGGTGGTCACCGCCGAAAGCCTGAGCGTGGTGGCGAGCGCGAGCCAGTCGGCGTCCGACATGCTATTTCCCCTCTTCGCCGGGCAGCGCGAAGCCGTAGCGGCGCATCACCGCGCGGGCCGGCTCGCTTGCCATGTAGCGGGCGAAGTCGGCCGCCAGCGGATTGGCGGCGGCACGCCGGGTGATCGCGTAGCCCTGCTCCAGCGGCGCGTGCCACTCGGCCGGGATCAGCGTCCACGCGCCCTTCCCCTGCATCGTCGGCGACAGCACCAGCGCCAGCGCGACGATCCCGGCGTCCGCCGCGCCGGAGTCGACGTACTGCGCGGTATGCGCGATGTTCTCGCCCATGACCAGCTTCGGCTTCATGGCCTCCCACACGCCCTGATGCTGCAGGGCCTCCTGGGCGCGCACGCCGTAGGGCGCGTGCTGCGGATTGGCGATGGCGAACTTGCGCACGGCTGCGTTCGGCAAATCGCCGAGCGGCGTCCTGGCGAGTTCCGGCTTCAGGCTCCACAGCACGATGCGGCCGACGGCATAGGGCCGCGTGGCGCCCGCGGTCAGGCCCTTCTTCTCCAGTTCGCGCGGATAGGCGATATCCGCCGAGAAGAACAGGTCGAAGGGCGCGCCGTTGGCGATCTGCGTGGAGAACTTGCCGGACGATCCGTAGATCACCTCGATCCTGTCGTCGGGACGCTGGGCGCGGAAGTCGTTCACCACTTCGGCCATCGCGTACTTGAGGTCGGCGGCCGCGGCGATGGTGAGCGATCCGGCCCACGCTGCGTGGGGCAGCAGCGCCAGCGACAGGACCAGGGAAACACCTGCGAACAGAGATTTCATGAAATGTCTTTCGTTATGCATGGCTAGATATAACGGCGTCCAAAAAAAGTCTTCTGGTGCGACCCGGCTCAGCCCGGGCGCTCCGCCAGCAGACGGGTGAATTCGCGCATCTCGGCGGCCACGCTGGCTGCCGCCTTGAGTTCCATCGCGCGATAGCGGGCCAGCACCCGCTGACCGAACGCCGTCACCTCCGCGCCGCCGCCGCCGGCTCCGCCCTTGGCGGTTTCGACCAGCGGCGAACGGAAAGCGCGGTTCATGGTATCCACCAGCAGCCAGGCGCGGCGATAGGACATGTCCATCTCCCGCGCGGCAGCCGAGATGGAGCCGGTGCGTGCCACGGCATCGAGCAGATCCGCCTTGCCGGGACCCATGGCGATGTCGGCACCCAGCAGGATGCGCAATCGTGGCTTGATCTGTCCGGCCATCCCGTCCTCATGTTGGTTCGCTATGCACGACAGAATATAACGGTCTGTCGCACACGGTCAAATCTCCCGTATCCCTTATGCCTCGTCCATCCACGCCAGCACCACGCCGATCGCCACGTCGGGATCGTTGGTCAGCGTCAGGCAATGCTCGCTGCCGTTGACCAGATAGAGGTTGAAGCCGGGCCGCGCCAGCACCGGCGACAGGCGCGCCGGTACGTCGTCGTCGCTGCACAGGGCGAAATGCAGGCCGGGCCAGCGGTCGCGCAGGCAGTCGAGCGTCGCCTCGTCCAGCAGCGGGAATTCCGTCGCGGCGTCGCCGATGTGGTCCAGCGTCTCACGCGGAATCATGCGTCGGTCTCCTCGGCGAACTTGCTGAGGCTCCTGGCCTCGACGCCGAGCACCTTCGCCAGCCACGGCGGCGGCGCGTCGAGAACGGACTGCAGGCGGGCGATGACCTCGCGCGCCGGCCCGGCCTGCGGATACTTGATCGGGTGCACGCCGGCGCGCACGATCTTGGCGGCGGCGGGGCCGCCCACCGACTGCACGTAGACGATCTGGCAGTCGTCGATGAGCGCGGCGCGCGCCGCGTTCTTGTCCTCGGCGAGATCGGCCTCGAGCGTGGGGCGCACCGCCACCAGGCGGATTTCATCCCTGGACAGCTGATAGATCAGGAAGCGCAGCGCGGAGCCGAAGTGGCCGTCGAGGGCCTCGTCGCGGTTCGACGCCACCGCGACGCGCAGGCTGCCGGGCATGTCGCCCGCCTGGTAGGGCTCGATTGGCGGCAGGTCCTCGTCGGCGTCGACGTCCTCGCCCCACAGGTAGCGCACCGCGAGCTTCAGCGCTTCCATGTCGACGTCGGTCTCGATTGCGGTTTCCTGCGTCTCCTCGGCCGTCAGCGCCGTCTTGAGGTCGGTGACGGTGAGGCCGGCAAGCTTGGCCTCGTTCACCGGCATGCCGAGTTTCTTGACGACCCACTGGGTGAACGCCCGGGTGTCGACGCCCTCGAGGACGCGCGCGGCGAGCGCGATGCGCAAGGCTGCGCCCTGGGTGATGGTGGTCATGTCACGCTCCTGTTCAAGCGGGAGAGGCTGCCCTCTCCCCGGCCCTCCCCCGCGCAGGGCCGCTTCGCAGCGGCCCTTACGCAGTCCCGCAACGGGAGAGGGAGAAAAGCATCAGGCCGCGAGCGGCACGATGCAGCCGTCGATCGGACAGAGCTCGACGCATTTCGGCGAGTCGTAGTCTCCGTCGCATTCGGTGCAGGTATCGGCGTTGATGATGTAGACGCCCTTCTTGATGCGGATCGACGCGGTCGGGCAGTCGGCTTCGCAATCTGCACATCCGGTGCAGAGGTCGGCAAGGATCTTGAGTGCCATGATGGTTCCTTTCAGTTCATTCGGCCGCGTCCATGCGCCGGGCGCGCACGGAAATCGGCAGCCTGGGGGGGGCGGGCAAGGGGTCGACGTAGTAGGCGCCGCCGTTGTTGAGCTTGATCTCCCCGCCCCACTTGTCGGCCTGGTCGAACTCCATCGAGGTGATGGTGTCCTCCAGGTCGCGCTTGGGCAGGTAGAACACGTACTCGCCTGCGGCACCGCGTCGGATCATGATGTTGGCCATGGGCAATTCCTTCGGAATTGCAGGGTTCAGGGTTCAGGATCCAGGATCCAGGGGGGGTCGGCATGGCCGGCTTTCTTCCCTGAATCCTGACCGCTGACCCTGACCCCTGCTTAGCGGATGAGGTCGTAGTTGTAGTCGGTCGTCCCCATGCCGCGGGTCTCTTCGTCCAGCCGCTCGAGCACCGCGTTCACCAGGGTGGTGAGCATGGTCATCGCGCCCTCGTACCCCATCGTAGTCATGCGATGCAGATGGTGGCGGTCGAAGATCGGGAAGCCCAGGCGGATCAGCGGCACCTCGAATTCCTTGCCCTTGTGCAGCGTGTCGCGCTGGATGAACTTGCCGTAGCTGTTGCCGATGATGAAGTCGGGCTTGTCGGTGAACACCAGCGAGCGCAGGTGCCACAGGTCGGCGCCGGGGTAGGTCTTGCAGTTCACGCCGTAGGGCGAGGACTCGAGCAGCTTCTTCATCGCCTTGTCCCACTTCTTGGAACCGTTGTGGCAGACGATGTGCACCGGCTCGGCGCCGAGCTCCAGCAGGAACTTGGTCAGGCCCATGACGAAGTCGGGGTCGCCGTAGAGCGCGAAGCGCTTGCCGTGCAGCCAGGTGTGGCTGTCGGTCATCATGTCGACCAGGCGGCCGCGCTCCTTCGCCAGCGACTCGGGGATAGCCTTGCCGGTGATCTCGGAGACCTTCATCAGCCACTCGTCGGTCCACTCCAGACCCATCGGGATGTCGAGCTTGGGCACCTCGTGGTTCCAGGTGTTCTCGACGAACTTCTTGGTCTTCTCGAGCTGCATCGGCTGCAGCAGGAAGGTGTTGATCGCGTTGGGCGCGTCCTTCACCTCGTCCTGCGTGGTGCCGCCGGAATACATGCGGAAGGAACCGTCGGCCGGGGTGTCCAGCACCTCGGTCGGGTCGGACAGCATGGTGTGCGCGACGCCCATCTCGTCGAGCATGCGGTGGATCACGCGGAAGTTGCCGAGGTAGGTTTCGAAGCCCGGCACGATGTTGATCTTGCCGTTGCTGCCGGCGACCTTGCCTTCCATGTGGTTGAGCGTGAAGTAGCGCGCGATGCCCTCGAACATGTTGTCCCAGCCGGTGACGTGGCTGCCGACGAAGCTCGGCGTGTGGGCGAAGGGCACCGGGTATTCCTGCGGGATGTGCCCTTCCTTCTTGCTGTTGTTGATGAAGGCGTTGAGGTCGTCGCCGATCACCTCGGCCATGCAGGTGGTCGACACCGCGATCATGTCCGGCTTGTAGAGCGCCTTGGCGTTCTCCAGGCCGTCGAACATGTTCTTCTGGCCGCCGAACACCGCCGCGTCCTCGGTCATCGAGTCCGACACGCAGGCGATCGGCTCCTTGAAGTGGCGGTTGAAGTAGGTGCGGAAGTAGGCGACGCAGCCCTGCGACCCGTGCACGTACGGCAGCGTCTTCTCAAAGCCGAGCGCGCACAGCACCGCGCCGAGCGGCTGGCAGGCCTTGGCGGGGTTGACGGTCAGCGCCTCGCGCTTGAAGTTGAGTTCCTGGTATTCCAGCGTGGTCGACCACTGGAAGGTTTCGTCGATCTTCGACTGCTCGGTGCGCTCCTCGAACGCGACCTGCTTGTTCCTGATCATCTCCTTGTATTCGTCATTGCGAAACAGGGGGTACGACGGCTTGATGTCTTCAACGGCTTGCATGTTCATCTCCTGGCCCGAGCCGCCAATCCGCGGACACGGGCGTAGGTTGATTCATCGGGCGGCGCGGGCCGCCCACTGGGTGTGGCTTACGCGGCCTGGGCGATCGCTTCCGCTTCCGGCTGCTTCTGCCAGGGCGGGGTGAGGCTCTTCCAGCACGGGTTGTTGATGGTCATGTCCATGTCGCGGGCGAAAATGGCGAAACCGTCGTAGCCGTGGTAAGGGCCGGAGTAGTCCCACGAGTGCATCTGGCGGAAAGGCACGCCCATCTTCTGGAAGATGTACTTTTCCTTGATGCCGGAGCCGATCAGGTCGGGCTTGACCTTCTTCACGAACTCCTCGAACTCGAAGCCGGTGACGTCGTCGTAGAGCAGCGTCGCGTTGCCCATCTCCTTGATCGTGCGGTCGTAGTCGTCGTTGTGGCCGAACTCGTAGCCGGTGCCGACCACTTCCATGCCCAGATCTTCATACGAGCCGATCACGTGGCGCGGACGCAGGCCGCCGACGTAGAGCATCACGCGCTTGCCTTCCAGGCGCTGCCGGTACTTGGCGATCACCGCGTCGACCATCGGCTGGTACTTGGCGATCACCCGCTCGGCGCCTTCCTTGATCGTGTCGTCGAAGTGCGCGGCGATGGCGCGCAGGCTCTCGGCAATCTTGGTCGGGCCGAAGAAGTTGTACTCGATCCAGGGGATGCTGTACTTCTCTTCCATGTGGCGCGCGATGTAGTTCATCGAGCGGTAGCAGTGGATGAGGTTGAGCTTCACCTTCGGGGTGAGCTCGATCTCGGCCAGGGTACCGTCGCCGGACCACTGGGCGACCACGCGCAGGCCCATTTCCTCGAGCAGGATGCGGCTCGACCAGGCGTCGCCGCCGATGTTGTAGTCGCCGATGATGGAGACGTCGTAGGGGCCGGGGACGAATTCCTGCTTGACGTCCTTGCCGTCGCGCGAGAACACCCAGTCGCGGATGGCATCGTTGGCGATGTGGTGGCCGAGCGACTGCGATACGCCGCGGAAGCCCTCGCAGCGCACCGGCACCACCGGCTTGTTGAGTTCGGCGGCGCCCTTCTTCGACACCGCCTCGATGTCGTCGCCGATCAGGCCGATCGGGCACTCGGACTGCACCGAGATGCCCTTGTGCAGCGGGAACAGGCCTTCGATCTCGTTGATGATCTTGGCGAGCTTCTTGTCGCCGCCGAACACGATGTCCTTCTCCTGGAAGTCCGAGGTGAAGTTCATCGTGCCGAAGGTGTTCACGCCGGTGACGCCGACGTAGTAGTTGCGGCGCCCGGCGCGGGAATACTGGCCGCAGCCGACGGGACCGTGGGAGATGTGGATCATGTCCTTGATCGGACCCCACACCACGCCCTTGGAACCGGCGTAGGCGCAGCCGCGGATGGTCATCACCCCGGGCAGCGACTTGCGGTTGGAGGTAATGCACTTCTTCGATTGTTCAACGCTCTGGTCGTTGACCGCCAGATGCTTGGCCCGGTCCTTCTGGGCCTTCTCGGGATAGACCTCGAGCACCTCCTTGATGAGGGCCTCGGTTTCTTCACGCGTCAATGCAGACATTCGGTTCTCCTTGCACGCCGCCACCAATCTGTGGACAGCGTGTACAGGTTGATCGGTTTCTCCCTCCCCCTTGAGGGGGAGGGCCGGGGCATACGATCTTTCACGAGCTTCAGCTCGTAGAAAGTCGGAGTCCCCTTTTGGGGAAGAGGGTGAAGCGCCAGCCTCCCCTCTCCCCAACCCCTCTCCCCCAAGGGGAGAGGGGCTTTGCGTCACGCCACCGCAACCGCAGCTTCTTCGGCCGCCGTCTTGCCGACGATCGACTCGTCTTCCTCTTCCATCACGCCGAAATCCATCAGCAGCTTTTCCAGCTCGTCCATGGTGATCGGGGTCGGGATGACGAAGTTCTTGTTCTCGACGATCTTCCGGGCCAGCTGGCGGTACTCGTCGGCCTGCTTGGCGGTCGGCTCGTACTCGATCACGGTCATGCGACGGATCTCGGCGCGCTGCACCACGTTGTCGCGCGGCACGAAGTGGATCATGGTGGTGCCGAGCTGGCGTGCCAGTTCCATGATCAGCTCGTCCTCGCGGGCGGTGTTGCGGCTGTTGCAGATGAGGCCGGCCAGACGCACGCCGCCCGAGTTGGCGTACTTCACGATGCCCTTGGCGATGTTGTTGGCGGCGTACATGGCCATCATCTCGCCGGAGCAGACGATGTAGATCTCCTGCGCCTTGTTCTCGCGGATGGGCATGGCGAAGCCGCCGCACACCACGTCGCCGAGCACGTCGTAGAACACGAAGTCGAGGTCTTCCTCGTACGCGCCCTCTTCCTCGAGGAAGTTGATCGCGGTGATCACGCCGCGGCCGGCACAGCCGACGCCGGGCTCAGGGCCGCCCGACTCCACGCACTTGATGTCGCGGTAGCCGACCTTCAGCACGTCTTCCAGCTCCAGGTCTTCCACCGAGCCGGCGTTGGCCGCCATCTCCATGATCGAGTTCTGCGCCTTCGCATGCAGGATCAGGCGGGTCGAATCCGCCTTCGGGTCGCAGCCCACGATCATCACTTTCTGACCTGCCTCGGCGAGGCCAGCCACCAGATTCTGGGTAGTGGTCGATTTACCAATACCCCCCTTGCCATAAATCGCACATTGACGCAGACGAGCCATCTCACTCTCCTTGGGTGTAAACGGAACGCGATTGAAAAATTTCGTTCGCACCAGGGATATCGCAAGCGTCGTGCCAGACTGGTGTGGCACTGGTAACCAACTGATATGAAAGGAAAAGAGAGGTTTGCGCGGCAGCGAAAGCGGGTGTCGGACGCAACAATGGCCCGGCCATTGTCGCGGTGGCTACAAGGTTCGGGACCGGTCTGTCGGCGGCGCGCTCAGGTTGACAGCGGTCGCCCCGCCTTCAACAATCCGGCGATGGTTTCCCAACCGCTGAACCTCTTTCGGGCCAGACGCGGCGCGCTGTTCGCGACGCGACTTTGCGAAAACGACCGCAGCAGCGCGGCGGACGGCGGGCACGACCGGTGAACGCCCTGCGGCGTTGCGGCTGGTGCGGCGTCGAGCCGCTCTACGTCGCCTACCACGACACCGAATGGGGGGTGCCGCAGCACGACGAGCGCGCCCTCTTCGAACTCCTCATCCTGGAAGGTGCGCAGGCGGGCCTGGCCTGGTCCACCATCCTGAGGAAGCGCGAAGGCTACCGGCGCGCGTTCGACAACTTCGACGCCGCACGCATCGCCCGCTACGGCGAGGCCGACGTCGCGCGCCTGCTGGCCGATCCCGGCATCGTGCGCAACCGCCTGAAGGTGGCAGCCGCCATCAGCAACGCCCGCGCCGCCCTCGCGGTCCGGGAGGCGTTCGGCGGCCTGGACGCCTACTTCTGGCGCTTCGTCGACGGCGCCCCGATCCAGAACGCCTGGACCGACCTCGGCCAGCTGCCGGCCCGCACCGAGCTCTCCGACACGATCAGCCGCGACCTCAGGCAGCGCGGGTTCAAGTTCGTCGGCTCCACCATCGTCTACGCCTATATGCAGGCCACCGGCATGGTCAACGACCATCTGGTGGATTGCTTCCGGCATCGGGAGGTTGCGGCGCTGTGATTGGCGCGGCGTGAGCAGACTCCATGTCGCCACCGGTCAAAGAGACCCCACCGCTATTTGCCTACCGCATAACGCAGTTCCACCATACCGGCCCCCATCTGCTGAACCGAAACAAGGCGCAGGATCGGGCTCAGAACTCGGCGCGGAAACACTTGCTTGCCTCTGCCCAGGGTAACCGAGCCAATTTGGATGATCAGTTCATCCAGAAGTCCTGCGTCATGAAACTGCCCCGCCAGGTCTCCACCCCCCACAATCCAGATGTTCCCGGCCCCGGCGGCCACGCGCATCTCGTTGTGAACCTGGCGCACATCACCCTTCACGAACCTGATGTCTGCACCTTCAATTACCGGGAGTGCGCGACGGGTGAATACCCAGGCAGGCTGGGTGTACGGCCAAGGCGCCCCGGTGTCGGCAGCAAGCTTGTCGGCATTGCGGAGCATCCATTCGTAGGTGGCGGACCCCATTGCCAGTGCGCCCACCTCGGCAATGAACTTCGGGTAGCTGGAATCCTTCAGATCCGCAAGAGGAAACAGCCACTCCAACGAGTCATCCTCGGTGGCGATAAACCCATCGAGACTTGATGCGGCGTAGTACTGGGTCTTCATGACTTCGATTACCTCTCAGAACCGTATTCGGGGACGGGCCGCGGGTGTTCTGGCGGGAGCAGAAGCCGTGGTCTGTGCCCAATATTGATTGCTCATCTGGCCTGTGCTTCCGGCTTGATTCGCGACCAACGGCGAATCCTTGCGATCTCGGCCCGACTGAGGCCAAGCGACTCCAGGAAGCGCGCATGCTCTTTCGGGTTTTCGCGCTCGAATTCAATGTGCCACAGGTGCATCGCCTCTTCGTCGAACCCCGCCTGGCGCAGCAATGCCACCCACGTTTCCTTGTCCCAATGCTGTCGGGCGTTGCGGAAATCGGGAACCGCGAGCAGGTGTGCGAGGTGGCGTTGTTGCTCGCGGATGCGCTCCACCTCCTGGCAGAGGCCGATCAGACGCTTCTCCAGAAGCGCCATCGGCCCGGCACCTCCGCGCAAGCCTGACTCATTGGACGGAGAAAGAAGCGTGCGTATGTCGGCGAGGGCCAAACCCGAGTCGCGCAGACGGCGGATGGTGAGCAGACGATCGAGCTCCGGCTTCCCGTAAAGTCGGTAGCCCGCAGTGCTGCGCCCGCCCGGTGCCAGCAACCCCAGCGACTCGTAATGCAGGACGGAGGATCGCGCCAGACCGACTCGTTTGGCGAGCTGACCGAGCGTTAACTTGCCTGTATCGGATCGGCTCATGACGGCAGCGGCTGGCGATCAGGGGGCATGAAGCACTCCCGTGCCGCCGGCGAGCTCAGGGTTTCGTCACGATAGTGGCGTGCCAGAACGCCGCGCGCATCGCCGGTCAAAGCGGCGTTGCTGGCGAGAAAGTCTTCCCATGAGAGCGCCCTGTCCGTGGCGCCGCCGTGCGCCATCAGACGGACCAAGGCTTCGGAAAGGGTTCGGTTGTACTTGCCCGGTACGCCCAAACGGGTTGCCAGACGGGCGATGGCATTGCACGTTTCGGCCACCGCATCTTCAAGCGGACGGCGCTGGAGCAGCAGCCAGGCCGCCCGCATGTGGCCGAGGTGATCAAAGCCGGCTGGCGGCATGCTGGAATCCAGGAAGGCTGCAAGAAACTCGTCGTCTGACATCGATTTCGGATCGGCCATCATTTGCTCCTGTGAAATGGGAGCGCCAAGCTTCGACCCTACTACAGACGTCAGGTCAAGTCGTGATGATCACACGTCATCAGGTTCCGTGGCCAAGCGACGCCCAACGTAGCAGTCACCGGCGCTGCGCGGCTTTATCGCGCAGCGTCCGTGTGGACTGCCTGGTTAGCCATTTCTTCGACTATGCGAGCGGCAATTTCTGCGGCCTTGCCTGTGTATTTTGCGCACTGCTGTCCCAGCTTCTTTTCGCGAAACATGGCTTGGCCTTCCGGAGTGGCGAGATCGCACCCCAACAAGACGTGGCAGTCTCGGGTGCCAAACTCTTTCTCGAACTCTCGAATTAGACGCTCAGTAGCTGTGTAGGACGGTTGTACCGACGCACTCGCTTCGGAGCGGCCAAGCGCAAGGCTGACGCCCATAATTGCGCCGGTGAGTGCACCGCATGTGCCACACGTGCGGCCCATGCCGCTGCAAAAGGCGGTAGCCACTTTGGGCAGAAGCTCGGATTCAACGCCTTGAGCATCGGCGAGAGCGAGCACGACGCTTTCCGCACAATAGAGGCCGGAAGCGAAAGAGTCCTCGGCAGACCTGCGAACGTTCAAAACAAACTCGGATTCCATGAGCGGCTCCAGGGTGGTATGTGAAATGGCTAACGTTCCACATGAGCAGCGGCTTGCCCTGAAGCGCAGCGGAAGGGTGAGCCGTCGGATTCGATGGGGTTGTTATGCATCTTGCTGCTTTCGCTGAGCCAAGTACTTGCAACAATAGGCTACAGAACTGACCCCGGTTCTCGAACCATTTCATGTTTAAGGCTCCTTCGCCAGGTAGCGGCGGATCGCCGCCAGCGTGGCCTCCGGCTCCTCCGCCACCACCATGTGGCCGCTGTCCGGAATGACGACCAGCTCCGCGGCAGCATAGTGTTTGAGGTGGCGCCGCTGCTGCTCGACGCCGATCAGACGGTTGCAACTGCTCGCAAGAAGCAGCACGGGCTGGCGATATTCCTGGAGACCGTCGGTGATATCGAACTGCAACCTGCCGTCAGCGTCCACAGCCGACCCCAGCACCGCGCGCATGGCCGTCGCGCCGGCACGCCAGTGCAGCGTGCCGGCTTCCGGGATCACGTCGTTGCAGTAGTACTCGGGGTTGGCGCGCGCGGCGACGTCGCCAAGGAAATAGTCGCCGCCCGCCTCGCTATCGGGCCCTTCGACATGCAGCGACTCGAACCAGCGCCGGGCCGCGTAGAAGAGATAGCCCGCCTCCCAGCGCGGCCCCATGCGGAGCCCGGATTGTTCGAGCAGCTCGGCGTTGAGGAAGCCCGGCTCGATCAGCACCGCGTGGCTCACCTTGTGCGGGGCGCGAGCGAGGTATGCCGACGCCAGCATTGCTCCCCAGGAATGGCCGATCAGCACGACCGGGCCGTCGCCGCGGAATGTCTCGACAATGGCGTCGAGGTCGGCGAGCGACGGCTCCAAGCCGAGCGTTTCCGCCGGAACACGGGGCGAGAGGCCGCTCCCTCGCTGGTCGTAGAACACCACCCGGTAGTCGTCAGCCAGCGCCCGCAGCGGCAGCAGGCTGCGGTAGTCCCAGCCAGGCCCGCCGTGAACGACGATCACCACGCGCGAGTTCGAGTCGCCGAAGACCTCGCCATGAAAGCGGTAGCCATTGGCTTCGATGACCGGCAGAGACGGGTCGTCCGCCGCGGTGGGCGCGACCGGGTAGTCGCCCAAAGTGAACGTCCACCCCAGGACGAAGAGCGCCGCGGGCACGGCCAGCAAGGCGGCGAAGATCGCGGCCAGCCGCTTGGGAGAACGTTGTTCACGAACCATCTGTTTTACTCCGAATCAAGGTTCGGCCAGCGTCGCCTAATGGCCGAGAACGGGTCAGTTCCAGGGTCTTCACCTTGTAGTTTCCTCGATGGACTTTCTCAGTCTCGTGAGTTCGGGGGCCAATTTGCCCCCCTCGCTCTGCTGGCCTGCTTTGGCTAATGAGAACGCATACATCATCAAACCGTTCGATATGCATTCAAGCTCGGTCGATGCCGCTGTATATGTCACCACGGTCTCTCCTTCATGCGCCTGACGTTGCGCTTGAGGCGCCGAGAAAAGCGCGCAGCGGTTTACGAGGTCGCTCGAAGCGCTGAGTCACAGCCCCGGGGTCAGGTCTTGCAAGACAACATCGGCTTAGAACGCGGGCGCGGAATGTAGTTTTGCAAGACCTGACCCCACCTGTGGTGAACCTGCCTAAGAAGCGGTTCAAGCGACAATCCTTCAGCGCCCGGAACCTCGACACTCGAGGGCGGCGGAGAGGTCGACCTGCCTTGGCCTCACAGGGGGGGCTTTGACTGGCCACCGTTCAAAACCGACTGCAGGAATTTGAGCATTGTTTTTCTATCCCATGGTGAGCGGCTGTTTCTAGACGTTTGGACAGACGAATTGTGGTCTGACCCTATTTATGCTTTCTTTCGGAACCTGACCCAGTGGAGGACCCAGCCGCCGACGAGAAGAAACAGCGACAGCAAAAACATCCAGCCCGAACCAAAATCCTCTCTAGGGATACCACTAAAATCACCAACAGCAAAAGCAAAATACAAAAATACACTTGAGGCCGCCGCTTTCAGCAAGGTGAGATTATAAAGCCTCCCGCCGTACTCCCGTGTACCGTACAATTTACTTATAAGATAAAGACACCATCCAAACGAGAAAAAGAAAGAAAGGTAAATAGAAAAAACAAAAAACCTGACAAGATAATCCACGATGCCCACCTTTTCGCGAGAAACCTGGGCAACTTGGACACGACATCACTCCTCGGACCCAGATCTCGCATTAATGAAACCTTGGGGTCAGGTCTTGTCTTTTGCGGCAAAAGGCAAGACCTGACCCCGTCATGCTTGTTTGGTTATTGTTCCCCTTGCTGCCACTGCCAGTCTGCAACCAAAACCTTGTCGAGTTTGGGAAATTCATTCGCTGCGCTGTTCAGCAGCAGAGCGCGGCAGTCACTGTCGCAATTCTCGTGCCTGGAGGCCGCAAGATAGGTGTGCATGTCCTTGAGGCCGGAAGTCAGCTTGATCAATTTCTCCGCGGACTCGAAGTCACGATCGCCGGTTGGGTAGCGCACATTGCGCCCACAGTAGGAAGCGTACGCAGCATGTTTTTCTATCAAGGCGAGAAGCGACAAATGACGTTCGTCTTTACCTTGCCCCTCCGCCGACAATGCTGAGAGCCCCGGCTTGAGCTCGTTGTAGACAAACTCGGCGATTTTGGCATTTGCGTTTTCGCACGTCGTACCAAACTGGTCAACAGCGCGTTGCCGCTCCAGCTCAATGTCGGCCTTTATGTCCGCCTGCAATACTTTGCCCTTCTCGTAAACGTAATACAAACCGGCCGCAATCACCGCGATGGTGAGTGCGACTCCCGCAATCACGCCTAATAACGATTTTTTTCATATCAGATGAAAACCGGGGTCAGGTCTTTCATTAACACATCGACCTCCCCCCCGTTTTTTCGTAAGCCTTCACCAGCCGGCTCACCGTTGTGTAGTGAACACCAAAATGGGCGGCGATCGCCGCCATCGTATGCTGGCCAGACAGGTACGCGCGGGCGATCGCCTCGTTGCGATCGTGGCGACGCTCAAAGTCCGCCAGCGATTGTGTCAGCGCTCGACGCTGGGCACGCGGAATTTCATCCAGCGCCGGCTTCTTCTCGATGAGCGCCTGCATGCTCCGGACGAAGCTTTCCGAGCCTAGATAAATCTGCCCCTGCAGCTGCGTCCACACGCTCGGCAGCCGCGCACCTTGATGCACGAACTCCACGTACTTGTGAATCGCGCTCGCACGCTGCCGCCCGAACTGCGCCAGAATCCAGTCGGTATGCAACCAGTCAGGGGCGTCTGCCTGGCCGCAGGTGGCGAAGTAACTGCTCCAGGGCCAGCCTTCCAGTTTTTTCACCATCCCGGCGCGCAGCGGATTCAGCACGATGTAGCGCGCCAATTCCAGCAGATAGTTGTCGCGTTCAACCAGGATTGCCTTGTAACGCCCCTGGAACACATGCCCCACCCGGCCGGGGAAATGGGGTCGGACACGATTGTTGACTTGGCTCGGACCATGAATATCGTGTCCGACCCCATTTTTACGTTCTTCTCGGTTTCAAGACGGTATCTGACCCCGCTTTGCTCATTTAGTTGCCGTGGCCGCAGCGCCCGGCATAAACATTAAAATCAAGGTCAAAACAACAAATATCGCCATGGAAGCCAAAAGTTTTTTTCTGTAACACTTACCCCCTTGCTCCAAATACTCAGGATGGAAAATCCATCCTCCATAGACGACACGCGCGAGCATTCCCGGTTTTGTGTGAAAAAGGACCTGAATTTGATAGTAGAAAAGCACCACAACCAAACATGAAATAGCAATACTTAATAGCAACTGGATAGTATTCATCGACCCACCCCTTACTTTTTAGGCAAATCCCAACTTACGCTACCAGGCATAGGGGTTGAGATTCCCACGTTTAGGCACACCGCGCCCTTGGCTGTGACCGTCACACCCAAGTGCCTTGATATTCCATAAGAAGCACTGTCGGGGATTGCGGGATGCTCTTCAGGCTCTTCACATGCCGATGGGGGAGGGTTAGAGCAAAAGTCAACCGACACCCCGACCGATATTGCTGTAGTTTGGCTCCACTGCGCGCCCGAAGAAGCTGTGGAAACTCCCACTGTGGAATGGGGGAAATGGGGTCGGACACGATTGTTGACTTGGCTCGGACCATGAATATCGTGTCCGACCCCATTTTTACGTTCGAGGTAAGGGGCGCGCCGCTTGCGGCGCGGCCCAGCGGAACGAAGTGGAGCGAACTTGACCGAAGGGTTAGGCAAAATAGTACTGAACACTAGCAACCACCCATAAAGACGAAAACAGAATAACGAACGCTTTTGCGGCTATTGAAAAGGGCTGGCGCCTGGTGTTTGGAGAGCATTTCCAAATGCCTACCAAGGCCCACACAAGAAATACGTCATAAATGGGAAAAGTGACGGTGGAAACCTTTTCTATGCCCTCGACGCCAAAAAGTAACGAGGGGAGCGATAACGCAACAATGGTAAGACTCAACAAGATTTGGCCAAGGACGAAGTAGCCCCAAAATGCTTTTGCAAGGCTTACCTTTCCCTGCCACGTTGAAAAAATGATGTCGCTCATGGTTTTTGGCCTAACGTAAAGCTAAGGGGCGCGCCGAAGGCGCGTCCCACTTGAGCGCGGGGTTGGGCTTCACTTTATGTTCCATCATCATTTGTCTCGTATTCGTTCTTTGATGTATACATTCTGTACTTCATTCCTGAGTGTTTAGCCCACTCACGCAGCCCTAACAGTAAGTCTTGATATTCCGCATCTTCAAGATTTAGGGAATATGGCCACATTCCCACAAGTCCGTTACTTAAGGGGGAGTCTTCGCACTGCACTTCATACACACGATTACCTTTTGATAGCTTCAGAAGGTGGCAGTACATATGAATGTTCTTTTTGAACGTGACGGTCCAGCCATTGTGCACTTCACTTAGCAAGACGACTCTCCTAAGATGCCCAACGTCGAAGGTAAGGGGCTGGCTGGAAGCGGGCGAAGCGCGCTGTAAGCCAGTCCCGCTTGACCGAAGTGTTGGGCGTCATTCTTATCATTGCTTCGGCGAGCCAAAAATGAACATGCTAATGAAAAATGCGACGACACTGCCTGCCGCAGCGAAATAACTAATTAAGACTGCGCTCCGATAGCTCTCGCAAAAAATCGTGCCGGGCGTGGGTCGTGCGCCGTACTCACGATGCAATAGGAAGCGAATCGTCGGCCAAGCACGGATCAAGTCAGAGTCGGTCCAGATAGTGCGACAGCCGCTTTTCTCCCAGAGATCTGGGTGATCCTTCCGGAGTCCTCTAAGGTAACGCCACGAGAACAGCTTTCTGCGAGGAGTGCGACAACGAACACACCAAAAGTGATAACGGTCGGATGCGTGTACGAAATCATATCTATGGCGCCCAACGTAGAGCTAACCGGCGGCGCTTTAGCGCCGTCCAGCGACCGAAGGGAGCGAGGTTGAGCGCCGGGTTAGGGTTTGTGACCACTTGGCTTTTGCTCCAATGTTGAGCCGCATGAATGGCAACGCTCGGATGGCCAACGAAGATTGAAGAATGACAGGCCGCGAAATACCTGCTGCTTGCGGCAGCCTGGCACAGGGCACCGAATTGAAAGGGCATAACCAACCAGGGCCACGCCGACAATAAGGGCGCCCCAAAAATGCCACTCGAAGGCCGGCGAAACGCTAGCTTCTGCCGGTGCGCGGAGGGCGACATGAAGCGCAACAAGCGCAGCTTCAATGACAAGCAGCGAAATAAGCCGGGCCTTGTGTTTCGCCATCTGTAGAGAACCCTAACGTAAAGTGTCCATCCTAAATGACGCTTTATAAAGCGTCATTCGTAAGGACCCGATTGAAAAAACAGCTATTAAACAATTAGTTATCATTTTTTAGGGCGCCCTAATCATGAACGCAAAAGCGTCATGGAGTGGGTCGCCACTCGCCAAATCTAGTCGGCACGCCGCAATGATATGGGACGACCACGGTTTTCCCAACGTATCGAACCAATCCCCTACTCCGCTTCCTGCGCTCGGCGTAGCGAGCTGATTTCCCGGGGAACTTCCGGACATGGAAGCCTGGGCTTGCATCGCACACTGCTGTTCCCGGATGCGCTTTCTTTCTGCGGGGCGCGTTTGCGACACGCCCTCCCCCTCTTGGCGCAAACCCGACATCGACGACCGGCCGCAAACCCGCGCCAATTCGATGTCTAGGCTGCGGCCCGCTTCTTGCACGACTCCCCGTGTTGACCCAACCAACAAGGAGTTGCCCATGCATTCCCGCTTCGAAACCATCCTCGCCGGCCTCGCCGAAGGCACGGTGGTTCCCTATCTCGGCCCCGGCGCGCTCGCCGGCGTGGTCGACCCGCAGTCCGGGCGCGCGATTCCCGCCGACAGCGAGAGCCTGATCCTCGCGATCAACGAGGGCCGGCCGATGGCGCCCAAACTGATGTACGAGTTTTCGCGCGCGGCGATGAACGTGGAGCTGAAGCGCGGCCGTTCGGCGCTGACGCGGCTTCTGGACGCCGTCTACCGCGACACCGCCTGGAGCGGCTCGGCGCTGCACAGCTGGCTGGCCGGCAAGCGCCTGCCCTACGTCGTCGACAGCAACCGCGACACGCTGCTGCAGCAGGCCTACGCCGACACGCCGCACACGCTGATCGTCGGCGTGGCGCGCATCGGCGGCACCGCCTACCGCTTCCGCCTCTACCACTACGACGGCACGGCCTATCTGCCGATCGAGCACGAAGCGGTGGACACCAGCCTGCCGGTGCTGTTCAAGCCGCTCGGCACGCCGCTGCCGGCGTCGGACTACATTGCCTCCGACGCCGACTTTGTCGACTACGTCACCGAGCTGATGGGTGGCTTCGCGATCCCGTCCTTCGTCAAGCGCATGCGCCAGGGCCGGCAGTACCTGCTGCTGGGCCTGCGCCTGACGCGCGACACGGAGCGCATGGTGATGAGCGACATCGCGTTCGGCGCCGGCGAGCCGGCCGGCTGGGCGCTGATCCCGAACGCAACCGACAAGGAAAAGCGCTTCCTCGCCAGGCGCGGCTTCGAATGGATCGACGCCGACGTGTCCGACTTCCTGGCGGCAGCCGGCGCTTCGCGCGTCGCCGCGGCGGCATGATGCCGGCCGCCGTCGCCGAACGCCCGCAGGCGGTCGACACCGACGCGAGCCACGAGGCGCTCGCCGAAGTGATCGCGGGCCTGATCGCGGCCAGCAACGCCGCATTTCCCGTGCGCTTCCAGACCTTGGTGACGCTGTTCAAGATGCACGTCGCCGAGGAAGGCGGATTGATGCGAGCCAGCCGCTACCCGGGCATCGCCGAGCACGAGGGCGAGCATCACCGGGTGCTGGGCGAGCTGGTGCAGCTCAACCTGGCGATCCGCCGCGGACGCACCGCGCTGGCGCGCGCCTACGTCAAGGACGGCCTGGCGCCGTGGTTCGACCTGCATCTGGCGACCATGGACGCGGCGCTGGCGGCCCACCTGCGGCGGACGCCACAGCCCGGTTGAGCCGATGGCAGCAACGCCGCGCTTCCCCACCCTCGCCCGCGCCGAAACGCCGCGCGCGGACTGCACGGTCTGCCCGCACCGCGACACGGTGCGCGCGGCCGGGCGCTGCGAGCCGGGCGACCGCTGCCTGGTCGTGCGCAGCGGGCGGCAGATCGAGCGGTTCCTGCGCATGAATCCGGAATTCGCCGTGGCCTGCCTGCAGGATCCCTTCTGGGAGCGGCGCGCCATCGCCGTGCGCTACGCGCCGGTCGAGGCGGTGCGCACGCTCGCCCACGACCGCGACGAGGCGGTGCGCCGCGCCGTGGTCACCCGCCTGCCGCCCGAGGAGCTGGCCGCCTTCATCGGCGACGACGACCGCGAGGTGCGCATCACCGTGGCCAGCCGGCTGCCCGCCGAGCGGCTGCACGCGATGCTCGGCGACCCCGACTACCTGGTGCGCCAGCACGTGGCGCAGCGCATCCCCCACGGCAGTCTCGTGCGGCTGGTGCACGACCCGGACCGCGAGGTGCGCAAGGAAGTGGCGCGCCGGATGCCGGCGTTTGCGCTGTCGAAGCTGGCCGCCGACGAAGACCCCGACGTGCGTGCCATCGCCGCCGCCCGCATGCTGCCCGACGATGCCGCGCGCCTGCTCGCCGACCCCGACTGGCGCGTGCGCCTCGGCGCGGCCGGGCGGGCGCCGCTCGACGCGCTGCGCGCCCTCGCCGACGACGCCGACCGCGACGTGCGCGAGCAGGTGCGCGACCGACTCAACGCAATGCAACCTGACCCGGAAACGCCATGAACGCCTATCTCGACGCCCCCGCCCTGCAGCAGCTCGCCGCCGAACTCGAGGCCACGCCGCCGCGCCCGCATCACAGCGGCCTGCTGGAAACGGCCAGCCGCGCAGTGCCCGGCCAGCCGTTCCGCTTCGCGCTCAGCCGCGGCGGCTGGTATCGCCCCGGCGGCGTGGTGCGAGCGAGCGGCGAGCGCGTCGCCGACAGCGTCGAAGCCTGGGCCGAGGCGGAGCTGGCCGCCTGCGGCGGCGACATGGAGATGTTGTTCGAGCGCCACGGCGGCGAGGAGCTGCTCGCCACCCGCATGAGCGGCCGCACCCACTACTTCGTCGCGCCCTACGGCCCCGCGCCGGCGGACTTCCTGCAGCTGGAGATCGAGGAGCTGCACGAGGTGATGGACCGGCGCCTGTTCGCCGACGAGCCGCCCGCCGACCTGCAGGAGCTGATCGACCCCCTGTGCCCGGCCATGCTGGATGGCCACCCGGTGGCGCCGCCGCGCTACCGCTTCCGCCGCCTGACCGACATGCGCCATGTCGCCGCACGGTTGCCGGCGCCGGCCGGACAGGTCCATCCGCTGGTGCGCTTTCTTGCCGACTGGGCGGCGAGCCAGGCACGCGCGGACCACCATTTCTGCGACCACTGGATCGTCGCTCTGCGCGAGCACCAGGACCGCTATCGCAATTCCCTACTCTCCGCGTCGCCGGTTTCGCTGCATGCGAGGAAGCTCAAGTCCTTTCCCTGGGACCTGCAGGCACGCGGGGCGGAAGCAGCCGCGCAGCTGAAGGCGTTCGACCGCGCCGCGGGTTATCCCGGCGCCTGGTACTTCCACCTGGTGGCCGGCGGCCTCACCCCGCGCGCCCTCGCCGCCGCGCTGGCGGCCGACCTCGACGCGGGCTACCGCTATCTGCGCGAGCAGGACGCGGCGCTGCTGGTGGCGTGGATGCAGTCGCCCTACGGCGCGTGAACGCGGTTTGTCGCCCACGCTTCACCCGCGCCCGCCCGTGTAGGGTTTGCTACACACCGCCACGGCACGATTCCCCCTGAAATCAAGCACATACCCCTGGCACGCCGCTTGCGATAGTCAGCTCATGACCTTCACCGAGCGCGCACCATGCAAGCCAAGGACATCGCCGAACTGCTGAACGAACCGGCCTGCGCCCACAACGCCAAGTCGAAATCCGGCTGCGCCAAGCCGAAGCCGGGGGCGACCGCCGGCGGCTGCTCGTTCGACGGCGCGCAGATCGCGCTGCTGCCGATCGCCGATGTCGCCCACATCGTGCACGGGCCGATCGCCTGCGCCGGCTCGAGCTGGGACAACCGCGGCACGCGCTCTTCCGGCCCCACGCTCTACAAGATCGGCATGACCACCGACCTCACCGAGCAGGACGTGATCATGGGCCGCAGCGAGAAGCGGCTGTTCCATTCGATCAAGCAGGCCATCGACAGCTACCGCCCCGCCGCGGTGTTCGTCTACAACACCTGCGTGCCGGCGCTGGTCGGCGACGACGTCGACGCGGTGTGCAAGGATGCGTCAGCGCGCTACGGCGTGCCGGTGGTGCCGGTCGATTGCGCCGGCTTCTACGGCACCAAGAACCTCGGCAACCGCATCGCCGGCGATTCCATGTTCAAGCATGTGATCGGCACCCGCGATCCCGATCCGGTGCCGCCCGAGGCGCAGCGCCCCGGTGTCACCGTGCACGACGTCAACCTCATCGGCGAGTACAACATCGCCGGCGAGTTCTGGCACGTGCTGCCGCTGTTCGACGAACTCGGTCTGCGCATCCTCTGCACGCTGTCGGGCGACGCGCGCTTCCACCAGGTGCAGGCGATGCACCGCGCCGAGGCCAGCATGGTGGTGTGCGCCAAGGCGCTGCTGAACGTCGCGCGCAAGCTCGAATCGACCCACGGCGTGCCCTTCTTCGAGGGCAGCTTCTACGGCGTCACCGACACCAGCCACGCCTTCCGCGAGTTTGCCCGCCTGCTCGGCGACGCCTCGCTCAGCGAGCGCGTCGAGACAATGATCGCGCGCGAGGAAGCCAAGGTCGACGCCGCGCTGGAACCGTGGCGGCAGCGGCTCCGCGGCAAGCGCGTGCTGCTCTACACCGGCGGCGTGAAGTCGTGGTCGATCGTCTCGGCGCTGCAGGATCTCGGCATGGACGTGGTCGCCACCGGCACCAGCAAGTCGACCGAGGAAGACAAGGCGCGCATCCGCGAGCTGATGGGCGAGAAGACCAAGATGATCACCGACGGCAGCCCCAAGGCGCTGATCGGCATCGTCAAGGAATACCAGGCCGACATCCTCATCGCCGGCGGCCGCAACATGTACACCGCGCTGAAGGCGCGCATCCCCTTCCTCGACATCAACCAGGAACGCGAATTCGGCTACGCCGGCTACACCGGCATGACCGAGCTCGCGCGCCAGCTGGCGCTGACGATCGAGAGCCCGGTGTGGCAGGCGGTGCGGAAGCCCGCGCCGTGGGCGAACGACTCGGCGCCGGGCATCGCGCTGACGGCCTAGGCTCGGCCAACGCAATTCGACCTCGTTGCCTCGCCGCCATGTCCATGCTAAATTCTGTCCAGTCTAGCCAGAATCTTGGGGGTGCGTCATGCAGACCGAATGGCAATTGCAGGAAGCCAAGAACAACCTGAGCCAACTCATCAAACAGGCAGCCAGTGGCGAAGCCCAGGTGGTCACCGTGCACGGCCGGCCCACCGCGGTGGTGGTCTCGGCGGAAGAGTACGCCAGGCTTTCCCGCCGGCGCGGCGGCAAGCTCTCCACCGCATTGCTGGGTCCGGATATCGCGGGCGAGGATCTGGATTTTTCCCGTGACCGCGACACCGGCCGGAACGTGGAACTATGAGCTGGCTGCTCGATACCTGCGCACTATCCGAATACATCAAGAAAGCCCCTGATCCCAAGGTCATCGCCTGGCTCGACGAACAGGACGAAACCAGCCTGTTCATCAGCGTCATCAGCCTGGGCGAGATCGAAAAGGGGATTCTCAAACTCAGAACCAACGACCCGCGCCGCGCCCAGAAGCTCACTGCGTGGCTGGGCAAAGTGGAACAACGCTTTGCCGGCCGCATCCTGCCGCTGGATGCGGCCGCCCTCAGCACCTGGGCCCAGTTTTCCGCCCAGGCCGAGCTGGCCGGCGGGCCGCTGCCAATCATGGATGGCCTACTCATGGCCACGGCGCAATGCCATGGCCTCACGGTGGTGACGCGGAATGCCCAAGATTTTGAATCCTTCCCGCGCGTCTTCAATCCGTGGATGCCATGAGCAAGACCCAGCGTCCGTAGCGTTGTAACCGTGCAACGCCGCGTTGTCAGTTTTGCGACAAAAACCGACGCTTCAACCCAATGAAATAAAAGGGTTTTTTTGTGGCACGCCGTTTGCGAGGTAGACAGCATCCCTGTCTGTTTCGCATCGCTCGCCATGGCCGAAATCATCAAACGCAACAAGGCGCTCGCCGTCAGCCCGCTGAAAGTCAGCCAGCCGGTCGGCGCCTCGCTCGCCTTCCTCGGCGTCAACCGCGCGATCCCGATGATGCACGGCTCGCAGGGCTGCACCGCCTTCGGCAAGGTGTTCTTCGTGCGCCACTTCCGCGAGCCGATCCCGCTGCAGACCACCGCGATGGACCAGACCTCCACCGTGCTGGGCGCCGACGACAACGTGATCGAAGGGCTGCGCGCGATCGCCGAAAAGAGCCGCCCGGCGCTGATCGGCCTGCCGACCACCGGGCTCTCCGAAACCCAGGGGGCCGACATCCATCGCCTCGCCAACCAGTTCCACAGCGCCTGCCCCGAGTACGCCGAGATTCCCGTGGTGCCTGTCGTCACGCCGGATTTCACCGGCTGCCTCGAAAGCGGCTACGCGCTGGCGGTGAAGGCGATGATCGACGTCCTGGTGCCGGAAAGCGCCTGCGTCGGCAAACGCCACAAGCAGGTCAACGTGTTGGCCGGGTCGCTGCTGACGCCGGGCGACATCGAGCACGTCAAGGAGCTCGTCGAGGCCTTCGGCCTGCGCCCGGTGGTGCTGCCGGACATCGCCGATTCGCTCGACGGCCATCTCACCGACGCCGACTCGAGCCCGGTCACCACCGGCGGCACCCCGGTGTCGGAAATCGTGACCATGGGCGAATCGATCGCGACGCTGGTGATCGGCCGCTCGCTCGACCCCGCCGCCGACCTGCTGCGCGACCGCACCGGCGTGTCGGACTTCCGCTTCGACACGCTGATGGGGCTGGAAGCGGTCGACGCCTTCGTCCACGCGCTGGCGCTGATCTCGGGCCAGCCGGTGCCGGAAAAGCTCGAGCGCCAGCGCGCCCAGCTGCAGGACGCGATGGTCGACACCCATTTCATGCTCGGCTTCGCGCGCGTCGCCATCGCCGGCGATCCCGATCTTTTGTACGGCTTCGCGCGCCTGGTGGCCGACATGGGCTGCGAGGTCACCGCCGCGGTGGCGCCGTCGCGCGCGCCTGTGCTCGACGACGTACCGGCCGCCCAGATCAAGCTCGGCGACCTCGAGGACCTGGAGCTGGCCGCGCGCGAGCACGGCGCAGACCTGGTGATCAGCAATTCCCACGCGGCCGAGACCGCGCAGCGTCTCGGCGTGCCGCTCTTGCGCGCGGGCTTCCCGCAATACGACCTGATCGGCGGCTACCAGCGGCTGTGGGTCGGCTATCGCGGCACCCGGCAGGCGCTGTTCGACCTCGCCAACCTCCTGGTGAGCAACGGCCACCACGAGATTCCCGCCTACCGTTCCATCTACCACGCCGCCTACCATTCACCCGGGGAGGCCAGCCATGCGTCACCTGCGCCTGGTCACACCCACTGAGGAGTCGAGCATGAGCGTGAAAATCGCTTTCGCCAGCAGCGACCGCCGCCAGGTCGACCAGCACTTCGGCGCCGCGGAATCGTTCGCGATCTACGAACTGTCCGACGCCGACGCGCGCCTGGTCGAGGTGGCCGAATTCACCGACCGCGACACCGCGATGGACGGCCACGAAGGCAAGCTCGCCGCCAAGATCGACCTGCTCGCCGGCTGCGCCGCGGTGTACTGCAACGCCGTCGGCGCGTCCGCGATCAAGCAGCTGCTGGCGCGCGACATCCAGCCGCTGAAGGTCGAGGAAGGCACCCCCATCGACACCCTGCTGGGCGAACTGGGGCAGAGCCTCGCGAGCAGCCCGCCGGCCTGGATGGTCAAGCAGATCAAGCGCCAGAACGCGGGCGACCGCTTCGGCTCGATGGCCGAGGAAGGGTGGCAGGAATGACCGAAGCCTCCTCGATCGAGCCTCGTTCGATCGAAACCCGCACGCGCGTCGTCTCCGTCGGCCCCGGCAAGGTCTGGGTCGAGGCGTCCTCGCAGCAGGGCTGCGCGGCCTGCCACGCGCAGAGCAGCTGCGGCGTATCGGGCCTCGGCAAGTTCCTCGGCCGCAACAGGCCCCCGGTGGCGCTCGCCTGCGATCTGCCGCTCGAGCCGGGCGACCGCCTGGTGCTGAACCTCGCCGAATCCGACCTGCTGCGCGCCGGGCTTCTCGCCTATCTGCTGCCCGCGCTGCTGTCGGTCGCCGGCGCCATCGCCGCGACGCTCGCGGGCCTCGGCGACGCCGCCGCGGCCGCGGCGACGGCGGCCGGATTCGCCGCCGGGCTTGCCGTCGCCCGGGTGCTTTCCCGCGCACCGCGCATCCACGTTTCCCGCCCCACCGATTCCCCCACCCCAGGAGACCCCCATGACTGACGCCGCAACGCTCGAACTCGACCCCATTCTCGAAACCGATTTCATCAAGGAGATGGTGAAGCAGATGCGCGCCCTCGACAGCTACGGCACCTACGACGGCTGGCCGGTGACGCGCATCCTCGCGCCCTACGTGCTCACCAAGGAGCAGCGCCGCGAGATTCCGGTGATCGGCGACCCCGACGAACAGACGCTGTCGCGCGTGAAGGCGTTCTACAACGGCATCGCCGCGCTGATCGAAAAGGAATGCGGGCTGATGGCCGTGCCGATGCTGAACATCACCCACGAAGGCTTCGGCCGCGCACTGATCACGGTGGGCAAGCTGGTGGTGATCGACCGCACCGTGCGCGACGTGCACCGCTACGGCTACGAGAGCCTGGCGAAGATGAAGGAAGAGGCCGACAAGCTGCTCGCCGCCGCGCTCGCCATGATCGCCGCGCACCGCGACGTCGCCGAGCTCTGAGGAGGTGCCGAGATGAGCGAAGACGAACTCAAGGACCTCGACCGCGAGGTGAAAAAGCTCAAGCGGATCGCCAGCGAGTGGGCGTCGCAGCTGCACGACCTGGTGGAAGACCGCCTGCCCGCGGCCTACGCGGAGATCCACCCGATCGCGCAATCCACCTACGACGCCTGCAAGGCCTGGGCCGACGCCAACGCGCGCCTCGCCGCGGCGCAGAAAGGCAGCTGACATGGAACCCATCACCGGACTCACCCGCGGCGGCGCCGCCTGGACCCCGACCTTCCTGGTGCAGCTCGACCAGCAGACCTGCATCGGCTGCGGCCGCTGCTTCAAGGTCTGCCCGCGCGACGTGTTCGACCTGGTCGAACGCGAAGCCGACGACGACAGCTACGACGACGAGGACAACGCCATGGTGATGTCGATCGCCAACGCGCTCGACTGCATCGGCTGCGGCTCCTGCTCGCGGGTCTGCCCCAAGCAGTGCCACACCCACCAGCCCCTTTCCCTCAACGCATGAACCTAGAAACCGCAGTTGACCGCTTTTGTTGATAGAGGAATCCCGCATGAACGCTAACGCCTATGCCTTCGATCCGAGTCGCCGAAAGGGTGACTCCGCTACGCACCCGCTGCCACATCTGGTCGTGCGCCTGCCTTTGTCGCTCGTCGTTGCAGGCCCCGGCCTGCCGCCTCCTCCCTTCGCGGCAGCCACTCGCCCAGACGCGCCATCGAGCGCGTCCAACTGCAGTTTCTAGGTTGGAGCCCACCATGCCGAAACCCGAAAAACACGTCTTCGTTTGTTCGCAGGCCAGGCCCGCCGGCCACCCGCGCGGCTCGTGCGCCGAGCGCGGCTGCCGCGAGGTGCAGGACGAGCTCCTCTACCAGCTCCAGCAGCGGCAGTGCTTCAACAAGGTCGCGGTGACGCTCGCCGGCTGCATCGGCCCGTGCGGCATGGGGCCCAACGTGCTGGTCTACCCCGAGGGCATCCTCTACAACAACGTCAAGGTCGAGGACATCAACGCCATCTTCGACCAGCACCTCCTGGGCGGCCAGCCGGTGGAGCGCCTGCTGGCGCCGGCCGAGATCTGGTGAAAGCGATGCTGCCCGCGACCTGGCTGAAGACCGCCGAGCAGCTGTGCCGGGCACTGGCGCAGGAGGCGGCGCGCTACGGCGCCGAGCCGCTGCCGCCGATCCAGCTCGAGGACGCGGTGTTCGTCGAGGTCACCGACCCGGCCAGCAGCCTGCCCAGCTACGCGGGCACCTGGCGCAACCGCCAGGGCATCCGCTGCGGCAGCCTCACGCTCAACAGCGACGGCAGCTACTACGCCGAATACGACGTGCTGACGCAGCACCCGGACAAACCCGGCTGGTTCGTCGAGGCCGTCACGGTGTGGGGACGCGACGGCACGCTGAAGGTCGAACCGCGCCTGCTGGCGGCGGTGTGACGGAGTGGATGCCATGGACCTGCCCGCCAACCTGCGCCTGATCCTCGCCCACAAGCAGAAGACCAGCGGCCGCCTGCGCTTTCTGCGCCTGCCGCACGGCACCCTCGCGTTCATGCCGCTGCCGCCGCTGTCCGACCTGATCGAGGACGCTGCGCCGCCGCAGGTGGTGCCCCACCCGGCGGTCTTCCTCAAGGCGGCCGAAAACACGCTGGGCCTGCCCGCCGGCAGCCTGGTCCACGAGCCGGAATTCCAGGCCACGGTCGATACGCCGGACGGTCCGGTCGCCGTGCACCTCGCCAGCTTCACCACCCTCGACCCGCCCTTCGACGAGGCAGCGGCGCTGGGCGGACGCTTCGTCGCCATTACCGAGGCGACCGGCAGCACGCCGGCGGAGATGAACTTGCTGCGGTATGCCTACGAGGTGCTGCTCGGATGACAGGCGGTGAACAAATCTACTGCGCGAGCCGGATCAGGGCTTGGGCGGTGCTCGAAATCCTCATGTACCCAAAAGTACATTCCGGTCTCTGCGCGCCGTCCGCACCCTGCTGCGACTCGCTCGCTACGATTTTTTCACCGCCTTCGCGTTCAGTTTTCAAGGAGACCCGCCATGCTCAACCGTCGTGATTTCATGAAGCTCGGCCTCGGCGCCTGCCTGCTGCCGGCCGTGGGCTGCTCGCGCGCCGAAGCCGTGGTCAGCGAGACGATGTACGTCTTCGGCACCCTGGTCGGGGTCGACGTGCTGGCCTCCGACAAGGCGGCCGCGCGCGCGGCGATCGCCGACGTGTCGCACGCCTTCACCCGGCAGAACCGCGACTGGCACGCGTGGAAGCCGGGCGCGCTCGGTGACCTCAACCGCGCCATCGCTGCCGGCCGCACCCACGAGGTCGACGACGACCTGCTGCCGCTGCTGCACCAGGCGCGCGACCTCGCGCGCGCCAGCGGCGGCCTGTTCAACCCGGCGATCGGCCGCCTGGTCGGACTGTGGGGCTTCCACAACGACGAGATGCCGGTCGGCACGCCGCCGCATGCCGACGCGGTGGCCGAACTGGTCGCCGCCGCGCCCAGCATGGACGACCTGGTGTTCGATGGCAGCCGCGTCGGCAGCCGCAACCCGCAGGTGCAGCTCGACCTCGGCGGCCACGCCAAGGGTGTGGCGCTGAACCAGGCGCTCGACCGGCTGGCCACGCGCGGCTACGCCGACGCCCTGGTCAACCTCGGCGGCAACCTCGCCGTGTCCGGCACGCGCGGCGGCCGCCCCTGGCGGATCGGCGTGCGCCATCCGCAAGGCGGCCACTCTGATTTGCGCCATTCGCAGAATGGCGGCGCGATCGCCTCGCTCGAAGTCAGCGGCCGCATGGCGGTGGTGACCTCAGGCACCTACGAGCGCTACCGCCAGCACGGCGACCGCCGCTACCCGCACATCATCGACCCGCGCAGCGGCCAGCCGGCGACCCACGTGGTGTCCGCCACCGTGCTGCACCCCGACGCGGCGCGCGCCGACGTCGCCGCGACCGCGCTGGTGGTGGCGGGCGCCGAGGCCTGGCCGGAAGTGGCTCGCAGCATGGGCGTGAGCGAGGTCATGCTCGTCGACGAGGCCGGGCGGGTGCAGCTCACCCCCGGCATGGCCGCGAAGCTCGAGTTCGTCGCGCCGCCTGCGAGCGTCACAACCGTGGAGATCGCCTGATGAGCACCTTCCAACCGGGCGACCGCGTGTTCGCCGCACTCGACCTGTTCAACGACCCGCTCGAGGAGACCGGCGAGAGCGGCATTCCCGGCATCCGCCCCGGCGATCTGCTCGCCCCCGCCGGCACCCGCGGCATGGTGGTCAACGTCGGCCACGCCGAGGCCGCACCCGAGGACGAGATCTACCTGGTCAGCTTCGAGACCGGGCCGAACGGCAGCCTCGCCGAGCCGATCGGCTGCCTGGCGGACGAACTGTCCTACCAGCCGGTCGCGCCATGACGCTCGCGGCACCGTTCGCTGGAACGACTGTCCAACCGCGCATGGACGCTTCGACCAGTCGCTCGGTGCTCGACTACCACCAGCGCACCAAGCACCACCTCGACCGCTACGCCGCCGGGCCGGGCACGCTCGACTGGGACGCGCAGCCCGACCCGTTCCGCGACTGGGCCGGCGCGCAGACCCTGGCCCTGCCACGCGACCTGCCCGAGCTCGACATCACCTGGAACGCGTTGCCCGACGCGCGTCCGCCGGCGCCGCTCGATGTTGATTCGCTCGGCACCCTGCTGCGCCTGAGCGTCGGCATCACCGCCTGGAAGGAATACGCCGGCGCACGCTGGGCGCTGCGGGCCCACCCGTCCTCGGGCAACCTGCACCCCACCGAAACGTATGTCATCGCCGCCGGCGTGCAGGGGATTCCCGACGGCCTGCACCACTACCAAGGCCGCACGCATGCGCTGGAACAACGGGCCTGGGGCACTGAATCTCCCGCGCCCGGCCTGTGGCTGGGGTTCAGTTCGATCCACTGGCGCGAAGCCTGGAAATACGGCGAGCGCGCCTTCCGCTACTGCCAGCTCGACCTCGGCCACGTGCTCGCCGCCGTCAGCTACGCGGCGACCCTGCTCGGCTGGCGTGCGCAGCTGCTGCGTCTCGACTCGCCCGAAGTGGCCGACTGCCTGGGGCTCGACCGCGAGACGGATTTTGCCGGGGTGGAAGCGGAGGAGCCCGAGGTCATCGTCGCGCTCGAAACAGACGCCTCGCCCCCCTGCGGCTGGACCGGATGGGCCGGCACGCCCGGCCTGCTCGACCCGCGCCCGCTCTACCAGTGGCCGGTGATCGACGACGTGGCGGCGGCCACGCGCGGCGCGCTCCCCTCCGCCGCAGCACGCCCACCTCAACCCGCGCCGCTGCCTTCGACTTCCATCCGGCCGGCAACCGAAGTCATTCTCCATCGGCGCAGCGCCCAGGCCTTCGACGGCCGCTCGGTCCTGCCCCACGCCGTGTTCCGCCGCCTGCTGGCGTGCCTGCTGCCCGGCGGCGCGCCGGTTTGGAATGTGTGGCCGCACGCCCCGCGCGTGCATCCGCTGCTGCTGGTGCACCGGGTGGAAGGCGTCCCGCCGGGCCTGTACGCGCTGCCGCGCAGCGACGCCGCCGCAGCCGCGCTGCGCGAGGCCCCGCGCGCCGAATTCGCATGGGAGGCGGCCGACCCCGACCTGCCCCTCTATCGCCTGCTGCAGGCCACCGCCACCAGGACGGCGCGCACGCTGTCGTGCCATCAGGACATCGCCTCGCACGGCGCCGTCACCTTCATGCTGCTGGCCGAATTCGCCGCGCCCATCGCGGAGAACCCCGCCGCCTACCGCCACCTGCACTGGGAGGCGGGCATGCTCGGCCACGTCGTCACGCTCGAGGCCGAGGCCGCCGGCTGGCGCGGCACCGGCATCGGCTGCTTCTTCGACGACGCCGACCACGACGTGCTCGGCCTCACCGACAACCGTTTCCAGGTGCTGTACCACTTCGCCGTGGGCATGCCTGTCGACGATCCCCGCCTCCTCACCCTGCCCGCCTACGATGAATGACACCGCGCTCAAGGCCTGGCTCGAAAACCAGGGCTTCCCCGTTTCCGACTCGCTGCAGCAGGCCCTGCATGGCCGCATCGCCAACGCCACCACGCCGCTGATGCATGCCGCCCGCCTCGGCCGCATCGGCTACATCGGCGACCTGCTGTCGCGCGGTGCGGACCCGGGCGCGATGAACGCCGACGGCAACGGTGCGCTCTGGTTCGCCTGCTACGCCGGCAGCGCCCCCTGCGCGAACGCGCTCATCAAGGCCGGCGCGCCGCTCGACAGCCAGAACGTCAACGGCGCCACCGCGTTGATCTACGCCGCCTCGGCCGGCAAGACCGACATCGTCAGGCTGCTCCTGGACGCCGGCGCCGACCCCACGCTGGAGACCCTCGACGGCTTCACCGCGCTGGAGCTGGCGGCCAACCGCGCGTGCATGAACCTGCTGCGGGCCACCGACCGACAGGCCGCGTGAACGACCCGGTCGACATCGACGATCTGCCCGCCGGCGTCCTCGCCCTGCTGCAGCGCGGCATGGCGCAATACCGCAGCGACCCGGCCGGCGCCGAGCTGCTGTTCGGCATCGCGCGAAGCCAGGCGCCCGCTTCGCTGCCGCTCTACCGTGCGCTGGTCAAGTTCTACAACCGCGAATGCGCCTTCGACGCCGCCTACGACATGGCCGCACTCGGCATGCGCGAGGCCGCCCGGCTCGGCCAACTGCCGCCCGACTGGCGCGACTGGACGCCCGACATGCTGAACGGCAAGACCGCCAGCTTCGCCCTGCTCACCCTCAAGGCCATGGCGTTTCTCGAACTGCGCCGCGGCAACACCGCCGCCTCGCTCGAAATCCTCGATCAGTTGCGGCAGCTCGACCCCAGCGACGGCATTGGCAGTTCGGTGGTGGCGGCGCTGGCCGCGGGGATTTGAGGAGCCGCCTCTCTCACCCCGGAAAACCATGAACGCTGAACAGGACACCGAACTGGAAATCGGCCGACTCAAGGCCTGCATCGCCGAGGTCCATGCCCGGCGCGAGCGCCTGAAGCGGGAACTGGAAACCGGCATGCTGGCGCCGCGCGCCGGCTTCATCCAGCTGGATGAAACCGACCGCCTGCTCTCCGACCTGGACACGCGCTTCAAGACGCTGTGGGATGCCGCACAGCAAGGCGAACCCGCCGTTCACCCGGCCATGCGCTGGGCGCACGCCACCCCGCTCGAACCGGTCCACCTCGATTGCGTCGCCGCCATCATGCTCAAGATCCTCGACGGCAAATGCAGGATGGGCGAAGCGGAAAAAGCCGCCCTCACCGCCGTCTACGACGTGGTCAGGACTCGGCCCGGACTCAGCCTCGGCGACGAGGTTCACGCCCTGATCGCGCAGGCCCGGCAGGGCACGAACCCCGCGCTGGCCGAAGCCGTCCACGCCTGGCGCGTGCGCGCCGAAACCGAGATCCCCAAGCCGGTGATGAAAGCCTTCAAGCACATGCTGCGCACGTCGCTGCCCATGCCCGACCCGCGAAAGGAACCCACGCCATGAGCTACCACGACCTCCACCCCGCCCAGCTGCAGGATCTGCGTTGCGAACCGGAGCTGCTCGTCCTCGACTTCCGTGATCCGGCGAGCTTTGCGCAAGGCCATCTCGACGACGCCCAGCCGGTCTCCGACGCGCTGCTCAGGCAGCTCATGAAAAGCCGTCAGCCCGAGCGCCCGGTGCTGGTCTACTGCTATCACGGCAACAGCAGCCGCGACCTGTGCCAGTTCATCGCCAGCTTCGGCTACACCCGGGTGCACAACCTGGTGGGCGGCTGGCAGGGCTGGCTGCAGTTCACCCGGACCGCAGCGGTCGCCCCCGGTTCGCCTTCGCCAACCCTGTCCACCTGGCTGATGGATCGCGGCTTCCCGCTCGACCGCCTGCACGCCCGCATCGACAACGGCATGTCGCCCCTGATGCTGGCCGCGCTGCAGGGCGAGCGCGCCCTGGTGGAAGAACTGCTGGCGCTGGGCGCCGACCCCAACCACGTCAACGACGACGACCACCATGCCCTGTGGTTCGCCTGCGTGCACGGCGACCCCGAACTCGTCTCCCTGCTCATCGCCCACGGCGCCCACGTCGACAACCAGAACGTCAACGGCGCCACCTGCGCCATCTACGCCGCCTCCACCGGCAAGCTCGATGTGCTCAGGCGCCTGGTCGAGGCCGGCGCCGACCTGGGGAAGGAAACCAGCGGCGGCTACACCGCGCTGGACAGCGCCTCGACCCTGCCCGTGCTGAAGTACCTGCGGGGGGTGGTGCAGGCTGCGTGAGACGATGACGGGCGCCGTGAGAACGGCGGCTGATCCAGGAATCCGCCTCGGGAGGGATGGCCCGGTACTACTATTCAGCTTATCGCCCTTGTCGCGGCAGTGGCACCAGGGGCCGGCTGCGGACCGCCAGCCTTTCTCCGGACAGGCACCGACGCATCGACGCGACCGCCTCGTCGCCAGGTCGGGCAGAGAAGAGGACACCTGAAATGGGAACGCCTGGACACGGCGCATTCTTCAACCTCTATCGCCACAACTTCGTGCGCGTAGCGGTCGCCGTGCCGGGCGTGAAGGTGGCCGACCCGGCGTTCAACGCCGGCGAGACGATCGCGCTGCTGCGCCAGGCGGCGGCAGGCAACGCGCTGCTGGTCGTGTTTCCCGAGCTTGGGCTGTCGGCCTATTCCTGCGAGGACCTTTTCCATCAGCAGGCGCTGCTGGACGGATGCCTGGAGGGGCTGCGCCAGGTGCGCGACGCCTGCGGTGACATCGCCGCGATTGCGGTCGTCGGCGCGCCGCTGCAGGTGGACGGCCTGCTTTTCAACTGTGCAGTCGTGCTCCACCGCGGCCGGATACTCGGGGTCGTCCCGAAAACCTACCTGCCCAACTATCGCGAGTTCTACGAACTGCGCCAGTTCGCGCCGGCCGATCACGCGCGCAGCGAGCGCATCGACTTGCTGGACCAGCGCGACATTCCCTTCGGCAGCGAGCTGCTGTTCCAACTGGAAGACCAGCGGCTGCTGACCTTCCACGTCGAACTGTGCGAGGACTTGTGGGTACCCATCCCGCAGTCGTCCTACGCGGCCCTGGCCGGGGCCACGCTGCTCGTCAATCTGTCGGCGTCGAACATCACCGTCGGCAAGGATGCCTACCGGCGGCAACTCGTCGCCAACCAGTCGGGGCGCTGCCTTGCCGCCTACGTCTACAGCGCGGCGGGCAGCGGCGAATCGACCACCGACCTGGCGTGGGACGGGCACGGCATGGTTTGCGAGAACGGCACCCTCCTCGCCGAGACGGAGCGATTCGCCGATCGTCCACAGCTCGTCTCGGCCGACATCGATCTCGACCGTCTGGCGCAGGACCGCATGCGCCAGAACAGCTTCGCGCAGGCCGTGCGCCGCCACCGCGAGCACGCCGTCCGCTTCCGCACCGTTCGCTTCGTGGCAGAGCTGCCCACCGCCGACCCGGTTCCGCTGCAGCGGCGCTACGAACGCTTCCCCTACGTGTCGAGCGACCCGGCGCAGCGGGATGCGCGCTGCCGGGAGGTCTATCAGATCCAGGTGCAGGGGCTGGTGAAGCGTCTGCGTGCCGCCGGCGTGGACCGCGTGATCATCGGCGTCTCCGGCGGCCTCGATTCGACCCAGGCCTTGCTGGTGTGCGCCAGGGCGATGGATGTGATGGGCCTGCCGCGCGACCATATCCTCGGCTGCACCCTGCCGGGATTCGCCACCAGCGAACGCACGCTGCGGCAGGCGCGGCGTCTGATGCAGGCAGTGGGCTGCCAGGCGGTCGAGATCGACATCCGCCCCAGCTGCCAGCAGATGCTGAAGGACATCGGCCATCCCTTCGCCGCCGGCGAGCCGCTCTACGATGTCACCTTCGAGAACGTCCAGGCAGGCGAGCGCACCAGCCACCTCTTCCGCCTGGCAGGCCTGCACAATGGACTGGTGGTCGGGACCAGCGACCTGAGCGAACTCGCGCTCGGCTGGTGCACCTACGGCGTGGGCGATCACATGGCCCATTACCACGTCAACGCCAGCGTTCCCAAGACGCTCATCCAGTACCTGATTCGCTGGGCCGCCGACACCCGGCAGATCGGCGCCGACGCAAGCGCAACCCTGCAGCAGATACTCGAAACCGCGATCAGCCCGGAGCTGGTGCCCGGCGCGGCAGGCGAGCAGCCGGCCCAGCACTCCGAGGACATCGTCGGGCCCTATGAATTGCAGGATTTCAACCTCTATTACACCCTGCGCTTCGGCTATCGGCCGGCCAAAGTCGCCTTCCTGGCCTGGTCCGCCTGGGCCGATCGCAGCCGAGGCAGCTGGCCGGACATTCCCGAGGCCCACCGCCACCAGTACGACCTCGCCGAGATCAAGCGCTGGCTCGGCGTATTCGTCGAGCGCTTCTTCAAGCACAGCCAATACAAGCGCAGCTGCATCGCCAACGCCCCCAAGGTGGGATCGGGCGGCTCGCTCTCTCCGCGTGGCGACTACCGTGCGCCCAGCGACAGCGAAGCGACGGCATGGCTCGCGCAGCTGGGGGACATTCCCGACGTGGGGGACTAGATTGCCCCGCGCCTCAAGTATGGGGTCTGCTTCGGCCCGCGCTGTTTCCGGTGTGTTGCATCCATTGAATCTGCAGCCCGAACCGGACCGTTAGCGGACGGTCAGGCTGGGCACACCGAGTGTCCGGTTGTCGGCCATAGCCGACGCTCAAGATTTAGCCGGCGATTTCCGCTATGGAATCGTTAGCGGCCAGTTTCTCGGCCAAAGCTGCCGGCCAAAAATTGAAACTCAAGAACGTCTAGGAGACTGAGGGCGATTCAGTGCGTATAGTTGATGATTTGCATCTGCGACGGAGCATTTCAACCTCGTAAACCATGAAAAAGTTTATCTATAAACTATTGCTTTACTTCTCTCTAGTATCCCCATTGGTTGGTTATGCACAAAACAACACGCCATCAAAAACAGATGAAATTTTTCGCACCGTAATTTCTGCTGATGGATTCATTGATAAAGAATTGCATCAAGCCTTTTGGGCTGAGTTAGCAAGGTATGACAAGAATGAAACAGAGCGTATTATAAAATGGGTAAATGGAAATGTTTTATCGATGCAAGAGTACCAACGAGAACTATGGGAAAGCGCACTGATTTCATATAGAAATCGGAAAGTTGTTAAAACAGAAGGCTTAATTACCCTAGAGGTCAAGCTTCCTATTGCACTTAAGCAATCGCTCCCATTTCGTTCTGGGTCCCCTGAGTATGCGAAAAACGAGGCTGCCATCAATAGGGGATTGGCAACAGCGATGGAGAATTCGAAAAACCTATTGTTTTCCGCATCCAAACACACTGAATTACGAGGTGTGAACGGCGAAATTGTCGCCATAGATGAAGAAAAAATTCTCCATGTAATTAAAAACATCGAAGGAAGTGTTTATCGACTCGGTAAGTTGCTAAATAAGGAATGGCAAGAGTAATTGATGCAAATCGTCTTAAAGGGCGCGATCGTTTGGCAAGAATTTCCAACCTAGCGGTCGATCAAACTCAAGCAAATAGCGTTCAAACACGATTTGCAGGTGTAAATGACCGTGTCGACCATATTTTATCTCTCAGGGAAGGGTAGTAATGCAGAAATTTGAACGTTACTTGGGCCTATTGGTTTGCTTAGTAATGCTTTTGCTTTTTATGCCTGGTAATTCTCGTCTAACTGACAAAGCAACACTTACACCATTTGATAATTCGATCATCGTCATGCTGGCAACGATGAATAACGATAAATTTAGATTCTGGAATGAAGGCACACATTTTTATAACGTATGTGCCATCAATGATTCGTGTGAAAACTTTTCTGAATACATAGATTTTGGCACATTCCTAAGCCAAATTTATCCAATGATGCACTCAAATGCAAAATTAAGTGACTTACACGATAGGGCCTATCAAGAAGGTTGGCATTTCGGCGACGAGAATCAAAAAGCATTTTTCAAAGAAGCTTCAATAGCCTCATTGATACACCTTGAGGCTATGAAGCTAGAATTACAGCTCAAAACTTATTTTTTACTTCTACTTTTCTCACTTTCTATATTCTTCGTATTTAAAAATAGAGAGTTGGTTGGATATGTAGTGTTAATGCCTTTCAGGCTTGTGAAAATAGGACTGTTCAAGGGAACTGAAGCTGCCAAAGAATTGCATGATAAAGTTTAGATACAGCTAAACAAATCAAGCCTACAGAGGCGCACCACAAGGTTCAGGCGCCAAGGCCGAATTTTCAGGTTCAGGTCTGGAATCAATGCGTTCGCACGGGCTCGATCTCGTTCCCATCGCATGGCGAGTCCATTACCTGTAGTTTCGGTAGACAAACGGCATCGGGGTCTAGTCTTGCAAAACAGCATTCCCCGCCTGTACAAACTGACGCCCGCACTTATCTCTGGAAGTCTGCTCGGACCCGCAAATCAGACAGTCGCGGTAGTCCCATGACAGTCCGTTCAGGCCGAACAGCGGACGTCCACGGATACCATGCCGACCGTCCGCTCCGGGTCGAATCCGGACCATCGATGCCGAGCCCCCCCCTCAGCCTCGACAGCAGCCAAGCTTCCCCGCCGGGACGGCCTGTTGACGTCCCCCCTAGATCCTCGCCCCCCCGCGACGGTTCTTCACCCGGCTCAGCAGCATCTTGCAGTTGACCTTGACGACGTGACGGCGCGAGAACAGGTTGCGGCGGACGAAATCCTCGAGCGCCGCGTTGTCCTGGGTCAGGGTGTGGATGTGCAGGCTGGTCATGTCGCTCATGATGTAGAGGCTCCTGACCTCGGGTTGCCTGGCGAGGTCTTCGGCGACCATCTCGATGCCCTGCGGGTCGACCTCGACGTCGAAGAAGGCCGAAACGGTGGTGCCGACCTTCTCCGGGTTGACGATGACGGTGAATTTCTCGATGACGCCGTCGTCGATCAGGCGCTGCACCCGGTCGCGCGCGTGCACCCGGGAAATGCCCAGTTCGCGCGCGATGTCGGCGAAGCTCATGCGGCCGTCGTCGACCAGCATGGCGAGGATTTTCTGATCCAGGTCGTTCACACGCGTCTCCTAGTTCGGTCCCTACGCCAGCACGGTCCACAGCATGCGCAGCGAGATCGCCAGCACCAGCACGCCAAACACCCGCTTCAGCCTCCTGACCGGCAGGTCGTGCGCCAGGCGAACGCCCAGCGGGGCCGTCAGCATGGCGGCGCCGGCGATCGCCGCCAGGGCGGGCAGCGAGACGTAGCCCACGGTGCCGGGCGGCAGCAGCGCGTTCCCCCACCCTGACAGCACGAAGCCGGCCGCGCCGAACAGCGCGATGGGCAGGCCCAGCGCGGTGGAGATGGCGATGGCGCGCCTGAGCTCGAGATTGCAGGCATGCAGGAAAGGCACGGTGATGTTGCCGCCGCCGATGCCGAGCAGGGCCGAGAACGAACCGATGCCGAGACCGACGCCCCACAGTCCGCCGCGGCCCGGCAGACGCCAGTGTGCGGCGGGCTTCCAGTCCAGCACGAACTGGGTGCCGACGAGCAGCAGGAAGGCAGCGAAGAAGCCCTTCAGCATCGCCGCCGGGATGAAGCCGGCCAGGTAGCCACTGGCGAAGCCGCCGAGCAGCGTGGCCGGGGCCAGCAGGCGCACCACCGGCCAGTCGATGGCGCGGCGCTTCTGCTGCGCCCAGATGGCCGACATCGAGGTGAACACGATGGCGGCGAGCGAGGTTCCGATGGCGAGGTGCGGAACGATCTCGCGCGGCAGGTCGTGCAGCTGGAAAATCCAGATCAGCACCGGAACGACCACGACGCCGCCGCCGATCCCGAGCATGCCGGCGAGCAGCCCGGCAACCAGGCCCAGTCCAAGAAAAGAAACGATCTCCAGCAATTGCATTCCCTCATGCGGCCGTATGCGGCCCTGCGTGTTGTGTCGGATCAGGCGCCGGCGGCGGCGCCGTCGCTGCGTGGATCGGAGGCGGCCTCGCAGCCGCCGTCGTCGAGCACGCGGATGACGCCGGCGTGCCCCATCATCTGCGCGTAGTCGTCCACCCGCTCGACCTCGTGCCCCCGCTTCGCAAGCGTGTCGAATACCTCCGGGGCGAAGCGGCCTTCCAGTTTCAGCGTGTCGGAACTCTGCCCCCAGGTGCGCCCGAGCAGCCAGCGCGGGCTGTCCAGCACCTCGGTCAGCGGCAGGCGGTAGTCGAGCGCGCGGGTGGCGACCGCCGCCTGGGTCTGCGGCTGGCCGTCTCCGCCCATGGTCCCGTAGACCAGCCGCGGACGGCCGTTCTCCAGGTACATCGCCGGGTTGAGCGTGTGGAAGGGCCGCTTGCCCGGCTTCAGCACGTTGACGTGGCGCGGATCGAGCGAGAACGACGCGCCGCGGTTCTGCCAGACGATGCCGGTGTCCCCGGCGACCACGCCGCTGCCGTATTCGTGATAGATGCTCTGGATGGCGCTGACGGCGCGGCCCTTGGCGTCGACGACCCCGAACCACACCGTGTCAGCCGGCCCCACGCCGCGGCCCCAGGGGGCCGCGCGGAACACGTCGATGGCGTCGGCCAGGTCGGCGGTCGCGGCGGGCGAAAGCAGTTCGGCGACGGGGACGGCGACATGGTCCGGGTCGGCCACATGGCGGTCGCGCAAAAGGAAAGCCTGCTTGGTCGCCTCGACCACGAGATGCACGTAATCGGCGGAAAGATGCGAGTGGCGGGCCAGATAGAAATGGTCGAGCTGGCCCAGGATGAGCAGCGAGGCGAGCCCCTGCGTCGGCGGCGGCATGTTGACGGCGAGCCCGTTGCGGTAGCGCACGCCGATGGGGTCCACCCTGCGGCAGTCGAACGCCGCCAGGTCTGCGGCACACAGCAGGCTGCCGGCATCGGCCAGGCCCTGTGCGACCCGGCGCCCGAGCTCGCCGCGGTAGAAGCCGTCCGCGCCGTCCCTCTGCAGCAGGCGCAGCGATTCGGCGAGCAGCGGTTGCCGGAAGTCGGCGCCCGCCTGCGGCGGCGTCCCGCCGGGCGCGAAGACGTCGGTCAGGCCGCCGAAGCCGCCGAGCTCCGCCCATTTCTGCGTGAGGAAGTCGCCCTGGCTCGCGCTGCAGGCGAAGCCCTGTTCTGCGTGGCCAAGCGCGGGCTCGAGCAGTTCCTGCCAGGAAAGCCGGCCATCCCAGCGGGTGCGGCTGAACGCGTGCGCGGCGCCCCAGACCGAGACCAGTCCGGCCACGGTGTTCGCCGCATGCGGACCGCGGGCGGGGATCGCGCTCAATCCCTGCCGGGCATAGAAGCCGCGGTCGTAGGCCTGGCCGGCCGGGCCGGCGCCGTCGAGCCCGGTCAGCTTGCCCGACTGGTCGCACAGCAGCCAGAAGCCGTCGCCGCCCAGGCTGTTCATGTGCGGATAGACGACGCACAGGGTGGCGCCGACCGCGAGCGCCGCTTCGACCGCGTTGCCGCCGGCGTCGAGGACGGCGCGGCCGGCGGCGGTGGCCAGATGATGCGGCGAGGTCACCACCCCGCGCGTGGACCGGGCGTAGCGGGCCGTCATGCGGCTGCCATCGGAAACAGGCAGGCCACCTGCCGGCCCGCTTCGAGTGCGGTCAGCGCCGGGTCGGTCTCGCGGCAGGCGGCCTGCACCTGCGGGCAGCGCCCGGCGAAGCGGCAGCCCTTGGGCAGGTCGACCGGGCTCGGGATCTCGCCGCTCAGCGAGGCCTTGAGCGGCATGTCGAAGCGCGGAAAGGCCTGCAGCAGCGCACGCGTGTAGGGGTGGCGCGGCGTGTCGAGGATCGCGTCGGTCGGCCCCTGCTCGACGATGCGCCCCAGATAGAGCACCGCGATCTTTTCGCACAGGTAGCTCGCCACCCCCAGGTCGTGCGTGATGAACACCAGCGTGATGCCGGATTCGCGGCACAGGTCGCGCAGCAGGTTGAGCACCTGCGCCTGCACCGAGACGTCGAGCCCCGCCACCGACTCGTCGGCCATGATGACCTGCGGCTCGGCGGCCAGCGCGCGGGCGATGGCGACGCGGCGGATCTGCCCGCCGGAGAGTTCGCCGGGAAAACGCTGCAGCAGGCCGGCGGGCAGCCCGACCCGCTCGAGCAGCGCCACCACGCGCTGAGAAATCGCGCTTTCCGCGCACAGCCGGTGCAGGCGGATCGGTTCGGCCAGGATGTCGGCGATGCGCATCCGCGGGTTCATCGAGCCGCGGGCATTCTGGTAGATGAACGCCACCTCGCGCGCGAAGCGCTTCTTCTCTGCCGCGTCGAGCTGGGCGAGGTCACGCTGGCCGTAGAGCACACGGCCGTCGCTGGCGGGCTCGAGGCCGAGCATGAGGCGGATCAGCGTCGACTTGCCGGAGCCGCTCTCGCCGACCAGCGCGAGGGTGTCGCCCCGCTGCAGGTCGAGGCGGACGCCGTCGAGCGCCTTGAGTCGCCGCGGGGTGCGGTTGCGCCAGCCGCGTCCGCGCAGCTGGTAGGTGCGCTCGACGTCGAGCAGGGAAAAGATGGGTTCTTGCATGGCCTTACCTAATCGATGAACCAGCAGGCGACCTGGCGGCCGTCGCGAATTTCGGCCGTCGGGCGCTGTTCGCTGCAGATCGCGCGGGCCTTGGGACAGCGCGGGGCGAAGCGGCAGCCCGCGGGCATGGCGTTCAGCGGCGGTACCTGGCCGGGGATGGGCTCGAGCCGCCGCGAGCCCAGCTCGACGACGCACGACTTGAGGCCGCGCGTATACGGGTGCAGGGGGGCGGCCAGCACCCGTTCGCTCGGCCCTTCCTCGACGATCTGCCCGGCGTACATGACCGCGATGCGATCGCACACCTGGGCGCCGAGCGCGAGGTCGTGGAGAACGAAGATCGCGCTGGAATTGAGCGCCCTCACCCGGTCCAGGATCAGCTCCATGATCTGCGCCTGGATGGTGACGTCGAGCGCGCTGGTCGGCTCGTCGGCGAGCAGCAGCTCCGGGTTGCAGGCGAGCGCGATGGCGATCATGACGCGCTGCTGCATGCCGCCGGACAGTTCGTGCGGATAGGCGTCGAGGCGCAGGCGCGGCTCGGGAATGCCGACGCCTCGCATCAGCGCGGTCGCCCGCTCGCGGCATTCCCACTTCGACAAGCCGAGATGCCGCTTGAGCGGCTCGGCGATCTGCTCGCCCACGGTGAAGCAGGGATTCAGCGCGGCGGTCGCGTCCTGGAAAATCAGGCCGATCCTGCTGCCGCGCAGGCGGCGGTAGTCCGCCTCGCGAAGCCGGGTGAGTTCGGTGCCGCGAAAGCGCATGCTGCCTTCGAGCCGCACCTCGGGCGCGCGCAACAGGCCGATCAGCGCCATCGCGAGCGTCGACTTGCCGGCCCCCGATTCGCCGATCAGGCCCAGCGTCTCGCCTGCCTGCAGCGACAGGTTGACGCCATCGAGCACGACGGCGCGGCCGCGGCACAGGCTGAGCCCGCTCACTTCGAGCAGCGGGTCCCGGCTCTCCATGGCAGCGGCCTCGAGGTTCATTGCGACAGCGCGGTCCATCTAGGCGTCCTTTCGGGTGTTGGGGTCGAAGGCATCGCGCAGGCCGTCGCCCAGCAGGTTGAGCGCCACCAGCAGAATAGCCAGCGCGACGCCCGGCACCCCGGAGATCCACGGCGCCATGGTGATGAAGGCGCGGCCCTCGGCGATCATCAGGCCCCAGTCCGGGGTCGGCGGCACCACGCCGATGCCGAGGAAGGACAGGCCGGATTCCAGCAGGATCGCGATGCTGACGCGCATCCCCGCCTGGACCAGAATCGGCGACACCACATTGGGCAGTACGTGGCGCCAGACGATCGCCGCGGTGCTCACGCCCATCAGCCGGGCGGCCTCGATGTAGGGCTGGTTCTTCACCTGCAGCACGTCGCCGCGGGTCATCCGCGCGAACGGGCCGACGAAGGACAGCGCCAGCGCGTAGACGACGTTCTCCGTGCCGAGGCCGAGCACCGCCATGAACGCCATCGCCAGGATCAGCTCCGGAAACGCGAGCAGGCCGTCGACGATGCGCATCAGCACCCACTCGGTGCGCCCGCCCATCAGCCCGGCCGTAAGGCCGATCGCCACGCCCACGGCGAGGCCGAGGGCGACCGAGGCGAAGCCGATGATGAGCGCGAGCTGCGCGCCGTAGAGCAGCCGCGAGTAGAGATCCTGGCCGTAGGAATCGGTGCCCAGCCAGTGCGCCGCGCTGGGTCCCTGCAGCGACGCCATCAGGTCCTGCGCGGTGGGATCGTGGGTCGCCAGCCAGGGGGCGAAAACCGCCGCAAACACGTAGACCGCGATGATCGCGAGGCCGACCATGGCGCTGCGCTGCCGCAGCAGCGGCTGCACGAAGCGCCGCTTCCATTGCGAATCGGCAGCGACGGGGAGATTGAGAACTTCGCTCATGGTCAGCGCCTCCTCAGGCGTGGATCGAGGAACTGGTAGGTCTGGTCGACCGCGAGGTTGACCGCCACGAACAAGAGGCCGGTGAGCATGATGCCGGCCTGCACGACGATGTATTCGCGGTTGAGCACGGCGGTGGTGACCATCATCCCGAGCCCGGGCAGGGCGAACACCACCTCGGTCATCACCGCGCCGCGCAGCATGCCGCCGAGCTGCAGGCCGATGACGGTGACCAGCGGCATCAGCACGTTGCGCATGCCGTGCACCCACACCACGCGCCAGCCCGGCTCGCCGCGCGCCCGGGCAGCTGCGATGTACGGCTGACCCATCACCTCCAGCAGGCTGGAGCGGGTGATGCGCGCGATCAGCCCGACGTACCAGGCGCCGAGCGTGACCGCCGGCAGCGCCAGGTGCCACAGCCCCTGCCAGAAGTCTTCCCAGGGCGCGACGAATCCGAGCACCGGGAACCAGCCGAGGTCGACGCCGAACAGCCAGATCAGCAGGATGCCCAGGTAGAAACTCGGAAAGGCGTTGCCGCCGATGGCGAGCGTGGTCGCCAGCACGTCCGCCCAGCTGTTGCGATAGAGCGCGGCCAGCACCCCGGTGGGGATGCCGATCAGCAGCGCGATCAGCAGCGACAGCGCGGCCAGCGTCAGCGTCACCGGCAGCGCCTGCAGCACCGCCAGTTCGAAGATGTCCTGGCTGGTGATGTAGGACGTGCCCCAGTCGCCGCGGACGAAATCGGCCAGCCAGTTGCCATACTGGAACACGACGGGCTGGTCGAGGCCGAGCTCATGGGTCAGCTGGTCGTAGGACGACTTCGAATAGTCCGCGCCCAGCATGATGCTCACCGGGTCGCCCGGCGCCAGCTTCAGGAAGGCGAAGCTGGCTGCCGAGACGAAGAGCAGCACCAGCAGGGTCTGCGCCAGCCTGGCGGAGGCAGCCTGGAACATCACGCCAGCCAGACCGAATGCAGGTTCAGCAGGTCGACCGGGATGTACTGGAAGCCCTGCACCCGCTTGCTCAGGATCTTGAACACCTTCATGTGGGCGAGCACCGCGAGCGGGGCGTCGGCCATCAGCAGGTCCTCGGCCTGGTCGTAGAGCTTCTTGCGCGTCGCCTGGTTGAGCGTGTCCTGCGCGTCGGAGATGAGCTTGTCGAACTCGGGGTTGCTGTAGCCGACGAAGTTCCACGGCTTGCCGCTGTGCCACTCGGGGTAGATGGTCTCGTCGGGGTCGAGGTCGGCGATCCACGCCTCGTCGTACATGTCGAAGTCGCCGCCGTTGCGGCGCTTGGTCCACACGGCCCGGTCGAGCAGCTCGATCTTCGGCTTGATGCCGATCTTCTCCAGCATCGGCAGGATGAGCTGCGAGTTGCGCGTGCCGCTGCCGCCCGAGCCGGTGAAGCCCTGGGCCACGATGTAGACGGGATTGACCTCGCCCTGGACCTTCGACTGCTTGCGGTATTCCATCGCCTTCTTCAGGTCGAAGCGCTGGCCGCGCCCGGTCTTGCCGATGTTGGCGTCGTAGAAGCCGGTCATCGGCGGCGAGATGCAGCTGAAGGCGGGAATCGCCTCGCCGAAGTAGCCCTGCTTGACGATGACGTTGCGGTCGATCGCTGCAGCCACGGCCTTGCGCAGCATCGGGTCGTCGAAGGGCGCGCGGCGGTTGTTCATGCCGACGAAGCTGTAGTTGCCCTCGACCTCGCCGTAGACCTTGAGGTTCTTGTTCGCCTTCAGCTGCGGGATGAACTGGAACGGCGACAGGCTCATGCCGTCGACCTGCCCCGCCATCATCGCCGCCACCGCCGCGGTCGGCTCCTTGATCAGCAGGATCTGCACGCCGTCCAGATAAGGCAGGCCCGGCTCGAAGTAGTCCGGGTTGCGCTCCAGGGTGATCGATTCGTTCTCGCGCCAGCCGGCGAATTTGAACGGGCCGGTGCCCACCGGATTGCGGCCGAAGGCCTTGCCGTGCTGCTCGACCGCGCGCTTGCTGACGATGGTGCCGGCGCGGCCGGTGCTGCCGGTGAGCGCCACGGGCAGGAAGGCATAGGGCTTGGAGAAGCGCATGCGGATCGTGGCGTCGTCGACGATGTCGATGCCGGCCAGCGTCTCGAACTTCCACGCGTGCGGCGAGCCGACCGCCGGATCCTTGACGCGCTCGAGGCTCCATTTCACCGCCTCGGCGTCGCACGGATCGCCGTTGTGGAACTTCACGCCGCGGCGCAGCTTGAACACATGGGTCTTGTCGTCCGGCATCTCCCAGCTCTCGGCGAGGTCCGGCACGAAGGACACCTTCTTGCCGTCGTAGGCGACCTTCAAGAGGCCGTTGAAGATGTTGTTGAGGATCTTCACCGAGCCGAGCGAGGCGGTGAAGTGCGGGTCGAGCGTGTCGACCGCGTCGACCCAGGCGAGCTTGATGGTGCCGCCCCGCTTGGGCGCTGCCGCCATGGCGTTCTGCACCAGCGCGCTTCCCATGATGGCGCTGCCCGCCGCCAGACCGGCGCCGCTTCCCATCAGCTTCATGAAGCTGCGGCGGTTCATCCCGGCAGCCAGGACCTCGGCAAGTTTGTCCTTGTGAGACGGTTCAGACATGGTTTTCTCCTAACAATTGATACGGTTGGATCAACAGCGACGGAGAGGTTTTAGCAAGCGATGTGCCAGCCCGGAAAAACAATGCAACACATTGTTTTATATCAGTTGTTGTTTTGTGCGCGCGGTCATGCCCGCGAATATCCCCAGGAGCGTGCACCACGATATGGCAGCCCGCACCACGCACGGAGCCAGCCATTTGTAAACCGCAATGACGTTTTGCGCTTACAAATGCACTAACCGTTCGATACAAAGAGATGCCGTGACATCGGCCACGCGGTTTTGCGGCCGTTTGTTAGATCGGCAGAGAAAGGCACGCCAAAGCGCGGCGCAGGAATGGTGCGGACACCGGTCAGCTCACTGCTCTGCGCCGGCCTAGAACACCGGGCAAGCCGCATGTGCCCCTTTCCGGCGAGGGCGGATGGCACCGAGGGGGTGGATGATGTCGGGCGACGAACGTCTCATATTCGGCCTAACCGATCAGCCAATATTTCCCATGGCGGACATTCCCGTAAGCCTCTCAGTGCTTGAAATTAGTCCACCGCCTGCGCGGCGACTTTTTCATCCCAGACCGATTCATTCTCGATTACCTCGATGAACCTAGCTGCTGAAAAGCCTTCTGGGTAGAGCGTCATTTGTTGTCGCGCATCATTCATTTTCTCTGACGCGATATCTCGGTGTCGTCCGGAAATAATCCCATCTGGATCGTTCAGCAGATGTCGATCGTCACGAAGGGCGATCAACACTTCTTCCAGCGAAACCTTTAGAAAGCCACCGAATCGTTGGTGGTCGTGCTCGATCGACGTATCGACGACCCAGCCATGCATAGCCAGTGGGGCGGCTAAGTTATCTATGCCAAGCGACGAAGCAAGTTCCACTTCTTCAGCCAATGCCCGCCGCACCGCGGAAACCTTTCTGCTTACTTGCTGCCCCGCCTTCCTGAGTGTTGTTGTCGCGTGAAGCCACGCATCGCGTTGCGAACGCCTGAGGAAAGTTGACTTGATCTCCATAACGAGGACGATGCCGTCCCGGGCGCAGATCAGATCGACCTCACCGGCGCCTGGATAACTTTCCGCGGGCGGGTGCCAGTTCAAAACGACTCGAAATCCCTGAGCATCGAAGAGCCTACCAAGACGCTCCTCGATTCGTCGCGTCTCGCAGCCGGCCTCACCACGCCGTGCCCCCAAGCGCCGGAGGTTGTTAATCGCAGCCGTGCTGTTGTTCTGCAAGCCAACTAGCCAAGGCAGTTGAATGAGAAGGTTCCCAAGTTTCAAGATTGGGCGCTCGATCAATTCGGGGTGCAATCCAGATTCGCTCTTACGCAAGCGCTCGGATAGCGCCACCCAATCGCTTGTCCAGAAATCAAGAATGGCAGCCGCTACGAGGGGGCTACCCTGTGGAGAATCCGCGTTGACGGTCCAGCCAAAGATATTGGCGATCTTGGCTTCACGGTCCGACCAGGTCAGGGGGAAGCGATTTTGGTTGCCGTCCATCAGTCCGTTCAGCGCCAGCTGGCCAAGTGCCACTACCCAATGACCTGACTCTTTCAGATTCTGGACAAAGCTTTCCAAGAAGTCCCGCTGGAAGAACGCCGACATCAACTCCAGCGACAGCAACGCCTGAAACAAGTTGACTCGCGCCCCAGAGTCCGTGATCACCATCTCATCCACCCCGTACACCTCCGTCAACTGAAGTTGAGTGCGCATTGCACGGGTATAGGCCAAACGATTGGCTTCGTGGTTCTCCGGGCGCCCAATCTGCCGCCTTGCCATGTCGGAGCTAACGAACTCATCCATCGCACGGTAGAACCAATAGCCGTGAAGGCGCGCAAGCTTGCTGCCATTGCGTCGCCAGGCTGCAATGGCAGTGGGGTCTAGCTCTTCGATTTCCAAACGCTCGTCGTGTCGAACGAACTGGATGCCATCGTCGTAGCTAAACGCATCGGCTGATTGAGAGACGAAGCTATTCAACTCGATCTGAGCATCAATGAGTGTCCCGAACGCTGCTAGCAGGTCGTGCCTGGGGACCTGCCCTGATGGCGATGAAAACAAGAACGGTGACAGATGTTTCGCGAGCGATGGACCAATATCGGCTTCCTTCAGGTTGACGGAGGCCTCGGAGGTCTTGAGCTTCCATATGAGCAGATCATTGATCGCATCCCAAGCCTCCTGCATCCAGGCATCCGCACCCTCAGCCATGGTTGGCATATCGAACCGACGAGGGACGAGGTGCTCGAAGGCATACAGGCTGGCGTAAATCAGCAAATCGACGGGTGAAAGCTCTTTCAGCGCGGCCTTCCATTTGTCTACAGCCGCTACTCGCTCTCTGTGCGCGTGGTCGAAAATATCCAGTACCTGACACAATTCAGCGATCTCAGGCGACGATCCAGCTATCCGATCAAGCTCGGCGCGTCGCGGGGAATGCGGCAAGAGGACAAGGCCGGAATGGCGGACCGCGCGCGACACCACGTCAGGAGCCAACAATGCGATGCGCCCCAACAACTCCATATTCGCCACCCGCGCTTGGCGCAGGTAACGCGTCAGAGCAAGTGTCAGGATGTCCGAGCGCCACAATTCTGCAGGTGCGTCGTTCACAAACCCGCTAGACCAGAAAGCCGCATCACGCTCGGCCTGCGTGATTTTCTTTTTCCCGCGGTTGCTCGGCTTTCCATCGAGATAAGCCTCGACAACGACCTCCACGGCGACTTTCCGTGACTCATCAGATTCGATTAAGCCCTCATACATCTTGTCATAAGGGTTTTGCTGAGTAGGTACTTCTGAGGAAGGGTTGGTGCGGAGCATTGTCCAGAATTCTATGTGTTTATTGATGACTGTTCATGCCCGCCCTGTCTCGATGGAGGGTCACCGGAGTCGAACGTAGATGTTGAGTTTAATCAGGATACTGAAAGACTACGACCGGCTGTTATGGCCGAACAAGAGACGGTCGCCCGTCTCAGTCTGAACTTCCACGCCTGGCCGAATCCGGGCCCTCTTCAATCCTGATTCCGGAACCCAGAAACGGGCAGTCTCTCACCCAAGCACCAGCCCGAACTCCTTGGCGATCAACAGCAGCCAGGCCCCCAGCCGGTCCTCCAGCAGCATCTTCTGGTTGTCCAGATCCTGTACCAGGCCGACGAACGCGCCGTCGACCTCCGCCCTCGACGCGATGAAGTCGTAGCCGTCGGTGGGCCAGGCGCCGACGACTCTGGCGCCGCGCGCTTTCACGAATTCATACAGTTCGCCGAGCGCGTCGGCGAAGTTGTCGGGATATTTTTCCTGGTCGCCGAGGCCATACAGGGCGACGGTCTTGCCGCTGAAGTCGACGTCGGCGAGCCGCGGCAGGAACTCGGCCCAGCTCTCTTGCTGACAGTCGGCAGCGAGGCCGGGCAGCAGGCCTTCGCCGAGGGTGGGGGTGCCGAGGATGAGGTAGTCGTAGCTGGCGATGAGCTCCGGCGTGGCCTTGTTGACGTTGAGCGGGTCGGCCATCACGGCCTCGTCCGGAAAACGCTTCTTGATCATCTTGGCGATCTTGCGGGTGTTGCCGGTGCTGCTGCCGAAAAACAGGCCGATGCGGGCCATGGTGGACTCCTTTGCGAGGGATGCCGGCGCACGCTGCGCAGGCCTGTACATCACCTAGCAAGCGGCGCGCCGGAACGGACGTTTCGGACGCATCCGACAACAGGCTGATTTCCCGGGCGGTTTTGCCCGGGCGCGGTTCAGGCGCCTTGTTGCAAACCCTACAAGCCCCCCTTCCGGTGGGTTTCCGCACACGGGGGTTGGGCGCGCGTCCGCGACATTCGCCCGATAAAACAAGCGCTTGGTGTCCGCTGCCGGGCTGGCATGGGGCTTGCGATATCCGGGATGTGTATCCCCTTCATCCTGCCAGGAGGCAAACCATGCTCACCCTCACCCCCAGCGCGCTCTCAGCCGTAGAGAAATTCATCAAGGGTTCCGACACGCCGGTGGCGGGACTGCGCATCGCGATCTCCGGCGGCGGCTGCTCCGGCTTCCAGTACGGCATGCGGCTCGAGGAGGCCAGGGCCGACGACGACGTGGTGATCGACGTGGGCGGCGTGACGCTGCTGGTCGACCCCTTCTCCGCGCCGATGCTCGAAGGCGTGACGGTCGATTTCGTCGACAGCCTGAACGGCTCCGGCTTCAAGTTCGAGAACCCCAACGCCACCGCGAGCTGCGCGTGCGGGTCTTCGTTCTCTGCCTGAGGAGACAGCCATGTGGGACTACTCTGACAAGGTCAAGGAACACTTCTTCCAGCCGCGCAACGCAGGTCCACTGCCTGACGCCAACGCGGTCGGCGATGTCGGCTCGATCTCCTGCGGCGACGCGCTGCGCCTGATGCTGAAGGTCGATCCCGAGACGGAGGTCATCCAGGAGGCGCACTTCCAGACCTTCGGCTGCGGCTCGGCGATCGCGTCGTCGTCGGCGCTGACCGAGATCATCAAGGGCCTCAAGCTCGACGAGGCGCTGAAGGTCTCCAACCAGGACATCGCCGACTATCTGGACGGCCTGCCGCCTGAAAAGATGCACTGCTCGGTGATGGGGCGCGAGGCGCTGCAGGCGGCGGTCGCCAACTATCGCGGCGAGGAATGGCGCGACGACCACGAGGAAGGCGCGCTGATCTGCAAGTGCTTCGCCATCGACGCGGTGATGATCGAGGACACGGTGCGCGCCAACAACCTCTCCACCGTCGAGGACGTGATCAACTACACCAAGGCCGGCGGCGGCTGCGCGTCGTGCCACGAGGGCATCGAGGAGATCCTCGCCAAGGTGCTCGAAGAGCGCGGCGAGACCTTCAAGGCGGTGCCGGTGAAGATCGGCAAGGACGCGCCCAAGCCCGGCAAGCTCACCAACCTCGAGCGCATCCGCCGCATCGAGGCGGTGCTGGAATCGGTGCGCCCGCAGCTGCAGCGCGACCACGGCGACATCGAGCTGGTCGACGTCGACGGCAAGACCGTCTACGTCAGCATGACCGGCGCCTGCGCCGGCTGCCAGATGGAAGCGCTGACGCTGCAGGGCATCCAGGCGAAGCTGATGGAAGAGCTGGGCGAGCTGGTCAAGCTCGTCCCCACCCGCGCCGGTTCGCTCGCGCGCGCCACCAGCCAGCCGTAGCCGCTTCCGCACGCGGAAGCGGAAACCCCAGGGATCAATCAGGAGCCGAACCATGCAAGGCATCTACCTCGACAACAACGCCACCACCCGCGTCGACCCCGCGGTGGTGGAGGCCATGCTGCCCTACTTCACCGAGCAGTTCGGCAACCCCTCCTCGCTGCACAGCTTCGGCAACAAGGTCGGGCTGGCGGTGAAGAAGGCACGCATGCAGGTGCAGGAACTGCTGGGCGCCGAGCACGAGTCGGAGATCATCTTCACCTCGTGCGGCACCGAGTCGGATTCCACGGCGATCCTCTCCGCGCTCAAGGCCAATCCCGAGCGGCGCGAGATCATCACCACGGTGCTGGAGCACCCGGCGATCCTCTCCCTCTACAGCCAGCTGGAGAAGGAAGGCTATACCGCGCATTACCTGAAGGTCGACGGCAAGGGCCGCGTCGACCTGGACGAATACAGGCGGCTGCTGTCCGACAAGGTTGCAGTGGTGTCGGCGATGTGGGCCAACAACGAGACCGGCAGCTTCTTCCCGGTGCTGGAGATGGCCGAGCTCGCGAACGCCGCCGGCGTGATGTTCCACACCGACGCGGTGCAGGCCGTAGGCAAGGTGCCGATCGACCTGAAGAACAGCAAGATCGACATGCTGTCGCTGTCGGGCCACAAGCTGCACGCGCCCAAGGGCATCGGCGTGCTCTATTTGAAACGCGGCACCCGCTTCCGCCCGCTCCTGCGCGGCGGCCACCAGGAACGCGGCCGCCGCGCCGGCACCGAGAACACCGCCTCGATCGTCGCGCTGGGCAAGGCCTGCGAAATGGCGCTGGAAGCGATGGAACACGAGAACACCGAGGTGCGCCGCCTGCGCGACAAGCTCGAATCCGGCATCCTGGCGCGCGTGCCGCATGCGTTCGCCACCGGCGACGTGACGAACCGCCTGCCCAATACCAGCAACATCGCGTTCGAGTACATCGAGGGCGAGGCGATCCTGCTGCTCTTGAACAAGTTCGGCATCGCCGCGAGCTCGGGCTCGGCCTGCACCTCCGGCTCGCTCGAGCCCAGCCATGTGATGCGCGCGATGGGCATTCCCTACACCGCCGCGCACGGCACCACCCGCTTCTCGCTGTCGCGCTACACGACCGAGGAGGAAATCGACCGCGTCATCCAGGTGGTGCCGGAGATCGTCGCGCAGCTCAGGAAGCTGTCGCCCTACTGGGGCGAGAACGGGCCGTCGGCCGAGCCGGAAAAGGACTTCGCACCGGTATACGCCTGAGCACACCGGGCGGCGGGCCCTGCCTGATCGCGCGTCCGGCCGCTCGCCGTCGCGCGGGCGGTCAGGGTCTTGCTTCTGCCGCCTGGGCCAGTTGCTCGCGCAGGCTGTCGAGGGCCGCCTGCTCGCCGCGTACGCTGAAGAACGCGCCCGCCTCGTCGGCGCGCTCGTCCACCACCTCGCAGCGCGCGAAGATTTCCCCGCGCAGCTGCTGCGCCGACCACGGAACGAAAAGCTCGGCCTCGACGAGATCCCGCTGGAAGAACGCAACGATCGCCTTGTGCAGTTTCGCGACGTCGTCAGGACGGCGCGCGCTCATCACGGTGCAGCCGGGATAGCGGGCGCGCAGCGCGGCCTCGCATTCGGCTTGCGCCGCGGCGTCGCCGACGTGGTCGATCTTGTTGAAAATGCGCAGGCGCGGCAGGTCCTGCGCACCGATCTCGTTGAGGACGTCGTCGGTGGCTTCGATCTGCCGTTCGAAGCCGGGATCGCTGGCGTCGACGACGTGGAGCAGCAGCGACGCATCCAGCGCCTCTTCGAGCGTGGACTTGAACGACGCAACCAGCCCGTGCGGCAGGTTCTTGATGAAGCCGACAGTGTCGCTGACCAGCACGCGCGGGACGCTCTCGGGGTACAGCGTGCGCACGGTGGTGTCGAGCGTCGCGAACAGCTTGTTGGCGACCAGCACCTCGCTGCCGGTGAGGGCGCGCATCAGGGTGGACTTTCCGGCGTTGGTGTAGCCGACCAGCGCCACGCTGGCGAGCCCCTGGTGCGCCTGCCGCCGCGCGCGCTGCGTCTTGCGCTCGACGTCCATCGCGGCGATCTCCCGCTGCAGTTCGGCGATGCGGTCGCGGATCTTGCGCTTGTCCAGTTCGGTGTGCGACTCGCCCGCGCCACGCCCGCCGACGCCGCTGCGCTGCCGCCCCTGCGGGCCGGCGAGCTTCGCCATCTCGCGCTGGCGCGGCGCCATGTAGCCCAGGCGCGCGATCTCCACCTGCGCGCGGGCGGCGGGCGAGCGCGCGTTGCGGTGGAAGATCTCGAGGATGACCATGGTGCGGTCCATCACCTCGCAGCCGACGGCGTTTTCGAGGTTGCGCGCCTGCGACGGGGAGATCTCGTGGTCGACCAAGATGAAGTCGATCGGGTCGGGCGAGACATCGTCTTCCAGTCCCTCGACGAACGTCGAGAGTCGATGCAGGGGGTTCTGCGGCTCGCCGCCGGGCTCGGCTTCGTGGTCCCGTTCGGCGTTGACGAAACGGCGTATCTCCTGCCGCTTGCCGACGCCCAGATACGCCGTCGCGTCGAAGCCGGCACGCTTCTGCGTGAAGGTGCGGGTGACCTTGACCCCCAGTGTCTTGGCGAGCTCGCGCAGCTCGGTGAGCGACGCCTCGAACTCGACGTCGCTCACGCCCGGCAGTTGCACCGCCGCGGCGACGGCGTAGCGGGGCTTTTCCTTGACGTCTTGTTGCATTCGGTATGGCTTCTGCTCGGTGGGGAAGGCCAGATAGTACCCGCCTATGCTGCTGCCGCCGTGATGCGCGCGCATCGGCCCGTTTGTAGCAAACCCGACGAAGCCGGATTCGGCGTGCCATTGCCGACCGGGACCGAGCCGGGCTGCCGGCAAATTCGCCTTGCAATTCATACGGCTACGTTTTCAGCCCGTCTGGCATACGGCTTGCAGATATCCAGGCATCTGCCGAACCACCGGATTCCGAGCGAGCATGAACCGCACCATCACCATCGACGACACCACCCTGCGCGACGGCGAGCAGACCGCCGGCGTCGCCTTCACGCTGGACGAGAAGCTCGCGATCGCCGGGCGCCTCGACGCGATGGGCGTGCCGGAGCTGGAGGTGGGCATCCCCGCGATGGGCGCGGAAGAGCGCGAAAGCATCCGCGCGCTGGCGGACCTCGAGCTGAACTCGAAGCTGGTGGTGTGGAGCCGCATGCGCGAGGCCGACATCGAGGCCTGCCGCGATCTCAAGGTGCAGCTGATCGACGTGTCGATCGCGGTGTCCGACCTGCACATCACGCGCAAGCTGAAGAAGGACCGCGCCTGGGTGCTCCGCGCGATCCACGAGATGGTGCCGCGCGCGCTCGACCTCGGGCTGGAGGTCATCGTCGGCTGCGAGGACGCCTCGCGCGCCGACCAGGAATTCCTGCTGCGCGTCGCCGAGGCCGCGCAGGACGCCGGCGCGCGGCGGCTGCGCTTCGCCGACACGCTGGGGGTGATGGAGCCGTTCGGCGTATCCGATGCGATCGCCACCCTGCGCAGCACGGTCGACCTCGAGATCGAGATGCACGCGCACGACGACCTCGGCCTCGCGACCGCTAACACGCTGGCCGCCTGCCGCGCCGGCGCGACGCACGTCAACACCACGGTCAACGGGCTCGGCGAGCGCGCCGGCAACGCGCCGCTGGAAGAGGTCGCGCTGGGGCTCGCCAAGCTGTATGGCTTCGATACGGGCGTCGACCTCAGCCTGTTCCCGGTGCTCTCCGACACCGTGGCCGACGCGTCGGGGCGACCGGTGGCCTGGCAGAAGAGCGTGGTCGGCGGCGGCGTGTTCACCCACGAGTCCGGCATCCACGTCGACGGCCTGTTGAAGGACCCGGCGACCTACCAGGGCTTCGACCCCGGCGAGGTCGGCCGGTCCCACAAGCTGGTGGTCGGCAAGCATTCCGGCTCGCACGGCGTCATCGCCGCCTACGCGCGCATGGGGCTGACGCTGAGCCCGGCCGAGGCGCGCGAGCTGCTGCCCGACATCCGCGTGTTCGCCGAGCGCGCCAAGCGCTCGCCGGCCGACCACGAACTGCTGTTCCTGTACCAGCGCATGATCGGACGTCATGCGCCGGGCTCGCTGCATTGAGGAGACGGACATGGACGAAGCCATGCATCACGAGGATATCGCGCCCCCCTCACCGGCAGCTCCCGGCCTCTTCGCGCTCCTGGCCGAGGACGTCGCCTGCGTGTTCCGGCGCGACCCGGCGGCGCGCTCGCGCTTCGAGGTCGTGACGACCTACCCCGGCGTCCACGCCATCCTGCTGCAGCGCATCGCACACCGCCTGTGGCGTGCGCGGCTGCGCTACCCGGCAAGGCTGCTCTCCTGGTTCGCGCGGCTGGTGACCAACATCGACATCCATCCCGGCGCGACCCTCGGCCGCCGCTTCTTCATCGACCACGGCGCCGGCGTGGTGATCGGCGAGACCGCCGAGATCGGCGACGACGTCACCCTGTATCACGGCGTGACGCTGGGCGGCACCAGCTGGAACCGCGGCAAGCGCCACCCGACTTTGGGAAACAACGTGGTGATCGGTGCCGGCGCCAAGGTGCTGGGGCCGATCTCGCTCGGCGACCACGTCCGCGTCGGCGCCAACTCGGTGGTCGTGAAGGACGTCCCGGCGCATCGCACCGTCGTCGGCATCCCCGGCCGCGTCGTGCTGCGCCAGGACGAGGGCGCGGCCAACGCGCTCGGAATCAACCTCGACCACCACCTGATTCCCGACCCGGTCGGCAAGGCGATCGCCTGCCTGATGGAGCGCATCGAGGTGCTGGAAGCGACGCTGCGCCAGCACGGCGAGCCGGTCGACGGCGTCTGCAATGCATGTGACACCGACGACCTGTGCGGCACCGAGGTGGCACGCACGATACGGAAGGCATGAACATGGACCTGATGGACTTCGACCAGGCGGCGCTTTACTTCGACGACCCCGTCGCGCCCGAGGTGGAACGGCTGATCGCCGCAGCGGGCGCGGGCTACGGCTCGGACGAGAGCGAGGCCCTGCTGCTGCGCGCCTACTTCCTCGCGCCGGGGCAACTGGTGGTGCTGGTCGCGCTGTACCGCTACTACTTCTACCAGCATCGCCTCGACGACGCACTGGTCGTCGCCGACCGCACGCTGGCGGCGGCAGCCGAACGCCTGAATCTCCCCACCGCATGGCGGCAGCTCCATCCCGAACACCTGGGCTACGCGGCGATGCGCTCGATCGGCCTGCTGCGCTTCTACCTGATGGTGCTGAAGGCCGCCGGCTACATCAACCTGCGCCTCGGTCGCGCGGCCGACGGCGAGGCGATGCTGGAGAAGCTGGTCGAGCTGGACAGCCACGACCGCCTCGGCGGCAAGCTCCTGCTCGACGTGTACCGCAACGCCCTGTCCGAAGAAGCCGCTGCCTGAACCCTACCTGCCTGAAAGGAAACATCATGGACGACCTGACCCTGGACGAAGCGCTCGAAGACCTCTCGGCCGCCGAGGAGTTTCTCGACTACTTCGGCATCGCCTTCGATGCGCGCACCGTGCAGGTGAACCGCCTGCACATCCTGCAGCGCTTCCACGACTACATCGGCAAGGCGGGCTGCATGCCGCAGGACGACGCCGAGCGCCGCGCGATCTATGCGCGCCTGCTGCGGCGGGCCTACGACGACTTCGTGAAGTCCGACGCGCTCACCGAAAAGGTGTTCAAGGTGTTCCACATGCACGAGCCGCAGACGAGCTTCGTGCCGCTTTCCGAGATCACGCTGAGCAAGGCCGGCGCGCCCGCAGCCCCGGCGGCGGGGGGCTGCGGCTGCGGCAGCAGCAGCGGCGGCTCCTGCGGCAGCTCGACCGTCGCGATCGGATAGCTGTGATCCTAAAAACCGCAGTTGACCGCTTGTTGTCGTAAGGAGATCCGCATGCATACCGTTTTTTCTGTCTTCGATTTGATTTCCCATCAGGGTGCATTCGCTACGCGCTCGCTGACACGCCTGGCCGTGCGCCTGCCGTTGTCGCTCCTTCTTGCGGGCACCGGCCCGCAGCGGCGTCGCTTCGCGGCAGTCACCCCTCCAGACGCGCCATCGGGCACGTCCAACTACGGTTTCTAGGATCATGGAACAGCGTTTCGACTTCGGCGA
>DHHQ01000008.1:0-89224 GCA_002403375.1 Thiobacillus denitrificans | reverse complement strand
TGATCCGCCGCGGCAGCGTGGGCTACGTGATGAACGTCGGCACCTTCCTGCAGGACCAGGTGATCTACACCGTGAACTTCCTCGACCATGGCCGCGTCGTCGGCTGCCGCGAGGAGGAACTGCAGCCGGCCGACGAGACCTGGGTCGAGAGCCGCTTCGAGACGCGCGAGAAGGTGGTGACCCGAATCAGCCTGGCGGTGAACGGCGAGGTGCGCGCCGCCGCCGGGACCGAGGGCGAGGTGCTCAAGGTGCTGCGCGACCTGGCCGACGGCGTGCAGTACCACGTGCGCTTTCCGGGCCATACCCTGCAGGTGCCCGAGACCATCCTCGAGTCGCCTGCCGTGTGCCAAGCCGCCATGCCCGCCCAAGGGGAAGCCGATGCCTGAGCCGACCCGCGCCGGGGTGGCGTATCTCGAGCTGAAGGCCGCGCAGAACCTGTTCGGCAAGCCGCCCGCCGCGCTGCAGGCCGACGAACGCGCGCGCGTGCAGCGCGTCGCAGCCAGCCAGTACGGCCTGGAAGCCCGGGTGCTGGCGGCGCCGGAAGCGCGCGACGCCACGGTGCCGCCGGCCAGCCTGGCGGCGGCGATGGATGAAATCCGCAAGCGCTACGCCGACGAAGCCGACTTCCACGCCGACCTGCTGCACAACGGGCTCGACGAGGCCGGCTTCATGGACGCGCTCGAACGCGAGCTGAGGGTCGAGGCCGTCCTCGAGAAGGTCGGCACGCGCGCCGCGCGGGTGTCCGACATCGACGTCGAGCTCTACTACCAGTACCACCCCGACCAGTTCAGGCGCCCCGAGACCCGTCGCGCGCGCCACATCCTGGTCACCGTCAACGACGACCTGCCGGACAACACCCGCATGGCCGCACGAAGCCGGATCGAGGCCATCGCCGCGCGGGTGGCACGCGACCCGCAGCGCTTCGAGGAGCAGGCGATGAAGCACTCGGAGTGTCCCACCGCGCTGCAGGGCGGTCTGCTCGGCGAGGTGCCGCGCGGCCAGCTCTATCCCGAACTCGACGCCGCGCTTTTCGCGATGCAGGCAGGCGAGGTCAGCACCATCCTCGAGTCGCCGATGGGCCTGCACCTGCTGCGCTGCGACGCGGTCACGCCGGCCGCGGTGCTGGCGCTGAAGGACGCGCGCGGCCCGATCCGCGCCCTGCTCGAGCAGCGCCGCAAGCGCGTGTGCCAGCAGGCCTGGGTCAAGCAGCTGTCGGGCAGCGCCCGGGACAGCCGCGCATGATCATCAACCGCAGCACCCAGTACATCCTGCAGGCGATGATGCATCTGGTCGCCCACCCGTCCGCCAGCCCGGTGCTGGCGCGCGAACTCGCGGAAAAGTTGAGCCTCCCCCTGCCCTACCTGGCGAAGCTGCTGCAGGCGCCCTGCCGCGCCGGCTGGATGTCGTCGGCGCGCGGGCGCGGCGGCGGATTCAGCCTCAACCCCGGCGCCGAGCAGCGCACCCTGCTGGAAGTCCTCATGCTCATCAACGGCGAACCCGGCAGCCGCGAATGCCTGCTGGGATTCAAGGAATGCGACGACGCGACGGCCTGCGTGCTGCACTGCCAGTGGAAGCCGATCAAGCAGGAAATCCTCGGGCACTTCGGCCACTGCACGCTGGCCGAACTGGCCGCACACCCCGAGCTTCCCGGCTGGCTGACCCAGCCGCCGCGCACAAGACGTGCTCGCCGGGCCGCTTCCTAGTCGTCCTCGTCGTCGTCGCCGATCCGGCGACGCGGCACGGTGGCGGGGTCGGCGATGATGGCGCGGTAGATCTCGACGCGGTCGCCGGGCTTGAGTCCGGCGTCGAGCCTGGCGAGCTTGCCGAACACCCCCACCTTGTTGGTCGCCAGATCGATCTCGGGAAACTGGCGCAGGATGCCCGAGCGCTCGATGGCGTCCTGCACCGTGCAGTCCTCCGGCACGTCGATGCGCAGCCACACCTGCTGGGCGGGTTCGGAATAGGCGACGGCGATCTGCATGATGGTGCGCTCCTCAGCTGGCTGCCGCTTCGGGAACGGCGGTCTCCTCGACCGCGCGCGCGGCGAGGCGGCGGTCGAGCATGCGCTTGCCGGCGAGCAAAAAGCCCACCGCGAGGAAGCCGCCCGGCGGCAGGATCATCAGCAAATAGCCGCGGTATTCGGGGATCACGGTCAGCTCGAGGAAGGCGAAGCCCTGGCCCAGCAGCAGGTGCGCGTTGGCGAACAGCGTGCCGGCGCCGAGGATCTCGCGCACCCCGCCGATGACGACCAGCGCGAACGTGAAGCCCAGCCCCATCATCAGGCCGTCCGCCGCCGCATGCAGCACCGGCGACTTGGAGGCGAACGACTCGGCGCGCCCGAGGATCGCGCAGTTCACCACGATCAGCGCGATGAACAGGCCGAGCACCTTGTACAGCTCGTGCGCCCAGGCGTTCAGCCCCATGTCGACCAGGGTCACCAGGGTGGCGATGAGCACGATGTAGACCGGGATGCGCACCTCGGCACTGACCAGGTGGCGCACCGCCGAGATCAGCGTGTTGGAGGCGAGCAGCACCGCGGTGGTGGCGAGCCCCATGCCGAGCCCGTTGGTGGCGCTGCCGGTCACCGCCAGCAAGGGGCACAGCGCCAGCATCTGCGCGAACACCACGTTGTTGTCCCAGATGCCGTCCCTGGCGATGCGTGCGTAACTCATGTCCTGCCCTCCTCCATCTCGCCGAGCATGCGCGGCTTTTCCCGGGCGAACAGTTCCAGCCCGCCCCTGACCGCGCGCACCACGGCGCGCGGGGTGATGGTGGCGCCGGCGAACTGGTCGAAGGCGCCGCCGTCCTTCTTCACCGCCCACTTGTCCGGCGCCGGCGCGCCCAGCGACTTGCCCGCGAATGCGTGGATCCAGTCGTCCTTGGCCGGTTCGATCCGGTCGCCCAGCCCCGGGGTTTCCTTGTGCTCGAGCACGCGCACGCCGAGCAACTGGCCGTCGCGCGACACCCCCATGATGCAGACGATGGGGCCGGCGTAGCCCTGCGCCACGGTCTGGAACACCACCGCCTCGACCCGGCCGGCGCGGCGCGCGCGATGGACGGTCAGCTCGCCGCCGGCCGCGGCGAGCACGACCGTGTCCTGCAGCAGGTCGTTGTCGTATCGGGCCGGCAGCACCTGCGCCAGCGAAGCCCGGAGATCGCGCAGGGCCGCGGCGCGGATGTCGGGATCGGTGGCGCGCGAGGCCAGCGCCAGCGCGGCGCTGGTCAGGAGCACCACGCTGCCGAGCAGCACGGTCTGATAACCGAGTTTCGACCGCAGTGCGTCGAGCTTCATGCGGCGTCCTTCTTCGTGGCGGCCAGCGGCTCGCCCTGGCGCGTGCGGCCGTAGATGCGCGGCCTGACGTAGCGGTCGATCAGCGGCGTGGCGGCGTTCATCAGCATCACCGCGAAGGCGACGCCTTCCGGATACGCGCCCCAGGTGCGGATCACGTAGGTCAGCAGGCCGCAGCCGAGGCCGAACAGCAGCTGGCCGGCGGCGGTGTTGGGCGAGGTGACCGGGTCGGTGACGATGAAGAACGCGGCCAGCACCACCCCGCCGGACAGCAGGTGGACCAGCGGCCCGGCGTAGTGCGCCGGCGCGATCAGGTTCATCAGCAGCGCGGGCAGCGCCACCCCGGCAAGCATCGCGACCGGCGCGTGCCAGCCGATGATGCGGCGCGCGATCAGGAACACGCCGCCGGCGAGGATCAAGAGCGCCGAGGTCTCGCCCAGGCTGCCGCTGCGCCGCCCCCACGCCGCCTCGAGCGGCGCGTAGTGCCCCGCCAGCGCCTGCTGCAGGTCGAGGCCGCGGCTGAATTCGGTCTTGACGTGGCCCAGCAGCGAAGCGCTCGTCACCGCGTCGACCGGCATGCCGCCGAAGGTGACGGCGAGGCTGTCGAGCAGGCCCGGCTGGCTCATCGGCGGGATCCAGGCCGTCATTTCGAGCGGGAAGGAGATCAGCAGCATCACCCGCGCCGCCATCGCCGGGTTGAACACGTTCTGCCCGAGGCCGCCGAACGCCTGCTTGGCGATCACCACCGCGAACAGCGAACCCACCACCGCGATCCACCACGGCGCCCACGGCGGCAGCGACAGCGCCAGCAGCCACGCGGTCAAGACGCCGGAGCCGTCGAGGATCGCCGGCTTCACCGCACGCCGCTGCAGCTTGAGCGCGGCCGCTTCGCCCGCCAGCGCGGCGACGATGGCGACCGCCCACAGATACACCGCCGGCCAGCCATACAGCCAGAAGCCGAACAGGGTGGCCGGCACGAGCGCCAGCATCACCGTCGCCATGATGCGCGCCACGCTGTTGCCGGCGTGGGCATGCGGCGAATGGGCGATGATCGGCGTCATGCGGTGGCCTCCGCCTGTTCGGCGGCGCGGGCGGCGGCCTCCTTCGCCGCCTTGGCCGCCTTGCGCGCCGCGGCAGCCTCCTCGCGCTCGCGGGCGATCCGCTCCATGCGGGCGCTGCGTTCCGCGGCGAGCTTCCGGGTCGCCTCCTGCTTCGCCTTGCTGCGCGCCTGCGCCGCGAGCTCGCCCTTGGCGTAGCTGAAGAAATGCACCAGCGGGATGCCGGACGGGCACACGTAGGAGCACGAGCCGCAGCCGATGCAGTCCTTGAGGCCCAGCGCCACTGCGCCGGCCAGGTCGTCGGCGCGCACGCGCGCGGCCATCTCCAGCGGCAGCAGCCCCACCGGGCAGGCGCGCACGCAGCTGGAACAGCGGATGCACGGTGCGGGCGCGGCGCGCCCGATCTCCGCCTGCGTGAGCGCGAGCACGCCGCTGGTGCCCTTCACCACCGGCACGCCGGTGTGGGCGAGCTGGTGGCCCATCATCGGGCCGCCCAGCACCAGGCGCGCGGGCGTCGAAAGGAAACCGCCGCAGGCGTCGAACAGCGCCTGCACCGGGGTGCCGATCGGCACCTCGAGGTTGCACGGTTGCGCGACCGCGCCGCCGCTCACCGTGACGATGCGCGACACCAGCGGACGGCCGCGGCAGAGCGCCTGCTGCACCGCCCACGCGGTGGCGACGTTGTGCACCAGCACGCCGATGTCGGCGCTGCGCCCCTCCGCCGGCACCTCGCGGCCGAGCAGCGCCTGGATCATCTGCTTCTCCCAGCCCATCGGGTACATCGCCGGCACCGCGCGGATCCGCACCTCGGTCGCAGCGGCGGCCGCGCGCATCGCGGCCAGCGCCTCGGGCTTGTTGTCCTCGATGCCGACGATCGCGTGCCGCGCGCCGACGGCGCGCTGGATCAGGCGGATGCCGGTGACGATCTCGGCTGCGCGCTCGCGCATGATGCGGTCGTCGCAGGTGAGGTAGGGTTCGCACTCGCCGCCGTTGATGATCAGGGTGTCGACCCCGCTTCGGCGCGAGGCGTCGAGCTTGACCGCCGACGGGAAGGCCGCGCCGCCCAGCCCCACGATGCCTGCGGCGCCGGCGCGCGCGGCGATGTCTTCCGGCGCCAGCGCGAACGGATCGGCGGCCACCTCGTATTCGAACCAGCGGTCGTCGCCGTCGGGCTCGATCGTCACCGTTGCGACCGGCAGGCCCGAGGGGTGCGGCGCCGGGTGGTCGCCGATCGCCACCACGATGCCCGAGGCCGGCGCGTGCACCGGCGCCGTGACGCTGCCCTGCCCGGCACCGACGAGCTGGCCGGCGCGCACCGTCTCCCCCACCCGCACCGCCGGCCGGGCGGGCGCGCCGATGTGCTGCTGCAGCGGCACGAACAGACGCTGCGGCAGCGGCAGCGGGCGGATCGGGCGTTCCGACGAGTCGGCCTTGCGCGCCTCGGGATGCACGCCGCCGCGGAGCTTGAACAGTCTCATGCCGCCAGCCTCCCCTCGTTGTCCGCCAGCGACGGCTGCCCCGGCCGGCCCCAGCCCCACGACTGCAGGGAGGGCGCAAGCGGACGCAGCAGGATGGCCTCGGTCGGGCAGACGTCGACGCAGCTGCCGCAGGCGGTGCAGGCTTCCCTGAACACCGCGTGGAGGTGCTTGGCCGCGCCGAGCACGGCGTCGGTCGGGCAGACCTTGTAGCAGCGGGTGCAGCCGATGCACAGCTCCTCGCGCACCTCGGCGATGCTCGGCACCGCGTCCTTGACGCCGGACAGGTCGGCCTCGACCCCCAGCCGCGCCGCCAGCGCCGCCACCAGGGCGCGCCCGCCCGGCGGGCACAGCGTCAGCGGCGCGCTGCCGTCGGCCAGCGCCTGTGCCGCGCCGGTGCAGCCGGGATAGCCGCACTGGCCGCATTGCGAGCCGGGCAGCAGGGCCTCGAGTTCCTCGACCAGCGGATTGCCTTCGACCCTGAAGAAGCGCGCGGCGAGGCCGAGGACGAGGCCGAGCGAGGTGCCGATGACGGTGAGACTGAGAATGGCGGCGATCATGCTGTTCTCCCTACGCCAGTCCGGCGAAGCCCATGAAGGCCAGCGCCAGCAGGCCGGCGGTGACGAAGCCGATCGGCGCGCCGGCCATCGCCTCCGACAGCTGCGCCAGTGCCAGCCGCTCGCGCAGGCCGGTGAACAGCAGCAGCACCAGGGTGAAGCCGAGCGCGGAGCCGAAGCCGTACAGCAGGCTTTCGACGAAGGCGTGCTGTTCCTGCACGTTGAGGATCGCGACGCCGAGCACGGCGCAGTTGGTGGTGATCAGCGGCAGGTAGATGCCGAGCACCTGGTACAGCGCCGGGCTGGTCTTGCGGATCGCCATCTCGGTGAACTGCACCACCGCCGCGATCACCAGGATGAAGGCGAGGATGCGCAGGTACCGGATGCCGAGCGGCGCCAGCAGCCAGTGCTCGAGCATCCAGGTGGCGGCGGTCGCCAGGGTCAGCACGAAGGTCGTCGCCATGCCCATCCCGAGCGCGCCGTCCATCTTCCTCGACACGCCCATGAACGGGCACAGCCCGAGAAATTTCACCAGCACCACGTTGTTGACCAGGGCCGTGCCCAGCAGCATCAGCAGGTATTCGCTCATATGCTTCGCTCTCCTGCCCTGAACTTCGCAAGCGGCGTGCCAGGCCGACGCGCACTGCCGGTGCACCGGAAATAAAGGCTTTGGTGCAAGCGGGCACCAATTCGGTGCGAAAAAGCCTTGTCGCGGACAGGCCCCGCCGCGCCGCTCTGTAGCAAAGTCGACAATGCACGCCGCCTGCGCGCCGGTTGCCGGCGCGTGTTCGAACGGGCACGCTTGTTGCGTGGTCTTATCCGACACAAACGGATATTCATATCTCAATGAACAGACCGACAGCCCCCGACCCGACCCAGCCGCCGCGGAACGAGCCCCCCGACGTATCGGTCCCGCCCCAGGTCTTCCGCCAGGTGGTGGAACAGGCTGCGCTGGCGATCTCGATCACCGACGCCGACGCCCGCATCCTCTACGCCAACCCGACCTTCGAGCGCGTCACCGGCTACTCGCAGTCCGAGGTGATCGGGCACAACGAGTCGATCCTGTCGTACCGGGTCACCCCGAAGATCGTCTACGAGACCCTGTGGGCCCAATTGAAAAGGCAGCGCCCGTGGAACGGCATGCTGGTGAACCGGCGCCGCGACGGCAGCCGCTACCTGGCCGACCTGACGATCTCGCCGGTGGTCGACGAGGCCGGCCGCACGACGCACTACCTCGGCATGCACCGCGACGTCACCGAGGTGCATCGCCTCGAGCGCCAGGTACAGAACCACAAGGCGCTGATCGAGTCGGTGGTCGACGCGGCCCAGGTCGCGATCGTGCTGCTCGACGAGGACGAGCGCGTGCTGCTCGACAACCAGGCCTACAAGACGCTGATCGGCGAGCTCGGGCAGGAGCCGGCCGCCACCCTGCTGGCCGCGCTGCGCGCGCAGATCGGCCCCGGTTTCGACGCCCTGCGCGCCGGCCGGAAGAGCCTCGCCCACCGCGAGCTGCTGATCGAGCAGCCCGGGCGCGCGCCGCGCTGGTTCGCCTGCTCGGTCTCCTGGTTCGAGGAGCAGGACGTCAGCGCCGACGCCTTCTACGAACCGGCGAAACGCCACTACCTGCTCTTGACCATCCAGGACATCAGCGAGCTCAAGCGGCAGCAGGAGGCGATCCGCATCAACGGCCTGCACGCGCTGATGGCCGAGCAGGAACGCATCCAGGGCCTGCGCGAGGCGCTGGCCGGTGCGGTCTACCAGCTCGAAGGCCCGCTCAACCTGCTGGCGGCCGCGGTCAAGCTGTTCGACCGGCGCCGCGAGGCGTCCGGCGACGCGGCGCTCGCCACCGCGCTCGACGACGCCGTGCGCCAGGGCCGCGAGGCGCTCGACACCCTGCGGGCGAGCATTCCCGACGACGCCGGCGAGCAGGCGCAGCCGGTCGACCTCAACACCGTGCTGCGCGACCTCTTGAAGCTCGCCACCCCGCGCCTGCTGGCGGCCGGCATCGTGGTCGACTGGCAGCCCGCGGCGCTGCTGCCGCCGATCGCCGGCCGGGCCACCCAGCTCTCCACGCTGTTCAAGCAGCTCATCGACAACGCGGTGGAGGCGCTCGACGAGGCGCGCGGCGGGCCGCGCGACCTGCGCGTCGCCACGCTGGCCGGAACGGACCACGTCCAGGTCGTGATCGAGGACAGCGGCCCCGGGGTGCCCGAAGAATGGCGCTACAAGGTGTTCGAGCCCTTCTTCACCACCAAGGGCGCCGACCAGCACCATCTGGGCATGGGCCTCGCCATCGCGCAGGAAGTGGTGGCGCGCCACGGCGGCACGCTCGACATCGACCCGACGTACCGCGCCGGCTGCCGCATGCGCGTGCAGCTCCCGATCGTGGGGGCGCGCCCATGACGCTGCCACACGGCGAAGCCTGGGACGAGCTGCAGCACGAACTGCTGAAGACCGAGCTCGAGACGCTCTACCACGTCAGCCAGGTGCTGTCGCGCTCGCTCGACCTCAAGGAAACGCTGACTTCGGTGCTGCGCGCGCTGCACGATGGCGTCGGCCTCGAGCGCGGCATGGTCAGCCTGATCGAGCCCGACAGCGGTGCCCTGCTGGTGACCGTGGCGCACGGCCTCGAGGAAACCTACCTCGGCGAGATCCGCTACCGTCCCGGCGAGGGCGTGGTCGGCATGATCCTCGAGGAAGGCGAGCCCATCGTCGTCGAGCGCATCGCCGACGAGCCGCGCTTCCTCGGCCGCCTCGGCATCTACGACCCCCAGGGCGCGTTCGTCGGCGTGCCGATCCGCATCGCCCGCAAGGTGACCGGCGTGCTGGCGGCACAGCCGGCGCCCGGTGCGGAAATCCTGCTCGACGATTACACCCACTTCCTCGAGATGGTCGCCAACCTGATCGGCCAGAGCGTGCGGCTCAACCGCGACATCGAATCCGAGCGCCGCTCGCTGACCGAGGAGCGCGACAGCCTGCGCCGCACCGTGCGCGGGCAATACGGCTTCGACAACATCATCGGCCACACCCAGGTGATGCGCCGCGTGTTCGAGCAGGCGCGGCTGGTGGCGAAGTGGAACACCACCGTGCTGATCCGCGGCGAGACCGGCACCGGCAAGGAGCTGATCGCCAACGCCATCCACTACAACTCGCCGCGCGCGCGCAGCCCGATGGTCAAGCTCAACTGCGCCGCGCTGCCGGAGAACCTGCTCGAGTCCGAGCTGTTCGGCCACGAGAAGGGCGCGTTCACCGGCGCGGTGACGCAGCGCAAGGGGCGCTTCGAGCAGGCCGACGGCGGCACCCTGTTCCTCGACGAGGTGGGCGAGGTCTCCGCCGCGTTCCAGTCCAAGCTCCTGCGCGTCTTGCAGGAAGGCGAGCTCGAGCGCGTCGGCGGCACCCGCACCATCAAGGTCGACGTGCGCGTCATCGCCGCCACCCACCGCGATCTCGAGGCCGAGGTCGAGGCCGGGCGCTTCCGCGAGGATCTCTACTACCGCCTCAACGTGATGCCGATCTACCTGCCCGCGCTGCGCGAGCGCATGGAGGACATTCCCGACATCGCCCGCTTCCTGGTCGACAAGATCGGCCGCCAGCAGGGCCGCGAACTGGGTCTGACCGAGGCCGCGCTGCGCGTGCTGATGCACCACGACTGGCCGGGCAACGTGCGCGAGCTGGAAAACTGCCTCGAGCGCGCCGCCGTGCTGACCGAGGGCGACGTCATCGACCGCGACGCCATCCTGCTCACCGGCATCGACGAGAAGGTCTCGGTCGGGCGCGGCGCGATCCAGGCGGTCGACCTCGACGACCCCAACCTCGACGAGCGCGAGCGCGTCATCGCCGCGCTCGAGCAGGCCGGCTGGGTGCAGGCCAAGGCCGCGCGCCTGCTCGACATGACGCCGCGGCAGATCGCCTATCGCATCCAGATCCTGAAGATCAAGATGAGGCAGATATGAGCGTGTTCACTCCTTGCAGGGGCAAGACCGCCTGCCGCGACGACGGCGAGCGATGCCTGGTCTGTGAACGCAGCTTCGGGGAAATCAGCGAGACGCGCCGACTGATCGACGCCCTGGCCGACCTCGCCTGCACGCAGGGCTACGACAACGTCGACGACTTCGCCGCCTACGTCGCGCGCAAGCTGGGCAAGGTCATCAGGCACAGGCGCACGAGCACCTGACACGGGCAACCGCGCCAGCCTCGCTGGTGGGCGGCTTGTGGGGCGGGTTGTGGGGACAACAAAAAAGCGCCCCGAAAGGCGCTTGTTTGCTGGTGTCTTGGCGGAGAGGGTGGGATTCGAGCGCCCCACCAACTAACCCTTTGATTACCCTCGACTCACCCGCAGGGCTGAGAGTGTGCTTGTAGCAACACTCTGCGCCATTGTGCGCATATCACCCTAGGAGTCAAGGCTTGAGCTGACACAGTTAGCCCACCCGGCCTGGCGATCCTGCCGACAACCCCAGAACATGGCGTACACTTTCGCCGGCCCTTACGACAAAGACACACAATAATGAAGCTCTCTGACACGCCGCTCGAACAGCGGGAAGGTCATATTGCCTATATCAACAAGCGTTGGTCTCAGCTTTCCGAGCTTGAACTCTCATGGGGCGGCGAACCTATTAAGTACCTGCTCTTCGTCAACTCCGGAGCCGCAGCCGCCATCCTAGCCTTTCTCGGAACTAGCTCCCAGGTCAGAGCGCTGCTCTGGCCGAAAGTTATGCTGGCTGCCTTTATGCTGGGCGTCGTCTTCGTAGGCTTATACCAAGCGGTTCGGTATCACCGCATTGCCCATATGTATAAGGGCTGGCGGAAGAGCGTCAGTCGCTATTACAGCGACAACATGGGCTGGGGCGAGATGATTAACGGTGACGAGAGGCGCTCGACGGCATGGCTCAACCTTCAGGTTTCCCTCGCCTATATCGCCTTTGCCTGCTTTCTGCTTGGTGTCGCCGTCGGAATGTGCAATTTCATGGATCTAAGGTAGGGCAAAGTCATGGTCAATCGCACAAAAAACCCACCGGCAGTCAAACCGCCAGCATCCAAACCCCAACCATCCAAGCCCCAAAACACGCCCGGGACAGACCGTGGGGCAGGACGACCCGCGAAGGTTGCCCCCTGCATCCCGCTCCCGCCGCCCCCTCCTCCCCGTAAGAAATAGGTAGACCGACTCCGCCCCCAAACTCGAGTTCACCCCAAGTCTGGACAGACTCCGACAATAAACCGACACATGACCGCCAACGACTTCATTAAGAAATGGCAGGGCGTGCAGCTCAAGGAGAAGAGCGCCTACCAGGAACATTTTCTCGACCTCTGCAAGCTCGTCGAGCACCCCTCCCCCGTCGAGACCGACAAGGAAGGGGTGGCATTCTGCTTCGAGAAGGGCGCAATCAAGACCGGCGGCGGCAACGGCTGGGCGGACGTATGGAAGCGCGGTCATTTCGCGATGGAGTACAAGGGGCCCGGTGGCGACCTGCAGAAGGCCCTGCAGCAGGTCCAGCGGTATGCCCTCGCCCTTGAAAACCCGCCCTTACTGGTGGTGTCCGATGTGGCGACGATCGTCATCACGACGAACTTCACGAATACCGTCTCCGAAACCCACACCATCGCCCTTGAGGACATCGGGACACCCGATAACCTTCGCAAGCTGCGCTGGATGTTCTTCGAGCCCGCACGGCTTCGCCCCGGCATCACGACCGCCGCGATCACCGAGCAAGCCGCCACCCTCTTCGCTTCGCTCGCCCAGACCTTCCGTGATCGCGGTCACGACCCCCACACGGTCGCCCACTTTCTGAACCGGCTGCTGTTCTGTTTCTTTGCCGAAGACGCCGAGCTGCTACCCGCGCGCCTGGTGACGCGCGTGCTGGAGAACGGCGCCAAAGACCCCGACCGTGCCACCCGTCAGCTAAAGCAGCTCTTCGCCTCGATGGCAAAGGGCGGCGACTTCGGCGTTGACGTGATCCAGTGGTTCAACGGCGGTCTTTTCAATGATGACTCCGTCCTCCCTCTGACCGCCAACGACCTTGCCGCGCTGGTCACCGTCGCCGGTCTCGACTGGTCGCACATCGAGCCGTCGATTTTCGGGACGCTCTTCGAGCGCGGACTGGACCCCAGCAAGCGTAGCCAGTTGGGCGCCCACTACACCGACCCGGTTTCCATCATGAGGATCGTGAGTCCGGTCGTCATTGAACCCCTCGAACGCGAATGGGCAAATACCAGGGCAACCATAGAGGCGGGGCTGACCGCTTGGCACAAGGGCGGCAAAGGCTCGAAGAAGGGTCACGATGATGCGCTTGCCGCGTTCCAGGACTTCATGCAGCGACTCGCAGACTACCGCGTGCTCGACCCCGCGTGCGGCAGTGGCAATTTTCTATACCTTGCCCTGCAAGCCCTGAAAGACCTCGAACACAAAGCCATGCTGGACGCTGAAGTGCTCGGCATGAGCATGGGCTTCGCGGGATTCCATACCGGCCCCCATAACGTGCTCGGCATCGAACTGAACTCCTACGCTGCCGAAATGGCTCGCGTGACGGTCTGGATCGGAGAGATTCAGTGGATGCTGAAGCACGGCATGCCCTACGCCAAGAACCCTGTCCTGAAGCCGCTCGACACAATCGCCTGCCGCGATGCCGTGCTGAACGACGACGGAAGCGAAGCAGATTGGCCCGACTGTGATGCCGTTGTCGGCAATCCGCCCTTCTTGGGCGACAAAAGAATGCGGGGCGAGTTGGGCGACGAGTACACCGACGCCCTACGCAAATGCTACGCCGGCCGGGTCGCTGGCGGTGCTGATCTAGTCACCTACTGGTTCGAGAAAGCACGTTCCCAGATTGAACAGGGCAAGTGCCGGCGAGCGGGTCTGGTCGCCACCAACAGCATCCGGCAGAAGCGAAACCGAACGGTTCTAGAGCGCATTCGCGCCACCGGCGACATCTTTCACGCCTGGAGTGATGAAGACTGGATCAACGAAGGGGCGGCCGTCAGAGTCTCCCTGGTCTGCTTCACGGGGAAGGATCATGACCTACCGATCATGCTGGATGGTATGCCCGTTCACACCATCCATGCCGACCTGACACCGGGGGGCGGCGGCGGATCAGACTTGACCCAAGCTAAACCCCTGAGCGAAAACGCCGACTGCTCATATTTCGGGCTGTGCCTTGCCGGATCATTCGACGTTCCGGGCGATGTTGCCCGAGCCTGGCTCCTGCAACCCAACCCACACGGACAGCCGAATAGTGATGTCCTGCGTCCCCTCTACAACGGCAACGACATTCTCAAGGGCAACAAGGATCGCTGGGTGATCGATTTCGGCCCGACCATGAACGAGAACGCGGCAGCACTCTACGAAGCCCCGTTCCAGTACGTTGTTACAAACATCAAGCCTGGCCGACTTTCCAATCGAGAAAAATCCCGCTCTGAAAAGTGGTGGCGTCTCGGGCGTTCGCGCCCCGAACTGCGCCGCGCCCTCGCCGGTTTACCTCGCTACGTCGCCACGGTCGAAACAGCCAAGCATCGCGTATTCGTGTGGTTGCCGGCGTCAGTAGCCCCCGAACACAAACTCGTCGTTATTCCACGCTCCGATGATGTCACCTTTGGGCTACTGTCATCTCGCCTTCATGTGACTTGGGCAACTCGAGCAGGCGGGCATCTTGGGGTTGGGAATGATCCCGTCTACAACTCGACCCGCTGCTTCGAGACCTTCCCCTTCCCGCCCGGTCTTACGCTCGATCTCTGTCCCGAGAATTACAGCAACCCGCATGCCGACGCCATCGCGAAAGCCGCCCGCAGGTTAAACGAGTTGCGCGAGCAGTGGCTGAACCCACCACTATGGACCGATCGCATTCCCGAAGTCGTACCTGGCTACCCCGACCGCATCATCCCTAAGCCCGGTCATGAGCAAGACCTGAAGAAGCGTACCCTGACGAATCTTTACAACGAGCGCCCGCAGTGGCTTCAGAACGCTCACCTTGAACTGGATGTGGCGGTCGCCCACGCTTATGGCTGGCTCGACTACGTGCGCGAGATGACCGATGACGAGATCCTGGAGCGCCTGCTAGCACTGAACTTGGCGCGAAGCTAGGCCAGCGCCGCCAGGAGCGCGTGGAGAAATCAGGAGGGGTCTGGGCTGGGGAGCGCGAAAAAAATCGCTCACAGGGCTTTATACGCGGTCTGCTCACGTCAAGATTCAGGGGTGTGTGATGCCTGCTAGTCGATGGCGCCCTTCTATAAGGTTCGTCACCGGCAGCGGTTTATTTTTTCACCATGCCCCGCGACCCGAGTCGAATCCTCTAAGACTTCGCCCTATACCCGAGCAAACCAGTCAACTATTGGGTGATCTCCCACTGACGGCAGCTTGATTGGGGATATACCGCATGGGTGCGGCATATCAGGTTGAATCTACCGCATGGGTGCGGTGTTTCGCGTCCAACATACCGCATGGGTGCGGCATATATGGGGGCGATATGGGGCATGGGTGCGGTTGAAGCTGTCGATATACCGCACGGGTGCGGCATGTGGAGGGTCTGGGGTCTGGGGTCTGGGGTCTGGGGTTAAAGCATTTCTTCTTGTTTCAGTGTTTTATTAAAACCTTCCCGTGGGAAGTCGTAACTCTCCCTAACCCAACCACAAGGGGGTTGGGTTAGTTCGCGACTTTCACGGGACCTTCCCGACTGGGATCCCTCCTTCGGACGCTGCATTCTCTCGGCACATGACGCCCCGAAGGTTCGTCGAACGTCATGTGCCTGACTGACCCGGCTGCAACGTGCCCTTGTGGGGCCAACTCTACCGGATGCGGGCGCTATGTCAGATCCCTCTGCGCCCCGCTGCAAGGCTTCCCTTGCAACTCTACGACCGCGCCGGAGCGTTCAGATTACCGACACAACGCGGAAGACAGTACCGAATGATTATAGTCAGGCGGCCTCCTTCTCCACTTCCAGAACGGCGAGGATTTTTCCGATTTCGTCATTCGCGGCGTCGCGTAACGCCATGAGGGTCTTGAGGGTGTCCTCCAGATTGAGGAATTCCTCCAGCCCCATCAACTCGTCCTCCACGACGAGCACAGTCGGCCTATCGATGACTCCGCGCTTCCGTTCAGCGTCAATGAAGACCAGCAAGTCAGTCATGCGGTAATAGACCTGCAGCCCTCTTCTGGTGAATGGGATACAGAAATTACGGCGCCCTCGTCGCTGGTCATTCAGGACGTGGACATAGTTTCGCCCGTCCCTGATATGGCGCTCAAGAAAGTGGGCGGCACTAGCGGTGTTCAGCAAGCGCTCGGGGAGGGTGGAAACGATTGTCATGCTGCCTTTCCTTTGGTTGCATTGACTGCGCTCTGTAGCTCGCGAATCAGTTCCTCCGCCTGCCCCACATTCAGGTGGAAGACGAGCAGGGGATTTTTCACGATCAACTGGATGTAGGGCTGGCCGGTCGTGGGGTCTTGTTGAGGGTGAACAGTGCACTCCAGGCTGCGCCCGGTTGTTCCTCCTCCCGCCTCGCCAATACCGAACGCACGAAGGGCCTCTGCCGCGCGTCCGGTGAGCTTCGTCGTTCCGAGCCTGCGGGACTTCTCCCATGCGATGAAGTCGGCCAACGCCTTGCGGGGATACAGCACCCCGCCGCCCATTTTCACGAACTCGACCCGGAAGGGCGGATTGCGGTCTGGCCTCTTGTTGTTCATCAGGAACCGCGCCCAATAGCCCTCCGGCTCCGGGATCGCCTCATGTAGCGCTGCTGCCGCAGCCTGCGTGCTGAGCAAATCTTCCTTCACGGTTGGTACGCGCCGCTGTTCATGATGCGGCGATCATGCCGCATGACAGTCATTTTGTCAATCACGACCTGTTGACTGTTCTCACGGTGCCCGGTAGGATGACTACAAGTTAAACGTTCGTCTTTCGACGTAGTCAGGGAAGGATTCGATGATGGCAACCGGCAAGTTCGTCGCGTATTACCGGGTCAGCACACAGAAGCAGGGACAAAGTGGACTCGGCCTGGAGGCACAACAAGCCGCCGTCGCCGCCTACCTGAACGGCGGCGCGTGGGAACTTGTTGGCGAGTTCATCGAGGTCGAGACTGGCAAGGGTGCGAACGCCCTCGACAGGCGCCCCCAGCTTCGGGCCGCGCTCGACGCCAGCCGCAAGCACGGGGCGACTCTCATCATTGCCAAGCTCGACCGCCTCGCCCGCAACGTTCACTTCGTGTCCGGCCTGCTCGAAACTGGCTGCGACTTCGTCGCCGCCGACATGCCGCAGGCGAACAAGGTCATGATCCAGATGCACGCCGTCATGAGCGAGTGGGAGCGCGATCAGATCAGCGCACGCACGAAGGCGGCACTTGCTGCCGCGAAAGCTCGCGGTGTGAAACTCGGGACTGCCGGACCGGACAACCTGAAGCGCAACATCGAAGAGCGTACAAACGCCGCCAACGAGTTTGCCTCAAGGCTGTCTGGGTTGATTCTCGGGTTTCAGGCGGCAGGGATGTCGCAGCGGGCGATGCTTCAACAACTCAACCTGCTCGGCATCAAAACCGCGAACGGCGGAAGGTGGTCACTCGTTCAGCTGCAGCGAGTCATAAAACGGCTAGACGCAGCAAGCTGCCTCCAGCATGAACGCTAAAAATCCCATGTGGAGCCACAGTTCGTACAATGTGCTTGGGTGGCATCTTCTTTGCGAGCCAAGCCTGTCGCAAGCATCGAGATGCCATTCGTGAAGAATGCACCCATGGCTTTTGCCCCACTGATCCCCTTCTTTCGACTTACCTTTTTGGTTCTCACTGACCCATGCGCGTGACAATGAGGGCAAACAAAATTCGGGCTTGCGTTGCCATAGAGTGACTGCGCCTGGATTTCCGCCCGGTATTCTGGCGAACCACTCGCCCACACCCAGATTGTTAGCGCTATAAGCGCCCCAGTTACGAAAATAATCCAGGTGCCAGCGCTTGCTTCTGCAAAATACAAAATCGCAATAACTGCGATAACTGCCCCAATGACCCAACTAGCAGGGTTCGCAACGAAGCCCGGTGCAGAAAAACCGCGATTCGCTCCCAAATTATCGTTGACGAATTCTTCGGCACCGTTCGATCGAGATTCGTACGCATTCGATTCCGATCGAGATCCGTACGCATTCGATTGCGCTTTGTATGAATTCTTGATCGCTCGGCGCTGTTCCTTCGACAAAGACGAAACCGCCGACGAATGTTCCTTGTTCATATTCTCCCCCCTCTCGTGATTGTGATTTTCCAGAAACAAGATGGGCTGCAAGCCCACCGCATTATGAATCGTGCGCCTGTGCGTAAAAATTAATCTCGAAAGGGATCGCCTCAAGGATACGCTGTTTATTCGCCAGCGAGAGCTCACCCTGATAGCCGCGAACCACCGCGTTGACCTCGCCTGCGTGTCCCGTAATCGAGGTTGCGTCAAGCGGCGGATTCGCATTGCTCGCGCGGCTTAGTAGCGTGTGACGGAAGGCGTGCATGCCGACAACTCGCGCCCCGCGCGTCTCATCACGCAGCCCTGTGTCCCGCAAAAACTGGCGGAACCATTTTTCCGCCTCCCCGCTCGCCTTGCCTCGCGACGGCCTCCACGCCGGGAATAGCAGCTTGGCGCCCCCTTTTCTGACGCGCTCCACATAGTCGAGAAACCCCAACTCAATCAGCTTCGAGTGGATCGGAACCTTCCGGCGCGAAACCGCATTCTTGGTGCTCTTCTCGATCCGCTCGTCGCCTTCGGTGTCTTCGGTGATCCAGAAGTGATGTATGCCGGTCTCGGGGTCTTCGAGGATGTCCGTTTGCGGATTCAACTGGCATAGCTCATTCACCCTCGCCCCGGTGAACAGGGCGATATGTGGCAGCCAGTAGCGGTGCGCCATTTCCGGGTCGGCGGCAAAGCCTTGCATCTCGGCGCCGTAGAACAAACGCTCAAGCTCCGCCTGCCTGAAGGCGCGCTGCTGCCTCTCCCCTTCTTCCCTGTCGCCCTGATACTCGATGCCGTCAGTCGTCAGCGTCGTCGGGAAGCCCTGGTCCTGCCAATCCTTCTTCGCCACCTTCAAGAACGCCCGGACGCACGCCTTGTAAGTGTCATCGAAGCTCTTCGGACCCAACGTCTCAGGGTGGTCCAGTTCGGCTAACTGCCTCACCGTCAGTTTTCGCCGCCTGCATTCGTCGCGCCAGCGCGGCGGCAACTTCTCCAGAAGCGAGAAGAAGTCGTTGATGTCTGCCTGCTTCAGGGACTTGACGGGCTTGTCCCCAATAACGTCGAGAAGCATCGACAACACTGGCTGATGCTTTTTGAACATAGCCGGCTTCTTGCCGCTCTGGTATGAGGCAAGGAACCCATCGACCACCATCTTGAACGTCGGCAGCGAATCAGGCTCTCGCCCGTTTAGCGGGATTCTGCTGGTGTTCTGATGGGTGGGTACACCTTCTCCGGCTGGACGCGCTGGAGCCGCTTCTAGGGCCGCCTTGAGGTTTGCGCTAATAGCTTCCTGCTCGTGCGGTTCACCCTGGACCTTGATACGTTTTGGGAAACCCAACTCATCTAGGTCAATCTCGAAGGTGTAACCCGTCCTAATCAGGTTGCGGCGATCCTCAGGCATAGCTCGTAGTTCACCGAACAGTCGAAGCGCACGCGACGCGAGCATGAGCGCAAGGTGCGTTGCCGTTCGCCTGTCTGAGGTTCGTAGAGTCCGCGTTAATTCTCGCCTGCCGATGCAGGACCGGAGTTCGAGCGGGACAGCGATGCGGAACGAGAAGGTATCCCCTCTGCGTTGCAGGTAAGGCGTTGCCATGTTCCGTAGGTTGAGTGCGCTTCATGTAGCACTCTTCTGTAGCAAACATGAAAAACCTACGGGCAATCAACAGCTTATGATTTGAATCAAGGTGTTATTCGTGATGGCGGAGAGGGTGGGATTCGAACCCACGGTAGGCTTGCACCTACGCCTGATTTCGAGTCAGGTACATTCGACCACTCTGCCACCTCTCCGGCGGCGCGTATTGTAACCGAGGTCGGCGGTTTCCGCGCCTCACTGGACGAAAATTTCCCGCTGGGCCAGACTGTCAGCATGCCCAGCCCAAAAACCACAACGGGCCAGATCGGGAGACTGGCCACCGCGTCGCTGGCGCTGGCGGCGCTGCTGAGCGCCTGCAGCCAGCCGGTGCCGCCGCCGGAAACCAGCGGCGAACTGCGGGTTGGCGCACGCAACAACCCGGCCACCTACTACATCGGCAACAACGGCGAGCCCGCCGGGTTCGAGCACGACCTGATCCGCGCCTTCGCGCAGTCGCAGAACTGGTCGGTCACCTGGAAAGAGTCCGGGCATCTGACGGAGCTGTTCGAGCAGGTCGACAGCCACCAGGTCCACATGGCGGCTGCGGCCCTGCCGCGCGCCGTGGTCAGGGACAGGCACCTGATCGCCGGGCCGGTGCTGTTCGAGACGCCGGTTCACATCGTCCATCGGCGCGGCGAGCGCGCACCCCGCCGCATCGCCGACCTCGCGGGCAAGCGGCTGGCGCTGATCACCGGCTCCGGGCACACCGCCATCCTGATGCGCCAGAAGCGCAAGCATCCCGACCTCGAGTGGGAGACGCTCGAGCACGTCTGGCCCGAGGAACTGCTGGCCGGGCTGCGAGCGGGCAAGTACGACGCGGTGGTGATCAACGGCATGGAATTCGACGCCCTGCGCAACTTCTACCCCGAACTGGCGGTGGCGTTCGACATCGGCGACGACACGCAGAAGATCGTGTGGGCGCTTTCGAAGCAGAGTTCGCAGGCGATGCGCAACGCGCTGGCCCGCTTCGTCGAGCAGGCGCGCGAGGACGGCACGCTCGGCCAGATCTACGAACGCTATTTCGGCCATCTCAGACGCCTCGACGCGAGCGACATCCTCGGCATCATGGAGCGTCGTCCCAAGCTGCTGCCGGACCTGCGCGCCCATTTCCACGAGGCGCAGACGCTCACCGGCATCGACTGGCGGCTGCTCGCCGCGATCGGCTACCAGGAATCGCAGTGGAACCCCTCCGCGACTTCCCCCACCGGGGTGCGCGGCCTGATGATGCTGACCACCCAGACGGCAGACCGCATGGGCGTCGCGAATCGCCTCGACGCGCGCCAGAGCATTCTCGGCGGCGCCCGCTACCTCGCCCTGCTGAAGGAGTCGCTGCCCGCCCGCATCGCCGAGCCCGACCGCACCTGGCTCGCGCTCGCCGCCTACAACCAGGGGCAGGGGCACATGGAGGACGCGCGCCGCATCGCACAGGCGCGCGGCGGCAATCCGGACAGCTGGGCCGACGTCAAGGAAGCGCTGCCCTATCTGAGCCGCGGCACCTATGCCAACGTGACGCGCTACGGCTACGCGCGCGGCGTGGAGGCGCTGCACTTCGCCGAGAACATCCGCAACTACTACGACATCCTGCGGCGACTGGAGGCCGAATTCGATCCGATGATCAACCTCGGCCGCAACGAGGGCACACCGGCCGTACCGGGCTGAGCCGGGCCTGCCGGATCAGGCTGCGGTCGGCCGCTCCAGGCCGCCCAGCCACGGGCGCAGTGCCTCCGGCGCGGCCACCCTGCCGTCGGCGTTCTGGCAGGTCTGGAGACGGCCGCGCTCCGCGCTCGACCGGCTGCGCATCCAGCCTGCGGCGAAACGATCAGCGCGCGGGCTCGATCAGGCTCACGCCGCCCATGTAGGGAATCAACACGGCAGGAATTTCCACCCCGCCGTCGGCGCGCTGATAGTTTTCCAGGATCGCCACCAGCGTGCGCCCCACCGCCAGGCCGGAGCCGTTCAGCGTGTGCAGCAGCTCGGGCTTGCCCTGAGCGTTGCGGTAGCGCGCCTGCATGCGGCGCGCCTGGAAGGCCTCGAAGTTGGAGCACGAGGAGATCTCGCGGTAGGTGTTCTGCGCCGGCAGCCACACCTCGAGGTCGTAGGTCTTGGCCGCCGAAAAGCCCATGTCGCCGCTGCACAGCGCCATCTTGCGGTACGGCAACGCCAGCTTCTGCAGGATCGCCTCGGCGTTGGCGGTCAGCGCTTCCAGCGCCGCGTACGATTCCTCCGGCTTCACCATCTGCACGAGCTCGACCTTGTCGAACTGGTGCTGGCGGATCATGCCGCGGGTGTCGCGGCCGTAGGAGCCTGCCTCGGAACGGAAGCACGGCGTGTGGGCGACGAACTTCAGCGGCAGCGACTCGGCGGGAACGATCTCGTCGCGCACCAGGTTGGTCACCGGCACCTCGGCGGTGGGGATGAGGTAGAGCTTGTCGGCGTCCGTGCCGGGCTGATTGGAGTCGCGCGGCACGTGGAACAGGTCTTCCTCGAACTTCGGCAGCTGGCCGGTGCCGCGCATCGAGTCGGCGTTGACCAGATACGGGACGTAGACTTCCGAATAGCCGTGCTCGGCCGTGTGGACGTCGAGCATGAACTGGGCGAGCGCGCGGTGCAGGCGCGCCAGCCCGCCCTTCATCACGGTGAAGCGGCTGCCGGTGATCTTCACCGCCGCGGCGAAGTCGAGCTGGCCGAGGCCTTCGCCGAGATCGACGTGGTCGCGCACCGGGAAGTCGAATTGGCGCGGCGTGCCCCAGCGGCTCACCTCGACGTTGGCGGTCTCGTCGCGGCCGACCGCGACCGATTCGTGCGGCAGGTTGGGCACCCCCATCAGGAAGTCGTTGAGCTCGGCCTGCAGCTCGCCGAGGCGCGTCTCCAGCTGCTTCAGCTCGTCGCCGAGCCCCGCCACCTCCGCCATCACCGCGCTGGTGTCCTCGCCCTTGCCCTTCAGCATGCCGATCTGCTTCGACAGCGCGTTGCGCTTGGCCTGCGCCTCCTGGGTGCGGGTCTGGATCGTCTTGCGCTCGGCCTCCAGCGCCTCGAAGCGCGCGGTGTCGAAGGCAAAGCCGCGCGCGGCCAGGCGCTCGGCGACGAAGGCTGCGTCACGGCGCAGCAGCTGGATATCAAGCATGGGTGTCCCGGAATTGCTTCAAAAGCGGCATTTTCGCCGATAGCCGCAGCGATCGGCTAGGGGCGGCGCGAATTCAGGCCGCCTCGACCATCCCCACCGCCTCCTCGACGTCGACCGCGACGATGCGCGACACGCCCGGCTCCTGCATGGTGACGCCGGCGAGGTGCTGCGCCATTTCCATGGTGACGCGGTTGTGGGTGATGAAGAGGAACTGCGTGTGGTCGGACATCGCCTTGACCAGGTTGCAGTAGCGCTCGGTGTTGGCGTCGTCGAGCGGAGCGTCGACCTCGTCCAAGAGGCAGAACGGCGCCGGGTTGAGCTTGAACATGGCGAACACCAGCGACAGCGCGGTCAGCGTCTTCTCGCCGCCGGACAGCAGGTGAATCGACGCGTTCTTCTTGCCCGGCGGCTGCGCGAACACCTGCACCCCGGCGTCGAGCAGCTCGTCGCCGGTGAGGATCAATCGCGCCTGGCCGCCGCCGAACAGCTGCGGGAACATCTCGCCCATGTGCCGGTTGACGGTGTCGAAGGTCTCCTTGAGCCGCGCGCGCGACTCCTGGTCGATGCGACGGATCGCGTCTTCCAGCGTGGTGACCGCCTCCAGCAGGTCGGCGCATTGCGCGGCCAGGTATTCGGCGCGCTCCTGCGCCTGGGTGAGCTCTTCGAGCGCGGCGAGGTTGACCGCGCCGAGCGCGGCGATCTCGTTCTGCAGGCGGGTGATCTGCGCCTGCAGCTGGGCCGGCTTCGGGCTGTCGGCGAGCCCTGACTCGAGACTCGCCTCGTCGGCCGCCGCCTCGCGCAGCTGCAGCTCGAACTGCGACTGCATCAGCATCGCTTCCTGATCCTTGAGCTTCAGCTGCTCGATGGTGCGGCGCAGGGGATCGAGCCCCTGCTCGCACGCCAGCCGCGCCTCGTCGTGGCTGCGCAGCTGAGCGGTGAGCCCCTCGAGCGCATCGCGCGCGGCGGCGAGCGCCGCCTCGGTCTCGGTACGCGCCATCAGCGCATCCTGCAGTTCGGCGTCGAGGGCGTCGGCCGGCAGGCGGGCGAGTTCGTCGCGCGCCTGGGCGAGCCGTGCCCCGTCGTCGGCGATTTCCTGCTCGACGCGGGCGAGCGCTTCGGCGAGTTCGCGGATCTTGTTGGTGCAGGTGGTCAGCGCGAAGCCGGCCTCCTGGTGCCGCCGCTCCGCCGCGCGCTGCAGTTCGCGCGCCTCGAACACCGCACGGTCGGCCTGGTCGCGTTTCTGGCGCGCGGCGTAGAGCGTCTCGCGGGCGGCGGCGTCCTTCTCCCGGTATTCCTTGAGGCGGTCTTCCACCGCCTCGAGCGTCGCCTGCTCGGTAGCGAGCTGGTGGCCCACTTCCTCGAGTTCCTGGGTGATCTGCGCCGCGCGGCTCTGCACCCGCTCCACTGCCTGCTGCAGGCGCAGCAGTTCCATCTGCGCGGTATGGTGGCGGCTCTGGGTCTGGCCGGTCTGTGCGCGCAGCGCCTGGATCTCGCGCTGGCGTTCGCCGTAGCTTTCCTGCGCCTGCGCCTGGGCCGCCTCGTGCTCGGCGACCTCGTCGTGCAGGCGGGCGGCATCGGCGGTCAGCCGATCGAGCTCGCGACCGCGCGCGAGGATGCCCTCGACCGCGGTATGCGGGCCGTGGAAGGTGACGCTGTGGCGGGTGAACACGTGGCCCTGCGGCGTGACCACGCATTCGCCGGCCGCCAGGCTCGCGGCCCGCGTGCGCGCGGCATCCGCGTCGTCCGCCCAGTAGACACCGCCGAGCCAGTCGCCGAGCGCGGCGCGGGCTGCGGCGTCGGCGCAATCGACCTTGCTCACGAGGCATTCGGGGCCGGCAGCCGCGCCGTTCCCCTGCCCCGCCCACAGCGTCAGGCGGGCCGGCGGCGCATCGGCGAACCACTCCGGCACGGCGTCGGCCGCCACCGCCTGCAGGCGCTCGCGCAGCACCGCCTCGACCGCGCCCTCCCAGCCGGGGGCGACGGCGAGCTTTTCCCACAGCCGCGGCGCGGCGTCCAAACCACGCTGGCGCAGCCAGGCGCCGAGCTTCTCGTCGGCCTTGAGGCTTTCCTGCAGCTTCTTCAGCGCGGCGAGCTCGGCCTCGGCCTGGTGCAGCGCGCGGCGCGCCGTTTCGAGCTCGCGCGTGTGCTGCGCGCGGGCGGCATCGAGCTCGGGCAGCGCGGTCTCGGCGTCCTTCAGCCGCGCCTGCGCGGTCGCCAGGATTTCGGAGAGTTCCTCGACCTCGGCCTGCTTGCCGGCCAGCCCGGTGGCGTCCGCGCGCGGCAGTTGCGCCTGCTCCTGGACGAGCCGGCGCTGGCGCGCGTCGAGCTGCTCGATCTGTCGCCTGGTGTGGCCGAGGCTGTTCTCGTCGACCTGGCGCGCCTGCTCGAGTTGCGAGACCACGCGCTGCGCCTCGCCCACCACCTGCTGCGCGTCCCGCAGCGCGGCCTCCTTCTCCGGCAGCGTGCTGTCGGTGGCCTGGCGCGCGGCGGCCTCGGCCTCCATCAGCGCGGCCTCGAGATCGGGCTGCTGCGCGCTCACCTCGTCGAGCGCCTCCCGGGTCGTCGCGTGGCGCGCCTGCTGCGTCTCGACGCGCGCGGCCAGGTCCTGCACCTGGCGATACAGACGCTCGCGCGTCGCGTTCTGGTGCGCCATCGTCTGCTCGATGCGCGCGACCTCGGACTGCGCCTGGTAGTAGGCGGCCTGCGCGTTGTTGAGCGTGTCCTGCCCGGCGAACTGGGTCTGGCGCGCAGTCTCGAGCGTCGACTCGATGTGGCGCAGGCGCGCGGTTTCGGCTTCGAGCCGGTTCTGCGCCTCGGCCAGATCCTTGTCGATGCGCGCGCGCTGCTGCGCGGCGTCGTGCTTCCTGGCGTACCACAGGCGGTGCTGGGCGAGCGTCAGGTCGGCCTGCAGGCTCTTGTAGCGCTGGGCGACCTCGGCCTGGCCGGTCAGCCGCTCGATCTGGTTGGTGAGCTCGCGCTGGATGTCCTCGACGCGGTTGAGGTTGTCGCGCGCGTCCTTGAGTCGGGTCTCGGTTTCGCGGCGGCGCTCCTTGTACTTGGACACCCCCGCGGCCTCTTCCAGGTAGCCGCGGAGTTCCTCCGGCTTGGCCTCGATCAGCCGGGAGATCATGCCCTGCTCGATGATCGCGTAGGCGCGCGCGCCGACGCCGGTGCCGAGGAACAGGTCGGCGACGTCGCGTCGCCGCACCCGCATGTTGTTGATGTAGTAGGTCGAATCGCCGCTGCGGTCGAGCACGCGCTTGACCGAGACCTCGGCGTATTGCGACCACTGTCCCGCGGCGCGGCCGAGTTCGTTGTTGAACGTCAGCTCGACCGAGGCGCGCGACGCGGGCTTGCGGGTGCCGGAGCCGTTGAAGATCACGTCCTGCATCGATTCGCCGCGCAGGTGCTTGGCCGACGATTCGCCGAGCACCCAGCGCACCGCGTCGATGACGTTCGACTTGCCGCAGCCGTTCGGCCCGACCACGCCGGTCAGCTGCGCGGGGACGGGAATCACGGTGGGGTCGACGAAGCTCTTGAAGCCGGCGAGTTTGATGTGGGTTAAACGCAAGACAGCGGACCTAAGCTTTTATAATGATGTCGTCTCAATCGCCGCCATGTTGTTGTCGTAGGGGCGGCGTCCTGTTTCCGCGACATTCTACACCGAGCCTTCCGATGCCCTCCACGCCCTCCAAGACCCTCGAGACCTTCCCCAACCCGAAGCCGGGACGCGACTTCCACATTCACATGGAAGTGCCTGAATTCACGTGCCTTTGCCCCAAGACCGGGCAGCCGGATTTCGCCACGCTGATTCTCGACTACATCCCCGACCAGACCTGCGTCGAGCTGAAGAGCCTGAAGCTCTACATGTGGAGCTTCCGTGACGAAGGCCACTTCCACGAGGACGTCACCAACCGCATCCTCGACGACCTCGTCGCCGCGACCCAGCCGCGCTTCATGCGGCTGACCGCCAAGTTCTACGTGCGCGGCGGCATCTTCACCAACGTCGTCGCCGAGCACCGCAAGGAAGGCTGGCAGCCGGCGCCGCGCGTCGACCTCACGCAGTTCGAGCACCAGTCCAACACACGCGGCTAAGCTTTTGTATTTTCTGGGGATAGATTTCGGCACCAGCGGCGCACGCGCCTGCGTGATCGACGCCGACGGCGCGATCGTCGCCGAGGACCGGCGCGACTTCGGCGGCCTCGAAGACTACGAGCGCGCCGGCGTCTGGCGCGAGGCGCTGTGGGACCTGGTCGCCTCGCTGCCGCCGGTGATCCGCGCGCAGCTCTCGGACATCGCGCTCGACGGCACCTCCGGCACCGTGCTCGCGTGCGACGAGGAACTGAGCCCGCGCCACCCGCCGCTGCTCTACGACGACGACCGCGCCGTCGACGAGGCCGCGCTGATCCGGAAGACCGCCACCCCCGGCCACCCGGCCGCCGCCGTCACCTCGGGGCTCGCCAAGATGCTGTGGCTGAAGAAGCGGCTCGGCCTCACCGGCGCCCGCCTCTATCTCAACCAGGCCGACTGGCTGTCGGGGCTGCTGACCGGCCGGGTCGGCATGAGCGACTTCCACAACGCCCTCAAGATGGGGCTCGACCTCGACACGCTGAAGTGGCCCGCCTGGGTCGAATACCTCGCCGACGTCGACTACCTGCCCGTCCCCATCGCGCCCGGCGCGCGGCTCGCCACCGTGTCGCGCCCGCGCGCGCGCTACCTCGGCGTCAATCCCGGCTGCATGGTGCACGCCGGCACGACGGATTCGATCGCCGCCTTCCTCGCCGCCGGCGTGAACCAGAGCGGCGACGCCGTCACCTCGCTCGGCAGCACCCTGGTGCTCAAGCTCCTGTCCGACACCCGCGTCGAATCCGCCGAACACGGCGTCTACTCGCACTGGTTCGGCGACCGCTGGCTCGCGGGCGGCGCGTCCAACGCCGGCGGCGCGGTGCTGCGGCAGTTCTTCGACGACCGCACGCTCGCCGCGCTCTCCGAAAAGATCGACCCGACGGTCGCCAGCCCGCTCAACTACATCCCGCTGCCGAAGACGGGCGAGCGCTTCCCGGTCAACGACCCGCAGCTTGCGCCGCGCCTCACCCCGCGCCCCGCCGACGACGCCGAATTCCTGCACGGCCTGCTGGAAAGCCTCGCGCGCATCGAGGCACGCGGCTACAGCCTCCTCTCCGAACTCGGTGCCACGCCCGTGAGCCGGGTCGAGACCGCGGGTGGCGGCGCGAAGAATCCGGCCTGGACCCGCATCCGCGAGCGGCTGTTGGGCGTGCCGGTCGCGCGTGCGGCGCACACCGAGGCGGCCTATGGCGCTGCACTGCTGGCGCGCGACGGAATGCAAACTTTCAGGCCCGCCAACTGAATCCGCGGCAAAGATGTTGTTCCTTAAAAAGCCTAGTGATCCCAAAACCAAGGCAGTCCTTCAATCCGCCAACCACCGAGGCCATCATGGGCGTTCGCTCGCTGATTACCGCTTTCATCATCCTTCTTTCCGTACTGACCCAGACGGCCTGCATGACAGCGAGCCTTCATTCGCCAAGGCAAACGACGGAGACGGTGAGGGGCTTCTACATTTCAGCGGACGAGCGGTCGCTGGTCGCGGTCGGCGACAAGCATCACTACGTTTTTCCGCTTGAGTCGCGCTTGAAGAAAGTGCTGGCCTGGGACGGCCGACCCAAGGTGCAGGCTGTGTTCGGCCAGTTCACGCTGCTTGGCGACGGCAAAGTCGCGGGCAGCTATACCCTCAAGGTCAGGGTCAGCGACACCGGCAGCGCCGAACAGCAATATCTGACAGACGCGGGCTTTTCGCAGGGGAAGCAGGTGTTCTTCCTGGATGGGACGCTGCAGGGGCAGTCTTATCCCGCCAAGGAAATTGGCCAAGCCACATCGTTCAACCGCCCCCATACCGTTCTTTTGGTCGGAGAGCCTTCGATTCCGGCAGCCGCAAGACTTGCCTTGACGCCGCTTGCTGTCGCTGCCGATGGCGCCCTGCTGATCGGCGGCGTGCCGCTGCTCGCGCTCTATTGCACCGGGCGCGACGCGGCAGGGAAACGATGCTTTCCGGCCGGGCTCTGAGCCACGTCTGGACCACGCGTCTTCAGCCACGCATCTCGACGAACTCCAAGGTATTGGCATCCGGGTCCCGGCAGAACAGCGCCGCGCGCCCCGACTTGCTCGCGGTATACGTCACCCCCGCCGCATCGAGCCGGCTTTTGAGCGCATCCATGTCCTTCACGCCAAGCGCGATGTGGCGGTCGCGGCCGCCGTGCTCGGGGCGGTCGATGCCGGCGTCGGGGTTGGGCAGGCACATGAGGTGCAGCTGCTGGCCGCCGCCGAGGTCGTACCACGCGCCGGGGTAAGGCAGCTCGGGGCGCGGGCAGGGCGTGAGCCCGAGCACCGATTCGTAGAAGATCCTGGCTCGCGGAAGGTCCTCGACCAGCAGGCCGGCGTGCAGCAGTCCGTGGACCTGCCCTGAAGGGGATGAGTCAGGCATGGGCGGCTTTCTCCTTGAGCTGCTCGTCTTCCATGTGGCCGGAAAACAGGCTGGCGGTGATGATCATGGCGGCGCCGATCCATTCCTGCACGCCCATGCGCTCGGCGGACAGGAAATAGGCGGCGACGGCCGCGACGACGAGTTCGAACAGGAAGATGACGATGGCCTGGTTGGCGGGCACGCGCGCCAGGCCGTACTGCACGGCGTAGGTCATGCTGCCGATGAGCACGCCGATGCCGAGCAGCAGCAGCCAGACCCCGGTCTCCGCGCCGGATGTGAAGTCGAGCTCCGCAGGCTGCAGCACGAGGCCGACCAGGGTCAGCGCCGTCGCCCCGGACCAGATCGCCACCGCCTTGCTGCCCTCGCTGACGCCGCCAAGGTGGCGGCTGATGACGTTGCTCATGGCGAACATCATGCCCGCCGACAGCGCGAGCCACTCGGCGCGGTTGGTCGGCAGCGGCAGGTCGCCGTCAGGCTGCCACAGCATGACCATCGCGCCGCCGAGCGACAGCGCCATCACCATCACCCCGGCCCGGTTGAGCTTCTCGTTCAAGAGGATGCGCGAGAACAGCACCGTCCACAGCGGCGACAGGTAGAAGAGCAGCAGCACGCGCACGATCTCGCCGTCCAGCACCGCGAGCACGTACGCCAGGTTGGTCCAGCCAGCCGCCAGGCCGAGCGCGGTCAGCCACATCCATTTTCCGCGCGCGCGATGCAGCGCGCGGCCGTGCAGCCAGCCGAACGCCAGCAGCGGAACGGCGTAGGTGAAGAAGCTCGAGGCGATGCCGCCGACCCCGGCTTCGTTGAGCAGCCGGTATGGATACCACACCAGCCCCCACAGGGAGGCTGCGTAGACGAGGCTGGTGACGGCGAGCGTGCGCTGCAGGGGAATCGACGGCATGGGGCTTTATAATGGCGGGCTTGTTCAAATTGTGTGCTGCGATGAATCCGCGTCTCGACCTCCTTCACCCCTACCCGTTCCAGAAGCTGCGCGAACTGTTCGCCGGGGTGACGCCGAATCCCGAGCTTGCGCCGATCAACCTGTCGATCGGCGAGCCCAAGCATCCGACGCCGCAGTTCATCAAGGATGCGCTGGTCGCGGGGCTCGACGGGCTGGCGAATTATCCCATCACTCAGGGGTCGGAAGCGCTGCGCAACGCGATCGCCGCGTGGGCGGAGCGGCGCTATGGGGTGAAGCTCGACCCGGCGACCGAGGTGCTGCCGGTCAATGGCTCCCGCGAGGCGCTGTTCGCGTTCGCCCAGGCCAGCGTCGACTCCAGCCGCCACGGGCGGCGCGTGGTGATCTCGCCCAACCCGTTCTACCAGATCTACGAAGGCGCGGCGCTACTCGCCGGCGCCCGCCCCTTCTTCCTCAACACGCTGCCGGAAAACGGCTTCCGCATGGACTGGGCGAAGGTGCCCGAAGACCTGTGGGAGCAGGTCAACCTGGTCTACGTCTGCTCGCCCGGCAACCCCACCGGCAAGGTGATGTCGCTGGCCGACTGGCAGGAACTGTTCGAGCTGTCCGACCGCCACGGCTTCGTGATCGCGGCCGACGAATGCTATTCGGAGATCTATTTCGAGGAGGGCGAGCCGCCGCTCGGCGCGCTCACCGCCGCGCAGCAGCTCGGCCGTGGCCTCGAGAACCTGATCGTGTTCAACTCGCTGTCGAAGCGCTCGAACGTGCCCGGCCTGCGCTCCGGCATGGTCGCGGGTGACGCCGGGCTGATGAAGAAATTCCTGCTCTACCGCACCTACCACGGCAGCGCGATGAGCCCGGCGGTGCAGGCGGCGAGCGTCGCCGCGTGGAACGACGAGGCGCACGTCGCCGAAAACCGCCGCCAGTACGCCGAAAAGTTCGCTGCCGTGATGCCGCGCCTGAAAGACGCGCTGCGATTCGACGCGCCCGACGCCGCCTTCTACCTGTGGGCGCGCGTGCCGGGCGACGACGACACCAGCTTCGCGCGTGAGCTCTACCGCACCGCGCACGTGACCGTGCTGCCCGGCAGCTTCCTCGCGCGCGACGCCGCCGGCGTCAACCCGGGCAAGGGCTTCGTTCGCATCGCGCTGGTCGACCGCCTCGACGCCTGCGTCGAGGCGGCCGGGCGCATCGTCCATTTCGTCGGCAAGGCTGCGTGAAGCGCCTCGCCTCCAACCGTTAATCTCCCCTACCCAACCAAGGAAACCATCATGCAAGACCTGCAGAAGACCATCGAAGACGCTTTCGAACGCCGCGCCGAGATCACCCCGCGCAACGCCGAGCCCCAGGTCAAGGACGCCGTCATGGCGGTGATCGACCTGCTCGACATGGGCGAGCTGCGCGTCGCCGAGCGCACCGACGGCCAGAACTGGGTGACCAACCAGTGGGTCAAGAAGGCGGTTCTGCTGTCGTTCCGCCTGGAGGACAACGCCCTCATCAAGGGCGGCTACACCAACTACTACGACAAGGTGCCGTCGAAGTTCGCCGACTTCAACTCCAAGGACTTCCGCGAAGGCGGCTTCCGCGTGGTGCCGCCGGCCGCCGCGCGCAAGGGCTCGTACATCGCCAAGAACGTCGTGCTGATGCCCTCCTACGTCAACATCGGCGCCTACGTCGGCGAAGGCACCATGGTCGACACCTGGGCCACGGTCGGCTCCTGCGCGCAGATCGGCAAGAACGTGCACCTCTCCGGCGGCGTCGGCATCGGCGGCGTGCTCGAGCCGGTGCAGGCCAACCCCACCATCATCGGCGACAACTGCTTCATCGGCGCGCGCTCCGAGGTGGTCGAGGGCGTGATCGTCGAGGACAACTGCGTGATCTCGATGGGCGTCTACATCGGCCAGTCGACCAAGATCTACGACCGCGAGACCGGCGAGATCCACTTCGGCCGCGTGCCCGCCGGCTCGGTGGTGGTGTCCGGCAACCTGCCGTCGAAGGACGGCAGCTACAGCCTCTACTGCGCCGTCATCGTCAAGAAGGTTGATGAAAAAACGCTGTCCAAGGTCGGCATCAACGAGCTCCTGCGCGGCATCTGACGCCTGCCGTCAACGAAGGCACGGGACAGCGTTTTTCGGCGAAGGCTAACATCGGCGCCGCCGATGTTAAGCCGCGCAGCGGCGGCCGAAGCCAAAAGACGCTCAGCAAGGTCGGCATCAACGAGCTGCTGCGCGGGATCTGATCCCGTCCCGGGTTGGCGCATCGCGCCGCCCCCAACTATCCTTGGATGATGCCGCCGGCCAGGCGGCATCGCATCTCCAAACGGGCACGAGCCCTCCCGATCTGCTGCAAGGAGTGACCATGAACCACAAACTCGTCGTGACCGCTTTGCTCGCCGCCAGCCTCGTCGCCTGCCAGGCCAACCCGGTTTCCGGGCGCAAGCAGCTGGTGCTGGTGTCGGAGGAGCAGGCCCAGGCATCGTCGGCCCAGGCCTACGTGCAGACGCTCGCCGAGGCCCAGAAGCAGGGCAAGCTCAGCACCGACGCCGCGCTCAATAGCCGCGTCAAGCGCATCACCGACCGCCTCATCGTGCAGGCCGGCACCATGTATCCGCCCAGCCGCGAATGGCAGTGGTCGGTCGCGGTGATCGACGAGCCGCAGCTCAACGCCTGGTGCATGCCGGGCGGCAAGATGGCGATCTACACGGGCATCATCGAGAAGCTCAAGCTCACCGACGACGAGATCGCCCAGATCATGGGCCACGAGATCGCCCACGCGCTGCTCGGCCACGGCCGCGAGCAGATGTCGCGGGCGATCGCGATGCAGGGGGGCGTGCAGATCGGCTCCATCCTCGCCGGGCGCGACCTCAGCGGGCTGGCACCGGTGGCCGACATCGCGATCACCCTGCCGCACAGCCGCGCCAGCGAGTCCGAGGCCGACCGCTACGGCGTCGAGCTCGCCGCGCGCGCCGGCTACGACCCCCGCACCGCGGTGCGCCTGTGGGAAAAGATGAGCGCGGCCAGCAGCAACGGCGTGCCGCAGTTCCTCAGCACCCACCCTTCCCCCGACAACCGCATCCAGGCGCTCACCGCGCTGGTTCCCCAGATGATGCCGATCTACGAGAAAGCGCGTAAGTGAACATGGAAACCCTCCCCGCCGCCGACGAGAAGCTCGCCAGCCTGAAGACCATCAACCACGTGACGTACGCGCTGTACGCCGCCTCGCTGTTCATGGGCGTCACCGCGATCGTGGCCATCGTGCTCAACTACATCAAGCGCGATGACGCCCGCGGCACCTGGCTCGAGAGCCACTTCCGCTGGCAGATCGGCACCTTCTGGTGGAGCCTGCTGTGGCTCGTGGTCGGCGCGATCACCTGGATCATCCTGATCGGCTGGCTGGTGTGGGGCGTGGCCTTCGTCTGGTTCATCTATCGCATCGCCAAGGGCTGGCTCAACCTCAACGACAACAAGCCGATGCCGGTGCAGTGATGACCGGCCTTGCCGCATGAGCCTGCTTGCGCGCTGCTTCCTCGCCTGTCTGCTGGCCGGCGCCAGCCTGGCGTCGCTGGCTGACGACCTGTCGTCGCTGGCGGAAGACCTCCCGCCGCTCTCCCGCCAGGTTGCGGGCGGCCCGTTCGAGTACACCATCCGGCCGGGCGACTTCCTGATCGCGATCGGCGCGCGCTTCGGGGTGCCGCCCGAACTGCTGGCGAAGCAGAACGCCATCCCGTGGGAGGCCACCATCTACCCGGGCCAGCGCCTGCGCATCGACAACCCCCACATCGCGCCGGTGGCGCTCGACGACGGCATCGTCATCAACGTCCCGCAGCGCATGCTGTTCGAATTCGACGCCGGCAAGCTGGTCGCCGCCTACCCCGTCGGCCTCGGCAAGCCGTCCTGGCCGACGCCCAAGGGCGAATTCCAGGTCGTCTCGCGAGTCAAGAACAAGCCCTGGCTGGTGCCGAAGTCGATCCAGGAAGAAATGCGCCTCGAGGGCAAGGTCGTGCTGACGGAAGTCCCGCCCGGCCCCGACAACCCGCTCGGCGCCCACTGGCTCGGCCTCAGCATGTGGGGCTACGGGATCCACGGCACCATCGCGCCGTCGAGCGTGTACCATTTCCGCAGCCACGGCTGCATCCGCCTCCACCCCGACGACATCGCCGAACTTTTCGAGCGCGTCCGGGTCGGTACCACCGGCGCCCTCGTTTACCAGCCTGTCCTCATGGCGGTGACCGGAGACGGCCGCATCCTGCTCGAAGTCCATCAGGACATCTACGAAAAGGGCATCGACCCCAGGCACACCGTGCGCGAAATGGCCGAAGCCAATGGCCTCGGTCGGGCCCTCGACTGGTCCCGGGTCGACGCCGTGATCGCAGCCCGGGAAGGACTCGCCCGCGAGGTGGGCCGCCTGCCACGCAACGGATTGAAAGGAACGCAGTGACACACAGCCGCAACCGCCGCTCATTTCTCAAACTCGGCCTGCTCGCCGCCGCCCTGCCGCTGCCGGCAGTCGCCAGCCAGGGCCCGGCCGCCCCCGAGCGCCGCCTCGGCTTCAACAACCTGCACACCGGCGAAAAGCTCGACCTACCCTACTGGATCCAGGGCGAATACGTGCCGGATGCCCTCACCGAGATCAATCGCGTGCTGCGCGACCACCGCACCGACCAGGTCGCCGACATCGACACCGGGCTGCTCGACCTGCTGCATCGCATGAACGCCACGCTGGGCAACAACCGGTCCTTCCAGGTCATTTCCGGCTACCGTTCGCCGGCCAGCAACCAGATGCTGGCCAGCCATTCGTCCGGCGTCGCCAAGCGAAGCCTGCACATGCAGGGCAAGGCCATCGACATCCGCATCCCCGGCATCGCACTGGCCGACGTGCGCCGGGCCGGGCTCGCGCTGCAGGGTGGCGGCGTCGGCTACTACCCGGGGTCCAATTTCGTGCACCTCGACGTCGGCCGCGTCCGCAGCTGGGGCGGCTGAACCAGCACCTGCCGGCGCCTCAAGGCAGCCGTCCTCGGCGCTCCGCCGCGGCGCGAGGCGCCCCGCCCCCCAGCATCTATAGTGACTGAAGCCGACCGTTCGGCAGGGGCGCATCACGCCCCGGAACTTCCGCTGGAGGACAAGACATGGCCAGACAGAAGCGCGGCGCCGCGGCCCCGCAGGAGAACGCCGACATCAGCTGGCGCGGGGCGTTCAGCCTCGAACAGCGCGAAGCGATGATCCGCGAGGCCGCCTACTACCACTACGCCAAGCGCGGCTACGCCCCCGGGCATGAACTCGATGACTGGCTCGCCGCCGAAGCCGAGATCGAGCGCGGCGAGCGCGCGGCCGCCGAGCCGCCGGCGGACGCCGAGCTGCAGCAAAGCAGCCTGCACGGCGCGGGCAAGGACGACGAACTGAAGCGCGCCGTCAGGCAGCACCCGCGCAAGGCCATTCCGCAGATCGAGAGCGTCGAGCCCGAAAACGCACCGTTCAAGGAATGACCCGGCGCCGGCTCAGCCCAGGTGCGGGGCGAACACCAGCATGCCGATGACCGCCGCGCCCAGCGCGGCGATCAGGACCGCGGCGGCGGCAGCGTCCTTGGCCCGGCCGATTCCCGGGTGCCGTTCGGGATGGAGGGCGTCGGCGAGTTCCTCGAGCGCGGTGTTGAAGGCTTCGGCACTCCACACGAGCGCGATCGCCACGCTGATCCACAGCCATTCCGCCCGGCTCAGCCCGACATGCAGCCCCGCCGCACACGCCAGCGCCGCGGCCAGCAGGTGCAGGCGCGCGTTCGGCTGGCTGCGCACCACGTGGACGCCCCCCTTGAGGGCGCAGGCGAGACTGTCGAGAAGGCGGGCGAGCGGATTGGCCATGGCTGCCTTCACACTATGCAGCCCTTGCAGGCCCGTGTCGAACGGTTGAGGGTTCCCCGGATGGAACGGCGATGACGCCCGCGGACTTGCGGCTGCAGCCCGGCCTCGTCCTGCCCGACTACGCAAGCGGCGGCGTGGTCAACCTCATGAGCTCGATCGCGGCCGCCCTCGGCAGCGACAGTCCTTACCCGCCGCTGACCGCATTGCCGCCGCAATCCTTGTCCGGGGCGCGCCATCTGGTGCTGCTGGTCGTCGACGGCCTCGGCCACGCTTTCCTGTCCGGCCGGGACGGCGCGCTGCGCCGCCATCTCGTCGGGTCGATGACCTCGGTCTTCCCGTCGACGACGGCGAGCGCGATCCCCACCTTCCTCACCGGCCTCGCTCCCCAGCAGCACGGGCTGACCGGCTGGAACATGTACTTCCGCGAGCTCGGCGCGGTGGTCGCGCCGCTGCCCTACCGCATCCGCACCGGCCGCCACGCGCTGCGCGACGCCGGCGTGACGCCGGCGCAGCTGTTCGGCCTGACGCCCCTGTTCGACCGCCTTCCCCTTCCCTGCCACGTCGTCAGCCCGCGCCAGATCGTCCACAGCGACTTCAACGTCGCGCTCGCCGGCAAGGCGAAGCGGCACGGCTACGCGTCGCTGGACGAGATGTTCGCCGTGATCGCCGGGTTGCTGCGCGTCGAGGCGCCCCCCAGCTACATCCACGCCTACTGGCCCCAGCTCGACAGCCTCGCCCACGCGCACGGGGTGGGCAGCGACGCCGTCGCGCAGGCCTTTGCCGAACTCGACGCCGGTTTCGCGCGGCTCGTCGATGTCGCCCGGCAAACCGGAAGCCGCATCGTCGTCACGGCCGACCATGGCTTCGTCGACACGAGCGAGGCCGACACCATCGATCTCGACGACCACCCGGGACTGCGCGACACGCTGCTGCTGCCGCTGTGCGGCGAGCCGCGCGTCGCCTACGCCTACGTGCGGTCGGGCCGCGAGGCGCAGTTCGAGGACTACCTCCGCACGCATCTGGCCGGCCGCGTCGAGGCGATCCCGAGCGAGACGGTGGTGCGTCAGGGCTGGCTCGGCCCGGGCGCGCCCCATCCCGGCCTGCGCGACCGCCTCGGCGACTATGTGCTGCTGCCGAGCGGCCGCGCCATCCTGCGCGACTGGCTGCAGGGCGAGGCGCGCTACACCCATGTCGGCGTGCATGGCGGCCTTTCCGCGGCGGAGATGATCGTGCCGCTCGTCGCCTCCCCGTTGTAATTTTCGCGCGGAGGCTACCTGTCTGGGCTACGGCGGGATTCGTTTGAATTCGATATAGAGCGAACTATAGTTGATCAAATCACTGGGTTTTTGTGATCCCCCCCGTGCCCCCTTCCTTCTCCTTGGACCCTGCGCATGTATGGACCCTACAACCACGGATGGATGTTCGATGGCGGCATGGGCATGCTCTTCGGCGGCCTGTGGATGGTCCTGTTTCTCGTCATATCCATCGCACTGCTCGCCGTCCTGCTCAAGTACCTGTTCAGCAAGTCCCGCGGCGACGGCGGCCGGCAGCCTGAGCCGGCAAGGCAGACGCCGCTCGAGGTGCTGAAGGCGAGCTACGCGCGCGGTGAAATCAGCCGCGAGGAGTTCCTGCAAAAGCGCGACGACATCCTGGAAAAGTAGGCGCAGCAAGGGAGCGACACAAGAATCATTGAAGGAGGGCCGATGGCGCTCGTCAAATCCCTGTCCTGGGGCGCGCTCGCATTCCTGCTGATGCTGGGCGTCTTTTTCGGCGTGGTCGGCCTCGTCTCGGGCTGGGAATTCATGCTCGAGCAGTTCGCCGAGTTCCGGTACTTCATTCTTGCGCTGGCGCTAGGATTCGGCGTGCAGGTCGGGCTCTACAGTTTCCTCAGGCAGCTGGTCGGCCTGGGACAGGCGCCTCGCAGGATGGTCGCCGCGACCGGCACGACCTCGACCGCCGCGATGGTTTCCTGCTGCGCCCACTATCTGGTCAACATCCTGCCGGTGCTCGGCGTGACCGGCTTCGTCAGCGTGGTTGCCCAGTACCAGGTCGAACTGCTGTGGCTCGGGCTCGCGTTCAACCTGGGCGGCATCCTGTACATCGCGCCCAAAGTCGCCAAGGCCTACAAGGAGCACAAGCAATGTCCCGTCGAAACCTGACCGCCCGTGCGCTGGCCGCGGTCATCGTCTGCTCTCCCCTCGTTGCAGACGCCGCCAGTGTGGCGCCTGCGCAAGCGCCCGCGCAGATCAGCAGCCATAGCGGCGTGAAGATCACCATCGAGCCGAAGGGCTTCTCGCAGGACGCAAAGACCTGGGACTTCGCGGTCACTCTGGAGACCCACACCCAGGATCTCGATGACGACCTGGCCCAGTCAACGACCCTGCTTGCCGATGGCACGCTCCATCGCCCGCTCGGATGGGAAGGCTCAGTTCCCGGCAGTCACCACCGCAAGGGCGTTCTGCGCTTCGCCGCGGTGAAGCCGCTGCCGCAGGTGGTGGAACTGCAGATCCGCCGTGAAGGCGAGTCCACTCCCCGGATCTTCCGCTGGCAGACGACCAAATAAAGGGGGGCGCATGGCGATCGATCCCGTATGCGGCATGACGGTGGACGAGGCGACAGCCGCAGGCCGCGCCGAGCACGCCGGCGTGACGTACCACTTCTGCTCCACCCACTGTCTGCACAAGTTCGAGGCGGCTCCCGACCAATACGCGCAGCCGTCGGCACCGCCATTCGCGGCTGCGGTGGTTTATACCTGCCCGATGCATCCCGAGATCCGCCAGGACGCGCCCGGCACCTGCCCAAAATGCGGCATGGCGCTGGAGCCGCTGCTGCCGCCCGCGCCGCCTGTACCGGCACAGGCCGCCACCGAATACGTCTGCCCGATGCACCCCGAAATCGTGCGCAGCGAACCGGGGAACTGCCCGATCTGCGGCATGGCGCTGGAACCCCGCACCGCCACGCTGGAGCAGGCGGAGAATCCCGAGCTCGCCGACATGAGCCGGCGCTTCTGGATCAGCAGTACGCTCGCGCTGCCGACGCTTGTCATCGCCATGGGCGCCGACCTGGCACCCGAGTTTGCCGGCCGCTTCCTGTCGCACGCTTCCATCCAGTGGGTCCAGTTCGCGCTCGCCACCCCGGCGGTACTGTGGGGCGGCTGGCCGCTGTTCCAGCGCGGCTGGGCGTCGCTGGTCAACCGCAGCCTCAACATGTTCACCCTCATCGCGCTCGGCGTGGGGGTCGCGTGGACGTACAGCGTCGTCGCGCTGCTCGCGCCGGGACTGTTCCCACCGTCACTCCACATGCACGGCGTGGTGCCGGTGTATTTCGAGGCGGCGGCGGTGATCACCGCCCTGGTGCTCCTGGGGCAGGTGCTCGAGCTGCGCGCGCGCAGCCGCACCAGTTCCGCCATCAGGATGCTGCTCGGCCTCGCGCCGAAGACGGCGCGCATCGTGCGCGAAGACGGCCGCGAGGAAGACATTCCGCTCGAGCACGTCCAGCCCGGCGACACGCTGCGGGTGCGCCCCGGCGAAAAGGTCCCGGTCGACGGCGTGGTGATCGAAGGCGCCAGCGCGCTCGACGAATCGCTGGTCACCGGCGAGTCGATCCCGGTGGAAAAGGCCGCCGGCGACCGCCTGATCGGCGCCACCGTGAACGGCACCGGCGGCCTGCTGATGCGCGCCGAACGGGTCGGTGCCGACACCCTGCTGGCGCAGATCGTGCACATGGTGAGCGAGGCGCAGCGTAGCCGCGCGCCGATTCAGCGGCTGGTCGACGTGGTGTCGGCCTGGTTCGTCCCCGCGGTGGTGGTGGTAGCGATTCTGACTTTCGTCGTCTGGTCGCTCATCGGGCCTGAACCGCGCCTCGGCCACGCCGTGGTCAACGCGGTGGCGGTGCTGATCATCGCCTGCCCCTGCGCGCTCGGGCTCGCCACCCCGATGTCGATCATGGTGGGCACCGGCCGCGGCGCCACGGTGGGGGTGCTGATCAAGAACGCCGAGGCGCTCGAGGTGATGGAGAAAGTCGACACCCTGGTGGTGGACAAGACCGGCACCCTTACCGAAGGCAAGCCGCGGCTGATGGCGGTGACGGCAGCGCCGGGTTTCGACGAAAACGAAATACTGCGCCTCGGCGCCGCGCTGGAGCGGGCGAGCGAACATCCGCTGGCGGCGGCCATCGTCGCTGGCGCCGAAGAACGCGGGCTGAAGCTTCCCGAGGTGAATGACTTTCGCTCCGTCACCGGCCAGGGCGTTACCGGCGCGGTGGAGACACGCACCGTGGCGCTCGGCAACCAGAGGCTGATGGACAAGCTCGATCTGGGAGGCCTCGCGCAGCAGGCCGACGCCCTGCGCAGCGATGGCCAGACGGTGATGTTCATCGCGCTGAACGGCCAGGCCGCCGGCCTCATCGGGGTCGCCGACCCGGTCAAGGACACCACCGCGGAGGCCCTGCGCATGCTGCAGCAGGAAGGTATCGAGGTGGTGATGCTCACCGGCGACAACCGGGTTACGGCCGAGGCGGTGGCGAACAAGCTCGGCATCGGGCGGGTGCAGGCCGAGGTGCTGCCGGAGCAGAAGGCGGAGGTGGTGAAGCGGCTGCAGGCCGAAGGCCGGGTGGTGGCCATGGCCGGTGACGGCATCAACGATGCACCCGCGCTGGCCCAGGCCCAGGTGGGTATAGCGATGGGCAGCGGCACCGACGTCGCGATGGAAAGCGCCGGCATCACCCTGGTGAAAGGCGACCTGCGCGGCATCGTGCGCGCGCGGCAGCTGAGCCGCGCGACCATGCGCAACATCCGCCAGAACCTGTTCTTCGCCTTTGTCTACAACACCCTGGGGGTGCCGGTGGCGGCCGGGGTGCTGTATCCGTTCTTCGGCCTGCTGCTCTCGCCGATGATCGCCGCCGCCGCCATGAGCTTCAGCTCGGTGTCGGTGGTGGGCAATGCGCTGCGGCTCAACCGGGTGAGGCTTTGAAATCAGTACCAGGCGCACAAGCGCGTGGCGTCAGGATTGGACCAGCGCCAGCACCTGCCGCACGATGGCATGGCGCGAGATGCCGTGGCGCTCGAGCAGCGCCGCCGGCGGCCCCGAGCGCGGCTCGCTGCGAACGGCCAGGAAGCGCAAGGGGACCGGCCAGTCGTGGGCGCGCGCCACCGCGTCGCCGAGCCCGCCGTCGGCCCAGTGATCCTCGACCACGACGATGCCGCGCGTCTCGCCGGCCGCGCGGACCAGCGTGGCGACGTCGAGCGGCTTCACCGAGTAGGCGTCGATCACGCGCAGCGCGATGCCCTCGCGCATGAGTTCGTCGTGCGCGGCGAGCGCCTCGTGCACCGTGATGCCGGCCGCGACGACCGTGCACTGGTCGGCGGCCGACGCGCGCAGCACCTTGCTGCCGCCGACCGCGAAGGTCTCGTCACTGCCGTAGATCACCGGCGTCTTGCCGCGGGTGGTGCGCAGGTAGACGATGCCGTCGGTGCGCGCCGCGAGTGCGGTGAGCCGCTCGGCGGCGACCGCGTCGCACGGATACAGCACCGTGCTGTGCGCCAGCGCGCGGAACATGGCGATATCCTCCAGCCCCATCTGCGAGGGGCCGTCCTCGCCGATCGAGATCCCCGCGTGGCTGCCGCAGAACACCAGATGCCGCGGGCGGCTGTGGCCGGCCATGCGGATGAAGTCGGCGGCGCGGGTGAGGAAGCAGGCGAAGGTCGAGACGAACGGGGTCTTGCCGCTCGCCGCGAGGCCGAGCGCGGTGCCGGCCATGTTCTGCTCGGCGATGAAGCACTCGAAGAAGCGTTCCGGGTAGGCGTCCGCGAAGCGCTCCGAATAGGTCGAGTTCCGCACGTCGCCGTCGAGCGCGACCACGTCGGGATTCAGCGCACCCAGCTTGACGAGCGCATGGCCGTACGCATCGCGGGTGGCGACCTCGGCGCCCAGCGGGTAATCCACCTCGAAGCGGCCCCCCGCATCGGCGCGCGCAGGGGGCGCTGCACCCAGCCGCCGCGGCACGACCTGCGGCCGGCCCTGCACCGCGCCGAGTTCGTCGAGCGCCTGCTGCAGCCGCGCCGCTTCGACCGCCTTGCCGTGCCAGCCTGCGGCACCCTCGAGGAAGGACACGCCGCGCCCCTTCTGGGTGCGCGCGAGGATCGCCGTCGGCCCGCAGTCGCGCGCGCGCGCCAGCGCACCGAGCACCGCTTGCGGGTCGTGGCCGTCGATCTCCAGCGCCTGCCAGCCGAAGGCCTCGAAGCGGCGCGCGAGCACCGAGGTGTCGCGGCCGTAGGGCGTCGGCCCCGACTGGCCGAGCCCGTTGACGTCGACGATCGCGACGAGCCGCTCGAGCCGGTTGAGCGAGGCGAACTGCGCCGCTTCCCACACCGATCCCTCCGAGCATTCGCCGTCGCCGAGCAGGCAGTAGACGCGGGCATCGATGCCGTCGAGCCGGTCGGCGAGCGCCATGCCGTTGGCCGCGGCGAGGCCCTGCCCGAGCGAGCCGGTCGCCACCCTGACCCAGGCGTTGGCCGGCGTGGGGTGCCCCTCGAGCGTGCTGTCGATGCGGCGCAGGCGCAGCGGATCCTCGTCGATCGCCCCGGCCAGCGACAGCGCCGCCCACAGGACGGGCGCGGCGTGGCCCTTCGACAGCACGAAGCGGTCGACGTCGCGGGCGGCAGAATCGGCGGGGTCCCAGCGCATCTCGTGGAAGAACAGCGCCGCGACGATCTCGGCACACGACAGGCACGAGGTGGGATGGCCCGATCCGGCGGCGCTGGTCATGCGCAACACCTCGCGCCGCAGTTCGCGCGCCGTGTCGGCGATCTGCCGGGCGGTGGAGGCGTGTTCGGCGAAATCCATGGATGCCTCGAAAGCGCTATTTCGGCGGCGGCCGGTCGAGCGGCGGGCGCCGGATGATCCAGCGGGCGAGCAGGAAGGCCGGGGCGAAGGCGAGCGAGAGAAAGGCCAGCGCCCAGGGTCCGCTGGCGAGCCGGGGCGCCCAGCCCATCGCCTGCACGAGCCACAGCAGGGCGAAATAGAGCGTCCCGGCGGCGACCGAGAACAGCGTCGCGAACAGCAGGAACGCCGCCAGCGGCGCGACCTCGGGATGCCTGGCGCGGCGCACCCAGGGATACGCGAGCGCCAGCAGAATCAGCCAGACGGCGAGGGCAAGCAGGTCGGTCATCGGGAGTCCTCGTGGCGGGCGAACTGCCCTCATTTTATAGTCCATCCGCGCCGCCGGCGGGCCGGTCCCCGCCGTTTCCTAGAATGGAAGCAGCGCGGACCGCGGATGCAGACGATTGAACGGCGCGCGCGCCCTTGCGGCCCAGCACGGAGACGCCATGCCCGAAACCCCGCAACAGCGACTTCCCGCAGCGCCCGGACAAAAACTCGGCGTGCGGTTCTGGCTGTGGTTCCTCGTCGCGATGCTGTTCGCCTTCTACTGGTCGGCGCTCAGCCAGCAGCCCGTCGCCCAGCTTGTCGCGTACAGCGAATTCAAGGCGCTGGTGCGCGCCGGCCAGGTGACGAGCGTGACCTTCGCCGGGCGGCAGCTGACCGGCGCCTATGCCGACGGCGCGCGCGCCAAGGATCAGCCCACGCACTTCCGCACCCTGCTGCCCGACCTCGACGACCCCGAGCTGCTGCCGCTGCTCGACAGCCACGGGGTGACGGTGGCGGCGAAGAGCACCGAACCGGTGTGGTGGCTGCGCATGCTGCTCGCCATGCTGCCCTGGATGCTGCTGCTCGGACTCGTCTTCTACGCTTCCAGCAAGTTCCAGGAACGCCTGCTGAAGGCCGGGCCGGGCGGCGGCCTGTTCGGCTTCGGCCAGTCGCGCGCCAAGCGCTTCAACGTCACGTCGTCGATCCGCATCTCGTTCGACGACGTGGCCGGCGTCGACAACGCCAAGCGCGACCTGCAGGAGATCGTCGAATTCCTGCGCGACCCGCAGCGCTTCCGCAAGCTCGGCGCCAAGATCCCGCGCGGCGTCCTGCTCATGGGTCCGCCGGGGACCGGCAAGACGATGCTGGCGAAGGCGCTGGCCGGCGAGGCCGGCGTGCCGTTCTACAGCATCAGCGGCTCGGAGTTCGTCGAGATGTTCGTCGGCGTCGGCGCGGCACGCGTGCGCGACATGTTCGACAGCGCGCGCAAGGACGCGCCGTCGGTGATCTTCATCGACGAGATCGACTCGGTCGGGCGCATCCGCGGCAGCGGCCTCGGCGGCAGCCACGACGAGCGCGAGCAGACGCTCAACCAGATCCTCGGCGAGATGGACGGCTTCGAGGCGCACGAGGCGGTGGTGGTGCTGGCCGCGACCAATCGCCCCGACGTGCTCGACCCNNAAGGAGGCGCGGCGCAAGATCCTGCAGGTCCACGTGCGCGAGGTGCCGCTGGCGGACGACGTCGACCTCGAGCGCGTGGCGGCGCGCACGGTGGGATTCTCCGGCGCCGATCTCGAGAACCTCGTCAACGAGGCCGCGCTGCAGGCCGCGCGCGGCAGCAAGGAGCGGGTCGACATGGACGACTTCTCGCACGCCCGCGACAAGATCGTGCTCGGCGCCGAGCGCGAGGCCCTGGCGAGCGAGGACGAGAAGCAACTGGTCGCCACCCACGAGTCGGGGCACGCGCTCGCCGCCAGCCTGCTGCCGCACGCCGACCCGCTCGACAAGGTCACCATCATCCCGCACGGCCTCGCCCTCGGCGCCACCGAGCAGATGCCGGAGGAGGACCTGCACAACCTGCGCCAGAGCTATCTCGTCGACCGCATCGGCGTCCTGCTGGCGGGCCGCGTCGCCGAACGGCTGGTGTTTGGCGAGGTCAGCAGCGGCGCCGAGAGCGACCTCAAGCAGGCCACCCGGCTGGCGCGACGCATGGTCAGCCAGTGGGGCATGAGCGAGACGCTCGGGCCGGCCGCGTTTCCGCGCGGCGAGGAACACATCTTCCTCGGCCGCGAGATGGCGCAGCAACGCGACTTCAGCGAGCGGACCGCGCAGCTGATCGACGACGAGGTGCGCGCGCTGGTGCGCGACTGCGAGCAGCGGGTGATGCAGCTCATCGAGCGGCATCGCCCCCAGCTCGACGCGCTGACGCAGTCCCTGCTCGAGCACGAGACGCTGGGCGCCGACGAGGTGGCGGCTCTGGTCGGGCCGTCCGGGAAAGGAGGCACGCAATGATCGCGAGAGCGTTCGAGCTCGAGCGGCTGCGGGCGCAGCTGCAGCTGTGGAATGCAGAGATGACACATCTCGGAGCGAAGATCGGCGCCCCGCCATCCGTCGGGTCACCCCCCCACCAGGCGCCGGAGCGCGCGGCGCTGCAGACGGAACTGGAGACGCTGCGGCAGTTGTGGGCCGAGGCCGAGCTGGCGCTGCACCGGCTGGAACGCGCCGACGACGCGGAATGGAAGATCCTGCTGGAACGCGCCGAACTCGACCTCGGCCGTCTGGGCGCAGCCTTCGAACAGTCGCGCGCACGCTTCGGGGAATGAATCCCTGGCCCAGCGTGTCTACTCGGGAACGGCCCTTGCGGCCGCACAAGATCGAACAGGAGGTCAACATGCTCAAGATCCGCCACGCCATCCTCGTGCTCGGAATGCTGCTGTCGCCCGTGGCCCCGGCCGACGACGTCAGCGTCAGCATCGGCATCGGCACCCCGCACGCCAGCATCGGCATCCGCATCGGCGACTATCCGCGCCTGGTCGCGGTGCCGGGCTACCCGGTCTATTACGCGCCGCGGCTGCACGCCAATTACTTCTTCTACGACGGCCTGTACTGGATCTTCGCGGCCGACCGCTGGTACGCGAGCTACTGGTACGACGGTCCCTGGTCCTACGTGAGCCCGGTCGCGGTCCCGGTCTACCTGCTGCGGGTGCCGGTGCGCTACTACCGTCATCCGCCGCCCTACTTCCGCGGCTGGCGGGCCGATGCGCCGCCCCGCTGGGGCTACCACTGGGGCCCCGAATGGGAACGGCGCCGCAGCGGCTGGGACAGGTGGGACCACCGCGCGGTCCCGCCGCTGGCGCCGCTGCCGGCCTACCAGCGGCGCTACGCCGGCGCCGACTACCCGCGGCAGATCGAGCGGCAGCGCGCGCTTCACCAGCAGCACTATCGCTACCAGCCGCGCGAGGCGGTGGTCCGGCAGCATTACCAGCAACGTCCCTCGCCGCAGCCGCCGCGGCCGTATGTCCAGGACCGCAGGCCGCCGCCGCAATCGGGGCCGTACCCGGGCGAATCCCGCCAGCAACGCGAGTATCGCGAACAGCGCGAGTACCGGGACCAGCGCGAGCGGCGCGACCAGCAGACGCAACGCGCGCCCCGCAGCGATGGCCCGCAGGGCCGGCCCAACGACGGCCGGGGCCGCGACCAGGCGCGCGGGCGCGGACGCGACGACTGACCCCGGGCCTCACGCCCCGGCGTTGGCCGGCATCGCGCAAGCGCCCCCGGCCGCCGCCACTTCCCTGCGTGCGGGATTCGTCTTTACTGGATCGGAGGGCGTGCTGCCATGAAAGAAATCCTGCCCGGCGTATTCCACTGGAAAACCTTTCACCAGGGTATCCAGGCCTACGTGCATTCCTACTACAGCAACGCCACCGACCCGCCCGTCGCCATCGACCCGCGCGTCCCCGCCGAAGGCATCGAGTGGTTCGCCGCGCACGGCGCCCCGCAGCATGTCTACCTCACCAACCGGCACCACTACCGGCACAGCGACCGCTTCGCCGCGCGCTACGGCGCCAAGGTCTGGTGCCACGAGGACGGCCTGCACGAATTCACCCACGGCGAGACGGTCAGAAGCTTCAGCCATGGCAGGCGACTCCCGGGCGGCGTCCTGGCGCTGAAGGTCGGCTCGCTGTGCCCCGAGGAAACCGCGCTCTACCTGCCGGTGAGCGGCGGCGTCCTGAGCGTGGGCGACGCCATCGCGCGCAGCCGCGGCAGGCTGTCTTTCATGCCGGACGCGTATCTGGGCGACGACCCGGAAGGCGTCAAGCGCGGCCTGTGCGAGGCGTTCGGCAAGATCCTGCGCGAGCGCGAATTCGACCACCTGCTGTTCGCCCACGGCGCGCCCTGGATCGGCGGCGCCCGCGCGGGCCTCGAACGCTTCCTCGCGGCGATGGCCCGCGCCGGCTGCTAGCGGCTCACCCCAGCCCGCGCAGCGCGGCGCCCAGCAGCGCCGCCGCGCCGCACGGCAGCCAGATCCAGCGCATCTCCGAGCGCAGCACGTGCAAGCCGCGCCGCGTGAACAACGCGGACGGACGCAGCGGCGACACCTCGATCACCCGCCACGGCAGGAAGCGGCGGCGGTGCGAGAACGGACTGAAGAAGGCGATGCCGAGGCCGCCGTTGGTCATGCCGTCGAGCAGGCCGTGGGACGCCGCGCTCATTGCCAGCACCCAGAACGCGACCCGCGGATCCGCCCCCACCGCCGGCGCGAGCAACGCCGAGGCGCCGGCCAGCGCCACGGCGAACGGCAGCGAGTGGGTGAAGCCGCGGTGGCCGAGCGGATGCTCGTAAGGGATGCCGAGCCACAGGCCCAGCGCGTCGACGTCGGGCAACAGCGCGCAGACGACGGCAAGCGCGAGCAGCCCCGGCGGCACCAGATCGGGCCCCAGGGCGACGCCGAGCGCGAGCGGCACGGCGAGATGGGAGAGCGGCGTCGCCATGGTGAACGCTCAGACCCTGCGATGGCGAAACGGACGGTCCGCGATCACGAACGGGGCACCTGCCGGCAAGACGCCGCGCAGCGCGTCGCGCAGCCTCGGCGGCAGGTTGGCGATCGGCGGGGCGAGGCCGGGCAGATCGGCGAAGCGGAAACCCGAAGGGGGCGGAGACCGTCGCCTCCCCCTCGTCAGGGCGCCGCCGAAGCGGCCGCGCCCTATTTCCCGCGCCCCGTTTCGGAGCAGCGGATGATTTCTGCGCGGGTCTTCTTGTCCAGGCAATGGCGCACGTCGCCCTTGGGAAACGACCTGGTGCCGGGCTTGCCGGCCCTGCCAGCGGTCCGGGCCTTGCTCGCCTTGGCCGCGGGCGTCGCGGCAGGCGCCGCGTCGGCGACAGCGGGTTCGGCGGGGCTGAGGATTTCTGCGGGGACCACGACGGGTTCGTTCGCCGTGGCAGCCGCCGCAAGCCCTGCTGCGAACAGGAACGGCAGCGTGATGATCCAGGTCTTCATAGGTATTCCTCCCTCCATAATCCCGAGGCGCCCGCAGTGCCTGCAGAGCCGGGGCTCGCCTTTCTGGTGATTTCGTCGTGTTTGTGGCGATGCCGTGCGCAGGCCCGCTCCCCGCTATAACGGCGCATTTGGCGTTTCCTTTACCGGCGGCGCGAACGCTTTCGCTAGCCGGTGCCGGCTGCTAGTGGGCGACCCCCGTCAGCGGCGGCGACCGGTGCCCGGGGTCGTCGCCGAAGCGGAAGCAGTTGCGGCCGGCCTGCTTGGCGGCGTACATGGCCGCGTCCGCGCGCACCAGCAGACCGGCGGCGTCCTGGCCGATGCCGGGCGGTGCAATGGCGATGCCGATGCTGATTGTGACGTCGAGACGCTGGCCGGCGACCGTCACCGGCTGGCCAAAGAGGCCGATGACCTTTTCCGCCGCGCTGACGGCATCGTCCAAGTGGGCGATCTGCGGCAGCAGGATGACGAATTCGTCGCCGCCGAGGCGCGCGACCGTATCGCTGCTGCGCACGCAACGCGTGAGCCGCGCGCCGACCTCGCGCAACAGCTGGTCGCCCGCCTCGTGGCCGAACTGGTCGTTGACCGCCTTGAACTTGTCGAGGTCGAGAAACAGCACCGCGGTCGAATGCCCCAGCCGCCCCCCCTGCGCCAGGTCGTGGCCCAGGCGATCCATCAGCATCCGCCGGTTCGGCAGTTCGGTCACCGGATCGTAGTAGGCCAGCTGGCGGATCTCATCCTCGCGGCGCTGCAGCGCTTCGACCAGCGCGTCCTTCTCGCTGACCAGTGCCGCGAGCTTGCGGTTGGCGACGAACAGCTCGCGCACCGTCATTCCCAACCTGTAGTAGAGCCGGTTGATGCCGCCCAGGAAAACCAGCAGCAACACCCCGGCCGCCACCATCGACTCGACGCGCCCGCCGTACCAGGCCATCGAGTAGCGCGCTGGCGACAGCATGCTCAGCAGCGAATCGGCGAAAAACGCGGTCAGCAGCACGGCCAGCCAGACATGCAACACCGATCGACGGCGCGCCATCCACACCGCCAGGCCGAGCGCGCAGGCGGCGAGTGCGACCGCGATCCCGCCGACCACATGGAAGGCGGGCGTCAGCGGCTGCGCGCCGGCGCCGAGGAGCACCGGCAGCCGGTCGTGAAAGGCGGTCACTGCGACGCCGACCAGCAGCGCCAGCAGCGCGGAAGCCGCCACTGCCCAGGCGATGACGGGAAGCACGCGCTCCCCCGCTGCCGCCCGGCCCGGCGCGCGCGCGTGCGCCAGCAGTGACAGGACGACGACGAGCGGAAACACGATGTGCCACGCATGCCACACCCAGATCGCGCTCTGCGGGCCGCCGATGACGCCGCCGTCGCTTTTCAGCGCCCCGGGGAAAGTCAGCAGGAAGGGCACCGCGACCAGCGCGCTGAACAGGTAGGCGGCCCCCAGAATCGCGTAGGACGGCTGGCGGCGGTAGGCGAACTGGCTGAACAGCAGGAAGGCGATGATGCCGTCCACGACCAGCGCGAAGCCGGCGTGAAAGGCCGCGAACTGGGGGAAGGCCGGCAACTGGACGTCGCGGAAAGTCGCCACGACCACCGCTGCGGCGACCACCAGCGCGGCGAAGCCGCCGGCGAACCGCAGCGTCGCCGGTCCCGCGCTCCCCGGCTGGTCGAGCGCAAGGTCCCATTGTCGAATCGTGTCAGACATGCAGAATCCCGCTGAGTGGATTTATTCATTCTGCTGCAAGCCGGGCGCAAGGCAAGGACAAATGTCAATCAGCCTGCCGGTCGGCCGCTTCCACGCTCACCGAGTCGCCGGTCCGGATCAGGCCGCCGGCCAAGATGCGCGCCTTGACCCCGCCGTGGCCGCGCATCGCGTTGTAGCCCCCCGGCCCCAGCACATCCTCCATGCGCGAGCAGGGCTCGCAGTGCCCCGTCACCTCCAGCCTCACGGCGGCGCCGATGCGCAGCACCAGCGGACGGTCGCGGAACAGCGCGCGCGCCGCCAGCAGATTGAGTCCAGACACCACGAGATTGCGCCGCAGCCAGGCCGCGTCGACCACGGCCCGCCCGGTCAGCGCCGCCACCACCGGCAGATGCTCGGCCTGGATCAGCGTCACCTGGCGGCAGCCCCCCGCCACCCGGCCGCGCGCTGGCTGCGCGTAGTGGTCGCCCGCGAGCCCGCACGCGGCGATCGCCTGCACCGCCTCGACCGCGACGACGTCGCCGCGTCGCTGCGGACGCAGGTAGATCGCCTCGACCCTGCCGGCGCGCGGGAAGCGCATCGTCAGTTCGCGCAGGTCTGCCCCGCCCGCCGGCTTCATGCGGACAGCGCCCCGACCAGCCACACCACGCCGCCGGCGACGGCGAGGCAGATCAGGCAGGCGAGCAGGATCTTCACGAATTTCGGCATGCGCTTCCTTTGCAGCAGGCTTTGCGGCCGGCGGGGCCGGCACAGGGAATTCTGCGCCCATCCAGCACGCGCGGCGTCGAGCCCCATGATGGGCGACCGATCGCGTGGGCCTGCGACCCCGCATCCCGTCCCGGCCGGGCCGGAGGCCCGCCGACAAGGCAGGAGTGGCGGGGCGCAACGGCATCGTATAAGGTATACGCAAACGGCGGCGCCCCGCTCGCCGCAGTGTCATTCCCAACAACGGCAATCAAGCATGAAATATCTGGTCATTGCGGCGTGTCTCGGCCTGGCAGGATGCAGCTCCCTGCTGCCGCGCGGCAACCATGCGGTCGAAGGGCCGTGGAAGAGCTTCGAAGAGGCGCAGCAGACCTTCGACCGGATCACCCCCTACCAGACCCGGGTCGCCGACCTCAGGGAAATGGGGTTCGACCCGTCGTCGGTCCCCAACGTCACCCTGCTCAACTACTCCGACGTCGTGATCCGCTTCATTCCCAGCCCCGCGATCAGCTCCGACGCGCTCGATGCGGGCGTCAGGGATTGCATCCAGTCGCAGGCGGCCTGCCGCGGCTTCGAGATCGACCAGCGCCACATCAAGCGCACGCGCACCGGCGGTTTCTGGTCCGATTTCCTCAACTTCAGGCGGCAGGTGGACGTCGTCGGCTGGCACTTCAAGGGCACGCTGCTGCTCAAGAACGACGTCGTCGTCTACAAGCTGATCGGCGGTCAGCCGCAGATCCGCGAGATGGAATACAGCAGCAACCCGCTCGGGCCGCTGCAGGGCATCGGCGAGTCGACCGCGCGCAGCATGTTCTGAGCCGCGCCCGCNNNNGGGGTCAGAAGCGCACGCCGAGGCTGGCGTAGGCGACGTCCTCTTCGACCACGGTGTACTCGAGCTCGAGTTGTGCAATGCCGAGGCTGAAGCCGACGCCGATGCCGCCCGACAGACCGCTGTCGGATTCCGAGAACCCGCCGATGTCGACTTCCTCGCGCAGCACGCCCGCCTTGGCGATCAGATAGACCGGGCCGGCGGTGCGGAACGCGGCGTAGAGTGCCTGGGTATTGATGCTCACGTCATAGACGTCCGGAAAATAGACGAAGGAGCCTTCGTTGACGGTGGTGGTGAATTCGGCCTGCACGCCGATGTCGCCGGCGACCACGCCCCATTCCTTGCCGATCACGACGCCCGCATTGACGGGATCGTCGAAGCTCGCGCCGTCGATCATCATCGGGCCGGCGTTGAAGCCGAAGTACATGTCGGCCATGGCGGCGGGGGCCGCGGCCGCGCCGAGCGCCAGCGCGCCGGCTGCGGCCAGGTGCTTGAGCTTGAAGGACACGTCGAACGTGGTCATGGTGGAACTCCTTGTGCTGAACGGATGGCCGCATGATGCCCGAGGATGCGGGGCTGACGGCCCGCCGGCCGACGGCCGGCCCGCTGAAGACGACCGGCGGACTTTCCGCAGAATCGTCGAACGGCCGTCGGTTTCCGTCGTCGCCGCGACCCGCTCGGCTCAGTCCTTGCCGGCCTTGCGGTCGAGTTCGCGCAGGTGCGCGAGCTTGTCGGCGATCTTGCCTTCGAGGCCGCGCGGCGTCGGCTCGTACCAGTGCTGCTCGGCCAGGTCGTCCGGGAAGTAGCGTTCGCCGGCGGCGTAGGCCTCGGGCTCGTCGTGCGCGTAGCGGTACGCGCGGCCGTAGCCGAGCTCCTTCATCAGCCGGGTCGGCGCGTTGCGCAGGTGGATGGGGACGTCGTTCGACGGGTTCGACTGCACGAAGGCACGCGCGGCGTTGTAGGCGACGTATGCGGCGTTGCTCTTGGGCGCGCAGGCCAGGTAGAGGCAGGCCTCGGCGAGCGCGAGCTCGCCTTCGGGGGAACCCAGCCGCTCGTAGGTCTCGACGGCGTCGAGCGCCAGCCGCAACGCGCGCGGGTCGGCCAGCCCGATGTCCTCGCTCGCCATGCGGATCAGCCGGCGCCCGAGATAGCGCGGATCGGCGCCGCCGTCGAGCATGCGCACCAGCCAGTAGAGCGCTGCGTCGGGGGCGGAGCCGCGCACGCTCTTGTGCAGCGCCGAGATCTGGTCGTAGAAGGCCTCGCCGCCCTTGTCGAAGCGGCGCAGCGACTGCGCGAGCGCGTTCTCGACGAAGGCGGCGTCGACCTCCGCGACCTGCGCGGTCGCCGCCGCGGTGTCGAGCTGCTCGAGCAGGTTCAGGAGCTTCCTGGCGTCGCCGTCGGCGTAGGCGGCCAGCAGCCTGTCGACGCCCTCGCCGAGCTTGAGGCCGGGCAGCTCCTTCAGCGCGCGCTGCATCAGCTGGCCGAGCTCGTCGGGGGTCAGCGACTTCAGCACGTAGACCTGGGCGCGCGACAGGAGCGCGCCGACCACCTCGAACGACGGGTTCTCGGTGGTCGCGCCGATGAACGTGAACAGCCCCGCCTCGACGTGCGGCAGGAAGGCGTCCTGCTGCGCCTTGTTGAAGCGGTGCACCTCGTCGACGAAGACGATGGTCGCGCGGCCGATGGCCTGGTTCATGCGCGCGCGCTCGACCGCCTCGCGGATGTCCTTGACGCCGGAGAGCACCGCGGAAATGGCGATGAAGTCGGCGCCGAACGCCTGCGCCGTGAGCCGTGCGAGCGTGGTCTTGCCGACGCCGGGCGGGCCCCACAGGATCATCGAGTGCAGCTTGCGGGAATCGAACGCGAGCCTGAGCGGCTTGCCCGGGCCGAGCAGATGGGACTGGCCGACGACGTCGTCGAGCGTGTGCGGACGCAGGCGCTCGGCGAGTGGCGCGTGCGGATCGAGCGCGGGCTCGGAAGGCTCGCTCTGGAAAAGGTCCTGGTGGCTCATGGGCGTCGATTATCCCACCGAAGCCCCGCGTGCCGCGGCCGGCGGGTCACTCGCCGATGATGTCGGCGCCCTTGGGCGGGACGAACCGGAAGCGCGACGGCGCGATGGCCGGGTTGCGGGCGAGGTTCGACAGCTTGAGCGTGGTGCGCTGGCCGAAAAAGTCGAACAGCTCCATCTGCACCAGCACATCGCCCTTGAAGCCCATGCGGATGCGCTCGAAGGTGGTGTCGCGGGTTTTCGGCGTGGCCTCGAGCCATTCGAGCCCGCCGCCCTGGCCCGCATCTCTCAGCGTGAAGTACTTCTCGATGGCGTCGTCGCCCGCCAGCAGCGCCGCCGGGGTGCCGGCGACGACCTCGCCGAGCGGCTTGACGCTGACCTGCTCGAGGTCGACGTCGTACAGCCACAGCTTCTCGCCGTCGCCGACGATCACCTGCTCGTAGGGCGCACGGTAGTCCCAGCGGAACTTGCCGGGGCGCGCGAAGGCCATTGTCCCGCTCGCCTCCTGGGTCACGCGGCCGCTCCTGTCGGCGACCGTCTGGGTGAAATCCGCCTCGGCGGTCCTGGCGCCGGCGATGAAGGCCTTGAGGCGATCGACGCCGCCGGCGTGGGCGAGCATGGGCAAGGCAAGGGCACAGGCCATCAGAAAGTGTTTCAAGAAGGCTTCTCCTAAAGGATTCTGGCTGTCAGGCAAGCAATGTCGGACGAGGTTCCTTGGCGAGGCCGGCAAACCCTGCTCGCCGCTCCCACCCCGAAAAAAAACCGCCCTGCACTATAGCGTGCAGGGCGGTTGCGGGGTGAAGCGTGTCTACGCGATCAGCGGCACGATCAGCAGCGCCACGATGTTGATGATCTTGATCAGCGGGTTGACCGCCGGGCCGGCGGTGTCCTTGTAGGGGTCGCCCACGGTGTCGCCGGTCACGGCGGCCTTGTGCGCGTCCGAGCCCTTGCCGCCGTAGTTGCCCTCCTCGATGTACTTCTTGGCGTTGTCCCAGGCCCCGCCGCCGGTGGTCATCGAAATGGCGACGAAGATGCCGGTGACGATGGCGCCGAGGAGCACGCCACCGAGCGCCTTCGGGCCGAGGATGATACCGACCAGCACCGGCACCAGCACCGGCAGCAGCGAGGGCACGACCATTTCCTTGATCGCCGCCTTGGTCAGCATGTCGACCGCGCGCGAGTAGTCGGGCTTGGCGGTGCCGGCCATGATGCCGGGGATTTCCTTGAACTGGCGACGCACCTCGACGACCACCGAACCCGCCGCGCGCCCCACCGCCTCCATGCCCATCGCGGCGAACAGGTAAGGCACCATGCCGCCGATGAACAGGCCGATGATGACCATGTGGTCGGACAGGTCGAACATCGTCACGCCGCCGGTCTTCGCCTCGAGCGCGTGGGTGTAGTCGGCGAACAGCACCAGCGCGGCGAGCCCCGCCGAGCCGATCGCGTAGCCCTTGGTGACCGCCTTGGTGGTGTTGCCGACGGCGTCGAGCGGATCGGTGATGTCGCGGATCGCGCTCGGCAGTTCGGCCATCTCGGCGATGCCGCCTGCGTTGTCGGTGATCGGGCCGTAGGCGTCGAGGGCGACGATGATGCCGGTCATCGACAGCATCGCGGTGGCGGCGATGGCGATGCCGTACAGGCCGGCAAGCGCGTAGGCGCCCCAGATCGCCAGGCACACGGCGAGCACCGGCGCCGCGGTGGCGCGCATCGACACGCCGAGGCCGGCGATGATGTTGGTGCCGTGTCCCGTGGTCGACGCCTGCGCGATGTGCCGGACCGGGCCGTATTCGGTGGCGGTGTAGTACTCGGTGATGACGACCATCGCGGCGGTGAGCGCCAGGCCGATCAGCGCCGCACCGTAGAGGTTCGTCGCGCCGATCAAGGAGCCGTCATTGAGCGCCAGGCCGTCTCCGGCAAGCATTGTCGTCACCGGATAGAAGGCGATCAGCGACAGCCCGCCCGCGACCGCGAGGCCGCGGTACAACGCGTTCATGATCTTGCCGCCCTGGCGCGCCTTGACGAAGAAGGAGCCGATGATCGAGGCGACGATCGACACCGCGCCGAGCGCCAGCGGATAGATCACCGCGGCGCTGCCGGAGAACATCAGCGCGCCGAGCAGCATGGTGGCGATCAGCGTGACCGCGTAGGTCTCGAACAGGTCGGCCGCCATGCCGGCGCAGTCGCCGACGTTGTCGCCCACGTTGTCCGCGATGACCGCCGGGTTGCGCGGGTCGTCCTCGGGAATGCCGGCCTCGACCTTGCCGACCAGGTCGGCGCCGACGTCGGCGCCCTTGGTGAAGATGCCGCCGCCGAGACGCGCGAAGATCGAGATCAGCGACCCGCCGAAACCGAGACCCACCAGCGCGTGGATCGCATCGCGCGGCGTGGCGCCCATGCCCGTCAGCACCGCGTAGTAGCCCGCGACGCCGAGCAGTCCCAGCCCGACCACCAGCATGCCGGTGATGGCGCCGCCCTTGAAGGCGACGTTGAGCGCCGCGTTGAGCCCCTGCGAGGCGGCTTCGGCGGTGCGCACGTTGGCGCGCACCGAGACGTTCATGCCGATGTAGCCCGCGGCACCGGAGAGCACCGCGCCGATCAGGAAGCCGATCGCGGTATGCGCCCCCAGCGCCAGCCACAGCGCCACGAACAGCACCGCGCCGACCATGCCGATGGTGGTGTACTGGCGGTTGAGGTACGCCTGCGCACCCTGCTGCACGGCCATTGCGATTTCCTGCATGCGCGCGTTGCCGGCCGGCTTCTTCAGGATCCAGCCGATCGACACCACGCCGTACACCAGCGCCAGCACGGCGCTGGCGAGCACCCATATCAACTGCGTCTCCATCCTCTTCTCCCTGTCGTTATTGCTGCAAGATCGAACGCTGCTCCAAAAAACGAACGGCAGCTTGCGCTGCCGTCTTCCCTACTCCTTGCCGATCGCCAGCCCGCCCTCGAACCGCGTGCCCGGCTCGAAGCCGAAGATGCGGTCGAGTTCGAGTTCGCAAATGAGTTGGTCGACCGCCCCCTGGCCGTGCTCGCGCTGAACCTCCGACAGGATCAGCTTGGCCGAATTGCCGTTGTAGAAGCCGCCGAAGTCGGCCTGGACTTTCAACAGTTGTCGTGCGCGGTCGAGTGTCATTTTTTTAGGGGATCAGGGATCGGGATTCAGGGATCGGGGAGAGAGCGGGCCAAGCCCGCGCCCTGATTTTAATGCGCGGCGCAGCCGCACATCCCCTGACCCCTGGCCCCTGAATCCTGACCCCTCACAGTTTGAACGCCGCCAGCTTCTTCGCCACCGCGACGTTCTTCAGCGTGACATACACCGGCAGGCCATCCTGGTATTTCGGGTAGTCCTCGCCCTGGATCAGCGGCGTCAGGTAGCGCTTGCACTTGGGCGTGATGCCGAAGCCGTCCTTGGTGATGAAGTCGCGCGGCATGAATTTCTCGACGTTGGCGACGTCCTTCAGGTCGGCCATGCCGATCCTGTACTTGTAGGGGCTGTCGGACAGGCGGTCGACCGTCGGCATCACCGAGTTGTGTCCGCGGATCGCCAGTTCGACGGCCTTCCTGCCGAGCTCGTAGGCCTGCTTGACGTCGGTCTTCGACGCGATGTGGCGCGCGGCGCGCTGCAGGTAGTCGGCGACGGCCCAGTGGAACTTGTGGCCGAGCGCGTCCTTGATCATGTTGGCGACCACCGGCGCGGCGCCGCCGAGCTGCGCATGGCCGAACGCGTCGCGGGTGCCCTGCTCGGCGAGGAACCTGCCGTCGGGGTAGTGGCAGCCCTCGGAGACGACCACGGTGCAGTAGCCGTGTTCCTTCACCAGCTTGTCGACGCGGGCGAGGAATTTCTTCTGGTCGAACTCGATTTCCGGGAACAGGATCACGACCGGGATGCCGTGGTCCTCGACCAGGCCGCCGGCAGCGGCGATCCAGCCGGCATGACGGCCCATGACCTCGATGACGAACACCTTGGTCGAGGTCTTGGCCATCGAGCGCACGTCGTAGCTCGCTTCCAGCGTGGACACCGCGATGTACTTGGCGACCGAGCCGAAGCCCGGGCAGCAGTCGGTGATCGGCAGGTCGTTGTCGACCGTCTTCGGCACGTGGATCGCCTGGATCGGATAGCCCATCGCCTCCGACAGCTGGCTGACCTTGAAGCAGGTGTCGGCCGAGTCGCCGCCGCCGTTGTAGAAGAAGTAGCCGATGTTGTGCGCCTTGAACACCTCGATCAGGCGCTCGTATTCGCGCTTGTTGGCTTCCAGCGACTTCAGCTTGAAGCGGCAGGAACCGAACGCGCCCGACGGCGTCGAGCGCAGGGCGGCGATCGCGGCGTCGGATTCCTTGCTGGTGTCGATCAGGTCCTCGGTGAGCGCACCGATGATGCCGTTCCTGCCCGCGTAGACCTTGCCGATCTTGTCCTTGTGCTTGCGCGCGGTCTCGATCACGCCGCAGGCCGAGGCGTTGATGACCGCGGTCACGCCGCCGGACTGCGCGTAGAAGGCGTTCATTTTCTTCGCCATGGTGTTGTCTCCTCGATGTTCTATTTCAACGCAATGGATAGGGTTTTCTGCACAACAAAAAGCCAGCACGCTGGCTGGCCTGATCAATCAACTGCTGCCGGACGTCTCGCCCTCCGCCAGACGCTTGGCTTCCTCGTCGGCCTGCATCTTCAGCAGCGTGGTGACGCAGTCGCCGATGTCGTCGTACTCCTCCCGTCCGGTGCTGAAGCGGTCGCGGATGCGGTAGAAGAACATGCTGCGATAGCGCGAGTCGCCGGTCTTCGACAGCACGAAGTGGCAGCCGTGCTCGTTCCAGTAGAAGCCCGAGCACAGCGTCAGCTCGCGGTCGTCGATGTGCAGGCGGATCTCGGTCTCGACGTCCTGCACCACGACCTCGCGGCCGTAGCGCTCGTTCACCGCCTGCTGGACGACCCAGCGCTCGGTGTCGGTCATCGGGGCGATGCTTGCCGGCATCGGCCTCAGCCCAGCGCCTTGAAGATGGCGTCGCGGATCTCGTCGACCTTGCCGATGCCGGGGATCTTCACGTACTTCGGTGCCCCGGCCTCGCCGCGCGCGGCCCAGTCGCCGTAGTACTTCACCAGCGGTTCGGTCTGCGCATGGTAGACGTCGAGGCGCTTCTTCACGGTTTCCTCGGTGTCGTCGTCGCGCTGGATCAGGTCCTCGCCGGTGACGTCGTCCTTGCCGGCGACCTTGGGCGGGTTGAACACGACGTGGTAGGTGCGGCCGGACGCGACGTGCACGCGGCGTCCCGACATGCGCCTGACGATTTCCTCGTCGGCGACGTCGATCTCGACCACGTAGTCGATCGGCACGCCGGCGGCCTTCATCGCCTCGGCCTGCGGGATGGTGCGCGGGAAGCCGTCGAACAGGTAGCCGTTCTTGCAGTCGGGCTCGGTCAGGCGCGCCTTGACCATGCCGATGATGATGTCGTCTGACACCAGCCCGCCCTGGTCCATGATGGCTTTCGCCTTCATGCCGAGTTCGGTGCCGGCCTTGATCTGGGCGCGCAGCATGTCGCCGGTCGAGATCTGCGGAATGCCGTATTTTTCCTTGATGTAGTTGGCTTGCGTGCCCTTGCCCGCACCGGGGCCGCCCAGCAGAATCAGACGCATTGCGTTTCCTCCCTTGGTTTATGAATGTGCAAACCGCGCTAGCCTAAGCCAAGCGCGGCACGAGCAACACTCAAAAATTTTTATTGGCGGATTTAAGCGGCTACTGCGCCGCCTGCAGCAACGCGCGGACGCGCGCCAGATCTTCCGGCGTGTCGACGCCGGGCGCCGGCGCAGTCGGGGTGATGCCGAGGCTGATGCGGTGGCCGTGCCACAGCACGCGCAGCTGCTCGAGCATCTCGAAGCGCTCGAGCGGCGAGCTGGCGAGGCTCGCGTAGGTGCGCAGGAAGCCTGCGCGGTAGGCGTACAGCCCGATGTGGCGCAAGGCGCCGAGCTCGTGCGGCATCGGCTGCCTGTCGGCGAAGGCGTCGCGCGGCCACGGGACCGGCGCGCGACTGAAGTACAGCGCATAGCCGGCCTCGTCGGAAACGACCTTGACGACGTTGGGATTGAGAAAATCCGCGTGGTCGTGGATCGGGTGCGCGAGCGTCGCCATCACCGCGTCGTCGTGCAGCACCAGCTGGCGCGCGGCCTCGCGGATCAGCGCCGGATCGATCAGCGGCTCGTCGCCCTGCACGTTGACCACCAGCGCGTCGTCGGGCCAGCCGAGCGTCTCGGCGACCTCGACCAGGCGCTCGGTCCCCGACTGGTGCGCGGGCGAGGTCATCAGCGCCTGATGGCCGGCGGCCTCGACCGCCTGCTGCACCCGCGCGTCGTCGGTGGCGACCACCACCGACTCGGCACCGGCCAGGAGCGCGCGGTCGAGCACGTGCAGCACCATCGGCTTGCCGCCGATGTCGGCCAGCGGCTTGCCCGGCAGGCGGCTCGAGGCGTAGCGCGCGGGAATGACGACGCGGAAATGCATGACTACTTCTGGCCGTGGACTTCGTCGTCGCTCAGCGTGCGCGCCTCTTCAGGCAGCATCACCGGGATGTCGTCGCGGATCGGATACGCCAGGCGGCAGGCCTTGCACACGAGTTCCTGCGCAGGCTTCTTCCATTCGAGCGGCCCCTTGCAGACGGGGCAGACGAGGATTTCAAGTAGCTTCGGGTTCATTGACGAGATTCCTGTAGAGAGGGGGCGCCGCGGCCGCCTCGGGCTGCTGCGACTTGCTTTGGTAGAGATGGATGTCGGCGATCGACAGCAGGGTCATCAGGTCGCTGCCGTCACGCGGCGAGTGGCTGACGCCGAGACTGACCGCCATCGGCAGGCCGTTGCCGTGTCTCCAGGCCTGGGTGCGCGCGTCGATCCGTTCGAAGATCCGGCGGATCGCGGCGTCGTCGCGCTGCGGCAGGATGGCGACGAACTCGTCGCCGCCCCAGCGCCCGCACACGCCCATTTCGACCGATTCATTGAAGATGCGCGCGAACTCGGCCAGCACCCGGTCGCCCACGCCGTGGCCGTGCTGGTCGTTGACCGCCTTGAACTTGTTCAGGTCGGCGAACAGCACGGTCGCCGGCGCCCGTCCGCCCGTGGGGTCGAAGATCTGGTCGGCGGCGGCGAGCAGGCCGTGGCGGTTCAGCAGGCCGGTCAGCATGTCGTAGCGGCTGCGGTAGTCGAGCTGGCGGCGCTGCCCCTCGATGCGCCCCATCAGGATGTACGCATACAGCGCCAGGGTGACCCAGAACACGCCGAAGAACACCTCGCCGGCGCCGATGTCGAAGCCGCCCAGCCGGTAGCGCAGCGCGAAGGCGATCGCCATGCCGAGCACCGCCCCTCCCAGCACCTCGCCGAACAGGCGCATGCCGTAGCGCATGCCGTTGCCCAGCAGCACCATGAGGAATGCCAGCGCCGACGGCGGGATCGGGTTGGGATCGTGGATCACGCACAGGGTGACGATCAGCAGGTCGGCGACCATCGCGCCGCGGATCTTCGCGAGCGTGACGCCCTGCAGCTGCTGCCGGAAAAACCAGGTGTTGACGACAAAATAGACGCCGAGCGCGACCAGCAGCTGCTCGATGCCGAACAGGACCCCGGGGACCGCTTCGAGCGTGGAGAAGTAGATCACCGCGAGGGCGAAGAACAGATAGCGGGTGAAGAACTGGGTCACGATCTCGGAGCGCTCGGGCACCCAGAACGCCTCGCCGGATTCCGCCGCCCAGCGGCCGGACTGGCGACGGTCGCCCCACTCTGAAAAATTCAGTCCCATGCATCCCTCCTCAGATCCGCACGCGCCTTGTTAGTGTCGTTCGAAGCGTGCGCCCAGCCAGTCGATGAATCCGGTTTCGGGGGCCACCTCGAGTTCCACCGCCCACCAGTCCGATCCTGCAAACGCGAGGCATTTTACCGCGTCTTTTTCGGTCATCAGCACGCCGGCGTCTGCCGGCAGATCGCCGGGACGGAAGGCATGGTGATCGGCGAAGGCCCGCGCACGGAAGCGGATGCCCTGCGCCGCCAGCATGTCGAAGAAACCCTGCGGGCGCCCGATGCCGGTGGCGGCGAGCCATTCCGCCGCCGGCAGTTCGGAAAGCGCCCGCCTGTCGTGCGGCGCGCGCAGGCGCCAGGCGGAGCCCGCGCTGTAGTCGGCGCGCCAGGTCGCCAGCGGCGGATACGCGCGCGGCGGCTGCGCCCCGCGCACCACCTGGATCACGGCGTCGACGCTGGCGAGGCGGCTGCGGGGTTCGCGCAGCGGCCCGGCCGGCAGCGGCCAGCCATTGCCGAGGCCGGTCGCGGCGTCGATCACCGCGAGCTCGACGTCGCGCGCGAGGCGGTAGTGCTGCAGGCCGTCGTCGGAGACGATCACGTCGACGCCGGGATACCGCGCCAGCAGCGTGCGCGCGGCGGCCACGCGGTCGCGGCCGACCACCACCGGAGCCGCTGTCTTGACCCGGATCAGCAGGGGCTCGTCGCCGACCTCGGCCGGGTCGCTGTCGGGCTGCACGACGGTGCAGCCGGGCGCCGCACCGCCGTAGCCGCGGCTGACCACGCCTGGGCGGTAGCCCCGCGCCTGCAGCCAGCCGACCAGCCAGATCACCAGCGGGGTCTTGCCGCTGCCGCCGGCGGTGATGTTGCCGACGACGACCACCGGCACGCCGACCGACACGGCGGCGAACCAGCCCCGCCGGTACGCCAGACGGCGCAGCCGCGATGCGACAGTGAACAGCAAGGCAAGGGGGAAGAGCAGCACCGTGAGCACGCCGCTGCGTGTCCACAGGTGCTGGAGGGAGAGCATGGCGGCCTTACTGGGCCGTCTGTGTGGCGAAGGTGATGCGGGTGAGTCCCACCCGGCGCGCCGCTTCCATCACGTTCACCACCGACTGGTGCGCGGCCCGCGCATCGGCGTTGATCACCACCACCGGGTCGGTCGCCTCGCCGGCCGCCTGCTTCAGCGCGGCGGCGAGTTCGTCGACCGACACGTCGCCGATCGCGGTGCTGTCGATCTGGTAGCGGCCGCTTTCCGCCACCCCGACCTCGACCTGCTTGGGCTGGTTCGGCGTCTGCTCGGCGCTGCTGGTGGGCAGGTTGATCTTCAGTTCGGCGAAGCGTGCGTAGGTGGTGGTCACCGCGAGGAAGATCACGATCACCAGCAGGATGTCGATGAACGGAATCAGGTTGATTTCCGGATAGTCTTCCCGGCGGCCGCGAGAAAAATCCATGGCTTACTTCCGTTCGCCGTGGATGATTTCCACCAGCTTGATCGCCTGCTGCTCCATCTCCACCACCAGCGCGCCGACCTTGGCGCGGAAGTAGCGATAGAAGATCATCGCCGGGATCGCGACGATCAGGCCGAATGCGGTGTTGTAGAGCGCGATCGAAATGCCGTGCGCGAGCTGGCCGGGGTTGGTGCCGCCCGCGGTCTGGGCGCCGAAGATCTCGATCATGCCGACCACGGTGCCGAGCAGGCCCAGCAGCGGCGCCATGCTAGCGATGGTGCCGAGCGAGGTCAGGAAGCGGTCGAGGTCGTGGGTGACGGCGCGGCCCGATTCCTCGATCGACTCCTTCATCACTTCGCGCGAGGTGCCGGAATTTTTCAGGGCGGTCGCGAAAATCACGCCCAGCGGCGAGCTGTCGGCGAGCCCGGCGAGGTATTCCTTGGTCACGCCCTGCCCCTGGTAGGCCTTGATCGTTTCCGACAGCAGGCTCGGGGGGGCGACTTCCTTGGCGCGCAGGCTGTAGGCGCGCTCAATGATGATGGCCACGGCGATGACCGACGCCAGGATCAGCGGCCAGACCGGCCAGCCGGCCGCCTCGATGATGGCAAGCACTGAATAGCACTCCAATGAAAAAGGACAGGCGGAATGTAGCGCCCGGGAGCGGGTTTGGGCAAGCGCCATTTGCGCGAACGGCGCTTTTCCGGGGACCATCGAGTTCTCCACAAATGGTGTGGATAAGTCTGTGAGGAACCCCCGTCCATCCCCCCTAAACGCCCGCCCGCAAAGGGAAAACCCTCACGGCACAAAAAGTGACCACCGCCGGTAGTCTTTTAGTTTTCAACAAGTTAGAAAAACGCCATTGATGTCAACTTGTCGCCAGCGAAAATCCGGGCATTTTTTGTGAAGCTTTCGCGACTGTGCATGAACCATCGCGGCGCGAACCCGTTATCCTGCGCGCCATGGACCTTCTGGACGACCTTCCCGGCAGCGCCCCCGCCCTCCCGGTGCTCACCGTGAGCGAGCTCAACCGCATGGCGAGGCGCGCGCTGGAATCGCAATTGCCGCTCCTGTGGGTGGAGGGCGAGGTGTCCAACTTCACCCGTGCTGCATCCGGCCACTGGTATTTCTCGCTGAAGGACGCGAGCGCCCAGGTGCGCTGCGTGATGTTCCGCGGCCGCAACCAGTTCGCCGACTTCACCCCGGCGAACGGCGATCACGTCGAAATCCGCGCCCTGCCCTCGCTCTACGAGGCGCGCGGCGAGTTCCAGCTGGGCGCCGAGCAGATCCGCCGCGCCGGCGCCGGCCGCCTGTACGAAGCGTTCCTCAAGCTGAAGGCGAAGCTCGACGCCGAGGGCCTGTTCGACCCGGCGAGGAAGCGGCCCCTACCGCGCTTCCCGCGCACCCTCGGCATCGTCACCTCGCCGCAGGCGGCGGCCCTGCACGACGTCCTGACGGCACTGGCGCGCCGCATGCCGGCGCTGCCGGTGATTCTCTATCCGACCCCGGTGCAGGGTGCCGGCGCCGGTGCGCAGATCGCCGCCGCGATCCGCACCGCCGGCGAGCGCGCCGAGTGCGACGTGCTGCTGGTGTGCCGCGGCGGCGGTTCGCTGGAGGACCTGTGGGCGTTCAACGACGAGGCGGTGGCGCGCGCGATCGCCGCCAGCCCGATGCCGGTGGTGAGCGGCGTCGGCCACGAGACCGACTTCACGCTGGCCGACTTCGCCGCCGACCTGCGTGCGCCCACCCCGACGGCGGCCGCCGAACTCGCCAGTCCGGCGCGGCAGGAACTGCTGGCGCAACTCGAGCATCTGGCACGCCAGCTCCGCCACCGCGTCGAGCGCAGGCAGCACACGGAAATGCAGCGGCTCGACTACCTGGCGCGGCGGCTGGTGCACCCTGCCGAGCAGCTGCGCCGCCGGCAGGCCGGACTGATGCAGCTGGGGCAGCGCCTCGACCACGCCGGCCGCAGCCGCCTGACACGGGAACAGCTGCGGCTCGTCCAGCTCGGCCAGCGGCTGGTGACGCCGATCCATGCCGTGCGCCGCGCGCAGCAACACCTCGATGCGCTCGACACGCGCGCCCGGCATGCGGTCCAGGGGAGCCTCGTCGAGCGCCGCCTCGACCTCGCCCGCATCGCCAGCAGCCTCGCCCACCTCAACCCGGAAGGCGTGCTGGCGCGCGGCTACAGCATCGTCCAGCGGGATGACGGCGCCGTGGTGCGGGATGCCGCCTCGCTCGCCGCGGGCGACACGCTGCGCATCCGCTTCCATCGCGGCCAGGCGCGCGCGACCGTCGAATCGGCCCGCGGGGAAGACTGAGGCGCTAGCCCCTCAGATGCCGCTCGACCCGCGCAGAAGCCTGCGCTTCCAGGTCGGCGGCCAGGCAATCGAGTACCACCGCGTCGGGCCACGAGCGCAGCCAGGTGAGCTGGCGCTTGGCGAGCTGGCGGGTGGCGGCGATCCCCTGCTCGCGCAGCCCCTTCATGTCGATGTCGCCGTCGAGGTAGGCCCACGCCTGGCGGTAGCCGACCGCGCGCATCGACGGCAGGTCGGGCTTGAGCGGGTAGTGACGTCGCAAATGCTCGACCTCGTCGACGAGGCCGGCTTCGAGCATGGCGTCGAAGCGTGCGGCGATGCGCTCGTGCAGCACGGCGCGGTCGGACGGAACCAGCGCAAGCTGCAGCAGCCGGTAAGGCAGCTCCGAAGGGGCCCGCGCGAGCTGCGCCGACATCGGCTTGCCGGTCAGGCGGAAGATTTCCAGCGCCCGGCCGATGCGCTGCGAATCGTTCGGCGCGAGACGTGCCGCGGTTTCCGGGTCGACCGCCTTCAGCTCGGCGTGCAAGGCCGGCCAGCCGCGCACGGCGGCGTCGGCTTCCAGCGCACGGCGCAGCGCCGCGTCGGCCCGCGGCAGGTCGTCGAGCCCCTGCAACAACGCGCGGAAATACAGCATGGTGCCCCCGACCAGCAGCGGCACCCGGCCGCGCGCGACGATGTCGGCCATCAGCCCGAGCGCATCGTCGCGGAACGCCGCTGCCGAGTAGGGCTGGTCGGGGTCACGGATGTCGAGCAGATGGTGCGGCGCGCGGGCGAGCGTGACCGCGTCCGGCTTCGCGGTGCCGATGTCCATGTCGCGGTAGACCAGCGCGGAATCGACGCTGACGATCTCGAGCGGAAAGCGTTCGACCAGGCTGACCGCCAGCGCGGTCTTGCCGGAGGCGGTCGGGCCCATCAGGAAGACGGCGGGGGGGTGACGGGGAGCGGACATGAGCGCGATTATCCCCCAGCAGGGCAAGGCGCCGCGCCCAGCGTCTACAGTACAGGGAGAGTTTTTCTGTCCAGACGGAGGCCCGCCCATGAACCTCGACATCCTCAAATCGGTGGCCAGCGCCATCGTCGCGCCGCAGAAAGGCGTGCTCGCGGCTGACGAGAGCAGCCCGACCATCAAGAAGCGCTTCGACACGATCGATGTCGAATCGACCGAAGCGAACCGCCGGCGCTACCGCGAGATCCTGTTCACGGCCGACGGCATCGAGCGCTACGTCGGCGGCGTCATCCTGTTCGACGAAACGCTGCGCCAGTCGACGCGCGACGGCACCCCGTTCCCCAGGCTGCTGGCGGAGCGCGGCATCATCCCGGGGATCAAGGTCGACCAGGGCGCCAAGGCACTCGCCCTCCGTCCGGGCGAAAAGATCACCGAAGGCCTCGACGGCCTGCGCGACCGCCTCGCCGAATACCGGCAACTGGGCGCGCAGTTCGCCAAATGGCGCGCGGTGATCGAGATCGACGCGCGCGACCTGCCGTCCGGCTTCGGCATCCGCGCCAACGCCCACGCGCTCGCGCGCTACGCGGCGCTGTGCCAGGAGGCCGACCTGGTGCCGATCGTCGAACCCGAAGTGCTGATGGACGGCGCCCACGACATCGCACGCTGCGAGGTAGTCACCGGGCAGGTGCTGCAGGCAGTGTTCGCCGCGCTCGACGACCACGGGGTGGCGTTCGAGGGCATGCTGCTGAAGCCGAACATGGTGATCGCCGGCAAGAAATGTCCGCAGCAGGCCGGCGTGCAGGAAGTCGCCGAGGCGACGCTGCGTTGTCTCAGGCGCTACGTGCCGGCTGCGGTGCCCGGCATCGTGTTCCTCTCGGGCGGGCAGAGCGCCGAGGACGCGACCGCCCACCTCAACGCGATGAACGCGATGGGGCCGCAGCCGTGGCAGGTCAGCTTCTCCTACGGCCGCGCGCTGCAGGCGCCGGTACTGGCCGCCTGGCGCGGCCAGGAAGCCAATGTCGCCACAGCACAGGGCGCGCTGCTGATGCGCAGCCGTCTCAACGGACTCGCGCGCGCGGGGAAATACGAAAGCGCGATGGAAGCGGAGGCGCAGCCGACGCGCTGAGCGTCCGCCTGCCCCGCTTCAGCCGCCGGAATCGGGCAGCGCGCCCTTGACGACGCTACCAGTCGATCCGTAGTTGCACGCCCCATGCCGGCACCACGCCGCGTGCGAGGCCTGTCGGAACGGCATCCAGGCGGCTGGCCTGCGAGGGGTAAGTTGCGCTTTGCACACCTATCGGTTGCCACGTCAGCTTGGATTCCACGCCGAGAAAATCGTCGATCCCGGCGTTGATCGCCCCGAGGGGATCGGTCGCGACCAGGATCGCCTTGTCCGACCAGTCGAGCGCTCCCGGTTTGGCGCGGATGCGTTCCCGCAGCGGCGAAAACAGATACTCGCCGACGAGAAAACCTCCGACCGGCGTGACCACCAAATCCTGAGCCGACACCGGCTCGGCCAGCGCTTCCGCGCCGTATTCGAAAAGCGCCGATATCAAGGCGGAAAACCAGAATGACTGGGTCCGGTCCAACCCCCGCTCGCGAGCCCTGATGTAGTAGGCGCCTCCCCAGTAGGGATGCAGGAGATAATTGATCCACCACCTGTCTTCGTCCCAGACCGGCTCGCTGACGTTGTTGCGCCACTTGTCGAAATCGTAGCCTTCCTTCTGCTCGTCGCTCCAGCCGGAAATGCTCTCGGGCGCAACGTACAGCACGGCGATGGCAACAAACTGGTAGCCGAGAAAATACGCCGTGTCGCGGCGGACGCCGCGCCAGTCCGGCGGGCTTGGCGGTACGCTGCGCCAGTCATAGCCGTCCCGCCGTCCGGCCGCACCTTCCTGCGTCAGAAGGCCGTGGGCGAGGAAATGCGCATGCGGCGCCAGCGGCGAGGCCGCATCCCAGGCCGCCTCGTTGAGGCCAGCCGGACCGGCACCAGCACGCCCGGCCACCGCAGCGTCCGGAAGGCAGCAAACAACGCATGCCAGGCTGAAGACGAAGCTGCGGCACGTTCGCATCAGATAAAGTCGACCAGCGGTGTCGTCAAACACAGATCTGTCCTCGCCCGGCAACGGTGACTCGGGGCAGCGTGCGCAAGCCGGCGTCAGAGCCGCCTGGTGAACCGGTTCAGCGTGGCCCCTGCTGCATCCAGAACCCGGCATCAGCCGCGGGACATCGCGCTGGCCGGCTTGCCACAGCGGGCTTCTCCATTGCGCCCGGCTTATTGGGCAGCCCGCCTTCTTCAATGGTCATCTTAGGCCGAAACCCCCGAGCCGTTCGGCGCGCGCCGCCCGACGTTTCAGGAGCGGACACGCGAAGCGTGCGCCCCCTCCATCCGGTCGGGACAAAAAAAACGGCGGGTTCCCCCGCCGTTTGTCTGCCTGCGTCAGGTCTTACGCCGCGTGAGCGTACTGTTCCTTGGCCTTGCGCGCGGCCTCGATCTCCTCGGGACCGTAGGCCTTGCCGGACCACAGCATCTCGTAGGCGATCTCCTCGTTGCCGTTCTCGCACAGTTCGAGCACTTTCTCGAACAGCGGCTGGAAGGTTTCCGAACGGTGCGATTTCTCGTGCTCGTCGAAGGTCTTCCAGAAGGTCACGATCAGCGCCTCCTTCCCTTTCATCGGGCTCTCGACCGCCTGGCCGATGGTCGACCCCTCGTTCGACACCATGCCCGAGTTCAGGGCGACGAAGCCGCCGACGAAGCCGGTATCGGAATGGTAGGTCTTGACGTTCTCGCACAGGAAGGCCACGCGCTCCTGCAGGTCGTCCACGGTGTATTCGGGCTTCAGGATCACCCGGTTGATGGTCACGATGCCGTCGGTCGGAAAATTAGCGATCAGTCCACTCATGGTTTCTCTCCTGTTGATTGAAGGGTATGAACTACGCCTCCAGTCTACATACCTGAGTAAATTGGTCAACTACTTTATTCAAATGGTTGATGGCCAGATAAATAAATTGTATCAATCAAATTCCACTTCCGAATCAGGGCCTTGTGCGTCACGCTCAGATGTAGCGCTTCTGCTCGCTGCGCTTGCCGGGCTTCTTCTTCATGATCACCACGCCCTTGGCGACGTCGATGTCGGCCACCGGGATGTTGTCGTACAGCGGGTTGAGCGGCTTCAGCATCCACCCGTCGTCGCGCTTCACGATCTGGCGGAAGATGTACTCGTCGTTGACGTAGGCGACGACGTAGGAGCCGTCCTTCACGAGCCCAGAGGGCTCGACGACGATGATTTCGCCTTCCTCGAACTCGGGCATCATGGAATCGCCGAGCACCATCAGGGCATACGGCTCGGATCCGGCACAGTTGCTGGCCTCGTTGATTTCCTGGATGGGAATGGTCTTGCGTTCGTTCATGGGGGTTCCGTCAATACCTGACTAATTAGCTCGGGATTATAGCCAAAACTGCCGGCCGCCGGTTCAGCGGCCGCGCATGAACATCGAATCGAGCTCCCGCAGGCCCAGCTGGAACCAGGTGGGTCGTCCGTGGTTGCACTGCCCCGCCCGCTCGGTGGCCTCCATCTCGCGCAGCAGCGCATTCATCTCCGGAAGCGTGAGGCGGCGGTTGGCGCGCACCGCGCCGTGGCAGGCGAGCGTCGCCAGCAACTCGTTGCGTCGTTCGGCCAGCAGGCGCCCGACGCCGAATTCGGCGACTTCGGCAAGCACGGCTCGGGTGAGCTCGACCGGGTCGGCGTCCTTCAGGAGCCATGGCACCGAGCGCACCGCGACCGAGGTCGGCGAGGTGACCGAGAGCTCGAAGCCGATTTCCGAAAGCGCGTCGAGGTGCGGACTGATTTCGGCGACGTCGCGCGCGTCGACCGTGAGCGCGACCGGAATCAGCAGCGTCTGCGCCGGCACTGCGCGTGCGTCGAGTGCGGCCTTGAGCTTCTCGTAGACGACGCGCTCGTGCGCCGCATGCATGTCGACCAGCACCAGCCCCTGCGCGTTCTGCGCCAGCACGTAGACGCCGTGCAGCTGTCCCAGCGCATAGCCGAGCGGCGGCGCATCGCCCTCGCCCGCCGCGGGCAACGGCTGCGCCGCAGGCGCAACCACACGCCCTGAATCCTGGCCAAGTGGCGCGCCGCTCGATGGATGCGCCGCAAGCGGCGCATAGAATGCCATCGCTTCGCTCACCTGCAGCGGCATCGCCGCCTGCTGCGGCACGGCTCTCCCCGGCACGGACGGCAGCGAGGGAGGCGGGGCGGTCTCGCCGGCACCGGCAGCCGGCGCCGCCAGCATGCGTTCCACCGCGTGGAACAGGAACTGGTGCACGCCGCGGCTGTCGCGGAAGCGGATCTCGGTCTTGGCCGGATGCACGTTGACGTCGACCAGCTCGGGCGGCAGGTTGAGGAACAGGCAGTACGCCGGGTTCAACTGGTGGTGCAGCACGTCCCGGTAGGCCTCCTTGAGCGCATGGACGATGAGCTTGTCGCGCACGTAGCGGCCGTTGACGAACACGTGCTGGCCGTCGCGGCTCGCCGTTGCGGCGCTCGGCCGCACGACCCAGCCGCTGAGCCGGAGCGGGCCGGCAGCGGCGTCGACCGCGACCGTGTTCGTCTCGAATGCGTCGCCCAGCACGTGCCGCACGCGTGCCGCCGCAGGCTCGACGTTGAGCCGCAGCTGCACGCGCCCGTTGTGCGTGAGCGTGAACGCGACCTGCGGGTTCGCCAGCGCCAGCCGCCGGACGGCCTCGGCGCAGTGGGCGTATTCGGTCGCCTCGGTCTTGAGGAACTTGCGCCGCGCCGGGGTGTTGAAGAACAGGTCCTGGATGTCGATCGTGGTGCCGGGCGCCCGCGCCGCCGGCGCCGGTTCGCCCAGCCGGCCGCCTTCCGCCTGGATCGCCCAGGCGTGCTCGGCGGCCGAACTGCGGCTCACGAGCTGCACCCGCGCGATGGCGGCGATCGACGCCAGCGCCTCGCCGCGAAAGCCGAGGCTCGCGACCTGCTCGAGGTCGGCGAGGCTGGCGATCTTGCTGGTGGCGTGACGGGTCAGCGCGAGCGCGAGCTCTTCGCGCGGGACGCCGCCGCCGTTGTCGGCGACGCGGATGCGCTTGATCCCGCCCTGCTCCAGATCGACCTGGATGTCGGTGGCGCCGGCGTCGAGGCTGTTTTCCAGGATCTCCTTCAGCGCCGACGCCGGGCGCTCGACGACCTCGCCGGCCGCGATCTGCGAAATCAGCACGTCGGGCAGGACGCGGATGCTCATGACTGCGCCGGGTAAGGCACGCCGCGCCGCGCCGCCATGGCGCGGCCCAGGCGCTCGAGTTCGGCGGCGCCGAGCGTCCGGCGCGCCAGCGGCAGCACGTGGGTGTTCTCGAATTCCAGGTGGCTGCGCTGCAGGGCGACGAAACGGCCCGCCAGCGCCGCGTCGAGCGCGGCCGCGGCGCCCGCTTCGATTGCGATGAGCTCGGCGCGCAGGCGGCGCCACAGCAGGGCCTGCTCCTCGTGCTCGAGCGTCAGCGTCTCCACCAGGTCGCAGGCACCCGGCGCGCCGGCTTCTTCCAGCAGCGGAAACAGGTTGCGTTCCTCGTCGTCGTGGTGGTGCACCGCCGCGGTGTCGAAGTAGGCCAGCACCGCGCGTGCCGCCTGCTGCGCCTGGGCGTCCGCACCGTGCGCGGGCAGATGCGCGAGCAGCCTGTCTAGGGTGTCGCACTGGCGGGCGATGCGTGCGTGGCAGGCCTCAAGCACCTCCAGCGGCCGCTCGAAACCCGGGGCCGCCGCACCCAGCAGGCTGGCCGTCATGGATTGCGCGTCAGCCGCGAGGGCGCCGTCAGCGGATGCTTGTCGAAATAGTTCACGACGCCGCTCACGATCGCGTCGACCATCTTGTCCTGGTAGCCGGGGTCGTTGAGGCGCTTTTCTTCTTCCGGATTGGAGATGAACGCGGTCTCGATCAGGATCGACGGAATGTCGGGCGCCTTGAGCACGGCGAAGCCCGCCTGCTCGACCTGCGCCTTGTGCAGCGTGTTGACGTTGCCCATCGCCTTCAGGACGGCATGACCGAGCTTCAGGCTGTCGTTGATGGTGGCCGTCTGCGACAGGTCGATCAGGGTGCGCTTGAGGAAGGGATCCTCGACGTCGATGTTGACGCCCCCCACCAGGTCGGCCTCGTTCTCCTTCCTGGCGAGCCAGCGTGCGGCGACCGAGGTCGCGCCGTTCTCCGACAGGGCGAACACCGACGAGCCGCGCGCGTGCGGCTTGATGAAGGCGTCGGCGTGGATCGACATGAAGAGGTCGGCTTTCACCGCGCGCGCCTTGGAAACGCGCTGGGCGAGCGGCACGAAGTAGTCGCCGTCGCGGATCAGCACGGCGTGCATGTTCTTCTGCGCGTCGATCTTCTGCTTGAGCTTCTTCGCAATCGCCAGCGTGACGTCCTTCTCGCGCGAGCCCTTGGCACCGATGGCGCCCGGGTCCTCGCCGCCGTGGCCGGCGTCGATCGCCACCGTGATCAGGCGCTCGTACTGCGGCGCCACCGGCCGGGCAGGCTGCGCCGCGTCGATCGGCTTCACGGCCGGCCGGGCGGCGTCGGCGACGGCATCCTGCGCCGGGTAAAGGTCGACCACCAGCCGGTGGCCGTACTGCCCCAGCGGAGCCAACTGGAACACCGACGGCTTCACAGGGGCCTTCAGATCGAGCACCAGGCGAACCACCCCTGGCCGGTTCACCCCGACCCGGATCGCGCCGATGTAGGGATCGTCCGCCGCCAGCTGTCCCGCCAGCAGGTCGAGCGCGGCGCCGGGCTCGACGCCCTCGAGGTCGATGACCAGCCGCTCGGGATTCGCCAGGGTGAAGTGCTTGTACGCGACGGGCTCCGCGGCTTCCAGCGTGATGCGCGTGTAGTCGGGCGACGGCCACAGCCGGCTGGCGGACAACTGCAGCGCCTGCGCCCAGGCCGGCACCAGCAGACAGCTCAGCAGGAAGAGTTTCAGCAGGGCGTGCAACATGCCTCCAGGTAATGTGCGCCGCGCGAGCTTGCCGCCTCGCATTCGATTTCCCGCGCGTCGTCCGTGATCGTCAGGCGAACGATCACGTCCGGCGCGGGCAGCCATCCGGCCGCCTTCTCGGGCCACTCGATCAGGCTCACCGTGCGGCCGTCGCCGACCTCGCGGAACCCGGCGTCCAGCCATTCGCGCGGGTCGTGCATACGATATAGGTCAAAATGATACAGATCAAACGCTTCGAGGCCATAGGTTTCTGCCAGCGTGTAGGTCGGACTTTTCACGCGACCTGCATATCCGAGCGCCCGCAGCATCCCGCGAACCAGCGTCGTCTTGCCCGCGCCGAGGTCGCCCTCGAGGTAGAGAGTCATGCCGGGAACGAGTTCCCGCGCCAGTTGTGCGCCGAATGCCAGCGTCGCGGCCTCGTCGGCCAGATGGCGACGGCAGCGCACGGTATCATCGTCTCTATGCATGAGCAGGATCTTAATAAACCTGAGCTAAGCCGTCTGGCGGAACAGATCAAGCGCTGGGGGCGCGAACTCGGGTTCGCCGCGGTCGGCATCGCCGACGGCGACCTCGCCGCGGCAGAGGCGGGCTTGCACGCGTGGCTGGATCGGGGGTTTCATGGCGAGATGGATTATATGGCGGCGCACGGCACCAAGCGCAGCCGTCCCGCCGAACTCGTGCCCGGAACCCTCCGCGTCATCAGCGCCCGGGTCGACTACTTCCCGCCGGTCGCGGCAGACGCGCATGCGGTGCTGGCCGACGCCGAGGCCGCCTACGTCTCGCGCTACGCGCTCGGCCGCGACTACCACAAGGTGCTGCGCAACCGCCTGCAGGCGCTGGCCGAGAAGATCGGCGCCGCGGCCGGCGAGCACCATTACCGCGTCTTCACCGACAGCGCGCCGGTGATGGAGGTCGAGCTCGCGACGAAATCAGGGCTCGGCTGGCGCGGCAAGCACACGCTGCTGCTGAACCGCCAGCACGGCTCGTGGTTCTTCCTCGGCGAGATCTACACCGACCTGCCGTTGCCGGTCGACGCGCCCGAAGCCGGCCACTGCGGCACCTGCCGCGCCTGCCTCGACGTCTGCCCGACGCAGGCGATCGTCGCGCCCTACTCGCTCGACGCGCGGCGCTGCATCTCGTATCTCACGATCGAACTCAAGGGCAGCATCCCGGTCGAGCTGCGCCCGCTGATCGGCAACCGCATCTACGGCTGCGACGACTGTCAGCTGGTGTGTCCGTGGAACCGCTTCGCGCAGACCGCGGCACTGCCGGATTTCGCCGTCAGGAACGGTCTCGACAGCGCACGCCTGGCCGACCTGTTCGCCTGGAGCGAGACGGAATTCGACGAGCGGCTTGCGGGCTCGCCGATCCGCCGCATCGGGCACGTGCGCTGGCTGCGCAACCTTGCCGTGGCGCTCGGCAATGCGCCGCCCTCGGCCGGGATCCGCGCCGCACTGCTCACCCGCGCCGACCATCCGTCGGAGCTGGTGCGCGAACACGTGGCATGGGCGCTCGCCCGGCAGCAGGAAAACTAGGCGCGCAGCTCCTCGCGCGCGTGGCGGATCACCGACGCCCCCGCGGTCAACGCCAGCCCCGCCAGCACCAGCGCCACCGCGATGTCCGGCCAGCCGTGCGCGGTCGCCCACACGCCGCCCGCGGCTCCCATCACCGCGAGATTGCCGAGCGCATCGTTGCGCGAGCACAGCCATACCGAGCGCGCCTGCGCATCGCCCCTGCGGTGGACGAACAGGAGTGCCGCCACGCCGACGTTGACGGCGAGCGCGAGCAGGCTCACCCAGCCCATGGTGAGCGGCTCGGGCACGATGCCGGCAGTCCACTGCCAGGCCGACTTGCCGAGCACGAACATGCCGTAGCCGACCATCACCCAGCCTTTCCACAGCGCAGCACGCGAGCGCCATACCGGCGCGAGTCCGAGCACGAAGAGCGCGACGCCGTAATTGGCCGCATCGCCGAGGAAATCGACCGCATCGGCCAGAAGCGAGACCGACTGCGCCGAGAAGCTGGCGCCGAGCTCGACGCCGAACATCAGTGCGTTGAGCACCAGCGCGATCCACAGCGCGCGGCGGTAGCGCGGGTCGGGCGGCGCCGCGTTGCACACCGAGCCGCAGCCGCACTCGCTCATGATGTCCGCGCCCGGAAGTGCGGTGCCCGGCGGGCCTGCGGGTAGAATGCCGTCTTTCTCATAGCGCCATCCTGCCACCCATGTCCACGAATGCAAATTCCCCGATCGGCGTATTCGATTCCGGCATCGGCGGGCTGACGGTCGTGCGGGCACTGATGGAACGCCTGCCCTACGAGAACATCGTCTACTTCGGCGACACCGCGCGCGTGCCCTACGGCGTGAAGTCGGTCGAGACCATCGCCCACTTCACCACCCAGATCGCGCAGTTCCTGCTGGAGAAGGACGTCAAGCTGCTGGTCATCGCGTGCAACACCATGGCGGCGGTGGCGGCGCAGGTGGTCAAGGACCTGTCGCCGGTGCCGGTGCTCGACGTCATCGACGCCGGCGCGGTGTCGGCCCGCGGCGGCAGGAAGATCGGCGTCATCGGCACCCCCACCACCATCAACAGCAACGCCTACGCGCGCGCCATCCACGACTACGCGCCCGACTCGCGCATCCATTCGCAGGCCTGCCCGCTGTTCGTTCCGCTGGTCGAGGAAGGCTGGCTCGATCATGACGTCACCCGGCTGACCGCGCAGGAATACATGAAGCCGCTGCTCGCCGAACACATCGACACGCTGGTGCTCGGCTGCACCCACTACCCGCTCCTCAAGCCGCTGCTGCGCCAGGTCGTCGGCGACCAGGTCGCGCTGGTCGATTCCGCCGAGGCGATGGCCGAGCAGGTCGCGCAGGTGCTGGCAGACAAGCGGATCGCCAACCCCGGCCCAGGCCAGCCGCGCTATGACTTCTACGTCACCGACGTGCCGTTGCGTTTCCAGACCATCGGCGAACGCTTCCTCGGCCGTTCGCTCAACAACGTGCACGTGGTGAAATGGTGACGACCCGGCCGCGCCGATGATCCGGGTCAACGCCCGGATCGCACTGCACGAAAGCGAAATCCGCGAGGATTTCGTGCGTGCCTCGGGCCCCGGCGGACAGAACGTCAACAAGGTGTCGACCGCGGTGCAGCTGCGCTTCGACGTCGCCCGCTCTCCCTCGCTGCCGGAACCCGTGCGCGCGCGGCTGATGGTGCTCGCCGGCCGCCGCCTCACCCACGACGGGGTGCTGGTCATCGAGGCCGAACGCTACCGCAGCCAGCGGCGCAACCGCGACGACGCCCTGGAGCGCCTGCTCGCGCTGATCCGTGAAGCCTGCGAAGTCGATCCGCCGCGCCGCCCGACGCGCCCGACCCGGGCATCGCAGAAACGGCGCCTCGACAGCAAGCAGCGCCACGGGGAAACCAAGCGCTTGCGCGCGACGAAACCCGGCGCGGACAGCTAGCGGCGCAGGCGTCGAGCCGCCGAGGCGGGAAGCGCCGACGCGGTCGGGGCGGGACTTCCCGGGGGTCTTCGGCCCGTGGCCGGCCTGCGCCGGCCACAATCGGTCATCAGGTGAAGAGCTTCGCCCACGCCGGGATCTCCGGCGGCGGCTCGAATGCGCCCGGCAACTGGCGGAACGAGCCGACCAGACGCTTGAAGCTGGCGTAATCCCTGTCGTAGAAATAGAGAACCGGTGCGCGATAGCTGAGCGTGTAGAGTCCCGTCTTGTCCACAAATCCGTAGGTCAGGATCTGGATGCGCAGACCGTCCTCGTTCTTGAACTGCATGAGCAGTTCGAAGCCCGGCTTGTCGCCGATCCGCGCCGGCTTGTTGCTCGACACCGTGAGGCGCTCGAGCCCGCTGCGCTTGCGAAGTTCCGACACATAGAGGTCGGCCGCCTCCGGCGGCAGCATGTTCGCCGTGCTCTTCTTCTTGATGGTCGGAAACGCTGTCTCCGGGTAGCGCCGGGTCACGCTGACAGCGTGAATGCCGACGCCGTCGCGGGTGACGCCCATCGATTCGAGCAGCAGCGTGCGGGTTTCGCCATCGATGTCGACACGCTCCCAGGTGACGGGCTTGGTCGTCCTGGCCCAGCCTTTCGGCACATCCATCTGGAAGCTGGTCGACTTGACGACCTGATTCGACTCGTCGGTCAGGGTCCAGTAGGGCGTGGGGGCACAGCCACTGGCCAGCAACACGACCGCCATCAGCGTAAGGAATTTTTTCATGGTGTTGTCGATCCCTGCGTTCTCAGAGTGAATTCATGTACTGCTGGACGTAGTTGCGGTCGCTCGCGTCCCTGGGGGCCACGCTGAGGTAGCGCTTGAAGTATTGCCGCGCGCCGCCCTTGTTGCCCTTCTTCATGTGGTGCATGCCGAGGCGCATGTAGGTCGGTGCGAAACCGGGCGCCAGCTTCTCCGCCTTCCTGTAGGCCTCCAGCGCCCTCGCCTCGTCCCCAGCCTCGTCGCGGCGGCTGTAGGCTTCCCCGAGATAGAAGTAGCCCGCTGCCGGGTAGACCCCCCTCAGCGTGCTGTCCTCCATCACCAGGATCACGCTCTTGTAGCGGTCCTGCCCGATGTCCCTTTTCAGCGCGTCGAGCCTGATCTCGGAGACGACGGCGTTGTACTGCTCCGCGCCGGTGCGGCCGCCGCCCTTGTGCTGCGCCGACAGGCGCTTGAATTCGTCGATGCGCTCGACAAGCCTGGGGTGCGACGAGAAGAAGTACGGCTCCTCGATGTCCAGCGCCTTCACTTCGTCGGCGAGGTGCTGGAAGATCTTGTGCGCCTCGCGGGGGTCGTAGCCGGCCTTCACCAGCCGCTGGTAGCCCATGGCGTCTGCCTCGCGCTCGAGCTCCCGCGAGAAGCCGCTGATCGACGAAGCTGCCGCCAGGCTGGCGAAGGGGATCCCCGACACCGCGAAGCTGGCGGCGTTCTTCGTGCTCACGCGCTGCTGGAAGCTGTGCTTCTCGATGAAGTGGACCGCTTCGTGGCCCAGCACCGCCGCCAGCTGGGCCTCGTTCTCGATGCGCGCCAGCATGCCGATATTGATGTAGATGCTGCCGTTGGGCATGGCGAAGGCATTGAGCTGGGTCGAGTCGTAGATGCGCACCGGGATCTTGCCCTTGAACTCCGGATACAGGCCGTCCATCACCCCCTGCAGATATCGCGTCGCCCGCTCGTGCTCGTAGAGCTGGCCGCTGCGCTCGATCGTGCGGTCGTAGCCGGCGGCTTCGTGCCACAGGCGACGCTCCTTTTCGTGCAGGTTCCCGGTATCTTCGGCCGCCTTGAACGACGTCACCCCCTCGGTGGTGGCACAGCCGCCGAGCGCCAGCATCACTGCGACATACAAAACGTTTCTCATGGCGCCTCCTAGTCCAGGTAGGCCTTGCGGTACCGCTCGATGCCCGGGTACACGTCGAAGATCGAACGAACGATGTCCTGCGCGTCGGCGACGTCGCGGAGATTGCTGGTGGCACCACGCGATTCGCTCTTCAGCCACAGCAGGTCGCCCGTTTTCAGGTCGATCAGTCCGATGCCGACCCAGGAGCGGCCCAGCCGGGGAGCGGGCCCGGTCACCGCATTGACCAGCGGGATGTTGCCGAGCACGGCCTTGGCCTTGCGCCCGGCAGTGGACACGTAGTCGCGGCCGTAGACCATGATGGCGGCGTCGGCACCGGTCTCGCGCTGCAGCGCGCTGAGGCCCGGTCCGATGCTGAAGTCGAACCGCTTGGTCTTGTGCTCCAGTTCGTTGTTGTCCACGGCCTTGGCCACGAGCTTGTACAGCGCGATGTGCTCGTCGACGTTCGCCGCGCCCGCAGCCGCGAGGCGCGGAAACGCGACTTCGCTCAGCGACTGCTCCGTCTTGAGGGTTTCCGAGAGTGCCTTCAATACGTTCCGGCCGGCTTCGGCACTCCACTCCGGCACCTCTTCCGAAACGTCGCCGGCCGTGACTTCGTACACTTCGACGTCGGCAGGCAGGACCACCACTTTCTTCGGCAGGACGCTCACCTTGTCCATCAACGTGTAGTGGACCCAGTCCGGCGCGTCGCCGGCCTGCGCCGGCGACGCGCCAGCCAGCAAGGCGGCAAGCAAACATGCGGGGATGTGTCTGGACACTTAGTTATTCTCCCTTGGCTGAAAACCTTGTTATTCAAATGGCTTTACGCCATAACGACGCTTCGCGCGCGTACTTTAGGTTTTCTGCACCGGCGGGGGGAGAGCGCCGAGGTCGGGCGCCAGCCCGGCGACGGAGGGCGCGGGCCGGCGTCGAGGCAGACGCGGGGCCGGCCCGACGCGGGCGGATAGGCAGGAGGATTCGGCTGGGGTGGCCAGGCCTTGAGGCCTAGCCGAAGGTCAGCCCCATCGATTCGCGCACGTCGCGCATGGTGTCGCGTGCCATCTCCTGCGCCTTTTCGCGGCCGTCGGCGAGGATGTTGCGCACCTGGTCGGGGTTTTCCTCGTAGTACTGCGCACGCTCGCGGATCGGCGCCAGCTCGGCGAGGACGGCGTCGATCACCGGCTGCTTGCATTCGATGCAGCCGATGCCGGCGCTGGTGCAGCCGGCGGTGGCCCACTGCCGCACGCCGTCGTCCGAATACACCAGGTGGAACTGCCACACCGGGCAGTTGGCCGGGTTGCCCGGGTCGGTGCGACGCACCCGCGCAGGGTCGGTCGGCATGGTGCGGATCTTCTTCGCCACCGTGTCGGGATCTTCGCGCAGCGCGATGGTGTTGTTGTACGACTTCGACATCTTCTGGCCATCCAGGCCCGGCATCTTCGAGGCCTCGGTGAGCAGCGCTTCCGGCTCGGCGAGAATCATCTTGCCGGAGCCCTCGAGATAGCCGAACAGGCGCTCGCGGTCGTTCATCGACAGGTTCTGCGCATCGTTGAGCAGCGCCTTGGCGGACGCGAGCGCTTCCTCGTCGCCCTTTTCCTGATAGGCGGTGCGGCACTCCTCGTACAGACGCGCCTTCTTCGAGCCGAGCTTCTTCACCGCGGCGCGCGCCTTGTCCTCGAAACCCGGCTCGCGGCCGTACATGTGGTTGAAGCGGCGCGCCAGCTCGCGGGTGAATTCGATGTGCGGAATCTGGTCCTCGCCCACCGGGACCAGGTTGGCGCGGTAGATCAGGATGTCCGAGCTCATCAGGAGCGGGTAGCCGAGGAAGCCGTAGGTCGAGAGGTCCTTGCTGGAAAGCTTTTCCTGCTGGTCCTTGTAGGTCGGCACGCGCTCGAGCCAGCCGAGCGGCGTCATCATCGACAGCAGCAGGTGCAGTTCGGCGTGCTCGATGACGCGCGACTGCACGAACAGCGTCGCCTGCGCGGGGTCGACCCCGGCGGCGAGCCAGTCGATCACCATGTCGCGCGCATTTGTCTCGATCACCTCGGGCGAGTCGTAGTGCGTCGTCAGCGCGTGCCAGTCGGCGACGAAGAACAGGCACTGGTACTCGCTCTGCAGGCGCAGCCAGTTTTTCAGGACGCCGTGGTAATGGCCGAGATGCAGGCGCCCGGTGGGACGCATGCCAGAAAGAACGCGATCGGAATACATGTTGGATTGAAGGTTCAGGAATCAGGGATCAGGCGAGCACGACCTGGATCAGGCCGACCAGTTGCCCGGGCTCGAGCCCGGTGACCAGCGCGACGAGGCCGATGAACACGCTGATCACGGGCCACAGGATGAAGCCGAGGATGCCGGTGAACAGGAGGCCGAGCAGGATGAACAGGCCGTAGGGTTCGAGCTTGGCGAACTTCATCGCCTGCCTCACCGGCAGCAGGCTCACCGCGACGCGGCCGCCGTCGAGCGGGGGCAGCGGAATGAGATTGAGCGCCATCAGGATGACGTTGATGAAGACGCCGGCCGCGCCCATCAGCATCAGCGGCAGGCTCGCGAAGCCGCTGCCGAGGGCGTGTCCGAACTGGATCATCAACGCCCAGAACACCGCCATGGCCAGGTTCATGCCCGGGCCCGCGAGCGCCACCCACAGCATGTCCTGCTTGGGCCGGCGCAGCCGGCCGAAATTGACCGGCACCGGCTTGGCCCAGCCGAACAGGATCGCGCCGCCGCCGAGCAGCTTGCTGGCCACGAGGATCAGCAGCGGCACCAGGATCGTGCCGACCGGATCGATGTGGCGGATCGGATTGATGCTGATCCGCCCCTGCGCCGCCGCGGTCATGTCGCCGAAGTAGCGCGCCACGTAGCCGTGCGCGGCCTCGTGCAGGGTGATGGCGAAAATCACCGGGATCGCGAACACCGCGATTTTCTGTATGAGGGTGAGTTCGATCATGTGTCAGGCGCCGCGTGGCGGCACGGTTGCGCCCTCCCCGACGAGCGGGGCAGCGGAGAGGTCGCCGCAAGTGCAGCGGGGGCCCCGCCGGCGCACGCCTTGCGGGTGGGAGGTCGGGGAGCGGAAAGCCAGGGCGCTGCTCACGCCTCGAAGTCCGAGGTGTCGCCCTTGCCGAAGCGCAACACGGCCGGGGTATCGGTCGTCAGGTCGACCACGGTGGTCGGGGTCAGCCCGCAGGCGCCGCCGTCGATGACGAGGTCGACCAGGTGCTCGAGCCGCTCGCGGATCTCCCACGGCTCGGTCAGCGGCACGTCCTCGCCGAACAGCAGCAGCGTGGACGACAGGATCGGCTCGCCGAGTTCGGCGAGCAGCGCCTGCACGATCGGATGTGCCGGCACCCTCAGGCCGATGGTGTCGTGCTTCTTGTGCAGCAGGCGCTTCGGCACTTCACGGGTGCCGCGCAGGATGAAGGTGTACGCGCCGGGCGTGTGCGCCTTCAGGAAGCGGAACTGGGTGTTGTCGACCTGCGCGTAGCGACCGAGCTCGGACAGGTCGCGGCAGACCAGCGTCAGGTCGTGCCCGGTGTCGAGTCCGCGCACGGACAGCAGCCGCATCGCCGCTTCCTTGTCGCCGATGTGGCAGCCGAGCGCGTAGCAGGAGTCCGTCGGGTAGACGATCACCCCGCCGCGCTTGAGGATCGCAACCGCCTGCTGGATCAGCCGCGACTGCGGGTTGTCGGCGTGGATGTTGAAGAACTGAGCCATACGTTGTCAGGCCGCTGCCATGGGAAGGTGGGGATGCTGCGTCAATTCCGGCCAGCCGCGCCAGACCGGCTGGCAGTAATGCGGCAGCGCCGGCAGGCGGCCGATGTCGATGCCCTCCCCCGGCGCATGGAAGTCCGCGCCGCGCGAGGCCTTGAGGCCGAAGGCGCGGGCGAGGTCGGCGTACTTGCCGTACTCGGAGGGATGGTGGCTGCCGGTGATGACCTCGATGCCCTCGCCGCCCAGCGACCGGAAGGCATCGAGCAGCAGGTGCAACTGGCGCGCGTCGAACGCGTAGCGCCCCGGATGCGCGATCACCGCCATGCCGCCGCTGGCGCGAATCCAGCTCACGGCGTTCTCCAGCGACGTCCATTCGTGCTCGACGTAACCCGGGTTGCCGCGCGTGAGGAAGCGCCGGAACGCGCCGCGCATGTCGGGCGCGTGGCCCTGCGCGACCAGCCAGCGCGCGAAATGGGTGCGCCCGACCATCTGCTTGTTGACCGCGTAGTCGTAGGCACCCTCGTAGGCCCCGGCGATGCCGGATTTCGCGAGGTCGTCCCCCATGCGGCGGGCGCGTTCGATGCGTCCGACACGGATGCCGGCAAGGCCGGCGGCGAGCTCGGGATGGGCGGGGTCGATGCGCAGGCCGACGATGTGCACGGTCTGCCCGCCCCAGCTGACCGATATCTCGACGCCGGGGATCAGCGTCATCCCTGCCGCGTCCGCCGCCGTCTGCGCCGCCGCCAGTCCGGCCACGTCGTCATGGTCGGTGAGCGCGAGCACGTCCACGCCGTTGGACGCGGCGCGGGCGACGACTTCGGCCGGGGACAACATGCCGTCGGACACGTTGGAATGACAATGCAAATCGATATTGAGCATCGATGATCGGGAGCGGGCGACCCGCGCCAAAAGCGCTTGGTCAGGAGGGCGAATCATAGCAAAATAAGCCATTCGCCGAATGACAGCGGCCGCAATGGCCCCCACAACAACAACCGCTCATGAAGAAACTGCTGTTCGATCTCTTCCCCGTAATCGTCTTCTTCGTCGCGTACAAGATGGGCGACGCCAATGCCGAGGCGGCGCGCGCCTTCATGGCTGGACTCGGACTGCCACAGCCCGGCGGCGCCGACGACAAGCCCGGAATCTATCTCGCCACCCTCGTCGCCATCGTCGCCAGCTTCGGCCAGATCGGCTGGGTCAAGCTGCGCGGCCACAAGATCGAGACCATGCTGTGGGTCAGTCTCGGCATCATCGTGCTGTTCGGCGGCGCCACCTTGTGGCTCCACGACGAAAGCTTCATCAAGTGGAAGCCGACCGTGCTGTACTGGGTGTTCGCGGCCGTCATCTTTGGCGCGGCCCTGTTCGGCCGCAACATCATCCGCAGCCTGATGGGCGAAAAAATGGAACTTCCCGACATCGCGTGGAGTCGGTTGAATGCGAGTTGGGGCGGCTTTTTTGCCTTCATGGGGCTTGCAAATCTGGTTGTCGCCTTCAACTTCTCCACCGACGCCTGGGTCAACTTCAAGCTGTTCGGCAGTCTGGGGTTGATGCTCGCGTTCGTGATCGGGCAGAGCATGATGCTGACCCGCTACCTGGACAAAGCAGATCTGAACAAGGAAGAAGAGCAATAATGTTCTACGCCATCGTCGGCCAGGACGCCCCCGACAGCCTTGACCGGCGGCTCGCCGCCCGCCCGGCCCATCTGGAGCGCCTGCAGGCCCTGCAGCAGGCCGGCCGCCTGCTGCTGGCAGGCCCCTTCCCCGCGATCGACAGCAATGACCCCGGCCCCGCCGGCTTTTCCGGCAGCCTGATCGTCGCCGAATTCGACTCGCTGGCCGACGCCCAGGCCTGGGCGGACGCCGATCCTTACGTCGCGGCTGGCGTTTACGCCGGCGTCGGCGTCAAACCGTTCAAGAAGGTCCTGCCCGCATGAGCACCGCCGACCTGATCCGCGAGCGCCTCGCCGCGCTGGAGCCGGAAACCTATACGCTGGAGGACGAAAGCGCACAGCACCGCGGTCACCCAGGTGCCGCCGGAGGCGGCGGGCATTTCCGCCTCACCGTGGTGTCGCCGAAGTTCCGCGACCTGACGACCCTCGCCCGCCACCGGCTGGTGTACGAAGCCATGGGCGAGCTCATGCAGCGCGAGATCCACGCGCTGTCGATCACTGCCCTGACCCCGGAAGAACTCTGAAAGGAAAGACCCGAATGCGCGCTGCCCTCCTCCCGGCCCTGATCCTGCTGGCCATCACCCCGCTCGCACAGGCACAAACCCCTGCCCCCGCTGCCGCCGACGCGGGCAAGCCGCTGGCTGTCGTCAACGGCAAGGAAATCCCCGCGCTGTACGGCGAACTCGTCAAGCAGGAGATGGCCCCCGGCCAGGCCGGCAGCGAGGAACTCGACGCCCGCGTGCGCGAGTCGCTGGTCAACCTCGAACTGCTGTCGCGCGCAGCGCTCGACAAGGGGCTCGACAAGGAGCCGCGCCTCGCCGCCATGCTGGACATCCGCCGCAAGGACCAGCTGGCCAAGGCCTACCTTGAAGACTACGTCAAGACGCACCCGATCAGCGACGCCGAGATCCAGTCCACCTACGACCAGGCCAAGGCGCAGCCGCTCGAGCCGGAATACCGGGCGCACCACATCCTGGTGAAGACCGAGGCGGAAGCGAAGAAGATCATCGCCGACCTGGGCAAGAAGGCCAAGTTCGAGGACCTGGCGAAGAAACATTCCAAGGACCCCGGCTCGGCCGGCAACGGCGGCGCGCTCGACTGGTCCGACCGCCGCGCCTACGTGCCCGAATTCTCGGAGGCGCTGGCCGCCCTGAAAAAGGGCGAGACCACCAAGACGCCGGTCAAGACGCAGTTCGGCTACCACGTCATCCGCCTCGACGACACGCGCCAGCCGGAATTCCCGCCGCTCGAGTCCGTGCGCGGCGAGATCGTCAAGCAATTGCAGAACCAGCGCGTGCGCGAAGCGATCACCTCGGCGCGGGCCGGTGCAAAAATCGAGTAATCGGCTAATACTTATCAAGCGGGGCGTGGAAAGCCCCGCCTTCACCTGACAGGGAGCCAAACATGGCCAAAGAACACAACCAACTGCAAGACGTCTTCCTCAACACCCTGCGCAAGGAGCGCATCCCCGTCTCGGTGTTCCTCGTCAACGGCATCAAGCTGATGGGCCGGATCGAGTCCTTCGACCAGTTCGTCGTGCTGCTGAAAGGCCAGGACCAGGCCGCGCAGATGATCTTCAAGCACGCCATCTCGACCATTTCGCCGTCGCGCGAGGTGGTGCTGCCGCCGCGCGACGCCGAGGCCTGAGGCAGGCTACTCCACGTGGGCGGCCAGCAGTCCGGCCGCCGTTCTCGCATCGACCAACACGACCGCACCGCCGCGATAGGCCTGTTTGTGGCGGGCGTCGATCGACGCCAGGCCCTGTCTGTCCTTTAGATACACCACCGCGTAGCCTTCAGGGTGCGCGCTCAGCCAGGGGCCGATCTCCTCGCCCCGCAACTCGACCAGCGGCGCCTCCAGCCGTCCGAGGAACTGGTACTGGGCGTGGTAGCGCGCAGTGTTCGCCACCGGCACCCCGTCCGCCTGCAGCTGTGCGATCGATTGCGCCAGCGGCTTGATCTGGTAGAGCGGCTCCAGCGAGCGCATCGCCGCAAGTTGCACCAGCGCCATCGCACCCACCCCCAGTAACGCGAGACTCAGCACCGGGGACACGCCGCGGCGCCCGGCCGCCCAGGCCGCCAGCGCCAGCACCACCAGAACCACCCCGGGCCATACCGCTGGCAGCGCCGGAGCGCCCGTGTTGACCGCCGCGAACATGCCGAGCGCGGCCAGGATCAGGACTGCCCCCAGCGCCGCCGCCAGCAGGGCCGGCAGCCCCACCCGGTCTCCCGGCCGGTCGGCCAGCACGCGCGCCGCCAGCAACGCGAACGCCGGGAACATCGGCACCAGGTAATGCGGCTGCTTGCCGCTGATCAGGGAAAACGCGACGAACACCGGCAGGATCCACGCCAGGCAGAAGCGCGTGCCGCGGTCGAGCCCGGTACGGACGTGGTTGGCCAGCGCCTTCCACAGCCCCGGCCAGACGAACCAGGGAAACAGCACCAGCGGCAGCAGGGGCAGATACCACCAGAACGGCCGCCGATGGGCGAACGATTCGACCATGCGGTCCGCCGTCTGCCCCCAGAAAATCGCGTTGCGGTAGGCCTCGCCCCCGGCGATGCCGGCGGGAATCGCCCACGCCAGTGCGATCGCCGCGCCGAGCAGCACCGCGAGGCCGATCCCGCCGAACCAGCGCCCCCACTTGATGCCCGGGTTCCACCACGGCGCCAGCACGGTGACGGGCAGCAGGTTCAGCAGGATCACCGGCCCCTTGGTCAGCACGCCGAAGCCGATCGCGACCCCGAGCAGGACGAAGCCGCGCCGCCTGCCGTCGGCGGCGACCAGCACGCCGTGCATGCCCACCAGCACCCAGAACGCCAGCATCGCGTCGAACATGACCGACGTGGAAAACAGCACCCACAGCATCGCACTCACCAGCACCAGCGCCGCCTGGCCGCCGAGGCCCACATGCTGGGGCCACAGACGGCGCGCGAGGCGGTAGGTCAGCAGCAGGCCGCCGGCGGAGAACAGCGGCAGCACCAGGCGCGGCCACCAGTCGTTGACGCCGAACAGCGCCCAGCCGGCGTGGAACATCCAGAACATGAACGGCGGCTTGTGGCTGTAGGGCTCGCCGTTCTTGTACGGCACCAGGAAATCGCCGCGCAGCCACATCTCCCACGCCGCGCTGACGTAGCGCGTCTCGTCGATCGGGATCAGCGGCCGTGCGACCAGGCCCACCGCGGCGAGCACGGCGAGCAGCAGCAGGCTCAGCAGCAACAGGCCGCGCCCGGAGGAATCAGGATTTCGTAGAGGATGCATGAGGGGGCGCGTCGGTCTCTTCAAGTGCGGCGTCGATCTGGTCATCCAGGCTGAGGCCGTGCCGGAACCGCCGGTAGAGCCAGGCCCCGATGGCGCCGGAAACGAGGAACAGGCCGGCAGCCAGCCCGAGTTTCAGGGTGGGCGCGATCTGCACGCCGCTGCCGACCAGCGCGAACACCAGCGTCTGCGGCAGATAGCCGAGCAGCGTGCCGGAATAGAAATGCCAGGAACGGATGCTGGAGATGCCCGCCGCCAGGTTGGTCAGCAGGTTGCTGCCCACCGGCAACAGGCGCACCAGCACCGTCATCGCGAAGGGATTGTCGTGGATGAAGCGGTCGAAGCGCCCGGCCCGCTCGCCGAGGCGCGCGCGCAGCAGGCCGCGCCCGAAGAAGCGCGCATAGCTGAAGCTCAGGATGCAGCCGAGCAATGCGGCCAGGGCGCCGAGCAGCGTGCCGAGCCCGACGCTGAACGCGTAGCCGCCGAGGAAGGCGATGATCTGGCGCGGCAGGCCGATGGCGGTGAACAGCCCGCCCATCAGCAGGAACAGCAGCGCGCCGCTGACGCCGTGCCCGCGCACGCGCGCGTCGATCCAGGCCTCGTTGACGCTGTTGCCGAGGTCGCTGGCGTCGAACAGGAAGCCCAGCGCCGCCAGGCTCAGCATCAGCGCCAGTCCCTTGACGACGACGCGCGCTTTCATTCGGGCCGCATCCGCTCAGAGATCGGAATCGGCCTCGATCACGGGCAGGCGCACCCGCCGCTGCAGCCAGGCGACGCCGAACAGGTCGACGATGCCGACCCACAGCCGGTTGTGGACGCCGTATTTGGAGGTGCCGCGCTCGCGCGCGCGGTGGTGGACGGGCACCGACACCACCGCGCCGCCATTGCGCAGCACCAGCGCCGGCAGGAAGCGATGCATGTGATCGAAGTTGGGCAGCGCGAGGAAGGTATCGCGGGCGAACACCTTGAGGCCGCAACCGGTGTCCGGCGTGTCGTCACGCAACATGCGCGAACGCACCCCGTTGGCGATCTTCGACGAGAGACGGCGGATGAAGGTGTCGTTGCGCTTGGAGCGCCAGCCGGCCAGCAGTTCGAGGTTGGCCGGCTGCGCCGGATTCGCCAGCTCGGCGAGCAGCGCGGGGATGTCGGCTGGATCGTTCTGTCCGTCGCCGTCGAGCGTCGCGATCCACTCGTAGCGGGCGGCGGCGACACCGCTGGTCACCGCCCGGCTCTGTCCGCAGGAGGCGCGATGGCGAATCACGCGCAGCATGGGAAACTCGGCCTTCAGCGCCTCGAGACGCGCCTGCGTGTCGTCGGTGCTGCCGTCGTTGACGTAGAGGATTTCGAACGTGGTGTTGCCGGACAGCGCCGCTGCGATCTCGCGCACCAGTGGCTCGACGTTGTCGGCTTCGTTCTTGACGGGTACGACCACGGAAAGCCTGCCGTGGTAGGCGTGTCTAGGCATGTTCTGGCGTGGACGGCATGTGTGGCGGAGAGGGGGGGATTCGAACCCCCGTCAGGGTATTACCCTGAACACGCTTTCCAGGCGTGCGACTTAAACCACTCATCCACCTCTCCGGGAAGCGGCGCATCATACCGGAAGCCCTGCCGGCCGGCAAATCCAATCGCCCGGCGTCGCCAGCCCGCGCAAAAAATGACTTCCGGCTCTTGAAGCCCCGTGTTTCGTCCCCACCTTCCGGCGAGAAACAAACCGGGAGCACGCATGCAGGACGAACTCAAGAACGAACCCCCCTCCGAAGAAACCGGGCAGGAAAAGGAAGTCATGCCCAGCCTGGAGGAACTGCTGAGGGCCGCCGAGCGCCAGGCAGCCGAGCACCACGATGCCTGGCTGCGCGCCAAGGCGGAGACCGAGAACATGCGCCGCCGCGCCGCGGAGGACGTCGACAAGGCGCGCAAGTTCGCGGTCGAAAATTTCGCCAGCGAGCTGCTGGCAGTGAAGGACAGCCTGGAGGCGGCGCTCGCCGCGGAGTCGCCGAGCGTCGAGAACCTTAAGGACGGCGTCGAACTGACACTGAAGCAGCTGGTCGCCGCCTTCGGCAAGTTCAGCCTCGTCGACATCGACCCGCTCGGCGACAAGTTCGACCCGCACCTGCACCAGGCGATCCAGATGGTCGACTCCGACCAGCCCGCGAACACGGTGGTGACCGTGCTGCAGAAGGGTTACCGCCTGCACGACCGCACGCTGCGGCCGGCGCTGGTGATGGTTTCCAAGGGCAAGGACGCTTGAAATAGCGCAGCCCTCCCCCACATTCGAATCAATTCAAACTTTCTGAGAAGGAACGCATCATGGGACGCATTATTGGCATTGACCTCGGTACCACCAACTCCTGCGTGGCGGTGATGGAAGGCGGCACGCCGAAAGTGATCGAGAACGCCGAGGGCGCGCGCACCACGCCGTCGATCGTGGCCTACACCGAAGACGGCGAGATCCTGGTCGGAGCGCCGGCCAAGCGCCAGGCGGTCACCAACCCGAATAACACCCTGTTCGCAGTCAAGCGCCTGATCGGCCGCCGCTTCGAAGAGAAGGAAGTGCAGAAGGACATCGGCCTGATGCCCTACAAGATCGTCAAGGCCGACAACGGCGACGCCTGGGTCGAGGTGCGCGGTCAGAAAATGGCGGCGCAGCAGGTGTCGGCCGAAACCCTGCGCAAGATGAAGAAAACCGCCGAGGACTACCTGGGCGAGGAAGTGACCGAAGCCGTCATCACGGTGCCGGCCTACTTCAACGACAGCCAGCGCCAGGCCACCAAGGATGCCGGTCGTATCGCCGGCCTGGACGTCAAGCGCATCATCAACG
>DHHQ01000012.1:563-10615 GCA_002403375.1 Thiobacillus denitrificans | reverse complement strand
CGCCGTCGTCGAGCGTCACCGCATGCCCGCCTGCGGTGCGATCGACGCGCTTCGCCGTGCGCCCGAAATGCCAGGTCACCCCCAGCGCGGCGAGGCTGTCGGCGAGACGCTCGCCGGCTTCGACCGGCAGCAGCCGCTCCAGCGGCCACGCGCCGAGGTGGACGACGTCGACCGCGTAGCCGGCGTGCGCCAGGTCGTTGGCGAACTCGCAGCCGATCAGCCCGCCGCCGAGCACGGTCACGCGCTTTTTGCCTTCGAGCGCCGCGCGGAAGGCGGCGTAGTCGGCGAGGTCGTTCACCGCCAGCACCGCGTCCGCGCCGTCGCCTTCGAGGCCGTGCGGGATCGGATCGGCGCCGAGCGCGAGCACGAGCTTGCCGTAGGCGATGTCGCCCGTCTCGGTACGGAGTCGTTGCGCCTGCGTGTCGATCGCCATGACGCGGGTGCGCGTCAGCACCGTCGCCTTGAGGTCCGCCGCCATCTTCTCCGCGCCGGCGCCGGCGAGCGCCGCCGCCGACTTGCCGGCGGTCAGCGCGTTCGACAGGTTGGGCTTGGAATAGAAGGCGCCGTCGTCGGCGGTGACGAGCGTGACCGGCGTCGCCGCGTCGCGCTTGCGGAACTCCTTCAGCAGGGTGTAGCCGGCGAGGCCGGAACCGACGATGACGATGGGATGCATGGATTTCTCCTCGATGCGGGGCCGCGCAAGGCGGCCCCCTGGTTCTGGCAGGTCAGGCGGCGGTGACTTCGACCATCTCGAAATCCGCCTTGGAGACGCCGCAGTCCGGGCATTCCCAACCCTCCGGCACGTCCTCCCAGCGGGTGCCGGGGGCGATTCCGTGCTCCGGGTCGCCTTTGGTTTCGTCGTAAATGTAACCGCAAACGATGCATTGCCAGGCTTTCATGATGTGTCCTTTCAAGTAATCAAGTAGTAGTCTTCGGTGGTCCGGTCAGGCGGCGATCGCGTCCTTCTGCGCCTGGTAGTGCTTCGCGTGCTTCTCCTCGACCTTGGCCAGCGCGGCGAAACGCTTGGCGGCCTTTTCCAGCACGGCCCGGAACATCTCGGCGTGCTCCTTCGATTCGGCGATCTGCTCGTCGATCTCGGCGACCGCCGCGCTGTTGCCTTCGATCGTCGCCTCGTGGCGGAACTTCGGGTACATCTCGGTGTACTCGTGGGTCTCGCCCTCGATCGCGTACTGCAGGCACTTGGCCGGGGTCATGGTCTCGTCGGCGAACAGCAGCTCGGCGTGGCCGAAGGCGTGCAGCATCTCCTGCGCGGCGGTGTCCTCGAACACCTTGGCGGTGGCTTCGTCGCCGGCCTTGCGGCACTGGCGGGCGAACCACATGTACTTGATGTGGGCCATCGACTCGCCGGCGAAGGCGGCTTCGAGGTTCTGGATGGTCGGGGACTTGGTGTTCTGCATGTCGGGCTCCTGTTTGGTTGATTTGCGATGTCAATCAAGACAGGAGCGATATTAGAGATCATCAATACATCGATCCAACGGATAATCTTGATGAACATGATTGACGCTATCAATCTAGCGCTGGACCGCGGCTGATGGACTGGATGCTGTTCGGCTCGGCGCTGCTGTCGTCGACCCTGTTCCCCGGCGGGTCCGAGGCGCTGCTGCTGGTTCGGCTGCACCAGGGCGCCGATCCCCTGGCGACGGTGGCGACCGCCACCTTCGGCAACGTGCTCGGCAGCCTGGTCACCTACGGGATGGGACGCTTCGGCCGCCGCGCGGTCGCGCGCCGCACCGTGAAGGCCGAGCGCCACGTCGCGCGGGCCGAGCGCTGGTTCGCCCGCTTCGGCCGGCCCGCCCTGCTGTTCGCCTGGCTGCCGGTGGTCGGTGACCCGCTGTGCCTGGTCGCCGGTGTGCTGCGCGTCGGCGTCGCCAGCTTCCTGGTGCTGGTGACGCTCGGCAAGCTCGCGCGCTACGCCGCGCTCGCCTGGCTGATGTGAACCGGCGCCGCAGGCCTCAGGCGTGGCGCGCGCGCCAGCGCCGCAGGGCCGCCTCCATCCGCGCCATGCTCACGTAGAAGGTCGGCGTGATGTAGAGCGTGAGGAACTGCGAGAACACCAGGCCGCCGACGACCGCGATGCCGAGCGGCCGGCGCGCCTCGCCGCCGGCGCCGAAGCCGATCGCGATCGGCAGCGTGGCGACGATGGTCGACAGCGTGGTCATCATGATCGGTCGCAGGCGCACCAGGCTCGCCTCGACGATCGCGTCCTCGGCGCTCATCCCGGCGCGCTGCCGCGTCAGCGCGAAGTCGATCATCATGATGCCGTTCTTCTTGACGAGGCCGATCAGCAGAACGAGGCCGACGAAGCTGAAGACGTTCAGCTCCTCGTCCATCAGCAGCAGCACCAGCAAGGCACCGAAACCCGCGAGCGGCAGGGCCGTGAGGATGGTGAGCGGATGGCCGAGATGCTCGTAGAGCACCGCCAGCACCATGTAGATGACGACCACGGTAAGCAGCAGCAGCAGCGGCAGCGTGACGGTGGACGCCTGGAACTTCTGCGCGGCGCCCGTCAGCTCCGCGGTGACTTCGGCGGGCAGCACCTCGCTCGCTGCGTCGAGCGCCGCGTTCAGGCCCGCGTCGAGCGACACCCTGGGCGCCAGCCCGAAGGAGAGCGTGGCGGCCAGCTGCTGGCCGTAGCGATGCACGGCCACCGGACCGACGCCGGCATCGACCCGGGCCACGGCGTCGAGCCGTGTCAGTTCGCCGGAGGCCGTTCGCAGCGGCAGCTGGCCGAGGATGGCGGGGTCGACCTGCGCCTCCGGCAGGATCTTGAGGCTGACGGTGTACTGGTCGTCGACGCCGTAGATCTCGCTGATGCGGCGCCCGCCGAGGGCGTCGTACAGCATCTGCTGCACCTGCTGCGCGCTGATGCCGAGGCGCGCAGCCTGCACCGGGTCGAGCACCACGCGCAGTTCGGGGTTGCGGAGCTCGAGGTTGCTGCTCACGTCGGTCAGCTGCGGCAGCGCGTCGAGGCGCTTCTCCACCTCGGACGCCGCGGCCTTCAGCGCCTCGAAATCGCTCGCCTTCAGGGTCAGCTGGTAGTCGCTGCTGGAAATCAGCGATCCCACGTTGATCGAGGCGGGATTCTGGAAGCTGATGACGGCGCCGCCGACGCCGCGCGTGGCGGCGCGCAGCGCGTCGATGACCGCGTCGGCGCCGATGCGGGTGTCGCGCGGCGCGAGGCGGATCACCAGCCGGCCGATGTTGCCGCCGGTGACGCCGCCGCCGCCCTGGCCCGCCGACGACATCAGCGCATCGACGGCCGGGTGCTTCGCCACGATGTCGGCGATCTGCTGCTGGCGCCGCGATAGTTCCTCGAAGGGAATGCCCTCGGGGTACTGGATGCTGGCGAAGATCCTCCCGGAGTCGACGCGCGGGATGAAGCCCTGCTTGACCTCGCCGGCCAGCCACACCATGCCGACCAGCACCGCCGCCGACAGCGCCAGCATGGTGCCGCGACGGCGCATCGAGGCACGCAGCGTGGCGCCGTAGAAATCGCGGAAGCGGTTGAAGCCGGCGTCGAACGCGCGCGACAGCGGGTTGTTGGGCGCTTCGTGGACGAGCGCGCGCGCGCACAGCATCGGGGTCAGCGTGAGCGCGACGATGCCGGACAGGATGACGGCGACGCCGATGCTGACCGCGAATTCCTGGAACAGGCGCCCGATCATGTCCTGCATGAAGAGGATGGGCAGGAACACCGCGGCGAGCGAGACCGTCATCGACACCACGGTGAAGCCGATCTCCTGGGCCCCGTCGAGCGCGGCCTGCAGGCGCGTCTTGCCCATGTCGAGGTGGCGCGCGATGTTCTCGATCATGACCACCGCGTCGTCGACGACGAAGCCGATCGCCAGCGTGATCGCCATCAGCGACAGGTTGTTGAGGCTGTAGCCGGCGAGATGCATGAAGGCGAAGGTGCCGAGCAGCGAGCTCGGCAGCACCAGCGCGGCGATCAGGGTGGCGCGCACGTTGTGCAGGAAGGCGAAGATGACGAGGATGACCAGCACCAGCGCCAGCAGCAGCGTGAAGTTGACCTCGTGCAGCGAATCCTTGACGAAGACCGAGCGGTCGATGAAGGTTTCCAGCTTCACGCCGTCCGGCAGGTCGTTCTCGATCTGCGGCAGCAGCGCCTTGATGCGCCCGACGACCTCGACCGTGTTGGCCCCCGGCTGGCGCTGTACCGCGAGCACGATGGCGCGCTGGCCGTTGTACCAGGTGCGCACCTTGTCGTTTTCCACACTGTCCTCGGCGCGTCCCAGGTCCTTGAGCCGCAGCGCGGCGCCGTCCTGGTAGGCGACGATGATCTCGCCGAAGTCGCGGGCGTCGGCGAGGGCCGGCGGCGCCTTGACCGAATAATTGCGGCTGGCGCCGTCGAGCGTGCCGGACGGAAGGTTGGAATTGGCCGCCTGCACCGCCTGGACGACGTCGCCGAAGGTGAGTCCGCGCTGCTCCAGCCGGGCCGGGTCGAGATAGATGCGCAGCGCGTATTTCTGCGAGCCGAATACCTGCACCTGCGCCACGCCGCTCATGCCGGACATGCGCTGCGCCACGCGCGAGTCCGCGATGTGGTCGAGCTGGGTCAGCGGCAGGCGATCCGAAGACAGCGCGAGGAACAGGACGGGCGAATCGGCGGGGTTGATCTTCCTCAGCTGCGGCGGGTCCATGCCCGCGGGCAGGTTGCGCGCCGCCTGCGCGATCGCCGTCTGCACGTCCTGCGCCGCGGCGTCGATGTCGCGGCCGAGCTCGAACTGCAGCGTGATGCTGGTCGAGCCCTGCCCCGACTGCGAGCTCATCGACTCGATGCCGGCGACCGTCGCCAGCTGTCTTTCCAGCGGCGTCGCCACGGTGTTCGCCATGGTCTCGGGATTGGCGCCCGGCAGGCTGGCCGAGATGCGCAGTGTCGGGAAGTCGACCTGCGGCAGGTCGTTGACCGGCAGCAGCCTGTAGGCGAGCGCGCCGAACAGCGCCATCGCCAGCACCAGCATCAGGGTGGCGACCGGGCGCTCGATGAACAGCCGCGACAGGTTCATCCGCGCGCGCCTTCGAGCCTGACCTTGCCGCCCGCCTTGAGCCGCTGCGGGATCTCGACCAGCACCGGCTCGCCGGCGGCGAGTTCGCCCTCGACCATCAGCAGGCCGTCCAGCGCGCGCAGCCGGGTGACCGGCTGCACCACCGCGGCCCCGTCGCGCACCACGTAGACGTAGCTGCCCGCCTGCGCATGCTGCAGCGCCGCCTCGGGAACGACCTTCGCGGCCTTCTCGACGCCGAGCTGCAGCCGCAGCCGCACCCCCTGCCCCGACAGCAGCACCGGCGGCGCGCCGGCGAGGCGTACCTTGATCGGCACCGCACCGGTCGCCGCGTCGATCTGCGCGTCGACGAACACCAGTTCGCCCGCTGCCTGCGGCTCGGCGGCGGCGCCGAGAAAGACCTCGGCGGCGACCCTGCCCGCGGCGCGCGCGGCCGCGAGATCGGGCCAGTCCTGCTGCGCGACGCTGGCGCGCACGTCGAGCGCGCCCGGCGCGAGCAGGGTGGTGAGCGGCGCGCCGCCCGCCTGCACCAGGCTGCCGGGGCGGACATTGATGCGGCCGACGCGCCCGGCGATCGGCGCGCGGATCTGCGCGTACTGCACCTCGAGCCGCGCCGCGGCGAGCTCGGCGCCCGCGGTGCCGGCGCGGGCGCGCGCGGCGTCGAGCGCCAGCCTTGCGTCGTCGTACTCCTGCTGGCTGATGTAGCCCGACTGCAGCAGCGGCGCGAGGCGGTCGAGCTTTCTTTGCGCCTCGGCCGCCTCGGCACTGGCCCCCGCCAGCGTGGCCTCGCTCTGCGCGATGCGCGCCTCGGCCGGCCGCGCGTCGAGCGTGAACAGCAGCGCGCCGGCGCGCACCGCGTCGCCTTCCTGCACGTGCTGCGCGAGCAGCGTCCCGCCGACCTGCGCGACGATCGCGACCTGCTGCGCGGCCTCGAGCGTGCCGGGAAGCTCGAGTACGCGGGGGAACTCGCGCACCGCCACCGGCACGGTCCTGACGCTCAGCGTGCGCTCGCCGCCCCCCTTGCCGTCGTCGCCCCCCTGGTAAGCGACGCGATACCAGACGCCGGCGGCCAGGCCGAGGACGACGAGGATCAGCAGGATGCGAAGTTTCATGGTTGGCTCGCGGAAGGGAGGGCCGGCAGCCGGCCGAGTGCGTGGTTCAAACGGGAGAATGCCGCCAGCCACGCCGAGTCGGACTCGGCGGTGCTCTGACGCGCCCGTGCCAGGGCGGCCTCCGCGGTCAGCAGCTCGAGCAGGCTGCCGACGCCGGCGGCGTAGCGCGCCTCGGCGGCCTGCGCCGACTCGGTCGCGCTTTCCAGTTGCACGGCGACGCCGGCGCGCTGCGCCTGGGCATGGCGCACGTCGAGGTAGGCCTCGGTGACCGCGCGCGCGACCTGGCTGCGCTGCGCATCGGCCTCGGCCTGCAGGCGCTCGGCGTCGCGCTCGGCGGCACGTGCCTCGGCGGCCAGCCGGCCGCCGTCGAACAGCGGCAGCGAGAGGTTCACGCCGACGCTGTAGCTCGTCGACGGCACCCGGTCGTCCTCGAGAAAATAGGTGCGCGCGGTGGTCGCCGCGAGCGACAGGCTGGGCCAGCGCGCCGCGCGCGCGCGCTCGGCGTCGGCCCGCGCGCCGGCGGCGGCGGCCTGCAGCGCCACCAGATCGGGGCGCTCGCGCTGCGCCTCGGCCAGCAGTTCGGCGAGCAGGTCCGCCGCCTCGAGTTCGGCCGGCGGCTCGGTCTTCCAGTCGCGCACCAGCGGCCGCGTCTGTTCGATCGCTGCCGCCTGCTTGAGGGCCGCCTCGGCCTTGGCGCGGTCGCGCTCGGCGGCCTGGCGCGCCACCTGCGTTTCGGCCAGCGCCGCGCGCGCCCGCAACTGGTCGGCGCGCGAGGCGAGTCCGCCGCGCAGCCGCGCTTCGGCAGCGTCGAGACTCGCCTGCAGCGAGCGCTCCAGTTCGACCAGCGCGTCCACCTGCGCCTGCGCGCCGAGCAGGGCGAAGTGGGCCGCCTCCACTTCGGCGATCACGTCCTGCAGCATGCGGTTGTTGCCCAGCAGGCTGGCGACCAGCCGGTAGCGCTGGGCGTCGATGCCGGACGCGCGTGCGCCGAAGTCGTAGAGAAGATAGGCAAGGCTGAGGCTGGGTCCGTAGCGGTGCAGCGTCGGCGCCGGGTTGCCGGAACTCGACAGCGCGCGACTCTGGGTGAAGCCGAGCTGGCCGGTCAGCGTCGGCCAGTTGGCCGCGGTGGCGGCATCGAGGCGCGCGGCCTCGGCCTGGATTCCGAGCCAGGCCGCGCGGGTTTCGGGCCGCTCGCGCAAGGCGTGCTCGGTCATCTCGGCCAGGCTGGAAAAACGCACGGCGGCGGTCTGCGCAGCCGGTGCCCCGGACGGCGGCAGCACAGCATCGCGCTGCTGCCAGAAGACACCGGCGCGCGAAGGCAGGTCGAGCGCCGCCGCGTGGCCGACGACCGGCCACAGCAAGACGCTCGGCAGCAGCAGGGAAAAGAGGCTTTTCAAGGTGTTGGGATTCTAGCCGACTCTCCGGCCGACCCCGGCCGGCCGGCCGAAGTTCCGCGGGCCGGGACGGCGCCTACAGTTCGAGAAACAGGTAGGCAAGCAGCGCGACGCCGAGCATGGCGAGCGCCAGGTTCATCGCGACCCCCGTCCAGGTGCAGTAGCGCGCGGGAATTTCGACGGCCTCAGGGTACGCAGTGCGCGCCTGTACTGCACGGTCGAGAAACCGATCACGGCAAGCGCCAGCACGATGAAGGCGACGCCGATCCAGAATGAAACATCGCGTCCCGGGTGGGCGGGATCGCCGCGCAGCACGTGAAGAAACAGGCCGAAGCGTTCGAGCACGAAGCCGAAGGCCATGAGCGTCAGGCTGGTACGGCTCCATGCGAGCAGCGTGCGCTCGGCGGCGAAGAACACACGCGGGTCGTCGAGGCCGGACATCAGACCGGCGCCACGCCGTCGGGCAGGCTGGCCTTGAGCGTGGCGGCGAGCCGCTCGAAGGTCTCGGGAAACGGCGCGCGCTTGCGCCACACCAGTGCGATCGTGCGCCCCGGCGGCGGCGACCGGAACGGGCGGATCTCGACCGCCTTGCGGCTCACGCGCGGCCCGGCGTCGACCGCCAGCGCCGGCAGCAGCGTGAGCCCGAGCCCCATGGCGACCATCTGCCTGAGCGTCTCGAGGCTGGTCGCGCGCACCTCCTCGCGGCGGTCCTGGCGCGCACCGCAGACGTCGAGCGCCTGGTCGCGCAGGCAGTGCCCCTCGTCGAGCAGCAGCAGCTTCTCGTTCATGATGTCGGCGACCTTGAGCGTGTCGCGCTTCGCCAGTTCGTGGCCGGCAGGCAGCGCGGCAAAGAAGGGCTCGTAGAACAGCGGCTCGACGCGCAGCGCGTCGTCGCCGATCGGCAGCGCCAGCAGGCCGGCGTCGAGCCTGCCGTCGGCCAGGTGCTCGAGGATCTGCGGCGTCGTCTCCTCGCGCAGCAGCAGGCGCAGGCCGGGATGCTTCCTGTGCGCCAGCGTCAGCGCGTGCGGCAGGTAGTAGGCGCCGAGCGTGGGGATGACGCCGAGGTGGAGCGTGCGCGCCATCGGGTCCTGCGCGTGCCTGGCGAGTTCGCGGATGCGCTCGGCCTCCTCGACGACGCTGCGCGCCGCGGCGAGGATTTCCTTGCCGATCGGCGTCGGCGTCACGCGCTTGAGGCTGCGGTCGAAAAGCGTCACGCCGAGGAAGTCCTCGAGCTTCTTGATCTGCGTCGACAGCGTCGACTGGGTGATGTGGCAGGCCTCGGCCGCACGGCCGAAGTGGCCGTGGTCGGCGAGCGCCACCAGATATTTGAGCTCCTGCAGCGTCATGGCACGCATTCGATTATGTCAATGGATTAATTCTAGACTATTCATGAGACAGATCTTCACGCCTGGTCTAACTTGGAGTCTGTCCGCTGTTGAGTGCAGCATACGAAGGAGAAGACCATGTCAGAAGGCAAGTGTCCGTTTCATTTCACCGCCACGGGCGGTGGCGCCCCGACCAACCACGACTGGTGGCCGAACCAGCTGAACCTGAAGGTCCTGCACCAGTTCGTCCCGCAGACGAGCCCGATGGAGGCCTCGTTCGACTACGCAAAGGAGTTCGACAAGCTCGACCTCGCCGCGCTCAAGCAGGACCTGTACGCGCTGATGACCCACTCGCAGGACTGGTGGCCGGCCGACTACGGCCACTACGGCCCGCTGTTCATCCGCATGGCCTGGCACGCGGCGGGCACCTATCGCATCGGCGACGGCCGCGGCGGTGCGGGTCTGGGCCAGCAGCGTTTCGCGCCGACCAATTCCTGGCCCGACAACGTCAACCTCGACAAGGCGCGCCGCCTGCTGTGGCCGATCAAGCAGAAGTACGGCAACCGGATCTCCTGGGCCGACCTCATCGTGCTGGCCGGCAACTGCGCGCTGGAGTCCATGGGCTTCAAGACCTTCGGCTTCGCCGGTGGCCGCGCCGACGTGTACGAACCCGACGAGTCGGTGTACTGGGGGTCGGAAACCGACTGGCTGGGCGACACGCGTCACGGCACGCAGCAGGGTTTCGAGAATCCGCTGGCCGCCGTGCAGATGGGCCTCATCTACGTGAACCCCGAAGGCCCCGGCGGCAAGTCCGATCCGCTGCAGTCCGGACGCCTGGTGCGCGAAACCTTCGCACGCATGGCGATGAACGATTACGAAACCGTCGCGCTCACCGCGGGCGGCCACACCTTCGGCAAATGCCACGGCGCCGGTGACGCGGCGCGGGTCGGCCCCGCACCCGAAGCGGCCGACATCGAGAACCAGGGCTTCGGCTGGATCAGCACGCACGGCTCCGGAAAGGGCGGCGACCAGATCGGCAGCGGCCTGGAGGGCTCGTGGACGCCGACGCCGACGAAGTGGGACATGAGCTACCTCGACATGCTCTTCAACAACGAGTGGATCCCGACGCGCAGCCCGGCGGGCGCCTCGCAGTGGACGCCCGTCGAGCACACCGACGCC
>DHHQ01000012.1:0-411 GCA_002403375.1 Thiobacillus denitrificans | reverse complement strand
TGATCTGGCAGGACCCGATCCCCGCGGTGAACCACCCGCTGGTCGACGCGCAGGACGTTGCCGCGCTCAAGGCCAAAGTGCTGGCCTCGGGCCTCTCCGTGTCCGAACTGGCCTACACCGCCTGGTCCTCGGCTGCCAGCTTCCGCGGCAGCGACAAGCGCGGCGGCGCCAACGGCGCGCGCATCCGCCTGGCGCCGATGAAGGACTGGGAGGTCAACCAGCCGGCCCGGCTTGCGAAGGTGCTCGGCACACTCGAGGCGATCCAGGCCGGGTTCAACGGAAAGGCCGCCGGCGGCAAGCAGGTTTCGCTCGCCGACCTCATCGTGCTGGCCGGCTGCGCTGGCATTGAAGCCGCCGCCAAGGCGGCGGGCGTCGAGGTCGCCGTGCCCTTCACGCCGGGCCGCATGGACG
>DHHQ01000023.1 GCA_002403375.1 Thiobacillus denitrificans | reverse complement strand
CCCTGGTAGCGGTCGAACGGGGCAGGCGGACGTTCGGTTTCGTGAACGGCGGCGCCGGCGGCCAGCGCAGCGGGCATTCCAAGCGCCCATGCGCACGCCCACGGCGCCGCACGGCACAACAATCGATTCAGCATGTCGAACCTCGCACACGCGGCGCGACGGCGCCGCGTTCAATGACGGGAAAGCGCGCTGTCGCCAGCGCGGGGGTCAGGCGAGGGCGGGTCGGGGTGGTCGCTCTGGACCGTCGGGGATGAAGCCGGCGTAGCCGGCGTCGGGATGGGCTGAGGGACGGGCCGCGGGGAGGGAAGCCGCCACGCGGCCGGCGCTCGGGATCGGCAGCACCGAGCCGAGGGCGCACGCCGCGCAGTGCTTGCAGTCGTGGGACGTCGCGGGGCGCTCGGGCACGTCGCTGTCGTGGCAGCCGTGGCCTTCGGCCATCGCCGTCTCGCGGTGGGTTTCGGCCTGCGGCAAGGCGCACGCGAGCATGCCCGCAGACGCGAGCGCCTGCAACGGCAGGGCCAGCATCACGAACAGCAGCAGGAAGCGGTGAAGTTTCGCACGCACGCCAGCAGTGTATTCAATCGGCGGGGAATGGCCAAGAGACCACGGAAAGGCTCCCGGGTTCCCGGCCGCGTCGCTCAGCCGCGCCGCTTGCGCGGCTCGTAGTGCACCACGGCGCGCATGATCTCCGAATAGGGGAACGCGGCCTGCTCGCCGTACTGCGCCAGCCCCTGCAGCACGGTGGCGGCAATGTCGGTGCTTTCGTCACCGGCGGCGTCCATCGCGGCGCCCAGCCCCCGCACGCCGCCGCACTGGGCACGGATCTCCTTGCCGAAGGGCCACGGCGCGTCGGGGTTGATCCTCAGCGCGAACTGCGCGTTGTCGTGCAGCGCCTGGTAGAACGCCAGGCAGTGCTCGCGTACCGCCGGGTCGCCGCAGGCGATCGCCTCGCGCTCGGCGAGATTGAGCCTGCGCGAGCGGCTGCAGGCGACGCAGCGCGACAGCAGCGCCCGCTCGAACGGGCAGCTGTGCTCGATGTAGGCCTTGCGGGCCAGCTTGTAAGCGTCTTCGTTGTACTCGGCCATATCAACTCAGATACTCAGCGAAAAAGTCGTCCAGAAACCCCTGCGAGCGGCTGGTGGCCGGGCTGTCAGCGGCGCAGCAAACGCAATGTACCGAAGTACATGGCATTGCGGGCAGCGCACGATCCCGAATCACAGGTGCGCTGCCGGTTGATGGCCGACTCTTACCAGTCGTCGCCGGAAAGCGTCTTGTCCAGTTCGCGCTCGGCGGTCAGCGTCTCCTGCGCGGCGATCTCGTTCTCCGCGAAGATCATCTTGTACTTGTCGCCGGACCTGGGGTCGAGCGTCTTGCGCAGTTCATTGGTATGCGCCTTGGCTTCCTTGAAGGTCGCCCATTCACCCTGCTTCTCCAGCACCTTGAACATTCCCATCCGGAAAACGTAGTAAGGCATGATGGTCTCCTCAGTCGAGCTTGCCGTGGCACTGCTTGTACTTCTTGCCCGACCCGCACGGACAGGGGTCGTTGCGGCCGACCTTGGGCAGGGCTGCGGCCGGCGCCGCGGCGGCCTCCTCTGCCTCGGCGAAGTCCTTGCCCTCGTCGTATCCGGCGTGCTGGTATTCGACGTGGGTCGGCTCCTCGAGTTCGACCGCCTGCACGTCCTCGGGCGCGCGCACCTGCACCGACAGCGTGATCTGCGTGACCTCGAGCTTGATCGCGTCGAGCATCGCGGCGAACAGCTCGAAGGCCTCGCGCTTGTATTCCTGCTTCGGCTGCTTCTGCGCGTAGCCGCGCAGGTGGATGCCCTGGCGCAGGTGGTCCAATGCGGACAAATGCTCGCGCCAGTGGGTGTCGAGGCTCTGCAGCATCACCGCGCGCTCGAACTGGCGCAGGCCTTCGGCGCCGACCAGCGTCTCCTTCTCCGCGACGACCGCGTCGGCGGCTTCGCGGATCTTCTTGCGCAGGCCTTCCTCGTTGAGCGTCTTGTCGGCATCGAGCCACTGCGTGAGCGGCAGGTGCAGCGTGAACTGGGCGGCCAGCGTCTTTTCCAGCCCCGCCACGTCCCACTGCTCGTCCATGCTGCCCGGCGGGATGTGCTGGCTGACGATGTCGTTCAGCACGTCGTCGCGCATGGCGCGAATGGTCCCGCCGATGTCCTCGCTGGCGAGCAGCTCGTTGCGCTGCTCGTAGATGACCTTGCGCTGGTCGTTGGAGACGTCGTCGTACTCGAGCAGCTGCTTGCGGATGTCGAAGTTGCGCTGCTCGACCTTGCGCTGCGCGTTCTCGATCGCGCGCGTCACCCACGGGTGCTCGATCGCCTCGCCCTCGGGCATCTTCAGGCGGTTCATGATCGCGGCGACGCGGTCGGAGGCGAAGATGCGCAGCAGCGGGTCTTCCAGCGACAGGTAGAAGCGGCTCGAGCCCGGGTCGCCCTGGCGGCCGGAGCGGCCGCGCAGCTGGTTGTCGACGCGCCGCGACTCGTGGCGCTCGGTGCCGATGATGTGCAGGCCGCCGGCCGCCAGCACGGCGTCGTGGCGCTGCTGCCACTCGGCCTTGAGCGCCGCGACCCGCGCGTTCTTCTCGGCGTCGGAGAGCGACTCGTCGGCGTGGATCGCGTCGACGTCCTTCTGGATGTTGCCGCCCAGCACGATGTCGGTGCCGCGGCCGGCCATGTTGGTGGCGATGGTGATCGCGCCGGGCAGGCCGGCCTGCGCGACGATCTCGGCCTCGCGCTCGTGCTGCTTGGCGTTCAGCACGTTGTGCGGCAGCCCGGCCGCCTTCAGCTCGGCCGACAGGTGCTCGTTGGCCTCGATCGAGGTGGTGCCGACCAGCACCGGCTGGCCGCGCTCGTAGCAGGCGCGCACCTCGTTGATCACCGCCTGGTCGCGCTCGCGCCCCGTGCGGTAGACCTGGTCGTGCTCGTCCTTGCGGATCATCGGACGGTGGGTCGGGATGACGACGGTCTCGAGCCCGTAGATGCTCTGGAACTCGAACGCCTCGGTGTCCGCGGTGCCGGTCATGCCCGACAGCTTCTCGTACATGCGGAAGTAGTTCTGGAAGGTGATCGACGCCAGCGTCTGGTTCTCCTTCTGGATCGCCACGCCCTCCTTGGCCTCGACCGCCTGGTGGAGCCCTTCGGACCAGCGGCGCCCGCTCATCAGGCGCCCGGTGAACTCGTCGACGATGATGACTTCATTGTTCTGCACGACGTAGTGCTGATCCTTGAAGAACAGGGCGTGTGCGCGCAGCGCGGCGTACACGTGGTGCATCAGCATGATGTTGGACGCGTCGTACAGGCTGCCGCCGGGCGCGAGCAGGCCCATCTCGGTGAGGATCGCCTCGACCTTCTCGTGGCCCGCCTCGGACAGCAGCACCTGGCGCGACTTCTCGTCGACCGAATAGTCGCCCTCGGATTCCTCGTCCGGCTGTCGCGTCAGGCGCGGCGGCACCAGGTTGACCTGCTGGTAGAGTGCGGTGTTCTCCTCCGACTGGCCGGAGATAATCAGCGGGGTGCGCGCCTCGTCGATGAGGATCGAGTCGACCTCGTCGATGACGCCGAAGAAGAGCGGCCGCTGCACCTTCTCGCCCAGCTGGTAGACCATGTTGTCGCGCAGGTAGTCGAAGCCGTATTCGTTGTTGGTGCCGTAGGTGATGTCGGCGGCGTAGGCGGCCTGCTTGGCGTCGTGCGACATCTGCGACAGGTTGACCCCGGTGGTGAGGCCGAGGAAACCGTACACGCGACCCATCCATTCCGCGTCGCGGCTGGCGAGGTAGTCGTTCACCGTCACCACGTGCACGCCCTTGCCGGCCAGCGCGTTGAGGTAGGCCGGCAGCGTCGCCATCAGCGTCTTGCCCTCGCCGGTGCGCATCTCGGCGATCTTGCCGTCGTGCAGCACCATGCCGCCGACCAGCTGCACGTCGTAATGGCGCATGCCGAGCACCCGGCGCGCGGCCTCGCGCACCACGGCGAAGGCCTCGGGCAGCAGCTTGTCGAGGGTCTCGCCGTTTTCCAGCCGCGTCCTGAACTCGGCAGTCTTGCCGGCCAGCTCGGCGTCGGTGAGATTCTCCATCGCCGGTTCCAGCGCGTTGATCGCCTTCACCTTTTGCAGGTATTGTTTGACCAGCCGCTCGTTGCGGCTGCCGAAGACTTTCTTGAACAGGGATTGCAGCATGAGGGTTCCGAAATGCCCGCAGGACGCGGTAAATCGATGAATCTTAACATAGCGGAACGGGCTTCCCGTGACGCCCGGATGTCGCGAGCATGAGCGCGGAAAGCCTCTCCGACCTGCTCGCCAGCCAGCTGCCGGCGGGCGTCGCGATGCGCGCCCGGGCGCTGCTGAAGGTACAGGCCGCGCTCGACCGTGCCCTGCCCGCGGCGCTCGCCGGCCACGTCCGCGTCATGCTGCTGGAGAACGGCGTGCTGAGCCTGGCCGGCGACAGCGGCGCCGTCGCCGCCCGCCTGCGCCAGCAGGCCGACGCCCTGATCGCCGCGCTCGGCAAGCGCGGCATCGCGGTGGCGAGCGTGCGGATCAGCGTCAACCCAGAACTGCTGGCGCGTTACACCCCGCCGGTCGAGAAGGCCGGCGTCCCGCCCGCCGCGCTCGACGGATTGGCCCACCTGACCGCGGAGATCGAGGAGGGTCCGCTGAAGGAGGCGCTGGGCCGCCTGCTGCGCCACCACCGCGCGGGCTGATCCGCCCGCCGCGCGCCGGAAGCCGCCCCGCGCTCGGCCGTCACCGCTGGCCGCGTCCGTCGCGTTCCGCGCGCCCCCGGTAGGTCTGGTTCGCGGGCTGCCCCGGCAGCGGACGCGCACCCCTGTCCTCATTCACCTGGCCGCGTTGCGGGGCCGCGTCGCGTGCCGGGGGCGTCGCCGCAGGCGGGGCCGTCCGCGGCGCAGGGCTGGCTGCCCGGCGCTCGGTGGGCTGTTCGCGCACGGGCGCCGGGGGCGGGGCGGGGCGAACCTCCCGCCGCTCCGTCGCCTGTTCACGCACCGTCGCCTGGTCGCGGACAGCCGTTCCGGCCGCCGGCGCGGCCGGCGTGCGCACCTCCTGGTAGCGCGGGGGCCGCGGCTGCGGCGTGCGCTCGGGACCGGCCTCGGCGCCGAACGGCGGACGCGGCGCCACCTGCGTGTCCGGCGTGCGGCGCGCAGGCGGCACCACGTAGCGGGACTCCGGGACCGCCTGGCGCGCGCGCGGAATCGCGTCCTGCAGAGGCGGCGTCGGCTCGCGCGGCGTGCGGGTCGACACCACGGGACGGGTGGAGAGCTCGCGCGGCGGCGGTGCCGCCTTCGGTGCCCCGCCGTACAGGCTGGTGCGGGTCGGCTTGACCGGCAGTTCGCCGCGCACCGGAGCGAATTCGGTGTGGCGGTAACGGTTCTCGACGGTGGCGCGCACCCGCTCGCGCCCGAACCGGTCCGCGGGCACGGTGACGATGCTGCGCGGCAGCGTGGCGTTGTGGAAGCGGATGTCGCTCACGTTGACGGTCGTGGTCTGCCGGATGACCACGTTGTTGACGATGCGCGGCCCGCCCCAGCCGCCCCACCACGGGCGGCCCCGGTAGTGGGCGGGCCCCCACCACGGGATCACCGGCTCGCCCCAGCTCAGGGCCACCCACCACAGGCCCGGCAGGCCGACGCGCACCGACACGTCGCCGCCGTGGATCAGGAACGCCACCAGCGCGGGCGAATAGACCGGGCGGCGGATCACCGGCCCGGGGGCCCACGCCCAGTAGCCGTCGATGTAGACCCAGCGTCCGTAGTGGAACGGCGCCCAGCCCCACGGCGCGTCGTCGACCCAGGTCCAGGTGTAATAGGGATCCCACACCCAGTAGCCCGTGCTGTAGGGCACCCAGCCGACGGTGACGCCATAGGGGATCCACACCGAACCGTAGGTCGGAACCACCCGCCAGTGGCCGTAGTAGTCGAGTTCTTCCGCACCGTAGACGCCGGGTGGCAGATAGCGCGCACTCATCGATTCGCCGACGCGGTCGCTGCGCTCGTCGTTCCAGCGATCCCAGGCATCGGGCTCGGGAGCCGCGTAGGTGGCCACCTGCACCGGATCGCCGGCCGTGATCACGATGTCCTCGGAAGGATAGATGGCGAGCGTGCGGCCATCGGCCGTCGTGACCGTGGCCTCGCCGCCGCGGCGGGTGATGAAATGGGTCGCGCGCTCGCCCACCTCCACCCGGTAATAGCCGGGGTGGGCGATCACGAAAATGGCATTCGGCGTGCTCACCTCCACCGTGTCGCCGACATCGAGGCTGCGCAGGTCGAACGACGCGAGCCCGCCGGCGACCTTGAACTGGATGCGGCGCTCGTCCTGCGCCATCAGCGACAACTGCGTGTATTCGTCGGCCCGCACGAAGCTGCGGGGGCCGAATTGCACCTCGAGATTGGCGTCGTTGCCGGTATAGAGCGCGTCCCCTTCCGCCAGCGGCAGGTTGGCGCGTGCGCTGGCCCACTCCTCGGCACCGGGGCGCCAGTGGGACACCTCGCCGTCGAGGTAGCTGAGGCGCGGCGGTGTCGGCGTCCAGCCCTCGTCATCGACCGCCGCCGACGCGGCTGCGCCGGAAAGCGCCAGCCAGCAGAGCAGGGCCAGGAACCAGATGCGTTGCATGGATTTCATGGGGGACTCCCGTACAGGGTTGCGGCAGGCTGGCGGCCAGCGGCGCGCGGCGGCCCTGGCTCACTCAGTTATAGCCCATGGGCCCTCGCGGGCTGCGGCGGTTCGCGCGGCGGACGCCGCGACCTACGCGTGCAGGTCCGGCAGCCCGGTGCGGATGTGCAGGTCGCGCTGCGGGTAGGGAATGACGATGCCCGCCGCCTTGAACTTGCGCCAGATCTCGAGGTTGATGTCCGAGCGCACGCTTCCCATGCCGGCCTCGGGGTCCTGGATCCACACCCGCAGCTCGAGCTCGATGCCGTTGTCGCCGAAGGCCATCAGGCGGGTCGTCGGCGGCGGGTCGGCGAGCACCCGCGGATTGGCGCGCGCCGCCTCCTGCAGCAGCGCCAGCGCCTCTTCGGGGTCGTTGTCGTAGCTGATCGAGACCGGGATCTTCAGGCGCACGTTGCGGTCGCTGTAGCTCCAGTTGATCACCTCGTTGGTGATCAGGTTCTCGTTGGGAATCAGCCGCTCGACGCCGTCGCGGTCCATCACCACCACGTAGCGGGCGCGCAGCTCCTGTACCCAGCCGAGCTTGTCGCCGATGGTGATGACATCGCCCGGCCGGATCGAGCGGTCGAACAGCACGATGAAGCCGCTGATGAAGTTGCTGGCGATGCGCTGCAGGCCGAAGCCGAGGCCGACGCCGAGCGCGCCGCCGAACACCGTCAGCGCAGTGAGGTCGATCCCCACTGCGTCCAGCGCGAGCAGGAAGGCGAGCACCAGCAGCACGAACTTGACGAGCTTGACCAGCGCGACCTGCATCGCGGGGTTGACGAACGTGGCGCGGCTGATGCGGTGCTCGACGAGACGCCCCAGCCACAGGGCCAGCAGCCACAGCAGCGCCACCGCCAGCACCAGCTTGAGCGTGGCGAGCACCGAAATGCGGGTGTTGCCGACCTTCATCGCCATCGCATCCAGGCTCTCCAGCACGGCCGGCAGCCAGCCCAGCAGGTGCAGCGCGACGACGATCCAGATCGAGGTCGCGATGAGGTTCTCCCACGCCTTCACCGCCGGCCCGGGACGAAAGGTCTTGCGCAGGAAGTAGACGACGATGCGGATGGTCGCGAGCGAGACCAGCAGCGGGACGGCGAGATCGAGCAGCTTCACCGGATAGCCCTGGGCGTGCAGCAGGGCGCGCCCCGCCAGCACGCCCAGCAGCATGCTGATCGGGAACTGGATGCGCTGCAGGGTCTTCAGGGCGAGGTGCCGGACAGCGTACACGTCGTCGACCTGCTCGGTGCGCTGCTCGATGCCCTGGGCGACGGTGCGATGGACCAGCCAGGCGCCCGCCGCCGCGAGCAGCAGCACGCCGGCCTCCCACCACACCAGGGGATCCTGGATCGCGGCCAGCAAGGTGCCCAGGAAAGCCTGCAGATCGGCGGGAAGGATCGGGTTCATGGCGCCTTCAGCGGTAGATTTGAAGATGGGCGCGGCGTGTCAGCGCAGCACCAGCCGCTCCACGACGTAGAACAGCGCCGCGACCACGCCGACCACCAGCGAGAAGCGCAGCACCCGCCCGATATGGGCGAGGTAGCGGCGGTTGCCGGTGAACAGCCACGCCAGGCCGAGCGCCACGACCGCGACGACCAGGGCGACCAGCAGCAGGCGGACGACGATCATCAGGCGGCGAGCGGGTGCAGGCGCACGAACGCCGGCGGGACGTCCTCGCTGCGCTCGAAGCTGACGAACTCCCAGGACTCGCGGTGCTGCAGCAGCTCGCGCAGCAGCAGGTTGTTGAGCGCGTGGCCGGACTTGTAGGCCTCGAAGGCGCCGATGATCGGGTAGCCGAGCAGGTACAGGTCGCCGATCGCGTCGAGGACCTTGTGCTTGACGAACTCGTCGTCGTAGCGCAGGCCGTCCTGGTTGAGCACGCGGTACTCGTCCATCACGATCGCGTTGTCGAGCGAACCGCCGAGCGCGAGGCCCTGGTTGCGCAGGTATTCGACCTCGTGCATGAAGCCGAAGGTGCGCGCGCGCGCGACCTCGCGAGTGTAGGCGGTGTCGGCGAAGTCGATGCTGACGGTCTTGCCGCTCTTGTCGAACACCGGGTGCTTGAAGTCGATGGTGAACTCGACCTTGAAGCCGTTGTGCGGCACGAAGCGCGCCCACTTGTCGCCGTCGCGCACCTCGATCGGGCGGGTGATGCGCACGTACTTCTTGAGCGCGTCCTGCTCGACGATGCCGGCCGACTGCAGCAGGAACACGAACGGCGCCGAGGAGCCGTCCATGATCGGGATTTCCGGGCCGGTGAGGTCGACCAGCAGGTTGTCGATGCCGAGGCCGGCGAGCGCCGACATCAGGTGCTCGACGGTCGACACCTTGGCGGGGCCGGACTCGAGCATCGAGCACAGCCGCGTGTCGGTGACCAGATAGGGATCGGCCTTGAGTTCGGCGGGCGGGTCGAGGTCGATGCGGCGGAACACGATGCCCGTGTTCGGCGCAGCCGGGCGCAGGGTCATCTCGACCTTGACGCCGGAATGCAGGCCGACGCCGGTCGCCTTGACCGGCGTCTTGAGGGTGCGTTGCTTGATCATCGTCGCTATTTTAGCCGCTCGGAGCCGCGCACAGCCATCGGGACGCGGCGCTGGACCGCGTTCCGGGGCTTCGCGCGACGGGCGCGTCGCCGCTGCGCGCCGTGTGGCGCAGCGGCGGCGACGTCCCTGCTCAGTCGGCCTGGCGGCGCAGGAAGGCCGGGATGTCCAGCGTGTCGATGCCGGAATCGGTCATCGCCTGCACGGTGCGGTTGCGGCGGCTGGTCATCACGTTGGGCACCTCGTCGCCGGCCATCATCGGCGCATCGTCGGTGCCGGTGCGGATGATCTGCATCGGCTTCGGCTGCTGCCGCGCGACGGGGTTGCCGAGGCCGGTGGCGACCATGGTGACGCGCAGCGCGTCCTCCATGCTGTCGTCGAGCACCTGGCCGACGATGACGGTGGCCTCCTCGGCGGTGAACGCCTTGATGGTGTTCATCACCTCGTGGATTTCCTTCATCTTGACGGTGGACGAGGCGGTGATGTTGACCAGCACGCCGCGCGCGCCGGCCAGGTTGACGTCCTCGAGCAGCGGGCTCGCCACGGCCTGCTCGGCGGCGACACGCGCGCGGTTGTCGCCGCTCGCCTGGGCGGAGCCCATCATCGCCATGCCCATCTCGCTCATCACGGTGCGCACGTCGGCGAAGTCGACGTTGACCAGGCCCGGGCAGTTGATCACCTCGGCGATGCCGCCGACCGCGCCGTGCAGCACGTTGTTGGCGGCCTTGAAGGCGTCGAGCATCGACACGTCGTCGCCCAGCACCTGCATCAGCTTCTCGTTGGGGATGATGATCAGCGAGTCGACGTGGCGCGCCAGCGCCTCGATGCCGGCGTTGGCGGCGCGCACCCGCTTGCCTTCGAAGATGAAGGGCTTGGTGACCACGGCGACGGTGAGGATGCCGAGCTCCTTGGCGACCTCGGCGACCACCGGGGCGGCGCCGGTGCCGGTGCCGCCGCCCATGCCGGCGGTGATGAACAGCATGTCGGAGCCGTCGATCAGCTCGGCGATGCGCTCGCGGTCTTCCAGCGCGGCCTCGCGGCCGATCTCGGGGTTGGCGCCGGCCCCCAGGCCCTTGGTGACGCCGGTGCCGAGCTGCAGCTGGACCTTCGCCTGGTTGCGCTTGAGCGCCTGCGCATCGGTGTTGACGGCGATGAATTCGACGCCGTTCAAGCCCGAGGCGATCATGTGATCGACCGCGTTGCCGCCGCAGCCGCCGACGCCGATGACCTTGATGACCGCGTCCTGGGTTTCCACATCCAACAGTTCAAACATGTTGCTCTCCTCTTTTGCCCAATCGAAAAAACCTACTCAAAAATCCTTGACGCGCGCCCTGCCGGGCTGCTGCGCCAAATCCCGTTTCGACGCCGCACGCGGCGGCGTCAGAAATTCCCCCTGAACCAGCTTTTCATGCGTTCGAAAACATCCTTGAAGCTGTTGCCGGACAGCTTCGGCGCGTCGCGCCCGCGCGCTTCCAGCCCGGCCATCAGAAGTCCCATGCAGGTCGCGTAGCGCGGGTTGCGCATGACGTCGGCGAGCCCGCCCTCGTAGAGCGGCCAGCCGAGCCGCACCGGCATGTGGAACACCTCCTCGCCGAGCTCGACCATGCCCTGCATCGCCGCCGAGCCGCCGGTGATGACGATCCCCGACGACAGCAGTTCCTCGAAGCCCGAGCGGCGCAGTTCGGCCTGCACCAGCGAATACAGTTCCTCCATGCGCGGCTCGATGAATTCGGCGAGCGTCTGCCGCGACAGCGTGCGCGGCGGACGGTCGCCGATGCCCGGCACCTCGATCATGTCGCGCGCGTCGGCCAGCTGGCGCAGCGCGCAGCCGTACTGCACCTTGATGTCCTCGGCCTCCTTCGGCGGGGTGCGCAGCGCGACCGCGATGTCGTTGTTGACCTGGTCGCCGGCGACCGGAATCACCGCGGTGTGGCGGATCGCGCCGCCGGTGAACACCGCGATGTCGGTGGTGCCGCCGCCGATGTCGACCAGGCACACGCCGAGCTCCTTCTCGTCCTCGGTGAGCACCGCCATCGCGGAAGCGAGCGGCTGCAGCACCAGGTCGGCGACCTCGATGCCGCAGCGGCGCACGCACTTGATGATGTTCTGCGCCGCCGACACCGCGCCGGTGACGATGTGCACCTTCACCTCGAGCCGCACCGCGCTCATGCCGAGCGGGTCGCGCACGTCCTCCTGGCCGTCGACGATGAACTCCTGCGGGATGGTGTGCAGGATCTGCTGGTCGGTCGGGATGTTGACCGCGCGCGCGGTCTCCACCACGCGGTCGACGTCCATCTGGCTGATTTCCTTGTCCTTGATGGCGTACATGCCGTGCGAGTTGAAGCTCTTGATGTGGCTGCCGGCGATCCCCGTGTACACCTCGCGGATCTTGCAGTCGGCCATCAGCTCGGCCTCCTCGAGCGCGCGCTGGATGGCGTTGACGGTGGCCTCGATGTTGACGACCACGCCGCGGCGCAGGCCGCGCGACGGATGGGTGCCCATGCCGATGATTTCGAGCACGCCCTCCTCGTTGATCTCGGCGACGATGCAGACGATCTTCGAGGTGCCGATGTCGAGGCCGACGACGAGGTTCTTGGGATCTCTTGGCTTGCTCATGTTGCGTGGCGCTCAGGTTTCATTCGGTTTGAAGGGGGTGGTGCCGGCCGGCATGCGCAGGGCGAAGCCGTCCGGGTAGCGCAGGTCGACCGCGACCGGCAGCACCGGCTCGACCGACGCGGCGTCGGCGGCGCTCGCGGGCGACGCGCCGAACAGGCGCGGATACAGGTCGACGAAGCGCGCCAGCCTGGCGTCGGTCTGCTCGCGGCCGAGCGCGAGCTGCATGCCGTTGTCGAGGCGGATCCGCCACGCCCGCCGCGGCGACAGCCGCAGCTCGCTGATGTGCATGCCTATCCTCTGCAGCGCGGCCTGGTGGCGCCGATACGCCGCGACCACTTCGTCGGCGCTCTCCTCGGGGCCGGACAGGCGCGGCAGCTTCGCCGAATCCGCCGCCACGAACACCTCGCCGGCCTCGCTCACCAGCGCGTCGTCGTTCCAGCGCGCGAGCGGCACGTGCTCGGTGAGCGACACCACCAGCGTGTCGGGCCAGCGGCGCTCGACCCGGGCCTCGCGGACCCACGGCAGCTTCTCCAGGCTGTCGCGCACCGCGTCGAGGTCGACGGTGAAGAACGTTCCACGCACCTGGCGCTCGGCGACCAGGCGGATCTGCGCCTCGGTGACGTGCGCGACCGGGGTTCTGACCTCGATGCCCCGCAGCGCGAACCAGGGCTGCGCGCCGACCCACGCGATCGCGCCGTAGGCGAGCAGCGCGAGCGCCCCCCAGGCCAGCACGCGGGCGACCTGGTTGAGCGGATGGGCGGCGAGCTCGGGCGGGGTCATGCCAGGGTCTGCTCCAGGATCCGGATGCACAGGGCGTCGAAGTCGATGCCGGCGACGCGCGCGGCCATCGGCACCAGGCTGTGGTCGGTCATGCCCGGCGAGGTGTTCACTTCGAGCAGGTTGGGGGCGCCGTCGTGGTCGAGCATGAGGTCGACGCGCCCCCAGCCGCGCCCGCCGATCAGGCGGAAGGCGTCGAGCGCGAGTTGCCGCAGCGCCATTTCCTTGTCGTCGGGCAGCCCCGCCGGGCAGTGGTACTGGGTGTCGTTGCGCAGGTACTTCGCCTCGAAGTCGTAGAACGCCTTGTCCTTGGCCGGCTCGAGACGGATCAGCGGCAGCGCGGTGTCGCCGAGGATGCCGACGGTGAACTCGGCGCCGTCGATGAACTTCTCGGCCAGCACCAGGGGGTCGTGCTCGGCGGCGGTCGCGTAGGCGGCGCTGAGCGTGCCCGGCTCGGTGACCTTGGTCATGCCGATGCTCGAGCCTTCGCGCGCCGGCTTGACGAAGATCGGCAGGCCGAGCCTGGCTTCGACCGCGGCGAAGTCGCTGGCGGCGTCGAGAATCGCCCAGTCGGCGGTCGGCAGCCCGGCGGCGCGCCACAAGAGCTTGGTGCGCCACTTGTCCATGCCGATCGCCGAGGCCATCACGCCGCTTCCGGTGTACGGCAGCTGCAGCAGCTCGAGCGCGCCCTGCATGCAGCCGTCCTCGCCGTAGCGGCCGTGCAGCGCGATGAAGACGCGGTCGAACTCGCCGCCGATGAGATCGCCGAGGTTGCGGTTCGCGGGATCGAAGGCGTGGGCGTCGACGCCCTGGCGCTGCAGCGCGGCCAGCACCGCAGCCCCGCTGTTGAGCGACACCGGGCGCTCGGCCGAGGTGCCGCCGAGCATGACCGCGACTTTTCCGAAACGCTGCGCGGAATTCATTTCGTTCACTGCCGTTCTCCGATGATGCGGACTTCGCGGATCAGCCGCACGTTGGTGCGCGCCTCCACGGTGTCCTCGACGTGTTCGATCAGGCGCTCGATGTCGGTCGCCGTCGCGTCGCCCACGTTGACGATGAAATTCGCGTGCTTCTGCGACACCTGCGCGCCGCCGATCCGGTAGCCCTTGAGCCCGCACGATTCGATCAGCCGCGCCGCGTGGTCGCCGGGCGGGTTGCGGAACACCGAGCCGGCATTGGGCAGGCCGAGCGGCTGCGACGCGATGCGTTTCTCGAGCAGGCCCTTGATCGTCTCGCGGGCGGCCGCGCCGTCCCCCTTGTCGAGCCGGAACCAGCCGCCGATGAACCATTCGGGGTGGGGATGCCTGAGGGCGACGTGGCGGTAGCCGGTCACGTATTCGTCGGGCAGGCGCTCGTTGAGCTGCCCCTGGCGGTCGAGCGTGCGCACCTGCACCAGCCGGTCCCAGGTCTCGCTGCCGTAGCAGCCGGCGTTCATCGCGATCGCCCCGCCGACGGTGCCCGGGATGCCTGCCCAGAACTCGCCGCCGACGAGGTCGTGCTTGGCGGCGAAGCGCGCGAGCTTGGGCGCGGCGACGCCGGCCTCGGCGTAGATCAGGGCGGTCTCGACGCCCTCGGGCGGAGGCGGCAGGCCGTGGGTGCGGCTCTCGATCGAGAGCTTCTTCAGCACCCCGTGCAGCAGGATCACCACCCCGGCGACGCCGCCGTCGCGCACCAGCAGGTTGCTGCCCAGCCCGACCATGTGGATGTCTTCGCGCGCCGGCACCGAGCGCACCAGCCAGATCAGGTCCTCCAGGTCGGCCGGGATGTAGACGCGCTGCGCCGGGCCGCCAGCGCGCCATGACACATGCTTCTTCATCGGCTCGTTGTAGAGGAAGCGGCCGCGCAGCACCGGCGCGGCGCCGCCCGCCATGTCGATCTCGCTCATCCGGTAGTCATGCCGCATGGTCGTCCCTCCCTGCGGCGCCCGGCGCTGCGGCCAGCGCGGGCGCGACCTGGCCGATGCTGCCCGCGCCCATCACCAGGACGACGTCGCCGTCCTGTACCAGCTCGTGCACGGCGGCCGGCACGTCGGCGACGCGCTCGACGAACACCGGTTCGACCTTGCCGGCCACGCGCACCGCGCGCGCCAGCGCGCGGCCGTCGGCGGCGACGATCGGCGCCTCGCCGGCGGGGTAGACCTCGGTCAGCACCAGCACGTCGGTTTCCGACAGCACCCGGACGAAATCCTCGAAGCAGTCGCGGGTGCGGGTGAACCGGTGCGGCTGGAACACCAGCACCAGGCGGCGGCCGGGAAAGGCGCCGCGCGCGGCCGCGAGGGTGGCCGCCATTTCCACCGGATGGTGGCCGTAGTCGTCGACCAGGCTGAAGCTGCCGCCGCCCGCCGCGGGCCGCTCTCCGTAGCGCTGGAAGCGCCGCCCGACGCCGTGGAACTCGGCCAGCGCCTTGACGATCGCGGCGTCGTCGGCGCCGACTTCGGTCGCCACCGCGATCGCCGCCAGCGCGTTGAGGACGTTGTGCAGGCCGGGCTGGTTGAGCACGACCTCCAGCTCGGACATGCCCTCGCGCCTGACGCGGAAGTGCATGCGGCCCGCTTCGAAGCGCGCGTCGACCGCGCGCACCTGCGCGGTCTCGTCGAAGCCGTAGGTGGTGATCGGCTTGGAGACGCGCGGCAGGATCTCGCGCACGTGCGGATCGTCGACGCACAGCACCGCCATGCCGTAGAACGGCAACCGCTGGCAGAAGTCGACGAAGGCCTGCTTCAGGCGCTCGAAGTCGTGGCCATAGGTGTCCATGTGGTCGGCGTCGATGTTGGTCACGATCGCGATCACGGGGGTCAGGTAGAGGAAGGACGCGTCGGACTCGTCCGCCTCGGCGACCAGGAAGTCGCCCTGGCCGAGCCGCGCGTTGGTGCCGGCGGCGGTGAGCTTGCCGCCGATCACGTAGGTCGGGTCCATGCCGGCCTCGCCGAGGATGCTGGCGACGAGACTGGTGGTGGTCGTCTTGCCGTGGGTGCCGGCGACCGCGATGCCCTGGCGCAGCCGCATCAGCTCGGCGAGCATCAGCGCGCGCGGCACGATGGGGAGCTTCCTGTCGCGCGCGGCGACGACCTCGGGGTTGGCGTCGTCGACGGCGGTCGAGACCACGACGGCGTCGGCGCCGGCGATGTGCTCGGCCGCGTGGCCGCGATGGATGCGCGCCCCCAACTGCGCGAGGCGCTGCGTCACCGCGTTGTCGGCGAGGTCCGAACCCGACACCGCGTAGCCGAGGTTGAGCAGCACCTCGGCGATGCCGCTCATGCCGACGCCGCCGATGCCGATGAAATGGATGTGCTTGACTGCGTGCTTCATCGCGCGAGGGCCTCACAGATGTCCGCCACCTGGCGGGTCGCGTCGGGTTTCGCCAGTGCCGTCGCCCTGGCCGACATCTCGGCGAGCGTGGGGCGGTCGAGCCCGCCGATCAGCGCGGCCAGCTGCTCCGCGGTCAGATCGCGCTGCTGCATGAGCCAGCCTGCGCCGGCTTCGGAAAGGAAACGGGCGTTGCCGGTCTGGTGGTCGTCGACGGCGTGGGGGAACGGCACCAGCACCGCCGGCACGCCGGCGCAGGCGAGCTCGGCGACGGTCATCGCGCCGGCGCGGCAGATCGCGAAGTCGCACGCGCGGTATTCGGCCGCCATGTCCTCGATGTACTCGCGCACGTCGGCGGCGACGCCGGCCGCCGCGTAGTTGGCGCGCAGGGCGTCGACATGCTGGCGGCCCGACTGGTGCACCACCTGCGGGCGCCGCTCGGCGGGCAGCAGCGCCAGCGCCCTCGGCACCAGGTCGTTGAGCGCCTGCGCGCCGAGGCTGCCGCCGACCACGAGCAGGCGCAGCGGTCCCGTGCGCTCGGCGCGCCCGAGGCCCGCGATGTCGGCGCGCACCGGATTGCCGACCCACTCGGTCTTGACCCGGCGGCAGGGAATCGGCTTGTCCCGGTCGCCCTGGAACGCCTGCGGAAAGGCCGTCAGCACGCGGTCGGCGAGGCAGGCGAGCACGCGGTTGGTGAGCCCGCCCACCGAATTCTGTTCGTGAATCGCCAGCGGCCGGTTCAGCAGGCTCGCCATCATCCCGCCGGGAAAGGCGGTGTAGCCGCCCATGCCGAGGACGACGTCGGGGCGCCGCTGGAGGATCGCGCGCAGGCTCTGCCAGAACGCGACCAGCAGCGTCACCGGCAGCAGGAGCTTCTTCAGCACGCCCTTGCCGCGCACCCCGCCCATCGAGACCCACACCATGTCGATGCCCGCCTGCGGCACCACGCGCGCCTCGAGGCCGTGACGGGTGCCGAGCCAGAACACGTCCCAGCCGCGCGCGCGCAGTTCGTCGGCGACGGCGAGCGCCGGGTAGACGTGACCGCCGGTGCCGCCGGCCATGACCATGAGGGTGCGGTTCGCGCGCGGCATCAGAAGGTCTTCCCCCGCATCATCTGCCGGTGCTCCCAGTCGATGCGCAGCAGCACCGCGATCGCCAGGCAGTTGGCGACGATGCCGCTGCCGCCGAACGACAGGAACGGCAGCGTGAGGCCCTTGGTCGGCAGCAGGCCGACGTTGACCCCCATGTTGATGAGCGCCTGCACGCCGAGCCAGATGCCGATGCCCTGCGCCACCAGCGCGCAGTAGTTGCGCTCGAGCTGGGCGGCGCGGTGGCCGATGACGAAGGCCTTGACGATCAGCCAGGCGAACAGGCCGAGCACCACCGCCACGCCGACGAAGCCGAACTCCTCGGCGATGACGGCGAGCAGGAAGTCGGTGTGCGCCTCGGGCAGGTAGAACAGCTTCTCGACGCTGCCGCCGAGCCCGAGCCCGAGCCATTCGCCGCGGCCGAAAGCGATCAGCGCGTGCGACAGCTGGTAGCCCTTGCCGTAGGGGTCGGCGAACGGGTCCATGAAGCCGAGCACGCGCTGCAGCCGGTAGGGCGAGGTGAGGATCAGGGTGACGAAGCCCGCCAGCAGCACCGCCACCAGTGCGGCGAACACCTTCCAGTTGAGGCCGCCGAGGAACAGGATGCCCATGGCGATCGACACGATGACGACGAACGCGCCGAAGTCCGGCTCGACCAGCAGCAGGCTGCCGACCAGCATCATGACCGCGGCCATCGGCAGGAAGCCGCGCTTGAAGTCGTCCATCAGCGCGGCCTTGCGCGCGGTGTAGTCGGCGGCGTACAGCACGGCGAGCAGCTTCATCAGCTCGGACGGCTGCAGGTTGGCGAAGCCGAGCGGGATCCAGCGGCGGCTGCCGTTGACCTCGCGGCCGATGCCGGGGATCAGCACGACCACCAGCAGCAGCAGGCCGGCGAGGAAGAGATACGGCGCCGCCTGCTGCCATACCCGCATCGGTACCTGGAAGGCGGCGATCGCCGCGCCGACGCCGAGCGCGATGAAGATGCCCTGGCGGATCAGGTAGTACTCGCCGTTGTGGCCGGTGTAGCGCGCCGCCTCGGCGATCGCGATCGACGCCGAGTAGACCATCACCAGGCCGATCGCCATCAGGCCGAGGGCGAGCCAGAGCAGCGCGAAGTCGAGCTCGGCGGTGGGCTTGGGGGCGCGCGCGGTGTAGAGCATCAGCCGGCCATCCTTGCGGCCGCGAGCCGCTGCACCGCCTCGACGAAGACCTCGGCGCGGTGCACGTAGTTGCGGAACATGTCGAAGCTCGCGCACGCCGGCGACAGCAGCACCGCGTCGCCCGGGCGGGCGAGCTGCGCAGCCAGTCCGACCGCCTCGTCGAGGCTTGCCGCGTGGCGGGTCGCGACGCCGCTGCCGGCGATCGCGGCTTCGATCTTCGGCGCGTCGCGCCCGATCAGCACGACGGCGCGGGCGTTGGCCGCGACGGCAGCCTGCAGCGGGGCGAAGTCCTGCCCCTTGCCGTCGCCGCCGAGAATCACCACCGCCTTCTGCCTGCCCATGCCGTAGAGCGCCGCCTCGGTGGCGCCGACGTTGGTGCCCTTGGAATCGTCGTACCAGGTCACGCCGTCGATCTCGGCGACCTTTTCCACCCGGTGCGGCAGCCCCTTGAAGTGGACGAGGCCGCGCAGCAGCGCCTCCATCGGCAGACCGAGCGCGCGCGTCAACGCGAGCGCCGCCAGCGCGTTGGCGGCGTTGTGCAGGCCGGCCACCGGCAGCGCCGACAGCGGCATCAGCATGTCGCCGCCGAGGCACAGCTCGTCCTCGCACAGGCCGAAGTTCTCGTTCCGCGGGCAGCGGTCGAGGCCGAAGCTCACCACCTGCCGTCCGGGACGTGCCATCGCGAGGCTGCGCGGGTCGTCGCGGTTGACCACCTGCACGCCGTCGCCGGCGAAGATGCGCGCCTTGGCCGCGGCGTAGGCGTCCATGTCGGGATAGCGGTCCATGTGGTCTTCCGACAGGTTGAGCACGGTCGCCGCGTCGGCGTTCAGGCTGGCGGTCGTCTCGAGCTGGAAGCTGGAGAGTTCGAGCACCCACACCTCGGGAGCGGGAACGATGCCCTGCTCGACCTCGGCGAGCGCGTCGAGCACCGGCAGGCCGATGTTGCCGGCGACGCAGGTGACGCGGCCGGCCATCCGGCACATGTCGCCGCACATCGCGGTGACGGTGCTCTTGCCGTTGCTGCCGGTGATCGCGATGACCCGCATCGGGTGTTCGCGCCCGGCGTTGAGCGCGGCGATCGCGCGCGCGAACAGTTCGACGTCGCCGACCACCTCGACGCCTGCCGCGATGGCGCGGGCGACGGCCGGGTCGGCGAGCGGCACGCCGGGGCTGACCGCCAGCATGTCGACGGCAAGCAACCGGTCCGCGTCGAACGGTCCGGTGTGGAGCGGCACCTGCGGCAGCAGTTCGGCCAGTCGCGCCGCGTGCGGCGGCGCCGTCCGGGTGTCGGCGACGCTCACCTCGGCGCCGCGCGCCGCCAGCCAGCGCGCGCACGACAGCCCGGTGTCGCCCAGGCCGAGCACCAGGACCTTCTTGGCGGAGAGACCGAGGCGGTCGTAGTTCATCTCGGTTTCAGGCTCGACAGGCCGATCAGCACCAGCATCATGCTGATGATCCAGAAACGCACGGGCGGGTTCTGGTGTCGCCATAACGTGCCGGCCCCGCCGACACGTGAGTCTCCCCCGAACCTTCCCGTGCTGCGTTTCATTCTGGTTGCGCTCATCTCAGTTTCAGGCTCGACAGGCCGATCAGCACCAGCATCATGCTGATGATCCAGAAACGCACCACCACCTGGTTCTCCTTCCACCCCTTGAGTTCATAGTGGTGGTGGATCGGCGCCATGCGGAACACGCGCTTGCCGGTGAGCTTGAACGAGGCGACCTGGATCATCACCGACAGGGTCTCGACGACGAACACGCCGCACATGATGAAAAGGATGATTTCCTGGCGCACGATGACGGCGACGACCCCGAGCGCCGCGCCGAGCGCGAGCGCGCCGACGTCGCCCATGAAGACTTCGGCCGGATAGGCGTTGAACCACAGGAAGGCGAGGCCGGCGCCGGCCATCGCGGCGCAGAAGATCGCCAGCTCGCCGGCGCCGGGGACGAAGGGCACGCCGAGGTATTGCGAGAACACCGCGTTGCCCGCGACGTAGGCGAACACCGCCAGCGCCGACGCCACCATGACGGTCGGCAGGATCGCCAGGCCGTCGAGGCCGTCGGTCAGGTTGACCGCATTCGAAGCGCCGACGATGACGAAGTAGGCGAGCGCGATGAACGCCGCCGCCGGCAGCGCCAGCGTCGCGTGCTTGAAGAAGGGGAGGATGAACTCGGTGTGCGCCGGCAGGCTCGCGGTCTGCCACAGGTAGGCGGCGACCGCGAGCCCGATCACCGACTGCCAGAAGTATTTCCAGCGCGACGGCAGCCCGCGCGAGTTCTTCTCGACCACCTTGCGCCAGTCGTCGACCCAGCCGATCACGCCGAAGCCGAGCAGGGTCAGCAGGGCGACCCAGACGTAGTCGTTGGACAGGTCTGCCCACAGCAGGGTGGTGACGACGACCGACACCAGGATCAGCGCGCCGCCCATGGTCGGCGTGCCTGACTTGACGAGGTGGGTCTGCGGGCCGTCGCTGCGCACCGACTGGCCGATCTTCAGCGCGGCGAGCTTGCGGATCACCGCCGGGCCGACGATGAACGAGATCGTCAGCGCGGTGAGCGTCGCCATGACCGCACGCAGGGTCAGGTAGTTGAAGACGTTGAAGGCGCGGATGTCCTGGCCGAGTTGTTGGAATAGCCAAAGCAGCATGTCTAGTGTCCCTGTCCCCCGGCTGCGTCGCCGCGGGCCTCCGTAAAGCTCTTGACCACGCGCTCCATCTGCATGAAGCGCGACCCCTTGACCAGCACGGTGGTGCCGGGCGCGAGCGCGTTCTCGAGTTCGGCCAGCAGCTCCTCGATGCGCTCGAAATGCATCGCGCCCGCGCCGAAGGCGGCGACGGTCTCGCGCGACAGCTCGCCGAGCGCCAGCAGGCGGTCGACGCCGGCGGCGCGCGCGGCGCGGCCGATTTCGGCGTGCATCGCCGCGGCATCGGCGCCCAGCTCGCCCATGTCGCCGAGCACCAGCACCTTGTGGCCCGCCTGCTGCGCCAGCACCGCGAGCGCGGCTTTCACCGAGTCGGGGTTGGCGTTGTAGGTGTCGTCGATGAAGACGCTGCCGTGCAGCGCGGGCTGCTTCTGCAGCCGCCCCTTGACGCCGGCGAAGCCGGACAGCCCGGCGACGATGCTGCGATGGCTCACGGCTAGGGCGCAGGCCGCCGCGGCTGCGGCGAGCGCGTTCATCACGTTGTGCTCGCCCGGCACCTGCAGGGCGACGTCGAGGGTGCCGTTCGGCAGGTGCAGCGTGAGCGCCGACCCGAAGCCGCCCGCACGGTAGCCGCCACGCACCGCGGCGGGCTGGCGGATGCCGAAGTCGACCACCGGGCGCTGCGCGTTGAACTCGCGCCACAGCCAGGCGTGCGGATCGTCGGCGTTGAACACGGCGATGCCGGTGTCGGCGAGGCCGTTGAAGATCTCGCCCTTGGCACGGGCGATGGCCTCGACCGAGCCGAGGAAGCCGATGTGCGCGGTGAGCGCGTTGTTGACCAGCGCGACATCGGGGCGTGCGAGGCGCGTCAGGTAATCGATCTCGCCGGCGTGGTTCATGCCCATCTCGAGCACGGCGTAGCGGTGCGTCGGGCGCAGGCGCAGGAGCATCAGCGGCAGGCCGATGTCGTTGTTGAGGTTGCCCTCGGTGGCGAGCACCGCGTCGTCGCTGCCTGCCTCGACCCGCAGGATCGCCGCCAGCATTTCCTTGACCGTGGTCTTGCCGTTGCTGCCGGTCACCGCGACGACCGGGATCGCGAAGCGCGCACGCCACGCGGCGGCGAGCCGGCCGAGCGCGAGGCGGGTGTCGTCGACCCGGATCGCGTCGCCGATCCCGGGCGCCTGCATGCGGTCGAGCACGACGCCGACGGCGCCCTGCTGCAGCGCCTGCGCGGCGAAGGCGCCGCCGTCGAACTTCTCGCCGCGCAGCGCGATGAAGAGGTCGCCCGGGCGGATGCTGCGGCTGTCGGTCGACACGCGCAGCACCTCGGCGTCGGCCCCGCCGAACGGCACGCCGAGCATCGCCGCGGCTTCGGACAGGCGCATCATGCCCAGGCCTCCAGCGCCTTCTGCGCCACCGCCGCGTCGGAGAACGGCTGGCGCTCGCCGGCGATTTCCTGGTAGTCCTCGTGCCCCTTGCCGGCGATCAGCACCACGTCGCCCCGTTGCGCGCTGCCGACGGCCTCGAAGATGGCGCGCGCGCGGTCCGGCTCGACGCGCGGCTGGCCGCTCATGCCGGCGAGGATGTCGTCGATGATGGCGCGCGGATCCTCGTTGCGCGGATTGTCGCTGGTGACCCAGACCGCGTCGGCGCCGCGCGAGACCGCCTCGCCCATCAGCGGGCGCTTGCCGCGGTCGCGGTTGCCGCCGCAGCCGAACACGCAGACGAGGCGCCCGCCGCCGGCGACTTCGCGCAGCGTGGCGAGCACCTTCTCCAGCGCGTCGGGGGTGTGCGCGTAATCGACCACGACCAGCGGATGGCTGCCGCCGCCGAGCGTCTGCATCCGCCCCGGCGGCGGCGTGATCGACGCCAGCGCCCGGCAGGCGTCGGAGAGCTTCACGCCCGACACCAGCAGCGTGGTCAGCACGGCCAGCAGATTGGCGGCATTGAAGCGGCCGAGCAGCGGGGCGTCGAGTTCCGCGTCGCCCCAGTCGGTGCGGACCCGCAGGTGCAGCCCCGCCTGCGACAGGCGCAGGCTTTCGCCCACCACCGCGCCGCGCCGGAAACCGTAGCCGGCGACGCGCGCGGTGCGCACCTCGCTCTCCAGCCGCACGCCGAACGCGTCGTCGGTGTTGAGCACGGCCCACTCGAGTCCCGGCCATGCGAACAGGCGCGCCTTGGCGGCGGCGTAGCTGTCCATGTCGCCGTGGTAGTCGAGATGGTCGCGCGACAGATTGGTCAACACCGCGATGTCGAAGCGGGTGCCGTTGAGGCGCCCCTGCACCAGACCGTGCGACGACACCTCCATCGCGCACCCGGCGGCACCCTGCTGGCGGTAGTGGGCGAGCCGCTGCTGCAGTTCGATCGGGTCGGGGGTGGTGTTGCGCGCAGGCGTGAGCGCGCCCGGCGCGTCGCCGACCGGCGGGAAACCGTTGCCGACGGTGCCGACGACGGCGGTCTTGCGCCCCAGCGCAGTGCAGGCTTGCGCGATCCAGTGCGCGACCGAGGTCTTGCCGTTGGTGCCGGTGACGCCGACCATGTCGAGCGCGCGCGACGGGTCGCCGCAGACGTGCGCGGCGATTTCGCCGATGCGGGCGCGGAGCCCGGCGACGCCGGCGTTGGGGAGCCCGAGCGCCGGATCCCACTGAAAATGATCGGCCTCCCACAGCACGCCGTCGACGCGCTGCGCCACCGCCTGCGGGATGAAGTCGCGGCCGTCGCGCGTCTCGCCGGGATAGGCGGCGAACACGGTACCGGGAACCGCCTGGCGGCTGTCGCTGACGAGTGCGGCGACCGGGATGCCGAGGCGCTCGAGGATGTGCTGCACCGATTCCGGCGACACGGCGGCATGCGCGCGGCTGGCCATCAGGCACCCCCTCCGCTGGCGGCCGGCACGAGCGACGGCTTCTGCGTCACGCGCGTCGCGGTCTCGGGGGCATCGGGCGGCAGTCCGAGCTGCCGCAGGCTGGCGGCCATCACCTGGGCGAACACCGGGCCGGCGACGCTGCCGCCGTAGTAGACGCCGCCCGACGGCTCGTCGATCACCACGCCGATGATGAGGCGCGGGTTCGACGCCGGCGCCATGCCGACGAAGGACGAGAGGTAGCGGTCGGGCGCGTAGCGGCCGTCGACCAGCTTGTGCGCGGTGCCGGTCTTGCCGGCCACGCGGTAGCCCGGCACGCGGGTGCGCTGGCCGGTGCCGCCTTCCTGCGTCACGGCTTCCATCATCGCGCGCACCTCGCGCGCGACCGCCGGCGAAAAGACGCGCTCGCCGATGATCTCCTGCGGCTCGCGGCGGAGGAAGGACAGCGGCATCACCTCGCCGTCGTTGGCGAAGGCCATGTAGGCGCGGGTCAGCTGCAGCAGGCTCACCGACAGGCCGTAGCCGTAAGCCATGGTGGCGTGCTCGACCGGCTTCCAGGTCGCGGCATCCCGCAGCCGGCCCGCCGTTTCGCCCGGGAAACCCGAGCCCGGCCTCTCGCCGAAGCCGGAACGGTGGAGCACGTCCCAGAACTGCTGCGGCGTCAGCGACATCGCCAGCTTCACCGCGCCGACGTTGCTCGATTTCTGGATGATCTCGGTCACCGTCATGCGCGGATGCGGATGCACGTCGCGCACCAGCTTGTTGCCGACGCGCCAGGTTTCCGGCGTCTCGAGCACGCTGCCCGGGGCGAACAGGCCGCGCTCGAGCACCGCGGCGGCGACGAAGGGCTTGATGGTCGAGCCGGGCTCGAAGGTGTCGATCACCGCACGGTTGCGCATCGGCCCCGGCTGGTAGTTGCGACGGTTGTTGGGGTTGAAGATGGGCTGGTTGGCGAGCGCGAGGATCTCGCCGGTCTTGGCGTCGAGCACCACGACGCTGCCGCCCTTGGCCTTGTGCTGCGCGATCGCCGCGGCCAGCTCGCGGTGGGCCAGGTACTGGATGTTGAGGTCGAGCGACAGCGCCAGGTTGCCGCCCACCTGCGCGCTCTTGATCGGCGTCAGGTCGCGGATGGTGTTGCCGCGGCGGTCGCGCTGGATCTGGCGGCGCCCCTCGCGGCCGGCCAGCCAGTCCTGGTAGGCGCGCTCGACGCCCTCCTGGCCGATGTCGTCGACGTTGGTGAAACCCACCACGTGCGCGGCGACCTCGCCCGCCGGGTAGTAGCGGCGGAATTCGCGCCGCAGGTGCAGCCCCGGGACGCCCATCGCGGTGATGCGGGCCGCCTGTTCCGGGGTGACCGGACGCCGCACGCTGAATTCGCCGCGCGTCTTGCGCGCCAGCGTCTTGTCGAGCTGTTGCGGCGTGAATTCGAGCACCTTGGCGAGCTGGGCGCGCTCGGCGGCCGACAGCTTCAGTTCGTCCGGACGCGCCCACAGCGACTCGACCGGCGTGCTGATCGCCAGCAGCTGGCCGTGGCGGTCGGTGACCTGGCCGCGGTGCGCCGGCAGCGTCAGGTTGCGGTTGGACACCGCATCGCCCTTGCCCTGCAGGTAGTCGGTATTGAGGCCCTGCAGGTAGAACGCGCGCACGCCCACCACCGCGAAGCCGGCGAGCAGCAGGCAGCCGAGCGCCGCCATGCGCCAGGGCGCGAGGTTGAGCTTGAGGAGTTTGCGCGAGTGGTAGTTCATGGCGCGTCAGGCAGCGCTTCGATGCGCACGCGATCGGGCGGCGGGGCGACCAGGCCGAGCCGGGTACGCGCGAGCGCGTCGACCCGCGCCGGATTGGCCCAGGTGCTCTGCTCCAGCTTCAGTTGTCCCCATTGCTCGTCCAGCCCATGCGCCTCTTTCTTCAGGCGCTCAAGTTCCACAAAATATGTCCGTGAACGGTGTTGCGCCTGGATCACCGCCAGCGCGCACACCACCAGCACCAGGGCCAGCACGACGTTGAGGCGGCTCACGCCGCAGGCCCCACACGCTCGGCCACCCGCAGCACCGCGCTGCGCGCCCGCGGATTGGCAGCCACTTCGGCCTCGCTCGCGTGCTGCGCACGGCCGACCAGCTTCAGCCGCCCCGGCTTCAGCATCGCCGCCGGGATCGGCAGCCGCGCCGGCGCCTGCTCGCCCATCGCCTCGTCGCGCATGAAGCGCTTGACGATGCGGTCCTCCAGCGAGTGGAAGCTGATGACCGCGAGACGACCGCCGGGCTGCAGCCTGTCGACGCATTGCGGCAGCACGGCGCTCAGCTCCTCCAGCTCGCGGTTGAGATAAATCCGTATAGCCTGGAAGCTGCGGGTCGCCGGGTGCTGCCCCTGCTCGCGCTTTTTGACCGTTGCGGCGATGAGGTTCGCCAGCTGGCCGGTGCTGCGGATGGCCTCTTTTTGGCGTGCCGCAACAATCGCGCGCGCAATCGATTTAGCAAACCGCTCTTCCCCGTAGGTGCGGATGACTTCACTGATCTCTCCCTCTGCCGCCGTCGCCAGCCAGTCCGCCGCCGACATCCCGCTGCCCGGATCCATGCGCATGTCGAGCGGCGCATCGAAGCGGAAGCTGAAGCCGCGCGTCGCGTCGTCGAGCTGCGGCGACGACACGCCGATATCCAGCAAAATCCCGTCGGCCCGTGCGACACCCAGCTCGTCGAGCACCGTCCCGAGTCGCGAGAACGCGCGCTGCACCAGGGTCAGCCGCGGGTCCTCGAGCGCCGCGCCGGCGCGGATGGCATCGGGATCGCGGTCCAGCGCGATCAGGCGGCCGGCCGGCCCCAGCTGCGCAAGAATCAGCCGGCTGTGTCCGCCACGCCCGAAAGTCGCGTCGACGTACACCCCGTCGGGCCTGATCGCCAGCGCCGCCACCGCCTCCTGTGCCAGCACCGGCACATGGGCGGGCGCACTCACAACGTGAACCCCTCCAGCTCCGGCGGCAGCGAGTCGTCGCTGAAGGTCAGCGCCTGCGCCACCTGCGCCTCCCAGCGCGCCTCGTTCCACAGCTCGACCTTGGTCCCCTGACCGACCAGCACGACGCTTTTGTCGAGGTCGGCGAACTTGCGCAGCATCGGCGGCAGGAGCACGCGCCCGGCGCTGTCCATGTCCATGTCGTGCGCGTAGCCGACGAGCAGCTGCTTGAGGCTGCGGGTGCGGGGATTGAAATCGGACAGCCCGTTGAGCTTCTTCTCGATCGGCTCCCATTCGGGCAGCGGGTAGAGGAGCAGGCACTGGCTGGGGTCGGCGGTGATGACCACGCGGCCGCCGCCGTTCACCAGGAGGGCGTCGCGATAGCGTGCCGGCACCACGAGCCGGTTCTTGCTATCCAGACTGACTGTCGCGACCCCCCGAAACATGCTCCCCCCGTTATTTGAATGCCGGCGTTTGGCGGGGCGAATTCTCCCACAACTTCCCACCAACCACCACTTGGACCCACTATAGGGGATAGTTCTGGGGGGGTCAAGGCAGCAGGCGCAAAAAAACCCCTATGCCTCAAGGACTTAGGGGTGGCGCGGGGGTGTGGATAAGTTTCTGGAAAAACCGGAGCTTAGCGCTTTATGTTTCTTCCATGTTTAGGTAATAAACATAACTTATTGAATTGAATGAGAAGTGGGAAAGTCGGTCGATAAGCCGGGTTCTGTCGTGGACAACCATTCCTCTAGGCCGGCCATTGCTGACCGGCTCCAGCCACCTACCCGCAGACTCGGCGAGCCGCGTCATCGTCTGCCTATTTGGTGTTGCTCCGGATGGAGGTTACCGCGTTTCACCGTAACTTAATACGCTCGTCTCTGTGGCCCTATTCCTCGCCTCGCGGCGTCCGGCCGTTAGCCGGCATCCTGCTCTGTGGAGCCCGGACTTTCCTCTCCCATTTGCATGGCAGCGGTTGTCTGACCGGCTTTCCCGTTCGCATTATAAGGCCTCGGCCGGCTGCCCGGCGGGCGAGTCAGCCGGCGACGCGCCAGCGGATGGCTTCCCCTGCCCGCAGCGGCACCAGGCTTTCCGCGCCGAGCGCGAGGCGCGCCGGCGCCTCCCAGCTTTCGCGCCTGAGCGTGAGGGTGCCGACGTTGCGCGGCAGCCCGTAGAAATCGGCGCCGTGGAAGCTGGCGAAGGCCTCGAGACATTCGAGCGCGCCGGCGTCCTCGAACGCCTCGGCGTACAGCTCGATCGCGGCGTGCGCCGAGTAGATGCCGGCGCAGCCGCAGGCGGTTTCCTTGGCGCCCGCCGCGTGCGGCGCGGAATCGGTGCCGAGGAAGAATTTCGGGTTGCCGGAGGTCGCCGCGGCCACCAGCGCCTCGCGGTGCTGCTCGCGCTTGAGCACCGGCAGGCAGTACATGTGCGGGCGCATCCCGCCCTGGAACATCGCATTGCGGTTGTAGAGCAGGTGGTGGACGGTGATCGTCGCCGCGACGTTGGCCGGCGCCGCGGCGACGAACTCGGCGGCCTGGCGCGTGGTGATGTGCTCGAGCACGATCTTCAGTCTTGGGAAATCCTTCAGCAGCCGCACGAGATGGCGCTCGATGAACACCGCCTCGCGGTCGAACACGTCGATCGCGGGGTCGACCACCTCGCCGTGCAGCAGCAGCGGCAGGCCGACTTCCTCCATCGCCGCGATCGCCTTGTAGGCCTTCGCGAGCTCGGTGACGCCGGAATCGGAATTGGTCGTCGCGCCCGCCGGATAGTACTTCACCGCGTGCACGAAGCCGCTCGCACGCGCGCGGCGGATCTCGTCGGGCGACGTATTGTCGGTCAGGTAGAGCGTCATCAGGGGCTCGAACGCGGTGCCGGCGGCGGCGGCCAGCAGGCGCTCGCGGTACGCCGCGGCATCGGCGACGGTGACCACCGGCGGCTTCAGGTTGGGCATCGCGATGGCGCGGGCGAACACGCGCGCGGTGTCGGGCACCACGCTCTGCATGGCGGCGCCGTCGCGGAAGTGGACGTGCCAGTCGTCGGGGCGGGTGATCGTGAGGGTGTCGGTCATGCTTCGTCCTGCTGCTGCGGCTTCAATGCCAGCGACATTTTATAGAGTTCGGCCTTGCTGCGGCCGGTGATCTGCGAGGCGAGCTTGGCGGCGAGCGTCGGCGGCAGCGCGCCCTGCAGGATCTCGAGCACGCGCATCGCTTCGGTATCGATCGCCACCTCGGTCTGCGGCGGGTGCACGACGACGACGAATTCGCCGCGCACGTTGTTGGGGTCGGCGGCGAGCCAGGCGGATGCCTCGGCGAGCGGCAGCGTGACGACGCTCTCGAATTTCTTGGTGAGTTCGCGCGCCAGCGTCACCAGGCGGCGGCCGTCGAGCATCGCCGCCATGTCGGCGAGCGTCTCCTCGATGCGGTGCGGTGCCTCGTAGAACACCAGCGCGGCGGGCAGCGCGGCGAGCGCCTGCAGCTGCGCCCGGCGCGCACCGGGCTTGGGCGGCAGGAAGCCGTGGAACAGCCATTGCCCGGATTCCAGCCCGGCGACCGACAGCGCCGTCGTCACCGCCGAGACGCCCGGAACCGGCACCACCCTGAGCCCCGCCGCGCGCACCGCGGCGACCAGCCGGGCGCCCGGGTCGGACACCGCAGGCGTCCCCGCATCCGACACGTAGGCCACCGCGTCGCCCGCGGCGATGCGCGCGATCACGCCCTCGGCGGCTTCGCGCTCGTTGTGCTCGCGGATCGAGACCAGCGGCTTCCTGATGTTGAAGTGGGCCAGCAGCAGACCCGACACGCGGGTGTCCTCGGCCGCCACGCGGTCGACGCGCTGCAGGATGTCGAGCGCGCGCAGCGTGATGTCGCCGAGGTTGCCGATCGGCGTCGCGACCACGTAGAGCGCGGGCAGCAGCGGGGTAAGATGCGGGCTTTCGTTCATCCCGCCATTGTCGCAGATGTTGAAATCCCTGCTCGGCGAGTCCGCCGAATCGCGCGCCGCGGCCTTCCTGCAGGCGCAAGGCCTGCGGCTCGTGACGCGCAACTGGCGCTGCCGCTTCGGCGAGATCGACCTGGTGATGCAGGACGGCGCGACGCTGGTGTTCGTCGAAGTGCGGCTGCGCAGCCGCAGCGATTTCGGCGGCGCCGCGGCGAGCGTGACGCCGGCGAAGCAGAAGCGCCTGCTCGCCGCCGCCCGCCAGTATCTGGCCGCGCTCCGCACGCTGCCGCCGTGCCGCTTCGACGTGGTCGCGCTGTCGGGAAACGGCGCGCCCGAGTGGATCCGGAACGCCTTCGACGATATGGGATAATCAAAGCCCGAATGTTCCATCAATTACGCGCGCCCTCGCTGGTCTTTTGCTCCGCATGGAAATCCTGCTCGGTCGGGCGTAGGGATAACTACGCCGCTCCTTCGCAAAATTCCCCTGCAAAACAAAATCCTGCGCGATCATCACGCGAATTCATGAAACACCCGAGCTAGCCATGCCCTTACACGACAGAATCACCGGCCATTTCAAGGCATCGGCGCAGACCGTGCTGGATGCCGCCGAGGCGCTCGCCCCGGCGATCGAGGCGGCGGCGCGGCTGGTGGTGCACAGCCTCGCGCAGGGCAACAAGGTGCTGGCCTGCGGCAACGGCGGGTCGGCCGCGGACGCGCAGCATTTCGCCGCCAGCATGATCAACCGCTTCGAGCACGAACGCCCCGGCCTCGCCGCGCTCGCCCTCACCACCGACAGCTCGACCCTGACAGCGATCGCCAACGACCATGCGTTCGACCAGGTGTTCGCGCGTCAGGTGAAGGCGCTCGGCCAGCCGGGCGACATCCTGCTGGCGATTTCGACCAGCGGCAATTCGCCCAGCGTGCTGCAGGCGGTCACCGCCGCCCACGCGCGCGGCATGCACGTCGTCATGCTGACCGGGCGCACCGGCGGGGGGCTGGCGGAACAAATGCAGGAAGGCGACGTCTTCCTGTGCGTGCCCGCCGAGTCCGCGGCGCGCATACATGAAGTCCACCTGCTGGCCATCCATTGCCTGTGCGATGCGGTGGACAGCGTCTTACTGGGAATCGAGGAATGATGAAAAAACTGCTCTACATCGCCCTGGCCGGCATGGCCCTTGTCCAACTGCAAGCCTGCTCGACGACGCCGGTCGGCGGCGAGGCCGGCGGCCCTGGCACGCTCGACCGCCGCACCGCGGGCGCCGTCATCGGCGACCAGGAAATCGAGATCCGCTCGAAGAACCGCCTGCGCGACGCCTTCCCGATCAAGGTCGCGAACGGCATCGCCTCGACCAGCTACAACCGGCAGCTGCTGCTCACCGGCCAGGTGCCCGACGAGGCGACGCGCGCGCGGGCGAGCGAGGTCGTGCAGGGCATCCCGGAACTGCGGGCGGTGCTCAACGAGCTCAGCGTCTCCGGCGGCGCCTCGCTGACGTCGAAGGCCAACGACACCTCGATCACCGGCCAGGTCAAGACCCGCCTGCTGCGCGATGACCGCGTGCCGGGCACGCAGATCAAGGTGGTCACCGAGACCGGCGTGGTCTATCTGATGGGCCTGGTGAACCGGGCCGAAGCCGCTGCCGCGACCGAGGTCGCACGCACCACTTCGGGCGTCGCCAAGGTCGTCGTCCTGTTCGAATACCTCGACTGACGCTTCCGCTGCCAGCAAGCGCGCGGCGGCCATCCCCGACGCGCGCATGCATGCCCCCTCGACCGCCTCACCCTGACAGGCCACCGATGATCTACCACGACCTGCGCGACTTCATCGCACAACTCGAGCGCATGGGCGAACTGAAGCGCATCGCCGTCGAGGTCGACCCGAAGCTCGAAATGACCGAGATCGCCGACCGCGTGCTGCGTGCCGGCGGCCCGGCGCTGCTGTTCGAGAACCCCAGGGGGCACGGCGTGCCGGTGCTCGCGAATCTGTTCGGCACGGTCAAGCGCGTCGCGCTCGGCATGGGCGAAACCGATCCCGCGCGGCTGCGCGAGGTCGGCAAGCTGCTGGCCTACCTCAAGGAGCCGGAGCCGCCGAAGGGGCTGCGCGACGCGTGGGAGAAGTGGCCGGTGTTGAAGCAGGTGCTCAACATGGCGCCGAAGGAAGTGAAGGGCGCGCCGTGCCAGGAGATCGTGTGGGAAGGCGCCGATGTCGACCTCGCGCGCCTGCCGATCCAGCACTGCTGGCCGGGCGACGTGGCGCCGCTGATCACCTGGGGCCTCACCGTCACCCGCGGCCCGCACAAGAAGCGGCAGAACCTCGGCATCTACCGGCAGCAGGTGATCGGGCCGAACAAGCTCATCATGCGCTGGCTCGCGCACCGCGGCGGCGCGCTCGATTTCCGCGAGCACCAGCTCGCGCACCCGGGCGAGCCGTTCCCGGTCGCGGTCGCGCTCGGCGCCGATCCCGCGACCATCCTCGGCGCGGTCACGCCGGTGCCGGATTCGCTCTCCGAATACCAGTTCGCCGGCCTCCTGCGCGGCGCCAAGACCGAAGTGACGAAATGCCTCGGCAGCGACCTGCAGGTGCCCGCATCAAGCGAGATCGTGCTCGAGGGCGTGATCCATCCGGATGAAACCGCCCTCGAAGGCCCCTACGGCGACCACACCGGCTACTACAACGAGCAGGAGACCTTCCCGGTCTTCACCGTCGAGCGCATCACCATGCGGCGCGACCCGATCTATCACAGCACCTACACCGGCAAGCCGCCGGACGAGCCGGCGATCCTCGGCGTCGCGCTGAACGAGGTCTTCGTGCCGCTGCTGCAGAAGCAGTTCCCCGAGATCACCGACTTCTACCTGCCGCCCGAGGGCTGCTCCTACCGCATGGCGGTGGTGTCGATGAAGAAGGCCTACCCCGGCCACGCCAAGCGCGTGATGTTCGGCGTGTGGTCGTTCCTGCGCCAGTTCATGTACACCAAGTTCATCCTGGTCACCGACGACGACGTCGACGTGCGCGACTGGAAGGAGGTGATGTGGGCGCTGACCACCCGCGTCGATCCGGCTCGAGATACCTTGCTGGTCGAGAACACGCCGATCGACTACCTCGACTTCGCGAGCCCGGTGTCGGGGCTGGGCAGCAAGATGGGCATCGACGCCACCAACAAGTGGCCAGGCGAGACGAACCGCGAATGGGGCACGCCGATCGTCATGGACGCGGCGGTCAAGGCGCGCGTCGACGCGATGTGGGCCGATCTCGGCCTCTAGGAAAGCGGACATGAGCGACAAGCCCGCCGGCCGGCGCACCTGCCTCTACGACACCGCGCAGCTCGATGCCATCGTCGCCGACATGGCGCGCCAGGCGGCGGGCCTGCTGACCGGCCGCACCCGGGTCGCGATCGTCGGCATCCTGCGGCGCGGCGCGCCGCTCGCCGACCGGCTGCACGCGCGCCTGCGCGACGACTGGGGCCTCGCCGACTGCGTGCGGCTCGATCTCGCGATCAAGCGCTACGCCGACGACCTCACGCTGCTCTACCCGGAAACGCAACTCACCGAGAACCCGACCCACGCCGCCCTCGATCTTGCCGGCCACACCGTGCTGGTGGTCGACGACGTCATGTACCGCGGACACTCTATGCTGCGCGCGGTGGAGTACCTCGCCGGCAGGCAGCCGGAGGAAATCCGCACCGTGGTGCTGGTCGACCGCGGCGCGTCGAAGCTGCCGGTGCGCACCGACATCGTCGGCGTCCGCCTCGACGTCGCGCCGTCGGACGTCATCGAGTGCAACGTCCCGCCCTACGAGGACAGCTTCCGCATCGACCTGCTGCAGCCGGCGTAGCGGGGCGCGCCGGTGCGATCTGCCCGCCGGCGACCTCAGTCGCCCCGCGCCGGCAAGCGCGTGAGCGTCGTGGTCCAGTCGGCCGGCGGCTCGCCCATGCCCAGCTTCACGATGCGGCCAACCTCGTTCTCGTACCAGCCATTGTGCTGCTGGTTCGGCTCTGCCTCGTAAGCCCACCAGGCGCCGTCAGCATCCTGCGCCAGCCACCTTGCCCACTCCGGAGCCTTATCGAGGTTCATCGTCGCCCCCGCACTGGCGGCAGCCGAGGATGCTGAAGTAGCGCAGGTACAGCCACAGCGCCCCCGGCAGCAAGGCAAGGCGGATCCATTCCGACACGGTGTCCGGCCACTGCCTCGCCTGCCAGGCGTCGAGCGCCACCGGCAGCGCCTGGAACAGCGCCAGCAGCACGAGGAACAAGGCCATCACGCGGCAGCCCGGATTCATCGTGCGCCTCCCGCGTGGACCCATTCGAGCAGCACGCGCTGCGCGGCTTCGCTGCGGCGCGCGTTGGGGTGGTTCACCAGCATCACGAAGCTGACGCGCTCGCCGCGTGCGGTATGGACGTAGCCGGCGAGCGCGCTGACGTCGCGCAGCGTGCCGGTCTTCAGGTGCGCGTGGCCGCCGAACGGGCTGCCGTTGAAGCGGCGCTTCAGCGTGCCGTCGACGGCGACGATCGGCAGCGCCGACTCGAACTCGGCGAACAGCGGGCTCTTCCAGGCGGCGCGCAGCAGCCCGGTGAGCGCATCGGCGCTGATACGCTCGACGCGCGACAGCCCGGCGCCGTTTTCCAGCACCAGCTTGCGGGTGGGCACGCCGTGCCGTTCCAGCGCTGCGCGGACCGCGCGTGCGCCCTTCTCCAGCGTCGCCGGCGGGCCGTAGACTTCGGCGCCGAGCGTGAGGAAGAGGTTGCGGGTCATCAGGTTGTTGGAATGCTTGTTCAGTCTGACCAGCGCGGCGGCGAGCGGCTCCGACGCGAACGCCAGCAGCGGCGGCGACGGCGGTGCCACGCCGGGCACGGTCGCGCCGCCCACGGTGCCGCCGGTTTCCGCCCACAGTCCGCGGAAGACGAGGTCGAAAGTCACCGCCGGGCCGAACGCGCTGAGCGACCACGTCTGCTCGCCGCAGGCGCGCGCGTAGTGGCCGCTGATCAGCAGTTCGAGGCGTCCGGAGTCGGGCACGGCCGGCGTGAGCGCATCCCTCCAGCCGTTGCATTCGCCGCCCTCGGTGAGCCGCAGCCGCGAATCGAGCGTCACGCCCGGCAGCGCGGGATCGGGCTCGACCAGCACCTGGCTGCCGTTCGGCCGGAGGCGCAGCGTGGTGGCGTTGAAGTTCGCCACCAGCGGCCCCGGGGCGGCGTTGTAGAGGGCGAACGGCTCGCCGTCGAAGGCGCCGGGATCGCTGTCCTCCAGCGCGAAATGGCTGAGGTCGAGTACCAGGTTGCCGCGCACGTGGCGGATGCCGCGCGCACGCAGCTCGCGCTGCAGCAGCCACATGCGCTCGAGCGTCAGCGTGGGGTCGCCGTAGCCCTTGATCACGAGGTTGCCGTCGAGCACGCCGTCCGCGACCGGGCCGTCGGCCCACACCTCGGTGGTCCAGGCGTAGCCCGGACCGAGCCGGTTGAGCGCGGCGAAACTGGTCACCAGCTTCATCACCGACGCGGGGTTGAGCGCCGCGTCGGCGTTGTGGCTCAGCACCGGTGCGGCCGCGTCGAGCGGCTGCACCACGACCGCGACCCGGCCGAGCGGGATCCCCGCCTGCTTCAGCGCGGCGGTGAAGGCCGGCGGCAGGGCGGCCGCATGGGCGGGAACGGCGAGGCCGGCGAGCAACAGGCCGGCAAGCAGGCGGAGAACGGCGCGGAATGACAGCATCGCGCCATTATGCCGAATTCGCGGGCGCGGTTCCGTCGACGATCCGCGCAGGCGGGAGACGCGGGGTCAGGCGAGGTCGCGCACGTACCAGTCCATCGCCTCGGCCAGGCCCTCGCCGATGCGGTGCGTCGGTTCGTAGCCCAGCCGCGTGCGCGCCTTGCCGATGTCGGCGAGCGAGTGGCGCACGTCGCCGGCGCGGAAGTCGCGGTAGACCGGCTTGAAGTCGGCGAGATGGGGAAACTTCGGCGCCAGCAGCGAGCGGATCGCCTCGAACAGCTGGTTGAGCGTGGTGCGGTCGCCGACCGCGACGTTGTAGACCTGGTTGGCCGCATCCGCATGCTGGCTGGTGGCGGCGAGCAGGTTGGCCTGGATGACGTTGTCGATGTAGCAGAAGTCGCGGCTGGTCTCGCCGTCGCCGTTGATGTAGACCGGCTCGTTGTGGATCATGCTGGCGACCCATTTCGGCACCACCGCGGCGTAGGCGCCGTTGGGATCCTGGCGGCGGCCGAAGATGTTGAAGTACCTGAGCCCGATCGACTCCATGCCGTAGCAGCGGCCGAACACGTCGGCGTACAGCTCGTTGACGAGCTTGGTGACGGCATAGGGCGACAGCGGCTTGCCGATGACGTCCTCGACCTTGGGCAGGCCGGGGTGATCGCCGTAGGTCGACGACGACGCGGCGTAGACGAAGCGCTTCACCCTGGCGTCGCGCGCCGCGACCAGCATGTTGAGGAAGCCGGTGTTGTTGGCGGCGTGGGTCGAGATCGGGTCCTCGATCGAGCGCGGCACCGAGCCGAGCGCGGCCTGGTGCAGCACGTAGTCGACGCCCTTGCACGCGGCATGGCAGGTGATCAGGTCGCGGATGTCGCCACGCTTGAAAGTGAAGTTTTTCCAGCGGTCGCCGACGCCGGCCTGCACCTGCGCCAGGTTCTTCTCGGATCCGGTGGCGAAGTTGTCGAGGCCGACGACCTTCTGATCCAGCAGCAGCAGGGCCTCGACCAGGTTGCTGCCGATGAAGCCGGCGGCGCCGGTGACGAGCCAGGTCTTCGGCTCGGCCTGCAACGAGGTCTTGAGCGCATCGAACGCGGACATCACAGCCTCCACAGCGCGAAGCCGGCGGCGGCGACGGCCGCCGGGTCGTACGCCGACTTGACGTCGGTGAAGACGCCGCCCTGCTTCAGGCTGGCGGTGAGCTCGGCGAAGGGCTTTTCCAGGTACGCGGCATGCGAGACCGCGGCGACGATGGCATCGCACGCGGGCAGGTCGTCCCATGCGGTGAGCGCGATGCCGTACTCGTGCTCGGCCTCGCGCGGCTCGCCGAGCGGATCGTGCACGCTCACCTCGCAGCCGAAGGACTGCAGCTCGCGGATGACGTCGACGACCTTGGAGTTGCGGAGATCCGGGCAGTTTTCCTTGAACGTGAGGCCGAGCACGTTGACCTTGGCGCCCTTGACCTGCACGCCGTTGGCGATCATCTGCTTCACCGTCTCCTGCGCGACGTAGGCGCCCATGCCGTCGTTGATGCGGCGGCCGGCGAGGATGACCTGCGGGTGGTAGCCGAGCATGTCGGCCTTGTGGGTGAGGTAGTAGGGGTCGACGCCGATGCAGTGGCCGCCGACGAGACCCGGGCGGAACGGCAGGAAGTTCCACTTGGTGCCGGCGGCTTTCAGCACCTCGAGCGTGTCGATGCCGAGGCGGTGGAAGATCAGCGAAAGCTCGTTCATCAGCGCGATGTTGAGGTCGCGCTGGGTGTTCTCGATCACCTTGGCGGCCTCGGCGACCTTGATCGAACTGGCGCGATGGACGCCGGCGGTGATCACCGAGCCGTAGAGTTCGGCCACCTTGTCGAGCGTCGCGGCGTCGTCGCCCGACACGACCTTGACGATCCTGGTGATCGTGCGCTCCTTGTCGCCCGGGTTGACGCGCTCGGGCGAGTAGCCGACGTGGAAGTCCTGCAGCCACTTCATGCCCGACTGCTTCTCGAGGATGGGGATGCAGACCTCCTCGGTCGCGCCCGGATAGACGGTCGACTCGTAGATGACCGTCGCGCCCTTCTTCATGTATTGGCCTACAGTGGTGGAAGAGCCCACCAGCGGCGAGAAGTCGGGAATGTGCGCCGCGTCGACCGGGGTCGGGACGGCGACGATGATGAAATCGGCCTTCGCCAGGTCGGCAGGGTCGGTGGTCACCGTCAGCTGCGTCGCCGCCTTGAGGTCGTCCGTCGACACTTCGCCGGTCGGATCGCAGAATCGGCGGTAGTGCTCGATTTTTTCAACCGAGAGGTCATAGCCGATGGTGGTCGTCTTCTTGCCGAATTCCACCGCCAGCGGAAGCCCCACGTAGCCCAGCCCGACAACTGCCACAACGCTCATGCTCGGATTCCCCCATGATTAGAAAGTCTTTGTTGGCGCCCGGATTGTATCGAATTTGTCTGACGCTGCCCGGATGGCTCGGCGGCATTTTTTCCAGCAAGCGCCGTGCCGGCTGGCTCTGGCTGGGGCTGATGCTGACTGCCTCCGCGGGCGCCGACGTCGCCGACACCCTGCTGACGGTGAAGCCGGCGGTGGTCGGCGTCGGCGTCTTCAATCCGACCGGCAGTCCGCGCGCGAGCCTGCAGGGCACCGGATTCGCCGTGCTCGACGGCCTGCACGTGGTGTCGTGCGCGCATATCTTCGCCAAGCCGCTCGACCCCGAGAAGAAGGAAACCCACGCGGTCTTCATCGGGCGCGACCGCCAGATGAGCGTGCGCGCGGCGCGCGTCGTCGCCACCGACAAGTCGCGCGACCTGGCGCTGCTGAAGATCGAGGGCGACCCTTTGCCGACGCTGAAGCTGGGCGACTCGGCGCAGGCGCGCGAGGGCTGGCAACTCTATTTCACCGGCTATCCGATCGGTTCGGTGCTCGGGCTCAACCCGTCGACCCACCGTGCCGGGCTGGCGGCGATCATTCCCGTGTTCACCCCCCTGCAAAATGCCGCGCAACTCACGGCGCGCACGCTCAAGCAGGCCAAGGATGCCTACGAGGTGTTCGAGCTCGACGCGATCGCCTACCCGGGCAACAGCGGCAGTCCGGTGTGGCACCCCGACACGGGCGAGGTGCTCGGCGTGGTCAATTCGGTGTACGTGAAGGGGTCGAAGGAGGCCGCGCTCTCCGCGCCGAGCGGGATCAGCTACGCGATCCCGGCGAAGTACGTGCACCGGCTGCTCGAACAGGCGCAGACGACGCCCTAGCGCTACATGCCCTCGCTCAGGCTGAAGCCGACGCCGAGCGACTGCTGGTGGTGGTCGTAGTCGATCAGCGACTCGCCGTAGCCGTTGAAGTACTGCACGTAGCCCTTCAGGCGCCCGTGCAGCGGGAAGCTCCAGTTGAGCTTCACCGCCCCGCGGTTGTCCGGCGTCCTCAGGTTGTTGCGCAGCAGCAGCGAGAAGGTGTCGCGGCCCTTGTGGTAGACGGCGATGATGTCGCCCTGCCCCATGTAGTCGTCGATGTCCGGGTTGTCGTCGTCCTCCGCCGACTCGGGAATGCGGTACCAGGGACGGATCAGCACGGCCAGGTTGTCGCGCTCCAAGCCGAACTGGGCGTAGACGCGGTTCCAGCTGCGCGACAGCACCGCGCCGCGACCGTTGGACTGGTGCGACGCCCCGAGACTGATGTAGCGGCCGCGAAAGCCGGCGAGCGAGTAATCGGTGCGGTAGACCAGCATCATCTCGGGCTCGTAGTTGTTCTCGCGGAACGGCGACGAGATGTCGCGGTTGTAGGCCTGCCAGAACGACGTCACCGTATAGCCGAACCACAGGTCGAGGTCGTCGTAGCCGAGCACGCCTTCCATGCCCTTGATCTTGAAGCTCAGCTGGAGCTCGGTCTCGACGTTGTCGAGCCCGGCCTCGGGCTCGGCGAATTCCTGCAGGAAGGGGGCTTCGTTGGGCGCGGTGCTGTACTTGATCGGCAGGATGTAGTTGGGGTGGTGCGCGCGGAACAGGAACGCGCCCTGCTTCGCCTCGTTATCGAGCTCCCAGTGGCGCGAGAGCGCCGACAGGAACTTGGGTTCCAGCAGGGTCGTCGGCATGGCGGGGGGGGCTTCCTCGGCCGGCGCGACCGCGACCGGCTCGACCACGGGCGGCGGCGCGGCCTCCGGCTGCGAGCGGCCCGATACGCGGTCGTAGCACGCCAGCCGCTCGACGTCCGAAACGATCGCGCTGCAGCCCTCCCAGTCGGCGACCGAGGCGGCCTGCACGGATCCGATCGCGCCTGCGCACAGCAGCGCGAACGGGAGGCGCCGGATGAGACGGTGTCGATTCTTCACGCAGGCCACGCTAGTCGAGGATCACGCTGTAGCCCGCCGCAGGCGCCGTCGCGTCCCAGCCGAATGTCGCCTGCAGGTCGGCGGCGAAGCCGGTCGCCACCGTCTCCTCGCCGTGCACCACGAACACGCGCCGCGGCTTGCTGCGGAAATGGCCGAGCCAGGCCAGGAGCGCGCTGCGGTCGGCGTGCGCCGACAGTCCGCCGAGCGTGTAGAGGTCGGCGCGTACCGGGAGGTCCTCGCCGAGCAGCCGCACCCGCTTCGCGCCGTCGACCAGGCGGCGGCCGAAGGTTCCGGCGGCCTGGAAGCCGGTGATCAGGATGGTCGATTCGCGGCGCGGCAGGTTGGCGCGCAGGTGGAACTTGATGCGGCCAGCTTCGCACATGCCGCTGGCCGAGATGATGACGGCGCCGCCCTTGATGCGGTCGAGCGACTTCGACTCCTCGACGTCCTCGACGAAGTCGAGCTTGCGGAAGTGCGCCGCGCCGCCGTGCCGTCCCATCAGCTCATGGGTCTCGTCGTCGAGCAGCGCCATGTGCTTGTAGGTGATTTCGGTGGCGGCGGTCGCCATCGGCGAATCGACGAACACGGTGAGCTTGGGGATGCGGCCCTGCCGCGCGAGGTCGGCCAGCAGGTAGAGCATGTCCTGGGTGCGGCCCACCGCGAAGGCGGGGATGATGACATTGCCGCCCTTCTTCTCGATGGTGTCGTTGATCGCCTCCACCAGTTCGTCCTGCGTCGCGGCCATGCTCTTGTGATCGCGGTTGCCGTAGGTCGATTCGACCACCAGGTAGTCGGCGTCGTGGATGTGCGTCGGGTCCTGCAGCAGCGGCCGCGCGGGCTGGCCGAGGTCGCCGGAAAACACGATCTTGCGGCGCCCCGCGCCTTCGCCCACCCACACCTCGACGATCGCCGAGCCGAGGATGTGGCCGGCGTCGCGAAAGGTACAGCGCACCCGCGGGTGCGGCGCGATTTCCAGGTCGTAGTCGACCCGGTTCAGCTGCTTCAGCGAGGCATGTGCCTGCGCCACCGTGTACAGCGGCGCGATGTCGCGCGGCGGGAGTCCGCGCTTGGCGTCGCGTTTGGCCATGTCCTTGCGGAAGCGGTTGAGGTTGGCGTACTCGGCCTCCTTTTCCTGGATGTGCGCCGAATCGGGCAGCATCACCGCCAGCAGGTCGCAGGTGGCGCGGGTCGCGTGGATCTGGCCCTTGAAGCCGAGTGCGACCAGCCGCGGCAGCAGTCCGGAATGGTCGATGTGGGCATGGGTGAGGATGACGAAGTCGATGCTGCGCGGATCGAAGGGAAACGCGCGCTGGTTCTTGGCGCGCGTCTCGCGGCCGCCCTGGAACATGCCGCAATCGACCAGGAAGCGCACGCCGTCCGCCTCCACCAGGTAGCTCGAGCCGGTGACTTCGCGCGCTGCGCCGAGAAATGTGAGCTTCATAGGGGTCTTCCCTCGCCTGCTTCTTCGTAGGTCTTGCCGTCGCGGATATGGTAAATGCGTTTGAAGGTCGGAATGATCTTTTCGTCGTGGGTGACGACGATGATCGCGGTCTGGAATTCCTGCGCCAGGCGGTTGAGGATCTTCACCACGGTGAGGGCGCGTTCGCTGTCGAGCGGCGCGGTCGGCTCGTCGGCGAGGATGATCGGCGGCTTGTTGGCGAGCGCGCGCGCGATCGCCACGCGCTGCTGCTCGCCGCCGGACAGCTCGGCGATGCGCGCCTGCGCCCGGTGCTGCACGTCGAGCGCGGTCAGCATCTCCAGCGCGGTCCGGCGCGCCTCGGCGTTCGGCACGCCGGCCAGCATCGGCAGCAGCGCGACGTTGTCGGTGGCGTCGAGAAACGGGATCAGATAGGGCGCCTGGAAAACGAAACCGATGCGATCACGGCGCAGCGCGCGCAGGTCGCCGGTCTTCCAGCCGTCGTCGTAGATGACCTCGCCGCCGAGGGTGAACCTGCCCGCGGTCGGCTCGATCACGGCGCCCAGGCATTTCAGCAGCGTGGACTTGCCGGATCCGGAGGGACCGATCAGCCCGACCACTTCGCCCGGATACACCGTCATGTCGACGCCCTTCAGCGCATCGACCGCCGCGCTGCCGTGGCCGTAGCGCTTGGTGATGCCCTCGATCAGGATTGCGGGTTGTGTGTCAGCCACCGATCGCCTCCGCCGGGTCGATCCTGAGCGCGGCGCGGATCGCCAGCACCGAGGCCAGCGCGCACACGACCAGCGTCAGCGCGAAAGCGCGCACGGCGTCGCCGGTTTCGAGCAGCACGTATTTGGGAAAGGCCGGCGCCCACAGCGTGGCGGCGAACTTGCCGACGAAAAAGCCGATCACCCCGAGGCCCAGCGCCTCCTGCACGATCATCGCGGCGATGGTGCGGTTCCTGGTGCCGATCAGCTTGAGCACGGCGATCTCCTTGATCTTGCCGAGCGTCATCGTGTAGATGATGAAGGCGACGATGGCCGCGCTCACCACCGCGAGGATGATCAGGAACAGGCCGATCTGCTTGGCCGCGGTGGCGATCAGCTTGGCGACGAGAATCTCTTCCATGTCGTCGCGGGTGTAGGCGGTGAAGCGCTGCCAGCGTGCGATGGTATCGGCGACCGCACGTGCGTCGACGCCCGGCGCGAGCCGCAGCAACACCGCGTTGACCTTGTGGCTCGACGCCTGGATCGCCTCGACCGCGTCGAGCACGCCGGGCTGGCCGGGGCGGTTGATTCCCGGATTCGCGGCGAGCCGGCGGCGGTCCTCGACGATGGCGTCGTTGTCCTTGAGAAACTGCGCCTCCTGCGCGTCCTTCAACGGGATGAACAGCATCGGGTCGCCGTTGGACGACACCATGCGGCGCGTGAGCCCGACCACGGTGTAGTCGTTGCGGCGGATGCGGACGACGTCGCCGACCGCGAACCCTGTCTTGGCGTCTGCGACCGCCTCGTAATGCGCGCGGGCGATCGGCCGGCCGGCGACGAGATACGCCGGCCCGCCCGGCTTGCCGGCTTCGTAGCCGGCGACCATCACGCGCTGCGAGCGGCCCCGGTGCGACACCTGCATCGTGAGGTAGGCGACGTTGCCCGCCTGGGTCACGCCGTCGAGGCCGAGCAGCGCGCGGTAGAGGTCGTCCGGGACGGCGGACGGCTCGGCGAAGGGGCCGAGGGTGTGCTGCTGAACCACCCAGACGTCGGCGTCGACCGCGCGCAGCAGCACGCGGGCGTCGTCGACCATGCCGCGGTACACCCCCGCCATCGTCAGCGTCACGCCGATCAGGAGGCCGAGGCCGAGCCCGGTCAGCAGGTAGCTCTTGAGATGGTGGCCGATGTCGCGCCGGGCGAGGTTGATCATGGCGCCTGCCGTTGCGCGCGCACGCGCACGTCGGGCGCGAGCTGCCCGGCGCTGTAGACGACGACGCGCTCGCCGGCGCCGGGGCCGGAGGTGATCTCGACCCGCTCGGCGGTCTGTACGCCGATCTGCACCGGCGTGAAGCGTGCGCGGCCGCCGTCGACCTGCCAGACGCCCGGCTGGCCGCCCTGCTGGGCGAGCGCTGCGCGCGGGACGCTCAACGCCTCGCTCGCGCCGGGCAGGCGGATCGTCACCTCGGCGAGCTCGCCGAGATAGAGGCGGGCGGGCGGCGCGTCGAAGGCGACGTTGACGATGCGCTCCTCGGTGAGCACGTCGCTTTGCAGGTCGATCCGCGCCACCGTGCCGCGCAGCACCGAGCCGGGCGCCGAGCGCAGCACGATGTCGGCCGGCTGCCCGACGGCGACGCCTTCGGCGCGCGCCTGGTCGACGCGGGCGCGCACCCACAGGCGCGCGGGGTCGACCAGCCGCAGCACCGCCTGTCCGGCCACCACCGTGGTGCCGGGTTCGGCCTCGCGTGCGGTCACCACGCCGTCGACGGGGCTCAGGAGCCTGAGGCTGTCGCGCTGCCGCAGCAGGGCCGAGCGCTCGGCCTCGGCGCGGGCGATCTCGCGCCGGGCCGCCGCCGCATTCGCCTGCGCCGCCTCGAGGGCGGCCTCGGCCGCGGCACGTTCGTGCCGGTAGCCGTCGACCATCTCGGGTGCGACGAAATTGCGGCGCTGCAGCGCCTCGTAGCGCGCGAGGCTGGCGCGCGCCATGCCTGCGCGGCTGGCGGCCTCGTCGACCTGCGCCTGCGCCGCCTGCGCGGCCTGCCGGGCGCGGGCGATCGCGCTGGCCGCCGCCTCGGTGCGCGCGCCGAGGTCGACCGGGTCCATCTCGGCGAGCAACTGGCCGGCCTGCACCCGGTCGCCGTGGTCGACCGTCACCCGCAGCAGCCGCCCGGCCTGGATCGGACCGACCGCGTAGGCGTGGCGCGCCTCGACGGTGCCGATCCCGTAGGCGGCGGGGCGCAGCTCGGCGACCTCGACCGGCGCGGTCGTGACGGCGACCGGCGCCAGCGGCCCGCGCGTCGCGAAGAGCCAGACGAAGGCAGCGGCGAAGGCGGCGACGCCGAACGCCAGGGCGAGGCTGCGCGGTTTCGCCTTCATCTCAATGCGCGGCCGCGAATCCGCTTTCCCGGATCTGGTAGGCGGCGTGGCACGCCACGCACTTCTGCAGCGTGGCCGACAGCTGGCCGAGCGTATGGCCGGGATCCTTCAGGGTCTCGGCGTCGAGTGCGATCTGGTCGAAATCGCCGTGCACCGAAGAGCCGATCTGGCGAAACTCCAGCGGCAGCTTGGCGCGCAGCGCGGGGGGGACCTCGTGCACCATCTTCCTGCCCATGCCGCGCGCGGCCTCGGCCGCCGCCGCCATGTCCTGCTGCCCCAAGGCGCCGATCATGCCCTGCACCCCGGCGAGGAACAGCCGCATTTCCTCGAGGATCATCGCGCGCTCTGCCGGGCTGAGTTCCAGCACCGCGCGGCCGTCGGCGACCGGCGAGGAATGCGCGTGCGGGCCGTCGGCCGCGGCAGCGGGGCCAGCCAGGACAAGCAGGGCGGCAACTATCAGGGGGGTGGGTTTCATCGTGGTTCTCCTTCGGTGGGGGGGGAGCGGACGGCCTGCAGGAAGACCGGAAAGGTGCGCGTCGCCTCGTCGGCCAGGGTGCGCCGGTCGCGCAGGATCGAGGCCTGCAGCACCAGCCCCTGGATCATGCCGAGGTAGAGCGTCGCGGCGGCGCGGGCGTCGAGGTCCGCACGCGCGAGCCCGGCGGCTTTCGCCGCCTCGAGCAGGCCGGCGACCCGGGCCTCGTAGGCGAGCAGGATCTCGGTCACCAGCTGGCGCAGCGCCGGGCTGCGGCCGTGGAGGTGCTCGGAGGTGAGCACGCGGGGGATCGCCGGGTGGCCGTCGATGAAGTCGATGTGCGCCCGGAACATGCGCTCGAGCGCGTCGAGCGGGTCGCGCCCCTGGGCCGCGGCGCGCCCGAGCACGGCCATCAGGCGCGCGCGCACCCACTGCATCACCGCGAGCCAGATCGCGTCCTTGCTGGGGAAGTGGCGGAACACCGCGCCCTGGGTCACCCCCATCGCCTGCGCCATGTCCTGGGTGGTGACGTCGTCGACGCCCTGCCTGGCGGCGAGCTCGAGCGTCACGCGGATGATCTCCTCGCGCCGCTCTTCAGCTCCCAGCCGCTTGCGGTGAGGCGCTTCGGACATGCTCGACCCCCGTTAGATAGTAATCAGTCACTATCTTCTGCGGATCGGCGCGCGGCGTCAAGCGGCGCAGCGCCGCTTCAGACCGCCGGGTCGGAGAGGCAGACGAGCAGCGCGTCGGCCAGCGCGCGCATTTCGTCGATCGCCGTCACGTAGGGCGGCATGGCGTAGACCGTGCCGCCGATCGGGCGGATGAACACGCCCTGCGCCAGTGCGGCCAGGTGGAGGCGGGCGGAAAACCCGGGCGTGGCGTCCGCCACGTCGAACGCCCAGATCATGCCCTGGTGGCGGAAGTGGCGCACCCGGGGGTGAGCGGCCACTTCGTCGAGGACCCGCGTGAATTCGATGGCCTTGACACGGTTCGCGGCGATCACGTTGTCGTGCTCGAAGATGTCGAGGACCGCCAGCGCGGCGCGGCAGGCGAGCGGGTTGCCGGTATAGGAGTGCGAATGCAGGAAGCCGCGCGCGGTGGCGTCGTCCCAGAACGCCGCGTAGACGTCGTCGGTGGTCAGCACCACCGACAGCGGCAGGTAGCCGCCGGTGATGCCCTTCGACAGGCACACGAAATCGGCTTTCACGCCGGCCTGCTCGCACGCGAACAGGGTCCCGGTGCGGCCGAAACCCATGGCGATCTCGTCGGCGATCAGGTGCACGTCATGGCGGTCGCACAGTTCGCGCGCCCGCTTGAGATAGACCGGGTGGTACATCGCCATGCCGGCCGCCCCCTGCACCAGCGGCTCGAGGATCAGGGCGGCGGTGGTGGCGGCGTGCCCGGCGAGATGCGCCTCGAGCGCGTCGGCGCAGCGCAGCGCATACGCCTCGGCCGTCTCGCCCGGCTCGGCCAGGCGCGCGTCGGGCGTCGGCACCTGCACCGTATGGCGCACGAGCGGCGCATACGTGGCCTTGAACAGCGGAATGTCGGTCACCGACAGCGCGCCGACGGTCTCGCCGTGGTAGCCGTTTTTCAGGCTGACGAAGCCGTTCTTCCCGGGCCGGCCGGCGTTGCGCCAGTAGTGCGCGCTCATTTTCAGCGCGATCTCGGTGGCCGAGGCGCCGTCCGAACCATAGAAGGCGTGGCCCAGCCCGGTCAGCTTCGCGAGCCGTTCCGACAACTCGACCACCGGCGCGTGGGTGGCGCCGGCCAGCATCACGTGCTCGATTTTCGTCAGCTGGTCGGTGATCGCCGCGTTGATGCGCGGGTTGCAGTGGCCGAACAGGTTGACCCACCAGCTCGAGATCGCGTCGAGGTAGCGCCGGCCGTCGGTGTCGATGAGCCAGGGCCCCTCGCCGCGCGCGACCGCCAGCGGCGGGACGGCCTCGAGCTGCTTCATCTGGGTGCAGGGGTGCCAGACCGCGGCGCGGCTGCGGCTCAAAAGATCGTCGTTCATGGGCTTGAAATTGTCACACTGCGCCCCTACCATTAGCACTCGATGGCGGCGAGTGCTAACAACAGGTTCGCCGCTTCCTCATTTTCGGGCAGCGAGGCTGCCGGTTATCAACGTTACGCAATGGAGACTTTGCAATGAAAATCCGTCCTCTGCACGACCGAGTGATTGTCAAGCGCATGGAAGAAGAGCGCAAGACCGCTTCCGGGATCGTCATCCCCGACACCGCCGCCGAGAAGCCCGACCAGGGCGAGATCATCGCCGTCGGCGCCGGCAAGAAAGACGATCAGGGCAAGCTGATTCCGCTGGACGTGAAAGTCGGCGACCGCGTGCTGTTCGGCAAGTACGCCGGCCAGACCGTCAAGGTCGAGGGCGAGGAACTGCTGGTGATGCGCGAAGAAGACATCATGGGCGTGGTCGAGCAGTAAGCCGACACCCGCACGCAATCCCAACGAATTCGAATATTTAGGAGTTAAGCATGGCTGCAAAAGACGTACGTTTTGGTGATTCCGCACGTCACCGCATGGTGGCTGGTGTCAACATTCTGGCTGACGCCGTCAAGGTGACCCTGGGCCCGAAAGGCCGCAACGTGGTGCTCGACCGTTCCTTCGGCGCCCCCACCGTGACCAAGGACGGCGTGTCGGTCGCCAAGGAAATCGAGCTGAAGGACAAGCTCGAGAACATGGGCGCGCAGATGGTCAAGGAAGTCGCCTCCAAGACCTCCGACGTCGCCGGTGACGGCACCACCACCGCGACCGTGCTGGCGCAGTCGATCGTCAACGAAGGCATGAAGTTCGTCGCCGCCGGCATGAACCCGATGGACCTGAAGCGCGGCATCGACAAGGCCGTCATCGCCATCACCGCCGAGCTGAAGAAGATTTCGCAACCCTGCAAGACCTCCAAGGAAATCGCCCAGGTCGGTTCCATTTCCGCCAACTCCGATGCCTCGATCGGCGACATCATCGCCGCCGCGATGGACAAGGTCGGCAAGGAAGGCGTGATCACCGTCGAAGACAGCTCGGGCCTGGAGAACGAACTCGACGTCGTCGAGGGCATGCAGTTCGACCGCGGCTACCTGTCGCCCTACTTCATCAACAATGCCGACAAGCAGATGGCGATCATGGAAGATCCCTTCATCCTGCTGTTCGACAAGAAGATATCCAACATCCGTGACCTGCTGCCGGTGCTGGAGCAGGTCGCCAAGGCCGGCAAGCCGCTCTTGATCGTCGCCGAAGACGTCGACGGCGAAGCGCTCGCCACGCTGGTGGTCAACAACATCCGCGGCATCCTCAAGACCTGCGCCGTCAAGGCCCCGGGCTTCGGCGACCGCCGCAAGGCGATGCTGGAAGACATGGCGATCCTGACCGGCGGTACCGTGATCGCCGAAGAGGTCGGCCTGAGCCTTGAAAAAGCCCAGCTGACCGACCTCGGCCGCGCCAAGCGCATCGAGATCGGCAAGGAAAACACCACCATCATCGACGGTGCCGGTGACGCCAACGCGATCAAGGGCCGCATCGCCCAGATCAACAAGCAGATCGAGGAAGTCACCAGCGACTACGACCGCGAGAAGCTGCAGGAGCGCAAGGCCAAGCTGGCCGGCGGCGTGGCGGTGATCAAGGTCGGCGCTGCGACCGAAGTCGAGATGAAGGAGAAGAAGGCCCGTGTCGAGGACGCGCTGCACGCGACCCGTGCCGCCGTCGAGGAAGGCATCGTCCCCGGCGGCGGCGTGGCATTGCTGCGCGCCCGTGCCGTGGCCGCTGCGGTCAAGGGCGACAACCACGACCAGGACGCCGGCGTGAAGATCGTGCTGCGCGCGATCGAAGAGCCGCTGCGCCAGATCGTCAAGAACTGCGGCGAAGAGCCGTCGGTCGTCGTCAACAAGGTGCTGGAAGGCAAGGGCAACTTCGGCTACAACGCCGGCACCGGCGAATACGGCGACATGGTCGCGATGGGCGTGCTCGACCCCACCAAGGTCACCCGCACCGCGCTGCAGAACGCCGCGTCGATCGCCGGCCTGATGCTGACCACCGACTGCATGGTCGCCGACCTGCCGGAAGACAAGTCGGCCATGCCGATGGGCGGCGGCGACATGGGCGGCATGGGCGGTATGGGCGGCATGGGCATGATGTAAGTCAGGTCCGGCTGCCGCTGCCCGCCACGGGCAGTTGGCCAGACAAAAGCCCCGCTTCGGCGGGGCTTTTTCATGTGCGGAATCCGCGGTGATGCGAATGAGTCAGGGCCGCGTCACTGGCGGCGCCAGAAGCGCCACGACTTCTCCTGCTGCTCCTTGGTCAGTACGGCTTCCATGCGCTTGTGGGCGTCTGCGGAAGACTCGTACATCCGCCGCTGCAGCTCACTGATCTTCTTGTAGGTATCGCTGATGGCGTCCGAATCCCGCTTGGGCGCGTCGTACAGGTCCCCCAGCCTGGCCTGTTCGTCGAGCATCTGCCCCATCAGCTCCCAGTGCTTCCTGCGCGTTTCGTCCCGGATCTTGGCGATGCGGCTGCGCTGATCATCGGTGAGGTCGGGCAGGCCCTGCGGCCCCATGCCGTAGCCGCCGCCCATCATGCCGTGGCCCATGCCATAGCCCCCGCCCATCATGCCGGGCCCCATGCCGTAGCCCCCGCCCATCATGCCGGGCCCCATGCCATAGCCCCCGCCCATCATGCCGGGTCCCATGCCGTAAGCGCCCATGCCGCAGCCCATTCCATACCCGCCCGGCCCCATGCCCCAGCCGCCCATCATCGCGCCCCCCTCGTGCACGGTCTGCCAGTGCTCCTGCATCAGCTTGCGGCGTTCGGCGGGGTCCCGGGTCTGGCGAATTCTTGCCATCTGTTCCTGCATCAATCGGTAGCGCTCCTGCATCGCGCCGTAGTACTGGTCCATCTCCTTGTCGGTGGCGGCCTGCTTGCTGTCGGCCGGCGCCGCGGTTTGCGCGTGGAGAACGGGCGCCCCCCACGCGAGCGCCGCAACGGCGGTGGCCAGCAGCGCTTGGTTCATTCTCGTGTTCATGGATCTCTCTCCTTTCGGGTGACGCCGAACGGCGGGCCGGCCCCCCATCTCCGCGCATGCGGCCGGGGCGGCGCCGAAGGCCTGTGCTGTTCAGCCGGGAAAATCGGGGCAGGGCTTGGCGCTCGGGCCGAGCGCGCCGATACCGCTGGCCCCGTGTTAAATGAGAGCGGCTCTCAGTATAGACAGCCAGCGCGGCACGCAAGCCCCGGGCGCGCCGTCGGTTGCCAAAGCCACCGCGAGCCACTAACGTGCGGCCATGAGCTCGACGCTGCCCCTCGCCACCAGCCTGCACCGCGCCACCCTCGATGCGCTGCGGCGCCAGGCGCCGTTTTCCGCGATGACCGAGGACGAGCTGCTGTGGCTGGTGCAGCATCTGTCGGTCAGCTATTACCCGCGCGACTCGGTGCTGCTGGCGCCTTCCGCCGCGCCACCCGAAAACCTGTTCATCATCAAGCAGGGGACGGTGGCGGGCGCCACCGCCGACGGGCAGACGGTGCTGCAACTGGCCGCCGGCGAAATGTTCCCGCTGGGGGCGCTGCTCGCGGGCCGCGGCGCGGCCAACCGCTACGTCGCGGCGACCGACACGTTCTGCTACACGCTGCCCGCCGCGGACTTCCATGCGCTGCTGGCGAAGAGCCCGGAATTCAACGACTTCTGCACCCGCCGCATCGCCAGCCTGCTGGAGGAATCCCAGCGCGCGGTGCAGTCGGAATACGCGCTCGCGCTCGACGACGAAACCCGGTTCGCACGCCCGCTTGCGAGCCTGGTGCGTCGGGCGCCGCTGAGCGTCGCGGCGGCCACGCCGCTGGCCGACGCGCTGGCGGCGATGGAGGCCGCCCGGGTCGGGTCGGTGGTGGTGGCCGACGCCGCCGGCCGGCCGGCCGGCATCCTCACCCTGAAGGACGTGCTGGCGCGCGTGACGCTGGCCCGCGTGCCGCTCGCCACGCCGATCTCGCAAGTGATGACGCCCGACCCGGCGACGCTCCCTGCCGACGCGCCGGTGGCCGACGCCCTGGTGCTGATGGCGCGCCAGGGCATCCACCACGTCCCGCTGGTCGAGGCGGGCCGGCTGGTCGGCGTGGTGTCGGAGAAGGACGTGTTCGCCTTGCGCCGCCTGTCGGTGGAGGGCATCACCTCGGCCATCATGCGCTGCGACGATCCCGCCCGCCTGCCCGCGCTGGCGCAGGACATCGGCGATCTCGCGCACAGCCTGCTGGCGCAGGGGATGGACGCGGAGAACCTCACCGCGATCATTTCCAGCCTCAACGACCGCCTCACCGAGCGCATCATCACGCTCGAGCACGAAGCCGACGCCGCGCTCGCCGGACTCCGCTGGTGCTGGCTCGCGCTCGGCTCGGAAGGCCGCATGGAGCAGACGCTCGCCACCGACCAGGACAACGCGCTGATCTTCGCCGAAGCGGACGACGCGCAACGCGACGCGCTGCTCGCGTTCGCGCTGCGCGTCAACCACCGGCTCGACACCTGCGGCTTTCCGCTGTGCCGCGGCGGCATCATGGCGAGCAACCCGAAATGGTGCCTGCCGGCGGCCGGCTGGCAGCAGCAGTTCAGCCTGTGGATCGAGCACGGCAGCCCGGAGGCGCTGCTCAACGCCAGCATCTTCTTCGACTTCCGCCCGCTCGCCGGCGACGCCGCGCTGGCGCTCGAGCTGCGCACCTGGCTCAACCGCGCGGCGCAGAAAAACCCCCGCTTCCTCCACCAGATGGCCGGCAACGCGCTGCGCAACCGCCCGCCGCTCGGGGTGGTGCGCGACTTCGTGCTGTCGGAGGACGACGCCCACCCGCACACGCTCGACCTCAAGCTCAACGGCGCCACGCCCTTCGTCGATGCCGCGCGCATTTTCGCGCTCGCCGCCGGCAGCCCGCAGACCAACACCGCGATGCGGCTGCGCGCCGCCGCCCCGGCGCTCAACATCCCCGACGGCGAGCTCGCCGACTGGAACCGTGCGTTCCACTTCCTGCAGCTGCTGCGGCTGCGCCACCAGCACGGTCAGCAGCGCGCCGGCCAGGTGCCCGACAACCATCTCGACCCCGACACGCTGAATCCGCTCGACCGCCGCATCCTCAAGGAGGCGCTGCGCCAGGCACGCAAGGTGCAGGCGCGCCTGGCGATGGACTACGGCCTGTGATCTGGCCGTTCGGCAGACGCTCGCTGCCGCCGCTCGACCCGGCGAGCGACGCCCGGCGGGCGGCGCTGCCGCGCGACGCCGCCGACCTCCGCCAGCCGCTCGCCGCGATGCGCTGGGTGGTGGTCGACGTCGAGACCGGCGGCCTCGATGCGCAGCGCGACCCGCTGCTGGCGATCGGCGCGGTGGCGATCGAACAGGGGCGCGTCGCGCTCGGCGCCAGCCTCGAGGTCGGCCTCGCGCAGGCAGAGTCGACCGCGGCCGCCAACATCCTCATCCACGGCATCAGCGGCAGCGAGCAGCGCGCCGGGCAGGTGCCGCACCAGGCGCTGCTCGCCTGGCTCGAATTCGCCGGGTCCGCGCCGCGGGTCGCCTTCCACGCCGCGTTCGACCAGACCGTCCTGCAGCGCGAGGCACGCGCCCAGCTCGGCGTCGCGCCGAACGCGCCGTGGTTCGACGCCGCCGTCGTCGCGCCGCTGCTGTTTCCCGACGCCGCCCCGCGCTGCCAGCAGCTCGACCAATGGCTGGAACACTTCGGAATCACCGTCTATGCGCGTCACGGCGCGCTGGCCGACGCCTACGCCACCGCCGAACTGTGGCTGGTCCTGCTGGCCGCCGCCGAGCGCGAGAACATCCGCACCGCCCACCAGCTGCAGCGCCTGCTGCGGGCCCGCCGTTGGCTTTCCGCAAATTAGCGCCTTCTAATCTGTTTGTGGGCTGCGCCGCAAATCCTTAAACTCCGGCGCACGCGCGACTTCTACCAACTAGGCGCGTTTCCACAATCAATCACACTCTCGCTCACGGAGGTATTGCCATGCAGTTGTCGGAAAGACACGAGGAGTATTGGCGCAAGAACCTGCGGATCACCGCGATCCTGCTCGCCATCTGGTTCGTGGCGACGTTCGTCGTCATCTATTTCGCCCCCCAGCTCAACAACATCGTCATCCTGGGCTTCCCCTTCGCCTTCTACATGGGCGCACAGGGTTCCCTGATCATCTATGTGCTGATCATCTGGTTCTACGCCCGGCGCATGAACAAGCTGGACACTGAATACGGCGTCCACGAGGGAGAAGAATAATGACCGCACTGACCCAGAGCCAGTTCTTCCAGCAACTCAAGAAGTACTACACCTTCTACACCGGCGGCTTCATCGCCTTCGTCATCGTGCTCGCCATCCTCGAGCAGATGGGCCTGCCCGCCAAGTGGGTCGGCTACATCTTCCTCGCCGCGACGATCGCGCTGTATGCCGGCATCGGCATCATGTCGAAGACCGCCGACGTTTCGGAGTACTACGTCGCGGGACGCCGCGTGCCGGCCATCTTCAACGGCATGGCAACGGGCGCCGACTGGATGTCGGCCGCGTCCTTCATCGGCATGGCGGGTACCCTGTACCTCGCCGGCTATGACGGCCTCGCCTTCGTGCTCGGCTGGACCGGCGGCTACGTGCTGGTGGCGCTGTTCCTCGCGCCCTACCTCAGGAAGTTCGGCCAGTTCACCATTCCGGACTTCCTCGGCGCGCGCTACAACGGCAACCTGCCGCGCACCATCGGCGTGATCGCCGCCATCATCTGCTCGTTCACCTACGTGGTCGCGCAGATCTACGGCGTCGGCATCATCACCGCGCGTCTCACCGGCCTGGAATTCCAGATCGGCGTGTTCGTCGGTCTCGCCGGCATCCTGGTGTGCTCCTTCCTCGGCGGCATGCGTGCGGTGACCTGGACCCAGGTCGCGCAGTACATCATCCTGATCATCGCCTACATGATCCCGGTGGTGTGGCTGTCGGTGTCGCACACCGGCAACCCGGTGCCGCAGGTCGCCTACGGCCAGGTGCTGCAGCAGGTGACGCAGCTGGAAAAGGACTTCAACAACGCCGACACCACCAAGGGTGCCGCCGAGGCCTCGGCCCGTGCCGCATTCAAGGCGCAGCAGGAATCGTTCGAAGCGAAGATCGCGGCGCTCGACGAAGCCGTCGCCGCCGGTACCGGCGCAGCCTTCCTCGAGGCCCAGCGTGCCGAGGCCGGCAACCCCGCCGACTTCCCGGCGACCACCGACGACCTCAAGGCATCGTGGAAGAAGTCCGCCGACGGCGCCAAGGCCAAGACCGGTCCGGTCTCCGCGCACGCCACCGCGTTCGCCGGCAAGGGCGCCGAAGCGAACCTGCTGAAGACCAACCCCAACGCCACCGAAGCGGAAATCGCTGCCGCACGCGCCGAAGACCAGGAGGCCTCCAACATCAAGCGCCGCAACTTCATCGCGCTGGTGCTGTGCCTGATGGTCGGCACCGCGTCGCTGCCGCACATCCTGATGCGCTACTACACCACCCCCTCGGTGCGTGAAGCGCGCAAGTCGGTGTTCTGGTCGCTGCTCTTCATCTTCCTGCTGTACTTCACCGCGCCCGCGCTGGCGGTGCTGGTCAAGTTCGAGGTCTACAACAACCTGGTCGGCTCGTCGTTCGCGTCGCTGCCGGCGTGGGTGGCCAACTGGGCTGCGGTGGACGCGACGCTGATGAAGATCGTCGACATCAACATGGACGGCATCGTGCAGCTCGCCGAAATCACCCTCGGCGGCGACCTCATCGTGCTGGCCACGCCGGAGATCGCAGGCCTGCCCTACGTGGTGTCTGGCATGGTGGCGGCGGGCGGCCTGGCCGCGGCGCTGTCGACTGCCGACGGCCTGCTGCTGACCATCGCCAACGCGCTGTCGCACGACGTCTACTACAAGATGATCGACCCGAAGGCCTCCACCGTTCGCCGCCTGGCGATCTCCAAGGGCCTGCTGCTGGTGGTGGCGCTGTTCGCCGCGTACACCGCCTCGCTGAAGCCGGGTGACATCCTGTTCCTGGTCGGTGCCGCGTTCTCGCTGGCTGCCTCGGCGTTCTTCCCGGCGCTGGTGCTCGGCGTGTTCTGGAAGCGCGCCAACTACACCGGCGCGGTCGTCGGCATGCTCGCCGGTCTGGGCGTGTGCATGTACTACATGTACATCACCTACCCGTTCTTCGGCGGCGTAGCGGCGAACCAGTGGTTCAGCATCGCCCCGATCGCCGCGGGCGTGTTCGGCATGCCGGTGGGCTTCCTCGGCATCATCATCGGCTCGCTGGTCACCAAGGCGCCCAGCGCCGAGATCCAGCAGCTGGTCGACCACGTTCGCTACCCGAGCCTGGAAGGCGACATCAGGACGCAGGCGGCCTGATCGCCTGCTGCAGCGCGCCTTCGGGCGCGCAATTGAAAAGCCGGCCAATTGGCCGGCTTTTTTTCGTCCGCGCGCCTGCCTCAGGCGAGGCGGTGCGCGTAGTCGCTGCGGCCGGTGTCGCGGATCAGCCGCTGCGCGGTCTGCGGATCGTGGGCCAGCGTGTGCTCGATCACTTCCGCCACCTTGGCGGGCTCGTTGCAGTGCTGCCACGCCATCCCCAGCGCATACCAGGCCAGGCCGTTCATCGGCTGCAGCCGGCCCGCCTCGGCCAGCGCGGCGGCGGCGTCACGATGGCGCCCGTGACGGGCGTGCAGCATGCCCAGCCCGTACCAGGCGCGGTCGTTGTTCGGGTTCAGTTCGGTCGCCCGCAGAAAGGCGGCGACCGCCGCCTCGTCCATGCCCCCCTGGTCGCGCAGGTAGCCGAGGTTGAACCACGCATGTGCGTCGTCCGGCTCGACCTCGACCGCGCGCTCGAACCAGGCCTCCGCCTCCGGCCAGTGCTTCTGCTGCGCCTCCAGCCAGCCCAGCATGCGCAGCGTGCCGGCATGCCGGGGATCGGCGCGATAGCTGTCGTGATAGGCCTCGAGCGCGCGCCCGGGTTGCCGCAGGAAGTTGAAGAGCGCACCCCGCAAGGCATGCCGCACACGGTCGAAATTCATGTTGGAATCGGTTGCAGAAGGAACGACCCCGCATTGTCACGGGCAAGCGGCGGCCTGACAAGCTGCGATAGAATCCGGGGCTTCCTCACCCGCACCCCACGCCATGCCGTTCGACATCCTGCTGGTTTCCATACTGCGCGCCCTCGTCGAGGTGGCCGGTTTCGCCCTGCTCGGCCAGGGCGCGGTCGCGCTGCTGGCCGGCAAGTACCGCGAGCAGAACATCTTCTACCGCGTGCTGCGCACCGTCGCCCAGCCGGTGGTGCGCGCCGTGCGCTTCGTCACCCCGCGCTTCGTGATCGATGCCCACATTCCGCTGCTCACCTTCTTCCTGCTGTTCTGGCTGTGGGTCGTGCTGGCGCTCGTCAAGCGGCATCTGTGCGGCGTGCACGGGCTTGCGTGCTGAGCGCGCGGCTTGACTTGGGGGCGGCAAAGCGGTTAAATTGCGGCCTCTTTTGGCTAGGTAGCTCAGTTGGTAGAGCAGCGGATTGAAAATCCGCGTGTCGGCAGTTCGATTCTGCCCCTGGCCACCAGTATTCGGAACGGCCCACCGCAAGGTGGGCCGTTTTTCGTTGGCGCGGCGCTCCCGCTACCGGTCGATTCCTTCGGGGTCGCGCGTCGCCCGCTGGAAGGGCCTGGCGCCGAGGAGGTGGCTCGCCCAGGCGACCGCCGACACCACGACGACCGCCAGCGGAAGGAACTTGAACAGCCACAGCAGGTTGCCCTTGAACCGCTTCAGGTTCTTCCACAGCGTGAGCGCCCTGCGCCCCCCGCCGGCGCGATCGCGCAGCGCGTAACGCGCGGCAGGCCAGAGCGCGCCGGCCTCGCGCAGCGCCAGCCAGCCGAGCAGCGCCGCCAGCGCGGCCGCGGCGACGTACTTCAGCCGGACCTGCCGGACGCCTTCGGCGACCCAGTCGAGGGTCAGCAGGTTCGCCGCCGTCCACTCGACCGCGCCGGCCGCCGCGGCCCAGGCGTGCGACCATTCCCAGCCCCGGACCCAAACGGCGCCGACGAGCGCCGACGCGGCGCCGAGCGTCGCCACCGTCGGCAGCGGCGCCCACAGCATCAGGGCGCGGAAGAAGCGATGGCGGCCGGCCTCGAGGATGCGCGCGACGCGCGGCGCGGGCAGTGTCGGCGGGAACGGCTCGCACGCGGCCGCGGCCCAGTCGGGAGACTCGAAGGGGCTGTCCTTGAGGCCTGCGCGCAGGTACTGGTCGGCCATCAGGTAGCCCGCGTTCACCAGGCACTTGATCTCGACGTCGCCGAAGACGTCGAGATCGGTGCGCAGGTTCGCGATCAGCGCAGGGTCGACCGCCGGCGGCTCTCCCGCGCGCCGCGGCGAGCCGATGCGGAACGCCGCCAATCCGCGCAGTTCGCGGCTGGCGGCGAAGCGCGCGAGCGCCGACGCGGCGTCGCCGGCCTCGGCCGCACGACCGATGCGGCGGCGCTCGTGGAGATCGTGGCGGTAGAGCTGCGCCGGGCGGAACATCAGCACGTCCGACAGCCTGCGCATCATGCCGAGCCGTCCCACCGCCGCCCTGCCCTGGCGGTTGTCGAACGGGGCGCCGGTATCGCTCGCGATCACGTAGTTGCAGTGCTCGTCGAGCAGCGCCGTCACGCCGAGGTTGTCGAAGGGCCCGCCGTCGGTGAGCGACAGCACCTGCACATGGGTGTCGTCGTAGATCTCGCGCAGCTGGTAGGGCGGGAACACGGGCGGGAAGGCCGCCGAGGCGGCGACGGCGTCGGCCAGGGGAAACGCGTCCCACTCGGCCTCGATCGTCGGGGAAATGGCCGCGGCCCCGTCGCAGGAGTAGACCTCGAGCACCCAGTCGAACAGCTGCCTGCACCACGGCGGCTCGCGCCCGCCTGCGGCTTCCTCGCCGAAGGCGACCTCCAGGCGCTCGCCGCGCTCGTGGTCGACCGACTTCAGCGCCTCCCAGAAGAAGGTCCAGCGGGTCGCGTCGTCCATTCCGCCGTCGACCGTGGGCACCCGCCGGCGTCCGTGCGCCAGGTACCACGCATGGATCTTGAGGTTGCGCAGGCGTCCGTCCTCCGCCTGCAGCAGCAGCTGCACGAGGGCCAGGAATTCGTCCGCCGCCAGCGGCCCGCTCCACGGCAGCGGCAGCCCGCCCCCGGCGTCCGCCGCGACCTGCACGCCGAGCCAGCGCGCGAGCCGCGATCCCGCGAGCGCGCGTTCGCGGCGGATGCCTGCGTACCAGTGGGCGAACCGCAGCTGCGCCGCATGCGCCGGATCACTGCCCCAGTTGCGCACGCCGCTCGCGTGCGCGTCGTCCCACGCCATCCCCCAGCGCGCGAGGACGCCGCCGGCCACCGCTTTCCAGCGCGTTGCATCGGGCCACGCGTCGAGCAGCGCGCTTCGCTGGTCGTGCGGGAGCTCGAGCAGGACCTTGCGCGGCAGCAGTTCGTCGCGGATCTCGTCGTGGCGCACGTGGCCGAGGTACCAGTCGCCGAGTTCGGTGGGCGAGAACCAGAAGCGCGCGCCGGAATTGAGCGAGGTCGCGTTGAGGATCAGGCTGGTGACCGCCGACCCCGGCCGCCCGGCGCCGGCGAGCGCCTCGACGTTGTAGGCCACCGCGCTGCCCTCGCGGTCGACCGCCTCCTTGCGCAAGCGCAGCGCAGTCAGCGGGATCCTGCCGGCGACGATGGCGGCGCCGGCCTTCTGCAGCCGGGCGCGGGCGGCGCCGAAGATGTGCCGCTCGTACAGCCGCCCCATCTCGGCGGCGAGGCTCCCCCTGAAGAGCAGCACCTTGAGCAGCGTGAAGGGATTCATGAACAGCCGGGTGCGCAGGTTCCCGCGGATGCCGCGGATCAGGTCGTGCTGCAGCTCGTCGACGATCTCCAGGTAGCCCTCGCGGGAAATCGACGTGTGGGCAGGATTCTCGAGGCGCTCCTTCAGCAGCAGGACGTACAGCGCGCCGACGATCGAGCCGCCCGACACCGCGGAGAGCACCTGCACGTGGCGCAGCAGGTCGAGCTCCGCCATCCGCCGCAGCACCCCGAGGTGGAACAGCGAGGCGCGAAAGCCGCCGCCCGCCAGCGCCAGCCCGAGCTTGGCGCGCCTCATGCCGCGAGCACCCGGTGCAGTTTCGCCGCCAGCCTGGCGGCGATCTTGCGGTAGCCGTCGCCGTTGGGATGGATCTCGTTCAGCCAGTCGCCGCTGTTGCCGCGCGCATCGATGTCCGCCCGCTCGAGCAGGCCGCGGGTGTCGACCACATGAAACGCCGGCAATTCGCTTTCGAGTTCCAGCAGCGCCCCCGCGAGCGCGTCGAGCAGCAGCGCTGCGACGCCGGCGCGCAGGGACTTCGGCACCTTGCGCGCCTCGAACACCGGGTGCATCCACGGCCGGGTGAACGGGACGATCAGGAAGGTCGCCGGCGCCGGGCGCGGGGTGGGGTAGTCGTAGGTGTGGACGATGATCGGCTTGCCGTGGTTCGGGCTCGCCGCCCCGTCGCGCAGCGCGACGATCCTGCGGTAGGCCGCCTTGACGTCGGCGCCGAACGCCGCCAGCGCGTCGGCGTCGACGTAGTCGGCCGCCTGCCTGGCGGCGCCCCTGGGGCGCGCCCGGATGAGGTCGCCGGCGCGGTCGATCAGGTCGTTGCCGCCGCCGCTCAGCAGCACGGCGTCCCAGTCGGACGCCCAGTTGGGGTGGGCGAGCCGGCGAACGAATTCGGGGTTGGCCGACAGCTGGGCGACGTTGGCGAGCGTATCGCCGGGATGGCCGAGGTTGAGGATGACGGTGCGCTGCTTGAGGCGCAGTTCGTAGAGCAGGTTGGACGACGGGATCGCGCCGACGGTGAACCACGAGTCGCCTTCGGCGAGCAGGCGCCAATCGTAGAAGGGGTCGTCCGGCTGCAGCGGGTAGTCGCCCATCCCCAGGCTCATCGCCTGGATGATGTCTGCGCGGTAGCGCACCGTTTTCCGTGGCATCAAGCCTCCCGTCAGGTCGTCGCCTCGACAAGCCGGCATCAGCGTAGAGCAAAGACCGGGAGAAGGACATACCACTTTAGTCGTAGGCCGGCACCCCCGCATCCGCGCGCTACGGTCCACGCCCCCGAATTTACAGGCTCGGCCCACCTTGTCCGCGGCTGCGCGGCGGCTACGTTGATGGAGTCATCGCGATGGGAATCATTGCGATTCCCATGCGGGGTCGTGCCCGCCCCCCGGCGGGACCCAATGGCCCGGGGCGCCGCCGTCGCGCACGGCGCCGGCCCGGCATGTCCAGGCCAAGGAGATCGAGTCATGAAACAGGACACCCAATCCAGGCGCGGCGGCGTAGCGTGGAGCCGGCGCGAATTCCTGCAGGCCACCGCCGTGGGCGGCGCCGCCCTGCTCCTCCCGTGGGGCGTCACCAGCCGTTCCGCCTACGCGGGGGGCTCGCCTTCGCTCACCCGCTTCAAGGATCCGCTGCCCATCCCGGCCGTGATGCGGGCCAACGCCAGCGGCGTCTACCACGTCCGCATGCGGCAGTTCAAACAGACCCTGCACAGCGACCTCGGACCGGTGACGCCGGTCTGGGGCTTCGGCAACGCCGCGTCGGGCTTCAGCAGTCCCGGGCCGACCTTCGTCGTGCCGGCCGAGGCGACGACCCGCGTCGTCTGGTACAACAACCTGTCGAGCGACATCGACGCCCGGCATTTCCTGCGCATCGACCAGAGCGTGCTCGACCACGTGCACGGTGCCACCGACAACCGCAAGGCGGTCGTCCACCTGCACGGCGGCCACGTCTCGTCGTTCGCCGACGGCTACCCAACCCAGTTCATCCTGCCGACCCAGTCGGTCACCTACGACTACGCGCCGCAGGACCGCTCGGCGACGCTCTGGTACCACGACCACGCGATCGGCAACACGCGGCTGAACGTCATCATGGGCCTCGCCGGCGGCTTCCTCGTGCGCGATGCGCAGGAGCGCGCGTGGATCGCCTCCGGCCAGCTGCCCGACCCGCGCTACGAAATGCCGCTGGTGCTGCAGGACCGGCAGATCACCGGCACCGGCCGGCTCGCCTATCCGCGGCGGCTCGACGACACCTTCTTCGGCGACGTCATGCTGGTCAACGGCAAGGCCTGGCCGCACCTGGTGGTCGAGCCGCGCAAGTACCGCTTCCGCCTGCTGAACGGCTCCAACACGCGCAACTACACGCTGCAGCTCGGCAGCGACAGCGACAACTGGGTGTTCCAGCAGATCGGCACCGACGGCGGCTTCCTGCCGGCGCCGCTCGCCCTGCGGCGCATCACGCTCACCCCGGGCGAGCGCGCCGACGTCATCGTCGACTTCAGCCAGCCCGGCATGAGCAACGGCGTCGTGCTGACCAACCGCGACATGGACCAGGTGCACATGGAAGCGCCGCGGATCGACGAGGTCATGGCGTTCCACGTCGGCGCCACGCCCGTCAGCGACGGCGTGATCCTGCCCGCGACGCTGGCGAGCATCGCGCCACTCGATATCGCCGGGGCGCCGCAGCGCTACTTCGCGCTGGAGGACACCTACGACCCCGACGTCGGCGACGCGATGTGGCACATCACCGGGCCGACGCGGCGCGACACCGAGCACCGCTTCGACGTGCCGACCCATGCCGTGCAGAACGGCAGCGTCGAGGTGTGGAACTGGGTGAACAAGTCCGAGATGATCCATCCGATGCACATCCATCTGGTGCAGTTCCAGGTGCTCGGACGCTGGCAGCTCGGCGAGGATCCGGACGGCAAGCCCGTCGGCGTCGGCCCCAATCGCGTCGACGACAACGAGAAGGGCTGGAAGGACACGGTGCGCGTCGGCGGGCTCGAACTGGTGAGCGTGGCGGCGCGCTTCACCGGGGTGGCCGGGCTCGCCCCCGGGCAGAGCGAACCCTTCCCGTTCCACTGCCACGTGCTCGAGCACGAGGACCACGAGATGATGCGGCAGTACCTGCTGACCTACTGAGCCCGTGCCCCCCCGGCCGGCGCCGGCCGGAGGGGAGCGCCGCATCGCAACCCGGCGCCGGCGCCTTAGCGACCCCGGCGCATGCGGCGGGCGTTGCCGAGTTCCCACCCGAGGACGCCGACCAGCAGCACCAGCAGCACGACGAACAGGGGCGCGTTCTCGCGCACGAACGACTCGCCGAGGAACACGATGAGAAACGCGAAGGGAATTTCCGCGAGCGCCACCGCCAGCAGGAAACGCCGGAACGGATAGCGCGCCGCGCCCAGCAGGTAGCCCGGGATCTCGGCGGGGAGCGAGCAGACCACGAGCAGCACCAGCGAAAAGGGCAGCTTGCCCGACAGCACCGACGACGCCTCGGTGTAGCTGCGCTGGTGCATCCTGCGCGCGACGATCGCCCACCCGCGGAAGAACCTGCCGATGGCGTAGGTGACCACCCACCCGAACAGCCAGCCGCCGGCGAGCAGCAGGAAGGTCAGCTCCTCGCCCCACACCAGCACCGCCGACGGCACGAGCAGCACGCTCGACAGGAACAGGAACAGCACCGACGCGGCCGACGCGAGGAAGAAGACCACGGGGCCCCACACGGGCGCTTCCTGCATCGCCCCGCCGATCCAATCGACGCCCGTCAGCAGCGCATCGCGCATGGCGTAGGCGGCGAGGGAAAGCGCGACGACGAACAGCAACAGGCCCGCCAGGCGAAGGGCTTCCGCGCGGCTGAATGCGATGCGCGTCATGACGGCTCACGCACGCTCGGCGCGCGTCCCCGCCCTTCCGCGCGCCGCGTCACGGTTCCCCGGTGTGTCTCCCGCATGCCGCGGCTCATCCCGCCGCCCGGGTCGCCAGCCCGACGAGCTCGAGCGGCCAGCGCACGGCAGCGGCCACCGCGAGCGCGACGCCGATCGAGAGCACGACCGAATACAGCGCATCGCGCCGGCCGAGCAGCCGCAGCATCATCGCGAAGGTCGACACGCAGGGCACGTAGAAGGTGAGGAAGACCAGGAAGGTGGCGATCTGCACGGTGTCGAGCACCCCGCCGAGTTCCTGCGTGCCGAGCGCCTGGAACACCATCAGCAGCGACAGCTCCTTGCGCAGCACGCCGAACAGGATCGGCACGCCGAGCGCGACGGGAAGCCCCAGCCACCACGACGTCACCGGCGTGAGCGCGAGATTGATCCAGGCATCCGCACCGAAGTGGCCGAGCAGCGCCAGCACCACGCTGCCGGCGACCAGCAGCGGCAGCACGATGGTGACGATGTCGCGGCTGCGCTCCCAGGTGTTGGCGGCGAGCGCGCGCAGGGTGGGCACGGCGTAGGGGGGGATCTCCTGGATCATGCCGGGCGTCGTCTCGGGATAGCGGCGCTTCAGGAGCTTGCCGACCAGACTGACGACGACCGGCGCGAGCATGAACAGCGCGAACACGCCGAGCCCGCCGAGGTACTTGCCGCCGACCGCGAGGATGATCGCCGAGCGCGCCGAGCACGGCAGGAAGGTGATCAGCAGCGATGCCACCGTGCGGTCGCGGCCGTGGGTGACCGCGGCGGTGGCGGCGAGCGCCGGCACGTTGCAGCCGAGCCCCATCAGGAACGGCAGCGCGACGCCGCCGTGCAGCCCCAGCCGGTGGAAGCCGCGGTCGACCACGAAGGCGACGCGGTGCATGATCCCCGACTCCTCCAGCCACACCAGCAGCAGGACCAGCGGAATCATGTAGGGGATGACGATGCCGGCGAGCCCGATGAAGCCGTCGAGCACGGCGCGCGCGACCACGCCCGCGAGGTCGGTCGGCTGCCACGGCTCGGCCCATGCGATCAGGCGCGCCACGGTCAGCGAATCGAGGAACGCGCTGACCTCGAACACGAACAGCAGCACCAGCGCGAACACCGCCAGCGACCCGGCGAAGCCCCAGCGCGGGTGCAGGAACAGGTCGTCCGCCCACAGCTGCCAGCGCGGCGGCGCCCCCTCGCCGCCGGGGCGACTCACCGCCTCGTACATCGAGGCGGCGCGATGATGCCGGTCGGCATGGATCTCCTCCGCGAGCGGCCGCGGCAGGGCGGCGCCGGCGGCCGCGCGCGCGGCGACGAGTGCGGCGTGCTGCGCGGGAAAATGCGCCTGCAGTTCCTGCGCGAAGTAGCCGTCGTGCTCGGCGAGCTGCATCGTCAGCAGGGTGTCCGGCACCGCGAACGCTGCAGCGACTTCGGGCTGGCGAGCGATCGCGGCGATCGCCTGCAGCTGCGCTGCGATGTGCGGGCTCGGCGCGGGCACCGGCGGACGGGAACGCGCCGAGCGCGCCTCGCGCGCGGTGCGCACCACGGTGGAATACAGGTCGGCAAGGCCGATGCCCATGTGCGCCACGGTCGGCACGACCGGCGCGCCGAGCTGGGTCGCCAGCGCCCGCACGTTGATGAAGCGCCGCCGGGCGCGCGCCTCGTCCATGCGGTTGAGCGCGAACACCATCGGCCGGCCGAGCTGCGCGAGTTCGAGCGCGAGTTCGAGGTCGCGCTCGAGCGCGGTGGCGTCGAGCACGACAAGCAGCACGTCGGGGGCGGCGAAGGCGCCCGCCGGCTGGTGCGCCTCGTGGCGCGCGATGGCCGGCCAGCGGTCGCCCCACACCAGATATTTCAGCGTCACGCAGGCGTCGGCGTCGAGGTCGTGGAGGCCGTCGAGGCCGGGCAGCGACACCAGCGAGATCTGGTCGATCCCGACCTCGACGACACATTCCTCGTAGGCGGGTCCCACGCCGGCGAGGCGCTCGTGGCAGGTCGCCGTGCTGGCCGCCGCGCGGAAGATGCTGTGCTTGCCGCTGCCGGCGCGACCGACGATCGCCACGCGGGGGCGGCGCTCGCCGCGCAGCCCTGGGCCGTGGATGGGAAAGGTCTGCGCGGGCGAGGTCATGGATTTCAGCGGGATCTCATATGAGAACGTTTCTCACTTGTATGGGTTTCGGGCATGGCTGTCAATGCCATGGTGGCGGGGCAGCGCCAGCGGGCGGCAAGGGGGCTCCTGCGCCCGGCGCCCCCGGACGGCAGGCGTTTCAAGAATTTGATCCGCGGCGGACGCCGCGTCCGCTGGCGCCCCTCCCCATGGCCAGCGTCGTGCGGCAAGGCCGGGGCGCACATTAGTATCTGGCGATTTTGTGGAGTTGATAAGCCGTACTAATGTGAAGTGGCTTTTCCCCGCGATAACAACCATCAGGAGACAGCAATGAGCAAGAAAGACAACAAGCCCGCCCCGCAGACCGACGCCAAGCTGAGCCGCCGCAACTTCCTCGGCGCCGCGGCTGCCACAGCGACCGGCGCTGCGGCGCTGGGCTTCCCCTCGATCGTGAAGGCGCAGGCGCCGATCAGTCTGCGCTTCCAGAGCACCTGGCCGGCGAAGGATATCTTCCACGAGTACGCGATGGACTTCGCCGACAAGGTCAACGCGATGTCGGGCAAGGAGCTCAGGATCGAGGTGCTGCCCGCCGGCGCGGTGGTCAAGGCCTTCGATCTGCTCGACGCCGTCAGCAAGGGCACGCTCGACGGCGGCCACGGCGTCGTCGCCTACTGGTACGGCAAGAACTCCGCGGTGGCGCTGTGGGGCTCGGGCCCGGCCTTCGGCATGGATCCCAACATGGTGCTCGCATGGCACTACTACGGCGGCGGCAAGGAGCTGCTCGACGAGATCTACCGCAGCATGAACATGGACGTGGTGTCGATGCTCTACGGCCCGATGCCGACCCAGCCCTTCGGCTGGTTCAAGAAGCCGATCACCAGCGTCGAACAGATGAAGGGCGTCAAGTTCCGCACCGTCGGCCTCGCGGTCGACATGTACAAGGACATGGGCGCGGCGGTCAACCCGCTGCCCGGCGGCGAGATCGTCCCGGCGCTGGACCGCGGCCTGCTCGACGCGGCCGAGTTCAACAACGCATCAAGCGACAACCTGCTCGGCTTCCCCGACGTCGCCAAGGTGTGCATGCTGCAGAGCTTCCACCAGGCGAGCGAGCAGTTCGAGATCCTGTTCAACAAGAAGAAATACGACGCGCTCAACGCCGAGCACAAGGCCATCATCAAGCACGCGCTCGAGGCGTCGTCGGCCGACATGTCGTGGAAGGCGATCGACCGCTATTCCAAGGACTACATCGAGATGAGCACGAAGAAGGGCGTCAAGTTCTACAAGACGCCCGACGCGATCCTGCGCAAGCAGCTGCAGTCGTGGGACAACATCATGAAGGCCAAGAGCGCGGAGAACCCGGCGTTCAAGAAGGTGCTCGATTCGATGCGCACCTTCGCCGGCCGCGCCGCGCGCTGGCAGAACGACACCAACGTCGACTACAAGATGGCGTACAACCACTTCTTCGGCAGAAAGAAGGGCTGATCGCAGCACCCGCCGCCGGCACTCGCCGGCGGTTTTTCCGTCAGGGCCCTGTATGCAGAAACTCATGTTGGCGGTCGACCGCCTGTCCACGTTCGTGGGGCGCGCCTTCGCCTGGTCGATCGTGGCGCTGACCCTCCTGGTCTCCTGGGAGGTTTTTTCACGTTATGTTCTGAATCATCCGCACCCCTGGGCGCTCGACGCCCAGATCATGCTCTACGGCATCCTCTTCATGATGGCCGGCGCCTACACGCTCGCCCATCAGGGGCACGTCCGCGGCGACGTCCTCTACGGCAACTTCACCCCGCGCACCCAGGCGACGATCGACCTGGTGCTGTTCGTGATCTTCTATCTGCCGGGCGTGGTCGCGCTCACCTGGGCCGGCTGGATCTACGCCAACGAGTCGCTGGCGATCCGCGAGAACACCTTCAGCCCCGACCCGCTGCCGCTCTACCCGTTCAAGTTCGTCATCCCCGTCGCCGGCTTTCTGCTGCTGCTCCAGGGCGTCATCGAAATCCTGCGCTGCGTGGTCTGCCTGCGCGACGGCGAGTGGCCGATGCGCCAGAAGGACGTCGAGGAAATCGACGTCGAGGAACTCAAGGCGATGGTGAAGGACGAGGTCGACGAACTGGAGGCGCTGATCAAGGACGATCAGGGCCGGGGGGCACGGCCATGAAGAAGGAACTCGTGTTCGGCTTTTCCCTGATGGGCGCCATCCTGCTGGCGATCGCCGTCTTCACGCCGTGGGGGACCCTGACCAACGGCCACATCGGCATGATCATGCTCTCGCTCATCGTCGTCGCGATGATGATGGGCTTCCCGAGCGCGTTCACGCTGATGGGCATGGGCGTCCTGTTCACCTGGTACGCCTACCATTCGGTGAACCCCGCGCTCGCCGTCCAGCAGACGCTCGACCTCGCCGTGCAGCGCACCTACGGCGTGATGACGAGCGACGTCCTGATCGCGGTGCCGCTGTTCCTCTTCATGGGCTACCTGGTCGAGCGGGCCAAGCTGATCAAGAAGCTGTTCCACGCGATCCACATCGCCACCGCGCGCATCCCCGGCTCGCTCGCGGTGGCGACGCTGGTCACCTGCGCGATCTTCGCCACCGCCACCGGCATCGTCGGCGCGGTCGTCACGCTGATGGGGCTCCTCGCCCTGCCGGCGATGCTGCGCGCGGGCTACGACACCCGGCTGTCGGCGGGCGTGATCGCCGCAGGCGGCACCCTCGGCATCCTGATCCCGCCGTCGATCATGCTCATCGTCTACGGCGCCACCGCCGGTGAATCGGTGGTGCGCCTGTACGCAGGCGCGTTCTTCCCCGGCCTGCTGCTCGCCAGCCTCTACGTCGCCTACGTCATCCTCGTCGCCAAGCTGAAGCCCCACTGGGCGCCGCGCCTCAGCGCCGCCGAGCGCCAGGTGCCGCTGCCGCCCGAAATGGCGAACATCGAGTCGCGCTACGGCCGTTTCGCGATCCCCGCGCTGGCGCGCGCCGTGTTCACCCGCGGCGGGGTGTCGCGCCGGGCCGCGGGGCGGGCGCTCGGCATGGCGGGGCTGCCGGCGCTGGCGTTCGTCCTCGTCATGGGGCTGGCCTGGAACTCGATGACCCAGCCACGCGAAACCTTCGACACCTCCGAGCTCGTCGAAATGGGCTTCGACGGCGAGTCGGCGGGCACGTCGTCGCCCGGTGCCGCGACCGGCCTCGCCGAACCCCCCGCCGAATACGACCTGGCGCCCGGCATCAGCGAGCCGCCGCTGCCCGAGGAGCCCGTCGGCGCGCTCGAACCGCCGCCGCTGGGCGAACCCGAACCGCTGGGCGAACCCGAGCCGCTGGGCGAGCCCGAGGCCACCGCGTCGGCGCTGGAAGAACCGCCCGTGGCCGTCGCCGACGACGCCACCAACGGGCGCCGGTCCGCGCCGCCCGGCTTCTGGAAAGCGGTCGCGATCGGCCTCGCCGCACTGGCCGTTCTCTACGCGATGCTGAACTTCCCGCGCCTGGAAGTGTTCCGCATGCTGCTCACCTCGTTCTTCCCGCTCGCGGTGCTGATCCTCGGCGTGCTGGGCTCGATCGTGTTCGGGCTGGCGACGCCGTCCGAGGCGGCCGCCATCGGCGCGCTGGGCGGCTTCATCCTGGCGGCCTTCTACATGGCGCAGGAGAGGCCACGCGAGCAGCGCCGCCGCTGGATGCCGAGCTGGATCGTGCTGTGGACGATCTTCCTCGCGTCGATCGTCTGGTTCATCCTGCACAAGGCGCAGCTGCTCGCCGAGCCGGTGCCGCCGGTGCTGGGAACGGTGTCGATGCTCGCCTTCATGGTGTGGGCGGTGCTCGCCTGCTGGCAGGCGAAGCTCACGCCGATGCTCACGGAGTCGGTCTTCCTCACCGCCAAGACGTCGACCATGGTGTGCTGGCTGTTCGTCGGCGCCAGCATCTATTCGGCCGCGTTCTCGCTGCTCGGCGGCCACCAGGTCGTCGAGGAATGGGTGCTCTCGCTCAACATGACGCCGATCGAGTTCCTGATCCTCACCCAGCTCATCATCTTCGTGCTCGGCTGGCCGCTCGAGTGGACCGAGATCATCGTGATCTTCATGCCGATCTTCGTGCCCCTCCTGGCGCACTTCAACATCGACCCGCTGTTCTTCGGCATCCTGGTCGCGCTCAACCTGCAGACCTCCTTCCTGTCGCCGCCGATGGCACCGTCCGCCTTCTACCTCAAGGGCGTCGCGCCGCCGAACGTCTCGCTGATGCAGATCTTCGCCGGCTCGATGCCCTTCCTGGGGCTCGTGATCGCAGCCATGGCCATGCTCTACATCTGGCCCGAGATCGCGCTGTGGCTGCCGGCACAGCTTTACAACTGATACGAGGAGCGAAACAGCATGAACATCGCATTCATCGGCCTGGGCATCATGGGCAGGCCCATGGCCCTCAACCTGAAGAAGGCCGGCCACACCCTGTTCGTGTACGGCCGCCGGCCGGAGTCGGTGGCGCCGCTGGCGGACGCCGGTTGCACCGCGTGCGCGTCGCCGGCGGAAGCCGCGTCGCAGGCCGACGTCACGATCGTCATCGTGTCCGACACGCCCGACGTCGAAACCGTGCTGTTCGGCTACGACTGCGTGGGCGACGCGGCCCGGCCGGGTTCGGTGGTGGTCGACATGAGCACCATCTCGCCGACCGCGACCCAGGCCTTCGCGCACAAGCTCGAGGCGCGCGGCGTCGACATGCTCGACGCCCCGGTGTCGGGCGGCGAGATCGGCGCGGTCAACGCGACGCTGTCAATCATGGTCGGCGGCAAGCCTGCGGTGTTCGAACGGGTGAAGCCGGTGTTCGAGGCGATGGGCAAGAACATCGTGCTGGTCGGCGACCACGGTGCCGGCCAAGTCGCCAAGGCATGCAACCAGATCGTCGTGGGCGTCACGATCGAGGCGGTCGCCGAGGCGCTCGCCTTCGCGCGCAAGAACGGCGTCGACCCGGCCCGCGTGCGCGACGCGCTGATGGGCGGGTTCGCCGGCAGCCGGATCCTCGAGGTGCACGGCAAGCGCATGCTCGACAACGACTACACGCCCGGCTTCAAGACCAAGCTCCACCAGAAGGACATCAACATCGTGATGGAGACCGCGAAGGAGCTCGGCCTCGCGCTGCCCGGCGCGGCACTCGTGATGCAGCATCTCAACGCGCTGATGGGCACCGGCGGCGGCGAGCTCGATTCGTCGGCGGTGATGAAGATCGTCGAGCGCGCATCCGGGATGGAGCGCCCATGAGTCTGCGCGTCGTTTTCCTCGATCGCGCGAGCCTGATCGCCCAGCTGCGCACGCCGGCGTTCGCGCACACCTGGACCGACCATGACCTGACCGGGCTGGAGGAGGTCGTCGCACGCATCCGCGACGCCGACATCGTCGTCAGCAACAAGGTCAAGCTCACGGGCGAGATCCTGGCCCAGGCGCCGCGCGTGAAGCTGATCGCGGTCGCCGCCACCGGCACCGACATCGTCGACCTCGCCTACTGCCGCGCGCATGGCATCGTCGTCTCCAACATCCGCGGCTATGCCGTCAAAACGCTGCCCGAGCACGTCTTCATGCTGATGCTGGCGCTGCGCCGCAACCTGCTCGGCTGGCGCGCCGACGTGCGCGCGGGCCTGTGGCAGCAGGCCGACACGTTCTGCCTGTTCACCCGTCCGATCAACGACCTGTACGGCAGCACGCTGGGGCTCGTCGGCTACGGCACGCTCGGCCGCGGCGTGCAGAAGCTCGCCGAGGCCTTCGGCATGAAGGTGCTGGCGGCCGAGCGCAAGGGCGCGACGAAGGTGCGCGAGGGCTACACGGCCTTCGACACCGTGATGCGCGAGGCCGACGCGATCTCGCTGCACACCCCGCTGACCGCCGAGACGCGCCACATGATCGGCGCGCGGGAGTTCGGCCTGATGAAGCCCGGCGCGATCCTCGTCAACACCGCACGCGGCAACCTGGTCGACGAGGCCGCGCTCATCGACGCGCTGAAATCGGGCCGCATCGCCGGCGCCGGCTTCGACGTGCTGTCGGTCGAGCCGCCGCGCGAGGGCAATCCGCTACTCGACCTCGACCTGCCGAATTTCATCCTCACCCCGCACGTCGCGTGGGCGAGCCGCGAGGCGATGCAGACGCTGGCCGACCAGCTGGTCGGCAACATCGAGGCCTTCGTCGCCGGCGCCCCGCGCAACGTCGTCACCTGACGGAGCCTTGCCATGAACGCGCGCGTCACGATCGCCGGCCTTTCGGTCGCCCGTCCCCTCTACGAACTGGTGCGCGACGGAATCGCGCCGGGCACCGGCGTTCCCGCCGAGCGGGCCTGGGAAGGCTTCGCCGCCCTCGTGCGCGAGCTGACCCCGCGCAACCGCGCGCTGCTCGCGCGCCGCGACGAGCTGCAGGCGCGCATCGACGCCTGGCATCTCGAGCGCCGCGGCCAGCCGCACGACCCCGCGGCCTACAGGCGCTACCTCGAGGACATCGGCTACCTGCTGCCCGAGGGCGAGGACTTCGCGATTGCCACCGACCACGTCGACGACGAGATCGCGCGCATCGCCGGCCCGCAACTCGTGGTGCCGGTCAGCAACGCGCGCTACGCGCTCAATGCCGCCAACGCCCGCTGGGGCAGCCTGTTCGACGCGCTCTACGGAACCGACGCCCTGTCCGAGGCGGACGGCGCGGAACGCAAGGGCGCGTTCAACCCGGTGCGCGGCGCCCGGGTCATCGCCTACGCCAAGGCCTTCCTCGACGAGGCGGCGCCGCTGCAGCAGGGCAGCTATCTCGACGCGATCGCCTACACGGTGAAGTCGGGGCGACTGGTGGTGACGCTGTCGAGCGGCGCGCACACCGGCCTCCGGGACCCCGGCCAGTTCCGCGGCCAGCAGGAGCGGGACGGCAAGCTCGCCGCACTGCTGCTGACGAACCACGGCCTGCACATCGAGATCCGCTTCGACACCGACCACCCCATCCACGCGCTGCACCCGACCGGCATCCGCGACATCCACCTCGAGGCGGCGATCACCACCATCATGGACTGCGAGGACTCGGTCGCCGCGGTCGACGCCGACGACAAGGTGCAGGTGTACCGCAACTGGCTCGGACTGATGAAGGGCGAACTCGCCGCCACCTTCGAGAAGGGCGGCAGGAGCCTGACGCGCAGCCTCAACCCCGACCGCCGCTATCTCTCGCCCGACGGACGCTACTTCGAGATTCCCGGGCGCAGCCTGATGCTGGTGCGCAACGTCGGTCACCTGATGACCACCGACGCGGTGCTCGACGCGCAGGGGGCGGAGGTCTTCGAAGGCCTGCTCGACGGCTTCGTCACCAGCTACTGCGCGCTGCACGACCTCAAGGGCGCGAGCCGGCTGAAGAACAGCCGTGCCGGCAGCGTCTACATCGTCAAGCCCAAGCAGCACGGACCCGACGAAGTCGCCTTCACCGTCGACCTGTTCGCGCGCATCGAGGAGGTGTTCGGGCTGCCGAAGCACACGCTGAAGCTCGGCGTGATGGACGAGGAGCGACGCACCACGCTCAACCTCAAGGCCTGCATCCGCGCGGCCGCCGAGCGGCTGATCTTCATCAACACCGGCTTCCTCGACCGCACCGGCGACGAGATCCACACCTCGATGGAGGCGGGACCCGCGCTGCGCAAGAACGAGATGAAGTCCGCCGCCTGGCTCCGCGCCTACGAGGACTGGAACGTCGACATCGGGCTCGCCTGCGGGCTTGCGGGCCGCGCGCAGATCGGCAAGGGGATGTGGACCCAGCCCGACCGCATGGCCGACATGATGGCGACCAAGCAGGCCCACCCCGAGGCCGGAGCGAGCTGCGCCTGGGTGCCGTCGCCGACGGCCGCCACGCTGCACGCGATCCACTACCACCGGGTCGACGTGGCGGTGCGCCAGCAGGCCTTGCGCACCCGCACGCGCGCCTCGCTCGACGACCTGCTGGCGATCCCGGTGGTCGACGCGCCCGCGTGGTCGGCCGAGGACATCCAGCAGGAGCTCGACAACAACGTGCAGGGCCTGCTCGGCTACGTCGTGCGCTGGATCGACCAGGGGATGGGGGCGTCCAAGGTGCCCGACATCCACAACGTCGGGCTGATGGAGGACCGCGCGACGCTGCGCATCTCGAGCCAGCACATCGCGAACTGGCTGCACCACGGGGTGATCGGCGAGGCCCAGGTGATGGAGGCGCTCAAGCGCCTGGCACGGCTGGTCGACCGGCAGAACGCCGGTGACCGCCATTACGTCGACATGGCGCCGCACTACGTGAGCCTCGCCTTCCAGGCGGCGCAGGACCTGATCTTCCACGGCCGGCGCGCCCCGAACGGCTACACCGAGCCGACCCTGCACCGGCGGCGGCGGCAGTTCAAGGCCGCNNGCGCGGCGACTGAAGCGCCGCGCCGGAAAGGCCCCTAGCCGGCTATCCGCTGCGCATCGGCCGTGCCGCCCGTCTGCTGCCCCAGCAGGGCGGTGGCGGCGTGGGCGGCGAGCGGCGCGCTGAAGTAGTAGCCCTGCATCTCGTGGCACTGCATCTGCTGCAGCCGCGCCCGCTGCGCCGCGGTCTCGACGCCCTCGGCGATCACGGTGAGGTTCATCCCGCGACCCATGGCGACCATGGCGTTGACGATCGACAGGTTCTCCTCGCGCTCGAGGTCCTGCACGAAGGACTGGTCGATCTTGAGCGAGTGGATCGGGAAGCGTGACAGGTACTTGAACGAGCTGTAGCCGGTGCCGAAATCGTCGATCGCGAGGCGGACGCCGGCGGCCGACAGCCGCCCGAGCTTGATCGCGTTGGCCTCGAAGTCGCGCATCAGCAGGCTTTCGGTAATTTCGAGCTCCATCAGCCGGCCGTCGAGCCCATGCGCGTGCAGCGCGCGCATCACGCTGTCGACGAAGTCGGGACTCTCGAGCTGCCGCGCCGAGATGTTGACCGACAGGCGCACCGCCGGCAGCCCCGCCTTCTGCCATTCGACCATCTGCGCGGCCGCCTGGCGCAGGACCCAGTCGCCGATCGGGACGATGACGCCGGACTCCTCGGCGACCGGGATGAACTCGGCGGGAGACAGCAGGCCACGCTGCGGATGCCACCAGCGCAGCAGCGCCTCGAAGCCGCGCACTTCGCCGCTGACGGCGTCGACCTGCGGCTGGTAGAACAGCACGAACTCGTTGCGCACCAGCGCCCGGCGCAGGTCCGCTTCAAGCTGCATGCGCTCGGAGTAGGGCGCCTGCATGCCGGGCTCCCAGAACTGCAGCCGGCTGCGGCCATCCGACTTGGCCTGGTACATGGCGATCTCGGCCTGGCGGATCAGGCTGTCGACCAGCTCGCCGTCGTCGGGTGCGACGCAGGCGCCGATGCTCACCGAGATGTAGATCTCGTGGCCCTTGACGTAGGCAGGCTTGGACAGCACCTGGATGATCTTGCGGCAGATGTGCTCGACGTCGCCGCGCGAGACGAGCGTCGGCAGCAGCACCGCGAATTCGTCGCCGCCGAGGCGCGCCAGCGTGTCGCCCTCGCGCAGGCACTGGCGCAGCCGGGTGCCGACCGCCAGCAGCAGCTCGTCGCCGATGGTGTGGCCGAGCGAGTCGTTGATCACCTTGAAGTGGTCGAGGTCGAGGCTCAGCACCGCCAGCGGCTGCTGGTTGCGCCGCGCCTGCGCCAGCATCAGCCCGAGATGGTCGCGGAACAGCGCGCGGTTGGGCAGCCCGGTGAGCAGGTCGTGGTAGGCCTGGAAGTGCACCGTCTCCTCGGCCTGCTTGCGGTCGGTGACGTCCTTGGCGACGCCGTAGCTGCCGATGAAGCGCCCCTCGAACGGCCCGGCCGCCTCGTCGTACATGCCGGTCGCGGTCAGTTCGACGGTCCGGCAGCGCCCGTTCATCAGGCGCGGCCGGCGCATCCCCGGATTGCACTTGAGGCGGATCTCGATGTTGCGCGCATTGCGGTCGCTCGCGCGGCGCTCGTTGAAGATGTGCTCGGCGCGCGACACGTCGTCCTCGTGGATCACCAGGCTGTAATGCTGGCCGAGGAGTTCCTCGCGGCGGTAGCCGAGCAGGCTCTCGGCGCGGTCGTTGACGAAGGTGAAGTGGCCCTCGCTGTCGAGCGTGTAGATGAAGTCGGGCGAGCTGTTGACGAGGAAGCGGTGCCATTTCTCCGACTGCTGCAGGCGCTGCAGGATGGCGTTGTTCTCCCGCTCGAGCCGCCGCCGCGTCAGGGTGTTGTCGACGCGGCGCAACAGTTCCTCGGGCTCGTAGGGCTTGCGCACGAAGTCGGCGGCGCCGCCGCGCAGCGCACGGATCGCCGCGTCGATCGTGCTGTCGCCCGACACCACGATCACCTGCGTGTCGACGCTGCGCTCGGTCACGAAGCGCAGCACCTCGGTGCCGCTGAGGTCGGGCATGCCGAGGTCGAGCAGGATCACGTCGTACTGCTGGCGGCCGATGGCGATCAGCGCCTCGCAGCCGCCGCCCGCGGTCTCCACCTCGTAGTCGCGGGTGGCGAGCAGGCGGGAGAGGCCTTCGAGGATCAGCGGCTCGTCGTCGACCACCAGCAGCCGGGGCCGTGTCGGGAAATGGGTGACCGTACTGCCGGGCGGCGAGGGTTCGATGAGTTCCAACACGGTGTCCTCCTTGTGCGCGGGTTACATCGACCCGGCGCGTTGGCTCGTAAGCGGTGCCTGGCCGTTCTGCAGGGTGGGCAGGCGAATCAGGAATCGGGTGCCTTGCGGCGTGCTGGTGCAGTTCAACAGGCCGCCCATGCGCTGGACGAGGCCGCGGCTGATGGCGAGCCCGAGGCCGGCATGGTCGCCGCCCTTTTCGCTGACCACCGGCTGGAACAGCCGGGCGGCGACCGCCTCGGGCAGGCCGGGGCCGGTGTCCGTCACCTCGATCTCGACCTGGCGCTGACCGTCGGCGTCGACCAGGCGGGTGGCGAACCTGAGCTGGCCGCCGTCCCGCATCGCCTCGACGGCGTTCTTGGCGAGGTTGAACAGCACCTGCTTCAGCAGGTCCTTCTGCAGCGGCAGCGGCGGCACGTCGGGGTTGAGGTCGATCTGCACGTTGACCTTGTTGGGAACGAACAGGGTGCCGAGCGCCATCCGCACCAGTTCGGAGACGACGCTGTTGACCGAACCGAGCTCGGCGGCGACGACCGGCCCGGCGGCCTCCTCGGTCGCGGTGATGCCGCGCACGATGCGCGCGACCCGCTCGATCTCGTCGCCGATGATGCCGAGGTCGCGCTTCACCGTCGAATCGGCACCCAGGCGGTCGGACAGCAGGTTGACGTAGTTGCGCATGATGGTGAGCGGGTTGGCCACCTCGTGCACCGCGCGCCGCACCCGGTCGCGCGGGATGTCGTCGCCCGGTGCCGGCTCGGGCGGCGCGGCGGGCTGGAGCGGCGCGACCACCGGCGCCGGGGCGACGACGGCCGGCTGCAGGACCTCCGCACACTCGGCCAGCGTGAACCGCCACAAGGCGGCGGTGCCGAGCCCGGGCAGCGCGTCCCCCGCCAGCAGCACGCCGGTCCGGCCGTCCTGCAGCGCCAGCGGCTGGCACAGGAAGCGCGACACGCCGAGCAGGCGGGCGATCTCCTCGTCCACCAGCGCCGTTTCCGCGGCGCCGCGCTCGAACTGTTGCGGCGCATGGCGCACCAGCGCGCGCGCCAGCACCGACAGCCCGTCGTCGGGGGGGATCACCAGCGCACCCAGGCCCTCGGCGGCGGGGAGCCACGGGCTCGCCCGCAGGCAGCCGTCGGCCGCCGGCGCGAACAGCGCCGCCCGCTCGATGCCGAACAGGGCGCGCAGGGCGTCCTGCAGCAGGGGGAACACCTGCTCGGCCGTCGTCGCCTGGCGGAAATGGCCGTGCAGCGCCGACTGCGCGGCCTGCCCGGCGTACAGCCGCGCCAGGCGGTCGAAGCCGTTGCCGCTCGTCGCCGCGGCGACGTCGGCGAGTCCGAACCGCTGTGCCAGCTGGCGCACCTGTGCCTGGCTTTCGCCCAGCAGCTGGGCGGCCTCGCCGGCCCCCATCTGCAGGGTGGCGAGCGCGGCGCGCACGTCGACGCTGTCGACCGCGTCTGCCCGGGTGACGAGCTGGAACGCCAGCTGGACGATGCGCACCAGGGGATGTGCCGCGCGCCCCCGCGCGAGCGGCTCGGCGTGGTAGCGCACCGCGTCGCCGACCCAGCCGTCGGGGTCGAACCCGGCCAGCCAGTCGGCGACCTGCGCGGGCGGCTCGACGCCGGCGTCGAGATAGTGCGCGAGATTGTGGCTGATGCCGGCGGTCCAGGCCGCCTCGGCATCGGCAAGGCCGGCGCGCACCGCCAGCGCCTGCGCCAGATGCGCGACGCCGAGCGACTGGCGCCAGCGCGCCGCGTAGGCGGGCAGCGCCGCGCCCGACGCCACCGGCGCCGCCAGCAGCAGGGCGCGCAGCAGGTCGTGGTGGGACGCGCTGAAATCCGCGGGAAGGCCGCCCAGGCGCAAGGCGAGAACGGGGTCGCAGCGCACGCACGCAGCGAATTCCGCCTGCGCGATGTCGCCTCGCATCAGTTGCTCCAGCGCTTCGGCCACCACTCCGGGGGCACACGAACACGCCGTTAGCTCCGATTTCTTTAGTGAATTATTCGGAAGTTCTCGCATCTCATTGCTATTTATAGCAATATCGCCTACACCGTCAATCAGAAGCCGAAAAAACCCGGCCGGAATCATGAACTGTTGTTTTCAAGTTTGAGTCTGCATGTCCGTATTCTGGACATGGTGTTAAATTTTCGACGCACGACTATGAAGCAGACACATTTCAAGACACTACTCGCCGGCGTGGTTTTATTGTGCGCCCACGCCACGGCTGCGGCAATCGACGGCAACACCCCGCTGCAGTGGAGCGAGCCGGGCGCTGCCGAGGCCGCCCCGCAATCGCTGCCCGACGACCTGCCGATTGCCGGGCTGAGCGCGCAATCGATCCTGGTGCTCGACCGCGACACCGGCCAGCCGCTGCTGGCGAAAAACCCCGACCTGCAGACGCCGATCGCCTCGATCACCAAGCTGATGACCGCGATGCTGGTGATCGACGCCGCGCAGCCGCTCGACGAAAAGATCACCATCACCGCCGACGACCGCGACACCATCAAGGGCACGGGTTCGCGCCTGTCGATCGGTTCGAGCTACACGCGCGGCCAGCTGCTGCACCTGGCGCTGATCGCCTCGGACAACCGCGCCGCGCACGCGCTCGGACGCACGTACCCGGGCGGGCTGCAGCGCTTCGTCTCGACCATGAACCGCACCGCCAGGGCGCTCGGCATGAAGGACACGGTCTACGTCGAGCCGACCGGCCTGTCGAGCGGCAACCGCTCGACCGCCTTCGACCTCGCCCGGCTCGCCGACCACGCCTATCAGAACTACCCCGAAATCCGCCACATCTCCGCCACCGGGCACTACACGCTCGGCACCCAGCGCGTGGTGGTGAAGAAGAAAAAGGAAAAGGCCCAGGTCCACTACCGGCCGGTGGCGTTCAACAACACCAACCGCCTGACCCGCATGGACGACTGGAACATCGGCCTGTCGAAGACCGGCTTCATCAACGAGGCGGGGCATTGCCTGGTGATGCAGGCCGAGGTGGCCGACCGCGACGTCATCATCGTCCTGCTCGACGCGACCGGCTCCGCCCGCCGCGCAGGCGATGCCGCCCGCATCAAGGCCTGGCTGGAATCGGGCGCGCCGCAGTCCATCGTGCCCGCCTACAAGCCCGCCTCCCGCACCTGACCCCCGCCCGGCGCGCAGGATCCGCCTGCGTGCCGACGCCCTGCCGCGGGCGTTATGATGGACGCCTCGTCCGTCCGCGCCCCGCCCCATGTCCGCCGAACTCGCGCAGCAACTGCTGCTGAAGACGCTGCTGCCGCTGTCGCTGCTGATCGCCGCCGGTGGCATCTGGCCGCGCTGGCAGACCGGGATCTCGATCGTCGGCCTGCGCGGCGAGATCAACCGGCTGGTGCTGAACTTCTTCGCACCGATGCTGTTCTTCGCCGCCGGCGCCTCCGCCACGGTCGACGTCGCCATCCTGCAGGTGCCGCTGATCCTCGGCAGCGCGACGCTGTTCGGCATCGGGCTCGCCGCGCTGCTGCTGCGCGCCACCCCGCTCGGGCGCGGGCTCACGACGCCGCAGTGCGGCGCGATCATGCTGGCGTCCGGCTTCGGCAACGTGCTGTTCTTCGGCTATCCCTTCCTCACCACGGTGTTCGGCGAATCCGGCGCGCGCTACCCCTTCTTCGCCGACATGCTGTCGACCACCCCGCTGGTCTGGTCGCTCGGCGTGTGGATCGCCTACCGCTGCGGCCACCACGCCGAGCAGGCCTCGTTCCTGCGCATGTGGCTGACGCTGCCGCCGGTGTGGGGCTTCGCCCTCGGCATCGCGGTCAACCTGTCGGGCCTCGATCTCGTGCCGCTGATCGAGGCCGCGCGCTGGGCGGGCAGCCCGACGATTCCGCTGATGCTGTTCGTGCTCGGGCTGACGATTCCCTGGCACGACCTGCGCCCGCAAAAGGCGGTGTTCGTCGCGCTCGGCATCAAGCTCGCGCTGATGCCGCTGTTCGCGCTCGGCGTCGCGCTGGCGTGGCCCGGCCCCCTGGCCGAAGCGGGCGAGGCCGGCGTGCTCGAGGCGGCGATGCCGACCATGGTGATGGTCATCGCGCTGGCCGACCGCTTCGGCCTCGACACCCGCCTGGCGGGCCTGATCATGGGCTGGTCAACGCTGGCGGGATTGGTTACGCTGCCATTCTGGCTATGGCTGTTGAAAGGGCTCGCATCATGAAGATCGGATTCATCGGCAGCGGCATCATGGGCCGCCCCATGGCGGAAAACCTCCTGCGCGCGGGACACCAGCTGGTCGTCTATGGCCGCCGCTTCGACCGCATCGAGCCCATCCTGGTGATGGGCGCGCTCGGCAAGGGCACGCCGATGGAGGTCGCCGCCGAGACGGACATCACCTTCACCGTCGTTTCCGACACCACCGACGTCGAGCAGATCATCCTCGGCGAGCGCGGCCTGATCCACGGCGCCAAGCCCGGCCACATCGTCGTCGACATGAGCACGGTGGCGCCCTCCGCCACCCGCCGCATCGCCGCCGCGCTCGCCGAGCGCGGCGTGCACATGCTCGACGCGCCGGTGTCGGGCGGCGAAACCGGCGCCAAGGCGGGCACGCTCTCGATCATGGTCGGCGGCGAGGCGCCGATCTTCGACAAGGTGCGCCCGCTGTTCGACGTCCTCGGCAAGAGCGTCGTCCACGTCGGCGGCCACGGCGCCGGCCAGGTCGTGAAGTGCTGCAACCAGATCGTCGTCGGCCTCACCTTCGAGGGCGTCGCCGAGGCGATCCTGCTCGCGCGGCGCAACGGCGTCGATCCGCTCAAGATGCGCGACGCGCTGATGGGCGGCTTCGCCGGCAGCCGCATCCTCGAGGTCCACGGCCAGCGCATGCTCGACTCCAACTACAAGGCCGGCTTCAAGGTGAAGCTGCACCACAAGGACATGGCGATCGTCATGGACAACGCGCAGGAGACCGCGACCCCGCTGCCGGGTGCCGCACTGATCGCGCAGCAGATGAACGCGCTGATGGGCGCCGGCGACAGCGAGCTCGATTCGTCGGCCATCATGCGCGCGCTCGAGCGGCTGACCGGCGAAGGCAAGTGATCACGAAGGAGCGCGTCGTGTTCCTCGACCGCGGCGCGTTCACCGCGGACGACCTGCCGATTCCCCGCTTCGACCACAACTGGAGCGAATACCCCGAAACCGGCGCTGCCGACGTCGTGCCGCGCCTGTTCTGGGCGACGACGGCGATCGTCCATGCCTGTCCGCTCGATGCCGCGGCGATCGGCCAGCTGCACAAGCTCAGGCGGATCGTCGTGACCGGCCCGGCGGTGGTCGATGCCGCCGCCTGCACCGCACGCGGGGTGGCGGTGAAACGGCTGGCGGCGGACGCGGCCTCCGCGGCCGGGCTCGTGCAGCTGCTCGAGGCCATGGTCGAAGGCGGCCCGGCGTGAAGCTCGCCGACGCAAACCTCTTCCGGCAGCAGGTGCTGATCGGCGGCGCCTGGCAGGACGCCGCCGACGGCGTGAAGTTCGAGGTGCGCAACCCGGCCGACGACACCCGCGTCGGCAGTGTCCCGGCCTGCGGCGCCGCCGACGTCGAACGCGCGATCGCGGCCGCGCATGCCGCGTTCGCCGGCTGGCGCGACGCGCCCGCCAAGACCCGTGCGCAGTGCCTGCGTCGCTGGTTCGACCTCATCGTCGCGCACCGCGACGACCTCGCCACGATCATGGTCAGCGAACAGGGCAAGCCGCTCGACGAGGCGCGCGGCGAGATCGACTACGCGGCGAGCTTCGTCGAATGGTTCGCCGAGGAGGCGCGCCGCGTCTACGGCGACGTGGTGCCATCGCCGTGGCCGGACCGCCGCATGTTCACGCTGCGCGAGCCGGTCGGCGTCGCGGCGCTGATCACGCCGTGGAATTTCCCCGCCGCGATGCTCACCCGCAAGGCCGCTGCCGCGCTCGCCGCCGGCTGCACGGTGGTGGCGAAGCCCGCCTCGCAGACGCCGTTCACCGCGCTCGCGCTGGCCGAGCTGGCGCAGCGCGCCGGCCTGCCGCCCGGCGTGCTGAACGTGGTGGCCGGCGACTCGGCGGCGATCGGGATCGTGCTGACCTCGCATCCGCTGGTGAGGAAGGTGTCGTTCACCGGCTCGACCGCGGTCGGCAAGCAGCTTCTCGCGCAGGGGGCCGGCACGCTCAAGCGCGTGTCGCTCGAGCTCGGCGGCAACGCGCCGTTCATCGTGTTCGACGACGCCGACCTCGACGCCGCGGTCGCGGGGGCGCTCGCCAGCAAGTACCGCAACAGCGGGCAGACCTGCGTGTGCGCCAACCGGGTGTTCGTCCACGACGCCGTGTTCGACGCCTTCGCCGCGAAATTCACCGCGGCGGTCGCGCAGCTCAAGGTCGGCGGCGGCTTCGCGCCCGGCGTCGACACCGGCCCGCTGATCAGCATGGACGCCCTCGCCAAGGTCGAGGCACACGTCGCCGACGCGCTCGCGCACGGCGCCAGGCTCCTCACCGGCGGTGCCCGCCACGCCCTCGGCGGACGCTTCTACCAGCCGACCGTGCTCGCCGACTGCACGCCGGCGATGCAGGTGTGCCGCAGCGAAACCTTCGGACCCGTCGCGCCGCTGATCCGTTTCGCCGACGAGGCCGAGGTCATCCGCATGGCGAACGACACCGAATACGGCCTCGCCGCCTACGCCTACACGCGCGACCTCGGCCGCGCCTGGCGGCTCGCCGAGTGCCTCGAGTACGGCATGGTCGGCATCAACGCCGGCGTGATCTCGACCGCCGAGGCAGCGTTCGGCGGCGTCAAGCAGTCGGGGCGCGGACGCGAGGGCGGGCGCTACGGCATCGACGAATACCTCGAAACCAAGTACGTGAACCTCGGCGGGCTCGGCTAGACCCGCGCGGCGGACCGCATGACGCACACCCGCTCGCCCGCCCGCAGCATCGTCGTCATCGGCGCGGCCAGCGGCGCCGGCGCGCCCGACCCCCGCACCGCCGAGGGGCCGGATGCGCTGCGCCGCTACGGGGCCTTCCACGACACGCCGCTGCAGCACGTCGAGTGGGACGCCATCCTGCGTGTCCCGCGCGCCGCACGCGACACGCCCCTGCATGCGGTCGGCGCGCTCGACGCCCGGCTCGCCGCCGAAGTCGAACGCGTGCTCGTCGCGGGGCGTTTTCCGCTGGTGGTCGGCGGCGACCACTCGGTCGCGATCGGCACCTGGCGCGGCGTGCAGCGCGCGCTCGCCGCCCGCGGCCCGCTCGGCCTGATCTGGATCGACGCCCACATGGACAGCCACACCTTCGCCACCACGCCGAGCGGGCAGCTCCACGGCATGCCGCTCGCCGTGCTGCTCGGCCACGGCGACGCGGCGCTCGTGGCGATCGGCGGACCCGCCCCCAGGCTGCGTCCCGGGAACGTGTGCCTGATCGGGGTGCGCAGCTTCGAAACGGGCGAGGCGGCGCTGCTCGAGCGTCTGGGCGTGCGCGTGTTCGCGATGGAGGAAATCCGCAGCCGTGGCCTCGGCGCCGTGTTCGACGAGGCGCTCGCCATCGTGCGGCGCGGCACCGCCGGCTTCGGCGTCAGCATCGATCTCGACGCACTCGACCCCGACGAGGAGCCGGGGGTGGGAAGCCCCGTCCCGGGCGGCCTCTGCCGCGCGGAGCTGGCGGCCGCGCTCGCGCGCCTGGGCGACGACCCGGCCTTCGTCGCGATGGAAATCGCCGAGTACAACCCGCACCGCGACCCCGGCCATGCGACCGCCGACGCAGCCGCTGCGCTGGTCGACGCGATCGCACCGAAGAAGCCTGCCTGACGCTACTCGAACTCCATCGCGCGGAATACCCGGCCGGCGTTGACGCGTGCGAGTTCGTCGGCGGTGTGCAGGTGCAGATACGGCGACTGGTCGACCTTGTAGGCGTCGTCGAGCGAGCCGCCGTTGGCGATCACCTCGGCGACCTTGCCGCGCAGGTAGACCAGATAATCCCGGGTCCACTTGCGCACCGTCGCCATGTCGGTCGGCCCGCCGTGGCCGGGGACGACGATCTCGGCGCCGAGCGCCTCGAACGCGTCCCACACCTCGATCCAGCGCGCGGTGTCGGTGTCCTCGAAGATCGGCAGCATACGCACGTGGAACGCGGTGTCGCCCGAGATCACCAGCTTCTTCTCGGGCAGCCAGAGCATGGTGTCGCCGTGGTGGTGCGCGTTGCCCAGATGCAGCACCTCGATCTTCCAGCCGCCCATCGACAGGTCGAGCCGGTCGTCGTAGACGATGTCGGGCTTGGCCACGTCGGTGCGGAACGCCTTGTCGCGCGCGCGGGCGCGCATGGTGGCGAGCGCCTCGTAGCCCTGCTCCTCGATGTAGCGGGCGGTGTCGCGCTGCGCGACGATCTTCGCGCCCTGCTGCTGCCAGTAGCCGGAGCCAAGCATGGCGTGGCCCTGGCCGTTCTCCAGCACGACATACTTCACCGGCTGGTCGGTGCGCTTCCTGATCTCGTCGTGCAGGCTCTGCGCGAGCAGATAGTTGTCGCCGGCGTTCATCACCACCACGCCCGCGCCGGTGACGATGAACGAGAGGTTGTTGTTGTGGCCGGAATTCTCGTAGGTGCCCGGCGCGGTGGCGCCGATCGCCGACCACACGCCGGGGATCACCTCCTGCGGCAGGTCGTAGAGGAAGGAATCCGGCGCGCGGTCGAGCGCGCGCACCGGCAGCCCGGCCCGCTTCCAGTTGAGGAAACCGTCGCGGTAGTTTTTCACGTTCGTGTAGCCGAGCGCGGCCAGGGTGTCGGCGGCGAGCGGGCTGCGCTGGCTGACGCCGCAATAGACGACGATCGGCGTCGCCTTGTCGGGCACCGCAGTCTCGATCTGGAACTCCAGCAGGCCGCGCGCGATGTTGAAGAAGAAGGCCGTCTCGATGTGGCCGGACAACGCGACCTCGGCCGGCGTGCGCACGTCGACGACGACGGTCTCCGGCTGCGCCTTCAGCTGCGCGACGAGCCCGGCGGTGTCGAGCTGCGGCACCCGCAGGTTCACCGCGTCGAGCACTTTCTGCGCGGCCCGGGTCAGGGCCGGCGCCTCGGGCGGGGGAACGACGACGGCGGAAAGGTCCTGCGCGGGCGCCGCACCCGCAACGAGCAGGGCGCACAGCAGGGCGGGCAGAAAACGTAAAGGGATCATGGCGGCCTCCTTTCGCTTCGCGTGGCCCCTGGGCCTGTCTAATGCATTTTAGTCGGCCGCCGCGCCGACGAAAGGATTCTCCAGCCGCTCGTGACCGAAGGTCGACATCGCGCCGTGCCCCGGCACGAAGCGCACGTCGTCGCCGAGCGGGAACAGCTTGTCGCGGATCGCGGCGATCAGCGCCGCATGGTCGCCGCGCGGAAAATCGGTGCGGCCGATCGAGCCCTTGAACAGCACGTCGCCGACGAAGGCGAGCCGCGCGTCGGGCTGGTAGAACACGACGTGGCCGGGCGTGTGGCCGGGGCAGTGCAGGACGTCGAAGCGGACCGCGCCGACGTCGACGACGTCGCCTTCCTCGAGCCACTGGTCCGGCGTGAACGCCGCGATCGGCGGAAAGCCGAACAACTCGGCCTGGCGCGGCAGGATGTCGAGCCAGAACTGCTCCTGACGCTGCGGGCCGACGATGGGAATGCCCAGCGCATCGCGGATCTCCGCCGCCGCGCCGACGTGGTCGAGATGGCCGTGGGTGAGCAGGATGCTTTCGAGCGTCAGGCCGCGGCGCGCGACTTCGGCGAGCAGCCGCTCGGCCTCGCCGCCGGGGTCGATCAGCGCGGCGCGGCCCTGCGCGTCCCACACCAGCGAGCAGTTCTGTTGATACGGGGTGACGGGGAGGATGGTAAATTCCATGGGCCCGATTATCCGCCGAGTTGCCCCATGTCCGCACCCGACGCCCTGCTGCTGCTCTCCACCCACTGCCCGCACTGCCCCGCGGTGCTCGCCGCGCTCGCCGACCTGGTCAAGCAGGGCGCGCTGGGCCGGCTCGAGGCGGTCAACCTCGAGCAGCGCCCCGAGGTCGGGCAGTCGCTCGGCGTACGCTCGGTGCCGTGGGTGCGCATCGGCCGCATCGAGCTTGCCGGCTTGCACAGCAAGGCCGAACTCGCCGAATGGGCGGCCAAGGCCGACAGCGAGGCGGGGCTCGCCGACTGGTTCCACCTGCTGCTGAAGGAAGGCCAGTTGCCGCGCGCGCAGGCGGCGATCGAGGCCGACCCCGCGCTGCTCGCCGCGGTGCTGCCGATCGTCGGCAACGTCGAGGCGAGCCTCAACGTGCGGCTCGGCGCCGGCGTGCTGCTCGAGGAATTCGCCGGCAGCGCCACCCTGCGCGCGCTGCTGCCGCGGCTCGCCGAGCTGTCGCGGCACGCCGACGCACGGGTGCGCGCCGACGCCTGCCACTACCTCGGCCTCACCGGCGACGCCGCGGCGAGGCAGTGGCTCGAGGCACGGCTCGCCGACGACGACACCGACGTGCGCGAGATCGCCACGGAAAGCCTGCAGGCGCTTGCGGCCTGACGGCCTCGCTGGCCACATGAAAATCCGCCAGTATCAGATCGATGCCTTCGCCGCCCGCGTGTTCGAGGGCAACCCCGCCGCGGTGTGCCCGCTCAGGCGCTGGCTCGACGACGCGCTGCTGCAGGCGATCGCGGCGGAGAACAATCTCTCCGAAACCGCCTTCTTCGTGCCGTCTGGCGCGGGCTACGCCTTGCGCTGGTTCACGCCGGCCAGCGAAGTCGACCTGTGCGGCCACGCAACGCTGGCGGCCGCCCACGTCCTGTTCACGCATCTCGGCCACCCCGGGCCCGCCGTCAGCTTCGACACGCGCAGCGGCATGCTCACCGTGACGCGGCGGGGCGGGCTCCTGGAAATGGATTTTCCCGCCCGCCCGCCGGTCCCGAGCGCCGGTGCCGAGACGCTCGCCACGGCGCTCGGCCGGCAGCCGCTCGAGGTCCTGCGTGCCGACGATTACCTGGCGGTGTTCGACAGCGAGGCGACCGTTCGCGCCCTCACGCCGGACTTCTCCCTGCTGGCCACGCTGGATCTGCGCGGCGTGATCGTCACCGCGCCCGGCGTCTCGGACGACTTCGTCAGCCGCTTCTTCGCCCCACGGCTCGGCATCCCCGAGGACCCCGTCACCGGTTCCGCACATTGCACGCTGGCCCCCTACTGGGCCGGCCGCCTGGGCAAGCGCCGCCTGTCCGCGCGGCAGGTTTCGAAGCGCGGTGGCAGCGTCGCGTGCGAGCTGAGGGACGACCGCGTGCTGCTCTCGGGCGCGGCAGTCACCTTCATGGAAGCGGAAATCACGCTCCCGCCGTGAGCGCGCCAGCGCTCGCATGGCTGGTCCGCCGCCGCCTTCGGTGCTATAGTTTTGGGCAACACCGCCCGGGCTTCGGCCCGGGCGGTTTTCATTTTCGTGCCCTGCCGCAGGAGACCGCCATGCAAATCACGACCCGCCCCGCCATCATCGTGTCCGAGCGCGACCTCGAGCGCCTCGAAGGCATGCTCGCCGGCCTGCCGGACGACCTTCCCGCCGCCGACGCGCTGCGCGACGAGCTCGACCGCGCCGAGATCCGGCGCTCGGAGGCGATGCCGGCCGACGTGGTGACGATGAATTCGCGCATCCGCTTCGTGGTCGAGCCCGCCGGCCGCGAGGTGGAGGCGACGCTGGTGTACCCGCGCGACGTCACCGGCGCGCCGGACCAGCTCTCGGTGACGACCCCGGCCGGGATCGCCGTGCTGGGCCTCGCGGTCGGCCAGCAGATCGAGTGGCTCGCGCCGAACGGACAGACGGTGCGTGCGCGCATCGTCGACATCGCCTACCAGCCCGAGCGCGCCGGCGACACCCTGCGCTGATCCGCGCCGCGGCCGATGTCCGTCCCCGCCGCCTACGCGGGCGTCATCCTCATCTGGTCGACCACGCCGCTCGCGATCCAGTGGAGCGCGCAGGGGGCGGGCTTCGCCTTCGCGGTGACGGCGCGCATGCTGATCGGGCTGGCGCTCTGCCTGCTGCTGATGCGCGCCACCCGCACGGCGTTTCCTTTCACGCCGGCAGCGCGCCGGCTGTATGCAATCAGCGGCCTTTCGCTGTGCACGTCGATGCTGCTCACCTACTGGGGCGCGCTGCACATCCCCTCGGGGCTGATCTCGGTGATCTTCGGCCTGTCGCCGCTCGCCACCGGCGTGTTCGCCGCGCTGTGGCTGCACGAGCGCGCGCTGACGCCGCAGCGCGTCGCCGGACTGGCGATCGCGCTGGCCGGACTGTGGGCGATCTTCGGCCAGCCGTGGCCGGGCGACGGCGAGGCGACGCTCGGCACCGCGGCGGTGGTGGCGGGCATGGCGCTGCAGGCGCTGGGGCTGGTATGGGTCAAGCGGCTGAACCTGCGCGCCTCGGCGCTCGCGATCACCACCGGCTCGCTCGGCGTCGCGGTGCCGGGCTTCGTGCTCGCCTGGCTGCTGATCGATGCCGCGCGGCTGCCGGCCGACCTCTCGCCGCGGGCTGCTGCTGCGATCGTCTACCTCGGCGTGCTCGGCTCGGTCGTCGGCTTCACCTTGTACTACTTCGTGATCCGGCATCTCGACGCCGGACGGGTCGCGCTGATCACCCTGATCACCCCGGTCACCGCGCTGCTGCTCGGGCAGACGCTCAACGCCGAGTTCATCCCGGCGCGCGGCTGGACCGCGATCGCGCTGATCGGCGCGGGGCTCGCGCTGTACGAGTGGCAGGCGCTGCGGCAGTTGGGCCGGCCGCGCGCCTGATCTGCGAGCGGCCGCTTCCCCCAGGCAAATTATTTGTTGATATTATTATCTTAATAATAATCTGCTAGGGAGCTTACATGTCGCTGATCCGTCTGTCCTGCGCGCTCGGCCTGCTGTGCTTCGCGGCCGCCACCGCAGCCACCCCCGTCCGCGGCGCTGACAAATCGCCTCCGCCGGCGCCCGCGGCGATGCACGAAAGGCTGGACCAGATATCCCAGGATCCGGCGAGCCTCGCCGAAGCGGTCCAGCGCGGACAGAAGGCCGCGTCGGTGTGCCGTCACTGCCACGGCACCGGCGGCAACAGCGTGATGCCCGACGTGCCCAACCTCGCCAGCCAGAACGCCGCCTACCTCCTCGAGCAGATGAACAAGTTCGTGTCGGGGCAGCGCAAGTCCTCGGCGTTCATGGAGGGGTTGATCAAGGCCCTGCCGCCGGAGGACCGCATCGACATCGCGCTCTACCTGTCGCGGCAGCCGGTGGCCCGCAAGCCGGTCGACGCCGGCGCGCAGAGCGCCGCAGGCAAGCAGATGTACGACAAGCTGTGCGTGTCCTGCCACGGCGCGAACGGCAGCGGCAGCCGCAAGATCCCGCGACTGGCGGGCCAGCAGGGCGAATACGTGATCGACTCGCTGCAGCGCTACCGCAGCGGCAGCGGCGAGCGCATCGATCCGCGGATGGCCGCCTACACCCGCAACCTCAACGACGCGCAGATCCGCCAGCTGGCGGCCTATCTGGCCAGCCTGGAGTGAGCGCTACTTGCTGGACAGGTCGTCGGGCGTCCGCGGCGCGGGCGGCGCCTCGCCGCCGCCGAACAGGGCATCGAGCGCGGCGCGGCTGCCCTGCGCCATCGCCGCGCCGCCCCCCCGGTAGGCGTCCGGGCGCGGCACGAACCAGCCGCAGAAGTTCGCCCGCGTCTTGTCGCCCACCGGATCCGCCGCCAGTTCGCGGCACTGTCCTGCGCGGCTGGTGTCCCAGTGGCGGCACATGCGGCAGGCGTGCAGTTCGGCGTGGCAGCTCGGGCATGCCTCGCGCCGCGAAAGCGGCAGCGGCACCCCTGCCAGGCTGGCGCCGCATTTCCAGCACACCAGGCTCACGCATCCGCTCCGGGAACGCGCAGCGCGTGATACTCGAGGTCGGCCAGCGCGACCTTCTGCAACGCGCGCATATGGGTCGCCGCGAGCAACACCGGCGGCGCCACGCCGGCTTCCGCGGCCTCGAGCCAGCGGGCGGCGCACACGCACCAGCGGTCGCCCGGCTTGAGGCCGGGAAAGCCGTATTCCGGCGCCGGCGTGACGAGGTCGTTGCCGCGGTGCTTCGAATACTCGAGGAAGGCGTCGGTCATCTGCGCGCATACGGTGTGGCTGCCGAGATCCTGCGGACCGGTCTGGCAACGGCCGTCGCGCAGGAATCCGGTCGGCGGCGACTCGCCGCACACCTCGAGCGGCCCGCCGAGCACGTTGCGCGCGTCGCTCATGCCGCGTCCGCCGTCAGGGCTGTGCCGCGTCCGAGAAGGTCGGCGCGGACGTGAGCTTGCCCGCCGCCGCCGCCGCGGCGTGCGTCTGCTCGACGTGGGCCAGCACGCCGGGCGCGGGGTAGCCGTCGACCGGCAGCTTGTGCATGACCTGGTAGTGGCGGATCGCGGTCTGGGTGCGCGGCCCGAGCATGCCGTCCGGGGTGCCGGCGTCGAAGCCGAGTTCGTTGAGCGCCTGCTGCAGCGTCGTCAGCTGCGCGGTGCTGAGCACACCCGCGCCGCCCACGCCGACCAGCCCATCGCCGCCGGCGAGCTGCTGCGCCAGCTGCGCCACCGCCAGCGCGTAGTTGAGCGAACGGTTCCAGTCCATCACCACGTCGAAGTTGTCGTACACCATGAAGGCCGGCCCCTGCCATCCCTGCGGCAGCACGATCGCCGCGCGCCCGGCCGCAGCCGGCAGGGCGCCGCCGGCTGCGGGCACGACGCCCTGCGCCGCCCACGCCGCCACCGGCTGGCGGTTGCTGATGCGCGCGCTGCGCCACTCGAAACCGTCCGGCAGCCGCACCTGGACCGCGACCGGCTCCCCGGTGCGCCAGCCGGCGCGCTTGAGGTAGTTCGCGGCCGAATGCATGGCGTCGGGCAACGATTGCCAGAGGTCGATGCGGCCGTCGCCGTCGGCGTCCACCGCGTGGGCGCGGAAGGTCGACGGCATGAACTGCATGTGGCCCATCGCCCCGGCCCACGAGCCGGTCATGTCGGCGGCACTGACGTGGCCTGCGTCGATGATGTGCAGCGCGTCGAGCAGCTGGCTGCGGAAGAACCTGCTGCGGCGACCGTCGTAGGCGAGCGTTGCGAGACTGGCGGGGATGTTGAGGCTGCCCTTCACCTTGCCGTAATGGGTTTCGAGGCCCCAGAACGCGACCAGCACCGATTTCGGGACGCCGTAGCGCTGCTCCACCGCGTCGAGCAGCGCGGCATGCGCCTGCAGCTGGGAACGGCCCTGCTCGACCCGTTGCGGCGTCACGCGCCGCCCGAGGTAGTCGCTGAAGGTCTGCAGGAACTCGGGCTGGCCGCGGTCCAGCGCGACCACGCGCTCGGCCGGTGCGACGCCGCTCAGCGCGGCGTCGAGCGTGGCCTCGGTAATGCCGGCCGCCGCGGCTTCCGCGCGGAACTCGGCGAGCCAGCTGTCGAAACCCGGCGCGGCGTGCGCGGGCAGGATCGCCAGCGCCGCCAGCAGGAGGAAGATCTTACGCATTGTTTTGTAGCCAGTATTCGAGGAGGGCCAGGTGCCACAGCTTGCTGCCCTGGATCCGTGTATGGTGCCGCTCCGGTGCCGCCAGCAGCGTGTCGACGTAGGCGCGCTGGTACAGTCCGCGTTCGCGGCAGGCCTGCGAGTTCAGAATGTCCTGCATGAATTCCAGGAAGTCCCCCCGTACAAACTTGAGCGCCGGCATCGGAAAATAGCCCTTCTTGCGGTCGATCACCGCGTCCGGCACCAGGCCGCGCGCGATGGCCTTCAGCACGTGCTTGCCCTCCGACGCCAGCTTGAGCCGCGGCGGCATCGACGCCGCCAGTTCGACCAGTTGATGATCGAGAAAGGGTACACGCGCTTCGAGCCCCCACGCCATGGTCATATTGTCCACCCGCTTCACCGGGTCGTCGGTGATCAGCATGGTCGTATCCATGCGCAACACCTGATCGATGAATTCGTCGGCGAAAGGTTCCGCAAGATGCGCGGCGATCAGCTCGCCGGTGTAGTCGGGGCCATGGAAGGCGGGGCCGACCATCTCGAGAAACTCGTCGTGGTCGCGGTCGAAGTAATGCCGGCGGAAGCGCTCGAGCGCGCTGCCTTGGGTATCCGCCGCCATCCGCGGATACCAGAAGTAACCGCCGAACACCTCGTCGGCGCCCTGTCCGCTCTGCACCACCTTGACCGTCCGGCTGACCTGCTCGGCGAGCAGGTAGAACGCCACCGCGTCCTGCGCGAACATCGGCTCGCTCATCTGTCCGACCGCCTCGGGAAGGCGGCGCAGCACTTCCGAATTGGGGATCAGGTACTTGTGGTGGCGCGTGCCGTACATCGCGGCGACCGGGTCGGAATACTCGAATTCGTTGCCGCGCTCTTCGGGCTGGTCCTCGAAGCCGACCGAGAACGTCATCAGGTCGGGCACGCCCTGCTCGGCCAAGAGCGCCACCAGCAGGCTCGAGTCGAGCCCGCCGGAGAGCAGCACCCCCACCTTGACGTCGGCGATCTCGATGCGTTTCCTGACCGCCTGCCTGAGGCTTTCGTGGATCGCCTCGGTCCACTCGGCGTCGGTCTTCGCGACCGCCGGGCGCTGCGCCTTCAGCGACCAGTAGCTGCGATGGGCGAGTTCGCCGCGCGCGTTGACGGTCAGCGTGGTGCCCGGCGCGAGCTTCCTGATGCCGTTGTAGATGGTGCGCGGCGCCGGCACCACCGCGTGCAGGGTGAAGAGATGGTGCAGCGCGACCGCGTCGATGCCGGTGTCGACCCCGCCCGCCGCCAGCAGCGCCTGCGGCGTCGACGCGAAACGGAAGCAGCCGAGGGTCTCGCTGTAGTACAGCGGCTTGATGCCGAGGCGGTCGCGCGCGAGAAACAGCGTGTCGCGGTTCCAGATCGCGAACGCGAACATGCCGTGCAGGCGCTCGACGCAGGTCTCGCCCCATTCGAGCCAGGCACGCAGGATGACTTCGGTGTCGCCGTCGGAATGGAAGACGTGGCCGCGTCCGATCAGCTCGGCGCGCAGCTCGGGGTAGTTGTAGAGGGTGCCGTTGAACACCAGCGCGGTGCCGGTCGCGGCGTCGACCATCGGCTGCCGTGAGCGCTCGGAGAGGTCGATGATGGCCAGCCGCCGGTGGCCGAGCCGCGCCGGGCCGTGGCGATGCTGGCCCTCGGCGTCGGGTCCGCGCCGCGCCAGCTTCGCCAGCATGCGCGCCATGACTTCCGCGTCGGGCGCCTTGTTGTCGAACCGCAGTTCACCTGCTATGCCGCACATGTCTTACCCCCGTAATCCGCGAAGACGCGCCGCGCAGAAACCTCACGCTGCGTCCCGCCCTTCATGCCCTTCCGGGTATTCATGCCCTTCGGGGTATTCATGCCCTTCAGGGCGTTCGCGGACACCAATTGCCTCAAGCCACCAGCGGCGGCTCGTCCATCAGCGCGATCTGCTCGCGCAGCTCGAGGATGCGCGCCTCCCAGTACTGCTGCGTATTGAACCACGGAAACGCAGCGGGGAAAGCCGGGTCGTCCCAGCGTCGCGCGAGCCACGCCGCGTAGTGGATCAGCCGCAGGGTCCTGAGCGCCTCGACCAGGTGGAGTTCGCGCGAATCGAATTCCATGAAGTCCTCGTAGCCCGTGAGGATCTCGCCGAGCTGCGCCTGCTGCGCGTCGCGCTCGCCCGACAGCAGCATCCACAGGTCCTGCACCGCCGGGCCGGTGCGGGCGTCATCGAAGTCGACGAAGTGCGGCCCAGCGTCGGTCCACAGCACGTTGCCGGCGTGGCAGTCGCCGTGCAGGCGGATGCCGCGCACCGCGCCGGCGCGCGCATAGCAGTGGGCGACGCTGGCGAGCGCGTGCTCGACGACGCTGTCCCACGCCGCCCGGAGGTCGGCGGGCAGCCAGTTGCCGCCCGCCAGGAAATCGCGCGAGGCGTAGCCGAAGCTGGCGAGATCGAGCGCGGGCCGATGCACGAAATCCCGCCGCGCGCCGACCGCGTGGATGCGGCCGAGGAAGCGCCCCATCCACTGCAGCGCGTCGGCGCGGTCGAACTCCGCCATGCGCCCGCCCTGCTTCGGGTACACCGCGAAGCGGAAGCCGGCGTGGGCATGCAGCGTGGCGCCGTCGAGCTGCAGCGGCGCGACCACCGGGATCTCCTCGGCCGCCAGTTCGGCGGTGAACGCATGGTCCTCGAGGATGGCGGCGTCGCTCCAGCGCCCCGGACGGTAGAACTTGACCACCACCGGCTGCGCATCCTCGACGCCGATCTGGTAGACGCGATTCTCGTAGCTGTTCAGCGCCAGCAGGCGGCCATCGGCGTGCAGGCCGGTGCTGTCGAGCGCGTCGAGGACGCGGTCGGGCGTGAGCGCGGTGTAGGGATGAAGCGAATCCGTCATGGGTCGGGCCGCAGCGGCTATGCTCGGAATGTGACTGCCCGCATAATGCCTCAACTCGCCGCCCGCATCAGCGCCCGCCCATGACCTCCGACCCCTTCAGCATGGACATTTCCCGGCACGTCTGGGAGACCCGCTACCGTGCCGCGGGCGAGACCACGGTCTCGGAAAGCTGGCAGCGGGTGGCGCACGCGATCGCCGCAGCGGAGACGCGCGATCGCGACGCCTGGGCCGGGCGCTTCCGCGGCCTGCTCGACGGTTTCCGCTTCCTGCCCGGCGGGCGCATCCTCGCAGGCGCCGGCACCGGCCACCGGGTCACGCTGTTCAACTGCTTCGTCATGGGCGAGATCGCCGACGACCTCGAGTCGATCTTCGAGGCACTCAAGGAAGGCGCGCTCACCATGCAGCAGGGCGGCGGCGTCGGCTACGATTTCTCGACGCTGCGGCCTGCCGGCATGGTGGCCGCAGCGACCGGCACCATCGCCTCGGGCCCGGTGTCGTTCATGCGCATCTGGGACGCGATGTGCGCGACCATGCTGTCGACGGGCGCGCGGCGCGGCGCGATGATGGCGACGCTGCGCTGCGACCATCCCGACATCGAGGCCTTCGTCGACGCCAAGCGCGACCCGGCCGAGCTCAGGCACTTCAACCTCTCGGTCCAGGCCAGCGACGCCTTCATGGCGGCGGTCGAGCGCGACGCCGACTGGCCGCTGGTGTTCCCGCTGCGCGCGGGGGAAGCGGCCGACGGCCCGGTCGTCGAGCGGCGCTGGAGCGGCAGCGGGGCGGCGGTGCCGTGCCGGGTGATCCGCACGCTGAGAGCGCGCGAGCTGTGGCAGCGCATCCTGCGCGCGGCCTACGACACCGCCGAGCCCGGGGTGCTGTTCGTCGACACGGTCAACCGCGAGAACACCCTGCGCGACCGCGAGACGCTTTCCGCCACCAACCCCTGCGGCGAAATCCCGCTGCCCCCCTACGGCGCGTGCGACCTCGGCTCGCTCAACCTGACTGCCTTCGTGACCTCGCCGTTCGCCGCCGGCGCCCGCCTCGACCTCGCCGCGCTTGATGCTGCGGCAGGGCTCGCGGTGCGCTTCCTCGACGACGTGATCGACGTCTCGCGCTACCCGCTGCCGGCGCAGGCAGACGAGGCACGCCGCAAGCGCCGCGTCGGCCTCGGCGTCACCGGGCTCGCCGACGCGCTGGTGATGCTCGGGCTCGACTACGACAGCGACGCGGCGCGCACGCTCGCGGCGCAGGCGCTGCAGACGGTGCGCGACGCGGCCTACCGCGCCTCGGTCGGGCTCGCGCGCGAAAAGGGCGCCTTCCCCGGCTTCGACCGCGACGCGTTCCTCGCGAGCGGCTTCGCCGCCCGCCTGCCCGCCGAGTTGCGCGCCGCGATCGCCGACGACGGCATCCGCAACAGTCATTTGTTGGCGATCGCGCCGGCCGGCACCATCAGCCTGCTGGCCAACAACTGCTCCAGCGGCATCGAGCCGGTATTCGCCGCCGTTGCCGAGCGCCGCGTGCTCGGCAGGGACGGCGCGTACCGCACCCACCGCGTGGTCGATCTCGCACTGCAGCGCTGGCAGCAGGCGGGACACCCCGGCATGCCGCCAGCGCTGGTCGAGGCGCGGCAGATCGACCCGCGCGCCCATCTCGCCATGCAGGCCGCGCTGCAACCCTACGTCGACAATGCCATCTCGAAGACCATCAACGTCGCCGCCGACACGCCCTTCGAACACTTCGCGGACCTCTACCGCCAGGCGCACGCGCTCGGCCTCAAGGGCTGCACGGTGTTCCGCCCGAATCCGGTCACCGGCGCCATCCTCAGCGAGCCGTCCGCCGCGCGCGTGCCGTGCTGCAGCGTCGAGCGCGAGGCGGACTGAGCCGACATGAGCAAGCGACATGCGCCCCGTATCGGCCTCGCGCTCGGCGGCGGCTCGGCGCGCGGCTGGGCGCACATCGGCGTCATCCGCGCGCTCGAGAAGGCCGGCATCGTGCCGGACATCGTCTGCGGCACCTCGATCGGCTCGCTGGTGGGCGCGGCGTACGTCGCGGACGAGCTCGACCGCCTCGAAGCGTGGGTGCGCGGCCTCAAGCTGCAGACCGTGGTGAGCTTCCTCGACTTCTCGCTCGGCAGCGGGCTGATCAAGGGCGAGAAGCTGATCGACTTCTTCCGCAGCGAGTTCGTCGACCGCGACATTCGCGAACTGCCGCGGCCGTTCGGCGCGGTCGCCACCGACCTTGAGCGCGGCCGAGAGGTGTGGCTGCGCGACGGCGTGGTGACCGACGCGGTGCGCGCGTCGATCGCGCTGCCCGGCCTGTTCACGCCGGTGCAGCGCGACGGCGTATGGCTGGTCGACGGCGGGCTGGTGAACCCGGTGCCGGTATCGCTGTGCCGGGCGATGGGCGCCGATCACGTGATCGCCGTCGACCTCAACACCGACCGGCTCGGCCACTTCCTCAAGCCCAAGGCCGCGAAGCCGGCGCGCAAGCGCGCCGCAGCCGACGAGCCCGACTCGATCGCCGACACGGTGATGGCGCGGATCCAGGCGAGCATGACGCAGCTCGGCCTCAACGGCAGCGACGCGCCCAAGCCGCCGCCCATGCTCGACGTGCTGGCGTCGAGCATCACGATCATGCAGGTGGTGATCACGCGCAGCCGCCTCGCCGGCGAGCCGGCGGACGCGCTGGTGACGCCGCTGCTCGCCGACCTCGGGCTGATGGAATTCCACCGCGCGAGCGTCGCCATCGAAGCCGGGCGCCGCGCGGTGGAAGCGGCGATGCCGCAGCTCAGCGCACGCCTGCTGAACGACGGGGTGGAAGCAGGCTGAGCGGAGCGCCGCTCAGCCTGCCGCCGCGCACAGCGCGAGCTTGCGCGTACGGTCGAGCCGCTTGATCGCCGCCTCGCGGCGCGCGGCCGCGGCCCGGTCGACGGCCCCCTCCGCATAGACGAGCTGCACCGGGCGCCGTGCGCGCGTGTAGCGCGCGCCCAGACGCGCGTCGCCGTTGTGCTCGGCGACGCGACGGGAAACGTCGGTGGTGATGCCGGTGTAGAGCGAACCGTCCGCGCAGCGCAGCATGTACACCCACCACGCCGGCGGACGCGCGTGCCCGGTCGTCATGTCGATCGGGCGGACGGGATTACAGCGGGCGCTTGACCGAGACGATGCCGCGCACCATGCCGGGCGCGTAGCCGGTGGCCTTGTCGTTGGGATACTCCGCCGCCAGGCGCGCCTTCACGCCGTCGGGAATGGCGGCCGCGTCGCCGTGGCAGGTCAGGCACAGCGGCTGCACCGGCAGCGCCTTGGCGTAGCGGAACTGCTTGCCCGCGGAGGTGCTGACGACCTGCCAGGTGTCGAGCGTCTCGGGCTTCTCGCCGGCCGCCATGCGCTTTTCCAGCCCGGCCTGCGCCTCGGCCTCCCACGCGTCGGGAACGCCCGCGGGGTTGCGGTTCTTCGGGCTGACGCGCTTGACGTCGAAGCCGAACTGTTTGGAGACGTCGGCCGCGATCTGCGGGGCGCGCTCCTTGCAGACGCCGATCGCCCCCTCGGGGCCCGACTCGGACAGCGCGGCCTTGAGCTCGCCGCCGAGCTTCTGGATCAGCGCGCCGGACGCCTTGCGTGCATCGGCGGCCATCGCGGCCTGCTCCTCGGCGCTGGGTCCGGTGGCGCAGCCGGCGATCAGGGCGGGCAGGGCAAGGGCGATCAGGGCTTTGGCTTTCATGGTTTCCTCCATTGTTGGTGATGCGGGGATTCTAGCAACGCCCCGCTGCTATGCTTAGCGAAAGCCACCAACTTTTTTTCGGCCTTCCGGGGTTACGCGTGCTCAAGCAGCTCTACCAGTATTTCTTCCGTGGTCTGATCACCGCCCTGCCGGTCGGCCTGACGGTCTACCTGCTGTATCTCTTCCTCAGCTGGAGCGAAGCGCTGGCGGCCCAGCTGATCCGTCCCTTCATCGGCAAGCTCTACCTCCCGGGCATGGGTCTGCTGCTGGGGATCAGCGGCATCGTCCTGCTCGGTGTGCTGGTCTCGCAGCGCGGCGTCGGGCGCCTGCTGTCGCTGCTCGAACTGCCGTTCACCAACCTGCCGGTGGTGAAGAGCATCTACTCGTCCTTCAAGAGCTTTGCCGACTACTTCTCGCCGCAGCGCAGCCACGAGGTCAAGCAGACCGTGGTGATCCTGCGGATGCCCGGCTACCCGCTCGAAGTCGCGGGCCTCGTCACGCGCCAGCACGTCGACGACCTGCCCGACGGTTTCCTGCAGGGCGACCGAGTGGCGGTCTACCTGCCGATGGGCTACATGATCGGCGGCTATACCGTCTTCGTGCCGCGCGAGTGGGTGCAGCCGATCGACATGTCGGTCGAGGAGGCGATGCGGCAGGCGATGTTCGCCTGGATGGACGGCGCCCGCGGCAAACCCGTATCCGCCGGCGCGCCAGAGGGTACGGAACACTAGAAGGAGGCGCGCCCCGATGCAGATCGAATGCTATGCGCAGCGCCTGCTCAACCCCTTCCGCGGGGTGGTGCACACGCTGCGCTACCGCTCGGCCGAGGCGGTGACGACCGACGGCGTCGAGTGGGACATCTACGTGGCCAACGATGCCCTGCTCGACGGCCTCGGGCGCGCGGGCAAGCGGGCGCAGATCTCCGACATCCGCTACGGCCACTGGTCGGCGGAGACCGGGCTCAAGCGCGGGCCGCTTTTCCCGTCCGACGATTTCAGGCGGCTCGAGGACATGGGCGCGGTCGTGTACGAGCACCTGCTCACGCGGCACCGCGAGGTGCCCTTCCCCTTCCTCGACCAGTTCGAGCTGTGGCTGCTCGACCGTGACGAGCGGCCGCTGGCGCTGCTGCACAGCGTGCGCAACGACAGCGAGACCGACACCCGGCCGCCGCTCGACTGGCGCGCCGGCATCGCCGCGCAGGAGCGTTTCCAGAGCTGCGCCGTGGCGGGGCTCGCGGAATCGCCGGCGGCGCATCTCACGCGCCACGTGAACGACCTCGCCAGCGGGGTCGCGCAGTGGTTCCGCCGCTCCGACGACGGCGCGGGCCTCGGCCTGCACACGCTCAAGGGCGGCGACCACCTGCGCGGCCGCGTGCTCGACGCCGACGCCTTTCCGCCGCTGTTCATCGCCACCGCGGGCATGGACGCCGCGCACGCCCGCCTGGTGCGCGACTACCACGCCTGGCAGGCGCCGTGGATGCTGCTGCTGCCGCATCTCGATGCCGCCACCCGGCGCGAACTGGAGGGCTGCGCGTGCCGCCAGGCCGAGCAGGTCGAGAAGCACTGCCGCCTCTACCCGACGGTCATCGACCGCGCCGCGCTGCAGGCCGCGCGCGTCGAGGCGGCGCTGGTGCGCAGCCAGCCGCGTCCGCGCAGGCAGGACGAGGTACTGCCGATGTTCTACATCGAGCTGGGCGTCAGCGAAGGCGAGTGATCAGCCGGCGACGCTGAGGATCGCGCCGGGCAGCGCCGCCGACGCGCCGAGGTGCGGCGTCAGCCGCACCTTCACGCCGGGGTGCGCCGCGCCGAATTCGGCGATCGCCTCGGGGATGTCCTGCGCGACGTGGGTGCCGGCCGCGAGGAAGTAGGGAAACGCGACGATTTCGGTCGCCCCCTTCGCCGCCAGCGCGGCGAGGCCGTCCGGGATGCTCGGCTCGGCGAGCTCCAGGAAGGCGGTCTCGACGTGGTCGTAGGCCTGGCCGGGCTGCGCGCGCACGGCGTCGGCGAGCGCGCGGACTTCGTCGTTGGACGCCGCACGGCGGCTGCCGTGGGCAATGATGAGGAGGCTGGGCATGGCGAGGATCTCGTTAAGGGACCGCCTATGGAGGTGACTAACGGGGCAAGGGTTCCCGCTCGCGTCTTCTGCGGCCGAGATCGCCGGGCGATGGTACGAATGTCTGCTTGAACAATCGGCGGCCTGGACAAGTATTCAAGAGTTCCCGACAGGGGACCATACCAAGAAATCTGCCCGTCCACAGGAGGATACGAGATGAAAACCGTCAACACGGCCGCGAGCGCCCTGATGCTCGCGCTACTCTCACTGCCCGCATTCGCCCAGGGCGCCGGTAACAACCAATGTCCGGTCGGGCTGGTATCGGGCACGAGTCTGGACAACGAGTTTGGCCCCGGCACCCAGGAATTGACGAAATGCCTGCAGAAACGCAACCAGGTCAAGATGGTGGTGCAGATCAACCAGTTCAAAACCAGCGCGGGCGGCGCCTATGGCCTGGGCAACATCAGCAACATCATCGACGATTACGAGATCACCCACGGCATGGTCAGGGGGCGCGACTACGAGATCGCCGTCGTGCTGCACGGACCCGGCGGCATGATGGCGCTGAAGGACACTTCGTACAACGGCGCAGGCGCCCAGGTCAGCGGACGCAACCCGTTCGAGGGGCAGGTGAAGGCCCTGCTGGAGAAAGGCGTCAAATTCTACTTCTGCCAGAACACCACCCGCGCCTACCAGAACAACGGCACGCTGCCCAGGTATCAACAGATCGGGATCTCGGCGACCGACCAGCTGATCCAGGGCGTGCAGTACACCACCGCGGGGCTGACGTCGATCGCCGACTTCGAGGCCGCCGGCTACGCGTACATCCAGCCCTGACCGGATTTTCCTCCCCCCGCGCGGCTCGCCGCGCGGGGCGCTTTTTTGCGAGGCCCGGTCAGCCGCGCACCGGCTCGAAGGTCGCGTCGAGGTTGTGGTCGTCGCAATAGTCGAGAAAGTCGCCGCGCAGCGTGGCGATGTGGGCGTCGGCGGGAATCCCGAGCGTCATGTGCACGGCGAACATCGGCGCGCCGGTATGCGGCGCCGGATAGGTGTCGGTGTCGAGCGCCTCGATGTTGATGTGCAGGCGCGCGAAGAAGTTGGCCAGGCTGTTGACGATCCCCGGCTGGTCGAGCGCGGTGACCTCGACCATGTAGGGGATCAGCGGCTTTTCGGCGCGGGTGGAGCGGGTGCGCTGCTGGATCAGCGACAGGCCGAGCTCCTCGCCCACCGACGGCAGGCGCGATTCCAGCTTGGCGAGCGCGTCCCAGCTGCCGGACACGCGCATCAGCAGGGCGAAGCGGCCGCCCAGCGCGGCCATGCGCGACTCCTCGATGTTGCAGCCGCTGTCCGCGATGCGGCGGGTGAGGCCTTCCACGAGGCCGATTTTGTCTTCGCCGCTGGCGGTGATGACGAGTGATTCGATGTCGCTAGCCATTAGATGAGTTCCCTATCGGACAGTTCTTTCTTGATATACGCGTAGAAAATCGGCGCGGCGATGACGCCCTGCACGCCGAACGCGGCTTCCATCGCCAGCATGGCGATCAGCAGCTCCCACGCGCGCGCCTTGATCTGCCCCCCGATGATACGGGCATTCACGAAATATTCGAGCTTGTGGATCAGCACCAGGAACGCCAGCGAGGCGGCGGCGACGTGCAGCGAGTGCGACAGCGAGATGATGACGATGATGGTGTTCGAGATCAGATTGCCGAGCACCGGCAGCAGGCCGACCAGGAAGGTGACGAGGATCATCGTCTTGGTGAACGGCAGATGCACGCCGAACGCGGGCAGGACCGCGATCAGGTAGATCCCGGTCAGCACTGCATTCAGCGCGGAGATCCGCACCTGCGCGAAGACGACGCGGCCGAACGCCTCGCCGAGGCGATCGACGCGCTCGGTCATCGCCTGCGCCAGCGGGGCGAGCGGGCGGTCGGGCCGCGCCTCGCGCAGCGCGACGAAGCTGCCGATGATGAGTCCGATGATGAACTGCAGCAGGCCGCGTCCGGCTTCACCGCCGAACCTGCGCAGATCCTGCGCGTGGGTGCGCAGCCATTCGACCAGCCCGGCGCGGATCACCGACTCGTCGCCCTGCGGCAGCCAGCCCCCGGCCCAGGGGGGCAGCAGCTCGCGCGAGTTCTCGATGATCTCCGCCATCTTGGTGAGCAGGCCCGCGACGCCGCCTTCGGTGCGCAGGTAGAGGATCGCCGCGGCGGTGGCGCCGCCCAGCGCACCGAGCACGACCAGCGTGATCAGCGACACCACCAGCACCTTGGCCCAGACGTGGTCGAGGCGGCCGATGACGAAGCGCGGCGCCAGGAGATGCACCAGCTGGGAGACCAGCAGCCCTGCCAGCAGCGCCGGCAGAAGATGGAGCTTGAGCGTCAGGATCAGGCCGGCCGCCATCAGCAGCCAGGCGGCGATCTGAAGGCGTGTGGGAGGGGGGAGGGCGGTCATGGCCGCCACATTGCCAAGAAAGGCCTGCCGCGGCAAGGGGCGGCGCGGCGCAGGGGACTCACGCCTCGCCGATGTAGCCGAGCGCGGCGCCGGTCTGCGCCGCCGCCTGCCGGAGCGCCGCGTCCCAGCCCGGCTTGTGGCGGTCGGCCGGCGCCGAGATCGACAGGCCGGCGATCAGCTTGCCCTCGGCGTCGCGGATGGGTGCGCCAATGCACGCCACGCCCAGTTCGGCCTCCTCGCGGTCGTGGGCCAGCTGCTCGCGGCGGATCACCTCGAGCTCGCCGCGCAGCGCGTCGAGCGTGGTCAGCGTGTTCGGCGTGTACGCCGGCAGGCCGGTGCGCTCGGCGTAGCCCATCACGCCGCTCGCGCTGTCCTCGGCGAGGAAGATCTTGCCGACGGCGGTAACGTGCAGCGGCGCGTGCGCGCCGACCACCTGCACCACCTGGATCAGCGTCTGCCCGCCCGACACGCGCTCGATGTAGACCGCCTCGTCGCCGCGGCGCACGATCAGGTTGACCGTCTCGCCGGTCAGCTCGGCGAGCTGCTGCATGATCGGCATCGCCACCTGGCGGATATTGAGCCGCGCGCGCAGCCGGTTGCCGACTTCCAGCCAGCGTACGCCGAGATCGTATTCGCCGGCGCCGGTCTTCTCGACCAGCCCGTGCGCCATCAGCGCGCCGAGGATGCGGTGCGCGCTGGCGGTATGCAGGCCGGCCTCCGTGGCGAGGCGGGTGAGGCTGAGCGGGCCGGGCGCCCGCGAGAGCACGCCGACCAGCGCCATGGCGCGGTCGACGACCTGGATCGAGGAAGCGGCGTTTTTCATGAAGTGAAAATTTAACACACGATGTGAAATTGGCGCGCTGAACTGCTTCAATACGCTCATGGTTTCACATCATGTGGAACATTTTCATATTGTGAAAGGATACGCCATGAGCGCCCAGCTGCAGTCCGCCCCCGAGACCGTCCCCGCCTTCTGCGAGGGCATCCAGTATTTCGCCGACAGCTTCCCCGAAATCGACCGCCTCGGCGCCGCGCCGCTGCTGGGCCCCAGGCAGCCCGCGCTGCCCGACGCGACCAGCGAGGCCTCCGTCTACCAGACCCTGCTCGCCGCCGACGCGCTGCGCTACCTGACGCTGCAAGTGACCGGCAGCAAGTCGTCGGGCCACCCGGGCGGCTTCGCGTCCTCCGCCGACGCCGTCGCCGCGCTGCATCTGCTCGGCCACCGCAACATGGTGACCGAGGTCGGCCACCACGCGCCCGGCTTCTATTCGGCGATGTTCCTCGACACCTCGCTCGAGGCCATGGGCATCCATTCGGTGTCCGAGATGCGCGCGCGCTTCCGTGAGCGCCACGGCCTGCTGGGCCATCTCTCGGGCGCGATCCCCGGCCTCCTGGCCCCAGCCGGCCCCCTCGGCCAGGGCCAGCACTTCGCGCTCGCCGGCGCCTATCTCTACCGCGACCGCCTGTTCCCCGTGACCATCGGCGACGGCGGCCTCGGCGAGCCCTACATCATGAGCGCGTTCCAGCACTTCGCGACCGCCTACCCCGACGTCACCAACTACCTGCCGGTGCTGGTGTGGAACGGCTACTCGCAGGAGCACCACAGCATGGTGTCCCTGTGGAGCAACGAGCAGATGATCGCCTACTGGCGCGCCCATGGTTTCGAGGACATCCACCTGATCGACGCGCGCGACTACGCGGGCACGCCCGACGCGCCGGTCTACGCCGACTCGACGACCTTCGACTTCGGGCAGCGCATGGCCTTCACCGGCGCCGTGCTCAAGGCCGCCGACGCCGCCGCGACGTCCGCGCTGTCCGGCCGCCGCGCCGCGCTCATCGTCAAGCAACTGAAGGGCGCCGGCGTGCACGCCACCGGCGCCAAGTCGCACAACCTCTACGCCCACCACACGCTCGACTCCGACGACGTGAAAGGCGGCCTGCAGCGCCGCGCGCTGCCGGTCAAGGCGTGGGAGCTCGTGCGCGAGAACTTCCGCCACGCCGGCGGCGGCCCCGCCGCCCGCGTCGCGGTGACCGAGACGGCACGCGAGCTGCCGAGCCTCGACGGCCTGCCGCTCAACGAATTCGCGGTCGGCGAGCACCACATCCCGACCACCGCGTTCGGCCACGTGGTCGGCGAAGTCGGCAAGCGCGACCCGCACTTCGTCGTCACCAACGCCGACGGCAACGAGGCGTCGGGCATGGCCAACATCAACAAGGCGCTGACGATCCGCCACCCGACCGCCGACGAACTCTACTTCCAGGGCCCGTCTGGCCAGGTCTACGAGCCGCTCAACGAGGACGCCTGCGCCGGCCTCGCGGTGGGTGTCGCGCTGTTCGGCGGCCGCAGCCTGTGGTGCAGCTACGAGTCGTTCGCGATCAACGGCCTGCCGATCTGGCAGACGGTGACGCAGGCGATGGCCGAGCTGCGCCGCCCGACCCCGGCGACGGTGTGCCTGTTCACCGCCGGCGCGCTCGAGCAGGGCCGCAACGGCTGGACCCACCAGCGCCCCGAGATCGAGAGCTACTTCGCCGCGATGATGCGCAACGGCAACGTCTACCCGCTGTTCCCGGTCGACGCCAACATGATCCAGGCGAGCTACGACTGGGCCCTGAAGCAGCACAACAAGGGCGTCGTCATCACCGCGTCCAAGTCGCCGCTGCCGATCCACGCGACGATGGCGCAGAGCTTCCAGGCGATCGACGAGGGGGCGATGCTGCTCCGGGAGACCAAGGGTTCGCACACCGTCGTGTTCGCGGTGACCGGCGACATGGTGCTCGCCCCGGTTTTCACCGCCGCGGAAAAGCTCGCCGAGGCCGGCATCGGCTCGCGCGTCGTCGCCGTGGTCAACCCGCGCCGCCTGTACCGTCCGACCGACGTGCTGTGGGACAGCGTGTCCGAGCCGGACGGCCGCTTCATGGGCGATGACGCCTTCCGCGAGCTGTTCCATGGCGACGTGCTGATCGGCGTCACCGGCGGCCCGTCGGCGCCGCTCGAACCCGTGCTGCTGCGCAGCCAGGCCCGCGAGCGCGACGTGTTCTGCTGGAAGCGCGGCGAGACCACCGCCAACCCGCAGCAGCTGTTCGACTTCAACGGCATGAACGCGCAGGCGATGCACGAGCGCGCGCTGGCGATGCTGGAGCGCGCTGCGGTCTGAAACGTCACCGCGAACGCGCCGCCGCGCGTTCGCGGGCATGAAAGGCTTTCCCCATGAACCCGAAAATCATCGTTCTCGACGACGACCCGACCGGCTCGCAGACGGTGCACTCCTGCCTGCTGCTGACGCGCTGGGACGTCGCCACGCTCAAGGCTGCGCTCGCCGACGCGGCGCCGCTGTTCTTCGTGCTGACCAACACGCGCGGCATGGACGCGGCGCGTGCCGCCGACATCACGCGCGAGGTCTGCGAAAACCTCAAGCTCGCGCTCGCCGGCTATTCCGGCCCGGTGCTGTTCGTGTCGCGTTCGGACTCGACGCTGCGCGGCCACTACCCGGTCGAGACCGACGTGATGAACGAGGTCCTCGGCCCGTTCGACGCGACGCTGCTCACCCCCGGCTTCTTCGAGGGCGGGCGCGTCACGCGCGACGGCACGCACTATCTGATCGTCGACGGCCGCCCGGTGCCGACCCACGAGACCGAATTCGCGCGCGACTCGGTGTTCGGCTACACGACCGCGTTCCTGCCCGACTACGTCGCCGAGAAGACCGGCGGACGCGTCGCGGCGAAGGACGTCGCGTGCCTGACGCTCGCCGAGCTGCGCGCCGGCCGCGCGGACGCCTGGCTCGCCGGCCTCGCCGACAATGCGGTCGGCGTCGTCGACGGCGAGACGCCCGACGACTACCGGATGTTCGCCGACGCCACGCTCAAGGCCGCCGCCGCTGGCCGCCGCCTGCTGTTCCGCAGCGCCGCCTCGCTGCTCACGGCGCTGGCGAAGCTGCCGCCGCAGCCGGTCGCCGCCGAATCCTTCGCGACGCTGGTGCGCGACGGCCGCCCCGGCGCCATCGTCGTCGGCTCGCACGTCGCCAAGACGACCGCCCAGCTCACCGAACTGCTGAAGGCGCGCGGCGTCGTCGGCCTGCCGCTCGACGTCGCCCGCCTGCCCGCCGGCCGCGCCGCGGTGGCCGACGAACTGGTGGTGAGCATCACCCACGCCCACGCGCAGGGCCTCACCCCGGTGGTGTTCACCAGCCGCACCGAATTGAAGTTCGCCAGCATCGCCGAGCGGCTGGCTTTCGGCGAGGCGGTGTCCGGCACGCTGATGGACGTGGTGCAGCGGCTGCCGGAAACACTCGGCTTCCTCATCAGCAAGGGCGGCATCACGTCGAACGACGTGCTGTCGACCGGACTCGCGCTTACCGCGTCGCGCGTGCTGGGGCAGATCCTGCCCGGCGTCACCGTGGTGCAGACGCCTGCGGCGCATCGCCTGCCGCAGCTGCCGGTGGTGATCTTTCCCGGCAACGTCGGCGGCGACGGCGCGCTCGCCGAAGCCTACCGGCGCCTCGCGCCCTCGCACGCGCAGGCAAGCGCGGCTACACTCGCAGCCTGAACCCCATTTCGATCGCCGCATGCTGAGTCCCGCCTTCCTGTCCAAGCTGCGCAGCCTGCTGCCTGCGCACTGCGTGCTCAACGAGCGCGAGGACCTCGTGCCGTTCGAGTCCGACGGCCTCGCCGCCTACCGCAACACGCCCGACGTGGTCGTGCTGCCGGAGAACGAGGCGCAGGTGGCGGCGATCCTCAAGCTGTGCCATGCGGAAAAGGTCGCGGTGGTCGCGCGCGGCGCCGGCACCGGGCTCGCGGCGGGCGCGCTGCCGGTCGACGGCGCGGTGCTGCTGGTGCTCGCCAAGCTCAACCGCATCAGGGCGATCGACCCGCTCGCACGCACCGCGGTCGTCGAGCCGGGGGTGCGCAACCTGGCGATCTCCGAGGCGGTCGCCCAGCACGGGCTCTACTACGCGCCCGACCCGTCGTCGCAGATCGCCTGCTCGATCGGCGGCAACGTCGCGGAAAACTCCGGCGGCGTGCACTGCCTCAAGTACGGCCTCACGGTTCACAACATCCTCAAGCTGCGCGCGCTGACGATCGAGGGCGAACTGCTCGAAGTCGGCAGCGACGCGCTCGACGCACCGGGCTACGACCTGCTCGCACTGATGACCGGATCGGAAGGCATGCTCGCCGTCATCACCGAGGTGACGGTCAAGCTGCTGCCGCGCCCCCAGCGCGCGCAGGTCGTGCTGGCGGCGTTCGACGACGTCGCGCAGGCCGGCGCCGCGGTCGGCAACATCATCGCCGCCGGCGTCGTGCCGGCCGGGCTCGAAATGATGGACCGCCTCGCGATCCAGGCCGCCGAGGCCTTCGTCCACGCCGGCTATCCGATGGCCGAGGCGCTGCTGCTGTGCGAGGTCGACGGCGTCAACGAAGAGGTGTCGGACGACATCTTCACCGTGCGCCGGGTGCTCGAGGCGTCCGGCGCGACCGAGATCCGCACCGCCGACAGCGAGGAGGCGCGCCTCAAATTCTGGGCTGGCCGCAAGGCGGCGTTCCCCGCGGTCGGGCGGCTCGCGCCCGACTACTACTGCATGGACGGCACCATCCCGCGCGCGCAGCTGCCGCACGTGCTGCGCCGCATCGGCGAAATGAGCGAGGAATTCGGGCTCAGGGTCGCCAACGTGTTCCACGCCGGCGACGGCAACCTGCATCCGCTGATCCTGTTCGACGCCAACCAGCCCGGCGAACTCGAGAAGGCCGAGACCTTCGGCGGCAGGATCCTCGAACTCTGCGTCGAGGTCGGCGGCACCATCACCGGCGAGCACGGCGTCGGACTGGAGAAGATCAACCAGATGTGCACGCAGTTCACGACGCCCGAACTCGTCCGCTTCCACGAGGTGAAGGCGGCGTTCGATCCCGATCGCCTGCTCAACCCCGGCAAGGCCGTTCCCGAGCTGCACCGCTGCGCCGAGTGGGGCGCGATGCACGTCCACGGCGGCCAGCTGCCGCATCCCGAGCTGCCGAGGTTCTGATGCAGGACGCCATCATCGAGCGCATCCGCGCCGCCTTTGAGACCGAATCGCCGCTCATCATCCAGGGCGGCGGCAGCAAGACCTTCTACGGCAACGCCGACGAGGGCGAGGTGCTCAGCACCCGCACGCTCACCGGCGTCGTCGACTACCAGCCCAAGGAGCTCGTGCTGACCGCGCGCGCCGGCACCCCGCTCGCCGAGATCGAGGCCCTGCTCGCCGACAGCGGCCAGATGCTGGCGTTCGAGCCGCCGCACTTCGGCGGTCGCGCGACCCTCGGCGGGGCGATCGCCGCGGGCCTCTCCGGCCCGCGTCGCCCCTACGCCGGCGCCGCGCGCGACTTCGTGCTCGGCGTGCGCATCGTCGACGGCACCGGCCAGCCGCTGCGCTTCGGCGGCCAGGTCATCAAGAACGTCGCCGGCTACGACGTGTCGCGCCTGATGGCGGGCGCGCTCGGCACGCTCGGCGTCCTCACCGAGGTCTCGCTCAAGGTGCTGCCGAAGCCGGCTGCGGAAGTCACGCTGCAGTTCGAATTGAACGAGGCCGCGGCGATCCACACGATGAACGAATGGGCCGGGCAGCCGCTGCCGCTGTCCGCCACCTCCTGGCACGCGGGCCTCCTCGCCGTGAGGCTGTCCGGTGCCGCCTCGGCGGTGCATGCCGCGCAGGTGAAGCTTGGCGGCGAGCAACTGCGCGACGCCGACGCCTTCTGGCAGCGCCTGCGCGACCAGACGACCCCGTTCTTCGAGCGGCGCCCGCTGTGGCGGCTGGCGGTCAAATCCTCGGCGCCGCCGCTCAACCTCGGCGACGCGCAGTGGATCGAATGGGGCGGCGCGGTGCGCTGGCTGGCGCGCGACCTGCCGGTCAAGACCCTGCGCGAGACGGCGCAGACGGCCGGCGGCCACGCCACCCTGTTCCGCGGCGATGCGCCCGTCGACGGCGTGTTCCCCCCGCTCGCGCCGGCGATGGCGACGCTGCATCGCGCCCTCAAGCAGCGCTTCGACCCCCGCGGCATCTTGAACCGCGGGCGGATGTACCGGGAATTCTGAATGGACCTCGATGCGATCGACCACGTTGTGCTGACCGTGCGCGACATCCCGGCGAGCGTCGCTTTCTACACGCGCGTGCTGGGAATGCGCGAGGTGGTCTTCGGCGATGCGCGACGCGCGCTGGCGTTCGGCCGCAGCAAGCTCAACCTGCATCAGGCCGGAAGGGAATTCGAGCCTAAGGCGGCGCACCCCGCGCCGGGCGCGATCGACCTCTGCCTGCTCGTGCGCACCCCGATCGCGGAAGTCGTGCGGCAGCTCGCTGCGCTAGACGTCGCTATCGAGGCGGGCCCGGTCGAGCGCACCGGCGCCCAAGGTCCCATCCTGTCCGTCTACGTACGCGACCCTGACGGCAACCTGATCGAACTCTCCAATCCGCTCTGACATGCAGACCCACCTCGCCGATTCCTTCCGCAACACCCCCGACGGCGAGGTCGCCGAGCGCATTCTCCGGAATTGCGTGCATTGCGGCTTCTGCCTCGCCACCTGCCCCACCTACCAGGTGCTCGGCAATGAACTCGACTCGCCGCGCGGGCGCATCTACCTGATGAAGCAGGTCTTCGAGGGCGCGACGCCGACCGCGAAGACCCAGCTGCACCTCGACCGCTGCCTGACCTGCCGCAACTGCGAGACGACCTGCCCGTCGGGCGTCGAGTACGGCAAGCTGCTCGACATCGGCCGCCATGTCGTCGAGGAGAAGGTCGGCCGCAGCGTCGCCGAGACCGCGGTGCGCGCGGGGCTCAGGACCGGCCTCGGCACGCCGCTGATCTTCAACGGCGCGCTGAAGCTGGGCCAGAGCGTGCGCGGCCTGATGCCCGGTTTCGTGAAGGCGAAGATTCCGCCTGCCGAGCACGCGGGCGCCTGGCCGGCGCCGCGCCACGCCCGCCGCATGCTGGTGCTCGAGGGCTGCGTGCAGCCGGGCCTCAAGCCCAACATCAACGCCGCCACCGCGCGCGTGCTCGACCGCGTCGGCATCTCGCTGGTCGCCGCCGACGAGGCCGGCTGCTGCGGCGCGCTGGCGCATCATCTCAACGACAGCGAGGCCGGACTCGCCGCGGCGCGCCGCAACATCGACGCCTGGCTGCCGCACCTCGACGCCGGCGCCGAGGCGATCGTGATGACCGCCTCGGGCTGCGGCGTGATGGTCAAGGATTACGGCTGGCTGTTGCGGAACGACGCCGCCTACGCCGAAAAGGCCGCGCGCGTGTCGGCCGCGACGAAGGACGTCTCGGAGATCCTCGTCGCCGAGCGCGACGCGCTGAAGGGCCTCGCCGCGAAACCGGCGACGCAGCGCATCGCCTACCATCCGCCGTGCACGCTGCAGCACGGGCAGAAGCTGACGGGCGGCGTCGAAGCCTTGCTCACGGACGCCGGCTTCGAGCTCACGCCGGTCGCCGAAAAGCACCTGTGCTGCGGCTCGGCCGGGACCTATTCGATCCTGCAGCCGGAGATCGCCGACCAGCTGAAGACGCGCAAGCTCGGCAACCTCGAGGCCGGCGCGCCCGAACTCATCGCCACCGCCAACATCGGCTGCCTCACCCACCTGCAGTCGGGCACCGCGACGCCGGTCAGGCACTGGGTGGAACTTCTCGACGCGGTGCTTGCCGGATCCTGAGTCACTTCAGGAGAAACGCATGATCTTCCGCCAGCTGTTCGAACCCGTCTCCAGCACCTACACGTATCTCGTCGGCTGCGAGGAGACCGGCCAGGCGCTGCTGATCGACCCGGTGCTGCCGACCTGGGAGCGCGACCTCGCCGAGGTCAACCGGCTCGGGCTGAAGCTCGCGTACACGGTCGAGACGCACATCCACGCCGACCACATCACCTCGGCGAAGAAGCTCAAGGAAGTCGCCGGCAGCCGCATCGCCGGCCCGGCGCTCGACGCGCTGCCGTGCACCGACGCAGGCATCGTCGACGGCGTGCCGTTCAGCATGGGTTCGGTCGAGCTCATGCCGATCCACACCCCGGGCCACACCGACAACCACTTCGCCTATTTCCACGCCGGCCGGCTCTACACCGGCGACGCGCTCCTGATCGAGGCGTGCGGCCGCACCGACTTCCAGAGCGGCGACCCGGCCGCGCTCTATCACTCGGTGCGCGGCAAATTGTTTTCCTACGACGACGACACCCTGGTCTATCCGGGGCACGACTACGAGCAGCGCCGCATCAGCACCATCGGCCAGGAAAAGGCGCGCAATCCGCGCCTGGGGGGCGAACGCACGCTGGAGGACTTCGTCGCGCTGATGAACGACCTCAAGCTCGCCTACCCCAAGTTCATCGACTATGCCGTACCGGGTAACCGCGAGTGCGGCGCCTGTCCCCCCGGCGTACCGGACCACCTGCAGCAATACTGCGACCAGATCGGCGAAAGCCGGCAGGGCTGACGGAGCCCTGCCGCTCCGCCGGCTGCAAACCCGAATCCCTTACCGCGCGCACGCTGCGCCGCGGCCCGCTCAATCCAGGAGGCGTCCCATGCAAGTCCAATTCAATACCGATGAAAGCGTCAGCGGCCGCGAGGCCCTCGGCCGCCATGCCGAAGAGGTGGTCCGCCGGGTACTCGACCGTTTCAGCAAGGATGTCACCCGGGTGGAAATTCACCTCAGCGACAGCAATGGTCAAAAGGCCAGCGAGAACGACAAGCGCTGCCTGATGGAAGCCCGCGTCGCCGGCCGTCAGCCGATCGCGGTCACCGAACAGGCCAACACGCTGCACCAGGCCATCGACGGTGCCGCCCAGAAACTGAAACGCTCGCTCGACAGCACGCTCGGCAAGCTCGGCGACCACGCGCGCAAGGCATCCCTGCCAGGCAGCGCGGACGACGCACAGGGCGAACCGTCCTGAACCTCCCGGCAAGCGGCACAAGCAAAACGAAGAGCCTGGCGCCGGCCCGCTGCAGGGACCGCGCCTCCTCCCGATGAATACGGTAGGCGTTTGTCGCGCTTGCTGGCGAAGTCCCTGACGGCCCGGGACACGCCCTCGCACACGAACAGGCGGCAAATCCCGGGTCGCCTCCCGAACGTCATCTCCTGATCGAAGACCTGGTCCGGCTGAAGGCTTCCCGTCCATCCTGGGGAAGCAGAGCCCCACGCAAAACGCTCAGACCGGGCGCTGGCCTGCCTTCAAATCCCGCGGCTGATTGAGGTTGGCAAAGCAGGCGGCATCGAAGTGCACGGCCGCCGAGCGCAATCCGGCCTGCCAGTGGCGAACCGCGCGCTCGCCGCGCGCAAGATAGGCGGCCAGGCTATCGCGCTGGTCGGTGCGGACGAGGAAGCAACTGTGGTGCACCCGCTCCTCGTCCGCCGCGACGGCCAGCACCGCGCCTTCCTGGCGTGCCCCCGCGAGCAGGCGCGCAGCCAGGTCGGCCGGCAGGTGCGGGGTGTCGCACGGCGCGACCAGCAGCCAGTCGGCGTTCACCGCGTCGAGCGCCGCCAGCACGCCCGCCAGCGGCCCGGGATAGCCCGGCAGCGTGTCGGGCAGCACCGGGTAGCCGTAGGCCGCATAGGTCTCGAGATTGCGGTTGGCGCTGACCACGAGCGCGTCGACCTGCGGCGCGAGCGCCGCGAGCGCCCAGGCGACGAGCGGCCGCCCCCGGTAGTCGATCAGCCCCTTGTCCGCGCCGCCCATGCGGCGCCCCTGGCCGCCCGCCAGCACGACGGCGGCGATGCGCGTGCCGGATCGGTCAGCGGCGGGCATAGAGATGGAAGCGGTCGGAACGGTCGCCGGGGCGCGCACCTTCCCACTGCTTGACCCATTCCGGCGCGATGTGCGGCGCCGCTTCGTTGCGCCGCGTCTCCACCAGCAGCCAGTTGCAGCCGAGGTCGCCCGGCACGAGCAGGCGGCCGCTGTGGTAGGCGAGCAGCAGGCGCTGCTGGCTGCGCACCTGATGCGTCTGGATGCACGCATCGTCGGGCACCCGTGCAGCCAGCACCTCGGCGACGCTGGCATACGACAGCCGGCGATCGAGCGGCGCCTGGAACAGCGCCATCAGCAGCACCCAGATGAAGGTCATGCCGGCGGTCCACACCAGCATCGGTCGCAGCGGCGAACGCTCGACCCGCGCGAGGAGCACGCCCCAGGCGACGGTGACGGCGACCCCCAGCACCAGCGTCCAGGGGCGCAGCTCGCCGACGTGGGTCATCCCCAGCTTGGTCAGGCGCGCCGCCAGCCGCGCCGGAACGCCGAGGTCGTGCGCGCTCCAGTACACCCACAGCACCAGTCCGATGAAGCCGAACAGCATCACCGCGAACCACAGCAGCGCGTTGGCGGCGCCGCGCTTGGCCGTGAACAGCCCGCTGCCGGCGAGCAGCGCCAGCGGCAGCAGCAGGATCAGCCCCTGCGCCTCGGCAGGGTGCGCGGCGAACGCGTACAGCACGAGCAGGCCGGCGAGCGCGCCGACCGGCAGCACGATGCCCGGCGTGCGCCAGTGGCGCCGCGCCCGGTAGACCGCCCATGCCGCCAGCGGCCATACCGGCCAGGCGTACCAGCCGAGGATGCCCGGGAAATAGGCCGGTTCGAGGCCTTCGCCGCCCAGCCAGCGCGCCAGATCGAGCGCCTCGGCGAGCGGGATCCCCCGGCTCGCCAGAAAGCCCAGCCACGCGGCGGCGAACAGCAGGGCACCGGCCGCGCCGAGGGCGAGGCCGCGGCGGGCCGCCGTGCCCCGGTATTCGGGCAGCAGCACCGGCAGCGCCGCCGCCAGCAGCAGGAACAGCACGGCCTCCGCCCAGCCGCCGGCGAGCTGCATCAGGACCGCGCCGGCACCGATCGCCCAGGCCCCGCGCGCAGCCTGCGGCAGGCGGGCGATGCCGTAGAGCATCACTGCGGCGGCGGCGAACTGGGCGGTATAGGCGTTGAGTTCGTGGCCGCGCACCAGCAGGCCGAAGCAGCCGAGCAGGCTCAGCGCCGCGGCCCAGGCGGTTTCTGCGCCGTACAGCGCACGCGCCGCGCGCGCCACGAAAAACACCGCCAGCGCGACGAAGACGCCGGACGCGAGGCGCGCGCCGTCGGCCAGTTCGAGCAGCGGCGAGGTCAGCCAGGCGGTCGCACCCGCCACCCAGTAGTACAGCGGCGGAGTCGCCGGATCCGTGTACGGCGCCTCGCCGCCTTGCAGCAGCAGCCACAGGCGGACGAAATGCTCGCCGTCGCCCCCCTTCCAGGGGGCGTGGCCGACGAGGCCCGGCAGCAGCCAGGCGGCGCAGAGCAGCAGCAGACCGATCTGCGGGAGGGAGAGGAGGCGCTTAGTCGACAATCTTGAGAAGCCGGCCCGGCTCGGGCTCGCCGTCGGGAGGGAAACCGTTCATCAGCCGCAGCAGGGTCTCGCCGTCGGCGCCCAGCCGCGACTGCCGCGCCAGCGCGCCGAACGTCTGGCCCGGGCGCGCCGTCGCCAGCCGCAGGGTGTAAGGCCGGGCGGCCAGCTTCTCGGCCGGGGTGATGGCGCGGAAGCTGTTGATCGCCGCCCGCAGCGCGCTGCGCTCGCGCTCGTAGGCCGCCGCGTCGCGGGTCATGCCCGCGATCAGGTACTGCGCGCCGCCGATGACCACGGCGGCCACCACCACCGGCTTGCCCGCCTGCGCGCCGGCCGCGAACGCCGCCGGCTGGCCGCCGAGGCGGCCGCTGTCGTAGCGGGCGCCGGGGTCGAGCCCGACCCCCTTCTGCAGCGTCTCGAGCGGCGTGCCGCGCCTCGGCCCGGCCTGCAGCTCCAGCAGCGCATCGCCCGCGGAATTGGTCGCCACCACGCGGTCGGGGCGGTTGCGCACCAGCCAGCCGGGCGGGAACTGCAGCGTCAGGCCGAGCCGCTCGTGCAGCAGGCGGTTGTCGCGCAGCACGCCCTGCGCCGCGCTGTCGCCGATGGCGAGCCCGTCCAGCCGCCGCAGGTAGGCGTCGCGTTCCGCGTGCGCGGCAGCCGGTTCCGCCAGGCCGCGCAGTCGCTGCTGTGCGGCGTCGCCGGGCGGGGCGTCCGCGAGGGCATGGTAGGCGCCGGGCGACAGGCCGCGCACGCTGCCCTGCGCCGCCGCGAGCGCGCGCAGCCTGGCGGCGGCGTCGTTCATGGCCCGCGGGTCGTAGCCGGCGGCCTCGAGATACGCGGCGCCGAGCCGGTTCGCCTCGCGCTCGTTCTCGCGCCCGTAGCCCGCGACCCGCGCGGCCGCCAGTGCACCCAGCAGCGGCGCGTCGGGCGCGGCCCCGGTTTCCGGTGCGAGCACCGAGCCCAGCCCGGCGGCGACGGGCGCCGCCGCGAGGTCCATGCCATGACGGGCGCTGACGTGGCCGATCTCGTGGGCGATCACCGCAGCGAGTTCGGCCTCGGAGTCGAGGTAGGGAAGGATGCCGCGGCTGACGTAGACCCGCCCGTCGGGCAGGGAAAAGGCATTGGCGTCCGCGCTGTCGAGCAGGGTGAACTGCCACGCCACGCCGGCGCGCCGGCTCTGGCGCGCGAGCCGCTGGCCCAGCGCGTCGACATAGGCCTGCAGTGCCGCGTGCTCCAGCCGGGCGTATGCCTTCAGCACCTCGTCGTGCGCCTGCGCGCCGAGCTCGATCTCGCGCGGTCCCGGCGGCGGCACGACTTCCCGGTCGACGCCCAGCGGCGCCTGCGCGCAGTGCGACAGCAGAAGCACCGCGGCGAGCGTGGCGGCAATACGGCTGGACGCGCGGGTTGTCATGGCGGCGGGTCTACTGGGGCGAAAAGCCCTAATGATAACCGGGGAGGGAAAGGGCGCGCAGCCGGACGGGCCCCGCGGCGCCGGCGCCGCGGAAAAAGAAAAAGCGGCCGGGGCCGCTTTTCTCGTCATGCCTCACTGCGCAGCCGGCTTATTTCATGCCGTAGCGCTGACGGAACTTCTCGACGCGACCGGCGGTATCGACGATCTTCTGCTTGCCGGTGTAGAACGGGTGGCACGCTGCGCACACTTCGACGTGCAGCGTGTCCTTGCCCAGCGTGGAGCGGGTCACGAAGGTGCTGCCGCAGGAGCAGGTCACGGTCACGTCTTTGTAATCGGGGTGAATGCCGGCTTTCATGGCAATTCCTTCAAGGGTGAATTCGGAGAACGCGGGAGTATAGCGGGGCTGGCGGACGAGATCAAGCCCGCCGCTGCCTCACCCGCGACGCATCGAGTCGAAGAACTCGCCGTTGTTCTTGGTCGCGCGGATCTTGTCGAGGAGGAATTCCATCGCCTCCATGTCGTCCATCGGGTACAGCAGCTTGCGCAGCACCCACACCTTCTGCAGGATGTCGGGCGGCAGCAGCAGTTCCTCGCGGCGGGTACCCGAGCGGTTGACGTTGATCGCCGGGTACTGGCGCTTCTCGGCCATCTTGCGGTCGAGGTGGATCTCGAGGTTGCCGGTCCCCTTGAATTCCTCGTAGATGACGTCGTCCATGCGGCTGCCGGTCTCGACCAGCGCGGTGGCGAGGATGGTCAGGCTGCCGCCTTCCTCGATGTTGCGCGCGGCGCCGAAGAAGCGCTTCGGCTTCTGCAGCGCGTTGGCGTCGACGCCGCCGGTGAGCACCTTGCCGGAGGCCGGCTGCACGGTGTTGTAGGCGCGCGCCAGGCGGGTGATCGAGTCGAGCAGGATCACCACGTCCTTCTTGTGCTCGACCAGGCGCTTGGCGCGCTCGATCACCATTTCCGCCACCTGTACGTGGCGGCTGGCGGGTTCGTCGAAGGTCGACGCGACGACCTCGCCGCGCACGGTGCGGCTCATCTCGGTCACTTCCTCCGGGCGCTCGTCGATCAGCAGCACGAACAGCACGACCTCGGGGTGGTTGGAGCTGATCGCGTGCGCGATGTGCTGCAGCATCACGGTCTTGCCCGACTTCGGCGGTGCCACCAGCAGGCCGCGCTGGCCCTTGCCGACTGGCGCGACGATGTCGATCACGCGGCTGGTGATGTTCTCCTCGGCCCGGATGTCGCGCTCGAGCTTGAGCGGCTTGTCCGGATGCAGCGGGGTCAGGTTTTCGAACAGGATCTTGTTCTTGCTCGCCTCGGGCGGCTCGCCGTTGATCTTGTCGAGCTTGGTCATCGCCGAATAGCGCTCGCCGTCCTTCGGCGTGCGGATCTCGCCCTCGATCTTGTCGCCGGTGTGCAGGTTGAAGCGGCGGATCTGCGACGGCGACACGTAGATGTCGTCGGTGTTGGCGAGATACGAGGTCTCGGGCGAGCGCAGGAAGCCGAAGCCGTCCGGCAGCACCTCCAGCACGCCGTCGCCGTAGATGCTCTCGCCGCGCTTGGCCAGGGTCTTCAGGATGGTGAAGATCAGCTCCTGCTTGCGGAAGCGGTTGGCGTTGTCGATGCCGTTGGCGGCGGCGATTTCGAGCAGTTCGGTGATGGACTTTTGCTTGAGTTCGGAAAGATGCATGGGGAGGGCCTGGATAGGCTCGCTTGAAAGAGCCGGACGTGGAAAGCGGGAGGGGGCCGGACGGGACTGCGCGCTGGCGGCGCAGGAGGCGCCGTCCGGAGAAAAGCGGGTATCAGATGTTGCTGTCGACGAAGGCGGTCAGTTGCGACTTGGAGAGGGCCCCGACCTTGGTCGCCTCGACGTTGCCGTTCTTGAAGATCATCAGGGTGGGGATGCCGCGGATGCCGAACTTCGGCGGCGTGGCCTGGTTCTCGTCGATGTTGAGCTTGCAGACCTTGAGCTTGCCGGCGTATTCCTTGGCCACCTCGTCGAGGATCGGCGAGATCATCTTGCAGGGGCCGCACCAGTCCGCCCAGTAGTCGACCAGCACCGGCACGCCGGCCTGCAGGACTTCCTGCTCGAAGGAATCGTCGGAAATGTAATGAACATGCTCGCTCATCGGTGAAGCTCCTAATGTGTAGTGGAGGACGGCCAGTTGCGGCCTTGATTGTTCTGGAGGCGGTAATGCTGGAAATTTCGCTTTTGTGCCGATATGCTACATCAAAATTGGCGCCTGCAAAGCATCGGGCATTTTTCCAATCATCAAGGTAAATAGCGAATGACCTACGTTGTAGCCGACGCCTGCGTGAAGTGCAAATACACGGATTGCGTCGATGTGTGTCCGGTGGACTGCTTCCATGAAGGTCCGAATTTCCTCGTCATCGACCCCGAGGAGTGCATCGACTGCACGCTGTGCGTCGCCGAATGCCCGGTCGAGGCGATCTTCGCCGAGGACGACGTGCCGGACGACCAGCGCGCCTACATCGAGCTCAACGCGCAGCTTGCCAAGGAATGGAAGGTCATCGTCGAAAGCAAGGATCCGCTGCCCGACGCCGACGAATGGGCCAAGGTCAAGGACAAGCTGAAGTACCTGGAGCGCTGATTCCCCCCGCCCCCGCTGGCGGGTCCGCCCTGCCGCACGTCGCGGCCCGCCACCTGCTCGACCACCACGCCGACCGCCTGCCCGACCTCTCCGGGCTGACGGTGCTCGTCCCCAACCACCGCGCCGGCCAGGACTTCGCGCGCATCCTGGCCCGCGCCGCGGGACGCGGGGTGCTGATCCCGCCGCGCATCACCCCGCTCAAGGCATGGGCCGAAGCGGCGCTGGCCGGCAGCGCGCGCGGCGAGCCGCAGGCGCGGCGGCTCGCGCGCCTGCACGGCGAACTGCGGCGCATCGACTGGCTGGGGAACGTCGACCGCTGGACGCTGGCCGGCGAACTGCTGGAACTCGCCGACGAACTTTCCGCGGCGCGCCTCGGCGACGCGGTCGGCGCGCGCCTCCGCGCGCTGCAGGGTGCCAGCCTCGGGCGCGAGACCGCGCTGATCGAAGCGGTGTGGCAGACGCTCAACCAGGACGGCGACGACCCGCAGGCGCGCTACGCGCGCGCCCTCGACGCGCGGCTCGCCCAAATCACCGCAGCGCCGGCGTCGATCTACGGCTACGCGCTCGGCCCGCTGACCGCGCTCGAGCAGCAGTTCCTCCGCCGCTGCGCCGAACTCGCCCCGCTCACGCTGCTCGAGCCCGCCGCCGACGACAGCGCCGTTTCCCTGACCCTGCACGCGGCCTGGCAAGCCACCGAGCCGCCGCTGCGCGCGCGCGCCGCGGTACTCGCGCAGCGCCTGCCCGACTCGCCGCTGCAGGGTCGCCTCACGCTATGCGCCGCGCCGCACCTGGAAGCCGAGGCGCGCGCCGTCGCCACCTGGGTCGCCGAACAGCTGCGCGCCGGCCGGCGCGACCTCGCGCTGATCGCGCTCGACCGCGAAACCGCGCGGCGGGTGCGCGCGCTGCTCGAACGGATGGACGTGCTGGTCGCCGACGAGACCGGCTGGACGCTGTCGACGACCGCCGCCGCCGCGGTGATCGACCGCTGGCTCGAATGCGTGGCGGGCGACTTCCCGCACGTCGAGCTGCTCGACCTGCTGAAATCCCCCTTCCTGCTGGGCGAGCTCGCGCGCCGCCAGGACCAGGTGCTCGCCTTCGAACTCGCGCTGCGCCGGCACGGCGTGTCGCAGGGCACGGGCGAGCTTGCGCGGCTCGCCCACGCCGCGTTCGGCGCGCTGCCGCCTTGGCTCGCCGCGCTGTTCGACGCGCGCCAGGGCTTCGCGCAGACGCGCGCGCCGCTCGCCGCCTGGCTGGCGCGGCTGGCCGACAGCCTCGCCAGGCTCGACGCCGTGGCGCCGCTCGCGGCCGACGCCGCCGGCGCCACCCTGCTGCAGACGCTCGACACCCTGCGGCGCGATCTCGCCGACGACACCGAAAAGTACGGCTTCGCCGAATGGCGGCGCTGGCTCAACCTGGCGCTCGAGTCGGAAAGCTTCAGCGACTCGCGCGTCGCCAGCCCGCTCGTGCTGACCTCGCTGCCCGCCGCGCGCGGGCGACTGTTCGAGGGCGTGGCGGTGATCGGCGCCGACGCGCAGCACCTGCCGCCGCGCGCCAAGCCGGGCCTGTTCTCCCAGGCGGCCCGTGGGCAGCTGGGGCTGCCGACCGCGCTCGACGTGGCCACGGCGGCCACCGCCGACCTGATGCAGCTGCTCGAGCAGGGGCCGGCGCTGCTCGCCTGGCAGGCATGGCGCGACGACGAACCGAACCCCGCCTCGCCGCTCGTATTGCGCCTGCAGGCGCTGCACACGGCAGCGTGGGGCGCGGCGCTCGCCGAGCAGGCCGACGGCACGCCGCCCGCCCGCAGCAGCCCCTTGCCCGATGCCTGCGCGGCGCCCGCCCCTGCGGTGCCCGCGGCGCAGCTGCCACGGCGTTATTCGCCCACCGGCTACCAGACCCTGCTCGACTGCCCCTACCGCTTCTACGTCAGCGGCGTGCTCGGGATCCGCGAGCTCGACGAGGCCGACGAGGCGCTCGACAAGAGCGACTACGGCAACGCGCTGCACCGCATCCTGCAGCGCTTTCACGACAGCGACCCGGCGCCCGAGCGCGACGCCGCACTGGCGCGCCTGGCCGAGCTCTCCGCAGAAGAATTCGCGGCGCTGCCCGCGTATACCGCCGCCGCCTGGCGCAGCCGCTGGGAAGCGCTGCAGCCGGCCTACGTCGACGCCTGGCTGGCGGCAGTCGGCGAGGGCTGGCGCTACCAGTCCGGGGAAACCGAGTTCACGGCGACGCACCCGGTCGCAGGCGTCGGCGAAATCACCCTGCGCGGCCGCGTCGACCGCGTCGACGCCAGGGGCGACGCCCGGCTGGTGATCGACTACAAGACGGGCGCGGCCCAAGGGCTCAGGCACAAGCTCAGGGACCCCGCCGAGGCGGTGCAGCTGCCGTTCTACGCCTGGCTCGCCGACGCCGCCGCCGCCTACCTGCCGGTCAACGAAGCGCCGGTCGTCCCGCTCGCGCTCGACGGCGAAGCCGACGTCGACGCCATCATCCGGCGCCTGCCGCAGCTGGTCGAAGCGATCGCCGCCGGCGCGCCGTTGCCGGCCTCGGGAATCGATGCCGTGTGCCGCCACTGCGAGGCGCGCGGCCTGTGCCGCAAAGGAATGTGGACGGCGGCCACGGCGGCGTAGACGCGTCAGCCAGCGCGATCACCCGAGCCGCGCGCCGGGTCAGGCGTGGCAGGCGTCGCAGTAGATGTGCCCGAGGCGCAGGTGGTAGCGCACCGCCTCGCCGGGCTCGAGCACGCGCTCGCAGCTGTCGCACAGCGCGCCGACCTCGAGCACCGTCTCGCCGAAGCCGTCTACCGGCTGCTCGACGCCGTCGATCAGGCGACCGAACGGCTTCGCCTTGACGATGTCGCCACGGTAGCTCTCCTCGATCGCCTGCCAGCGCCGAATCAGGGGCTCGGCGAGACCGGCGCGGCGCATGCACGACGCCATCAGCGCCTCGCGGTAGTCGAAGATCTCGTCCGAGATGACCATCCAGTGGTGCGAGTTGCGCGGGCGGTCGCCGAAGTAGAGCTTCTCGCCGGTGAAGATCTGCCGCATGAAGGAATACACCTTCTCGACCAGGCGCTGCTTGGTGACGCCGGTGAAGTAGGGCGACAGCACCGGGTCCTCGAACACCCGCGTGTAGAAGTCGTCGAGGATCGTCGCCATCAGCGCGCCTTCGTTCAGCGCGGCCCACATCTCGGGATCGGGCGGGAATTCGCGGCGGTCGGAGTCGGGCGCAGCCGGAAGCGGGTAGGTGCGCGGGCCGCTGCGCAGCTCCTTGAGCACGAAGGGGTCGGCGTGGATTTCGGTCGCGCCGGCGCGGGCGGCACGCGCGCGCGCCGACTCGACCATGTCCGGATTGCCGGCGAGATGCACGCACCAGCCGGCGAGGTCGGGATACCCGGCGAACGCGACGACGTCGGCGCGCCCGGCGCGCACCTCGCGGTCGGCCGCGGCGCGCGACACGCACGGCGTGTAGTGGAAATTGGCATGGCGCTCGGCGAGCGCACGCAGTTCGTCCGCCAGATAGAGGCCGTCGCGCGTCGAGCTGCCGTGGTAAAGGTGGATGGGGCCGGCATGCCCCGCGGCGAGCGCGCTGCGCGCGATGCCGACGAGCGGCGCCAGCCCGCTGCCGGTGCCGACGAGCAGCAGGTTCTGGTCGAGGTTCTGGGGTGCGTAATGGCAGTCCCCGTTGGGTCCCTGGATGTCGATCTCGGCGCCGACCTCGAGTTCATCGTGCAGCCAGTTGCTCAGCGCGCCGTTCTGCATGCGCTTGACGTGCAGTTCGATGAAGTAGTCCGCGCCGGGTACGCTCGCCAGCGAATAGCTGCGCGCGACGCCGTCGGCCCGGCGCAGGTTGACGAACTGGCCGGCGCGGTACGCGAGCTCGCGCGAGGGCTCGAGCAGGATGCGCACGACGTCGCGCGACAGCGGCTCCTTGGCCGCCACCAGCGCGGTGAAATAGAGGTCTGTGCCGGCCGGCGGCGCGAATTCGAGGTCGGTCTGCGGCCGGCACACGCAGGGCAGGAAGTAGCCCTTGTCGGCGAGTTCGGGCTTCAGCCCCTTCTGTGCGCCAGCCGGCAGCTCGCCGCCGACCGCGCGCTGCAGGCAGGCCTGGCAGACGCCGTTGCGGCAGGAAAAAGGCAGTTCGAGCCCCTGCCGCAGGCAGGCGTCGAGCACCGATTCGCCGTCGCGGCACGAATAGGTCTTGCCCTGATAGGTGAGCTCAGCCATCTTGTCTTGCTTCCTTGTCTTGGTCTTTGCCGCAGCCGGACACGCGCACCCAGTCCTCGCGCGGGACGCGGAGGGTGAGGGAATCGCGCGACAGCTGCACGATGTTCGTCACGCCGCGGCGCACCGCGACCTGCAGCAGGTAGTCGCTGTTGCAGTCGTATTCGCGGCACACCCGCGGCCGGCTTTCCCAGATGCCGCAGCGCTCGGTCGCCCGGTCGAGGTGGATGCACAGCCCGTCGGGGGCCTTGTCGACGCAGCCCTTGGGCGTCGAGCCGTCCGTGCTCGGCGGACGCTCGTCCTCGTCGTAGCGCACCAGCAGGCGGCAGCAGAAGGTGCGGCAGCCGAGCCGCCGTCCGAGTTCGCAATCGATGATGCTTTCTTCCATCCTCGCACTCCCCTCAAGACACCGGAACCATCCCTCATTCGAGGCCGGCGACGGCCAGCAATGCGGGAACCGTCAGCCACAGCAGGCCCTTGACCAGAAAGAACAGGAACCCGCCGATGCCGAACCGTCCGAGCCATGCCGAAGGCAGCCGCGACCGCGCCAGCGTGACGGAGATGGGCTTCATCGCTTCCCTGCGGCCTGTGCGCGCTCAGACGACGCCGAGCGCGACGATCTCGCCGGCGGTCCGGCGCGCCTCGACCAGCATCATTCCGAGGTTGGCGCTGGGCTGCGACACCACCGCCAGCACCGCCTTCTCGCCGATGCGCATCAGCAGCACATAGCCCAGCTCGCCCTGGATCAGGATCTGCCTGAGGTTGCCGCGGTTCAGTTCCTGCGAGGCCTTCTCGCCGAGCGAGAGCAGGGTCGCGCAGATCGCGCCCAGGCGGACGCTGTTGACCGCTTCGCCGAGCACCGAGGCGAGGGTGTGGCCGTCGCGCGACATCACGGCCGAGGCCTGGATGTCGGACGACGTCGAATTCAGTCGCTTGAGTATGGGAATGACGGCGGTTTCCACCGCCAGCTTGTCGTTCACCACGTTCTCCTTGTTGTTGTCGTGCCGGGTACGGCCCGGCGACCGGCCCCGGCGCATGCCGGGACCGATAGGTGCGTCAGAGCGCGGCCTGCAGCGTCGGCATCGCCTGACGCGCCTTGGTCAGGACCATGCCGAGGTTGGCGCTCTTGCGGCAGACGAAGCAGGCGACCTGCTCTTCGGTCTTCTTCGCGCGCAGGAAGACGTGGATCAGGTTGTCGCTGTTGACGATGATCTCCTGGAAGTAGTGGTGCGGGTCGGCCGCATGGCCGCGCGCCTTCTTGAAGATGTTTTCGATGACCGTGACGTTGTTGCCCTGGAACAGGTCGGAGGTCGCGGCGGCGAGGATGTCCATCACCTCCTGCGGGTGCGAATCGACGGTCTTCAGCGCGAGCAGCATGCCGGAGGAGAGGTCGACGTAGCCGCCGGCGACGCATTCCGGAATCTGGCTGACTGCAGTGCTGAGTGCTTGATCGAGAGACATGTTTGCTTTCCTTACAGATTGACGTTTGACACGACGGCCGGCTGGCCGCCTCTTTTCTGGCGATTCGAAAGGGATTCCGAAAATCTTTCCAAAAACCTTATTTGCTCGTCGGACTGCACCCAACGAGGCTCGATCCGGCGAACCGATTCCAGCGCCTGCAGCGCGGGCTGGCCTTCCATGATCAGGTGCGAGGCCAGCATCGTCCCGGTGCGGCCGAGGCCGGCGCGGCAGTGGTAGGCGACCGCCTCGCCGTCGGCCATCAGCGCGGCGATGCGGCGGCACATCTGCTCCGCTTCGTCGAGGCCCGGCGCGTGCATGTCGGGGATCGGCATCCACAGCCCGCGGATGCCGTAGCCGGCGAGCAGTTCGGGATCGACGGGCCGGGTGGTCAGCGAGACCAGCGTGGTGACGCCGACGCGCGCGAGCGCGTCGAGGTCGTATTCGATGTCCTGCACGATGCCGGGGCGCGGCGTCCCCGCCAGCAGGCCCTTCTTCAGCCACAGGAAGCCGCGCGGCCCCAGGCTCTCGCGGACGTAATGGGTCGCCGCTTCCGGCAACACCGGCAGGAAGGGCAGCATCGCCTCGTCGATGTCCTCGGGCTTCGCGCCGGGTGAGGGCAGGCTGCACGATCCGGTGCGCACGAAGTCCGCCGCCACCGGCGAGGCAGGCGCCTCGAAGAAGTCGCCGGCCGGCGCGCACGACTGGATCGCGCCGCCCGCCAACAAGGCGGTGCGGCCGCCGAGTTCGCGCGCGTCCTGCTGGTTGTGCGAGACGACGATCACCGCGCGCTTGTCACCCTGCTCGCGCAGGAAGCGCAGCATCGGCTGGCAGTCGAGGCGCTCGAGACCGGCGGTAGGCTCGTCGATGCACAGCAGCAGCGGCTCGGCCGCCGCAGTGCGCGCGATCGCGAGGTGGCGCTGCACAGCGAGCGGCAGCTCGACCACCGGACGATCGAGCGCGTCGAGCAGCGCGTCGAGGCCCGCCTCGGCGAGGAGGCGCATGCCGACCTCGCGCTTCGCCGCCGGCGTCAGGCCGCTGCGCGACGGCAGGTTGCTGACGATGTTCTCGAGCACGGAGGACATCAGCAGGCGCGCGTTCTGCGCGACCAGCGCCGGCGCCCGCTCGCCGCCGAGCGGGGCGCCGGCGTAGGCCGCCTCGCCCCAGGTGCGGAACGAGGGCACGGCCTGGTTGATGCCGGCGAGGGTACGCAGCAGGGTCGACTTGCCGGTGCCGACCGGCCCCATCAGCACCAGCACGCCCGGCCCCTCGATGTCGAGGTCGACCGCGTTCAGCACGACGCGCTCGCCGAAGGCGACGCCGAAGTCGCGCAGCGACAGGATGCGCTGCGACGCGCTCATGCCGCGGCTCCGGCGAGTTCGGCCTGCTGCGGCAGGCCGGGATCCAGGGTGTAGAGCAGGGACTGCACCAGCGTGATCACGTCCTCCGGCTTGCGGCCGTCGACCTCGAACACCGGCGCGCACAGGCCGCGCTGCGCGAGCACCGCGGCGTAGTCGTCGAGCGCCGGCCCGCTGCCCGGCTGCATGCGGGTCACCCCGACCGCCAGTGCGGTGCGCGCGATGAACTCCTTGAACGCGTCGAGGTAGAAGGCCATGTCCTCCAGCGGGCGCTCGTTCGCATGGTTGAGCAGGAGGACGAGACCGATCCCGCCCTCGACGATGATCTCCCACATGAAGTCGAAGCGCGCCTGGCCGGGTACGCCGTAGAGGTGGATGTGCTCGCCGTTGGCGAGCTGCATCAGGCCGTAGTCCATCGCCACGGTCGTCTTGTCCTTGAGCGCACTGACTTCGTCGGTCGCGTATTCCTCGGTGGCGAACGGCTCGATGTCGCTGATCGCGGCGATCGAGGTGGTCTTGCCCGCGCCGACCGGCCCGGCGAAGATGATCTTGTACGTGCTCATGCGGCGGCCGCCTGCGGTTCTTCGTTGCAGGCGGGCTTGCGCTGCAGCAGCCGGCCGAGGATGGACGACAGCAGTCCGCGTTCGCGCGGCGCGGCGACTGCCGGCGCTTCCCACACCGTGTCGAGTTCGCGCCGCGCCTTGCCGGCGAGCCCGGCGGCGCAGGCGGCGGTGTAGACGGTGAACACGTCGCGCTCCGGCACGTCCAGCGCGGCAGCGATTTCCTGCGGGCTCGCCGCCTGGCGCACCCAGTAGGCGAGGATGCGCATCTCGGTGGCGGAGTGGGCGAGGCGGGTCAGGTTCGGCCAGCGCCTCAGGTAGACGCGCTCGTCCGCCCGGCAGCTGGCGGCGAGCCGGCCGCGGCTGGTCAGTGCACCCAGCTGCCACATGAGGATTTCATACGGCACGGCGTAGGTGGCGTCGGCGTAGCGCGACTCGGCCTCGGCGCGGGCGAGGAACTCGACCTGTGGGCGCGACAGCCTGCCGGTCGCGGGCGCGTCGGCAGCGCCCTCGATCGCGGACATCGCGAAGCCGCGCGTCTGCGACGGCGACAGGTTGGTGCGGATCAGCCCACGCTGCGGGTCCGCGAGCACCAGGCGGTCGCCGTAGAAGCGGACCACAGCCACCGCGTCGCGCTTTTCGGCCTCGGCAGCGGCGTTCATCAGTACGCCCAGCAGATACGAATCGGGATCGAACGACGCCTGCTCGCGCGGCGGCGGCAGGGTGCTGTCGGGCCGCCGGCGACCACTCTCGGTGCGGGCGGCGAGCGCGGCAGCGGCGCCCGCGGCGAGCACCCGCGCGACCGGCGACTCGATGCCGCCCTGCGCCTGGATCGCCTCCAGCAGGCGGCCCGCCGAGACCGGCTTGCGCAGCACCAGGATGTCGGCATCGACCCCCTCGGGCTGGGCGCCGAGGCCGATCGCGCGCAGCGCCGGCCGCAGCGCCTGGGCGTCGCGGAACGCAGCCAGCGCATGCGCGTGGTCGAGGTCGAGCACGGCGACGTCGGCCGACTCGAGGTCGCCGAGGACGATGGAGTCGTCGCCGCGATGGCTCAATACGAGCGCGACGGACTGTCGCGTCCGCTCATCCATTTCCATCAGACACACGTTCATCTCCCATCCTCCCTTTCCCGGCTTTGGCTTGTTTCCTCGACAAGACTCCGAACCCCAGCGCGCGCCCTGGCAGCGAAACGCGCATGACCGGCCGCTGCCGGCGACTGCACGGCAATATTAACCAAAAGTGTTAAATCTACAAATTCAGAGAAAAACTATTATTTGAAATTGTTAAATCTGTTGTTTTTGCGCATACGTGCGCGCTGCCGCCTCGACACGGCAGGGGCGAATCGTTAAAAATGCGGGGATTCGACAACGCCACCTCATGTCCGCGCCCGCCCAACACACCTTCCATACGACCCGTGAAGCCGCCAGAAAGCTGGGGGTGTCGGTCACGACCGTCCAGCTCTGGGTGGAATCCGGGGCGCTCCCGGCGTGGAAGACCGCGGGCGGACACCGCCGCATCCCGAGCGAGGCGGTCGATGCGATGCTCGCCGGGCAGCAGTCGGCGGTCACCGACGACGCGCCGCCGCACCCGCACGGCGTCGTCATCGTCGAGGACGAGCCGGTGCAGCGCGAGATGTACCGGATGAAGTTCGCCGAATGGAGGCTGCCGGTCGCCCTCTACCTGGCGCAGGACGGTTTCGAGGGCCTGCTGATGGTCGGCAAGTACGCCCCCGACCTGGTGATCGCCGACCTGTCGATGCCGGGCATGGACGGCTTCGAGATGATCCGCCACCTGGTGCGCAGCCGCGAGGTGAGCGTCCCCGCGATCATCGCGGTGACGGCGCTGAGCCCGGACGAGATCGCCGCACGCGGCGGCCTGCCGGACGACATCCCGGTCTACGCCAAGCCGATCCCGCTGGGCGTGCTGAAGCACATCGTCGAGCGGACGCTGCAGCGCGCAGCCGCCTGATGAGCCGCGCCGACCGTCGCTGAACCTACGCCGAGCCGCCATGCCGCCCGATATCGAAGCCACCCTGACCCGCCTGCGCAACGCCTTCGTCGCGCAGCTGCCGGGGCGCCTCGACGTCCTCGAGCGCATGCTCGAGAAGCTGTCGCGGGGCGAAGCCGGCACCGCAGAGCTGCTGCGCCACGCGGCGCACAGCCTGGTCGGTGCGGCGGGCGTGCACCGCCTGATGGAAGTCGCCGCCGCCGCGCGCAAGCTCGAGACGCTCGCCGCCGGCCTGGCGCCGCAGGGCGTGCCCGACCAGCCCAAGCTGTTCGCGCTGCACAAGGCGCTGGCGCGGCTCGCCGCGGAAGCGGAGAACCCGACCCACGGCCTCGTCCCGCCCCCCGCGCTGCGGCCCTCGCTGCGCGTCCTGGTGGTCGACGACGACGCCGACCAGACCGTCTGGCTGCGCGAGGTGCTGGAGACGGCGGGCTACCGGGTCGAGGTGTTCAACCGCCTCGCCGACTGCCGCGAGGCCTGCCGCTACGGCGACCGCCCGGCGGCGCTGCTCATGGACACGAGCTTTCCGGATGGCGGGGCCGCCGGCGCGGCGTTCGTCGCCGAGATGAAGGCGCAGCCGTTCGCCGGCATGCCGGTCATCTTCCTGTCGGCGCGCGACGACATGGAAGCCAGGCTCGCCGCCTACCGCGCCGGCGCCTCGCACTACCTGACCAAGCCGGTCGCCCGCGAGGTGCTGCTGCAGACGCTCGACGGCAGCGGCGCCCTCGCCGCGCCGCAGGCGCCGCGGGTGCTGGTCGTCGACGACGACCCCCTGCAGCTGGCGCGCCACGCTGCGATCCTGCGCGACGCCGGGATGGAGGTGCGCGAGACCGTCGACGCGTTCGCGGTGCCGCAACTGCTCGACGACTTCGCTGCCGACGCGCTGGTGCTCGACATGGCGATGCCGCGCTGCAGCGGCCCCGAACTCGCAGCCGTGCTGCGCGGCGAAGACCGCCATCGCCTGCTGCCCGTCATCTACCTGGCGGACGACGCCGACGCGGATCCCGGCGCCGTCGACCACGGCGGCGAACTGCTGCTGACGAAGCCGGCACACCCGTCGCGCCTCGCCGCGGCGGTGGCGCGCCACGCCGAGCGCTACCGCCGCGCGCGCGAGCAGGTCGAGATCCTGCGCGCCACGCTCTACGAGCGCGAGCGGCAGCAGCAGGCGCTCGATGCGCACGCGATCGTCAGCATCACCGACACCGCCGGCACCATCCTCTACGTCAACGACAAGTTCTGCGAGGCGAGCGGCTACCGCCGCCAGGAGCTGCTCGGGCAGAACCACCGCATCGTCAAGTCGGGCGTCCAGCCCCCCCGCGGTCTACGCCGACCTGTGGCGGACCATCAGCCGCGGCCTGATCTGGCACGGCGAGCTGTGCAACCGGCGCAAGGACGGCAGCCTGTACTGGGTCGAGAGCAGCATCGTCCCCTTCCTCGACGCCGACGGCCGGCCCTACCAGTACATCTCGATCCGCACCGACATCACCCGCGTCAAGGAGGCCGAGCAGCGCCTCGCGCGCAGCCAGGCCTACGCCAACATCGGCACCTGGGACTGGAACATCGAGACCGGCGACCTCTACTGGTCGGAGCGCATCGCGCCGCTGTTCGGCCATCCCGAGGGCACGCTCGAGATCACCTACGACAACTTCCTCGCCGCGGTCCATCCCGACGACCGCCAGCAGGTGACCGGCGCGGTCGCCGCGTGCGTCGAACTCGGCGCCGAGTACAACATCGAGCACCGCGTCGTGTGGCCGGACGGCACCGTGCGCTGGGTCGCCGAGCGCGGCGACGTGGTGCGCGACGCCGACGGCAACCCGCTGCACATGCTCGGCGTGGTGCAGGACATCACCGAGCGCAAGCTCGCCGAGGTGGCGCTCGAGGAGGCGCAGCGGCTGGCGAAGCTCGGCAACTGGTCGGTCGACGTCGCCAGCGGCAGGATCACCTGGTCGAAGGAGGTGTACGCGCTGTTCGACCGCCCTGCTCACCTCTACATTCCGACGATCGAGCGCTACTACGCCGAACTCACCCACCCCGACGACGTCGAGCGGGTGCGGCTGGCGTTCCAGGCCGCCCTCGAGAACATCGACCCGCAGCGCGTCGACCACCGCATCCGCCTGCCCGACGGCGGCGTGCGCTGGGTCCACATCGAGGGCTACGGCGAGCGCGACGCCCACGGCGAGCCGGTCAAGGTGACCGGCACCGTGCAGGACATCACCGAACGCAAGGCGGCCGAGATGGCGCTCGAGGAAAGCCGCAGGCAGCTCGAGGAGGCGCAGAGCCTCGCCAAGCTCGGCCACTGGAGCGCCGACCTGACGACCGGCGCGCTCGTCTGGTCGGACGAGATCTACCGCATCTTCGGCCAGGATCCGGCGCGCTTCACGCCGAGCGTGGCCGCCTTCGAGGCCGCCGTGCACCCGGACGACCTGGAGATGGTGCGCGAGAACGTCGAGCGCGCCGCGACGACCGGGGTGCACGACGTCGTCCACCGCATCGTGCGGCCGGACGGCGAGGTGCGCTACGTCCACGAGCTGGCGCGCGCGCAGGTCGGCGCCGACGGCACCCTGTTGCGGCTGACCGGCACCGTGCAGGACGTCACCGAGCTCAAGCGCACCGAGCACGCGATGCTGCAGGCGAAGGAGGCGGCCGAAGCCGCGAGCCGCGCGAAGAGCGAATTCCTCGCCAGCATGAGCCACGAGCTGCGCACCCCGCTCAACTCGATCCTCGGCTTCGCCCAGCTGTTCGGCATGGACCCGGGGCTGCCGGCGAAGACCCGCGACCACACGCGCGAGATCGAGCGCGCCGGCCAGCACCTGCTGTCGCTGGTCAACGACCTCATCGACCTCGCGCGCATCGAGGCCGGCAAGATGGACCTCTACCCCGCGCCGGTCAGCGTCAGGACCGTGGTCGGCGACAGCCTGGCGATGGTCGCGCCGATCGCCCGCGAGCGCGGCATCCGCCTGATCGACGCCGGCGGCGACGCCATCGAGAGCGTGGTCCAGGCGGACGCCACCCGGCTGCAGCAGGTGCTGATCAACCTGCTCGCCAACGCGATCAAGTACAACCGCCCCGCAGGCAGCGTCCATCTGGCGTGCCGCGTCGGCGACGGCGTGGCGCGCATCGCCATCACCGACACCGGCCCGGGGATTCCCGCGCACAAGCAGGCGCGCATGTTCAGCCCCTTCGACCGCCTCGGCGCCGAGCGCGGCCAGGTCGAGGGCAGCGGCATCGGCCTGGTCATCACCCAGCGCATCGTCGAGGCGATGGGCGGCCGCATCGGCTTCGAGAGCACCGAGGGCCAGGGCAGCACCTTCTGGGTCGAAATGCCGCTCGCCGCCGGCGCGGCGGCGGCGCCGGCGGCCGCCCCCGCGCCGGCGGTCGCAGAGAGCCGCGACGCGCGCGCCTACGTGCTGTACATCGAGGACAATCCGATGAACCAGCGCCTGATGCAGCAGATCTTCGCGTCCCGCAAGTGCTGGGAACTGCGCACCGCCCACACCGCCGAGATCGGCATCCAGCTCGCGCGCGCCGAGCAGCCGGCGCTGATCCTGATGGACATCAACCTGCCGGGGATGGACGGCTACGCCGCGCTCGCCACGCTGCGCGACGACCCGCAGACCGCCGCGATCCCGGTCGTCGCGGTTTCCGCCAACGCCATGAAGGGCGAGGAGAAGCGCGGGCTCGACGCCGGCTTCGCCGCCTACCTGACCAAGCCGATCGACATCCCGTCGCTGTGCCGGGTGGTCGACCGGCTGATCGCCGAAACGGCGGAGACGGGATGAGCGCGACGCTGTGGGCCTGGCACGAAACCGCGGACGCCGACGCGCTCGCCGCGCTCTTGCGGACGTGGCGCGCGCGGCAGCCGAATCTGGCGATCCTCGCGCTGGCGAGCGAACACACGCCCGGCGCCGTGCCCGCGCTGCAGCAGGCGGCCAGCGAGGCCGGGCTGCCGCTCGCCGGCGCGGTCGTGCCGGGGCTGGTCGCCGGCGGCGAATTCAGGCGCCACGGGGTGCTGCTGCTGGCGCTCGACGCGGCGACCCCGCTGCGCATCGTTCCGCTGCCGCGCTGCAGCGAGCGCACCGAAGCCGTCGCGGTGGACGAACTCGCCGCCTTCACCCTCGACCACGCGGCCGACGACGGCGGCGACACGCTGCTGCTGCTGGTCGACGCCACGACGCCCGACGTCGCCTCGCTGCTCGACCGGCTCTACCTCGCGGTCGGCAACCAGGTGCGCTACGCCGGCTCGAACGTCGGCAGCGAGACCTTCCGCGCCGTCCCCTGCGTGTTCGACAACCGCCGCCTCGTCGGCGACGCCGCGCTCGCCGTGGTGCTGCCGCGCCATCCCGGTGCCACGCTCGCCCACCGCTACGGCCGCAGCGCCCCGCTCAGCGTGGCGAGCGCCAGCCGCGGCAACCGCATCTCGGTGATCGACGGGCGGCCCGCGTTCGACGCCTACCGCGACCTGCTCGCCGCCACGCACGGCGTGACGCTCACCCACGACAACTTCTACCGGCATGCGGTGCACTTCCCGCTGGCGCTGCACCTCGCCGAGGGCGAGCCGCTGGTGCGCATCCCGGTGGCGGTCGACGCCGACGGCAGCCTGCTGTGTGCGGGCGAAGTGCCGGAGGCCGCGCTGCTGTCGATCGTCGAGGGGGCGCCGCCGGGCAGCCCGGACACCGCGCACGCGGTCGCCGCCGGCGTGCGGGCGCACCGGCCGGCCGCGGTGCTCGCCTTCTACTGCGCGGGACGCCTGCTGCACCACGGCGAGGCCGCCGCCTCCGTCGAACTGGCCGAACTGCACGGCGCGCTGGACGGCGCGCCGCTGTTCGGCTGCCTGAGCCTGGGCGAGATCGCCAACTACGAGGGCGGCGGCTACCCGCGCTTCCACAACGCCACCCTGGTCGCGCTGCCGTGGACATGAAGCGCGAGCAGTCGGTCCCGCTCCTCTACGACCTCGCGATGGCGATGGCGGGCGAGACCCGTCCACGGCCGCTCGCCACCACCGTGCTGCAGCGCCTGCTCGCCCACACCGGCAGTGCCTGCGGCGCGGTGCTGCTGAACCCGGTTGCCGCAGCGGAGGGGACCGTCACCGCCGAAGTCTACGTCGCCATCGGCAACCCGGCCCTGCGCGAGAGGGAAGGCCAGACGATGGAATGGCCCGCCTGGCTGCTCGCCGGTGGCGCGCCCCCGCAGGGGCTGCCGGGCGACGACAGCTACCGCCATACGCTGGTATTCGAGCTGCCGGACCTCGGCCATCTGCTGCTGTTCTTCCGCGAAGCGCCGCCGCAGGCCGCGGCCCAGCAGCGCCTGTTCGCCCCGCTGCTCGCCAAGTTCGCCCGCAACCTCGCGCACGATCTCGAGAGCGAAGCCACCGCGCAGGCGCTGCAGCGCAGCGAGGCGCGCTACCGCGGCATGCTCGAGTCGACCTCCGACTGGGTCTGGGAGGTCGACGCCGAGGGGGTGTTCACCTTCTCGAGCAACAAGGTGCAGGAGCTGCTGGGCTACGCGCCCGAAGAAATGGTCGGCAGGACACCCTTCGACTTCATGCCCCCCGCCGAGGCGGACCACGTCAGGTGGGCGTTCCAGGACATCGCCGCCAACCGCTGGCCGTTCTCCGGGCTCGAGAACGTCAACCGCCACCGCGACGGCCGCGAGGTGGTGCTCGAAACCAGCGGCGTGCCCATCCTCGACGCGGACGGCACGCTGCTCGGCTACCGCGGCATCGACCGCGACATCACCGCGCGCAAGCTGGAGCAGGCGGCGCTGCTCGAGGCCAAGGAAGCGGCCGAGGCGTCCAGCCGTGCCAAGTCGCGCTTCCTCTCGAGCATCAGCCACGAGCTGCGCACTCCGCTCAACGCCATCCTCGGCCACGCCCAGCTGCTGGCGATGCAGGACGGCCTGCCGCAGGCGGCGGCGATCAGCGCGGACGAGATCATGCAGGCCGGCAGCAGCCTGCTGGCGATGCTCAACGACGTCATCGAACTGGCCGACCTCGAGTCCGGCGGCGCGGACCTGCAGACCGAATCGCTCGACGTCGCCGGCGTGATGGACGACTGCCTCGCGCAGAACGCCGCCGCCGCGCGCCTGCGCCGCATCCCCCTCGACTGCGCAACGAGTTGCGACCGCTGCCAGGTGGTCGCCGACCGCCACGCCCTGCTGCAGGTGATGAACCACCTGGTCACCAACGCCATCAAGTTCAACCACGACGGCGGCCAGGTCAGCCTCGGCTGCCAGGCCCTCGCGAACGGCCACGTCCGGCTCACCGTCGCCGACACCGGGCCCGGCATCGCGCCCACCGACCAGGCGCAGCTGTTCATCCCGTTCGACCGCCTGGGCGCCGAGCAGGGGCAGATCGGCGGCGCCGGCATCGGGCTCGCGCTCGCGCGGAGGCTGGTCGAGGCGATGCACGGCAGCATCGGCGTCGACAGCCCGCCCGGCGGCGGCAGCACCTTCTGGGTCGAGCTGCCCACCCCCGCAGGCGGCCCGTGCGCCAACTGCCCGTCCGCCGCAGCGCCCCGCCGCGCCGGCCTCGCCGGCGCGCGCGTGCTGGTCGCCGAGGACTACGCGCCCAACCAGACCATCCTCGCGCTGCAGCTCGACACGCTCGGCTGCCAGGCCGAGCTCGCCGAAGACGGCGCGATCGCGCTCGAAAAGTGGCGCGCCGGCCAGCACGACCTGATCCTCGCCGACCTCAACATGCCGGTGATGGACGGCCTCGCGCTCGCCCGCGCCGTGCGCGAACACGAGGCCGCGCACGGCGGGCATACGCCGATCGTCTGCATCACCGCGGCCGACCATGCGGCGGAACGCCGCCTGTGCCACGAAGCCGGCATCGACGACGTGCTGGCGAAGCCGATCGCGCTCGACGCGCTGCGCGCCAAGCTCGACCGCTGGCTCCGAAGCGGCGCGGACGCTGCGCCAGCACCGGCCGGCGGCGACGCCGTGCTCGACCTCGACTGCCTGTACCAGGTCCTCGGCGAGGTCAACCCGGCGCAGGCGCACACGCTTGTCGCGACCTTCCTGCGCGCGGCGGTGGACGGACTGCAGGCGCTCGGCGCCGCGCCCGAGCCGGCCGCCGTGGCGCGCGAGATGCACAAGCAGAAATCTTCGGCACGCACCGTCGGCGCGCAGCGCTACGCGGCGCTCGCCACCGAACTCGAGCAGGCCGCGCTGCACGGCGGCGCCGCGGACTTCGCCGTCCCGCTGGCCGCGCTGCGCGAGGCGCTCGCCGCGACCGAGGCCGCCTACGCCGGACTGCCGCCGGCGGCGCAAGCCCCCGCGGCGGAGCCGCCGCCGCTGGCCGGCCGCGGGCCCCTGCTGGTGGTCGACGACGATCCGGTGGTGCTGCAGCAGATGGCGGCGATGCTCGCCACCCTGGGCGTCGACGAGGTGCTGACCGCGAGCAGCGGCGCCGATGCGCTCGAGCTCGTGAAGGCGCGCAACGGCAGCCTCGAAGCGCTGGTGTGCGACCTCGCCATGCCCGGCATGGACGGCGTCGAGCTGATCCGCTCGTTCGGCCGCAGCGGCTACCGCGGCGGGCTGATCCTGATGAGCGGCGCCGACGAGAAGGTGCTCAGCACCGTCGGCAAGCTGGCCGACCTGCAGGGCCTGCGCGTGCTCGGCCAGGTGCAGAAGCCTGTGACCCCCGAGCAGATGACCGGGCTGCTGTCGCGCAGGCGCCCGCCGCGCTCGCGCCAGCGCCCCGCCAGCACGCCGGCGCAGGCCTCGCCGCAGTCGATCCGCGACGGCATCGCGCGCGACGAATTCACCGTGTGGTTCCAGCCCAAGGTCGACGCCGTCAGCCTCGAAGCGGTCGGCGTCGAGGCGCTGGCGCGCTGGCAGCACCCCGAGCACGGGCTCCTGCTCCCCGATAGCTTCATCGGCGTCGCCGAACGCGAGGGCCTGGTCGGCGAGCTGTCGCAGGTGCTCGTGTCGAAGGCACTGATGGAAGGCGCGGCCCTGCGCGACGCGGGCTTCCCGCTGTCGATCGCGGTCAACCTCTCGGGCCTGTGGCTGGACGACCTGCAGCTGCCCGACTTCATCCTCGCCACCACGCAGGCGGCCGGCCTGCGCCCGGCCGATGTCATTCTCGAAGTCACCGAGACCGGCGTCATGAAGGAAGTCACCACCGCGCTCGACGTGCTCACGCGGCTGCGCCTCAAGGGCTTCGGGCTGTCGATCGACGACTTCGGCATCGGCTACTCGTCCTTCGAGCAGCTCGACCGCATCCCCTTCACCGAGCTCAAGCTCGACCGCAGCTTCGTCGGCAAGGGCGTGACCGACCCGACCGCGCGCGCGATCCTGCAGGGCAGCCTCGACATGGCGCGCCGCATGGCGCTCGCCACCGTCGCCGAAGGGGTCGAGACCGAAGCGGGCCTCGAACTGGTGCGCGCGCTGGGCTGCGACCGCGTGCAGGGCTACCTGATCGCGGCGCCGATGCCGACCGCCGAGCTGATCGCCTGGCTGCACGCCCGCCGCTAGCCCCGTGCGGGCGCCCGGTACAATCCGGGATTCGCTCGCACGCCCGCCACCGATGACCCTGCCGCTCGACACCGCCGCCGCCCTCGACCCCGCCCGCTCGGTGGTGGTCGAGGCGTGCGCCGGCAGCGGCAAGACCTGGCTCCTGGTCTCGCGCATGCTGCGCCTGCTGCTCGCCGGCGCGGCGCCGTCCGAACTGCTGGCGATCACCTTCACCCGCAAGGCGGCGCAGGAAATGACCGACCGCCTGCACGCCTGGCTGCGCGTGCTGGCGCTCGAAGACGACGCGACGGTGCGCGCCTTCCTCGCCGAGCGGGCGGTGCCGGAAGCCGGGATCGACGCGCTGCTGCCGCGCGCGCGCGGCCTGCTGGAGGCGGTGCTGACCGCGCAGCCGGGGCCGTCGGTGACGACCTTCCACGGCTGGTTCCTCGACCTCCTGAAGCGCGCGCCGCTCGACGCCGGCCTGCCGTGGGGCGCGCAGCTCCTCGAGCGCGAAAGCCAGCTGCTGGGCGAGGTGCGCGACCGCCTGCTGGCCAGGTGGGCCGCCGCCCCGGATGCGCCGGAGGGCGCGGCCTTGCTCGCGCTGCTCGCCGACCCCGGCGAGCACGCCCTGCACGCGCTGCTGAAGCATTTCGTGCAGACGCGCGCCGAATGGTGGGCCTACACCGACGGCGCGCCCGACCCGGTCGGCCACGCGCTGGCGCGGCTGCGGCCGCTGCTCGACGCCGACCTCGACAGCGACCCGGTGGCGGCGTTCTGGGCCGATGCCGCGCTGCGCACGCGGGCCGAGCGCGTCGCCGCCGGACTCGAGGCCGGCAGCGACGCCGAGCGGAAGAAGGCCCGTGCGCTGCGCGAGGCGCTCGCCGCCGGCGACTTCGAGACGCTGCGCGGCCTCATCCTCAAGAAGGACGGCGGACGCCTGGCGAAGAAGGCCAACGCGCCGACGCTGAAGGCGCTGGGGGCGAACGCCGACGCCTTCCTACGCGACTACGACACGCTCGAGGCCGCGCTGGAACGGATCGCCGCGATCCGCACCGACCAGCGCATCTGGGCCCTCAACCGCCACGGCCTGCTGCTCGGCCACGCGCTCCTCGAAGCCTACCAGGACGCCAAGGCGCAGCAGGGCGTGATCGACTTCGCCGACGCCGAATGGCTGGCCTGCCGCCTGCTCGCCAGCGAGGAACACGCACCGGCGCTCGCGTTGAAGCTCGACGCGCGCTACCGCCACCTGCTGCTCGACGAATTCCAGGACACCAATCCGCTGCAGTGGCAGGCGCTGTCGGCCTGGCTGCTCGAGGCGCACGGCACCGACAGCGGCATGACGGTGTTCATGGTGGGCGACCCCAAGCAGGCGATCTACCGCTTCCGGCGCGGCGAGGCGCGGGTGTTCGGCGCGGCGGCGGCATTCCTGCAGACGCACTTCGGCGCCGCGCGCTTCGCCACCGACATGACGCGGCGTCTCGCCCCCGCCGTGGTGCAGGCGGTCAACCCGGTGTTCGCCGGCGTCGACGGCTTCGCCGCGCACCATCACGCGCCGGCCAACGCGGCCCGGCCGGGGGCGATCGCGTGCGTCGGGGTGCGCGCGGAAAAGACCGAAACGACACCCGCCGGCGGCCTCCGCGACCCGCTCACCACGCCGCGGCAGGAGGCGAGCGACCGTGCCGTCCACGAAGAAGCGCGCGCCTTCGCCCGCGTGCTGCGCGACCAGGTGCTCGGGCGCTGGGGCGTGCAGCACCTGGGCAGCACGCGCGCGGCGCGGCCGGGCGACGTGATGGCGCTGGTGCGCAGGCGCACCCATCTGCACCTTTACGAGCGCGAGCTCGAAGCCGCCGGCATCCCCTTCGTCACCTCGCGGCGCGGCGGCCTGCTGCACGCGCTCGAGGCGCAGGACGTGATCGCGCTGATCGGCACGCTGCTGCTGCCGCACGCCGACCTCAAGCTCGCGCACGTGCTGAAGAGCCCGCTGTTCGGCTGCAGCGACGCCGACCTGCTGCAGGTGTTCGCGCCGAACGGTGGCGCGCGCGGCTGGGCGCGGCTGCAGGCGCTCGCCGCCACGCCCGGCTGCCCGGCCACGCTGGCACGCGCCGCGCAACTGCTCGCCCGCTGGCGCGCGCTCGGCGGCACGCTGCCGGTGCACGACCTGCTCGACCGCATCTATTTCGAGGGCGACGTCGAGGCGCGCTACGCCGCCTCGGTGCCGCAGGCGATGCGCCCGCAGGTCGCCGCCAACCTGCGCGCCTTCATGCAGCTCGCGCTGACCCAGGATGCCGGCCGCTATCCGACGCTCGCCGGCTTCGTGCGCGAGCTCGCCGACCTGGTCGACGACGCCGACGCTGCACCCGGAGAGGGCCTCGCGGCCGACGGCGAAAACGCAGTGCGGCTGCTGACCATCCACGGCGCCAAGGGGCTGGAAGCGCCGATCGTCTGGCTGCTGGGCGGCAGCGACCACCACCAGGGCGAGAGCCACGGCGTCCTCGCGCCGTGGCCGCCCGAGGCGCCGCGTCCGCTGCACTTCTCGCTGTTCGGCAAGGCCGCCGAGCGCGGCGCGGCGCGCGAGCCCTGGTTCGCCGACGAGGCAGCGCTGGCCGAGCGTGAATCCGACAACCTGCTGTACGTCGCGCTCACCCGCGCCGAGCAGGCCCTGGTCGTCAGCGGCGACGCCGAGCGCAACGCCTGGCTCGGGCGCGTCGACGCCGCCTGGCGCGAACTCGGCCTGCCCGCCGAACTGCCGGCGGCCGCCCCGGTCGACACCGCGCCCCCCGTCGCGCCGGCGTGCATCGACGCCCCGGCGGTCGGCCAGCGCGTCGCCCCGCCGGCCGCGAGCGTGGCTGCGGCGGCCGGCGAACTCTTCCACGCCTGCCTCGAGCAGCATGCGCCGCTGGGCGGCGACGCCCGCCACGGCGCCGCGCACGACCTGCCGGCCCTGGCCGCGCGCCTCGGGCTCGAGGACAGGCTCGAATCGATCGAGTCCGCCGCGCGCGCGCTGCTCGCGCAGCCGCACCTGGCGCCGCTCTTCGACCCGGCGCAGTTCGTGCGCGCGCACAACGAACTGACGCTGCTCGACGCCGGCGGCCGGGTGCAGCGGATCGACCGCGTGGTCGAGTCGGCCGACGCGGTGTGGCTGATCGACTACAAGACCGGCGACGACAGCCGCGGCGTGCCCGACGCCGCGCTCGCCGAGCGCCACCGCGAGCAGCTCGCCGGCTACCGGACGCTGCTCGCCGAGCTCTACCCCGGCAAGCCGGTGCAGGCGGCGCTGCTGCTGGCCGACGGCCGGCTGGTTCGAATGGAGACCTGAACGTGAACGACAAGCCCTTCGCCGAATCCTGCGAGCAGAACCGCGAGCCGATCCTGGCGGTGCTCGCCGAGGTGTTCGCCGACTGCCGCCGGGTGCTCGAAATCGGCAGCGGCACCGGCCAGCATGCGGTGTATTTCGGCGCCGCGCTGCCGCACCTCGTCTGGCAGACCGCCGACGTGCCGGCGCACCATGCCGGCATCCTCGCCTGGCTCGGCGACGCGGCGCTGCCCAACGTGCGGCCGCCGCTGGCGCTCGAGGCGTGCGCCAGCGACTGGCGCGACACCCGCTACGACGCGGTGTTCTCGGCGAACACGCTGCACATCATGGGCTGGGAGCAGGTCGAATGCTTCTTCGCCGGCGTCGGCGCCGTGCTCGAACCGGGCGGGGTGCTGGCGGTGTACGGCCCGTTCAACTACGGCGGCGCGTTCACCTCGGAGAGCAACGCGCGCTTCGACGCCTGGCTGAAGGCGCGCGACCCCGCCTCGGGGGTGCGCGACTTCGAGGCGGTCGACGCGCGCGCGCGCGCGCAGGGACTCGTCCTGCAGCGCGATTTCGCGATGCCGGCGAACAACCGCACGCTGGTCTGGCGCCGCATGGAATAAGGGCTCGCGGCGCGCAAATCCGGCTTTGCCTTGGAAAGGCCTTTGCTATAACAAAAACATCACCAAGCGGGGGAAAGCTCATGCGCATCGCCGAACTGATCCAGCGCTGGAGCAGAGAAGGTCATGCACGCACCGACGTGCGCGCCTACACCGTTCACCTGCCGCTGCGCGACGCCGCCCGCATCGAAGCCCTGCACATGATGTATCCGGGCCGCAGCGAATCCCAGTTGATGGCCGACCTGATCCGGGCCGCCCTCGACGAGCTCGAGGTGGCGATGCCCTACGTCCCCGGCAACCGCGTCATCGCCGAGGACGACTACGGCGACCCGATCTACGAGGATCTCGGGCCAACGCCGCAGTTCTACTCGCTGTCGCACGAGATCCTGCGCCGGCTCGCCACCACGGCGGGCGCCAAGTGAGCGTCGGATTTGTTTACAGCGGCCGCCCGGCGCGCGAGGTCAGTTGACGTACTCGCTTGTATTCGCAGGGGATTATCGGCATGGCACGGGCATTGCTTTTGATTCGGTACCCCCTGTCCCCGATGGAGGTCGCCATGTACCTCGGTCCGGCGTTTCTGTTCGCCGCCTTTTCCAGCCTGTTCTACGTCCCGGGTTTTCTCGACACCCCGCTCGGCCTGCTGACCCCGCGCGAATTCGTCTCGCAGCTGCTGTTCGCCGTGTTCGCGCTGATCGCGCTGGCGGCGCTGGCGCGCTCGATCGAACTCGACCCGCTGTGGCCGTGGCGACGCGGTTTCCGCGAAAAGCTGAACGCCCTGCTGGGACGCACGCTTTGACCCCGGGGGGCGTCGCCCCGGCATAGAATGGCGGCTTTCCGTTCCCCTCGACCGTCATGCCCGTCAATCTCACCGCTCCCGATCCCGCCTCCCTGCTGCCCGTCGCCGGCGTCCGCCTCGGCATCGCCTCCGCCGGCATCAAGAAGCCAGGGCGCCGCGACCTCACGCTGATCGAACTCGCCCCCGGCAGCCATGTCGCCGGGGTGTTCACGCAGAACCGCTTCTGCGCCGCGCCGGTCACGCTGTGCAGGCAGCACCTGGTGCAGGGCGGGATCCGCGCGCTGGTGATCAACACCGGCAACGCCAACGCCGGCACCGGCGCGGAGGGCCTCGATCGCGCGCGCCGCACCTGCGAGGCGGTCGCCGGACTGCTCGGCTGCGAGGCCGAGGCCGTGCTGCCGTTTTCCACCGGGGTGATCCTCGAGCCGCTGCCGGTCGACAAGCTCCTGCCCGCGCTGCCCGCCGCGCAGGCCGACCTCGCGGCGGATCACTGGCACGACGCCGCGCACGCGATCATGACCACCGACATCGTCGCCAAGGGCGCCAGCCGCCAGGCGCAGGTCGGCGGCAAGACGGTGACGGTCACCGGCATCGCCAAGGGCTCCGGCATGATCCACCCCAACATGGCGACCATGCTCGGCTTCGTCGCGACCGACGCGGCGATCGCGCCGGCGCTGGTGCAGCAGCTGGTGACGGACGTCGCCGACGTCTCGTTCAACTGCGTCACCGTCGACGGCGACACCTCGACCAACGACAGCTTCGTCCTGATCGCCACCGGCCAGGCCGGCAACGCCGAAGTCGGCGACGCCGCGGGCGCCGACTACGCCGCACTGAAGGCGGCGCTCGCCGAAGTCGCGATCGAACTCGCGCAGGCGATGGCGCGCGACGGCGAAGGCGCGACCAAGTTCATGACCGTCAGCGTCGAAGGCGGCCGCGACCGCGCCGAGTGCAAGCAGATCGCCTACGCCATCGCGCGCTCGCCGCTGGTCAAGACCGCGTTCTTCGCGTCCGACCCCAACCTCGGGCGCATCCTCGCGGCGATCGGCTACGCGGGGGTCAACGACCTCGACGTCGACGCGATCAGGGTCTGGCTCGGCGACGTGCTGGTCGCCGAACACGGCGGACGCGCCGCGAGCTACACCGAGGCGCAGGGCGCGGCGGTGATGAAGGAAGCCGAGATCACGGTGCGCGTCGCGCTCGGCCGCGGCGACGCGGCCGCCACCGTGTGGACCTGCGACTTCTCGTACGACTACGTGAAGATCAACGCGGAGTACCGCACCTGACGCCATGGGCGTGCAGCTGAGCACCGAGCACGCCGCCTTCCTGCAGGGGCCGGTGTCTATCAATCTCGCCGCCAGCGGCCGCGACGGCTGGCCGTGCGTCTGCCGCGCGCAGGGCTGCGCGGTGTCGCGCGACCGGCGCAGCGTGACGGTCCTCGTGTCGCCGCGGCGCGGGCGCGAGCTGCTCGCCGCGATCGACGGGGGCAGCGCGATCGCCGCGGTGTTCAGCCGGCCGGCGACCCACGCGACGCTGCAGCTCAAGGCCCGGCAGGCGACCCGGCTGCCGCCGGGCCCCGCGCTGCGCGGCTGCAACCGGCGCTACGCGCAGGCGTTCGCCGACGAGCTGGTCGGACTCGGCTACGGCGCCGACCTGGGGCAGGGCGTGCTCGCCCTCATGGCCGCCGGCGACCTCGTCGCGCTGCGCTTCGCGCCCGAGGTCGTCTTCGACCAGACGCCCGGACCCAGGGCCGGGCAGGTGCTGGCGACCACGTGAAGCCGACGCTGGAGTCGCTGCGGCCCTGCCTCGACGGCGCGATCCCCGCCGTCGTCGCCACCTGCTCGCCCGACGGCATGCCCAACGTGGCCTACGCGTCGCAGGTGCATTACGTCGACGCCGACCACGTGGCGCTCTCCTACCAGTTTTTCAGCAAGACGCGCGAGAACATCCTCGCCCACCCCTACGCCCAGGCACAGGTGATCGAGCCCGGCAGCTTCCGCCATTTCCGCCTGCGGCTGCACTACCAGCGCACCGAAACCGCGGGCCCGCTGTTCGAATACATGAAGGCCCAGCTCGCCGGCATCGCCGCGCAGACCGGCATGGACAAGGTGTTCGTGCTGCGCGGCGCCGACGTCTACCGCGTGCTCGACATCGAGGCCGTCGACCCCCAGCTGCCGGCTCCGCCGCCGCNNCCGCGCGCTGGCGGCGCTCGGCCGCGGCTTCGGCGTCGGCCATGCCCTGCTGCTGATGGCGGACGAAGCCAGCGACGCACTCTACGCGCTGGCGAGCCTCGGCTACTCCGCGTCGGGCATCGGCGCGGAAGTGAAGCTCGGCGAAGGCGCCATCGGCGTGGCGGCGCGCGAGCGCATTCCGGTGCGCATCAACTACCGTACCGGCGACTACGCCTACCATTCGGCGATGCGTGCCACGCAGCCGGGCGAGCCTCGCATTGCGCTGCCGCTGCTCGCCGACGCGCACAGCCAGATCGCCGTGCCGCTGCTGCACGGCGGTCGCCTGCTCGGCGTGCTCTACGCCGAAAGCGAGCACGACGCCTACTTCAGTCACGCCGACGAGGATGCGCTGGTCGTCTATGCGCGCCACCTCGCCGCGCTGATCGCGCAGGCCGCATGCGAACCGGACGACGCCGAACCCGCGCGTGTCGAGCCGTCCGCGCACCCGAGCGGCGCGCCGCTGGCGGTGCGCCATTTCGCCGCCGACCACGCCGTGTTCATCGACAACGACTACCTGATCAAGGGCGTGGCCGGCAGCATCCTGTGGATACTGCTCAGCGAATTCCAGCGCAGCGGCCGGCGCGACTACTGCAACCGCGAACTGCGCCGTGACCCGCGCCTGGCGTTGCCGGACCTGGACGACAACCTGGAGACCCGCCTGCTCCTGCTGCAGCGCCGGCTCGCCGAGCGCTGCCCGGCGATCGCCCTGGAAAAGACCGGACGCGGCCGCTTCCGCCTGCAGCTGGCGCAGCCGCTCGCGCTGGAAGCGCGCTGAGGCCTAGCGTCCCGCGACCGGGGGCAGGTTCTTCGGCGTCAGGTCGAGGTACGGCGTCGCCACCTTGCCGCCGGGCGGCACATAGGCTGGCGCCGGCTGGCCCTTCACCTCGAGGCTCCTGACGTAGCGGTAGATCGCGCGAAGGTCGGCGTCGCTCATCGCGCGCAGCGACGGCGAGGGCATCGGGGGACGCATCGGCAGGCGCGCTCGCGCGACCCAGGTCGCCTCGTCCATCTGGCTGAACAACAGGCGCAGGTTGGCCGGGTAGGTGGTGCCCCACGGCCCGTGCCAGCCCACCGCGTCCCCGGTCAGCCACTCCGCTTCGGGTACGTGGCCGTCCTTCTGCATGTAGCCCGGGGTGTGGCAGTCGTTGCAGCCGCCGGTCTGGATCAGGTAGCGGCCGCGCACGATGTCGGCTGGCTCGCCCGCCCAGGCGAGGCTGGCCGAGCCCGCGAGCAGCAGCGCGGCGATTTTCGGCAAGGCGTTCATGTTTTCTCTCCTCGGATGCAGCAGGCGCACCGTGCACCTGATTCGCCGCAAGCTTAGGCCCCGTGCCGGCCGCGCGTTGCTAAATGTTTGCTAGGCAAAGCCTAAATTTTTCTTAACCGGCGCCGCCTCGCTAGAATCACGGCATGACCGATCTCGCCACCCTGCTGCCGCGGATCGAGCGCCTGCTCGACCGCCTCGACACCCCGGCCGCTGCCGCCGCGCCCGACTGGGAGGCCGTCCGCGCCGCACGCTGGTCGGCGCACACCGCCGAACTCAAGCCCATCCTGCACCCGCAGCGGGTGGCGCTCGACGACCTGCTCGCGATCGACGACCAGAAGGCGCGCGTCGATGCCAACACCCGCCAGTTCGTCGAAGGCCGGCCGGCCAACAACGTGCTGCTGACCGGCGCGCGCGGCTGCGGCAAGTCCTCGCTGGTGAAGGCGGTGCACGCGCGCTACGCCCCGCAGGGACTGCGCCTGATCGAGGTCGACAAGGCCGGCCTGCCTCAGCTTCCCGACCTGTTCGACCTGCTCGCCGACGCCGACCGCCGCTTCATCGTCTTCATCGACGACCTCTCGTTCACCGAGCACGAGCCGGGCTACGCCAGCCTCAAGGCCGCGCTCGACGGCTCGCTCGCCGGGCCCTCCGACAACGTGCTGATCTACGCGACCAGCAACCGCCGCCACCTGATGCCGGAATACATGAACGAGAACCTCGAGACGCACTACCTCGGCGGCGAGGTCCATCCGGGCGAGGCGGTCGAGGAGAAGGTCTCGCTGTCCGACCGCTTCGGGCTGTGGGTGTCGTTCCACGCGATGGACCAGCCGACCTATCTCGGCATCGCCCGCCACTGGGCGCAGGCGCTGGGCGCCCCGGCGGACGCCGGGCGTTTCGAGCGCGAGGCGCTGCAGTGGGCGATGGCGCGCGGCGCGCGCAACGGACGCGTCGCCTGGCAGTTCGCGCGCGACTGGGCGGGCAAGCTATGAGCGACATCACGGAAGTCGTCGCCGCGGTGCTGACCCAGCCCGACGGGAGGGTACTGCGTGAGGGTCGCTGCGAAGCGGCGGGGCACCCGTCGGCGTACCCCACGCGGGTACTGCTGGCGCAGCGCCCGCCCGGCAAGCCCTACGCCGGCTACTGGGAATTCCCCGGCGGCAAGGTCGAGCCCGGCGAGACGCTGGAGGCGGCGCTGGCGCGCGAACTCGCCGAGGAGCTCGGCATCCGCATCGGCCAGCCGTGCCGCTGGATCACCCGCGTGTTCGAGTATCCGCACGCATTGGTGCGGCTCAACTTCTTCCGCGTGTTCGCGTGGGAGGGCGAACCGCACCCGCACGAGGGGCAGGTGTTTTCCTGGCAGCGCCCCGACGCGGTCGAGGTGACGCCGCTCCTGCCCGCCAACTTTCCCGTGCTGCGGGCGCTCACGCTGCCGCCGGTGCTCGGCATCTCGCACGCCGAGTCGCTCGGCGTCGACAGCTTCCTCGCGCGGCTCGACGTCGCGCTGCACGCCGGCCTGCGCTTGATCCAACTGCGCGACAAGTCGCTGCCGGAAGACGTACGGCTCGAACTGGCGCGCGAAACGGTGCGCCGTGCCCACCGCTTCGGCGCGCGCGTGCTGGTCAACGGCAGCCCCGAGCTCGCCCGCGCCGCGGGTGCCGACGGCGTCCATCTCGATTCGGCCGCCGCCGCCCGGCTGACGGCGCGCCCCGACTGCGACTGGGTCGGCGCGTCGTGCCACGACGCCGCTGAGCTCGCGCACGCCGCCGCGATCGGCGCCGACTTCGCGCTGCTCTCTCCGGTGCTGCCGACGCTCACCCATCCCGGCGCGCCGACACTCGGCTGGCAGGCCTTCTCCGCACTCGCCGCGGCCAGCCCGATCCCGGTGTACGGGCTCGGCGGCCTCGGGCGCGACGACGTCGCGCTCGCGCAGTCGCACGGCGCGCACGGCGTCGCGCTGCTGCGCGGAGCGTGGACATGAGACGGGTGGTGCTGCCGTTGCTGGTGGCGGCCGCGCTGGTCGCGATCGCGGTGGCCGGCTGGTGGCTGAAGCGCCCGGCCGAGGCGGTGGCGATCGCCTGCGCCGACCCGCTCGCGGGCTGCGCGTTCAGCCACCGCGGCGCCGCCGCCAGCGTCCGCTTCTCGGCGCAGCCGGCGCCGCTGGAGGCGTTCGGGATACGGGTCGCGGCGCCCGGCGCCGCCCGCATCAGCGCCGAGTTCCAGATGGTCGGGATGGACATGGGCTTCAACCGCTACGACCTGCGCCCCGCCGGCGACGGCGCCTTCGCCGCGCAGGTGACGCTGCCGGTGTGCGTCACCGGGCGGCGCGACTGGAAGCTCTTCCTCGACGTCGACGGCGCGCGCTACGAACTGCCCTTCAGTACCCGCTGAAACCTGCCGTACATGCAATCGTCACACGACGCGGCCTATAATCCGTCAAGGATAACTGGAGACATCACCACCATGCCCACTGAACACACCTACAAGCAGTTCGACGCCGAACTCGAAGCCGTTCGCGCCAGCGTGCTGAAAATGGGTGGCCTGGTCGAGGAGCAGATCACCAACGCCGTCGAGGCGCTCGTCCAGGGCAACATCGAGCTGGCCGACAAGGTGGACGCCAACGACCACAACGTCAACGCGCTCGAAGTGGCGATCGACGAGGACTGCACCCACATCATCGCCCGCCGCCAGCCCACCGCGTCCGACCTGCGCATGGTGATGATGGTGGTGAAGACGATCACCGACCTCGAGCGGATCGGCGACGAGGCCGCCAAGATCGCGCGCATGGCGAAGCTGATCCACCAGTCGGAGCGCATGAGCCTGCCGCGCTTCTCCGAGGTGAAGTACATGGCCGACCTGGTGCTCGAGATGCTGAGGAAGGCGCTCGACGCCTTCGCCCGGCTGGACGCCACCAAGGCGGTCGACATCGGCCGCCAGGACCAGGCCGTCGACGAGGAATTCCGCCTCAACCTGCGCCACCTGATCACNNCATGATGGAAGACCCGCGCACCATCTCGGTCTTCATCGACATCCTGTTCGCGATCAAGGCGATCGAGCGCATGGGCGACCACGCCAAGAACATGTCCGAGTACGTCGTCTACATGGTCAAGGGCAAGGACGTGCGCCACACGTCGCTGGAAGAGATCGAGAAGGAAGTGCTGTAGCCTTCCTCGAGACCAATGAAAAACGGGCTCCCGCGGGAGCCCGTTTCATTTCGTGCGATGTCCGCTCAGCGCTGGGGCGGCACGTAGCCCGCCGCGGCGTCGACGCTGCCGCCGCCGAAGAAGTAGCGGTTCATCTGGTCCATCAGGTAGCTGCGCGCCTGCGGGTCGGCCAGGTTGAGGCGGTTTTCGTTGATCAGCATGGTCTGGTGGCGCTGCCAGCCGGCCCACGCCTCCTTCGACACGTTCTCGAAAATCTTCTTGCCGAGCTCGCCAGGCACCGGCGGGAAGGCCAGACCTTCGGCCTCGCGACCGAGCTTCACACAATTCACCATCCGCGTCATTTCTTGCTCCTGAAAAATTCAATCACCGGATTCTAACCCATGCCCCTTCTTGCTTGACGCGGCTTCGATTCGGCGCGCGAACACGCCCATTTCCTTCGCCGCCTGCACGTCGCCGCGCGCCTCGGCCACCGCGATGCCCTGCCGGTAGGCGGCGAGCGCCGCGTCCGGGGCGTTCGAATCGGCCAGTGCGCGGCCGAGCAGCTTCCACGCGGCGGAATACTGCGGGTCGTGCTCGACCGCGCGCCGCAGGTGCTCGGCAGCGCGCGCCGGGTCGCCCTGCTTGAGGTATTCGTTGCCGAGCGAGTAGCGCAGCAGCGCGTTGTCGCGACCGGCCGCGAGCATCGCCTCAAAGTTCTCGATCGTCGCCATCATTTCCTCCAGAACACCGGGGTCAGCACCACCAGCAGGGTGAAGAACTCCAGCCGGCCGAGCAGCATCGCGAAGCTGCACACCCAGGTCTGGAAATCGTTGAGCACGGCGTAGTTGCTGGCCGGGCCGACCTGGCCGAGACCGGGGCCGGTGTTGTTGACCATCGCGACGACCGCGGTGAACGCGGTGAAGACGTCGAGCCCCGACGCGGACAGGATGAACGACAGGATGACGATCGACGCGACGTAGACGAACAGGAACGCCAGCACCGCGTAGATGATCTTGTTGGGCACCGCCTGGCGGCCGACCTTGGTGTGGATCTCGGCGCTGGGATGGATCAGCTTGATCAGCTCGCGGTACAGCTGCTTGTAGAGCAGCACCGCCCGCAGCATCTTGATGCCGCCGCCGGTCGACCCCGAGCTGGCGATGAAGCTCGACAGGAACAGCATCCACAGCGGCGCGAAGTAGGGCCAGACGTTGTAGTCGGTGGTGGAGAAGCCGAGCGTGGTGGCGACCGAGACGGTGTTGAACGCCGCGTGGCGGAGCGCCTCGGGAAAGTCGAGGTAGAAGCCCTTGTAGAGCAGGTAGCCGGTCAGGCCGACGATGCTCGCGGCGAGCACGCCGAGGGTCCACGGGATCTCGGCGTCGTGGCGGTAGGTCAGGAAGCTGCGGGTGCGGAACGCCATGAAGTGGGTGGAGAAGCTGATCGCCGAAATCAGCGCGAACGTCATCACGATGACCTCCAGCAGCACCGAGTCGAAGTAGGCCATGCTGGCGTCGTGCGACGACAGGCCGCCCAGCCCCATCACGCTGAAGCCGTGCACCACCGCGTCGATCCCGCTCATGCCGCCCGCCCACAGCGCGAGCATGCAGAACACCGTGATCACCGCGTAGACCTGCCACAGGCCCTTGGCGGTCTCGGCCATGCGCGGCGTGAGCTTGCTGTCCTTCATCGGCGTCGGCGTCTCGGCCTTGAACAGCTGGCGGCCGCCGACGCCCAGCATCGGCAGCACCGCGACCACCAGCACGATCACCCCCATGCCGCCGATCCAGTGCATCTGCGTGCGCCAGATGTTGATCGACGGCGGCAGGCTGTCGACCCCGGACATGACGGTGGCGCCGGTCGCGGTGAGCCCCGACACGGCTTCGAAGTAGGCATCGGTGAAGCTCATTTCCGGCAGCTGGACCAGCAGCGGGATCGCCGAGAACACCGGCAGCACCGCCCAGATCATCACCACCAGCAGGAAGCCGTCGCGCGTCTGCAGCTCGCGCTTGCCGCGGCGCGACACCAGCCACAGGACGGCGCCGCAGAGGAAGGTGACGAGAAAGGCCTCGTCGTACGCCAGCTGCGCGCCGTCGTCGAGCGCGAGCGAGACGCCGAGCGGCAGCAGCAGCGCGAAGGCGAACAGCATCAGCACTTTCGACAGGATGTGGACGACAGGCAGGATTTGCGACATCTAACGGTCCGTCAGCGCCGGAATCGGCATGAGCGCGATGTTACCAGCCTCAGCCGCGCCAGAAGGCGCGGGTGAACAGCACGAACACGGTGAAGAGCTCGAGGCGGCCGAGCAGCATGGTCAGGGCGAGCACCCAGGTCTGGAAGTCGGTGAGGCCGGCGTAGTTCCCCGCCGGGCCCACCTCGTTGAGCCCGGGGCCCGCGTTGTTGATGCAGGCGATGACGCCGGAGAACGCGCTGACGAAGTCGAGCCCGCTGGCGAGCAGCACCAGCGTCATGCCGACGACGGTGGCGACGTACATCATGACGAAGGCCTGGATCGCGAACACGATCTCGTTGGGCACCGCGTGGCCGCCGATCTTGACCGGCAGGCGCGCCGCGGGGTGCAGCTGGTGCTCGAGCTCGCGCCAGCCCTGCCGCACCATGATCATGGCGCGGATCATCTTCAGGCCGCCGCCGGTCGAACCCGAACTCGCCGCGACGCAGGAGAGGAACAGCATCCACATCGTCGAAAACATCGGCCAGGTGTTGAAGTCGGTGCTCGCGAAGCCGCAGTCGGTCGCCAGCGAGACCAGATTGAAGCTGACGTGGCGCAACGCCGTCAGGTATTCCGGATAGACGCCCGCCTGCCAGACGTAGAGGCTGACGCCGAGGCAGCTCAGGACGATGAGCCCGAGCACGCCGCGGACCTCCGGGTCGGCGCGATACGCCTTGAGGCTGCGCTGGCGAAACGCCAGAAAATGGGTGACGAAGTTGAGCGCCGCGACCAGCATGAAGACGATCAGCACCGCCTCGATCAGCGGCGAACCGAAGTACCCGACGCTGGCGTCGTGGGTCGAGAAGCCGCCCAGGCTGAGCGCGGCGAAGGCGTGGCAGACCGCGTCGAACCAGTCCATGCCGGCCAGCCTGAGCGCGACCGCGCACAGCGCGGTCAGCGCCGCGTAGACCGCCCACAGGAGCTTGGCGGTGTCGGCGATGCGCGGGGTGAGCTTGCTGTCCTTGATCGGGCCCGGCAGTTCGGCCTTGAGCAGCTGGCGGCCGCCGATGCCGAGCAGCGGCAGGATCGCCACCGCCAGCACGATGATGCCCATGCCGCCGAGCCACTGCAGCAGGTGCCGCCACAGGTTGAGCGAGGGCGGCAGGGTGTCGAGCCCGCTCATCACGGTGGCGCCGGTGGTGGTCAGCGCCGAGATGGTCTCGAAATAGGCGTCGGTGAAGCCCATGCCCGGCGCGTAGATGAGGAAGGGCAGGGTGGCGAACGCGGGCAGCCCGGTCCACACCAGCAGCACCAGCAAAAACCCGTCGCGCACCTTGAGTTCGCGCTTCCAGCGCAGCCCGCCCAGCCACAGCGCGAAGCCGGTGACGAGCGTGACGGCGAACGCCTCGTCGAACGCGAACTGCGCCGCGTCGTTGGCGACCAGCGCCGTCAGCAGCGGCGCCAGCATGGTGAACGAAAAGATCAGGAGCACCAGCCCGAGCACGTGGAGAACGGGTGCGAGGCGGCGCATCGGACGCGATCAGAAGAAGCCGAAACCGACCTGGAACAGCTTTTCGACCTTGGGGATGATGCGCTTGGTGAGCGCGAAAACGATCAGGTGGTCCTCGGCCTCGATCAGGGTGTCGTGGTGCGCGATGACGACCTCGTCGCCGCGGATGATCGCGGCGATAGTCGCGCCTTCCGGCAGCGCGACGTCGCCGATGCGCCGCCCGACGACCTTCGAGGTCTTGAAGTCGCCGTGGACGACGATCTCGAGCACCTCGGCGGCGCCGCGGCGCAGGCTGAACACCGCCGCCATGTCGCCGCGGCGGATCTTCGACAAGAGCGGCCCGACGGTCGCCTGCGCCGGCGAGATGGCGATATCGATCTCGCCGCCCTGCACCAGGTTGACGTAGGCCGAGCGGTTGATCAGGGCGATCACGCGCTGCGCGCCCATGCGCTTGGCGAGCAGCGCGGACATGATGTTGTCCTCGTCGTCGTTGGTGAGCGCGCAGAAGACGTCGATCGACTCGACGTTCTCCTGCTCGAGCAGGTCCTCGTCGGTGGCGTCGCCCTGCAGCACCAGGGTGCGGTGCAGCTGCTCGGCGAGCAGCGTGCAGGTCGCCTTGTTGTGGTCGATCAGCTTGACCTCGTAGTTGCGTTCGAGCCCCGCCGCCAGCCGCCGCCCGATGTTGCCGCCGCCGGCGATCATCACCCGCTTGACCGGCCGCTCCATGCGGCGCAGCTCGCGCATCACCGAGGGGATGTCCTGGCGGCGCGCCAGGAAGAACACCTCGTCGCCGGGCTCGATGACGGAGATCCCCTTCGGCACGATGCCGCGGTCGCGGCGGTAGATCGCCGGAATGCGGCAATCGACGTCCGGCATGTGGCGCTTGATGTCCTGCAGCTCGTGGCCCACCAGCGGGCCGCCGTGGTAGGCGCGCACCGCGACCAGGCGCACCTTGCCGTCGGCGAAGTCGAGCACCTGCAGCGCCTCGGGGTGCTCGATCAGGCGGCGCAGCGTGTCGGTCACCTCCTGCTCGGGGCTGATGACGTCGTCGACGCCGAAGTGCTCGCGCAGGAATTCCGCCTCCTGCCCGAGGAAGTCGTTCGAGCGGATGCGCGCGATGCGGGTCGGGACGTTGAACAGCGAGGACGCGATGCGGCACGCGACCAGGTTGGTCTCGTCGCTCTGGGTGACCGCGACCAGCATGTCGGCGTCCTCGGCGCCGGCCTGCTTGAGGATCGACGGATGCGCGGCGTGCCCGCGCACGGTGCGCAGGTCGAAGCGGTCCTGCAGCAGCGCCAGCCGCGAGGCGTCGAGGTCGATGACGGTGATGTCGTTGTTCTCGGCGACCAGGCTTTCCGCCAGGTTGGCGCCGACCTGGCCGGCGCCGAGGATGATGATCTTCATGCGCGGTCCCGGGCTACAGGTCGTCGTCCAGGCGACGGCCGTGGCGGATGTTGAGCTGCTTCAGCTTGCGGTAGAGGTGGGTGCGCTCGAGCCCCGACTTGTCGGCGACCCGCGTCATGCTGCCGCCTTCCTTCTGGATCAGGTGCTCGAAATACATGCGCTCGAAGGCGTCGCGCGCCTCGCGCAGCGGGATGTCGAGCGGGATGCCGTGCGCGACCGCCGGCGTCGCCTGCTTGAGCGGCGCCAGCACGCGGTTGACGTCGGCGGCGTCGATCTCGCTCGCCAGCGCGGTGACGGCCAGCGTGCGCACCACGTTGTTGAGCTGCGGCAGGTTGCCCGGCCAGTCGAAGTTGCGCAGCTGGTTCAGCGCCGGCGTGTTCAGGCGGCGCACCGGGCAGACGCCTTCCTCGACCAGCTGCGCCAGCATGAAGTTGGCGATGTCGGGAATGTCCTCGCGATGCTCGCGCAGCGGCGGCACCTGGATGGTGAGGCTCGACAGCCGGTAGAACAGCCGGCTGTCGAACTCGCCCGCCGCCGCCATGGTCGCGAGGCTGCGGCTGGTCGCGCACACCAGGCGCGCGCCGGTGTGCTCGATGCGGTCGAGCAGCAGCGAGAGGCCCTTCTGCTCGAGGCGGGCGAGCTCGCATACGTCCGGCAGGTAGAGGGTGCCGTTGCCGAGCGTTTCCACCAGGCTCAGCGGGTCGGTCACCAGGCGGGCGCGGTCCTTGATCTCGACCCACGGCGTGCCCGGCTGGTGCAGGAACTGCGCGCAGATCTCGAAGCCGCAACCGGCCTCGCCGAGCAGCATCACCGGGGCGGTGTTGCCGGCGATCTGGGTGAGGCGCTTTTTCAGTTCGAGGATCAGCTGGCTCTTGCCGAGCGCCGACAGGTCCATGCTGGGGGCGCGCCGCGGCATGACCATGCCGCGGTTGATCGCCTTGCTGACGGTGTCGATCAGCTTGGCGAGCGCGACGGGTTTTTCCAGGAAGTCTGCGGCGCCGAGCTTGGTGGCCTCGACCGCGGTATCGATGGTGCCGTGGCCGGACATCATCACCACCGGCATGGTGAGCTGGCCGCCGCCCGCCCATTCCTTCAGCAGGGTGACGCCGTCGGTGTCGGGCATCCAGATGTCGAGCAGCACCAGGTCCGGCCGCCGCTGCGCGCGAAATGCCCGGGCGGCTTCGGCGTTTTCCGCCAGATGCACGTCATAGCCCTCGTCGGTCAGGATCTCCGACAGCAACTCACGAATGCCCACTTCGTCATCGACGACGAGAATATGCCCGCTCACCTTTGTTCTCCGACTGCCGCATAAACGGGCAGCGCGATGCGGATCACGGCGCCGCCCGTTTTGAGGTTCTCTATTTGAATTCTACCGTGATGCTCTTCCACGATCTTCTTGACGATGGCGAGCCCGAGGCCGGTTCCCTTGACCTTGGTCGTTGCATAGGGCTCGAACAGCCGCGTCATCAGGTGTTCCGGAAACCCGGCTCCATTGTCCGTTACGGTCAAACAAACTGCATGGTTGTCCTTGAGGCGCGTGCTGACTTCCACGCTCGGCGCAGGATGGCCGGCCAGCGCGTCCTGTGCATTCTGCAGCAGATTATGAATCACCTGCCGCAACAGTGTGGAGTCTCCGGCGATGCGCGGCAAGTCGGCCCCGAGGTCGAGCTTCAGCCCGAGCGCCCGGGCATCGTACAGCGCCAGCACCTCGCCCACCAGCGCGTTGAGATCGAGCGCCTCGAGCCTGGCGCGCGGCATCCGCGCGTAGCCGGCGAACGCGTCGACCATGCTCTTCAGCGCTGCCACCTGGCTGACGATGGTGCGGGTGGCGCGCGCCACGAACTCGGCCTCGGGCGGCGGCAGGCGGCCGTCCAGCTTCTTCGCGATGCGCTCGGCCGACAGCTGGATCGGCGTGAGCGGATTCTTGATCTCGTGCGCCAGCCGGCGCGCCACCTCGCTCCACGCCGCGTTGCGCTCGGCGTCGATCAGCTTGGTGACATCGTCGAACACCAGCACGTAGCCGCGCTCGACGCCCGGCGGCAGGCGCGTGCCGCGCAGCAGCAGCGACTGGCTGCCGCCGCGTCCCGCATAGTCGACCTGCTCCTGCCATTCCCCTTCGTGCTCGGCGAAGCGCGCCGCGGCCCGTGCGCCGAACTCGTGCAGCGCCTCGCCCGACTGGCCCAGCCCGGCGAGCGGCTGCGCGTCCAGCGCCGACGCCGCGACCCCCAGGATCTGCGCAGCGGCGCCGTTGAGGGTGCGCACCTGCAGCGCCTCGTCGAGCACCATCACGCCCGACGACAGGTTGGCCAGCACGCGCTCGAGAAAGGCCTTGGCCTGCTCGGTCTGCTGGTGGTTGCGCGCCAGCTGCTCGCGCGCTTCCGACAGCTGGCGCGTCATGCGGTTGAACGACTGGATCAGCACGCCGAGCTCGTCGCGGCTCCTGACCTGGGGCATCTGCGAAAAATCGCCCTTGGCCACCGCCCGGGTGCCGCGCGCCAGCGTGCGCAGCGGCGCACCGAGGCGCTCCGACAGCAGGTAGGCGATGACGAAGGTCATCAAGAGCGCCAGCATCAGCGTGAGCGTCAGCGCGACACCGTAGATGCGCTTGAGCCCCACCCGCGAAACCGCGATCTGCTGGTACTCCTGGTACGCCAGCTGCACCGCCTGCGCATCGCGCGCCAGGCGGGCGGGCACCGGCTGCACCAGCTGCAGCACACGGGTCTCGCCCGCCAGCGCACTGGCGTACACCGGGACGATGACGCGCATGATGAGCCCGCGTTCGGCGACTTCCTCGATCCGGCTGTAGGGCTGCTGCTGCCGCACCTGCCACAGCACGGCGCGGTCGGGCAGCACCGGCAGCAGGGTGCCGCGCTCGCCGCTGACGTGGGCGATGACGCCGCCGCGCTCGTCGAACAGCGTCATTTCCTGCACCGCGCTCTGCTCGCGCAGCGTCGACAGGCTGGTGATGACAGAGCCCGCGCCCTCGTCCGACAGCGACAGCGCCATGCGCTCCGCCTTGGTGTCCAGGTCGCGCAGCAGGTCGTCGAGCGCCTGCTGGCCGAGGTTGACGCCCGAAGTCAGCGCGTTGTCGACCCGCACGTCGAACCAGGTCTCGATCGAGCTGTTGAGGAAGAACACCGACGCGCCGTACACGACCAGCCCGGGCAGCATGGCGACGGCGCCGAACATCAGCAGCAGCTTGAACGTCAGCTTGGCGCCGAACACGCCGCGGCGGATGCGCTTCTGCAGCCACCACAGGCGCCAGCCCAGCAGCACCAGGAGCGCCAGGCCGAACACGCCGCCGCCGAAGAACAGCGTCGGCAGGCTGTCGGAAAACATCGCGCTGTCGCCGCTGGCGTAGAACAGCAGCGCCAGCAGCAGGATGCCGACGATCAGCGCTGCGGCGATCAGGCTGCGCATCAGGGCAGAGGCGGGGAAGCCGGTGGCGGCGGGGCGTCGAACGACCAGCCGTGCCAGGGGGTGGCGAGCTCCCAGCGGTCGCTGGCGACGGCGCCGATCGACAGCGGCTTGGGCAGTTGCGAGGTGTCGAGGCGCAGCCGCAGCCGGCCCTCGTAACGCTTGCCGGTCCTCAGCGCGCCGCGCTCGAGCACCTGCCAGTCCTCCACCCGCCCCAGCAGGGCGAGCGCCTCGTCGAGGGTGGCGGCGGTCTGGGTGGTGTAGCCGTTCTCGACGACGTAGCGGCGCAGCAGCAGGTGGTAGTAGATGCGCAGCTTGCGCCGGGCGTCGGCGATGCCTTCGTCGAACCACCAGTTGCGCGGGCGGCTCAGTTCGAGCTCGAGCAGGAAGTGCAGGTTGATGCCCTTGGCGAGCGCGTCCTCGAGGGTCGGGTTGAGGGCGATGTCGATGTCCGCATCGAGCACGTAGCCGTGCGGCGTGGCGCGCACCTCGGCCTGCCTCACCACGCTCTTCTCGCTCGCCAGCGCACTCCCGGAAAAAACCAGCCAGCAGCCGAGCAGCACGCCGGCCAGCCAGGCAAACGCCCGACTAGGTCTTGCGCAGCAGGGCGTAGAAGAAACCATCATGCTCGGCAGCGGGCAGCAGCTGCCCGTCGGACAAAGGGTCAGGAAGCGGACGGCGTTCGGCGTCCCGCGCATGGCGGGCCAGGAACGCATGGACCTGCCCCTCGTTCTCTTCACGGAAGATCGAGCAGGTGGCGTAGAGCAATGTACCACCCGGGGCAAGCAGTCGCCAGAGCGACTCCAGCATAACGGCCTGCTGCGCGGAAAATTGAGCGATGTCCTCGGGGCGGCGCAGCCACTTGATGTCGGGATTGCGGCGCACCACGCCCGACGCGCTGCACGGCACGTCGGCGAGGATGCGGTCGAACGGCCGGCCGTCCCACCAGCTGTCCGGCCGGGCGGCGTCGCCTTCGATCAGCATGGCGTGCAGGCGCAGGCGGTCGAGGTTCTCCTGCACCCGCGCCAGCCGCGCGGCGTCGACGTCGAGCGCGGTGAGCTCGACATCGCCACGCTCGAGGATGTGGCCGGTCTTGCCGCCGGGCGCCGCGCAGGCGTCCAGCACCCGCAAGGGGTGCGCCGCCAGATCCTCGGCCGGCTCGGGGATAAGCAGGCGGGCCGCCCACTGCGCGCCGGCATCCTGCACCGAGACGTGGCCGTCGTCGAAGCCCGGCAGGCTGGACACCGGCACCGCCCGCTCGAGCGTGACGGCGTCGGGGCCGGTGCGATGCGCCGGAAGCCCGGCCTCGTTGAGGCGTTGCAGGTAGGCCGCGACGTCGCCGTGGCGGCAGTTGACGCGCAGCGTGAACGGCGGATGCAGCAGGCTCGCCTCGAGCACGTCCTGCCAGCGCTGCGGGTACTCGCCCTGCAGGCGGGCGATCCACCACGCGGGGTGCGACCAGCGCGCCGCGGGCTGGGCGTCGGCGAGCGCGTCGAGTTCGGCGCGCCGGCGCTGGAAGCTGCGCAGCACCGCGTTGGCGAGTCCGCGCCGCCAGCCCTGGCCGGCGGCGCTGACCGCGTTGTGCACCACCGCATGCGCCGGGGCGCGGGTGTAGGCCAGCTGGTAGAGCGCCACCCGCAGCAGCCAGCCGAGCTGCGGGTCGGTCAGCGGACGCTCGAGCAGCGCCGCGAGCCACGCCTCGAGGCGGCCGAACTGGCGCAGGCTGCCGTAGACGAGGTCCTGCAGCGCGCCGCGCTCGCCCGGGGCGTCGAGCTGCTGCAGCCGGCGCGGCAGCGCCTGATGGAGCGCGGCCCCGTCGAAGACTTCCTCGAGCACGGCGGCGGCGAGTTTCTGTACGCGGCGCATGGCGATCCGCTCAGTGCCCGAACCGGCTGCCCGGCGGCAGCGTCCGCCCGGCGAGGAAAGCCGCGGCCGGCATCCGCTTGCTGCCGGCCGGCTGCACTTCGAGCAGCGCCAGCGCGCCCGTCCCGCAGGCGACCAGCAACTGGTCCGCGTCGGCACGCAACACTTCGCCGGGCTGGCCGCTGCCGGCGGCCGGGCGCGCGGCCCATATCTTCAGCGGCGCACCGTCCAGGAGCGTCCACGCGCCAGGCGCCGGGTTGTAGCCGCGCACCGCGCGCGCCAGCGCCTCGGCCGGCCGGCTCCAGTCGAGCCGCGCCTCGTCCTTGCTGAGCTTGGCGGCGTAGGTCGCCTGCGACTCGTCCTGCTGCTCGGGCACCAGCGCGGGGTAGTTCGCCAGCGCCGCCACGATGGCGGAAGCGCCCGCAGCGGCGAGCGCGTCGTGCAGCGTCGCCGCAGTGTCGCTATCGCGGATCGGCACGACGGTCTTCAGCAGCATCGCGCCGGTGTCGAGGCCCGCGTCCATCTGCATGATGGTGACACCGGTTTCCCTGTCGCCCGCGAGGATCGCGCGCTGGATCGGCGCCGCGCCGCGCCAGCGCGGCAGCAACGAGGCGTGGATGTTGAGGCAGCCGTGGCGCGGCAGATCGAGCACCGCCTGCGGCAGGATCAGGCCGTAGGCGGCGACCACCATGACGTCGGCGTCGGCGGTCGCGAGCGCCGCCTGCGCCTCGGGCGTCTTCAGGCTCGGCGGCTGGAAAACCGGCAGGCCGCGTGCCAGCGCCGCCTGCTTGACCGCGCTGGGGGTGAGCTTCATGCCGCGCCCGGCCGGCCGGTCGGGCTGGGTCAGCACCAGCACGATGTCGTGCCCGGCATCGGCCAGGGCATCGAGCGCGGCGGCCGCGAACGGCGGCGTGCCGGCGAAGATGACGCGCACCGGCGGGATCAGAGCGAGGCGCGCACCGGCGCCGCGTCGGGCCGGTGTTCGCGCGCCTGCTTCAACAGCCTGGTCTTGATGCGGTTGCGCTTGAGGCTGGAGAGGTAGTCGACGAAGACGCGGCCCTTGAGGTGGTCCAGCTCGTGCTGGATGCACACCGCGAGCAGGCCGTCGGCCTCGAGCTCGAACGGCTTGCCGTCGCGGTCGAGCGCACGCACGGTGACGCGCTCGGCGCGCGTGACCTTGTCGAAGACGCCCGGCACCGACAGGCAGCCTTCCTCGCTTTCCTCGGTGCCCGACGACGCGACGATCTCGGCGTTGATGAACACGCGCAGCTCGTCGTGGGTCTCGGAAATGTCGATCACGACGACGCACTCGTGCACGTTGACCTGGGTGGCGGCCAGCCCGATCCCGGGCGCCGCGTACATCGTCTCGGCCATGTCATCGACAAGCTTGCGGATGCGCGCGTCGACCTCCTTCACCGGCTTGGCGACGGTGTGGAGGCGGGGGTCGGGGTAATGCAGGATATCGAGTCTGGCCATAAAAAGCTTTACGAATTAAGGGACTGGGCGCACACTTTGATGCAGAATCTGCATCTGTTTGCGCGCGGCCCTAAATAAATGGCGGCGCGCTGCCGTTTACCAAGCGCACAGTATATTTTCAACGCAGAATTAGACAAGGTCTAAATGGAGGGTTCCCCGTGCGTCAACTCGTTGTTTCTCTAGCCCTGGTGCTGGCCATGCCCGCCCTGGCCGACACGCTCAAGCTGCAGGAAAACGCACCCGACAAGTACGTCGTGGAAAAGGGCGACACCCTGTGGGACATTTCGGGCCGCTTCCTCAAGGACCCCTGGCGCTGGCCGCAGATCTGGAACCTGAACCGTGAGGAGGTCAGGAATCCGCACTGGATCTACCCGGGCGACACCATCTTCCTCGACCGCAGCGGCAAGGAGCCGCGCCTGGCGCTGGTCAAGGGCGGCACGCCCACCGTCAAGCTGTCGCCCGGCGTGCGCGCCAGCGACATCGGCAGCGACGCCATCCAGCCGATCCCGATGCGGGTGATCCATCCCTTCCTGTCGCAGCCGCGCGTGGTGCCGAAAGACGCGTTCGACGACGCGCCCTTCATTCTCGGCAGCAACGAGGAGCGCGTCGTGCTGGGCGCCGGCGACGACGCCTTCGCCACCGGCGGCAAGCGCGGGGTGACGCGCTGGAACGTGCTGCGTCCCGGCAAGGAACTCAAGGATCCGGAGACCGGCGAGGTTCTGGGCTACGAGGCCGAATACCTGGGCGACGCGCGCACGCTCGCCGAAGGCGCGCCGCAGAAGATCCGCATCACGCAGTCGGCCCAGGAAATCCTGCCCAAGGACAAGTTGGTCGAGGCGAGCGACAGCACCACCTTCGAATTCATCCCGCACGCACCCGAGAACGCGATCAACGGCCGCATCGTTTCCGCCTACGGCGGCATGTCCGACAGCGGCCGCTACCAGACCGTCGTCCTCAACCGCGGCGCCAACGACGGCCTCGAGCCCGGCCACGTGCTCGCCGTGTTCCGCGAAGGCAAGGCGATCACGCTCTCCAAGGACGAGCGGGACCGCATGACCTGGGTCGCCAGGCAGTCCGGCGACGTCCCCGAAGGCGGTGCCTGGCTCTACAACGACGTCCGCTGCCTCAACCAGAACAGCAAGGTCACCTACGATCAGGCCACGGAGATCCGCAACACCTTCCGCAGCACCTGCCTCGCCAACGACAGCGACCGCGCGGTCAAGCTGCCCGACGCCCGCAGCGGCCTGGTGATGGTCTACCGCGTGTTCGACCGCGTGTCGTACGCGCTGATCATGGAGTCACAGGGGCCGGTGTACCTGCTCGACCAGGTCAGGAATCCCTGATTCCCGCGAGGGCTCCCCGCGCGTGCCCGACGCCTGGCTGCGCCTGACGCTCGCCCCGGGCGTCGGCAACACCAGCCTGATCCGCCTGTTGACGGCCTTCGGTTCCCCGGAGGCCGTTTTGGCATCCGGGCGCGGCGCGCTCGCCGCGCATCTGTCGGCCGCCCAGTGCGAGGCGCTGCTGGCCGAGCCCGACGCCGCCCTGCTCGAATCGGCCCATGCCTGGCTCGCCCAGCCCGGCAACTCGCTGCTGACGCTGGCCGACGCCGACTACCCGCAGGCGCTGCTCGAGATCGCCGACCCGCCGGCGGTGCTCTACTGCAAGGGGCGGCGCGAACTGCTCGGCCGGCCCTGCCTCGGCGTCGTCGGCAGCCGCAACGCCACCCCGCAGGGCCTGCGCGACGCCGAGGCGTTCGCCCACGCGCTGTCGGACGCGGGCCTCACGATCGTCAGCGGGCTCGCGCTCGGCATCGACACCGCCGCGCACCGCGGGGGCCTCGCGGGTGCCGGGTCGAGCATCGCCGTCGTCGGCACCGGCCTCGACCGCATCTATCCCGCACGCAACAAGGCGCTCGCGCACCAGCTGGCGGAAACCGGCCTGATCGTGTCGGAATTCCCGCTCGGCACGCCGCCGCTGGCCAATCATTTCCCGCGCCGCAACCGCCTGATCAGCGGCATGAGCCGCGGCGTGCTGGTGGTCGAGGCCGCACCCGGCAGCGGCTCGCTGATCACCGCGCGCGTCGCGACCGAACAGGGGCGCGAGGTGTTCGCGATCCCCGGCTCGATCCACTCGCCGCTGGCGCGCGGCTGCCATGCGCTCATCAAGCAGGGCGCGAAACTGGTCGAATCCGCCGCCGACGTCCTCGACGAGCTCGCCTGGCAGCAGCGGCTCGCCCCGCCGGAACGGGCGGAATCGCCCGCCGACCCTGTGCTGGACGCGTTCGACGGCGCGCCGACGACCCTCGATACGCTGGCACAAAGAACCGGGTTGACGCTGGATGCGCTTTCGGCGAAGCTGTTGACGCTTGAACTGGAAGGGCTTGTCGCATCCTTGCCCGGCGGGCGTTACCAAAGAATCCACTGACCTATGCTCGACATCCTGGTTTACCTCTACGAAAGCTTCCGCATGGCCGAACTCGCGCCGGACCGCGACGCGCTGGAAAAGCGCCTGTTCGCCGCCGGCTTCGAGGAGGCCGACATCAACGCCGCGCTGGACTGGTACGCCAACCTCTCCGCCAGCGTCAGCCACGAGCGGCTGGCCAACGCCCACTACCGCCACTACGCGGCGGAGGAGCTCGAGCGCCTCAACGACGCCTGCCGCGAGGAGCTGAGCTTCCTGTCCAACGCCCAGGTGCTCGACCCCGAGTCGCGCGAATGGGTGATTTCCGGCCTGATGGCGCTCGCCGGCGAAGACATCGAGCCCGAGCACGTGCGCTGGATGACGCTGATCGTGCTGTGGAGCCGCGGACTGATCGAACACTTCACCCACCTGGAAGACATGCTGCTGAATCACGAGCCCGGACGCCTACATTAAATAGCCATGTCCAAGCTCGTCATCGTCGAATCGCCGTCGAAATCGAAGTCGCTGAAGAAATATCTCGGCGCCGACTACGACATCCTCGCCAGCTACGGCCACGTGCGCGACCTCGAGCCGAAGACCGGCGCGGTCGACACGGAAAACTTCTCGATGAAATACCAGATCATCGAGCGCAACGCCAAGCACGTCGAGGCCATCGTCAAGGCCGCGAAGAAGGCCGACGAAGTGCTGCTCGCGACCGACCCGGACCGCGAAGGCGAGGCGATTTCCTGGCACATCAGCGAGATCCTCAAGGAACGCAAGGTCAAGACGCCGATGAAGCGCGTCGCCTTCTACGAAATCACCGAATCGGCGATCCAGGACGCCGTGCGCCACCCGCGCGAGATCGCGTCCGACCTCGTCGACGCGCAACAGGCGCGCCGTGCCCTCGATTACCTGGTCGGCTTCAACCTGTCGCCGCTGCTGTGGAAGAAGATCAGCCCCGGGCTGTCCGCGGGCCGCGTGCAGTCGCCGGCGCTCAGGATGATCGTCGAGCGCGAGGAGGAGATCGAGGCCTTCGTCCCGCGCGAATACTGGACGCTGCACCTCGACACCCATAAAGGCTCGCAGCCGTTCACCGCCAAGCTCACCCATTTCAAGGGCGAGAAGCTCGAACAGTTCTCGGTCGAGCACGAGGCGCGCAGCAACGAGTGGCTGGCCACGCTAGAGGGCCGTGACGCCCGCGTCATGCGCATCGAGAAGAAACGCCGCTCGCGCAACCCCGCCGCGCCGTTCACCACGTCGACGCTGCAGCAGGCCGGCGTGCGCCAGCTCGGCATGACGACCGACCGCGTGATGCGCACCGCGCAGCAGCTGTACGAAGGCATCGACCTCGGTGAAGGGCCGGTCGGCCTCATCACCTACATGCGTACCGACTCGGTGAACCTGGCGCAGGAAGCGATCACCGACATTCGCAACTATGTGGGCGCCAACTTCGACCGCGACTACCTGCCGCCGCACGCCGTCCAGTACAAGGCCAAGACCAAGAACGCGCAGGAAGCGCACGAGGCGGTGCGCCCGACCTCGGTGACCCGCACGCCCGAGGCGGTGAAAGCCTTCCTGACCCACGACCAGGCCCGCCTGTACGAGCTGATCTGGAAACGCACCGTGGCCTGCCAGATGACGCCGGCGCAGTTCGACACCGTCGCGGCCGACATCACGGTGGGCGAGGGCACCTTCCGCGCCACCGGGCAGACGCTCGCCTTCGCCGGCTTCCTCGCCGTCTACCAGGACGACGAGGAAGAGGAGGAGTCCAAGCTGCCGGCGCTCGCCGAAGGCGAGACGCTGCCGGTCGACCGCCTCTACGGCGAGCAGCATTTCACCCAGCCGCCGCCGCGCTACACCGAAGCGTCGTTGGTCAAGGCGCTCGAGGAATACGGCATCGGCCGGCCTTCGACCTACGCGAGCATCATCTCGACCCTGCAGGACCGCGAGTACGTCGTGCTCGAGAAGAAGCGCTTCCAGCCGACCGACATCGGCCGCCTGGTCAACTGCTTCCTCACCCGCCACTTCACCCACTACGTCGACTACGACTTCACCGCCAAGCTGGAGGACAAGCTCGACGACGTCTCCAACGGCAAGCGGGTGTGGACGCGCCTGCTGGGCGAATTCTGGAGCGAATTCGACGGCGACCTGAAGACCAAGCAGGAGGTCGAGCGCGGCTGCCCCATCCTCGAGGCCTGTCCCAAGTGCGGCAAGCCGCTGTTCATGCAGGCGAGCAAGCGCGGCCTCTTCATAGGCTGCTCGGGCTATCCGGCGTGCGACTACACGCGCCCGCTGCACCCCGCGACCGCCGAGGGCGACAACATCCTCGGCAAGGACCCGGCGACCGGTCTCGACGTCAAGCTGCTTTCGGGCCGCTTCGGCCCCTACGTGCAGATCGGCGACATGCCGGAGGACAAGAAGGCGCCGAAGCCCCGCCGCGCCTCGTGGCCCAAGGACATCCCGCTGGAGAACGCGACGCTCGAGCTGGCGCTGAAATTCCTCTCGCTGCCGCGCGAAGTCGGCATCAACCCCGAAACCGGGCTGCCGATCGTCGCCAACAACGGCCGCTTCGGGCCCTATCTCCTGCACGACGGCAAGTTCAAGTCGATCCCCAAGACCGACAGCGTCTACGAGATCGACCTGCCGCGCGCGCTCGAGGTCCTGAAAATGGAGCGCGCCCCGCGCGGCGAGTCGGCCGCCGCGGTGCTGAAGAATCTCGGCCCGCATCCCGACGACGGCAAGGAAATCACCGTCCGCTCCGGCCGCTACGGCCCCTACGTGAAACACGGCAGCACCAACGCCACGCTGCCCAAGGACATCACGCCGGAGGAGATCACGCTCGACGAAGCGCTCGGCCTGATCGCCGCGCGCGTCGCCAAGGGGCCGGCCAAGAAGCCGGCGAGAAAGGCTGCCGCCAAGCCTGCCGCCGAGAAGAAAGCGAAGGCCGCGGGCGCCGAGAATAAGCCCGCCACGAAGAAGGCGGCGACCAAGAAGGCCGCCACGGCCAGGAAGCCCGCTGCGAAAAAAGCCGCCGCATGAGCGCCCCGCCCGGGCTGCTCATGGTCAATGCCTTCATCGGCACCGCAGGCTACAAGAAGCTGTACCAGGAACTCGGCTACGCGGTCGTCACCGAGTGGTCCGAGCGCAAGGCGATCGCGCTGCTGCGCAAGTCGCCGCCGGCGGTGATCGTCGCCGACTTCTACCACCAGACCGATTTCCGCGACCGCCTGTCCAACCTCGAATCGCTGCTGGCCGCGGCGCAGAGCCTGCCCGCCACCCGCATCCTGGTGTTCTACGAGCCGGCACACCAGGCCGTCCTCGACAAGGTCGGCGCCCGCCTGCGCATCGATGCCGCGCTGCCGCTCCCGGTCGCCGAAGACCGCCTGCGGGCGACGCTGGAAGGCTGGATCGACGGCGCGTCCCCGCCCCCCTGAGCGCTAAACTTTTCGGCCGCGCAGCCGTTTAAAAGAACAACTTTTGTGGAGACAACCATGCTGCGTCTAGCCATCCTGCCCCTGCTCCTGGCATCGGCACTCGCCCAGGCCGCCCCGCTCACGCTGGGCGTGGTCCTGGACCAGAACGAATCCCTCACCGATGCGGACACCACCCGTCGCTACCGCGCGTTCGCCAGCGAAATCGAACAGGCAGTCGGCCAGCCGGTGCGGATGCAGTACTACAAGCAGGCATTCTCGGCGATCAAGCGAGCGAAGGACGGCACCCTGGACATGGTGTTCGGCCCCGCGCAGGTGATCGCCAACCTCGGCAAGTTCAGGCACGAGCCCATCCTCAAGTCCGACGAAACGATCTCCGCCTCCTTCGTCGCCGGACCGAACTACCAGGGCAACCTGTCGCCGAAGTCGGGCGCGCGCCTGGGTGTACCCAATTACGAGTCGCTGATCGGCAGCATGGCCCGCAGCGAAATCAACAGCCGGGGCCTCGCCAAGGCCGACTTCGCCGAAGTGAAGTTCCACCGCATGGCGGAAGCCCCGCTGTACGGCCTGAAGCTCGGCCGCTACGACCTCGCGGTCGCCTCCGCCGAGGAAGCCAAGACCTGGACCGCCGCCAACGGCGGCCGCATCGTCTACACGAGTGCGGCGGTTCCGCTGCGCGCCCTCAGCGTGCAGACCGACGTCGTGCCGGTCGCAACCCAGCAGAGGCTCGTCGCCTCGCTGCAGAAGGGCAACAGCCTCAAGCTCGCGCTGAACGGCGCGAGCAAGGCCGATTTCAAGAGCGTCGGCTCGATGCTCAACACGACACCCACGTCGCTGCCCGGCGCGAAGATCATTTCCGCGCGCGAAGCGCAGGACCTGATCGCCAAGGGCATCCCGCTCTACGACGTGCGCGACGAGGAGGAATACAAGATCGCCCATATCCCGGGCTCGCGCTCGGTGCCCTACAGGGAGGGCAGCGCGAAGGAGGTGGGCTTCGACCCGGGCGACGACCAGTTCGCTCTCAACCGCCTGCCGAAGGACAAGGACGCGCCGCTCATGATGTACTGCGACGGCACCATCTGCTGGAAGAGCTACAAGTCGGCGACGATGGCGGTCCAGAACGGCTGGAAGAACGTCTACTGGTTCCGCGGCGGCTTCCCGGAATGGAAGGAAGCCGGCCTGCCGGTCGAGGCGCACAAGAACTGACGCCCGACCCGGCCCCCGGGAGCCCGGCCATGCCGGGCTTTTTCTTTGACGCGCGTGGCTAGCGCTCGCGCGCCCTGGCGAGCCGCGCTTTCAGCTCCGGCATGACGGCGGCGGCGGCCTTCTCGCCCTCCAGGATGGCAAGGTGACGCCCGGCGAAATCGGTGCTGCTCACCGTCGCGGTCTTCGGCCGGATCACCACGTCGGCGTCCTCGAGCTCGTGGCGGCTGATCGCGTGGCCCATGATGGCGAAGGTCTGCAGCAGCACGTCGAGGGTTCCGCTGAGCTTCTCGGCGCGCTGGACGTTCGAGATGTCGACCGCGATCACGAAGTCCGCCCCCATGGCGCGCGCCGACTGCGCCGGGACCGGTGAAGTGAGGCCGCCGTCGACGTACTCCCTGCCGCTGATCTCGACCGGCTGGAACATCCCCGGCACCGCACTGGACGCGCGCACCGCCATGCCGGTGTTGCCGCGGCGGAACAGCACCAGTTCGCCGCTCTGCAGATCGGTCGCCACCACGCCGAGCGGTCTCGGCAGCTGCTGGATGTTGCGATCGCCCACCCGCTGGTTGATGAAAGCCTGCAGCGCCTCGCCCTTGAGCACGCCGCGGTCGGGCAGCGTCCAGTCCGCGACCATCGCCTCCTCCATCTGCAGCGCGACCTGCTGCAGGTCGAAGCCGCGCATTCCGGAAGCATAGAGCGCACCGACCACCGAGCCCGCGCTGGTGCCCACCACGATGTCCGGCACGATGCCCTGCGCCTCGAGCGCCTTGATCACGCCGATGTGCGCGAAGCCGCGCGCCGCGCCTCCGCCCAGCGCGAGCCCGATCTTGATCGGCTTCTTGGGGGCGGCGACGGGCGCAGGCGTGGGCGGCGGCGCTGGGGGCGGAGCGGGCGGGGCGGCGCAGGCGGACAGCAGGGCGGCGACGACAAACAGGGCAAAGCGGCGCATGAAGGATCGCGAGGTCGACGGGAACGCGAATTATGGCGGCTGGCGCCGCTGCCCGCCAGGTTTCGCCTGGCGTCGCCGGGAGTGTTTATGATGGGAGCGTTCGCAGCAGAGTGAGAAAACACGTGAGAAGACCCGGCATCTGGTGCGCGTCATTGTTTCTGGCCGTTTGCGGCTTCGCCGCCGCCACGTCCCACGCGACCGCAGGGGAGTTGCCCCGACTGACGATCCTGACCGAAGAGAGCCCGCCGCTCAACTTCATGCGCGGCGGCGAAGTCAGCGGGCTCGCCACCGAGGTCGTGCGGGCGCTCGCGAAGCGCACCGGCAGCGACGCCGTGATCCGGCTGGTGCCCTGGCAGGAGGGCTACCAGGCACTGCAGGCGCGGCGTGACGTCGCGCTCTTTTCCACGGTCATGACCCCGGCGCGCAAGCCGCTGTTCCAGTGGGTCGGGCCGCTCGCCGTTCTCGACACCAATCTCTACACGCGCAAGGGGTCGGGCATCGCGATCGCCAACCTCGACGACGCCCGGCGACTCGAGCGCGTCGCCACCGTCGCGAACTACTATTCGGAACAGATCCTCCAGCAGGAAGGCTTCACCAACACGCTGAGCTATCCGGACCGCGTCGCCACCGTGCGCGCGCTGCTCGACGGCAAGGTCGCGGCACTCGCCTCCAGCAACCTCGGGATGCCGGCCGCGCTGGAAACGGCGGGCGCCTCGATGGACGACGTGGAGAGCGCGTTCACCCTCTCGACCGATCTCTTCTACATCGCCTTCTCGAAACACACTTCGCCCGCGCTCGTCGCCCGCTGGCAGGAAGCGCTCGACGCGATGAAGCGCGACGGCAGCTTCGCCAGGATCTACGCCAGGTGGCTGCCTGCCGAAACGCCGCCCGGCGTGTTCCAGCTGGTGACCGAGGAATATCCGCCCGTCACCTTCATGCAGGCCGGCAAGCCGTCCGGGTTCGTCACCGACATCGTTCGGGAAATCGCCAGGCGGCAGGGCGTCGCGGACGACATCCGGCTCACCGCCTGGAAGAATGCCTACGGCATGGCGCTGCTGCATCCGAATGTCGTGGTGTTCAGTGCCGAACGCACCCCGGAGCGGGAGAACCTGGTCCGCTGGGTCGGCCCGGTCGGCACGAACACAGCGATGCTCTACGCCAGGAAGGGCACCGGCATCCGGATCGCGAGCCTGGCGGAGGCGAAGCAGCTGGGCGCCATCGCGACGACGACCAACTGGTTCACCGAGCAGCATCTCAGGCGCGAAGGTTTCACCAACCTCGTCAGCTCGCCCGATCCCCGCGCGAACGTCAGGCAGCTGATGAACGGCGAAGTCCAGCTTTCGATCTTCACCGACCTCACGATCCCGCAGATCGCGCGCGAAGCCGGCTACACGGTCGACGATCTCGAACCCGTCTTCCCCGTATCGCAGACCGACTTCTACATCGCGATATCGAAGGGCACGCCGAACGATGTCGTGACCGCCTGGCAGGCGACACTCGACGAGATGAAGCAGGACGGCAGTTTCGAGGCGATCTACCGGCGCTACCTGCCCGACGCCGACCTGGCTGACCTGCTGAAACGCTAGCGCAAACCCAGAAGCCTCGTGTTGCCGGTGGGTTGCGCTACCACGAGGCCATGGGGCGGACCTTGGACCTCCGGCCTAACTCGGTCGGCAATACATCGGTTACCTGCCGCTCAGCCGTTGAGGGCGGTCAATGGCCGCTTGTCACTTCAGGCTATTGACGGACCCGGTACGAAGCGGAACTTCAGCGCCCAGGAACCAGTGTCTGCGCTGCGCACAGCGTTAGAAGTTTGACTGAACCCGCTTGCACTCGCCTACGCCCTTGCGGCCGGTATGCTCGCCGACCTGCTGCAATTGAGTACGCGCCTTCCCTAGCCCAAACTTGACCTCCTGCCGCAGAAAGTACGTCTTCCCGGGTTCGGTGTTGAGCTTGAGTGTTGATGTGTTCTTGGCGATGGAGCTGACTTCGTGGCCACCGGGGTCGACCTCCCACATGAAGTAGGTCCGAGGACCCGTTTGACCAGCAAGCTCGCCGTTCAACGCGACAGCCTGCGGAATCTCGGTACCATGAAGCTCGTCTCGATAGACGTATATCCAAGACTTGTTCTTGGGGACAGCAAAAGACTTCGCCTTCGTGTCCTCATCCGCCGAGGCCATTTCAATCACCGACAGTCGCTTGTACGTTCTATCGCCGCATAGTGGCTCGTAAAAGTTCCAAGGCAAGTGATCTTGCCTAGACTTCTCGCATTCCGGCCACGAACTGCCATCCAATACGCTCTGTAGACGCGTCCAGAACATGCCATAGTTTATAAAGAGGGTGCGATTTGCGTCGGAGTGCACGGTAGCTCCCCCAAACCCACCGAAATACCCTTCGGCCGCTAAGCCCATTGCGACTGAGGCAGCAGTCACATCCCCAAGCTGTCTAGCAACAACCACCCAGCGTTCTTCTTCATAGCCTGCAAAAACGAGGGAGTAGGCAAACCATTTGTATTCCATGACGAGAGAATCTCGCTCATGGATGAATCGGGCCTTAGGCCGGTGTCTTTGAAGAACAGTTTCAGCTGCAAGGAGTAATCGATCCGGGGTTACTCCCTTGAAGTGGCGCACTTGTCCAGGGTCATCAACATGCGTTGGATGTTCATGTACGTGCGTTGGATCGGGAGGCTCCAGTTTCGGGACCGAAGCACAACTTGTCAGGGCAAGCAGCCCGATCAAGAAGGCAGTAAAACCCGAAAGCGACCGCACGGTGCCATCTCCTTTGCAAACGCCCAACAGTGACCATATCGAATTGGTAGCCGGCAGTTAGGTTTTGGCCTGAATCAATGAGAATTCGTGACACCAGGAGATGGCACGCAAAAAAACATTCCCCGACGGTACAGATCGACACCCTTGCTCGCCTTTGGACGTCAACTCCAACCCGTAAATCAGACTATCACGGTTAACTCTATGACAGTCCGTTTTGGCCGATGACCGGACATTCGCGGTCATCCTCATGCCGGTCCGCTCCTGGCCGGCAACTGTCGGCTGACGTTTTCAAGCTGGGTGCCAGCGAATACCGAAAACTAGACGTTTGTGATGGATAGCGTGACCGTCCGTTGGTAAGCCAAGCGCCGATGCTCGAGTAAACATGCCTGTTACAAAAAATGAAAGCCAACCGATGGGGTTGGCCTTTTGATCTTGTCCCACGAAATCTAAAGATTTGTGAAAAATCTAGATTTCAATGGGATCCTACAGCTTTACACGTCCAGGTTCCGCACGCCCAGCGCGTTGGTCTCGATGAAATTGCGTCGCGGTTCCACCTCGTCGCCCATCAGCGTGGTGAAGATCTGGTCGGACGCGATCGCGTCCTCGATCTGTACCTTCATCAGGCGGCGCACCTTGGGGTCCATGGTGGTTTCCCACAATTGCTCTGGGTTCATTTCGCCAAGGCCCTTGTAGCGCTGGATGCTCATGCCGCGCTTCACCTCTGCCAAGTACCAGTCCATCGCCTCGCGGAAGCTCGCTACCGGCGCTTCCTTCTCGCCGCGACGGGCCTTGGCGCCCAGGCCGATGAGGTCGCGCAGCAGGTCGCCGACCTTGACGAGCTGGTTGTAGTCGCCGGAGTCGAGCAGGTCGGCTTCGAGGAAGCTCATGTGCACGTTGCCGTGCGCGTGGCGCGTGATGCGCAGGCGATGGCTGTCGGTCTCGCTGAGGTATTCGGCAGCCACTTCGAATTTCGTGGCGTCGAGCGCCGCACCCAGGCTCGCCTCTGCCATCATCGCGGCGCCGCTGTCGGCCAGGCTCAAACGCGGGATGCGCATGAGCGCCTGCAGCACGTCCTGAGGCAGCATGCGCGACAGGCGCTCGACCACCGCCTCGGCGAGGAAGTACTCGCGCGCGAGCGTCTCCAGCGCGTCGCCGGCGATCGGCATCGCCCCGTCCATCGGGGTCAGCTCGGCATCCTTCATGGCCTCGGCCATCAGGTGCTCCTTGAGCGCGTGCTCGTCCTTGATGTAGCGCTCGGAGCGGCCGTGCTTGACCTTGTACAGCGGCGGCTGCGCGATGTAGATGTGGCCGCGCTCGACGAGCTCGGGCATCTGACGGTAGAAGAAGGTCAGCAGCAGGGTGCGGATGTGCGCGCCGTCNNNNTCCTTGCCGATGCTGGTGCCGAGCGCGGTGATGAGCGTGGCGATTTCCTGGCTGCCGATGACCTTGTCGAAGCGCGCGCGCTCGACGTTGAGGATCTTGCCCTTCAAGGGCAGGATCGCCTGGAACTTGCGGTCACGCCCCTGCTTGGCCGATCCGCCTGCGGAATCGCCCTCGACCAGATAGATTTCGGAGAGCGCGGGGTCCTTTTCCTGGCAGTCGGCCAGCTTGCCGGGCAGGCCGAGGCCGTCCATCACGCCCTTGCGGCGCGTGATCTCGCGCGCCTTGCGGGCGGCTTCGCGGGCGCGCGCGGCGTCGACGATCTTGGCGCACAAGAGCTTGGCGTCGTTGGGGTTCTCGAGCAGGAATTCGGCCAGCTTCTGGCCGACGACTTCCTGCACCACCGGCTGCACCTCGGACGACACCAGCTTGTCCTTGGTCTGGCTGGAGAACTTGGGCTCGGGCACCTTCACCGACAGCACGCAGGTCAAGCCCTCGCGCATGTCGTCGCCGGTCGTCTCGACCTTGGCCTTCTTGGCCACTTCGTTTTCCTCGATGTACTTGTTCAGCACCCGCGTCATCGCCATGCGCAGGCCGGTCAGGTGGGTGCCGCCGTCGCGCTGCGGAATGTTGTTGGTGAAGCACTGCACCGTCTCGGAATAGCTGTCGTTCCACTGCATCGCGACTTCGACGGTCATGCCGTCCTTCTCGCCGATGGCACAGAAAATCTTGGGGTGCAGCGGATTCTTGAGCCGGCTCATGTATTCGACGAAGCCCTTGACCCCGCCGGAGTGGGCGAAATTCTCGCTCTTGCCGTCGCGGTGGTCGATCAGCTCGATCTTCACGCCGTTGTTGAGGAAGGACAGCTCGCGGATGCGCTTGGCGAGGATGTCGAAGTGGAACTCGACGTTGCCGAAGATCTCCTCGTCGGCCAGGAAGTGCACCTCGGTGCCGCGGTTCTGGGTATCGCCGACGATCTTCATCGGCGACACCTCGACCCCGTTCTGCACCTCGATGACGCGGTCGACGACCTTGCCGCGGTTGAATTCGAGCGCGTATTTCTTGCCGTCGCGGCGCACGATGAGCTTCAGCCACTTCGACAGGCCGTTGACGCACGACACGCCGACGCCATGCAGGCCGCCGGACACCTTGTAGCTGTTCTGGTTGAACTTGCCGCCGGCGTGCAGCACCGTCAGCACGATCTCGGCCGCGCTGCGCTTCGGTTCGTGCTTGTCGTCGAACTTGACGCCGACCGGGATGCCGCGGCCGTTGTCGGAAATCGAAATCGAGTTGTCGGGGTGGATGATCACCTTGATGTCGTCGCACCAGCCGGCCAGCGCTTCGTCGATGGCGTTGTCCAGCACCTCGAACACCATGTGGTGCAGGCCGGTGCCGTCGGACGTATCGCCGATGTACATGCCGGGGCGCTTGCGCACCGCCTCCAGGCCTTCCAGCTGCTGGATGCTGTCTTCGTCGTAGCCGCCGTTCATGTCGGCTGGCAGCGCGTTGTCGGGCTTGTCGCTCATGGTGTCTTCACCCCCGCACGGGGGATTCCTTCAGGTTGTTGCAGTTTCAGGAGAGGGGACCGAGGCCCGCCTAGATGCGCATCGGCATCACGACGTACTTGAAGCCGGGCTCGCCCTCGCTGGTCAGCAGCATGCTGCTGTTGGCGTCGCCGAGCGACAGCGTGATTTCCTCGCTGTTGAGGGCGCCGAGGCCGTCCAGCAGATAGGTCACGTTGAAGCCGACGTCGAGCGGATCGCCGCTGTAGCTCACCTCGATCTCGTCGGCGGCTTCTTCCTGCTCGTTGTTGTTGCAGACGATGCCGAGGGTGTTCTCGCTCATCACCAGGCGCACGCCACGGAACTTCTCGTTCGACAGGATGGCAGCGCGCTGCAGTGCCTGCGTGACGTTCTGGCGATTGGCCTTGAGCTGGCGCGGCTGGCTCGCCGGGATGACGCGCTGGTAGTCGGGAAACTTGCCGTCGACCACCTTGGTCACGAGCTCGGTGCCAGGCAGCGTGATGGTGACCTGGTTGGCGCCGATGCGCAGTTCCACCGGCTCTTCCGAGTCGGAGAGCAGCTTGGACAGCTCGAGCACGGTCTTGCGCGGGATGATCACTTCGCGTGGCGCGCTTTCGGCTTCCAGCTCGGTTTCGGCGTAGCTCAGGCGATGGCCGTCGGTGGCGACGACGCGCAGCTGCTTGCCGTCGAGCACCAGCAGCATGCCGTTGAGGTAGTAACGGATATCCTGGCTCGCCATCGCGAACTGCACCAGCTGCAGCAGGCGCTTCAGCGTCTTCTGCGGCAGGCGGATTGGCTCGCTGAGGCCGCTGCCGGTCTCGACACGCGGAAAGTCTGCGGCAGGCAGCGTCTGCAGCGTGAAGCGCGACTTGCCGGCGCTGACCACGACCTGGCTGTCCTTGCTGTCGAGCTTGACCCGGGCGGAATCGGGCAGCGCCCGCACGATGTCGAACAGCTTGCGGGCCGCGATGGTGATCGCGAAGTCGTCGCCCGCTTCGGCGCTTTCAAGACGGGTGCTGACCTGCAGTTCGAGGTCGGTGGCCAGCACGGTCAGCGCGCCGGCTTTTCTTTCGAGCAGCAGGTTGGACAGGATGGGCAGGGTGTGGCGCCGTTCGACGACACCCACCACGGCAGACAGGGAAGCCAGGAGTGCGTTGCGTTCGCTTTGTACTAATAGCATTTATATATTCCTGATATTCGTAAATAAAGGCAGCCTGAAACTGGGGATAAGCTAATTTTTATAATTAAAACATCAGTTTGTAGTTGTCTTCAGGGTGTGGGTAAAGCCTTGGCAGTCCGGGAGGAGTGGGGATGGAATCGGGTCCCCCGTTCGCGGTGCCTGCCTTATCCACATTTCGTCCTCAGCCTGTCAGGCTTTGCAGCAACACCAGATAGTCGCGCCCGATGTCGGCCTCGGTCTCGCGCAGTTCGGCGACCTTCCGGCAGGCGTGGATCACCGTGGTGTGGTCGCGGCCGCCGAAGGATTCGCCGATCTCCGGCAGGCTCTGGTTGGTGAGTTCCTTGGCCAGCGCCATGGCGATCTGGCGCGGCCGCGCCAGGTTGCGCGTGCGCTTCTTCGAATACATGTCGGCGACCTTGATCTTGTAGAAGTCGGCGACGGTCTTCTGGATGTTCTCGATCGATACGATGCGCGAGGTCGAGGCGATCAGGTCGCGCAGCGCCTCCTTCACCAGTTCCATGGTGATCGGCTTCTCGTGGAAGCGGGAGAACGCGATCACCCGCTTCAGCGCACCCTCGAGCTCGCGCACGTTGGAGCGTACCTGCTTGGCGATGAAGAACGCGACCGCCTCGTCGAGCTTGACCGACTCCGCCTGCGCCTTGGCCAGCAGGATGGCGACGCGCATTTCGAGTTCCGGAGGCTCCACCGCGACCGTCAGGCCCCAGGCGAAGCGCGACTTCAGGCGGTCGTCGAGTCCGCTGATTTCCTTCGGGAAGGTATCGCAGGTGATGACGATCTGCTTCTTGTTCTCGATCAGCGAGTTGAAGACGTAGAAGAACTCTTCCTGGGTGCGGTCCTTCTTGGCCAGGAACTGGATGTCGTCGATCAGCAGCAGGTCGAGCGACATGTAGCGGCGCTTGAGGTCGTCGAACTGCTTGTTGAGATAGGCCTTGACCACGTCGTCGACGTAGTCGTTGGCGTGGATGTAGTTGATGCGGGCGTCCGGGTTGTTCTGCCGCACGGTGTTGCCGATGGCCTGCAGCAGGTGCGTCTTGCCGAGCCCGACGCCGCCGTAGATGAAGAGCGGGTTGTACGCCATGCCGGGGTTGTCGGCGATCTGCAGCGCGGCGGCGCGGGCCAGCTGGTTGGCGCGGCCGGAGACGAAATTGTCGAAGTTGAAGCCGGGGTTGATGCGCAGCCCGAACTGGGGGGGCGCGGCCGCGGGCACCGGGGCCGGCGAGGCGCCGCTGGCGGCGGGGGCGTGCGCGCCGGCGCGTGGCGCGGCAGGCTTCTTGCCGAGCGCGTAGGTGATCGCCACCGGGCGTGCGTAGTACTCCTGCGCCCAGCCGTCGATGTGCTCGGCGAACTTCTCGCGCACCCAGTCCATCACGAAATGGTTGGGCGCGAGGATGCGGACGTCGCCGTCGGCGTCGTCAAATACCAGGGGCTTGATCCATGTGCTGAATTGCTGCTGGGTCAGGTTGGCGCGAAAGCGCTCTTGGCAAAGGTCCCAGAAGGAATCCATAGAGGGGGTCGAGGGAGCGGAGAGCTGCATGGGATTCAAACAACAATCTTACTCCCCTTCGACCAGGTTATCCACAGGCACGGCTGGCCGGGCCTTGCGGGGGTGCGCCATGGCGTGCTTGACAGCTGCCCGGCGGGGCGGGTCTAATACGCGGTTTTTCAACAGATTTTTTATGCTTGGCCAGCCAGCCTAGGCTGAATCGGCCAGCGCCAGCCTGAAAGGACACGCCATGAAACGCACTTACCAGCCCTCCACCGTCCGCCGCAAGCGCACCCACGGCTTCCGCGCCCGCATGAAAACCAAGGCCGGCCGTGCGGTGATCAACGCCCGTCGTGCCAAGGGCCGCGCGCGTCTGGCGGTCTGATCGCCACGCACTCCGGCAAGGCGGGTGTCGTGCGCATTCGCGACGCCCGGCTGGTCAGGAAGGCCGATTTCGATCGGGTGTTCGCGGAGAACCAGCGCGCCCGGACCGATTACGTGATGGTGATGGCGCGCCCCAACGAGGTGGGTCACCCACGCTTGGGCATGGTCATCGCCAAGCGCGTGCTCGCCCGGGCGGTCGACCGCAACCGTGTCAAGCGGTGCGTACGCGAAAGCTTCCGGCAGGTCCTCGCGGAGTTGCCGGCCTGCGATTTCGTCGTCAGGCTGATCGCGAAGCCGGTCCCCGGCGACGAGGCGCGTGACCTGTCACGCACCTTTAAACGTGCCGGCGCCCGCGCCATGGCAAAATGGCCGGCGGCTGCGCCCGCTGCAGCGGCAGAACCCTCCTCCAACTAATCGCGTCCCGTCTCATGGATAACCAGCGGCTGATCCTTTTCATCGTCTTCTCGTTCTCGCTGCTCCTGCTGTGGGAGGCCTGGCAGGACAAGAACGCGCCGCCGCCGGCCGTCCCGACCGAAGCGCACGCGCCGGCGGCGGGTGCGCCTACACCCAGCCAGACCCTGAACGCGCCGGCTGCGGCGCCGGCGCAGTCGGGATTTGCGCAGGGGCAGCGTGCAGTGGTCGAGACCGACCTGCTGCGTGCCGTGATCGACGCCAACGGCGGCGATTTGCGCGAACTGCAGTTGCTGTCGTATCACGAGACGGAGGACAGGGACGCCGTGTTCACGCTGTTCGAGGACAGCCCGACGCGGCCGTATCTCGCACAGAGCGGCCTGGTGGGTGAGGGGCTGCCCACGCACCGCAGCGTGTACCAGCTGGCCCCCGGAACCTACCGGCTCGCCGCCGGCGCAGCGCAACTGGAAGTGCCGCTGGTGTGGAGCGACCCGGCGAGCGGGGTCACGGTCGAGAAGACCTACGTCTTCAAGCGCGGCAGTTACCAGGTCGACGTGCGGACGCGCGTCGTCAACGGCGGCGAGGCGCCGCTAGACCTGACGCCCTACTACCAGTTCACCCGCCACGGCGAGGCGCCGCGCGGCGAGTCCTTCTTCCTTTACACCTACACCGGCCCGGCCTTCTACACCGAAGCAAGGAAGTTCCAGAAGGTCGCGTTCAAGGACATCGAAGGAGGTTCGCCCGACTTCGACAAGACCGCCGACAACGGCTGGGTCGGCATGGTGCAGCACCATTTCGTCTCGGCCTGGTTGCCGCAGGAGAAGGTGAAGCGCGAGTACTACAGCCGCTCGCTCGGCCAGGGCCTGTATTCCGCCGGGGTGATCCTCGCCGAAGGCACGCTCGCCCCGGGGGAGCAGAAGGTCTTCACGGTGCCGCTGTACGCCGGCCCGCAGATCCAGTCGGTGCTGGAGAATACCGCGCCCGGGCTCGACCTGACGCGCGACTACGGCTGGCTGACGCCGCTGGCGTACCCGATCTTCTGGGCGCTGGAGAAGATCGAGCGCCTGGTGGGCAACTGGGGCTGGGCCATCATCATCCTGACCGTGCTGCTCAAGCTCGCGCTCTATCCGCTGTCTGCGGCGGGCTACAAGTCGATGGCCAAGATGAAGAAGCTGACGCCGCGGCTGCAGCAGCTCAAGGAAACGTTCGGCGACGACCGCGCGAAGCTGCACCAGGCGATGGCGGAGATGTACAAGACCGAGAAGATCAATCCGCTCGGCGGCTGCCTGCCGATCCTGATCCAGATCCCGGTGTTCATCGCGCTGTACTGGGTGCTGCTCGCCGCCGTCGAGATGCGCGGGGCGCCCTGGCTCGGCTGGATCACCGACCTGACCGCGCCCGATCCCTGGTTCATCCTGCCGATCGTCATGGGCATCACCTCGATCCTGCAGGTGAAGCTCAATCCGCAGCCGATGGACCCGATGCAGGCCAAGATCATGATGATCATGCCGGTGGCGTTCACCGTGATGTTCGTGTTCTTCCCGGCCGGGCTGGTGCTGTACTGGGTGGTCAACAACATCCTGTCGATCGCGCAGCAGTGGGCGATCAACAAGCAGGTCGAGAGGGCGGCGAGCCGCTAGCCGATTCGCAAGCGGGTCGACCGTCGCAACGGGCGCCGCTGGGCGCCCGTTGCTTTTGGGGTCAGGCGGGGATGCGGTAGTTGTCCTGGGTGAACAGGTCGATGCCGCACTCGAGGCGCTCGATCCAGTCGAAGAACGCGCCGATCGCTTCCTTGCCCTTGAAGTAGCGGCCGTGCTGCGGCACCAGCAGGTCGATGTCGAGCTTTCTCGCCATGTTGGCCCACAGGCGGCAGGCCTTGTTCGACACCATGTAGCGGCGGTGGAAGCCTTCCATCGTGCGCAGGTGGTGCTTGAATTCGGCCGCGCTGGTGATCGGCTTCTCGACGAGGTCGTGGTGGACGAGCGAGGCGCCCATGTCCCCCGAGAACAGCACCCTGGCTTTCTCGTCGTAGAAGTGGAAATTGCCCTCGGAATGCAGGAAGTGCGCGGGCATGATGAAGAGGCGCGTGTCCTTGAGCGGCAGTACCATGCCGCGGTCGGGCACGCCGACGATGCGGTCGACGCTGCGGTCCTGGGTGGTGAAATGCGGGACGAATCGGTCCCACAAACTGGACACGTAGACCTTGGCGTCGGTGCCGAACAGCCACTTGTTGAGCGAGGCGACGATGTCGGGATCCTGGTGCGACGCCAGGATGTATTTCAGGTTCTTGTACGGGAAGTACTTGCCCATCGCCACCAGCAGGGCGTTGTACGTCATGTTGCCGGCGGGATCGATGAGGGTGCCCTCGCCGTCGGAGACGATGAGGAACTGGTTGGCCTGCACGGCGTCGCTCTTGGCGTCGTCGACCAGGTCGTTGAACAGGAGGCAGGCGTGCTTGCCGTCGTTGTACAGTTCTATTGCCATTACAATCCAAAAAAGATAATAAAATCTTCATAACGACGTGCTAGGCAGGAACTTTAGAGAACCCTGATTTACCGGACGGCTGCGCGGCAATCCCCGCGCTACAATGCCCGGGGATTGCCCGATCGCCCGCTTTTCCCTGCCCAACTCCGGTTCCATGACACGCGCAACCCCGACCACCGCTTCTGCCATCGCCGCCATCGCCACCGCGCCGGGGCGGGGCGGGGTCGGCGTCGTGCGCGTCTCCGGCCCGGACGTCACGCCCTTCGCGATGGGGCTGCTGGGCAGGCTGCCCGCGCCGCGCCACGCGACCTATGCCCCTTTCAAGGCAAGCGACGGAACGATGCTCGACGAGGGCGTCGCGCTGTACTTCGAGGCTCCGCATTCGTTCACCGGCGAAAACGTCCTCGAGCTGCAGGGACACGGCGGACCGGTGGTTCTCGGCCTCATCCTCGAGCGCTGCATCGAACTGGGCGCGCGGCTCGCCGAGCCGGGCGAGTTCACGCGCCGCGCCTATCTCAACGGCAAGCTCGACCTCGCGCAGGCCGAGGCGGTCGCCGACCTGATCGACGCGGCGTCGAGCGAAGCCGCGCGTTCGGCGGTGCGTTCGCTGTCCGGCGCGTTCTCGGCGCGGATCGCCGAGCTGGTCGAGGCGCTTACCCGGCTGCGCATGCTGGTCGAGGCGACGCTCGACTTTCCCGAGGAGGAGATCGACTTCTTGCGCGACGCCGACGCCTTCGGCCGGCTCGACGCGATCGACGGGCGCCTCGCCGCGGTGAGGGCGCAGGCGCGGCAGGGCGCGCTGCTGCGCGAGGGGCTCACCGTGGTGCTGATCGGCCAGCCGAACGTCGGCAAGTCGAGCCTGCTCAACCAGCTGGCGGGCTTCGAGGCGGCGATCGTCACCGAAATCGCCGGCACCACGCGCGACACCGTGCGCGAGGCGATCCAGATCGACGGCGTGCCGCTGCACATCATCGACACCGCGGGCCTGCGCGACACGCAGGATCCGGTCGAGCGGCTCGGCATCGAGCGCACCTGGGCGGCAGTGGAAAAGGCCGACGTCGCGCTGTTGCTGGTCGACGCCGCGCATGGTCTCGGCGCGCAGGAGACCGCCATCCTCGAGCGCCTGCCCGATGTCGCGCGGCTGACCGTGCACAACAAGATCGACGTCGTGGGCGAGGCGCCGCGCGCGGCGGGCGACGAGATCTGGCTGTCGGCCAGGACCGGCGCCGGGGTCGAACTGCTGCGTGCGCGCCTGCTCGAGGCGGCGGGGTGGCAGGCGGCGGGTGAGGGGGCGTTCATGGCGCGTGCCCGTCACCTCGACGCGCTGACGCGCGCGGCCGGCCACCTCGCCGCGGCGCGCGCGGCGGCCGGACAGCTCGAACTGTTCGCCGAGGAGCTGCGGCTGGCGCAAGCTGCGCTGTCCGAGATCACCGGCGAGTTCACTGCCGACGATCTGCTCGGCGAGATCTTCAGCAGCTTCTGCATCGGCAAGTGAGCGCCATGCTGACCTGGCGCGGCATGGCCGAGGAACTCAAGCGTCATCGCACGCGGCTGCTGGAGGCCAACTTCGTGGCGCTGCTGGCGGTCGCGGCGTCGGTGCCGGTGCCGCTGCTGCTGCCGCTGATGGTCGACGAGGTGCTGCTCCACCATCCGGGCAGGATGGTCGCGACCATCGGTGCCTGGTTCCCGCCGGCGTGGCACGGCCCGGTGCTGTTCATCGGCGCCGCGCTGGCGCTCACGGTAGTGCTGCGGCTGGCGGCGATCCTGCTGAACGTGTGGCAGGGCCGCGCCTTCTCGCTGCTCGCCAAGGAGGTGGTCTACCGCATCCGCGTGCGCATGCTGAACCGGCTTTCGCGCATCGCGCTGTCGCAGTTCGAGACGGTCGGAGCGGGGCGGGTGACCTCGCACTTCGTCACCGACGTCAACGCCATCGACAGCTTCCTCGGGGCCTCGATCTCCCACCTCGTGGTATCGGTGCTGACGCTGGTCGGCGTCGCCGCGGTGCTGTTCTGGATGCACTGGCAGCTGGCGCTGTTCATCCTGCTGCTGAACCCGGTGGTGATCCTGTTCTCGACCCGGCTCGGCAAGCGGGTCAAGGATCTGAAGAAGTTCGAAAACCGCGCCTTCGAAGTGTTCCAGGACGCGCTCGGCGAGACGCTCGACGCGCTCACCCAGATCCGCGCGATGAACCGCGAGAAGCACTACCTCGCACGCGTGACCGAGAAGGCCGACGACATCCGCAAGCATGCGGCGGCGTTCGCCTGGAAATCGGACGCGATGAGCCGCTTTTCGTTCTTCGTCTTCCTTGCCGGCTTCGACGCCTTCCGCGCCGGCGCGATGCTGATGGTGGTGTTTTCCGACCTGTCGATCGGCGAGATGCTGGCGGTGTTCGGCTACCTGTGGTTCATGATGACGCCGGTGCAGGAGCTGGTGAACATGCAGTATGCGTGGTACGCCGCCAACGCCGCGCTCGGGCGCATCAACGCGCTGCTCGGGCTCTCCGGCGAGCCCGAGCATCCGGCGCTGCGCGATCCGTTCGCCGGCCGCTCCACCGTCGGCATCGCCCTCGAGCACGTCAGCTTCGCCTACGACGAGGGCGAGGCGGTGCTCGACGACGTCAGCCTCGAGATCGCCGCGGGGGAGAAGGTCGCGCTCGTGGGCGCCTCCGGCGGCGGCAAGTCGACCCTGGTGCAGGCGCTGCTGGGGCTGTATCCGGTGAAGGCCGGCCGGATCGTCTACGGCGACGTGCCGGTCACCGAGATCGGCTGGGAGACGGTGCGCGAGCACGTCGGCGTGGTGCTGCAGCACCCGGTGCTGTTCAACGACAGCGTGCGCGCCAACCTGACGCTGGGGCGCGACGCCGGCGACGCGGCGCTCTGGCAGGCGCTCGAGATCGCCCAACTGAAGGACTTCGTCATCGCGCTGCCACACGGACTGGACACCGTGGTCGGGCGCCAGGGTGTGCGGATGTCGGGGGGCCAGCGCCAGCGCCTCGCGATCGCCCGGATGATCGTCGCCGACCCGCGCATCGTCATCCTCGACGAGGCCACCTCGGCGCTCGACAGCGACACCGAGCGGCACCTGCACCAGGCGCTGGGCACTTTCCTCGCCGGACGCACCACCCTGATCATCGCGCACCGCCTGTCGGCGGTGCGCCAGGCGGACCGCATCCTGGTGTTCGAGAACGGCCGCGTGGTCGAGCAGGGCGCCCACGACGAGCTGATCCAGCGCGGCGGCCTGTATCACAAGCTGTATCACCACGCCTGAAAAAAAAGCATTCGGGAAAATCAGCGTTTTCTGATAGACTACGTCGAGTTGTGCATACAGCAGTGGGCAGGTTTTCTTCCGCCGTGCCTCGGGACTGTTCTCACAGCCCCATCGTCCTCGACCTCTCTTTTGTGCCGCCGGCCCATTTCTCAGCCGGCAGTGACAAGTCTTGTGGTTGGCGCCGATGTGATCGACGCGACCCGTTTGGCGTTCCCAAGACGCCCCGAAATCCGGTTCGTATTTTTTGACCTGTCTGGTTCTGAACCGGGTTCAGGTCTGTTATGCGCTTTGCGCGCACAGAAAAAAGGTTTGCCATGAGCTTTTCCGAACTGGGGCTTGATCCCCTCATCCTCAAATCCGTCCTTGCCGCCGGCTACGAAAACGCCACGCCGGTTCAGATGCAGGCGATTCCCGCGGCGCTGACCGGTCGCGACCTGCTGGTGTCGTCGCACACCGGCAGCGGCAAGACCGCGGCGTTCCTGCTGCCGTCGATCCAGCGCCTGCAGGCCGAACCGACCGTCAAGAGCATCGGCCCGCGCGTGCTGGTGCTGACCCCGACCCGCGAGCTCGCGCTGCAGGTCGAGAAATCGGCGATGGTCTACGGCAAGGAGCTGCGCCGCTTCCGCACCGCCTGCCTGGTCGGCGGTGCGCCGTACGGCCTGCAGCTCAAGCGCCTCTCGCAGCCGGTCGACGTGGTGGTTGCGACCCCGGGCCGCCTGATCGACCATCTGGAGCGCGGCAAGATCGACTTCTCGCGCCTGGAAGTGCTGATTCTGGACGAGGCCGACCGCATGCTCGACATGGGCTTCGTCGACGACATCAAGGCGATCGCCGCGCGCTGCCCGGCCGAGCGCCAGACGCTGCTGTTCTCGGCCACGCTCGACGGCGTGGTGGGCAACCTGGCGCGCGAACTGACCCGCGACGCCCAGCGCATCGAGATCGAGGCGGTGCCGCACAAGGAATCCAAGATCGAGCAGCGCCTGCTGTTCGCCGACAACATGGATCACAAGAACCGCCTGCTCGACGCGCTGCTGCGCGACGTGGAGATGGTGCAGGCGATCGTGTTCGCCTCGACCAAGCGCAGCACCGAGGAGATCTCCGACCTGCTGGCCGACAGCGGCTTCGCCTCCGACGCGCTGCACGGCGACATGCAGCAGGGGCAGCGCAACCGCGCGCTGCAGCGCCTGCGCGAAGGCCGCACCCGCGTGCTGGTCGCGACCGACGTCGCCGCCCGCGGCATCGACGTGGCGACCATCAGCCACGTCATCAATTTCGACCTGCCGCGCCAGGCCGAGGACTACGTCCACCGCATTGGCCGCACCGGCCGCGCCGGCCGCACCGGCATCGCGGTGAGCTTCGCCGGCATGCGGGAAGGCGGGCTGGTGAAGAACATCGAGCGTTACACCGGCAACCGCATCGAGGTGCACACCCTGCCCGGGCTGGAGCCGACCCAGAAGCCCGCATCCGGCCGCCCCGCGTCGTCGGGTCGTCCGCGCGGCAACGGCGGACCGCGTGGCGGCTTCGGCGAAAAACGCAGTTTCGGTGACCGCAGCGAGCCGCGCAGCTACGGCGACCGCCCGCCGCGTGGCGACAGCCGGGATAACCGCGATCGCGGCTACCGCGCCGACGCCCGCCCCGCGGGTGACCGTCCGGCCCGCAGCGATGCACCCCGCGGCAACCGTTTCGACGGGGCACCGCGCGCCTACGGCGACCGTCCGCCGCGCGGCGAGGGGTTCCGCGGTGCCGAGGCCCCGCGCGAGCCGCGCGCCGAAGTGAACGGCAACAGCATCGAGTACTGGGAAAAGCGCGAGCGTGAGGCGAAGGCGAAGGCCGCGGCGACCCGCAGCTACGGCGATCGCAGCGGCAGCGCGCGTCCCGGCCAGCCGCGCAGCTATGGAAACGAAAACCGCGGCGGTGCTCGCACCGGCGTGCGCGGGCGCTTCAAGGACTGACCGACGCCCGTAACGCGTCCTGAAGCGAGGGAGGTTTCACGTGAAACCTCCCTTTTTCATTGGGCGGACCCGGCCGCCGCGCTACACTTCAACCCTGAATCGCTGCTTCACAACCCGCATGCAAGACGACTTGAACCCGCTCCGGGCTTCGGCACCTGCGCAAACCGCACCCAGCGTCGCGCCGGTCCCCTGGCGCTGGGTGGGCGAGCGTGGGCTGCGCGTCGAGACGGGTGAGGCGACGCTGGGCTGCTACGCTGCGCTGGCAGCGAAGCGCTTCCGCGAGCTCGAGGATGTCGTTCCCGCGGACGGCAGCATCCTGCTGGTGCTCCGGCGCGGGGCGCGGCCGTCGCCCGAGCTGCTGGCTGGGCTGGCCGTTACGCGTGCCGCAGCCGAGCCTGCGCCAGCGACGCTCCATGAGATCGCCGTCACCTACGGCGGCGCAGCGGGCCCCGATCTGCCGGCGCTGGCGCGCCGGGCGGGTCTGGACGAGGCCGCCTACATCCGCCTGCACGCCGATGCCGAGTACACCGTCGCCTTCCTGGGCTTTCAGCCGGGGTTTCCCTATCTGCGGGGGCTGCCCGAGCGCCTGCACGCGCCGCGGCGGTCGAGTCCGCGCGCGGCGGTGGCGGCCGGCAGCGTCGCGGTCGGCGGGGCCTACGCGGGCATCTATCCCGCCGCCGGCCCGGGTGGCTGGCACGTCATCGGACGCGCTGCGGTTTCCCTGTTCGACCCCGGGCGCGAGCCGCCGGCCCTGATGCGGGCGGGAGACCGGGTGCGCTTCGTTCCGGCATGATCGAGGTTCTGCGCGCCGGCGTGTGCGATCTGGTGATGGACAGGGGGCGGCCGGGCCACGCTGCGCTCGGTGTCCCGGCAGGCGGCGCCGCCGATCCGGATGCGCTCGCGGCAGCCAACCGCCTGGTCGGCAATCCGGACGACGCGGCGGGGCTGGAGATCACCCTGGCCGGCCCGAGGCTGCGGTTCCCGGCCGGCGGCGTGGCGGCGATCACCGGGGCACGTTTCGCCGCTCGCTTCGGCAGCGGAGGGCAGGTCGCCTGGAACGAGACCTTGCTCATCGCGCCGGGCGACACCCTGGACGTCGGGGCGGCGCAGGACGGGTGCCGCTGCTGGCTGGCCGCGCAAGGCGGCATCGCGGTCCCGGCGGTGATGGGCAGCCGCAGCACCTTCCTGCCTGCAGGCTTCGGGGGCCATGCGGGGCGTGCGCTGAAGCGCGGTGACGTGCTGGCCCTGGGCGGCGAACGCCACCCCGTCAGGCGGCTTCGCGCGGACCCGCCGGCCATCGACGTGGCATCGCCGCTGCGGCTGGTTGCCGGGCCGCAAAGCGCGTGGTTCGACGACCGCGGGCTGGCGGCATTGTTCGCTGGAAGCTATCGCGTCGCGCCGACGTCCGACCGCCGTGGCGTGCGGCTGAACGGCCCGGCTGTCACGCACGCGCGTGCCGAACTGCCCTCGCAGGGCGTGCTGCCGGGTGCCGTGCAGGTGCCGCCGGACGGGCAGCCGATCGTCCTGGGCTGGGACGGGCCGGTCACCGGCGGCTACCCGGTCGTCGGCGCGGTGATCACGGCGGACCTGCCACGGCTGGCACAACTGCGGCCCGGCGATGCGCTGCGCTTTTCGACCGTCGACGTCGCGGTGGCCCGGGCGCTCGCGACGGGCGAGTGGTCGATCGAGGAGGCGGTATGATCGAACTGAACGCGGACATCGGCGAAGGCTACGACGACGCAGCGCTGATGCCCTACGTTTCGCGCGTGTCGATCGCCTGCGGCGGCCACGCCGGAGACGATGGCAGCATGCTCGCCGCGCTGCGGGTGGCCCTCGAACACGAGGTCGCGGTCGGGGCGCATCCGAGCTACCCGGATCGCGCGAACTTCGGCCGACGACGGCTCGCCGCCACGCCGGACCAGGTGAGCGCCTGGGTGCGCGAACAGACCGAGGCGCTCGCCGAGCATGCGGCGCGGCTGGGAATTCGGCTTGCCCACGTGAAGCCGCACGGCGCGCTCTACAACGTCGCGGCAGTCGACGCCGAGCTCGCGGCGGCGGTCGCACAGGCGGTCGCGGCGGTCGACCCCCGGCTCGAGCTGATCGGGCTGTCGGGGTCGACGCTGATCGCGGCGGGGCGTGCAGCGGGCCTTGCCGTGCTCAACGAGGCCTTCGTCGATCGCCGCTACCACCCGAGCGGGCAGCTGGTTTCACGTGAAACGCCCGGGGCGGTGCTGGACGATCCGCAGCTGGCCGCGCACCAGGCGCTCGCGCTTGCCGAGGGGCGCCTGCTGGGCACCGCGGACGGCGGCAGCCTGCAGGTGGCGGCCGACACCCTCAGCCTGCACGGCGATACCCCGCATGCACTGCGCATCGCGCGCGCCGTCCACGCGGCGATTTATCGCGGATAATTCCGCCCCTCAACCGAAGAACCCGCCATGCCGCTGCTGACTTTCGACCGACTTGAACTCGCCTACGGGCACCACCCGCTGCTCGACGGCGCCTCGCTGGTGATCGAGGCCGGGGAGCGCATCGGGCTGATCGGGCGCAACGGCACAGGCAAGTCGAGCCTGCTGAAGCTCATCGCCGGCGAAAGCCAGCCCGACGCCGGCGAGCTGTGGCGTTCGCCGGGCTTGCGCCTCGCCTACGTTCCGCAGGAGCCGCAGTTCCAGCCGGGCCACACCGTGTTCGAGGCAGTCGCCGAGGGGGTAGGGGCCGCGCAACGGCTGCTCGCCGACTACCACGCGGCGGCCCACGCGGTGGCCGAGGGCAACGAGGCTGCGTTCGCCGACCTCGAGCGCCTGTCGCACGAGCTCGAGGCGGCAGACGCCTGGCGCCTGAACAGCCGGGTCGAGGAGACGCTGCAGCGACTGGCGCTCGACGCCGAGACGACGGTCGAGACGCTGTCGGGCGGCCTGAAGAAGCGGGTGGCGCTGGCGCGTGCGCTGGTCGCCGAGCCGGAGCTGCTCCTGCTCGACGAACCGACCAACCATCTCGACTTCGCGGCGATCGAATGGCTCGAAAGCCTGCTCAACGATTACCGTGGCGCGCTGCTCTTCATCACCCACGACCGGCGCTTTCTCGACAACGTCGCGAACCGCATCGTCGAGCTCGACCGCGGCCAGCTGCGCGAGTACCTGGGCAATTTCAGCGCTTATCAGGAAAAGAAGGCGGAGCAGCTCGAGGTCGAGGCGGTCCACAACCGCAAGTTCGACAAGTTCTGGAAGCAGGAGGAGGCGTGGATCCGCAAGGGCGTCGAGGCCCGCCGCACCCGCAACGAGGGCCGCGTGCGCCGGCTCGAGCAGCTGCGCCGCACGCGCGAGGCGCGCATCGCGCACCAGGGCCAGGTGGGGTTCCAGATCGACGCCGGCGAGCGTTCGGGCAAGGTGGTGGCCGAGCTCGACCATGTGCGCTACGGCTACGACGGCCGCGAGCTGATCCGCGATTTTTCGACCACCATCCTGCGCGGCGACAAGCTCGGCCTGCTCGGGCCGAACGGCGCCGGCAAGACCACGCTGATTCGGCTCATCCTCGGCGAACTGAAGCCGCAGGCGGGCTGGATCAAGCAGGGCACCAAGCTCGAGGTGGCGTACTTCGACCAGTTCCGCAACCAGCTCGACGACGATGCGACGCTGGTCGACACGATCTCGCCCGGCTCCGACTACGTCGAGATCGCCGGCCAGAAGAAGCACGTCATCAGCTATCTGGAGGATTTCCTGTTCCCGGCCGAGCGCGCGCGCGCCAAGGTGTCGGCGCTGTCGGGGGGCGAACGCAACCGGCTGCTGCTCGCCCGGCTGTTCGCGCGGCCGGCGAACCTGCTGGTGCTCGACGAACCGACCAACGATCTCGATATCGACACGCTCGAGTTGCTCGAGCAGTTGCTGCAGGACTACGGCGGAACCGTCATCATCGTTTCGCACGACCGCGCCTTTCTCGACAACGTCGTCACCCAGTCGATCGCGTTCGAGGGGGAGGGCAGGCTGACCGAGATCGTCGGCGGCTACGCGGACTGGCGGGCGTGGAAACAGCGGCGCGAAGCCGAGGCGGAAAAGGGCGGCCCCAGCAAGCCTGCGACGGCCAAGGCCCCGCCCGCGAAGGCGGCCCCCAGGTCGGGTCTCAGCTACAAGGAAGCACGCGAGCTCGAAAGCCTACCGGCGCGCATCGAGGCGCTGGAGAACGAGCAGGCCGAGCTGGCCGCCCGGCTCGCGGATCCGGCGCTTTACCAGGAACGTGCCCAGGAGGCCGCCGCGCTGCATGCGCGGAGCGAGGCGATCGAAGCCGAGTTGCTCGACGCGCTGACGCGCTGGGAAGCGCTGGAAGCCAAACAGGCGTCCGGCGCCTGACGATGTTTCACGTGGAACCAGGCCGGCGCCCGGGGTAGAATGGCGCCCATCATGCAATTCCCCGAATCCTTCGATGTCATCGTCGTCGGTGGCGGCCACGCCGGCACCGAGGCTGCACTCGCGTCCGCGCGGATGGGCGTGAAGACGCTGCTGCTGACGCACAACATCGAAACGCTCGGCGCGATGTCGTGCAACCCGTCGATCGGCGGCATCGGCAAGGGACATCTGGTCAGGGAGGTCGACGCGCTCGGCGGCGCGATGGCGCTCGCCACCGACGAGGCGGGGATCCAGTTCCGCACGCTCAATTCTTCGAAGGGTCCGGCGGTGCGCGCCACGCGCGCGCAGGCCGACCGGGTCCTGTACAAGGCGGCGATCCGTCGCCGCCTGGAAAACCAGCCCGATCTCACGATCTTCCAGCAGGCGGTCGACGACCTGCTGCTCGAAGGCGACCGCATCGCCGGGGTAAGGACCCAGCTCGGCATCGTGTTTTCCGGCCGCGCGGTGGTGCTGACCGCCGGCACCTTCCTCGCCGGCCTGGTGCACGTCGGGCTGGAGAACTTCCAGGCCGGTCGCATGGGCGACCCGCCCGCGGTGTCGCTCGCCGCGCGCCTGCGCGAGCTCGAGCTGCCGGCCGGCCGGCTGAAGACCGGCACGCCGCCGCGCATCGACGGCCGCACGATCGACTACGGCCGGACGCAGGTGCAGCCGGGCGACGACCCGGCGCCGGTGTTCTCCTTCATGGGCGACGGGTCGATGCATCCCGAGCAGCGACCGTGCTGGATCACGCACACCACGGCCGCGACCCACGAAATCATCCGCGGCGGCCTCGACCGCTCGCCGATGTACACCGGCGTGATCGAGGGGGTGGGGCCGCGCTACTGCCCGTCGATCGAGGACAAGATCACGCGCTTCGCCGACAAGGCGAGCCACCAGATCTTCCTCGAGCCCGAGGGACTCACCACCCACGAGGTCTATCCCAACGGCATCTCGACTTCGCTGCCGTTCGACGTGCAGCTGGCGATCGTGCGCTCGATCCCTGGCCTGGAGCGCGCGCACATCCTGCGCCCCGGCTACGCGATCGAGTACGACTACTACGACCCGCGCGCGCTCAAGGCCTCGCTCGAAACCAAGTCGATCGCCGGCCTCTTCTTCGCCGGACAGATCAACGGCACCACCGGCTACGAGGAGGCCGCCGCGCAGGGCCTGCTCGCCGGCGTCAACGCCGGGCTGCAGGTGCAGGGCAGGGAGGCGTGGAGCCCGGGACGCCACGAGGCGTATCTCGGCGTGCTGGTCGACGACCTGATCACGCGCGGCGTTTCCGAGCCCTACCGCATGTTCACCAGCCGCGCCGAATACCGCCTGCAGCTGCGCGAGGACAACGCCGACATGCGGCTCACCGAGACCGGCCGCGAGCTCGGCGTGGTCGACGACGCGCGCTGGGACGCTTTCAACCGCAAGCGCGATGCCGTGGCGCGCGAGACCGAGCGCCTGAAGTCGACCTGGGTCAACCCGGCGATTCTCCCGGCGGAGGAGGCGACGCGGCTCATCGGGCAGCCGATCGAGCGCGAATACAGCCTGTTCGACCTGCTGCGCCGGCCCACGCTCGATTACGCGCGTGTGCTCGCACTGCCGGGGGGCGGGCCTGGCGTCGACGACGCGCGCGTCGCCGAGCAGGTCGAGATCGCCGCCAAGTACCAGGGCTACATCGACCGCCAGAACGAGGAGGTCGAGAAGCATCGCGAGCAGGAGACGCTGCGCCTGCCCGCCGACCTCGACTACAGCCAGCTTACCGCGCTGTCGATGGAGGTGCGCCAGCGCCTGCAGAAGGCGCGCCCGGAAACGCTCGGTCAGGCCGCGCGCCTGCAGGGCGTCACCCCAGCGGCGATTTCGGTGCTGCTGATCTACGCCAAGCGCGGCTTCAGGCCCGACCAGGAAAAGAAAACCGCATGAGTGTCGAATCGCAATTGAGGGCGGGAGTCGCCGCCCTCGGGCTGGCGTTGCCCGACGGCGCCGAGGCGAGGTTGCTCGCTTACCTGGCGTTGCTCGACAAGTGGAACCGCGTCTACAACCTGACCGCGGTGCGCGATGCCGGGCGCATGGTGAGCCACCACCTGCTCGACTCGCTGGCGGCGGTGCCGTTTTTCAAGGGCGATCGCGTGCTCGACGTCGGCAGCGGCGGCGGCCTGCCCGGCATTCCGCTGGCGATCGCCCGGCCCGACCTGCGTGTGACGCTGATCGACAGCATCGCCAAGAAGACCGCGTTCCTGCTGCAGGCCAAGGCCGAACTGGGACTCGCCAACCTGAGCGTGGTGACGAGCCGGGTCGAGGATTACCGGCCCGACGCGCGCTTCGACGTCATCACCTCGCGCGCCTTCTCCGACCTCAGGGAGTTCGTCCTGCTGACCGGCCACCTCCTCGCCCCCGGCGGCCAGTGGCTGGCGATGAAAGGCCTGTATCCGAACGAAGAGATAGCCGTGCTGCCGGCTGACGTGAGAGTGAGTGCTGACCACGCGCTCGTCGTGCCGGGCCTCGAGGCGAGCCGTCATTTGATCGTACTGGAGCGTGTCGCATGAAAATCCTGGCTATCGCCAACCAGAAAGGCGGCGTGGGCAAGACCACGACGGCGGTGAACCTGGCGGCGAGCCTCGCCGCGCTCGGCCAGCGCGTGCTGCTGGCCGACCTCGATCCGCAGGGCAACGCCACCATGGGTGCCGGGATCGAGAAGCGCAGCGCGCTCCCGACCGTGTACCAGATCCTGCTCAACCAGGTCACCGTGCGCGACGCCAAGATGCGTTCGGAGCCGGGGCATTTCGACGTCATCCCCGCCAACCGCGAACTCGCCGGCGCGGAGATCGACCTGGTGAACCTCGAGCAGCGCGACCTGCGGCTGAAGGTCGCGCTCGCGCAGGTGGCAGACGACTACGATTTCGTCCTGCTCGACTGCCCGCCGACGCTCAACCTGCTGACCGTCAACGCGTTCGCGGCGGCGGAGTCGGTGCTGATTCCGATGCAGTGCGAGTACTACGCACTCGAGGGGCTGACCGACCTCGTCGCGACCATCAAGAAGGTCAAGCAGCGCCTCAACCCCGGCATCCAGATCGAGGGCCTGCTGCGGGTGATGTTCGATCCGCGCAGCACGCTCGCGCAGCAGGTGTCGGACCAGCTCAAGCAGCACTTCGGCGACAAGGTGTACGACACCGTGATCCCGCGCAACGTCCGCCTCGCCGAGGCGCCCAGCCACGGCAAGCCGGTCCTGGCGTACGACGCCCATTGCCGCGGCAGCAAGGCGTACCTTGAACTGGCCGGGGAAATCCTCGCGCGCGCCCGCAAGGGCGCGGGCGTCACCGACACGGAGGGCAACTGACATGGCGAAACCGAAAGGCCTCGGACGCGGGCTCGACGCCCTGCTCGGCGGTGAGGACAGTGCCGTGCCGCCGCAGGGCGACCTGCGCATGCTGAGCGTGACCCAGCTCGCGCCGGGCAAATACCAGCCGCGCACCCAGATGGACGGCGATTCCCTGCAGGAGCTCGCCGACTCGATCCGCGCGCAGGGCCTGATGCAGCCGATCCTGGTGCGCGAGACGGCCGGCGGCTACGAGATCATCGCCGGCGAGCGCCGCTGGCGCGCGGCGCAGCTCGCGGGACTCGCCGAGGTGCCGGTGCTGGTCAAGGAGGTCGCCGACGATGCGGTGGCGGCGATGGCGCTGATCGAGAACATCCAGCGCGAGGACCTCAACGCCATCGACGAGGCGCACGGCCTGCAGCGCCTGATCCACGAATTCGGCATGACCCACGACGCGGTCGCGCAGGCGGTCGGAAAATCGCGGGCGGCGGTTTCCAACCTGCTGCGCCTGCTGAACCTGTCGCGTCCGGTGCAGGAGATGCTGAGCGCGGGCCTGATCGAGATGGGCCATGCGCGGGCGCTGCTGCCGCTGCAGGCGGGTCCGCAGCGCGAGCTCGCGCACGAGATCGAGACCCGCGGCCTGTCGGTGCGCGAGGTCGAGCGCCGCGTCGCGCGCCTGAAGGACGCCGCGTCGCCGTCGCCCAGGCCCGCCGCCTCGCGGGACGTGGCGCGTCTCGAGGAGGCGCTGTCCGACGCGCTCGGCATGACCGCGCACGTGCAGACCAACAACCGCGGCGGCGGCCGGCTGACGCTGAGTTTTTCCAGCCCGGACGAGCTGCAGGGCCTGCTGCAGCGTCTCGGCATCGAACTCTGAAATCGCGGGCCGTCGGTGTGGCGGCCCGCGATTTTTCGGCTATACAACATCACTACATAGTGAAATTCATCATCAAGCTGCTTGATGATTGCATAGACCTCACTAATTCTTGTATCATAATCGGCTAATGTTCACCGGCAACCATAGCGGCATCTCTCGGGTTGCCATGGCGCAGGCAGGTCTGGCGGTGATCGCTGCTCTCGCGGCAGGCGCCTTCGCCGGATTCCAGGCGGGCCTGGCCGTCCTGTACGGCGGTCTGGTGGCGCTGGCGGTCAGCGCGGTGCTCGTGCTGCGCGAGCGGCAGTCGATGCGCCACCCCGAATGGGACCAGCATCGACTGTTCGGCGTGTTCGTGCGCGCTGCGGTGGAGCGGATGCTGGTGCTCGTCGTGCTGCTCGCGCTGGGGCTCGGTGTGTTCGGGTTGGCGCCGCTGCCCTTGCTGCTGGGGCTGGTGCTGGCCCAGCTGGGCTGGCTGGTGCTGGCGGGCGGACGCAGGCGCGCCGGCTAGCGGGGCTGGAAGAGGTCGGTTTTGAATGGGGCGCGCCGCGCACCCATCCAAAACTCACTTATCGAAATTTGATCACTATGGCTTCGGAATACCATTCCTCTGGCGAGTACATCAAGCACCACCTGCAGAACCTGACCTACGGCCAGCATCCCGACGGCACCTGGGGCTTCGCCCACGGCGCCGAGGAGGCTGCTCAGATGGGCTTCTGGGCGATCAACGTAGACAGCATGCTGTTCTCGATCGGCCTCGGCGTGCTGTTCCTGTTCTTCTTCCGCATGGCCGCCAAGAAGGCGACCACCGGCGTTCCCGCCGGGCTGCAGAATTTCGTCGAATGGATCGTCGAATTCATCCATGGCTCGGTTCGCGGCTCGTTCTCGCACCATAACCCGCTGGTCGCGCCGCTCGCGCTGACGGTGTTCGTCTGGGTGTTCCTGATGAACGCGATGGACCTGATTCCCGTCGACTGGCTGCCCTGGGCGGCGAGCCTGGCGGGCGTGCCCTATCTCAAGGTGGTTCCGACGACCGACCCCAACGTCACCTTCGGCCTGTCGCTGTCGATCTTCGTTCTGATCATCTACTACAGCCTCAAGATGAAAGGCCCCGGCGGCTTCTTCGCCGAACTGGCCTTCCAGCCCTTCCCCAAGTGGCTGTTCCCGCTCAACCTCGTGCTCGAGGGCGTGGGTCTGCTGGCCAAGCCGGTTTCGCTCTCCCTGCGTCTGTTCGGCAACATGTACGCCGGTGAAATGATCTTCATCCTGATCGCGCTGATGTTCGGCGGCGGCTGGCTGCTCGCTGCGTTCGGCGGTGTCCTGCAGTGGGCGTGGGCGGTGTTCCACATCCTGATCATCACGCTGCAGGCATTCATCTTCATGACGCTGACCATCGTGTATCTGGATATGGCGCACGCCGAGCACCACTGATTTCGGTTCTGGTTTTCCTGTTTTCTTTTCGCTTTAATTTTTTGACTAAGGAGTAACAAATGGAAATGACTCAAGCCCTGTTGTACATCGCTGGCGCCCTGATGATGGGTATGGCTTCGATCGGTGCCGCCCTCGGCATCGGCCTGCTCGGCGGCCGCTTCCTCGAAGGCGCCGCGCGTCAGCCCGAACTGGTCCCGCTGCTGCGCACCAACTTCTTCATCGTGATGGGTCTGGTCGACGCCGTGCCGATGATCGCCGTCGGTCTGACCATGTACATCCTGTTCGCCGTTGCCGGTTGATTCAAGGGTCGAAGCGGAACTTCTCTAACACCCGTCATTTAAAGGTGCGGATATGAATTTCAACGCAACTTTGATCGGCCAGTCCATCACGTTCATCTTCTTCGTGTGGTTCTGCATGAAGTTCGTGTGGCCGCCGATCATGAACGCGCTCGAAACGCGCAAGAAGCAGATCGCCGACGGCCTGGCCGCGGCCGATCGCGGCAAGCACGAACTGGAGCTGGCCGCGAAAATGGCCGGCGACAACCTGCGTGACGCCAAGGCCCAGGCTGCCGAGGTCATCGCCCGCGCCGAAAAGCGTGCGGCCGAGATCATCGAGGAAGCCAAGTCTGCCGCCAAGGACGAGGGCGAGCGTCAGCTTGCCGCCGCCCAGGCCAACATCGTGCAGGAAAGCAACCGTGCGCGCGAAGCCCTGCGTGAGCAGGTCGCGGCCCTGGCCGTGGCGGGTGCGGAAAAGATCCTGCGTCGCGAAGTCAACGCGCAAACGCATGCTGACCTCCTGGGCCAGCTGAAAGCCGAGCTGTAAATCATGAGCGAACTGTCTACCCTGGCACGTCCCTACGCCGAGGCGGTCTTTCGCATGGCGGAGGCCGAAAACGACCTGGCGGGCTGGTCTTCGCGCATCGCCAGTCTGGCGGCCATCGTCTCCGACGCACAGGTCGCCGCCCTGATCGCCGACCCCTCGGTGCCGGCCGATCGCGTCGCCGGCCTGATCGCCGATGTGGCCGGTGCCGACCTCGGCGAACGCGGCGGCAACTTTGTCCATGTGCTGGCGGAGAACGATCGCCTGCCGCTGCTGCCGGAAATCGGCAAGCAGTTCGAAACGCTGAAGGCGGCCGCCGAGGGTACGCTCGAGGCGAGCATCACCAGCGCGCAGGAACTCTCCCAGGCGCAGATCGACGATCTGGTCGCCGGCCTCAAGGCGAAGTTCGGGCGCTCGGTGAACGTGCAGGTGGCGGTCGACCCCGAACTGATCGGCGGTGCGGTGATCGCCATCGGCGACCAGGTGATAGACGGATCGGTGAAAGGGCGGCTGCAGCGCATGTCCTTCGCCCTTCGGGCCTAAGGCGCAGCCGGCTCCTCAACTCATATTTATCGGAACCTCACGGTTCGGAGAACAGAAATGCAATTGAATCCAAGCGAAATCAGCGAACTGATTAAAGCCAAGATCGAGAACCTCGGTGCCTCCAGCGAACTGCGCACCCAGGGTACGATCGTCTCCGTCACCGACGGCATCGTGCGCATCCACGGCCTGTCCGACGTGATGTCGGGTGAAATGATCGAGATGCCGGGCAACACCTTCGGCGTGGCGCTCAACCTCGAGCGCGACTCGGTCGGCGCCGTGATCCTGGGCGACTACGAGCACATCAAGGAAGGCGACGTCGCCAAGTGCACCGGCCGCATCCTCGAAGTGCCCGTCGGCCGTGGCCTGCTCGGCCGCGTGGTGAACTCGCTGGGTCAGCCGATCGACGGCAAGGGCCCCATCGCCGCCGACACCACGATGCCGATCGAGCGCATCGCCCCCGGCGTCATCGAGCGCAAATCGGTCGACCAGCCGGTGCAGACCGGCCTCAAGTCGATCGACGCCATGGTGCCCGTCGGCCGCGGCCAGCGCGAGCTGATCATCGGCGACCGCCAGACCGGCAAGACCGCCGTGGCGATCGACGCGATCATCAACCAGAAGGGCACCGGCGTTAAGTGTATCTACGTCGCCGTCGGCCAGAAGGCCTCGTCCGTCGCCAATGTCGTGCGCAAGCTCGAAGAGCACGGCGCGATGGACCACACCATCGTCGTCGCGGCGACCGCAGCTGACGCCGCCGCCATGCAGTACATCGCGCCGTACGCCGGCTGCACCATGGGCGAGTTCTTCCGCGACATCGGCGAAGATGCGCTGATCGTCTACGACGACCTGACCAAGCAGGCCTGGGCCTACCGCCAGGTGTCGCTGCTGCTGCGCCGTCCGCCGGGCCGCGAAGCCTACCCGGGCGACGTGTTCTACCTGCATTCGCGCCTGCTCGAGCGCGCCGCGCGCGTCAACGCCGACTACGTCGAGAAGCTGACCAACGGCGCCGTCAAGGGCAAGACCGGCTCGCTGACCGCGCTGCCGATCATCGAAACGCAGGCCGGCGACGTTTCCGCGTTCGTGCCGACCAACGTGATCTCGATCACCGACGGCCAGATCTTCCTCGAGACCGACCTCTTCAACGCCGGCATCCGTCCCGCGATCAACGCCGGTCTGTCGGTGTCCCGCGTCGGTGGCGCCGCGCAGACCAACGTCATCAAGAAGCTCGGCGGCGGTATCCGTCTGGCCCTGGCGCAGTACCGCGAACTCGCGGCCTTCGCCCAGTTCGCTTCGGACCTCGACGAGGCCACCCGCAAGCAGCTCGAGCGCGGCCGCCGCGTCACCGAGCTGATGAAGCAGGCGCAGTACTCGCCGATGTCGGTGTCGCAGATGGCGGTGACGCTGTTCGCGGTGAACAAGGGCTACATGGACGACGTCGACGTGAAGAAGATCCTGCCGTTCGAGTCCGCGCTGCTGGCGTTCGTGAAATCCAAGTACGCCGCCGTCATGGACGCCATCGAAACCAGCGGCAAGCTGGACGACGCCAACGAAAAGGCCCTCACCGCCGCGGTGGAAGAGTTCAAGCAAACCGGCGTCTATTGATAGACCGAGCTGATTAGGAGCCACTATGGCAGCCGGAAAAGAGATTCGGACCAAGATCAAGAGCGTGGAGAACACGCGCAAGATCACCAAGGCCATGGAAATGGTCGCGGCGTCCAAGATGCGCAAGGCCCAGGACCGCATGCGGGCGGCGCGCCCCTATGCCGAGAAGATCGCGCGGGTCGCCGCGCACATGGCGTACGCCCACACGGAGTACAAGCACCCCTTCGTGGTGGCGCGTGACACCGTGAAGCGCGTCGGCGTCATCGTCGTCACCTCCGACAAGGGCCTGTGCGGCGGTCTCAACACCAATGCCCTCCGCGTCGTGGTGAACCAGATGAAGCAGTGGGAGGCCGCCGGCGTCGGCATCGACGTCACCGCGATCGGCAACAAGGGTCTGGGCTTCATGCAGCGTCTCGGCGCCAACGTGGTGTCGCAGCTGACCAACATCGGCGATACGCCGCACATGGACAAGCTGATCGGCCCGGCCAAGGTGATGATGGACGCGTACCTGGAAGGCAGGATCGACGCCCTCTACATCGTCTACAACCGCTTCATCAACACGATGAAGCAGGAACCGACGCTGACCCAGCTGCTGCCGCTGGCCAAGCTGGAGGACGAGGGCGAGGCCAGCCTGAAGACGCACTGGGATTACATCTACGAGCCCGATGCGAAGCCGGTGGTCGACGCCATGCTGATGCGCTACATCGAGTCGCTGGTGTATCAGGGTGTCGCCGAGAACATCGCCTGCGAACAGTCCGCCCGGATGGTTGCGATGAAAGCGGCTTCCGACAACGCCAAGAACGTCATCGGCGAGCTCAAGCTGGTCTACAACAAGACCCGCCAGGCAGCGATCACCAAGGAACTGTCCGAGATCGTCGCCGGTGCTGCCGCGGTCTAAGGCCCAACGAATTTAATTGATTAGGAAACCAAGATGAGCAACGGAAAAATTGTTCAGATCATCGGTGCGGTGGTTGACGTGGAATTCCCGCGCAACGCCATGCCGAAGGTCATGGAAGCGCTGAAGATGCAATCCCCCGAGCTGACCTTCGAGGTGCAGCAGCAACTGGGCGACGGCATCGTGCGCACCATCGCCATGGGCTCGACCGACGGCCTGCGCCGTGGCATGGAAGTGCTGTCCACCGGCAACCCCATCATGGTGCCGGTCGGCCAGAAGACCCTCGGCCGCATCATGAACGTGCTCGGCGAGCCGGTCGACGAAGCCGGCCCCATCGGCGCCGAGACCACCATGCCTATCCACCGCAAGGCCCCGGCGTACGCCGACCAGGCGGCTACCGTCGAGATCCTCGAGACCGGCATCAAGGTCATCGACCTGATCATGCCGATCGCCAAGGGCGGCAAGGTCGGCCTGTTCGGCGGCGCCGGCGTGGGCAAGACCGTGACGCTGATGGAGCTGATCCGCAACATCGCCGTGGCGCACTCGGGCTTCTCGGTGTTCGCCGGCGTGGGCGAGCGTACCCGCGAAGGCAACGACTTCTATCACGAGATGAAGGAAGGCGGCGTTCTCGACAAGGTCGCGCTGGTCTACGGCCAGATGAACGAGCCGCCGGGCAACCGTCTGCGCGTCGCGCTGACCGGTCTGACCATGGCCGAATTCTTCCGTGACGAAGGCCGCGACGTGCTGCTGTTCGTCGACAACATCTACCGCTACACCCTGGCCGGTACCGAAGTGTCCGCGCTGCTGGGCCGCATGCCGTCCGCGGTGGGCTACCAGCCGACGCTGGCCGACGAAATGGGCCGCCTGCAGGAGCGCATCACCTCGACCCGCACCGGTTCGATCACGTCCTTCCAGGCCGTGTACGTGCCCGCGGACGACCTGACCGACCCGTCGCCGGCGACCACCTTCGCCCACCTCGACGCCACCCTGGTGCTGAGCCGTCAGATCGCCGAACTGGGCATCTACCCCGCCGTGGACCCGCTCGACTCGACCTCGCGTATTCTCGACCCGCAGGTCGTCGGCGAGGAGCACTACAGCGTCGCCCGTGCGGTGCAGGGCACGCTGCAGAAGTACAAGGAACTGCGCGACATCATCGCGATTCTGGGCATGGACGAACTGTCGCCCGAAGACAAGCTCGCGGTGTCCCGTGCACGCAAGCTGCAGCGCTTCCTGTCGCAGCCCTTCTTCGTCGCCGAAGTGTTCACCGGCGCGCCCGGCAAGTACGTCACGCTGAAGGAGACCATCGCCGGCTTCAAGGCGATCGTCGAAGGCGAGTACGACCACCTGCCCGAGCAGGCCTTCTACATGGTCGGCCCGATCGAAGAAGCAGTCGAGAAGGCTAAGAGCATCCAGTAATGCGTAAAGCGCGGGGTGCCGGTTCGCCCGGCCCCTCGCGCCTCACCAGGAAAAGATTATGGCCATGACCCTACACGTCGACATCGTCAGCGCAGAGCAGTCGCTTTATTCCGGCACCGCCGAAATGGTGATCGCGCCCGGCCTGCGTGGCGAGCTCGGCATCTATCCGCGTCACACGCCGCTGCTGACCACTCTCCAGCCGGGTTCTGTGCGCATCAAAGTGCCGAATCAGGATGAGGAAGAGCTGGTCTACGTTTCCGGTGGCATTCTGGAAGTGCAGCCGCACGTCGTGACCATCCTGTCCGATTCCGCGATCCGCGGCGCCGACCTCGACGAGGCGAAGGCACTCGAGGCCAAGCGCGCGGCCGAGGAGGCAATGAAGGACAAGGCGGCGAGCCTCGACTACGCGCAGGCGCAGGCCGAGCTCGCGCAGGCCGTGGCACAGCTGGCTGCGATCAAGAAGCTGCGCAAGCTGACCTGACCGGCCGCTCCGTCGAATGGAAAAAGGCAACCGTAAGGTTGCCTTTTTTTTCGTGCCGCGTCTGCCTCATTCCTATCCCAAAGCGGCGCGCAGCACAATGCGTGCAAGCACCGATAGCGGCGGCCGGGGACTCCGGTCTACCATGGCGCCGGTCTTCCAAAACAAGATGGAGACGGTTCGCCTCCCCGCGACGCGTGTGGCGAAAGCCTTGCGCGCAGCGGTCGCGCCAGAGCCGGTCTTCGATCCCTCTTCGATCCCCCTTGCTTTTACAACAACAGGAGTTCTGCATGCGTACACCTTCGCTGTTCACCGTCCTCGGCGCCACCCTCATGTCGGCTGGCGTGCTGACTGCCCACGCCGCGACCGGCGTCTACTACGACCCGTCCAATGCCGCGAGCACGACGGGCAAGACCGTCGGCCACGAACTGTTCGGCACCATCGGCTGCCCCGGGCGCGGGCTGCTCGACGCCCCGTGCCCGAAGCCGCCGATGGACAGCGACGGCGACGGCGTCGTCGACAGCAAGGACAAGTGCCCGAACACGCCGGCCGGCCGCAAGGTCGACCCCGACGGCTGCGAGCTCGACAGCGACGGTGACGGCGTCGTCGATGCCCTCGACAAGTGCCCGAACACGCCCGCCGGCCGCACCGTGAACGCTGACGGCTGCGAACTCGACGGCGACGGCGACGGCGTGGTCGACGCGGTCGACCGCTGCCCCAACACCCCGGCAGGCCGCACGGTCAACGAGGTCGGCTGCGAACTCGACAGCGACAACGACGGCATTGTCGACGCCCTTGACAAGTGCCCGACCGTGTACGCGAAGACGGCGGACGGCTGCCCCGAGGCCGCGCCCAAGAAGCTCACGCTCGAAGGCGTCAACTTCGGCAACAACTCCGCAACCCTGCAGCAGGATTCCTTCGCCACGCTGGACGCAGCCGCCGCGACCCTGCAGGAGTGGGGCGACGTGAAGGTTGAAGTCGCGGGTCACACCGACAGCGTCGGCAAGGACAGCTACAACCTGGCGCTGTCGCAGCGCCGCGCCGAGGCCGTGCGCCAGTACCTGGTCGGCAAGGGTGTCGCGGCCAACCGCCTGTTCGCCCGCGGCTACGGCGAGACCCGCCCGGTTGCCGACAACGCGACCGAGGAAGGCCGCCTGCAGAACCGCCGCGTCGAACTGGTGGCGATCCAGTAAGGCGTCGCCGCAGCCGTCGAAACGGGAACTTCGGTTCCCGTTTTTTTCGCCGCGTCGCCCGGGAGATGTCCTGCTGTGCGCAGTCGTGGCGTATCACTACGGCGAGACACGCCCAGGCCTTATACTTGGCGGCGCGACGATCGAGCAGCTTCGCGTGCTGCGCCAGCCAACCAGAATGACACTGATGCAATCCCAGCTTGAAATCCTGATTCTCGCCGCGGGCAAGGGCACCCGCATGCGTTCCGACCTGCCCAAGGTGCTGCATCCCCTCGCGGGCAAGCCCTTGCTCGGCCACGTGGTCGACACCGCGCACGCCCTCGGCGCTGCGCGCACCTGCGTGGTCTACGGGTTCGGCGGCGAGGCCGTCCCGCAGGCGATGGCCGACGACAGGCTGAGCTTCGTCCTGCAGGCCGAGCAGCACGGCACCGGACACGCGGTGAAGCAGGCGCTGCCGCATCTGGCGGACGACAGCGTCGTGCTCGTGCTCTACGGCGACGTCCCGCTGATCCGCCCCGCCACGCTGCAGCCGCTGGTCGCTGCCGCGCAGGCGGGCAGGCTCGGCCTGCTGACGGTGAACCTCGCGCATCCGGATGGCTATGGCCGCATCGTGCGCGAAAGCGGTCGCGTGACGCGCATCGTCGAGCACAAGGACGCCACCCCCGCCGAGCGCGCGATCCACGAGGTCAACACCGGCATCCTCGCCGTGCCGAGCCGCCAGTTGAAGCGGTGGATCGCCGAGCTGAGGAACGACAATGCGCAGGGCGAGTACTACCTCACCGACGTCATCGCGCTCGCGGTTCGTGACGGCGTCGACGTGGAGACCCATCAGCCGGGCCACGAATGGGAGGTGCTGGGCGTCAACAGCAAGGCGCAGCTGGCCGAGCTCGAGCGCATCCACCAGAACGGGATCGCGCAGGGTCTGCTCGAGGCGGGCGTGACGCTGCTCGACCCGGCGCGCCTCGACGTGCGCGGCACGCTCGCCTGCGGGCGCGACGTCGTCATCGACGTCAACTGCGTGTTCGAAGGTCGCGTAGAACTGGGCGATGGCGTGCAAGTGGGCGCTCACTGCGTGCTGCGCAACGTGCGCGTCGCCGCGGGCACCCGCATCGACGCCTTCACCCTGATCGACGACGCCGAGATCGGCGCGGCCAACCGGCTGGGGCCGTTCTCGCGCATCCGGCCCGGGACCCGGCTTGCGCGCGACGTCCACGTCGGCAACTTCGTCGAGATCAAGAACAGCCAGATCGACGACGGCTCCAAGATCAACCACCTGTCCTACGTCGGCGACACCACCATGGGCAAGCGCGTCAACATCGGCGCCGGCACCATCACCTGCAACTACGACGGCGCCAACAAGCACCGCACCGTGATCGAGGACGAGGTCTTCGTCGGCTCCGACACCCAGCTGGTCGCGCCGGTCACCGTCGGCCGCGGCGCCACGCTCGGCGCGGGCACCACGCTGACGAAGGACGCGCCAGCCGGCGAACTCACCCTGTCGCGGGCGAAGCAGCTCACCGTCGCCGGCTGGAAACGTCCGGTCAAACAGAAGAAGGAAAGCTGATCCATGTGTGGCATTGTCGGCGCAGTCGCGCAGCGTAACGTCGTCCCCATCCTGCTCGAGGGCCTGCGGCGCCTGGAGTACCGCGGCTACGATTCGGCCGGCCTGGTCACCGTCGACGGCGGCCTCAGGCGGGTGCGCAGCGTCGGCCGCGTGGCCGCGCTGGCGGCCGATTGCGCCGCGCAGCAGGTCCATGGCCACCTCGGCATCGCGCACACCCGCTGGGCGACGCACGGCGCACCGTCGGAGGCCAACGCGCATCCGCACGTCAGCGGCAGCCTCGCGGTGGTCCACAACGGCATCATCGAGAACCACGAGGCGCTGCGCGCGCGCCTGCGCGCCGCCGGCTTCGCGTTCACGTCGGAGACCGATACCGAGGTCATCGCGCACCTGATCGCCTTGCACTACCGCGCGAGCCGGGACCTGCTCGCCGCCACCCGCGCCGCCGTGGCCGAGCTGGAAGGCGCCTACGCGATCGGTGTGGTGAGCGAGGAGGCGCCGCACCGCCTGGTGTGCGCGCGCAAGGGCAGCCCGCTGCTGATCGGTCTGGGGATCGAGGAGAACTTCATCGCGTCGGACGTCTCGGCGCTGCTGCCGGTCACCCAGCGCGTGATGTACCTCGAAGAGGGCGACGGCGCCGACATCGGCCTGCTGGGGGTCACGGTGTACGACGCCTCGGGCAACCCGGCCGACCGCAGCGTGCACGTGTCCGAACT
>DHHQ01000014.1:294-54581 GCA_002403375.1 Thiobacillus denitrificans | reverse complement strand
GCCCAAGGGGCTGCGCCTGAATCCGGGCATCAGCTGCGCGGGCTTCGATCTGGCCGCCCCCGCGCGGCCTTACAGCCGGCGGGGGGAATCCGACCCCGCCCGCATCCTTTCCGTCATCGACCGCCTCGACGGGGTCATGATCCACAACAATTGCGAGAACCGGGACTTCGACCGATTCGACGCGCTGCTCACCGAGGTCGAGCAACGCTACGGCGAGATCCTGAAACGCCTGAACTGGGTCAGCCTCGGCGGCGGCATCAGCTTCACCGCGCCCGGCTATCCGCTCGATGCCTTCTGCGAGCGCCTGCGCCGGTTCGCGCAAACCCACGGCGTGCAGGTGTACCTGGAGCCGGGCGAGGCCACCGTTCGCCACACCACGACGCTTGAGGTCAGCGTGCTCGACATCGGCTTCAACGGCAGGAATCTGGCGGTGGTCGACAGCTCGACCGAGGCGCACATGCTCGACCTGCTGATCTATCGCGAGACCGCCCCGATCGGCAACGGCGAGGGCGACCACGTCTACGAGGTCTGCGGCAAGACCTGCCTCGCCGGCGACATCTTCGGCGAAGGCCGCTTCGACCGGCCGCTGCGGGTGGGCGACCGCATCTCGATCGGCGACGCCGGCGGCTACACCATGGTCAAGAAGAACTGGTTCAACGGCATCCACATGCCGGCCATCGCCGTCCGAGAACTCGACGGCAGCGTGCGCGTGGTGCGCGAGTTTTCGTTTGACGACTACGTCAACAGCCTGTCGTGACGATGGCGTCCAAACTTGAGTAGTGGAACGGAGGTGATCCAATGAAACGCAATGTCCTGATCATCGGCGCGGGCGGCGTGGCCCACGTGGTGGCGCACAAGTGCGCCCAGAACAATGCCCGGCTCGGCGACATCAACATCGCGTCGCGCACCGTGGGCAAGTGCCAGGCCATCCTCGACTCGATCCGCGACAAGAGCAGCCTGCAGCAGCCCGGGCACCTCGAGGCCCACGCGCTGGACGCCATGGACGTCGACGCGACCGCGCGCCTGATCCGGGCGACCCGCAGCCAGATCGTGATCAACGTCGGCTCGCCGTTCCTCAACATGTCGGTCCTGCAGGCGTGCATCGAGACCGGCGCGGCCTACCTCGACACCGCCATCCACGAGGACCCGCGCAAGGTGTGCGAGACCCCGCCGTGGTATGCCAATTACGAATGGAAGCGGCGCCAGGCCTGCAGGGACGCGGGCGTGACGGCCGTGCTCGGCGTGGGTTTCGACCCCGGCGTGGTCAATGCCTACGCGCGCTACGCCATCGACACCTGCTTCGACAGCGTCGAGTCGATCGACATCATCGACGTCAACGCCGGCAGCCACGGGCGCTACTTCGCGACCAACTTCGATCCCGAGATCAATTTCCGCGAGTTCGTCTCGACCGTCTGGTCGTGGGAAAACAGCGCGTGGAAGGCCAACGCGATGTTCGAGCACTGCAAGGAGTGGGACCTGCCGGTGACGGGCAGGAGCACCACCTACCTGACCGGGCACGACGAGCTCCACTCGATGTCGCAGAACCTGGGCGTGCCCAACATCCGCTTCTGGATGGGATTCGGCGAGCACTACATCAACGTCTTCACCGTCCTCAAGAACCTCGGCCTCCTGTCCGAACAGCCCGTGCGCACGGCCAGGGGCCAGGAGGTCGTCCCGCTCGAAGTCGTCAAGGCCGTGCTGCCCGATCCCGCTTCGCTGGCGCCCGACTACACCGGCAAGACCTGCATCGGCGATCTGGTCAGGGGCACGAAGCACGGCAAGCCGCAGGAGGTCCTGATCTACAACATCTGCGACCACAAGGCGTGCTTCGAGGAGGTCGGCAGCCAGGCGATTTCCTACACCGCCGGCGTTCCCGCCGTCGCCGCGGCCATGCTGATCGCCGACGGCACCTGGGACGTCCGCGAAATGGCCAACGTGGAAGAACTCGATCCCGTGCCCTTCATCGCGTTGATGAACAAAATGGGTCTCGAGACGCGCATCAAGGATGCCCGGGGCGACCGGGTCGTCGAGCCGGAGCGGGGCGCGGCCTTTCGACCGGAAGTGAGGATGCGGGCCAATGCCCGGTGAAGGTTCGGTATCGCGGGACGAGGCCGGGCTGGCAGGTTTCAGTGACCGGCTGTGACCAACTAAGAGCGGCACTGGAACCGGGTCAGCCTCTGTCTGTCACAGGCGACCGGTAGGTGATTGACGCCACTGTAATCGATGGCAGGCGGCTACTGCCGTTGAAGCGGTCGCTTGGCGCATCTACGGGGCGAGGCCTCCTCGGCCACCCAGCCTTTCCCGAAGCCATCGAAAATGCAATAGGCCTGCGTCGCTGCGCACCTCTCTGTATTGGGCCCGCCGACCGGGGTCGAACCAGGGACCTGCGTCCAGTGGCCGGGAAGTGTCGCCTTATTGGCGCGAGGGACGCAGGATCGTCTCCACCTTCTCTTGGGTGACAGGGTCGCCGTAGGCGATCGAGGCAATCCGGGCGATGGCTCCCTCCAGCTGGGCGCCGTAACGATCTTGGAACCGTGCTGCGAGGTGGTGGACGAACGCCGTCAACTGAGTGGGGTTGCGTTGGCGATCCACTGTCCTGCCAGCTTGCGAGGCGGCGATGTCGGGGATCGCGTTGCGTGCGAATTCAAGCAAGTCGTCCAGGCAGATCACCTGCGTTGGCGGCCGCAGTTCCGCCGCTACCTTCTCGCCGGTCCTGCGCCATGAAAACATCACGGGCCTGCCGTCGAGATCGAAGAAGTGGGTGGGGTGGAGGAAGGGGGCGCGGTCGATCGCTTCGCGCAACGCGTCTAGCGCCTTGGTCACGTCCGCGATGCGCGCGGCTTCTTCGCTGGTCGTGAGGCACAGGCATTCCCTGTGCGCATGCTCGGCGGCGTCGATGACAAAAGACAGAACGTGACGCCCGTCGGTGGCGCCGTGCGTCGCCAGTTCTTCCCATGCAGGCAACATGTCGTCGTGCACCAGTCGTTGCGCCAACACGAAGCGCCACTGATGTTCCGGACGGAGAGTGTGGTCTTCCTCAAGCCAGGAGACCACGTCCTGCTTGAGATCGCAGCCGTTCATTCCTGTTTCCCGATGTCGACGACGTGGCGGATCCGGCCGTGCTGGAGCGCAGCCCGAAGGTGATTGTGCCCATTCCTTTCACCGGTCTCCGCTGTCTGCCAGAACCATGGCTCGGACATCTATTTATAGAAGCGTCTGCCATGTGGGCCTAGTTCCGGTCTTGCCCCGCGCAGTCCTCACCTCGATCATGCCCGGGTCGCGATGAATGGTGGCGACAGCACGGGGAGGGCGATCCCCGGTGCTGCTGCCGAGATCGCGCATGCGCTCGCCCGCCCTCTCGTCGCCGCTTCTTCATGACCCGCCGGCCACCCGGTCAGCCTGCTCCTGGCTCGCCAGCGACACCAGGCTGTGCCACTGGTGGATGGTCAGGCCGAGCCCGATGAGCGCCACGCCAAGCCAGACCCGCATGCCGACCTCCTCGCCGTCGAGCGCACTGCCGAGCAGCAGCGCGATGACGGGCGTGACCAGGGTGATGAGCGAGACCTTGGCCGCCTCCATGTGCTTGATGACGTAGTAGTAGAGCGCGAAGCCCAGCACCGACCCGAACACGCCGAGGTAGACGATGGCGATCTCGGCGCGTACCGGAATGGCGGTGGGGACATGCCCGTCCGTTTGCCACCACACCAGGCCGAACAGCGGCAGCGATACCGCCAGCGTGCCGGCGGTCGTCGCCAGCGGCGGGCTGTCGTCACCGATGCGCTTGATCCATACCATGCCGGAGGAATAGACGAGCACCGCCCCCAGGAGCGCCGCCACGCCCGCCACCGCATGGGCTCCGCCCATCGCCCCGGCGTCGCCAAAGATCACCGCCAGTCCGGCCAGGCCGAACATCATGCCGAGCAGCTTCCTGGGTGCCAATGCCTCTTCCTTCAGCCACAGCAAGGCGAGCACACCCGTCACCAGCGGAGACAGGCCAAACAACACCGAGACCAGACCGGAGTGGATGTATTGCGCACCCCAGTAGGTGAGCGTCATCGCACCGAACAGGCTGAGGCCGCCCACCAGGTAGCTCATCCGGGCGCGGCGGTGGAGCGGCAGTCCAACCCGCCAAATCGCGATGACGAGCCCGGCGACGACCAGGCCGATGGCCATGCGCGAGGCGACCGCGAAGGAGAAGCTCCCGCCCTGGGTGCTCCACTTGATGGCGAGCGGCGTGGTGGACCAGATCAGGATGACCGTCAGATAGGCTGCCGGGATGGACATGTCATGGCTCCGTAGTCGAAGGAGGATGCAGGAGGGCGTGTTCAGCGAGCTCGCTCTGGATGAAAGCGGCGATCATCGCGCGCCAGGTCAGCTCGGCCACATGGGGGTCGGCACCCAGTTCGGCGGCCAGGTCGAGCACCTTGGCGATGACCTGCTCGACGCGTTGTGGCGCCGCAACTTCAGCAGCGTTGCGCTTGAAGGACGCGGCCTGCTTCACATACGCGCCGCGTTCAGCCAGCAGGGTCAGCATCTGCGTATCGATGCGGTCGATCTGCTTGCGCACCATTTCCAGCGAGTCACACTGCACTGCATTTGCCATGAGCCACTCCTCCTTTCGACGACGGAAAACAAAAAGGCCGCGAACCTTTTGGGTCCACGGCCTTTTCAGGGAAATCAAACAACTACATCTAGACTGATCTTCCTCCGGCCCCGGACGCGATCGCGCACAGCCACATGTTCAGCGGCACTCGGCGGATAACGGGCAGGGCGACAAAGACGAAGGTCATGCGGGGATTCTCGGGGCTATTGCTTGCAGGCGTCAAGGGGGTTCGAGCTGCCGGCGTGGGATGAAGAAGGAAAGCGCCGGCACAGCTATGCACACCGGCTGTCTCCGGTAGAGGTCGGGAAGGCCGGACGTTTGCCTCCTAACGTACCGGTGGGAGTTGAAGAGGACCGGCAAAGTCTTGCCGACTCGGACTTGTGTCAATAACTGTACGCGACCGCCGGGACAAGGCGCCCCAACTGGGACGGCTTCAGGTTGCTCGACGATCCGGCTCCGAGTTGGCTGAGACAAGACTAGGAAACGAGGCGCCAAGCGGAGACGGGTTTTGGCCTCGGGTGCTACTCGGACGGATAATGGTAGCTATATTTTTCCAGGATAGGGTTTCCTCTTGCACGTGATTCCATTCGAACTGCCAAGGCCGAGGAACGAGGCTGACTTCGAGCGCATGTGCCTCCGAATTTACGGCGTGGTGTATAGCGACCCGACTGCAAAAATTAATGGCAGAAAGGGGCAAGCCCAAGGTGGAGTAGACGTCTTCGTCACAGCCCAAGGCATTGGCCGCATCGGGATACAGTGCAAGAAGTACTGGCAAATGCCTCTCGAGTGGAGGCATGTGGTCGAGGAGGTCGACAAGGCCGACAAGTTCGAGACTCCGATTAAGCGCCTGCTAATAGCGACAACGTCACCAAACGACGCGGGCCTATTGAAAAAGGTTCAGAACCTCTCCGATGAGAGGGAAAAAACCGGAAAGTTTGGGGTTGAGATTGAGTTCTGGGAAGACATCCAAGCCCGCATTGATGCACACCCCATCCTCCAGGACAGCTATAACCCCCAGGCAGTAGGTGCGGTTTTTCACCGCCAGGCCAACGAGATGGCCTATCTCAAGGAAATTGCGGTGGAGACGCGTGACCATGTCGCGACTCTCGGTGCGCTTCCCATTGGGCGAGAGGACTCGGTGAATAAAATCATCACCGGCCAGCTTGACCGGACGAATGATCTGATTAAGGCAGGACGCTACCGCGATGCCCTCGAGCATGTGGATCATGTCGGCACGGATTTGGGGCCCTTTGATTCCCATCAGAAGGCAAGGTGGTATTTGCAGCGAGGGCTTTGCCTTTGGTTCTCGCAGGACAGAACTGAGGAGGCTGCGGCGCTGTTCTTCAAGGCCTACCAAACCTATCCCGAGGATGAAAGGATGGTGGCTGCCAGAATCAGAGGGTTGATGCTGACGAATGATTTGGAGGGCGCATTGTCAGCTGGCAGGGAGGGTGAAGAACGTTTTCCTGTGTCGGTCCAGGTCTGGCTCGCATATGCCAACGCGAAGATGCGCTCTGGAGAGCCAATCCTTTTGGCTACCGTCCCGGCCAATTTTAGGAATGAGCCAGACGTTCTTCTCTTCGCTGCTATTTCGGCAAGGGAACAGGGGGATTTCGCCGAGGCCGCAAGGTTGGCTGAAGAATCGGCGACATGTCCTGAAGCAGGATTTTTTAGCAAAGCTGCCTTTCTGCGCATGGCTCTCGAGGACTGTACGCGGGAGCCTGTTTGGGCGCAGTTTGGGATCGTGCCGGCCGATAGATTTGGGAGACTGGGGCGTGCCGTAGCGCAATTCGAAGCGCGAAAGCAAATATTGTGGGATGTGCAGTCGAATGCCGCCGTAGAGGCCGCTGCTCACCTTGGTTTCGCTTTTATCATTCTCAAGGAGCCAGCCAAAGCTTTGGAGGTCGCCGGTGAGGCTGAAGCACTCAAAATAATTTCCAAGGATATTCGACGAGTCAAGATTCAGGCACTAGATGAGTTGGGCCTAAAAAACGAGGCTTTAGAGGCCGCCAAGGAAAACTTGGCTGACTTGCCGGCGGAGGCGCTTCTGGCTGCCTGTGAGATCGCCGCGAACCGGGGGGATTTGGGGTTCGTCGAGAGCGCTGCCGAGATTGCAGCGGAAAATTTCTCGGGCAATGTCGAAATTGGAGATGACCTCGCGACTTTAAGGTGGGTCGCGATGGCTCAGGGCGGCGGCAAGGAGGAACTGGTCAGCGAGATTTTGGCAACTTCCCAATCTCTTGTTAGGCCGATTTCACTCTGTGCTGCGGGCCGCCTACTTCGGTGGGCGCAGAGACCGATTGAGGCCGCCGAAATGGTGGACCGCGCGGCTGCCTTAATTGGGGAGCAAGCTTCTGCTTCCGACAAACTTCTCGTCGCGGATCTCTTATTTCTTTTTGAAAGGTGGGCGGAAGCAGCATTACTTTACGAGAAATTGCTTGCCTCCGCGGGACGGGGCCCTTCAAGCGTCCATGCTCGTCTTCTTGAGTGCTATGTCGAGTCGGACAACCGTGCGAAAGCCAAGGGCCTGCTCAGGGGGTTTCCGGATGGCTGGGCTGATCACGACGAGACCAGAAGGTGTGCAATCAACCTTGGACACAAGGCCGGGGATTGGAAGTTCTTGGAGCCTCTTACAGAGAGGCAAGTGGTTAAAGCTCCTGGCGTTGCTGTTTCATGGTTATTCAGACTCGCAGTTCTCTTGCATACGGCAGAACCCGCAGCCTTTCAGGCGGAGATTGGCAAAGTCCCTGAGGATGTTTCAGGCTCAATCCGCAACTTGGGGATGCTCGCCGGGTTGGAGTTGCGTTATGACGAGGGGGCGCGGGGGCTGAGAAGAAGCTACCGCCTCGCAAGGCGGAACCTTGACGAGCCCGAGGCTATTTCCGCCTATATGATCAACTTTCTGACCGGAAAACTCCCTCCATTCGATCGGGCTCCGTCCGAAATTGCTCAAGGATGCTCGGCGAGCCTCCAGGATAAAGACGGGAGTATTGAAACGGTGATCCTGGATCCAGCCGACGCGGGTTCCCTGCCGAAGCGGGACGGTTTTTTTTCCGCGGAAGACCCGGACGTTGCATCGCTACTCGGCAAAAAGAGCGGAGAAATGATTGAGCTTCCTCTGAAGGCCGGTGGAACGCGAAGCGTGAGAGTTCTTGAGATTGGATCGGCTTATGATTACATGGCGAAGCTCGCCATGGAGAAGTCGCGCCGTCTCGGGGGACTACCCCACCTTAAGTCGTTGTCTATTGGCCAGACCGGCGATCCTGAGCGCGACCTGGCCTATATCCATCAGGAGATTAGCCGCGTGGCCGGTGTCTCCGAACAAATCTTCGGATTCTATGCGTCAGGCGCGATGACACTGTCTCGGCTTGCGAAAGCGCTGGGAAGATCGCCTGTGGAGATTTGCATGGGCTGGCCCTCGGATGCGCCACCCCTGTTCGTAGGCACAGGGACAGGTCAAGAGCGCCATGTTGCCCTCGAAATGCTGAAAAACGGAGAACACGTTTTTGTCGCCGACTCAACTGCTCTCTCAGAGTTGGTGCTTCATGGCGTGGGGCACGCACTTGGCGCCCTGCCCAAGATCTTGGTTTCCTCTGCGACCAAGGAAATAGTCGATGCATTGGTGACGGCGGCAGAGACGGATGAATCCGTGGGCACGATGTTTGCCGACGAGGGAAGGCTTCGATTCATCGAGTTCGATGAAAAACGCAAGGAAAAGCAGCGCTTATTTGCTCGGGAAGTTGCGGCAATTCTCGAGAGGTGCGAGGTGCTGCCGGCCTATGGCGATCTTGGAGAGTCCAAAGAGGCGAGAGGTTTTGCCGAGGTAATGGGGCTTGAAGAGAAGGAGATGCTGCTCTTGGCCAAGGAGCACGGAGCCATTCTTTTGACCCTGGATGGTAGAGTTCGAATGCTCGCGCGGTTGGTATACGGTATCGAAGGAGTCTGGCCCCAAGTCCTGGTTATGCGAGCGTATGAGGTGGGACTAGTAACCCAGGATGAGGCGTCCGCTTTCGCCGTCGGCGAATTTCTCTCGAATCGCAGTTTTGTATCGCTGGGACCCAATGACTTGCTCTGGATGATCTCGCAGGGCGATAGCTGGCTTCAAAGCGGGGTAACGAGGTTCAAACGCTATCTCGCGTCCGCGGACACTGAAAGGGACTCGGCCTTCGAGGTGTCGCTCAACTTTCTTGACGCGGTGGCATCGCGCTCGTATTGCCAGCTGGGCGCGTTTGGCGAATTGCTTTCCCATTTGGCGGAAGCGATGTTTCGCCGGCCCGATTGCCCCGAGGATTGGGAGGCGCGTCTGATCGAGTTTGTTGGACGTCTTCTCACTGAGGACGCCCCCCCTGAGCATCTGCTGCCTGCTGCAAATCACCTCAGGAATCAGGATTTGATTTTGGGTATTGATTTGATGAAGAGCAGAGTGCGAGAAGCACTAGAACGCTCGAAACAGGGGCCGAGATCGGATCCTATTCGGGTCCGGGTATTACATTGCGGACACAAACCATGGCTGATAGTCGACAAGAGCTCGCCCGGGGAAGAAGTGCGTAGGGAAATTAGCGTCCCGACTGACGCCCCTAATGGGGAGGACGGGACAATCGAAGGGCATACCTCGGCCACCAAGGCTTTGGAGTAGCCGGCGGATAGGGGCAAGCTACTTCAGGGCTACTATCCGAAAAAAGCACAAAGGCTTGCATTGGTGCAAGCCTTTGTTTTATTGGGCTTGCCGACCTGGGCTCGAACCCGGGACCTGCGACTTAATGCTGCCTTGTGTCTATGCCTCGTTCCATCTCGATATACAGCGATTCCACACGCTCCCGTGCCCACGGGGTCCGACGAAGAAACTTGAGGCTCGACTTGATGCTTGGGTCGTGGGTGAAGCAGCGGATCTCGATCTTTCGCCCCAACGCATCCCAGCCGTAGAAGGCAACCAGTTCGTTCAACAGCTGTTCGAGCGTGACGCCGTGGAGCGGGTTGTTGGGCTGAGTCTCTTGCATGGCTTGGCTGAAAGCGAACAGGGCCGCGTTCCTAGTCCGACGAGACGCTCTTGGTCGGCCCGGCCTTGCGCCCCGGTGCGACGGGCGGCACGTATCCGGAAATCCTGCACTGAATCCCCTCGACACGCTTGTCCCCGTGGAAGTGGGTGACGCTGCACTGGGATATTTCTCCGCGTGCCGCCAGGTCGGCCAGTGACTTGCGCACCTGGACCAGTGCGATCCCGGTCGCCGAGGCGATCTCCGAGTCGAGAAGCTGCCCGTGTTTTTTCAGGTGGCTGAGAACCTGGTCTGTGTGCATGTCGACTCCTTCGACGGGTGGAAGAGCGTGTAACTTCTGGTTCACTGGCTTAGTGTGCGCATCCTGTCCAGCTTCTCGACGACCGCCTGATAGAGATCCTGGTCGGCATCGCCGTTGCGGTCCGGGTGGTTGGCACTGCGGATCTTCTTCAGTGCCATCACATCGTCGGGCAGGTCATGCACCCTGGTCACCCGGTCGCCGTTCCTGGCCATCTCGCGCTGAAGCTCGGCCTCAGCGCTTTCGCGTGTCTCGTGCAAGCGCCTGCTGCCGAGGCGCCAGCCGTCCTGGGCTCTGCGCGGGAACTGATTCTTCTCGCCGTCGAACCAGATCCAGGTGCCGGTTTCAGGGTTCAACTCAAACCGAACGGTGGTGATGTCGTAGGTGTAGACGGGCGGCCTGCGATCCCTGGCGAACATCTTGAACGTGCCGACCGTCGCCACGACGGCAAGGTAATACGCGCCAGCCTCATGGGGGCGGAACGCGCTGCCGGGCGTCGGCGCAGGCTTGCTGCCGTTGTGTAGCGGATCCATTTCGGCCTTGCGGGCGGCGAGCCGTGCTGCGCGGCGTTGTGCGTTGGTCACTGGTGCTCCTTGATACTGGTTGAAACCCACGGGATCGCCCCGTCACCGCGATGCCCGATACCGAGCGCAAGCGCGGCAATGCCGACCCGGGGAAAAGCAAAAGGCCACCCCGAAGAGTGGCCTTTCTGTATTTGGCTCCCCGACCTGGGCTCGAACCAGGGACCTGCGGATTAACAGGCCTCCCCGGGCCTCTGCTGGCCGCATTTAAACACATTTAGACACACAGGCGAAGCGACAAAAAACCCGCCACGGGGGCGGGTTCGTCGGCGTCGTCTCGGATGCTACCCGGCGATGCCGTCCATAAATCTGCGGAAGGTCTTGTCCGTCTTCGCGGCGTCGAGCGCCTTCACGGATTTCGCGATACATGCCGGCGTGTGTTTTTCCCGCAGCGCCAGGTCCTTCACGATTCCGCCACTCCTGACCAGCTCGAGCAACTGATCGCCCAGCAGTTCCAGCCGGAGCGCGGCGGAGTCGTCAAGCCGGTATCCGCCTCGCTCGCCGTCCAGCAGCGTGATCTCAAGCATGTGGCGGATCATCTCGACCTGCTTCTCGGCAGACGCGCGGAATGCCGCGCCCGAGGTCGGCCAGGCGTTGACCAGCTCGGTCGCGCGCTCGACCTCAGCCCGGCGCGCGGCTGCAGCGCGAACCGCCACGGCCTCGTCTTCGTTCCAGTTGCGGCAGACGGTGAACAGATGTTTCGAAGCGCGGCGTATCTCGATCTCGCGGCCCTGCGCGTCTGTCGAGCGGGTCGAGGTCTTGCGCTGGCCGGGATCTCCTGGGAAGTGGCCGTCCTGCGCGTAGCCGTGCTCGACCAGTTGCTCGCGCGTGCCTTTGACCGACAGGCCCCAGAAGTGGTGTTGGATTTGAATCCCGCTGGCGCGGGTAGAATTGGCAGCAGCCATTTTTGCGTTCTCCAGAAACGTGAATGTGGTTAGGGCTGGCCGGTGTTGACGCACCGACCAGCCCGCTCAACTCTACGCCAGTCCGCAGATTCTGCAAACCGGCCCGTCAGGATTGCCGTGGCGGCGTTTTCTCGGCCTCGCCCATACCATCCCCCCAACCCAGCGCGCTCAGCGCCTCCAGCGAGTGCGCAGGATGCCCGAGCAGTCCGATAGCGAGGCGCGCCGCGCCAGCGTCGGCGACGCGGGTGCACAGATACCGCTCAGGATCGTCGAGCGCCCGGTCGGCGGCGCGGTTAAGCATTCTGTGGAAAGCGCGAGACGGAATGCGCGACGCACTGGCCGCGCAGCGGCGGCAGATTCCGACAACAACGTGGTGCCGTTGATCGTCAGACGAAGCCGCGACGGCATCGCCCAGTGTGGCGACGGTGATCGGCAGGCCGCATGCGGGGCATTTTTTCATTGGGATCGACAGCGAAAATATCAACGAGCTGCCGAAAGGTGTTGCGGTCGACCCATGCAAAACAGCCGGGGCTGTAGCGCCTCCCGCCGATGATGCACTCGCGATAAATTCGGGTTCTAAAAAGCCTGGTCATGATGATTGTGGGGGGTGCCGCATGTCGCACGCCTCAAGGATATGGCGCGCCGGAATGCGGCTCGCAGCGCTTGCAACTTCAACCCAAAGCGCTGCCCGTGCTGGGCATAACCATGTCCCCCGGGGGACTCCGCAGGCCGCCATGCCCAGCTCGGCGCGGTCTGCGGGCTGAAACCATCAACGTCGACCGATGCCGCGCGTAAGGTCGCGGAAAGCCGGTGCCGGCACAGCGTCGTCGAGCTGTTCAGGATCGCGCGGCTCGACGCGTCCGCAGGCCGTCAGGTTCGCGCCGATTGGCCTGGGCAGCTCGACCAATTGACCCGCGCCAACAACTTGCCCGCCGTTATGAATCGCGCGCAATACGCGGTAAGTGCACATTGGCTCTCGTTTCATGGGTATCACCTCGTGTAGAACGTGGTCGGGTTGACGGCCTTGAACCTGCGCGGCCCAGCCGGGGCGCCGTCTACCTTGCGCTTGCCAGGTTCCTCGCGGTCAGCCGTCCGCAGGCCACCCGGAATGACGAACCCGAGCGACAGTAGCCGCCGAACCTCCTCGCGGTCGGTCAGCTCGACGGCTTCCCCGGGCTTGCACTCGCGGCCCGAGACGCTCTTGAATGCGCGCTTAACCTGGAAAAGATACTGATTCATCTTGTGCTCCCTTTCTGGATTAGGTGATTGAAGTCGCCACGCTGAAGTCGGCGGAGCGGCGCACGCCGATGTCGACCGCAGCCATCGCCCGGATGCCGAGGACGCCAGCGGCGAAGTTCGCATAGGGGTTCGCCTCGATCTGCAGGACGCCCCAGTTCGCAATCACCAACGACGGCCAGTGCCCGAACACCATCGTCGCCGACGGCACGTTGCCGCTGGCCAGCGCACGGCAACCGGCCACGATGCCGTCGCCGTAGGTGCCTTGCCAGAGCGGGGAATCGGTGCCGGTGAACCGCTGCCGGCCCATCAGCGTCTGCGCGACGGCCGCCGTCGTGGCAAAGCCACATTGGCCCGGGTCGACTTCGCTGCCGCCGAGTACATCGGCCTGCGCCTCGATCAGCGCAGCCCAGGCCAAAGAGGTGCCGGTGAAGGTACCGACGCCCTCCGTATTGATGATGCCGGTCGGCTGGCCGTCTGCCCCGGTGCCGGCAATCGCGGCCGCATCGATCGCGGTGCCCACGGAGCCGGCCAGGGTGGCCATCAGCAGGGCATCTACGCCAGGTGCCTGCAGGGCCATCAGGCGGCTTACCTCGGTGTACGCGCCGGCATGTTTTGGCGACAGCGAAAGCTGACCGATGGTCGGCTGGGACTCCGTGAGCGGCACGGATTCGCTGGCGAGCCAGTACGCCGTCGAGTCGGCGCTGATACGCGGAATGGTCGCATTGGAGGTCATGTTGTCGATCTGCGTCGCGCCCAGGCGCATCACGACGCTGCGGTTCCGTACAGCGTCCATGAAGGTCAACGGCCGGGTGCCGACGAGGTAGTTCGAGCCGCTGGTGCCGGCCGCTGTCATGTCGCGCAGTTGCACGTCCATCGGCACAAGAAATCCGTGCGGGTTGGCGATCATCCCCAGGCGCTTCGAAATTTCAGCGGAGCACTCGCCCTCGAAGGTGTTTGCCACGCTGCCGCCCGCGGCGGCGAGCACAGCTCGGCTGACACTGTAGCCGCGCAAGTCTTTGGCGCTGAGGCCGAGGTGCGCGGGTCCGTATTCGCCGCTGGTGGCCATTGCAGCGGCCAGCGCGCGGCTGAGTTCGTTGTGCGCTGCACTTCCGTATGAGGGCATTTGAATCTCCGGTGGTTGGGTTGGGGTAGCTTCATCATCGGATGCAGCCCGCTAACCCGAAACCGGATTTTGGTTAGCGATGATCTTTAGCAATCCCTGCGGTGTGGCGGGGATCGGCAGGCCGGTTTTGTGGGCATGGAATAGCGCCCGCTGCAGCGCGTCGGAGTAGGCGGGCGGCGCTTTGTGATCGCGCCAGCTTGGCCAGGTGCGGTTAGAGAAATTCTTGACGGCGACGGCCAGTGCGTCGGCGCGCTGCCAAGGCGAGCCGCTGAAATGGTTAGCGGCAGCGGCCAGCCAGAAGTCGCGCACGGCCTGCGCAGGGCGCCGACGCGGTAGCCCTAGCGCCTGCTCCAGCGTGAGCGCGCCGTTTTCCGCCAGGTAGGTGCGCACGCCGACGCGCAGCCATTCGTCGACAGCAGGGTCGTCGACGCCTGCAGCCAGGAGCGTGCTGTAAACCAGCGGGATGCTTGATGCCGTCATTCCCCGGCCCCCCCTTGAGTCGTAGTATCGCGCGCCGCCAGCGCATCCAGTTCGTCTGGCATGGACCAGTCTTCCGGGCCGCAGGCTTCGGCGGCGGCGCCCTCGATGCGGTCGACCAACTCGAGCCATTCGTCGGTGTCCCGTGTTCCGCGCAAGGCCAACTCGGAGTCGCGCATCAGATCGAGCACGCCCTCGAGCATGCAGTCGAGGTCGGCGGCGAAGTGGTCCAGGTATTCGATTCGGCGATGCGCCGCAGCAAGCTCAGCGCCGAGCCGCGCCTCGACCTCGGCGACACGCGCGTCTGCACTGGCGGCCGCCTCGCGCAGCTCCTGAACTTCGGTAACCGCCTGGCGCAGCCATCGCGCTCGAAGCCGGCCGGGATCGCAGCGGCGCAGCAGTTGCCCTATCGCGACGGTCGGATCGAGCCGGCCGTCGGCGGCGAGTTGCACCCAGCCGTCGCGCACCCAGCGGGAAACGGACTGTTTCGAGACACCGAGAGCCCGGGCGAAGTCAGCCGGCCGGATGCGCACGCGCAGTAGCTCGGGGGTGTCGAGAAGCCCGGAAAGTGACTGTTGGGCCTGTTCGGTGGCGCTGAGGTCGCTTTGCTGGTCGTCTGTCACGAGGTAACCCCCAGTGTTGCCAATGCCGTGGAGTTGCAGCCTAGGATTTCATCGCGCCTTCCCGACCCGCATGTGTTTTTGGCCGGGGAGGACCCGTGCACCGTCACGGGCGGCTGCGGGTGATGCGGGGCATGGCGGGGGATATTCCAGCCATGTCTATATTTTTGTCTCTGACACTTTTCACACCTTGTAGGAAACATTACCCGCATTACCCGCATCACCCGCATTTCAAAACCAGCCACCGGGAAACCTTGGCATGCCCATCCGTGCCAGCCTGCTTGAGCTGCAGCCCGTCGACGATGCGGTCGCGATGGTTGCGCAGCCAGTAGCCGAGTCGGCGGGTGTTCGGCTTCTCGTTGCACACGAGCTGCAGCGCGTCGCGCAGTTCGGGGTGTTCATAGAGCTGCGAGACAGGCAGAAACGCCTGGCCAGCGTTGACCAGTTCGGCGGCGGTCATGGTCTTGTCGCCGAATGCAGCACGCCAGGCCGACAACAGCAGCCGCATGCCTTCGAGGTCGGGATCCTGCTCGCGCAGGCCTTCGGATGCCTTGAGCGGATCGGGAAGCCCGAGCCACGCGAGTGGGCGGCGCACCATGCGGTCCCATTGCTCGAAGCCGCCGAGGGGGTGCATGCCTTCAACAGCCGGCGCACCTGCGGCCAGGTAGGCCAGGGGCAGGGTGAGCGCGGCGCGGATCAGATCACCGCGCCGCGCGAATACGTCCTCCAGGTGGTCGCGTGAAAAGGTGCGCTGCTCGGGCCGCTCCTGGCCGCTGTCCATGCGGATCAAGGCCACGCGACGCTTGAGGTCGCCGACGATAGACAGGTTGTTGCCGGTCGCGACCATCAGCGCGTGCGTCGGGATCGACAGCATGCCGCTGGCACCGAGCGGCCGCAGCCGGACAAATTGTTGCGTCGCCACTTGGCAGAGCAGGTCGCCTTTCAGCGGCCGCTCGATATTGTCCAGGGCGATCACGGCGTCGCCGGCCAGCAGCACGCCGGCCAGCCGCTTTTCGGCCTCGGCGTCATCGTGCCCGAGCGACAGCACACTGGCGCGGCGGCCGGTGGCGATGATGGCGAATGTCTCGGCGATCAGGGTTTTGCCGGTGCCGGGCGTCGGCGCTGTTACTGCCAGCAGAGGGGCTGCGGGGAGCACTCTCCGTAGCAGTCCGGTGATGATGCCGGCCACGCATGCCGCGCGATCCTCATCGGCGACGAATGGGAATTCGTGCACCAGGTCGAGCAGCACGTCGATTGCCGCCTGCGCGTCGGAGCGGCGCGGCTTGGCCGGTGGTGCCGACCAGCCGGGTATCGCAGAGCAGGCCTGAAACAGTCCGGTTTCGCTATCGTGTCCGGGTTCATGGATCAGGCGGCCGTCGAGCGTAATGGTCGGCGCTTCGATGAAGCCGGCAAGCGGGCGTAGCTCCGGCCAGTTGCCGCGCGCCAGGTAGGCGTCGGCGACGCGTCTGGGGCAGTCGCACGGCTTGTAGCCTTCAGAGCGCGCGTCGTATCGTTCATGCACGGCAGCGGCGGTCGCCAGCTCGGTCAGGTGCGATCCGTCGACCGGATGCAGGACCAGCGCACCACGCGGGCGATGCACGCCGCCTGAGGCCGTTTCCGTGGCGGCATAGACGCGCACCAAGCGGCCGGTGTAGCTGAAAAGGTTGTCGCAGTGCTCCGCGAGCGCGAGGCCGGTTTGGTCGAGGATCTCGGGCAGTTTTCCGGGGTCGTGGCGAATGGCACGCCGGCCGGCCGGGTCGAATGTCTCGCCGTCCGTTTTGACCAGGTGCAGGCCTTTTTTGCGGCGGGGCTTCTTTTCTGATGCCAGCTTGTCGAGGGCAGCCGCACCACGTTGTTCTATATCGCTCATTCGAAAGCCTCGGCGGCCGCCTGCAGCCTGCTTGCGGCGAGGCGCAGGCGCTCCAGGTCGGCGGGTTTGATGGTCTTGCCGGCCGCCATGTCTGCCGCAGCGATTGAGACGATCATCGTCTCGAAGCTCACAGCCCGTAGCACGTCGGACGCGGGGAATGGTCGCCGCTCCGGCTTCGCGCCGTCGGCGTTGATCTTCTCGGGGAATAGCGCGGTCATGTCGAGCCCGACCGCGCCGAGCACTTCATGAATCGAGCAGCCGGCAAAGCAGTGCGCAAGCACGCGGCCGTCGCCCAGCTCGCGCACGGCGAGCGATGCACGTCGGTCTGCATGCGCAGGGCAGCGCGCGAGCCACCCGCCAGACGGGGTGCGCTTGACGCCCTCCAGGTGAGCCAGAAGGGTGTCGGCGCTCACGATGCCGCGCGCTGGCCGATTTCTACAGCAGCTTGCTTGAATCGCCCAGGGTGAAAGCGCATCCGGCCGGTGATGACGATCAGCGCACCGCGCTCGACCAGGGCGTCGCGATTGCGGCGCACAAACCAGCGGATCGAATCAGGGGTGGGGTAGATCGAGGCCACGCCAGCCTGCAGCGTGTCGAGGTCGACGAATTCGTCGAGGGGTGGCAGTTCGGTGTCCCGCATGTAACTCTCCTTTAGATGCAAGCACCTTGCCGAGCCTTTGCCGAGGCGGCGGGTGCCGTGGGGAGAATCGTATTTATCGAGGCGGGTAAAGTCGCAAAGGATTTATTCTGAAAACCGCCAATCGGGTTTTATGCGCTTTCCTTAAGCACTTGGCCGACGCGTACCTCAGAGACGTCGACGTCATCGAACAGCGCTCGCACCAGTGTTGTCCAGTCGACCACGCGCAGGCAATTGTCGGATGTGCCGACGCCGCTAAGGCCATGGTGCGCGACGCGAATCCAGTCTGCCCAGCCGCATTTTTGCGAGCGCAGCTCGGGCTGGCCGGTGTGCTCTGTTTCGAAGTCTGGCAGCCGCTGCAGGGCGTCGGCGAGGTCCTGCAGAAAACTGAAGTCACGCGCGCGGCCGATTTCTGCTAGTTTGCGCGCGGCCTCGATCACCCGAATGCGCACAACGTCGGAAGCGCGGCGGCGCTGCAGCCAGCCGCGTTTCGAGTCGCTGGTGTATTCGATGCCGTGGCGTCGATAGATCTCGTTTAAGTCATCCAGCGCGAGGTCGAAACCGTATGCGATCACCAGCCGCTCGACCGTGCCCCCCATGAATTTCAGCTCTGGTGCGTTGTACGCCAGGCAGCGCGGGGGAGTAACGATAAGCATCTCGCGCAGCAGGCGCGCCAGCTTGCGCGCCTGGCGCTGCGCAGGATTTCGCAGCCGCGTCTCCGGCACAGCGCGGGGGCTCGAATAGAGCGGCCTGCGCTCATCTTCGAGCGCATCGTCGGTGCTGTAGATCAGCACGCCGAGAAACGAGTCACGATCCCAATCGCCGACGACGTGGTGGTCGACGCGCTCCCACATTTTTCGCATGCCGCGATTGTTTTTCTCGGCGCACAGCAGCCTGTAAAACGCGGCGCGCCGATGGGGCATTTCCTCGGGATCATCGAAGCGCGGCCGCTGAGCGTTGAACCATTCCAGCGCCCAGCTCGGCAGGTAGGGGCTCGGTGTGGGATCCATCGCGCCTAGACCCGCCCCTCGAAAATCCGCGTCATCAGTCGACGCCGGCTGTCGGTGTTGAGGTGGGCGTAGCGTTGCACCATGCGCAGTTGGCGATGCCCGAGCGTGTCGGCGATCTCCAGCAGCGACGCGCCGGCCTGCGCCATGTAGGACGCGGTGCAGTGCCGGCAATCGTGGAAGCGGAAATTCTTGATCCCCGCAGTGGCGACGGCCTCGTTGAAAGCCTTGGCGGTCGCGTAGGGCTGCGACGGCCGCAGTCGGCTGCGGAATACCAGCGCCTGCGACGTCGGCGCGTCCTTCGGTGCGAAGCGTTCGAGCTCGGCGAGCACCTGGGGGAGCAGCACCAGGACGCGGCGGTCGCCGTTCTTCGTGTCGTGCAGGATCGCCTCGGCGCGGTCCATGTCGACGTCGCACCAGCGCAGCCCGAGCAGCTCGCCGCGCCGCGCGCCGGTCGTGAGCGCCATCAGCACGAACACATAGAGGCGCGGCCACGGCGACTCGACGCAGGCGGCCAGCAGGCGGTCGCGTTCGTCGTCGGAGAGGTAGCGCACCCGGCCGCGCGTCTCGGTGTTCTTCTCGACGTGGCGGGTCGGCGAGTCGAAGCCGCGCGCGACCAGGCGCTGGCGCTTCGCCCAGGTGAACAGCGCGGCGAGCGCGACTTGGTAGCGGTTGAGCGTCGCGCCGCTGCGCTGGCCGGCTTTCTTCTTGAAGATCGGGTTGCCGTCCGCGTCGCGGCCGCCGTAGACGCGCGCGGGCTCGCGGGCGAGGGTCGCCATCGCGTTGTCTACGTCGTCGGGGGTGATTTCGGCCAGCACCTTGTCGCCGAGCAGGCGTTTCCAGGTGTTGATGCGGTGATAGCGCGAGGAATCGCGACCCTGATAGGCGTCGAGATAGGCCTCGGCGATTTCCGCGAGGGTGGTGCCGGCTGCGGCAACAGCTTGGGCGTTTTCAGCTTCGTTCATGTCGGTCTCCAGTCAGATGTCCGGTTTTCACCGGGGGACTTAGCAGAGGCCCGACAAGGGCTTGAAACTAAAGGAATTTGGCTCCCCGACCTGGGCTCGAACCAGGGACCTGCGGATTAACAGTCCGTCGCTCTACCGACTGAGCTATCGGGGAAAGGAAGCGCGCATTCTAGAGATGGCGCGCCTTTCGGTCAACCCTTATCCGTCACTTTCCACCTGCAGATCGGGGACGTGGCTGAAGGCGATGCGCATGGGCGCGGCGGCCCGGCCGCGGTGGGCGCCGCCGAAGTACAGGGTGTTGGCGCCGTAGCGCTGGTTGATCTCGTCGAGCACGCTGTTGAGGCTCTCGTGCTGGTCGTCGGGGTCGAACAGGTCGCGCGTGACCTGGCCGTGCTCGACGAGGTCGGTGAGGGTGACGCCGACCTTGAGGAGGGGGCCGGGGTCGGGTGGGCGGCGCTGCCACAGTTCGGCCAGCCGGCGATTGAACTGCAGGGTGTCGGCGTGCGGCGAGAAGCGCGCCTGGTCGCTCCAGCGGTCCAGCCCGCGGCCGCCCTTCACGTAGTGCAGGTGCAGGCCGAGGCCGCCGGCGCAGTGGCCGTAGTGGCGCAGCCGCATCGCGGCCTTGTGCAGCAGGCGGTAGAGCACGGCGAGCGCGGAGTCTGGATCGCGCATCTCGGGTGCGAGCACGTGCGAATGGCCGACGCTGGAGCGCTGGGTGGCGGCGGAGGCGACGAACTCGCCGCGCAGCTTGGCGTGGAAGCGCTCGCCCTCGACGCCGCCCCAGGCGCGCCGCAGCGTTTCGCGGCTGGCGGCGCAAAGCTGCTCGACGGTATGGATCCCGAGTTGGTTCAGGCGCTGCTCCATGGCGCGGCCGATGCCGGTGAGGGCGCCGAGCCTGAGGCCGTGCAGCCGCTGCGGCAGTTCGTCCTGGCGGATGACGACCAGCCCGTCCGGCTTCTGCATGTTGGACGCGGTCTTGGCGAGGAAGCGGTTGGGCGCGATGCCGACCGAGCTGTGCAGCACCTCGCCGACCTGCTCGTAGATGGCCTGCTTGATCTGCTTGCCGAGCGCGATGGCGTTGGCCTCGTCGCGGTCGCTGCCCATCAGGTCGCAGGCCATTTCGTCGATCGACAGCACGGCGGAGACCGGCGTGCACGAGTCGACCGCGGCGACGATGCGGTGGTGGATGTCGACGTAGGTAGACGGCCGTGCCTGCACGAAGACGACGTCGCGGCACAGCTTCTTCGCCTGCCACACCGGCGTGCCGGTCTTGATGCCGTAGCGCTTGGCGTCGATGCTGGCGGCGATGCAGCAGGTGGTGTCGGCCATCACCGGCAGCACGCCGACGGGGCGGCCGCGCAGTTCGGGCCGCAGCTGCTGCTCGACCGAGGCGAAGTAGGAATTGAGGTCGACGTAGAGCGAATGCAGGGCCATGACGTGCTCCCCGTCACGCCGGCCGGGCAGGGCCGTTGCCGCTCGGGGCGACAGGGACGGCCTGACCGCTTGGCGAGGGCGCGCCGGCGTGAGGACTGGTTTGAACATAGTGTATATCCATACACTATGCTTATCAATTCAATTGGCCTGGTTCATTCGCTCCAGCCGCTGGCACAGGGTGTCGATGATCCGGCGCGACAGCGGGGCGGAGTGGCGCATCAGCTCTTCGAGGATGCGCGGCGGCAGCGCGAGCACGGTGACGTCGGTCTCGGCGACGACCGACGCGGTGCGGGTTTCGTTCAGCAGGTAGGCCATTTCGCCGAACAGCTGGCCTTCCTCGAGTTCGCCCAGACGGCGGCGCCCGCCGTCGGTCTCCTTGTAGACCCCGGCGCGGCCGGCGTAGAGGAAGTACGCGGTCTGCGAGTCGTCGCCTTCCGCGATCAGCGTGTGGCCGGCGGGGTGGAGCTGGCCGTATTTCTCGAGCAGGCGTCCGCTGTCGCCGAACACGTAGCCTTCGAGCTTGCTGGCGCCGGTGCCGCTGCCGGCGAGGAACAGTTTTTCCAGCGCGGTGATGTCGGCCTTGCCCCAGGCATAGAGTGCCTGCGCCCACAGGTAGAGCAGCAGGCACGCGAAGTAGCCGCCGATCAGCACGAACACCACGCCGCCGAGCGCGCCGTAGAGGCTGTGGTAGTTTTCCAGCTTGAAGAAGGCACCGAACAGTGCGAGCAGCAGGCCGAGGCTCAGGGTGGCGCCCAGTGCGAACACGGCGGCGTCGCGCGCAGGCGGATGCCGCCGCGGCATCCGCCAGTAGGCGGCGAACAGCAGCGCCCACACCATCGCGAAGCCGAACGCCGAATTGAGCGCCTGCAGCAGTTGGGCGTTGCCAGTGCCGATGAAGTCGTACTGCGCGAGGAAGCTCAGCGTGGTCTGCGCGAGCGCCGCGAGGCCCATCAGCAGGAACAGCACCGGCAGGATGACGAGCGGCAGCACCCATGAAAGGACTGCGTTGCGCTTGGTCTGTTCGGGGAAGATGACACGGAAGGCGTTGTGCACGGCGTGCACCAGTCCGCGCGACGACAGCAGCAGGGTGGCGAGGCCGACGCCGCCGGCGGCGAGCTTCGCCTGCTGCGGGATGAAGCCGAGGGAGGTGAGGCTTTCGAGCTGCAGTTGTTCGTAGAGCGCGGCCATCAGGATGGTCGCGGGCACCGAGTTCTCGGCGAGGCGCCCGAGCAACTGCATCGCGTAGCTCAGCAGCAGCAGCAGCGGGGTGGCGGACAGCAGGAAGTAGAACGAGGTCGCCGCGGCGTGGTTCTGCAGGCCGTTCTGCTTGAACAGGCGCGCGGTTGTGTAGCCGAGCTGCAGCAGCCAGGCGAGGGTGCCCTTGGGGGCGTAGCCGGGCGCGGCGAAGGGGGCGGGGAGGCGCATGGCGCTAGCCTACCTGCAGCGGATGCAGGAGGCCAGCGATCAGGCCATCGCCTGTGCGATGCGCTTGAGCGCCTTTTCGAGGTTGGCCTGCGAGGTGGCGAACGACAGGCGGATGTAGCCCTCGGCGCCGAAGGCCGAGCCGGGGACGACGGCGACGTCGGCCGATTCCAGCAGGTATTCGGAGAAGGCGATGTCGGTGCCCTGCTCGATGACGTCGCGCATGAGCAGGTTCTGGATCGCTGCGCGCACGTCGGGGAAGGCGTAGAACGCGCCGCCGCTATCGACGCAGTTGAAGCCGGGGATGGCGTTGAGCGCGTCGACGACGTAGCGGTGGCGCGCCTTGAAGGCGTCGAGCATCGGCGTGATGCAGCCCTGGTCGCCGTTCAACGCGGCTTCGGCGGCCACCTGCGAGATCGAGGTCGGGTTCGAGGTCGACTGCGACTGCACGTTGGTCATCGCGCGCAGAATCGATTCCGGGCCGGCGGCGTAGCCGATGCGCCAGCCGGTCATCGAGTAGGCCTTCGACACGCCATTCAGCACCAGGGTGCGCTCGTAGAGATCGGGGCAGGCGTTGAGGATGTTGACGAAGGGCTTGCCGTCGAGACGGATGTGCTCGTACATGTCGTCGGACGCGATCAGCACCTGCGGATGCTTCCTCAGCACCTCGCCGAGCGCGGCGAGCTCGTCCTGCGTGTAGACGGCGCCGGTCGGGTTGGACGGGCTGTTGATGACGAACAGGCGCGTCTTCGGCGTGATCGCCGCCTCCAGCTGCGCCGGGGTGATCTTGAAGCCCTGTTCGATGCCGGCCTCGACGATCACCGGCTTGCCGTCGGCGAGGATGACGATGTCGGGGTACGACACCCAGAACGGGGCGGGAATGATGACCTCGTCGCCGGGGTTGACCACCGCCTGGACCAGGTTGAAGAAGCTCTGCTTGCCGCCGCACGAGACCAGGACCTGCTTCGGCGTGTAGTCGAGGCCGTTGTCGCGCTTGAACTTGGCGATGATCGCCGCCTTCAGGCCGGGCGTGCCGTCGACGGCGGTGTACTTGGTGAAGCCGCTGTTGATCGCCCCGATCGCCGCGTCCTTGATGTGCTGCGGGGTATCGAAGTCGGGCTCGCCGGCGCCGAGGCCGACGATGTCGCGGCCGGATGCCTTGAGCGCGGCGGCGCGGGCGGTGACGGCCAGGGTGGGCGAGGGTTTGATGGCCTGTACGCGGCGGGAGAGTTCCACAGTGGTTCCTTCATGCACCCGTATTGACGGGATGCTACTATCGACAAGTTTTAGCGCGCGATTCTAACCTGTGTTCGTCACCTTCCCCAATAGCCCCTTCCGCCTGTTCCAGCCGTTTCCGCCGGCCGGCGACCAGCCGACCGCGATCGACCTGCTGGTCGAGGGGATCGAGGACGGCCTGTCGTACCAGACCCTGCTCGGGGTGACCGGTTCGGGCAAGACCTTCACCATGGCCAACGTCATCGCCCGCACCGGGCGACCGGCGCTGATCATGGCGCCCAACAAGACGCTCGCGGCGCAGCTCTACGCCGAGATGCGCGAGTTCTTCCCCGAGAACGCGGTCGAGTACTTCGTCTCCTACTACGACTACTACCAGCCCGAGGCCTACGTGCCGGCGCGCGACCTGTTCATCGAGAAGGACTCGAGCATCAACGAGCACATCGAGCAGATGCGGCTGTCGGCGACCAAGTCGCTGCTCGAGCGGCGCGACACCGTGATCGTCTGCACCGTGTCGGCGATCTACGGTATCGGCGACCCGTCCGATTACCACAGCATGATCCTGCTGCTGCGCGAGAACGAGAAGATGACGCAGCGCGACGTCATCACGCGGTTGACGCAGATGCAGTACGACCGCAACGACGTCGAATTCAAGCGCGGCGTGTTCCGCGTGCGCGGAGACGTCATCGACATCTTCCCGGCCGAACACGCCGAGACGGCGATCCGCGTCGAGTTGTTCGACGACATGGTCGAGACCCTGCACCTGTTCGACCCGCTGACCGGGCAGATCCTGTCGAAGGTGGCGCGCTTCACCGTGTTCCCGTCGAGCCATTACGTCACGCCGCGCGAGACGACGCTCAGGGCGATCGAGCAGATCAAGGTGGAGCTGCGCGACCGGCTCGAGTGGTACCACGCCAACGGCAAGCTGGTCGAGGCGCAGCGGCTCGAGCAGCGCACCCGCTTCGACCTCGAGATGATGGTCGAGCTCGGCTTCTGCAAGGGCATCGAGAACTACTCGCGCCACCTGTCGGGGCGCAAGCCGGGCGAGCCGCCGCCGACGCTGATCGACTACCTGGCGAAGGACGCGCTGATGTTCATCGACGAGTCGCACGTGACGGTGACGCAGGTCGGCGGTATGTACAAGGGCGACCGCTCGCGCAAGGAGAACCTGGTCGACTACGGGTTCCGCCTGCCGTCGGCGCTCGACAACCGGCCGCTCAAGTTCGAGGAATTCGAGGCGCTGATGCCGCAGACCGTGTTCGTCTCGGCGACACCCGCGAAGTACGAGGCCGAGCACGCCGGCCAGATCGTCGAGCAGGTGGTGCGCCCGACCGGCCTGATCGACCCGGTGGTCGAGGTGCGGCCGGTCGGCACCCAGGTCGACGACCTGATGAGCGAGGCGGGCAAGCGCATCGCCGTCGGCGAGCGGGTGCTGGTGACGACGCTGACCAAGCGCATGGCCGAGGACCTCACCGACTACCTCGCCGAGCACGGCATCAAGGTACGCTATTTGCACTCGGACATCGACACCGTCGAGCGCGTCGAGATCATCCGCGACCTGCGGCTGGGCGAGTTCGACGTGCTGGTCGGCATCAACCTGCTGCGCGAGGGCCTCGACATCCCGGAGGTTTCGCTGGTCGCCATTCTGGATGCCGACAAGGAGGGCTTCCTGCGCTCCGAGCGCTCGCTGATCCAGACCATCGGCCGCGCCGCGCGCCACCTGCACGGCACCGCGATCCTGTATGCCGACAAGATCACCGATTCGATGCGGCGCGCGATGGACGAGACCGAGCGCCGCCGCAACAAGCAGATCGCCTTCAACACCGAGCACGGCATCGTCCCGCGCGGCGTGGTCAAGCGCATCAAGGACATCATCGACGGCGTCTATGACGCCGACGCCACGCGCCAGGAACTGAAGGCCGCGCAGACCGCCGCGGAATACAAGGTCATGGACGAGAAGTCGCTGACGAAGAAGGTCAAGAAGCTCGAGAAGGAGATGCAGGACGCGGCGAAGAACCTGGAGTTCGAAAAGGCCGCCGCGCTGCGCGACCAGTTGAAGGAGCTGAAGGCGCTGCTGTTCGGGGTGGAGGAGCGGGAGTAGAACGGGTTACGGGGAGGGGTGTCAGGTTTTGACGGCTGAATTCAGCGGCCTGCGCGCTTCTCGCGCAGGTTCAGTGGAATCATGTGTTGGGCGTCCCATGGGTTCCCTCTCTACGGATCACCGATCGCCCGACGAGAACTGGCATCGCCGCAAAGAGCGCGAGCATGACGAGATATACGGTGCCGGAGACCGGATCCCGACTGGCGATGTACTCGGCAAGTGATCGATCCTGCAAGGCAACCGCCAATACCAGCTCAGCGGCAAGCAACAGCCCCAGGGCGAGAACACCCATGCCGAGGCGCGCTGAAGAAAAAGGCGGGATTGCCAATCGGCGCGTGACACTTCTCGCCGAAACCACGATCACAAGAAACATGACAGGCATTTCGGCAAGCTCTGCAAGTCGTTCCCCGAAGCGGGGAACGAGGAAAGAAATGCGCAAGATACCGAGGACGAAACCGAGCCCAAACACCACGGCAAAATAGGCAAGGCCACCCTTGATGGTGCGCGTGATCATGTCAGGACTTCTTCAACCGGGCGTCGCAGCGACGATGGCATTTTCGGGCCGCGACCAAAGCGCACAACCAGGTCCGGCCTGCGGCTGCCAAGACCGAGGAAGGTTGCGAACTGGGGCCTCAGCGCGGTAACTTCAACCGGTTGATTGAGCATGGCATTGCGTATTCCTAAAGCCGCGGACTGGAGCGCGAATCGTTCGTAGCAGCGCCCCACTTCGATCCACTGGCCGGGGCTTTCGGTCTCTGACACAAATACCGCTATGCCGGATGAGCTGCGGACGTGTTTCGCATACTTGTCGTTCTCGTTCTTTCGGGTAAAGAACAAGTCGAAGAGGAGACTGCCCAGCCATGAAGGCACGGAGGGGTTACCAGACGACGCAGAATACAGCCCGTCTCCTGTCCGCACCGCGTCGCTGCCGCTGAATCTGATCCAGGCCTTCAATTCTTCGACAAAGGCGCGGTCGTTCATCTGGGCCGTATTGCCCTGCACGACGTATTCGAGGACTTTTTCCATGGCCGCGCGTTCCGTGAGGAGGAGAACCCGGACCCCATTGCCGGTACCTGCACTTTCCAGCAGTGCAAGTTCATTCGTCGAGATCGGCTTCCCGTCATACTCGCCTCGGGTACTCTGGCGCTCCGGTATCGCGTTAAACAGCGGGGAGGCGGCGGCTTTGGTCGACTCCAACGACAAATGCAGCCTTTCTCCAGAGGACGAATCGAATGTGGGTTTGGCGTGCAATCCGTTGGCCAATGCCGCCTGCACCAGGTTCTCGGCCGCGCAACCGATTGAGACAAAAAGGTGGTGGTCGTCGGGATCGACTGCCGGGCATCGGCGTGAGAAATCTGGCAGGATCGAGATGGAACTGGCTTCCACGCGAAATTTCCAGCATTGGGTGTTGTGGCTGGACGGTGCCAGTGTCGCATAGCGCACCAGTTCGCGCAGAATCGCCGGCTTGTTGCGTTCGTCCACCTTGGCGTGCCGCCAAGTGCGGTCTACAGCATGCTCGTAGCTATCCGTGGTGGTACCCGGTGAGCACGCCGATACGGTCGCCACGCCACCCGTGGTTGCCATGAACGAAAGAAGAAACTGTCTCCGAGTGACCATCGTCCTTGACCGCCAAGTTGATGCCCAACGTCATTTGGGGGCAGCGAGAATGGTTCTCGGTGCAGCCCGGTTTTTTAATGAACCCAGCATCCTTTTGTCCCTGTCCGTTTGCCCTTGCCTGCGTTGTCTCAGTATAGGCAAGCCTGACATTCCGCGGACGCCCCCTGTGAAAAACGGCCAGGCGGGAATGCTCCGCCAAGCGGATCGTTTCCACCCCGTTCGCCCGTTCTGGCACGCAACCCGGGTTGGCCCTGCCCGCAAAACTTCTGCACAATGCCGTTTTTGCATCACAGGAGTCCCCTATGGCTTCGGGACAAATCCATATCGCCATCCTGAACCCGGGCGTCGAGATCACGCCGCTGCGCCTGCGCGGCTGGCTGCAGAAGGAGGCGGCGGCGATCAACAAGCGCGCCAGTCCGGGCGACGGGGCAATCCTGCGGCTGTTTCTCACCAAGACGCTGCGCTACGGTCTGCCCGGTAAAAAGCTCGACGCGATTCTGCAGGCGCTGACCGAGAAATATCCCGTGATTCTGCGCATCGAGACGCAGCTGGTCGAAGCGCCGCTGACCGAGGACGAAATGGCGGAGCAGACCCGCATCGCGAATGTCCATGTGGACAAGTTCAGGCAGCGGGCGGAAGAATACGCCAGGCGCAAACAGGCCGAGGCGCTGGAGGACGCGCGGCCCGCGCCGATCCAGTGGCACAACTTGAAGAGTGCGCTGGATTGAGTTCGTCTGCGCCGGCTTTTCAGGTGTGGTTTTAAAGTTTCGTTGATCAGGATTCACATGGCTGTCAGGGTTTTATTCGTCTGCATGGGAAATATTTGTAGATCGCCGATGGCGGAAGGCATGTTCCGCAAGGCCATCCGCGAGGCCGGACTGGAAAGCAGGGTAGAGTCCGACTCGGCCGGCACGCACGCCTACCACGTCGGCGCGCCGCCCGATTCGCGCGCGCAGCAGGCGATTCGCCAGCGCGGGGCCGACATCAGCGACCTGCGCGGGCGCAAGGTGGCCGACGCCGATTTCGAGGGCTTCGACTACATCCTGGTGATGGACGGCGACAACTACGACCGCCTGATCGCACGTGCGCCGTCGCATCACCACGGCAAGATCCGTCGCCTGCTGTCATTCAGCCGCAAGTATCCGAACCTCGACGTGGTCGACCCGTACTACGGCGGTCCCCAGGGCTTCGAGGAGAACCTCGACATGATCGAGGACGCGGTGCAGGGCCTGATCCGTGAAATCACCGGCGCCTCGCAGCCGAGGATGCGCTCCGGCAGCTGAGTCGGTTTTCCGAAACGAAAAAAGGGCCGCGTGTTTGCGGCCCTTTTTCTTGTCGCGACGCAGGCGCTTATTTCGTCTGCGTTTCGACCTGCACCAGCGGTTCCTGCGTCTCGCTCGCCTGCGGGCGCGGACGCCGGCGGGTGGGATGGGGGGCGGCCGGAGCGGACGTCTCGGTCGCACTGGCCGCAGGCGCGGAGGTCGTCTCGACCTGCATCAGGCTCAGCGGCTCGGCTTCGGCCTTGACCTGCGGACGGCGGCGGCGGCGCGGGCGCGTCGACTCGCCCGCTTCGGCCGTGCCGGCGGCCGCGGGGACCTGGGTTTCCACCTGCTGCAGGCCGGCGCTGGCGGCGGCGATCTCCGCCAGGATCTCGGCGGGCGACGCGGTGACCGCGGTCGGGGCGCCGGCGGGCGCTTCCAGCTGCAGGGCCTGCTGTGCCGGGGCGGTCGCGGGCGCCTCGGCAGCCGCCGCAGGCGCGGCCTGCGCGGGACGCGCGACTTCGATGATCGCGCGATAGCCGGCGGTCTCGATGATCGCGTGCGGCACCGCGGCCGTTTCCGGACGCGCCTCGCGCGGGCGGCGGTTGCCGCGTCCGCGGCGGCTGCGCGGCTCGCGTTTCTCTTCCCCTGCAGTCTCGCGCGGCGCTTCGGCGACTTCGCTCACGCGCGGCGCGGCTTCGGCCTCGGGGCGCGGCTTCGGCTGACGCGGCGGGCGCGGCTGCTTGGCGGCTTCGCCACGGGCTTCGCGCGGCTCGCGTGCTTCGGCCTGGCGGGCCTCCTGCGGGCGGGCTTCGCCGCGACCCTCGGCGCGCGCTTCACGGCCCTCGCCGCGACCGCGGCGCTGGCCGGGCTTGCGCTCGCGCTCGCGGCGCTCGCCGATGCGCTCGCTGGGGCGCTCGGCGCGCGTGATGGCGGCGACCGGCTCGGCTGCCGGCGCGGCCGCTGCAGCGGGCGCCTCTTCGCCGCGCTTCCTGAACCAGCCGAAGATGCGCTCGAACAATCCGCCCTGCGGCACCGCCTCGACCGGAACGGCCGGGCGCGCTGCGGGGGCGGGAACCGGCTGCGGCGGGGCGATCGACTTGACGGCGGCCACCTGGCGCGGCGGGGCGGCTTCCTGTGCGGTCTGGTAGACGGCCTCGGCCTCCGGCATGACGGCCATCTTGTAGCTCGGCTCGGCGGCGCCGCTCAGGTTGAGTTCGTCGTGGCGCAGGCGCGTGATCGTGTAGTGCGGGGTCTCCATGTGGATGTTGGGGATCAGCACCACGTTGACCTTGAGCCGCGACTCGATCGAATGGATGTCGACCCGCTTCTCGTTGAGCAGGAAGGTGGCGACGTCGACCGGCAGCTGCACGTGCACCGCGCCGGTGTTCTCCTTCATCGCCTCCTCCTGCAGGATGCGCAGGATGTGCAGCGCCGACGACTCGGTGCCGCGGATGTGGCCGGTGCCGTGGCAGCGCGGGCAGGGGTTGTAGCTGGTCTCGCCGAGCGAGGGCTGCAGCCGCTGGCGCGACATCTCCAGCAGGCCGAAGCGCGAGATCTTGCCGGTCTGCACGCGGGCACGGTCGTGATGGAGCGCATCGCGCAGGCGGTTCTCGACCTCGCGCTGATGCTTGGGGTTCTCCATGTCGATGAAATCGATCACGATCAGGCCGCCGAGGTCGCGCAGGCGCATCTGGCGGGCGATCTCGTCGGCCGCCTCGAGGTTGGTGTTGAACGCGGTCTGCTCGACGTCGGCACCCTTGGTGGCGCGCGCCGAGTTGACGTCGACCGAGACCAGCGCCTCGGTGTGGTCGATGACGATGGCGCCGCCCGAGGGCAGGTTGACCTGGCGCGAGAACGCCGACTCGATCTGGTGCTCGATCTGGAAGCGCGAGAACAGCGGGACGTCGTCGCGGTAGAGCTTGACCTTGTTGGCGTTCGACGGCATCACGTGCGCCATGAACTGCTGCGCCTGCTCGTAGATGTCCTCGGTGTCGATCAGGATCTCGCCGATGTCGGCCGAGAAGTAGTCGCGGATCGCGCGGATGACGAGGCTGCCTTCCTGGTAGATCAGGAAGGCGCCGGACATCGACTGCGCCGCGCCGTCGATCGCCTTCCACAGGCTCAGCAGGTAGTTGAGGTCCCACTGGAATTCCTCGGCGGTGCGGCCGATGCCCGCGGTGCGGGCGATCAGGCTCATGCCTTCGGGAATGTCGAGCTGCGCCAGGGTGTCGCGCAGCTCGTTGCGGTCCTCGCCCTCGATGCGGCGCGACANNCGACACGCCGCCGCCGCGCGGGTTGGTCGGCATCAGCACGACGTAGCGGCCGGCCAGCGAGACGTAGGTGGTGAGCGCCGCGCCCTTGTTGCCGCGCTCGTCCTTCTCGACCTGGACCAGCAGTTCCTGGCCTTCCTTCAGGTTTTCCGGGACGCGGCCGCCGTTGGGCAGGCAGGAGCGGGCGATTTCCTTGAACGGCAGGAAACCGTGGCGCTCGCAGCCATAGTCGACGAACGCGGCCTCGAGGCTCGGTTCGACGCGGGTGACGACACCCTTGTAGATGTTGCCCTTGCGTTGCTCCTTGCTGGCGGACTCGATGTCAAGGTCGACGAGCTTCTGCCCGTCGACGATGGCAACCCGGAGTTCTTCCGCCTGGGTTGCGTTGAACAGCATGCGCTTCATTTATTTCTCCCGCGCGCGTGCATACGGGACAGGCCAGACTGCCGCCTGAACCGGCGGCTCATGCGATCACGTTTGGGTTTGGGTGAGGGGCATGGGGAAGGTGTCCTGTTCCTGGAGAGTGTCACCGGCCGGGCCGGGGCGGTCTTTCCGGTTCCCGCCGCGGGCAGCGCCCGGGCGTGAACATTTATTTCGTATGCTAGTTGTCGCGTCGTTGATAACATCGCTGCTTTGCCGACTGCGGGCGGGTGGTTTCGACTGTCCGCCCCAGCCTGATGAGAGGCTGGGCGGCAGGAATCCAGACGGGCCGGGCAGGCGGCGGCCGGTGAGCGTTTTAACCGGCGTGTTCGTGAAACTGTCCGGCAATCATGCCGGGCAATGGGTCAGGCAAAACTTGGCCTGAACCCACGGTAGTGTATATGAAAATGAAGGACTTAGAGAAAGATTCGGTCCGGCGCCTGAAGATCGACGACGGCGCGGACGGCCAGCGCCTGGACAACTTCCTGCTGACCCAGCTGAAGGGCGTGCCGAAAAGCCGCATCTACAAGCTGGTGCGCGGCGGCGAGGTGCGGATCAACGGCGGCCGCGTCGAGGTCAGCTACCGGCTGCAGCTCGGCGACGAGGTGCGCATTCCGCCGGTTCGGATGGCCGCGCCGGCGCAGCCCGCCGCGCCGAAGCTGCCGCCCTCGGCCAATCGCCTGCTGCCGCACATCCTCTACCGCGACGACGCCCTGATCGCGCTGAACAAGCCGCCCGGGATGGCGGTGCACGGCGGCAGCGGGGTGTCGCGCGGGGTGATCGAGCAGCTGCGGCTGGAATTGCCGGAATGCCGCTATCTGGAGCTGGTGCACCGGCTCGACCGCGAAACGTCCGGGGTGCTGCTGGTCGCGCTCAAGCGGCGCGCGCTCACCGGCCTGCACGCGGCGATGCGCGAGGGCCGGATCGAGAAGCGCTACCTCACGCTGGTGGCGGGGCGCTGGCCCAACCCGGTGCAGAACGTGAAGCTGCCCCTGCACAAGCGGGTCACCGACGAGGGCGAGAAGCGGGTGACGGTGCGCGACGAGGGCCAGTCCGCCCACACGATCTTCCGCCGCCTGCAGCTTTATTCAGATTTCACCCTGCTGGAGGCGGAACTCAAGACCGGCCGCACCCATCAGATCCGCGTCCACACCTCGCATCTGGGCTTCCCGATCGCGGGGGACGACAAGTACGGCGACTTCGAGCTCAACCGGCGCCTGATGAAGCTGGGGCTGAAGCGCATGTTCCTGCATGCCGCCAAGCTCGTGTTCGATCATCCGATCAGCGGCGAGCGCATGACGGTCGAGGCGCCGCTGCCCGCCGACCTGGCCACTTTTCTGGAAACCCTTGACGCACCATGAGCAACAAACCCAGGCAATTCGACCTGCTGATCTTCGACTGGGACGGCACCCTGATGGATTCCGCCGGGGTGATCGTCGACTCGATCCAGCGTGCCTGCGAGGACATCGGCCTGCCCGCGCCGACCGAGCGCGCCTCGCGGCAGATCATCGGCCTCGGCCTGGTCCAGGCGCTGCAGACGCTGCTGCCGGACCTGCCGGCCGACGACTATCCGCGGCTGGTCGAGCGCTATCGCCATCACTACCTCGGCCGCGACGCCGAGCTGCCGCTGTTCGCCGGGGTCGCCGAGGGGATCCCGGACCTGCACGCGAGCGGCTTCCAGCTTGCGGTCGCCACCGGCAAGAGCCGCATCGGCCTCGAGCGCGCGCTCGAGTCCAGCGGCCTCGGCGCCTGGTTCGCCGCGACCCGCTGCGCCGACCAGACCCATTCCAAGCCGCACCCGGCGATGGTGCTGGAACTGATCGACGAGCTCGACGCCGACCCGGCCCGCACCCTGGTCATCGGCGACACCAGCCACGACCTGCTGATGGCCGCCAACGCCGGGGTCGCCAGCCTCGGCGTGACCTATGGCGCGCACGAGCCGGATGATCTGCATCCCCACGCGCCGCTCGCCCTGGCCGGGAGCTTCGCCGACGTGCACGCATGGCTCACCGCGAACGCCTGATCTGCGCGTCGAGCGAGCTGGCCGAGCAGGGCCGCGGCGTGCGCTTCGCGCTTGCGCGCGAGGGCAAGCCACAACCGGCTTTCGTGGTGCGTTTCGCAGGCGTGCCACGCGGCTTTCTCAACCAGTGCGGGCATGTTCCGGTCGAGCTCGACTGGCAGGAGGGCGAGTTCTTCGACGACTCGCGGCTATACTTGATCTGTGCCACGCACGGCGCGCTCTACCATCCGGGGAGCGGCGCCTGCGTGGGCGGGCGCTGCGCCGGGCGCGGCCTGGTCCCGGTTCCCGTCGTCGAGCGTGACGGCCATGTCTACGTGATGGAAGAAAAACAATGAGTGAACCCGAAAAATCCACCCCGGCGAACTGGGAGCGCCAGGTCCTGGAGAAGCTCGCGCTGTCGGCGATCCAGGAACAGCGCCGGACCCGCCAATGGGGCATCCTCTTCAAGACGCTCGGCTTCCTGTACCTGTTCATCGTGCTTTTCCTCGCGGCCGGTTGGTTCCGCGGGGACGGCGTCGCCATCCCCAAGGCGCATACCGCGCTGGTCGACCTGCAGGGCGTGATCGCGTCCGACAAGGCGAGCGCCGACTCGGTGATCGGCAGCCTGCAGAACGCGTTCGAGGACAAGAAGACCAAGGGCGTGATCCTGCGCATCAACAGCCCCGGCGGCAGCCCGGTCCAGGCGGGACAGATCTACGACGAGATCCGGCGCCTGCGCGCGCTGTATCCGAAAATCCCGCTGTACGCCGTGGTCGACGACATCTGCGCCTCGGGCGGCTACTACGTCGCCGCCGGCGCCGACAAGATCTTCGTCGACAAGGCGAGCATCGTCGGCTCGATCGGCGTGCTGATGGACGGCTTCGGCTTCACCCAGACCATGGAAAAGCTCGGCGTCGAGCGGCGCCTGCTGACCGCGGGCGAGAACAAGGGCTTCCTCGACCCGTTCTCGCCGGTCGATCCAGACCAGCAGGCCTTCGCCAGGCAGATGCTCGAGGAGATCCACAGCCAGTTCATCGGCGTGGTGCGGGAAGGGCGCGGCAAGCGCCTGAAGGAAACCCCCGAAATGTTCAGCGGACTGGTGTGGAGCGGCGAGAAGAGCATCCAGCTCGGGCTGGCCGACGGCTTCGGCAATGTCGAATCGGTCGCCCGTGACGTCATCAAGGCCAAGGACATCGTCGACTACACGCGCCAGGAAAGCCTGGCAGAGCGTCTCGCCGGGCGCCTCGGCGCGGCGATGGCCAAGGCCTGGGCGCCGTTCGGCCAACCCGGCGTCAACCTGCGTTGAGCGACACGCCTTATCGTCCCATCCCCTGCGCCGAGCACGAGCGCCTCGAGTTCGCCGCGCTCACGCGGCAGTGGCTCGACGCCACGGTCGAGGCCGGCGAGCACGCCGGCTGCCGGCGGCTGCGGCCGCTCGACGTCTACACGCGAGACGGCGCCGAATGGTTGCTGGCGGAAACCGAATCCGGCGAACGGCTGACCCTGCGGCTCGACTCGCTGCGCTTCTAGGCCCTAGACCCCGATCCCGAACACCACCAGGCGGTCCCTGACCGCATCGGCCTGGCCGCGCCAGGCTGCCGCGCTCCGGGTGCGGAGCAACTGGCCCGGCAGGCTGAGGTCGGCGCCGACGCTGACGAACGTCTGCGGCGCAAGCGTCGCTGCCAGCGCGTCGAGCAGGGCCGCGCTGCGGTAGGGCGTTTCGATGAACAGCTGGGTGGCCTTTTCGCGCCGGGCGGTCTTCTCCAGTTCGCGGATCTTGTGGCTGCGCTCGGGCTCCCTGGCGGGCAGGTAGCCGTGGAAGGCGAAGCGCTGGCCGCCGAGCCCCGAACCCATCAGCGCCAGCAGAATCGACGAGGGCCCGATCAGCGGCACCACCGGAATGCGCGCGCGATGCGCCGCGAGGACGAGGGCGGCGCCGGGGTCGGCGACGGCAGGACAGCCCGCCTCAGACAGCAGCCCGACGTCGTGCCCGGCCTCGAGCGGCGCGAGCAGCGCCTCGATCGCCGTCGGTGGCGTGTGCTCGTTGAGTTCCTCGAGGTGCAGCGCCTGGATCGGCTGCGGGTGGCCCATCGCCTTGAGGTGCGCGCGCGCGGTCTTGGCGCGTTCGACGACGAAGTGTTCGAGACGGCGGGCGACCGCGAGGGTGTCGGGCGGCAGGCAGGCGTCGGGGTTCACCGGGCCGAGCGGCACCGGGATCAGATAGAGGGTCGCCACGCTAGCTCACTGCGCGCGCCAGGTCAGCACGTCCAGCCCCTCGTTGGCGAGCATCTCGGTCAGCGCCATCAGGGGGAGGCCGATCAGCGCGGTCGGGTCGGGGCTGTCCATGCGTTCCATCAGCGCGATGCCGAGGGACTCGCTCTTGGCCGAGCCGGCGCAGTCGTAGGGCTGTTCCTTCTTCAGGTAGGCGTCGATCTGCGCGTCGCTTAGCCGGCGGATGTGCACCACGGTCGGCACGTCGCGTGTCTGCGCGTGGCCGGTGCGGCTGTTCAGCAGCGTGAGCGCGGTATGGAACACCATCGCGCGGCCCTGCATCTTCTTCAGTTGGGCGAAGGCATTGTCGAAGTTGCCGGGCTTGCCGAGTTGCTCCGAGTCGAGCATCAGGACCTGGTCCGAGCCGATGATGAGCGCGTCGGGATACGTCGTCGCGGCGGCCTGCGCCTTCGCCACCGACAACCGCAGCGCGGTGGCGGAGGGCGTCTCGCCCGCAAGCGGGGTCTCGTCGACGTCGGGCGACAGCACTTCGAACGGTACGTGCAGGCGCGCCAGCAGCTCGCGGCGGTAGCGCGAGGTCGAAGCGAGGACCAGCTTCATTCGGGCTGGATCTCGACCAGCGCCATGTCGGGCGTCACCGCGTCGCCCTTCTTGGCGAAGATGCTGATGACGATGCCGGCGATCGGCGCCTGCACCTCGTTTTCCATCTTCATCGCCTCGATCACCAGCACGCCGTCGCCGGCCTTGACCCGCTGGCCGACGCTCACCAGCACGTCGACGATGGTGCCCGGCATGGCGGCGGTGACGTGGCCGGGATGGCTGGGGCGCGGCTTCTGGCCAGGGGCGCTGGGTGCGGCGGCAGCCTTGCGGGGGGCGCTGTCGCCGCCGGCGGATACCGCGACTTCGTTCAGCGGTTCGACCAGGACTTCCTCCGAGACGCCGTCGACCGAGACGAAATAGGGGCGTTGGGCGGCGTCGCTGCGGCCGCTGCCCGACAGCTTGATGTGGTAGGTCTCGCCGTGCAGGGTGATCTTGAACTCGTCGGCCGCGTAGCGCGGCGCCGCCTCCTGCTGCGCGGGGCCCTGCGGGAGCAGCGGCTCGGGCTTGAGGCTGCCCGCTGCGCGTTCCTGCAGCCAGGTTTTGGCGAGGTCGGGGAACATCGCGTAGGTCAGCACGTCCTCGTCGGACTTCGCCAGGCTGTCGATTTCGCCGCGCAGCTTGTCGAGCTCGTCGGGCAGGAGGTCGGCCGGCCGGCAGGTGGTGATGTCGAGGTCGCCGACAGCGAGCTTGCGCACCTCCTCGTTGACGTGGCCGGGGGCGCGGCCGTAGCGGCCCTGCAGGTAGAGCTTCACTTCGTTGGTGATCGACTTGTAGCGCGCCCCGGTGAGCACGTTGAGCGCGGCCTGGGTGCCGACGATCTGCGAGGTCGGCGTGACCAGGGGCGGGTAGCCGAGATCCTCGCGCACGCGCGGGATTTCCTCGAGGACCGCGTCCATCCTGTCGATCGCGCCCTGTTCCTTGAGCTGGTTGGCGAGGTTGGAGATCATGCCCCCCGGCACCTGGTTGATCAGCACGCGGGTGTCGGTGCCGGTGAATTCCGACTCGAACTGCCAGTACTTCTTGCGCACCTCCTTGAAGTAGGCCGAGATTTCCTCGATCAGCGGCAGCGAAAGCCCGGTGTCGTAGACCGTTCCGGCGAGCGCCGCGACCAAGCTCTGCGTGGTCGGGTGGCTCGCGCCCTCGGCGAACGCGCCGACGCAGGTGTCGATGATGGTCGCGCCGGCTTCGACCGCCTTCAGGTGCGTCATGTGCGCGAGCCCCGAGGTGGCGTGGCTGTGGGTGTGGATGGGCAGGTTGGTGGCTTCGCGGATCGCGCACACGAGCTCGTAGGCGGTGAACGGCGTCAGGAGCCCGGCCATGTCCTTGATCGCGATGGTGTCGCAGCCCATCTCGGCCAGGCCCCTGGCGAGCTCGACGAAATGCGGGATGTCGTGCACGGGGCTGGTGGTATAGCTGACGGTGCCCTCGGCGTGCTTGCCGGCGGCCTTCACCGCCTCGATCGAGACCCTGAGGTTGCGCAGGTCGTTCATGGCGTCGAACACACGGAACACGTCGACGCCGTTGTCGGCCGACTTCTGCACGAACGCGCGCACCACGTCGTCGGAATAGTTGCGGTAGCCGAGCAGGTTCTGGCCGCGCAGCAGCATCTGGATGCGCGTGTTCGGCAATGCCTTCCTCAGCTTGCGCAGGCGCTCCCAGGGATCCTCGCGCAGGAAGCGCACGCAGGCGTCGAAGGTGGCGCCGCCCCAGGCTTCGAGCGACCAGAAGCCGACCTGGTCGAGCTTGCCGCAGATCGGCAGCATGTCGGCGGTCTGCATGCGGGTGGCGATGAGCGACTGGTGGCCGTCGCGCAGGACGAGATCGGTGACGTATACCTTTGACATTTCCTATAACCCCTGGTGAGCGGCGATGGCTGCAGCGATGGCGGCGGCGATCACTTCCTTCGGTTTCTTTTCGGTGTAGCGGACGAGTTCCGGGTGTTCGTCGACGAAGCTCGTGTTGAAGCGCCCGCTGCGGAATTCGGGGTTCCTGAGGATCTCCTGGTAATAGGGGATCGTCGTCTTCACGCCGTATACCAGCATGTCGGCGAGCGCGCGGCTGCCGCGCGCGAGGGTCGACTCCCAGGTCAGGTTCCACACCGTGAGCTTGGCGCACATCGAGTCGAAGTACGGCGGAATCACGTAGTCGGTGTAGATCGCCGCATCGACCCGTACGCCGGGGCCGCCCGGCGAGTAGTAGCGCGTGATGCGGCCGAGGCTCGGCAGGAACTCGTTCTTGGGGTCCTCGGCGTTGACGCGGAACTCGATGGCGTAGCCGCGGTGCTCGATCTGTTCCTGCCGGTACTGCAGCGGCAGGCCGGAGGCGATGCGGATCTGCTCCTGCACGATGTCGACGCCGGTGATCGTCTCGGTGATCGGATGCTCGACCTGCAGCCGGGTGTTCATCTCCATGAAGTAGAACTGGTTGTCGGCGTCGAGCAGGAACTCGACGGTTCCGGCGTTGACGTAGCCGACCGCCTTGGCGGCGCGCACCGCGAGCTTGCCGATGTACTGGCGCTGCGCCTCGGTGAGCTGCGGGCTCGGCGCGATCTCGATGAGCTTCTGGTTGCGCCGCTGGATCGAGCAATCGCGCTCGAACAGGTGGATGATGTTGCCCTGGGTGTCGCCGAGGATCTGCACCTCGATGTGCTTGGGGTGTACCACGCACTTCTCGACGAAGACCTCGGGCTTGCCGAACGCCTTGCTGGCCTCCGAGACGACACGATCGTAGTTCTTCAGCAGCTCCTCCTCGCTGTCGCAGCGGCGGATGCCGCGCCCGCCGCCGCCGTTGGTCGCCTTGAGCATGACCGGATAGCCGATCGTGTTCGCCAGCGTGCGCGCCTCGTCGACGTTTTCCAGGTTGTGGTCGGAGCCGGGCACCACCGGGATCCCGGCCGCGATCATCGCGTTGCGCGCCTGGATCTTGTCGCCCATGCGGCGGATCACGTCGGGCGAGGGGCCGATGAAGCGGATGCCGCGGCGCGCACAGATGGTGGCGAGGTCGGGGTTCTCGGACAGGAAGCCATAGCCCGGATGCAGCGCGTCGCAGCCCGAGGCGGCGGCAAGGTTGACCAGGGTGTGCGCGTTCAGATAGCCGAGGATGGGATCCTTGCCGATGTGGTACGCCTCGTCGGCCTTCTTCACGTGGAGCGCGTGACGGTCGGCGTCCGTGTAGATGGCGACCGACTTGATGCCCAGCTCGGCGCAGGCGCGGACGATGCGGACTGCAATCTCGCCGCGGTTGGCAACCAGAATCTTCTTAAGCATGGTCACCGTTTCTTTGACAAAAGTAGCGCGGAATCATATCATTGCGGGCTAATGTTTAACCGGGTGCACCATGTCGAGCCTGTGTGCGTTATCCCAGTACGCTGTTGAACGGGTGCACCATGCTCCAGCCTGTTGAGGTTGATCCACGGCGGTTTTGCAGGGATTCGAAGTCGTGGGAAACCCTGTCCGACGTGTCTGCGTTTCCACGCCTTGCTCATGAATTTACGCAAGGCACGCTGTTCTGTCGAGTCACCGGGCAGGCGGATCAGCGGGGCGGCATGTCCTTGCGGCTGGAGGTTGGTGGCGACGTGGCGCTGACCTGTCAGCGCTGCCTCGGCAGCCTGGCGCATCGGGTCGACATCGGCCGCACGCTGCATCTGGCGCGGAACGAGACCGAGCTCGAGCGCCTGGATGCCATGCCCGACGCTGATGCGATATTGGCCGGAGAGGTCCTCGACCTCGTCGGCCTGGTAGAGGATGAAGTGTTGTTGAGCCTGCCGCTGGCGGCGATGCACGCGGAAGGTGAATGCCCCGCCTGAGGGGCGCGAACGAATTTTAAGGAGCAAGAAATGGCAGTCCAGCAGAACAAGAAGTCCCCGTCCAAGCGCGGCATGCATCGCTCGCACGATTTTCTGACCAACCCGCCGCTGGCCGTCGAGCCGACCACTGGCGAAGCGCACCTGCGCCATCACATCAGCCCCAACGGCTTCTACCGCGGCCGCAAGGTCGTCAAGGCCAAGGGCGAGTAATTTCCTGAGGCTCAGGATCCGCGCGTGGCCGGAGGGTTCTCCGGCCTGGCGCTGCGATCCGGCCAGGGATTCCGGCTGTATGAGAAACATCACAGTCGCCATCGACGTCATGGGGGGGGATCATGGCCCTCATGTCACCGTCCCGGCGGCGATCCGCAGTCTCGCGCGCCTGCCTGACCTGAACGTGATTCTGGTCGGGCCGCAGGACGTCGTCGCAGCCGAGCTCAAGGCGCAGCGCGCCGAACCCGGTCCGCGCCTGATCGTTCGTCACGCGAGCCAGGTGGTGGCCATGGACGAGGCGCCGGCGCTGGCGCTGCGCAACAAGAAGGATTCCTCCATGCGGGTGGCCATCGACCTCGTCAAGTCTGGCGAGGCCGATGCCTGCGTGTCGGCGGGGAATACCGGCGCCCTGATGGCGACCGCGCGTTTCGTCCTGAAGACGCTTCCCGGCATCGACCGGCCGGCGATTGCCGCCGTGATGCCGACCCTCACCGGGCATGTGCTGGTGCTCGACATGGGCGCCAACGTCGATTGCACCGCCGAGCACCTGCTGCAGTTCGGCATCATGGGGGCGATGCTGGTGTCGGCGGTGGAGCACAAGCCGAGGCCGAGCGTCGGCCTGCTGAACATCGGCGAGGAAGAGATCAAGGGCAACGAGGTGGTCAAGCAGGCGGCCGAGCTGCTGCGCGCCAGCGACCTCAACTTCTACGGCAACGTCGAAGGCGACGACATCTTCAAGGGCACCACCGACGTGGTCGTCTGCGACGGCTTCGTCGGCAACGTCACGCTGAAGGCGTCGGAGGGGCTTGCCAAGATGGTGTCCGCCACCTTGCGCGCGGAGTTCAAGCGCAACTGGCTGACCCGCATCGCCGGCCTCGTCGCCTTGCCGGTCATGAACGCCTTCAAGCGCCGCCTCGATCCCCGCCGCTACAACGGCGCCACGCTGCTCGGCCTCAAGGGGGTGGTGGTGAAGAGCCACGGCTCGGCCGACCGCTTCTCCTTCGAGCACGCGATCGAGACCGCCAGTGACGAAGTCCGCAACAACGTGCTGAAGCGCATCACCGACCAGATCCAACTAGCCCAACGGGTGGCCGCTTGACCTATTCCCGCATTCTCGGCACCGGCAGCTATCTGCCTGCCCACATCCTCACCAACGCCGACCTCGAAAAGCTGGTCGACACCAACGACCAGTGGATCGTCGAGCGCACCGGCATCCGTGAGCGCCACATCGCCGCCGAAGGCGAGCTGACCAGCGATCTCGCCGCGCACGCCGCGCGTGCCGCGATGGAGGCGGCCGGCGTGGCCGTCGACGACATCGACCTGTTGCTGGTGGCCACCACCACGCCCGATCTGGTGTTTCCCAGCACGGCGTGCATCGTGCAGTCCAAGCTCGGCATGACCAACGGCAGGCCCGCGTTCGACCTGCAGGCGGTGTGCAGCGGATTCGTCTACGCGCTGTCGGTCGCCGACCAGTTCATCAAGACCGGCGCGGCGAAGCACGTGCTGGTGATCGGCGCCGAGACGCTTTCGCGCATCACCGACTGGAACGACCGCGGCAATTGCATCCTGTGGGGCGACGGCGCCGGCGCGGTGGTGCTGGGGGCGTCCGACGAACCCGGCATCATCGCCACCCACATCCATGCCGACGGGCGCCACAAGGAGCTCCTGCGCACCACCACCGGTCCCTCGACCGGGCTCGGCGAGCCGGCGCTGATGCGCATGGAAGGCAATCCCGTGTTCAAGATGGCGGTCAACACGCTCGACCGCATCGTCGACGAGACGCTCGAAGCCAACGGCCTGCAGAAGTCCGACATCGACTGGCTGGTGCCGCACCAGGCCAATATCCGCATCATTTCGGCGACCGCGAAGAAGCTCGGCATGAGCATGGACAACGTGGTGACGACCGTCGCCGGCCATGGCAACACCTCGGCCGCCTCGGTGCCGCTGGCGTTCGACGTGGCGGTGCGCGACGGCCGCATCCAGCGCGGCCAGACCGTGCTGATGGAGGCGTTCGGCGGCGGTTTCACCTGGGGCTCGGCGCTGCTCAAGTACTGACGGACGGTGCCGTTGATACTGGCTTTCGTATCCGGCCAAGGCGCCAGGCCCGACGAGCGAGCCTGCGCCTTCGCCAACACATTCATGGAAAGATGATGAAGCTTGCATTCGTATTCCCCGGGCAGGGGTCGCAGTCGGTCGGCATGATGCAGGGATGGGGCGAGCGCGCCGAAGTGCGCGCGACCTTCGCCGAGGCCTCCGATGCCCTTGGTTTCGACCTGTGGGCGCTGGTCGCCGAAGGTCCTGCCGATCTGCTGAACCAGACCGTCAATACCCAGCCCGCGATGCTGGCGGCCGACGTTGCCGCCTGGCGCGCGTGGCAGGCGGCGGGCGGCGCGACGCCGGCGTTGCTGGCCGGGCACAGCCTCGGCGAATACGCGGCGCTGGTGGCGGCTGGCGCCTTGAATTTTGCCGATGCGATCAGACTGGTGCGCTTCCGCGCCGAGGCAATGCAGGCGGCGGTTCCCGAAGGTGTCGGCGCGATGGCGGCGATCCTGGGGCTGGACGACGACGCGGTGCGTGCCGTGTGCGCCGATGCGGCGGCGGGCGAAGTGGTCGAGGCGGTGAACCTCAATTCGCCCGGCCAGGTCGTCATCGCCGGCAACAAGGCGGCGGTCGAGCGCGCGATGGTGCTGGCGAAGGAGAAGGGCGCGAAGCGCGCGCTGCCGCTGCCGGTGTCGGTGCCTTCGCATTCCTCGCTGATGCAGCCGGCCGCGGACAAGCTGCTGGCCCACCTGCAGGGCATCGCGATCGCCACGCCGGCGATCCCGGTGCTGCACAACACCGACGTGCAGCGCCACGCCGAGCCCGAGGCGATCCGCGCGGCGCTGGCGAAGCAGCTGCACACCCCGGTGCGCTGGGTCGAGACCGTCCAGGCGCTGAAGGCGGACGGCATCGAACGCGTGATCGAATGCGGCCCTGGCAAGGTGCTGGCGGGCCTCAGCAAGCGCATCGACGACAGTCTGCCGGCACTGGCGCTGGTCGACGAAGCCAGCCTCGCGGCGGCACTCAATCAATAAGGAGACGACATGTTGCAAGGACAAGTTGCGCTGGTCACCGGCGCCAGCCGCGGGATCGGCCAGGCGATTGCGCTGGCGCTCGGCAACGCCGGCGCCACCGTGGTCGGCACCGCCACCAGCGAGAAGGGCGCGCAGGCGATCAGCGACTACCTCGCCGCCGCCAGCATCCAGGGTAGCGGGATGAAGCTGAATGTGACCGACGCCGCCGAAGTCGACGCGGTGATCGCCGCGATCGGCGCGCAGTTCGGCGACGTCGGCATCCTGGTCAACAACGCCGGCATCACCCGCGACAACCTGCTGATGCGGATGAAGGACGAGGAGTGGGACGACATCCTGGCGACCAACCTCACCTCGGTGTTCCGCCTGTCGCGCGCGGTGCTGCGCGCGATGATGAAGGCGCGCCGCGGCCGCATCATCTCCATCGCCTCGGTGGTGGGCGCGATGGGCAACGCGGGCCAGACCAACTACGGTGCGGCGAAGGCGGGCATCATGGGCTTCACCAAGTCGCTCGCGAACGAGGTCGGCAGCCGCAACATCACGGTCAACTGCGTGGCGCCCGGCTTCATCGACACCGACATGACGCGCGCGCTGCCCGACGCGCAGCGCCAGGCCCTGCTCGACCACATCCCGCTGGGCCGGCTCGGCTCCGCGCAGGACATTGCCCACGCCGTGACGTTCCTGGCGTCGCCGGATGCAGGCTACATTTCCGGCGCGACGCTGCATGTCAATGGCGGAATGTACATGGCATAAGCGCCAAACAAAGTTTGGTAGAATTCACCGGCTTTAATTTCGATAAAGCTCCAAATTTCAAAAGAGGAAGGATCAGTAATGGATAACGTACAGCGTGTAATCAAAGTCGTCGCCGAGCAGCTGGGCGTCAACGAGGCAGACATCAAGAACGAGTCTTCCTTCGTGGGTGACCTGGGCGCCGACTCGCTCGATACCGTTGAACTGGTGATGGCGCTGGAAGAAGAATTCGGCTGCGAAATCCCCGACGAAGACGCAGAGAAGATCACCACCGTCCAGCAGGCGATTGACTACGTCAACAGCCACTCGAGCTGATCGTCCACCCCAGAAAGAGGACTGCGTTTTGTCCAAGCGTCGCGTCGTCGTCACCGGCCTGGGGATCATTTCCCCGGTCGGCAACACCATTCCGGAAGCCTGGGACAACCTGGTCGCCGGTCGCACCGGGATCGCCCGGATCACCCGCTTCGACCCCACCCCGTTCGCCTCGCACATGGCAGGGGAGGTCAAGAATTTCGACGTTGAGGCCTACCTCAACCCGAAAGAGGCACGCCGCATGGATACCTTCATCCAGTACGGCATGGCCGCGGGCATCCAGGCGGTACGCGACTCGGGCATCGAAGTCACCGAAGCCAATGCCGAGCGCATTGGCGTCAACATCGGTTCCGGCATCGGCGGCCTGCCGCTGATCGAGGAAACCCATTCCATGCTGATGGAATCCGGACCGCGGAAGATTTCCCCCTTCTTCATTCCCGGCTCCATCATCAACATGATTTCCGGCAACCTTTCCATCCTCTACGGGATGAAAGGGCCGAACCTGGGCGTCGTCACCGCCTGCACCACCGGCCTGCACGCGGTCGGCCTGTCCGCACGGCTGATCGAGCACGGCGACGCCGACGTGATGGTCGCCGGCGGTTCGGAGTGCGCGACCTCGCCCTTGGGCGTGGGCGGCTTCGCCTCTGCGCGTGCACTGTCGACGCGCAACGACGATCCGGCGACCGCCAGCCGCCCCTGGGACAAGGACCGCGACGGCTTCGTGCTGGGCGAGGGGGCCGGTGTCCTGGTGCTCGAGGAATACGAGCATGCGAAGGCGCGCGGCGCGAAGATCTACGCCGAGGTGACGGGCTTCGGCATGAGCGGCGACGCCTACCACATGACGGCGCCGAGCACCGACGGCCCGCGGCGCTCGATGCTCAACGCGATGCGCGACGCCGGCGTGAACCCCGAGCAGATCCACTACGTCAACGCGCACGGCACCTCGACCCCGCTCGGCGACAAGAACGAGACCGACGCGATCAAGCTCGCGATGGGCGACGCCGCCTACAAGACGGTGGTCAACTCGACCAAGTCGATGACCGGCCACCTGCTGGGCGGCGCCGGCGGCGTCGAGTCTGTGTTCACGGTGCTGGCGGTTCACCACCAGATCTCGCCGCCGACCATCAACATCTTCTCGCAGGATCCGGAGTGCGATCTCGACTACTGCGCCAACACCGCGCGTGACCTCAAGATCGACTACGCGCTGAAGAACAACTTCGGGTTCGGCGGAACGAACGGCTCGCTGATCTTCAAGCGCGCCTGACCGTCGCGGGGGATCGCCCCATCGCAACCGATCACCCCGGCACCCCCGAAATCCGCGAATGGCCGCTGCCGCCGGACGGGGCGCGCCCCGACCTGATCCGGCTGCAGGCCGCCAACCCGCAGCGCTACCCCGGGCTCCTGCTCAGCAGTGGCGACAGCGGCTGGGACGTGCTGTTCGCGTTCCCGGAGGACGTGTTCAGCATCGACGGCGCCGAGGGCCTGCGCGACCTGCAGGCGCATCCCGCCATGCGGCTGCAGCCCGCGCTCCAGCCCGATCGTGAACTGCCCTTCGTCGGCGGCTGGCTGTGTGCGCTGAGCTACGAGCTCGGCGCCCTGTTCGAGCCGAGTGCGGGACGCGCCGCGGACGCCGCCGGCTTTCCCCTTGCCTGGCTCGCGCGCATTCCGGCAGCCATCCTGTTCGATCGCGCGAGCCGCCGCTGCCTGCTGATGGCCGAGGACGGCCAGGCAGCGCTCCTCGACGCGCTGCAGCGCGACCTCGCCGAAACGCCCCCCCCGCTGCCTGCGGTTCCGGCACGACAGGCGGTGCGCGAGGACGCCCCCGCGACCTTCCTCGCCGGGGTCGCGCGCATCCAGGACTACATCCGCGCCGGCGACGTGTTCCAGGTCAACCTGTCGCGCGGCTGGCAGGCTGACTACGCGGAGGCGGTGCCGCCCGCGTCGCTGTTTGCCCGGCTGATGCAGCGGAATCCGGCGCCGTTCTCGGCGCTGCTGCAGATGGACGGCTGGGCCATCGCCAGTTCCTCGCCCGAGCGCCTGGTGCGCCTCACGCGCGACGGCGTGCTCGAAACCCGGCCGATCGCCGGCACGCATCCGCGCAGCGAGGACGCGGCGGAGGACGCTGCGTTGCGAGCGCGGCTGCACGCCCACCCCAAGGAGCGCGCCGAACACGTGATGCTGGTCGACCTCGAGCGCAACGACCTGGGGCGGGTGTGCGAGGCGGGCAGCGTCCACGTCGCCGCGCTGATGGAGGTCGCCAGCTATCGCCACGTGCATCACATCGAGTCGACCGTCTGCGGCAAGCTGCGCAGCGGGGTCAGCGTCTACGACGCGCTGCGTGCGGTGTTCCCCGGGGGGACCATCACCGGCTGTCCGAAGGTGCGCACCATGCAGATCATCCGTGAACTCGAGCAGACGCCGCGGCGAGCCTATACCGGCAGCCTCGGCTACATCAACCGCGACGGCAGCTTCGACTTCAACATCCTGATCCGCAGCTTCCTGCTGCACGGGCGCGAACTGGGCTTCCGCGCCGGCGCCGGGATCGTCGCCGACTCGGTCGCCGCCCGCGAGCTCGACGAAACGCGCGCCAAGGCCCGCGGCCTGCTGCGCGCGCTCGAACCTGGGAACGGCAGTTGACTGCTCATCTGCCTTCGTCAAATAGCATGGATACCGAATGAGTGCCTCCGACATACTTTGCCTCGTGGGTAATCCGCTGCACACCCGATTGCACGGTTTTCGGCTCTCCTGGCTGCGTTGTTCCTCCTTGCGGGGAATGACCCCGCCGCGTCGTCCCGCCTTGCCAGGCAACCCGAAAACCGCACACTCAGGCGTGCCCAACTGCCGTTCCCAGGTTCCGGCATGATTCTCGTCGACGGCCAGCCGACGGACAGCGTGGACGCGCGCGACCGCGGGCTCGCCTACGGCGACGGCGTGTTCCGCACGCTGCGGATGCACGTCGGCCAGCCGCTGTGGTGGCGCGACCATTACGCCAAGCTGGCTGACGACTGCGCGGCGCTGATGCTGGCCTGCCCCGACGAGGCCGTGCTGCGCGCCGAAGTCTGCCGCGTGGCCGCGGCCGGGGAGGGCGTGGCCAAGATCGTGATCACCCGCGGCGCGGGCGCGCGCGGCTACGCGTTGCCGCCCGGGCAGGCCGTCACCCGCATCGTGCAGTCGGCGCCGCTGCCGGCCTATGCTGCGGCTGCGGCGGGCGACGACATCGCCGTTCGCTGGTGTGCGCTGAGGCTGGCGCGGCAGCCGCGGCTGGCAGGAATCAAGCACCTGAACCGGCTCGAGAACGTGCTCGCGCGCGCCGAATGGAACGACCCGTCGGTCGTCGAGGGCCTGCTGTGCGACGAGGGCGGCGCGGTGATCGGCGGCGTGATGAGCAATCTGGTCATCGCCCGTGACGGCGAGCTCGCCACGCCGGACCTGAGCCAGTGCGGCGTGGCGGGCGTCGCGCGCGCGCGGCTGTTGCGGGCGGCCCGGCGGCTGGGCGTCCGCACCCGTGTCGAGCGGCTGCCGCCTGCCGTTATACTCGCTGCGGACGAAGTGATGCTGTGCAACAGCGTGATCGGCGTGCGTCGCGTGGCCCGCCTCGACGACAAGACCTGGCCGCCCGCGGGGTGGACCGATATTTTGAAGACTGCCTTGTATGAAGAAGTGGATTAAGCGATTGGTGCTGTTCGCCGGCGCGGCCGGCCTGGCGGGCGCCGGGGGACTCGCCTGGTACGGCAACCAGCCGCTGCGCATCGAGCCCCTGCCCAGGACCATCCATGTCGTGCCCGGCACCCATCTGCGCAGCCTGAGCACGATGCTGGAGCGCGAAGGCGTGGTCGGCAACGCGCGGGCCTTCTGGCTGCTCGGCCGCGTGCTCGGCAAGCAGGGGACGCTCAAGGTCGGCGTCTATACCCTCGACCGGCCCCTCACGCCGCTGCAGTTGTATTCGAAGATCCAGCGCGGCGAAGTCTCGCAGGCGGTGGTGCAGTTCATCGAGGGCCGCAGCTGGCGGGAGGTGCGTGCCGTCCTCGCGGCGCAGCCGCTGCTGAAAAACGACAGCGCCGGCCTGAGCGACGCCGAGGTGATGCAGGCGATCGGCGCCGCAGAGAGCCATCCCGAAGGCCTGCTGTTTCCGGACACCTACTTCTACGCGCCGCACACCTCGGACCTGCAGGTGCTGCGCCGCGCCTACCGGCTGCAGCAGGAGAAGCTCGCCGCCGCGTGGGAGGCTCGGGCGCCCAACCTGCCGTACAAGACGCCCTACGAGGCGCTCGTCATGGCCTCGATCGTCGAAAAGGAAACCGGCGCCGCGTTCGAGCGGCCGGAAATCGCCGGCGTGTTCATCAACCGTCTGCGCCGCGGCATGCGCCTGCAGACCGACCCCACGGTGATCTACGGCCTGGGCGAGCGCTTCGACGGCAACCTGCGCAAGGTCGACCTGCAGACCGACACGCCCTACAACACCTACACGCGCGCCGGCCTGCCGCCGACGCCGATCGCCATGCCGAGCGAGGCGGCGATCCAGGCGGCGCTCAATCCGGCGAAGACCAGCGCGCTCTATTTCGTGTCGCGCAACGACGGCACCCACGTGTTTTCCAGCACCCTCGAGGCGCACAACCGCGCCGTCAACCAGTACCAGCGCAGACGATGACGCCCGGCAAGTTCATCACCCTCGAAGGCGTCGACGGCGCCGGCAAGAGCACCCACCTGGGCTTCGTCGCCGACTGGCTGCGCGGGCAGGGCAGGGAGGTCATCGTCACCCGCGAGCCCGGCGGAACCCCGCTCGGCGAAACCCTGCGCGAACTGCTGCTGCACCGCGACATGGACGCCGACACCGAACTGCTGCTGATGTTCGCCGCGCGCCAGCAGCATCTGGCCGAACTGATCCGGCCCGCGCTGGCGCGCGGCGCCTGGGTGGTGTCGGACCGCTTCACCGACGCCAGCTACGCCTACCAGTGCGGCGGGCGCGGCATCGCGACCGAGCGCATCGCCGTGCTCGAAGCCTGGGTGCAGCGCGGCTTTGCGCCCGACCTCACCCTGCTGTTCGACGTGCCGCCCGAGGTGGCCGAGGCACGCCGCTCGGCGGCGCGCACCGCCGACCGCTTCGAGCGAGAGGCCGACAGCTTCTTCAGCCGGGTGCGCAACGCCTATCTGGACCGTGCGCGGGCAGAGCCCGGGCGCATCCGCGTGCTGGACGCGCGCCGTAGCATCGACGCGCTGCAGGACGATATCGCGCAGCTGCTCGAGGAACTGGCGTGAGCGCACCGTATCCCTGGCTCGAAACGGCCTGGCGACGCCTGCTGGCGACCCGGGCGCGGCCTGCGCAGGCCCTGTTGCTGGCGGGACCTCACGGGGTCGGCAAGGGCGCGCTCGCGCAGGCCTGGGCGCAGGCGCTGCTGTGCGAGGCGCCGCGCCCCGACGGTTCGGCGTGCGGCGGCTGCCCGGCCTGCCACTGGTTCGAGACCGGCGCGCACCCGGATTTCCGCCGCGTCAGCCTGCAGGAGAAAACCGGCAAGGAAGGCGAGACCCGCATGGCGACCGCCATCGAGGTCGACCAGGCGCGCGAGGCGGTCGATTTCGTCCAGCTGTCCACCTACCGGGCCGGCTTCCGGGTGGTCCTCGTCGATCCGGCGGACAGCCTCAACGTGGCTGCCGCGAACGCCCTGTTAAAGGTGCTCGAGGAACCGCCGTTAAATACGGTGTTCGTGCTGGTCTCGGACCAGCCGCGGCGCCTGCTGCCGACCATCCGCAGCCGTTGCACGCGGGTCGACATCGGCCTGCCGCCGCTCGATCTGGCGGCGCAGTGGCTGGCCGGGCAGGGCGTCGACGACGCGGCGACCCTGCTGGCGCTGTCGGGCGGAACCCCGCTCGACGCCCAGCGCTGGGCCGAGAGCGGCGAACTGGACGAGCGCCGCAGCGTGCTCGATGCGCTGGCCGATCCGCAGCGGATCGATCCGGTGACGCTGGGCGAGCGCTGGAAGGCGGTCAGCCCGCAGGCCTGGCACAACCTGGTCTACAAGTGGCTGGGCGATCTGCTGGCGGTCCGGCTGCGGGGCAGCGTGCAGTTCAACCGCGATTTTTCCGAGGCGCTGCTGCGGCTGGGCGACAAGGCGGACCTGGCGAAGCTTCTGGCGCTCGCGCGGGCGCAGGCGAACGAGGGCAGGGTTCTTGCCCATCCGCTCAACCGGGCCCTGCAACTCGAGGCCTGGCTGGTCCGGTACCGGCATGTGTTTGATTGAGAGATACGACGATGAGTGCAGTAGCCAACGATCCAGCAGGACAGGTCCGCCCCGGGGTGCTTTCCTTGTCGATCAAGGAGCGCTCCGCGCTGTTCGCGGCCTACATGCCCTTCATCAAGGGGGGCGGCCTGTTCATTCCGACGAACAAGACCTACAAGATGGGCGAGGAGGTGTTCATGCTGCTCACGCTGATGGACGATCCGGCCAGGCTGCCCGTCTCCGGCAAGGTGGTGTGGATGACCCCGGCCGGCGCCCACGGCAGCCGTACCCAGGGGGTCGGCGTGCAGTTCGCCTTCAACGAAAGCGGCAAGGCCGCGCAGAACAAGATTGAAGGATTGCTCGGCGGTTCGCTAAAATCGGTACGACCCACCCATACCATGTAGCGCCGTCATGCGGCGCCGTCCCCGCCGCATGTACATCGATTCCCACTGCCACATCAATTTCCCCGATCTCGCCGGCAAGCTGCCCGAGGTATTCGGGCTCATGGCGGCCAACCAGGTCAGCCACGCGCTGTGCATCGGCGTCGAACTGGAAAAATTCCCCGAGATTCGGGCGATCGCCGAGGCCTACCCGAACGTGTACGCCTCGGTCGGCGTGCACCCCGACCACGAGGACTGCACCGAGCCGACCGTCGAGGAACTGGTGGCGCTGGCCGACCACCCGAAGGTCGTGGCGATCGGCGAGACCGGGCTGGATTACTTCCGCCTCACCGGCGACCTCGAATGGCAGCGCGAGCGCTTCCGCACCCACATCCGCGCAGCGCGCGCGTGCCGGAAACCGCTGGTGATCCACACGCGCGCGGCGGCCGACGACACCTTGCGCATCATGCGCGAGGAAAACGCAGGCGAGGCGGGCGGCGTCATGCACTGCTTCACCGAGAGCCTGGCCGTCGCCGAGGCGGCGATCGAACTCGGCTTCTACATCTCGTTTTCCGGCATCGTCACGTTCAAGAACGCGGTTGCACTGCGCGAGGTGGCGGCGGCGATTCCGCTCGAGCGGATGCTGATCGAGACCGATTCGCCCTACCTCGCGCCGGTTCCGCATCGCGGCCAGACCAACCAGCCGGGCTACGTGAAGCACGTGGCGGAGGAAATCGCGCGGGTGCGCGGGACGACGCCCGAAGCGGTAGGCGAGGCGACTTCCGGGAATTTCTTCCGGCTGTTCGCCGCCGCCCGCCGCTGACCGGCGCCGGCGGGCCCGCAGGCCTGCGAGCGCCCGCGGGGCGGGACCCGTCCGGCGGATTACAGGTTAGCGGTCTCGAGCTCGAACTGGACCGCCCGGATCCCGGCGCGGGCGCACGCCTCGTCCTGCGCGCCGGTCGCCGCGCCGGAGACGCCGACCGCGCCGACGATGTTGCCGGCCGCCTCGATCGGCACCCCGCCCGCGGAGAACACCAGGCCGTCGACCTTGCCGACCGAGAACGGCTGGGTGAAGCGATTCTCCATGGTCGAGGTCGCGGCGTTGAAGTTGACCGCGGTGTTGGCCTTCTGCTGGCTGATCTCCAGCGTGATGCGCGGGGCCAGCGTGTCGCGCATCACCACCATGGCGTCGCCGCTGCGATCCACCACCGTCACGCCGATCTGGATGCCGTCCTTGCGGCAGGCCTGCATCGTGGCTTGAGCGATCTTTTCGGCGGCTTCGACGGTGAGCCTGGGAATCTTGACGATCACCGGCACTTCCGCCGCAAGGGCGGGAACAGCGGGAAAGGCGAGCAGGGCGGCACAGCTGGCGACGATCAGTGAAGGTTTGCGCATGGGGTGTTCTCTCCGTTTGTCTGGTTGAAGTGGCTGCGTCCTGCACAGCCGAGAGCAGCCGGGCGCCATGCAGGATTTTCCTTCATCCGGGGAACGGGCGGGCCCGTGTCCCGGAGGCTACTGCCCGAAGAACGATTTGACCTTGTCCATGAAGGACTGCGCGCGCGGGTTATTGTTCCGGCCAGGGCTCAGCGCTTCGAACTCGCGGAGCAGTTCGCGCTGACGCTCGGAAAGGTTGACCGGCGTTTCCACCAGCATGTGGCACATGAGGTCGCCGGGCGCGTGGCTGCGCACCCCCTTGATGCCCTTGCCGCGCAGGCGGAACACCTTGCCGGACTGGGTCTCGGCCGGGATCTTGATCTTGGCGTGGCCGTCCAGCGTGGGGATCTCGACCTCGCCGCCGAGCGCCGCGGTGGCGAAGCTGATCGGCATTTCGCAATGCAGGTCGTCGCCGTCTCGCTTGAATACCGGGTGCTCCTTGAGGTGGATCACCACATAGAGGTCGCCTGCGGGTCCGCCGTTGACGCCGGCCTCGCCCTCGCCGGCCAGCCGGATGCGGTCGCCGCTGTCGACCCCGGCAGGGATCTTCACCGACAGCGTCTTGTGCTTCTTGACGCGGCCCTCGCCGTGGCAGGCGGTGCAGGGGTCGGTCACCATCTTGCCGGTGCCGCCGCAGCGCGGGCAGGTCTGCTGCACCGAGAAGAAGCCCTGCTGGATGCGCACCTGGCCGTGGCCGCCGCAGGTGGAGCAGGTCGTCGGGCTGGTGCCGGGCTTGGCGCCGCTGCCGTGGCACACGCCGCATTCTTCCAGCGAGGGGATGCGGATCTTGGTCTCGGTGCCGTGCGCGGCTTCTTCCAGCCCGATTTCCAGGTTGTAGCGCAGGTCGGCGCCGCGGTAGACGCGGTCGCGGCGGTTGCCGCCACCGCCGAAGATGTCGCCGAAGATGTCGGAGAAGGCGTCGGAAAAGCCGCCGCCGCCGAAGCCGCCGCCCATCCCGGACTGCTGGTCGACGCCAGCGTGGCCGAACTGGTCGTAAGCGGCGCGCTTGTCCGAGTCGGAAAGGATTTCGTAGGCCTGCTTCGCTTCCTTGAATTTCTCCTCCGCGCCCTTGTCGTCCGGGTTGCGGTCAGGATGGTGCTTCATGGCCAGCTTGCGGTAGGCCTTCTTGATTTCTTCGTCCGAGGCGTTCTTGGCGACGCCGAGGACTTCGTAGTAGTCGCGTTTGCTCATGGGGCAGGGGGCAGGATTCAGGTTTCAGGGGGCAGGGTGGGGCAGGCTAGCGGAAAAGGCAAAGGCCGCGCGCAGCGCGACCTTCCCTGATCCCTGGATCCTGACCCCTGGCCCCTTACTTGTCCTTCACCTCTTCGAACTCGGCGTCGACCACGTTGTCGTCCGCGGCGCCCGAGCCGCCGCCGGCGGCTTCACCCGGCTGCGACTTGGCCTGCTCGGCCTGGTACATCTGCTCGGCGAGCTTGTGGCTGGCCGTGGCGAGCGCGTTGGTCTTCGCCTCGATGGTGTCCTTGTCGCCCTCGCGCACGGCGTCCTCGCACTCCTTGAGCGCCGCCTCGATCGCCGCCTTCTCGTCGGCCGAGACCTTGTCGCCGTATTCGGCGAGCGACTTCTTCACCGAGTGGATCATCGCGTCGGCGGCGTTGCGCGCGGTCGCCAGTTCGAAGGCCTTGTGGTCCTCGGCAGCGTTCGCCTCGGCGTCCTTCACCATCTGCTGGATCTCGGCTTCGGTCAGACCGGAGCTTGCCTGGATCTTGATCTTGTTTTCCTTGCCGGTGGCCTTGTCCTTCGCCGACACGTGCAGGATGCCGTTGGCGTCGATGTCGAAGGTGACCTCGATCTGCGGCATGCCGCGCGGCGCCGGCGGGATGTCCGACAGGTTGAACTGGCCCAGGCTCTTGTTGCCCGAGGCCATCTCGCGCTCGCCCTGCAGCACGTGCACCGTCACGGCGCTCTGGTTGTCGTCGGCGGTCGAGAACACCTGGCTCGCCTTGGTCGGGATTGTGGTGTTCTTCGGGATCAGCTTGGTCATCACGCCGCCCAGGGTCTCGATGCCCAGCGACAGCGGGGTGACGTCGAGCAGCAGTACGTCCTTCACCTCGCCCTGTAGCACGCCGCCCTGGATCGCCGCACCGACGGCGACCGCCTCGTCCGGGTTGACGTCACGGCGCGGCTCCTTGCCGAAGAAATCCTTCACCGCTTCCATCACCTTGGGCATGCGGGTCTGGCCG
>DHHQ01000014.1:0-287 GCA_002403375.1 Thiobacillus denitrificans | reverse complement strand
TCGATGGTGCGCTTGATCAGGTCTTCCACCAGCGCCTCGAACTTGGCGCGGGTGATCTTCACCGCCAGGTGCTTGGGACCGGAGGCGTCCGCCGTGATGTAGGGCAGGTTGACCTCGGTCTGCTGGCCCGACGACAGCTCGATCTTCGCCTTTTCGGCAGCCTCCTTAAGGCGCTGCAGCGCGAGGACGTCCTTCTTCAGGTCGACGCCCTGTTCCTTCTTGAATTCCTCTGCGATGTAGTCGATCAGGCGCTGGCCGAAGTCCTCGCCGCCGAGGAAGGTGTCGCC
>DHHQ01000027.1:104275-223178 GCA_002403375.1 Thiobacillus denitrificans | reverse complement strand
GAGCCGATCGAGCCCGCTCGTGCGGCGGCCGAGGCTCCCGGCGATGGCGCGTCGACCGACGCGACCACCCTCGCGACGCTCCCCGCAGGCGTCGAGCCGGAACTCCTCGAGGAAGCCCAGGACGTGCTGGCGACGCTGGGCGAGGCCGCCGAGGCCTGCCTCGTTCGCCCCGACGACCACGATACGCTGACGGTCATCCGCCGCGCCTTCCATACCCTGAAGGGCAGCGGCCGCATGGTCGGGCTGACCGAGCTCGGCGAGGCCGCGTGGCGCCTCGAGCAACTGATGAACGGCTGGCTCGCCGAGAAGAAGGCTGCCACCGGCGACCTGCTTCAGCTGGTCGGACGCGCGCGCACCGTGTTGCAGCGATGGGTGGATGCGCTGCAGGCCGGGCGCGCAGACGCCCTGCCGGTGCCTGAACTGCTGGCCGCGGTCGACCGCGTCGCGCAGGGACAACCGCTCGACGCAGCTGTGGCGCCCGCTGCGAGCGCGGCTACCGTAATAGCCGAGGCGGTCGCGGAAGCCGAGACCGTGGCGGAAGCCGAGGTGTCGACGCCTGCCGAGAGCGGGATCATCGCCGAGATGGAAATCGAGGCCGTGCCTGCCGAAACCGACTGGTCGTCGCTGCCGGTGATCGAGGTCGAGTATCCGGCAGGCGACGACGCGATCGCGTTCGCCGCCGCGGAAAACGACGCGACGGCTGACCTTGAGGCCGTCCCGGGCCGACTCGTCGACGTCGAGGTCGACGAGTCGCTGGTGCATTTCGACGAGTTCAGCCCCGAGGCCGAGGCGCCGACCGTCGAAATCGAGCAGCCGCCCGCTCCGCCCGCGTCGACCGACGCACCGAAGCCGGATGAGGTCTGCGTCGGGCCGGTCTGCCTGTCGCCCGGCCTGTACGAAATCTTCATGGCCGAGGCGCAGCAGCGCCTGGCGACGCTGCAGGAGGAGATGGCGCGCCATGCGGAAATCGGCGGGGGCGTCGTCGGCGAGGCGGCGCGTCGCGCCGTGCATACCCTGGCGGGGATCGCGGGAACCTCCGGGTTCTCCGCGCTGGCCGGACTGTCGCACGCGCTCGAGCAGTACTGGAACCGCTTCATCCAGACGCAGCCGCCGCTGGCGCACCTGCCGCTGGTCCGTGACACGGTCGAACGCCTGGGCGGGATGATCGCGTCCATCGCGAGCAGGCAGTTGCCCGATGCGGCCCACGACCTGATTGCCGTGCTCGGCGAACTGGAAGACGTTCCCGGCGTCCAGGCTGCCGAGCCGGCCGTCGAGGCGCTGCCGACGATCCCGGAACCGTCGGCCGACGTCACCGCCTCCGCAGCGCAGGTCGAGCCGGCCGCCGAATCCGAGCCCGCCCCGGCGGCTGCGGAGCCGGCAGAGGCCGGCCTGTTCGACGTCCGCGCACTGCTCGCCGACGTCAAGCCGGCCGGTCCCGCGCCGGTGTTCGAGCGCCGTGAAGTGGCGGACGAAATCGACGAGCAGCTGCTGCCGATCTTCCTGGAAGAGGCCGAGTCGCTGGTCCCTGATACCGCCGCGCAACTGCGCGCGTGGAAGGCCACGCCGAACGACCTGGCTGCGCGCGCTGCGCTGCGGCGCAATCTGCATACCATCAAGGGCAGCGCCCGCATGGTCGGCGCGATGCGCCTCGGCGAGCTGACGCACGTGATGGAAGCGCGCGTGATCGCGGTGATCGAGGGGAATCTGGCCGCGAGCCCCGAGGTGTTCGAGACGCTCGAGGCGCAGTTCGACCGCATGGCCGACGTCGTCGACCGCCTGAAGCGGGGCGAGCTCCACAGCCTGCTCGAGGAAGAAGCCGCGCCGCTCGAGGCGCCGATCGAGCCGGTGCTGCATGCCAACGAGCCGGTGCATGCCGCGGCGATGCCTGGCGTCGCCGCGGAGGTCGCCCCGGTGGCCGCACCCGCCGCCCGCAGCGAGGCAGCCGGGCAGCCGGTCACCCGCGAGAGCAATGCGCTCACCCTGCGCGTCCGCGCCGACTGGGTCGACCGCATGGTCAACCAGGCGGGCGAGGTCGCGATCGCGCGTTCGCGGATCGAGAGCGAAGTGTTCGCCTTCAAGCGCCACGTCAACGAACTGACCGAGGCGCTGGGCCGTCTGCGCGGCCACATCCGCGAAGTGGAAATCCAGGCCGAGTCGCAGATGCAGGCGACCTTCCAGGCGCACGGCGGCAGCGACGAGTTCGACCCCCTGGAGTTCGACCGCTTCACCCGCTTCCAGGAAGTCACCCGCTTCCTCGCGGAAAGCGTGAACGACATCTCGACCGTGCAGCACATCCTGCTCGCGCGTCTCGGCGAGGCCGATGCGGCGCTGATCCAGCAGATGCGGCTGAACCGCGAACTGCAGCAGGACCTGCTGCGGGTGCGCATGGTGCCGCTGTACTCGGTCGCCGAGCGCCTCTATCGCACCGTGCGCCAGACCGCGCGCGATGTCGGCAAGCGGGCGCAGCTCGACATCCAGGGCGGCGATCTCGACATCGACCGCTCGGTGCTGGAGAAGGTCACCGCGCCGCTCGAGCACCTGCTGCGGAACGCGCTGGCGCACGGCATCGAAGCGCCCGAGGCGCGCCGCGCCGCAGGCAAGGCGGAGTTCGGCGAGATCGTGTTGTCCGCGCACCAGGCGGGCAACGAAATGGTGCTGACCGTGAAGGACGACGGCGCTGGCCTCGACTACGCGCGGATCCGCGCGAAGGCCGAGGCCAGCGGACTGCTGCTGCCCGGCGTCGAGCCGACGGAGACCCTGCTCGCGCAGATGATCTTCGCCGCCGGTTTCTCCACCGCCGAATCGGTCAGCCAGGTCGCCGGCCGCGGCGTCGGCATGGACGTCGTGAAGAGCGAAATTTCGGCGCTCGGCGGACGGATCGAAATCGTCTCCACGCCGGGTGCGGGTACCCGCTTCGACATCTACCTGCCGCTCACCCTCGCGATGACGCAGGCGGTGATGGTGCAGGCAGCCAGGCACGACTATGCGCTGCCGGCAACGCTGGTACGGCAGGTGCTGGAGCTGCGGCCCGAAGGGCTCGAGCAGGCGATGGCGGCGGGCGAGGTGACGTGGCGCGGGGTGCGCTACCCGCTGTCGTACCTGCCGCATCTGATCGGCGACACCGAGGCGGTCCACGAGGTGCAGCGCTACAACGCGGTGCTGCTGCTCGGCAGCGGTACCAGCCAGGCCGCTGTGCTGGTCGACGCGATCGAAGGAACGCGCGAAATCGTGGTCAAGAACATCGGTCCGCAGCTCGCGCGCGTCACCGGCATCGCCGGCGCCACCGTGGGAGGCGACGGCCGCGTGATCCTGATCCTCAATCCGGTGCCGCTCGCGCTGCGCTGGGCCAGCATGCCGCGCAACGAGGTCGAGCGGGCCGCACCGGCCGAAGCGCTCGAACTCAGCGCGGCGCTGCAGGCCCCTCTGGTGCTGGTGGTCGACGATTCGCTCACGGTGCGCAAGATCACCACCCGTCTGCTCACCCGCGAGGGCTTCCGGGTGGACAGCGCCAAGGACGGCGTCGACGCGCTGGAAAAGATGGGCGACCTGCTCCCGGACGTGGTGCTGCTCGACGTCGAGATGCCGCGCATGGACGGTTTCGAGCTGGCGCGCGTGATGCGTGCGGACCCGCGCCTCAAGGCGGTGCCGATCATCATGATCACCTCGCGCACGGCCGACAAGCATCGCAACCGCGCGATGGAGCTCGGCGTCAACGAGTATCTCGGCAAGCCCTACCAGGAACAGCAGCTGCTCGATTCCATCGCCGAGCAGCTGGGCCGCGACGTCGCGCAGCCCGCCGGATAACAAGGGGAAGAAAAGGGAGACCTCAACGGGCGTTCATCGCCCGTTCTTTTTTTTACAGCTTGAGCCCGGCGAGGTCGCCTCCGGCCAGCGCGGAGATCTGCGCGTCGACGCGCGCCGGGTCGCGGCGATGCAGGGCGACGAGCTGCCGCGCCTTGTCGAGCCAGTGGGCCTCGCCGCGCGCCACCAGGCCGGCGAGCCGGCCGCGGTCGCCGGCGAGCCAGGCCTCGTAGGCCGGCGGCAGCGACGGGAACAGAGCGCGGCGCAGTCCCGACAGGTTGGCGAGATAGAAATGCAGCGAGCCGACGGCGTCGCGTTCCAGCAGCGTCGGCAGCGTCACCATGCAGTCGGCCAGATGGTCGCGCACCGCGCGCACCAGCAGTTCGGCGTGGCGTGAACCGAGGGCGCCGAGCATCGCGTTCCAGTCCTCGCCGAGCAGCGACTCCGCGCGCGCCTCGCCGATCTCGTGGAGGATCATCGCCTCGCTTTCCGCCTCCGCCATGCGGTCGAGCCCCCGCTCGATGTCACGCTCGAAGTCGTGGTAGGCGAACGCGCGGCCCAGCGCGGTGTCCTTCTCCTTCCACTGCCATTCCTCGTACTTGTTCCACAGCAGGCGCCGCACCGCATCCATGCGCAGGAAAATCGCGCCGTCGCGCATCGCGGCGGGGGGCGCGATCAGGTCGCGTGCATACTCGCAGCCGGCCACCAGCACCTGCACGCCTTCGCGCACTTCGGCGCGCTTCAGCTCGGCGAGCACGAAATGCGGCTTGCGGAAGTGGCCGAGACCACTGCTGTAAACCAGTCCCTGCGGGATGAGCGCGCGGTTGATGTCGTTCGCCTCGAACGGGTCGATTCCCGCCTCGGTCAGCGGCAACGGTGCGAAGTCCTGCTCCTCGACGGCGTCCCATTCACTCTCGCGCGCGTTCAGCCAGTCGCCGAGCTCGTCCTTGGGCAGGCGCGCGCCGTAGGGGATCTCCATCTCCCAGCGGAAGTACTCGCGCATTTCCAGGAGGAAGGTGCACATGGTCATGTCGCGCGCGTGGCGGGCGTCGGCGATCATGCAGTTCTTCTGCACGGTATCGATCAGGTCCGAGAGGCTGCCGGCCATGTAGGAACTCCAGAAGACGATTGTGTTTCAAGTTTACGAATAAAAACAGCCCGTTCAACCGGGCTGTTTCTGGGGGTATTCGCCGCTCCCGCAGCGGGAGCAGGGGCGGCCGGCTTGTGCCGGGTCAGTGGCGGCGGCTGGCGCCGAAGTAGTTGAGGTCGGCGCGCGAGCGGCGGCTCAGCTCGAAGCGCGCATCGCCCGCAAACTGCCCGGCGAGTTCTCCGTAGACCTCTGACGCCCAGGTCTTGTCGTTCAGCGCGTCGGCGATGCCTTCGGCCCAGCGCAGCCGGTCCGCGGGCTTGCTCAGGTGGGCGCCGCATTCGGCGTACCACTTCTTCAGCAGGTCGGCCGGAAGCGCGAAGCCCTTGAGGCGGTCGATGAACTGGATGCAGGCGTCCCCATCCGGACAGGCTGCCGCCGCGGCGGCGTACAGATCGTCCGCGCGGCCGGTGTCGCCCATCGAGGCGTACAGGCGGCCGATGTGGGTCAGCGCGAAGTGATCCTTGGCCTGGGCGCGCGCGGCCTCGAGCAGACGACCGGCCTCGGCGGCGTCGCCGGTGGCGGCGAAGCTCGCCTCGGCGAGTTTGGCAAGGTCGTACACGGTGGCGTGGGCATCCTGCGCCAGCGCGGTTTCGCGCGCCGCCAGGTAGGCGCGCGCCTTGGCGACGCCGAGTTCACGGTGCTTGAGGCCCGCCGTGGTGACGACCAGGTCCTTGAAGGTGACGAAGTCGGTGGCGTTCTCCGCCGCCCGGTCGAGCAGCCGCGTCAGCCAGTCGGTGTCGTCGAGGTTGCGGTCGACCGCCTGCAGGATCGGCTTGTAGCGCGAGAACTGGTAGCCGCTGCCGTCGAGCAGCTTCTCGGCGGACTCGATCAGTTTGCCTGCGTAGAACGGGTCCTCGAGCTCGACCCTGACCCGCTCGGCGAGTGCCAGGAACTGCTTGACGGTGGTGGCCTCCTTTTCCAGTTGCTGGAATTCGAGGTAGCGCGCATGGTTGGCCTGGCGCTTTTCCAGCTTGGCCTTCACCCGCGCAAGGCGGTCGGCGTCGTCGGCAAGATGCGTCTCCACCGCGGCGACCAGCTTCTGCATCTCGTCGAGGCCGGCGACCGCGTCTTCCGCGCGGTCGAGCAGCGCGGCCGCGCCCGCCTTGTCCCCGACGCCCGCCAGGCCCTCGGCGAGTTCGATGTACTCACCGGTGGCGCTGGCGAGCTCGCCGGCCTTCTTCAGCGCCGCCTGGGTGAATGCGGCGTCGCCCGCCTGCTTGGCCGAGTCGATCAGCGTCTTCGCGGCGGTGAAGTCGGTCGCGCCGTCGAGCGCACGCTCGTACAGCGCCTTCGCCTTGGCGGGATCCCCCAGGGTCCTGGTCACTTCGCTCGCCAGCGACAGAAGGTCGGGCACGCTGGAGAGCTTCTCGGCCGCCTTGTTGAAGATCGTTGCCGCGTAGTCCTTGTCGAGCACATGTTCGGCGGCTGCCGCCGCGAGCTTGCCGTATTCGACCGCGCGGCTGACCTTCGCCTCGGCCTTTTCCAGCACTTTCCTGGCGAACGTGCCGTCGGCGATGACGCTCATCACGTTCTTCGCCAGGTCGATCAGCGGGTCGAGGTTGCCGGTTTCCTTGAGCGCCTTTTCGTACGCGCCGATCGCCGCAGCCTTGTCGCCCAGCACCTTGAACTTGGCCTCGGCGAGCGAGATCTGCTCCTCGCCGGTCATGCAGTAGTCCTCGGCCGTCTGCAGCAGTTCCTCGGCGCGATCCTGCTCACCGAGCGCCTTGTAGACGATGGCGCACGCGGCGAGATCCTTGGTGAACTGGCAGTCGTCCGCCACGCGGTCCATCAGTTCCTTGGCGTAGGCGGCGTCGGCCGGTTCCTGCAGCGCCTGCATCGCGAGCGCGGCGTAATCGGCGCCACTGGAACATTTGGCTTCTTCGGGGGCGAGGGTGTCGCGGGTGGCCATGGTCGGTCTCCTGGGTTATGTCTGAACCACGCGATTTTCCGCCTGTGCGAGGGGGGCGCCAAATAAGAAAAGGTGATGGCGGCATTAGCGCATCGTGAAGGCCTTGCCGTCGGCGAGTCCTATTTCTGCGGCGCGCGCACCTGCGTCAGCTCCACGCGCAGCGCACGCAGTTCCTCGCGCACGGCGCGAAGTTCCTGCTCGATGTGAACGCCTTCGCTGTGCACGGCCTCGGTGATGTGTGCCTCCTCCTCCTTGACCACCTGTTCGTGCATCGACTGCATCGCGTCGACGATGATGGCGATGAAGAGGTTGAGCACGGTGAAGGTGGCGACGAGGATGAAGGGGATGAAAAACAGCCAGGCATAGGGATGGCTTTCCATGACCGGCCGCACGATGCCCATCGACCAGCTCTCCAGCGTCATGACCTGGAACAGGGTGTACATGGAATGCCATACACTGCCGAACCAGTCCGGATGGGTGGCGCCGAAGAGCCCGGTCGCCATCACCGCGGCGACGTAGTAGATCACCACCATGAGCAGGGCGATCGAGCCGATGCCCGGGAGCGAGTGCAGCAGCGCTTCCACCACCAGACGCAGCCTGGGCATCATCGACAGGAGACGCAGCACCCGCAGGATGCGCAGGGCACGCAGGATGGCGAGCGGGCCGCTGGCGGGCACCAGTGCGATGCCGACCACCAGAAAGTCGAAGACGTTCCAGCCGCGGCGGAAGAAGGACGCTCCCTGGGCGAAGAGCTTGATCGCGATTTCCACCACGAACACCGCGAGAATGAGCTTGTCGAGCGCGAGCAGCGTCGGTCCGGCGTAGGCCATGACGGCCGGCGAGGTTTCGAGGCCGAGGATCACCGCGTTGATCACGATCAGGACGATGATGAAATTCTGCACCGGCGGCGCCTCGACCCAGGCGCCCAGGGCCTGGCGGCGCGAGGGCGCGCTCCGGTCGCGGTCTGTGTGCTGCATGTCGGACTCCACTGCGAAGAAGGAAACGGGGAAATCGGGGCGGCCGGGTGAATGCCGGCGCGGAGCTAGAGAACGTAGCGCGCGAGATCCTCGCTTGCGGCCAGCACTGCAAGCCGGGTGGTGACAGCTTCGGCGTCGACCACGTAGTCGCCGGTGAAACTGCCGGCATCGAAGGAGATGTCTTCGAGCAGCTTCTCCATCACCGTGTGCAGGCGGCGCGCGCCGATGTTCTCGGTGCGCTCGTTGACCTCGAAGGCGATCTCGGCGATGCGGCGGATGCCGTCCGGGGTGAATTTCAGCGTCACGTCCTCGGTCGCCAGCAGCGCCTCGTACTGGCGAGTCAGGCAGGCGTCGGTCGCGGTCAGGATACGCTCGAAGTCCTCGACGCTCAGGGCCTGCAGTTCGACGCGGATCGGCAGCCGCCCCTGCAGCTCGGGGATGAGGTCGGACGGCTTCGACAGGTGGAACGCGCCGCTGGCGATGAACAGGATGTGGTCGGTCTTCACCATGCCGTACTTGGTCGACACGGTGGTGCCCTCGATCAGCGGCAGCAGGTCGCGCTGCACGCCCTGGCGCGACACGTCGCTGCCGTGCGCGTCGCTGCGGGTGGCGATCTTGTCTATTTCATCCAGGAACACGATGCCGTTCTGCTCGACGGCGGTGAGGGCCTGCTGCTTGGTTTCCTCGTCGTTGATGAGCCGTCCGGCTTCTTCTTCGGTCAGCAGCTTCATCGCCTCGCGCACCTTCAGTTTTCGGGTTTGCCGGCGGCCCTGGCCGAGGTTGGCGAACATCCCCTGCAGCTGCTGCGAGAGGTCCTCCATCCCGGGCGGGGTGAAGAGTTCCATGCTCGGGCTCACGGCGGCGAGCTCGATCTCGATGTCCTTGTCGTCGAGCTGGCCCTCGCGCAGCATCTTGCGGAAGCGCTGGCGCGCCGCGCCTTCCTCGCGCGGCGGCTCGGCCTCGCCGAAGCCGACGCTCCTGGGCGGCGGCAGGAGCGCGTCGAGCACGCGCTCCTCGGCGGCCTCCTCGGCGCGGAACTGCACCTTGGCGGCCGCCTGCTCGCGCATCTGCTTGACCGCGGTCTCCATGAGGTCGCGGATGATGGTGTCGACGTCGCGGCCGACGTAGCCGACCTCGGTGAACTTGGTCGCCTCGATCTTGATGAAGGGGGCGTTGGCCAGCCGCGCCAAGCGGCGGGCGATCTCGGTCTTGCCGACCCCGGTCGGGCCGATCATCAGGATGTTCTTCGGCGTGATTTCCTGGCGCAGCGGTTCGCCCACCTGCTGGCGGCGCCAGCGGTTGCGCAGCGCAACCGCCACCGCGCGCTTCGCGGCGGCCTGGCCGACGATGTGCTTGTCGAGTTCGTGGACGATTTCTTTGGGGGTCATTTCAGGGGGCAGGATTCAGGATTCGGGGATCAGGGGGTGTTGTCGCTTCGCGGGGTCTTCAAAGAGGGCGGCCAGAGGCCGCTCATTCCCTGACCCCTGAATCCTGACCCCTGTCCCCCAGCACCTCGATCACATGATTCTGGTTCGAATAAATGCAGATATCCCCCGCAATGGTGAGGCTCTTCTTGACGATTTCAAGCGGGGGCAGGTCGGTGTTTTCCAGCAGCGCGCGCGCGGCGGACTGGGCGAAGGCGCCGCCCGAGCCGATCGCGGCGATGCCGAGCTCGGGCTCGAGCACGTCGCCGTTGCCGGTGATGATCAGCGAGTGCTCGCGGTCGGCCACCGCCAGCATGGCCTCGAGCCGGCGCAGCATGCGGTCGGTGCGCCAGTCCTTGGCGAGCTCGACCGCGCTGCGCATGAGATGCCCGGAATGCTTGTCGAGCTTGGCTTCGAAGCGTTCGAACAGGGTGAAGGCGTCGGCCGTGCCGCCGGCGAACCCGGCGAGTACCTTTTCCTGGTAGAGGCGCCGCACCTTGCGGGCGGTCGACTTGATGACGATGTTGCCGAGCGTGACCTGGCCGTCGCCGCCGAGGGCGACGTGGCTGCCCCGGCGCACGGAGAGGATGGTGGTGCCGCGATATTGTTCCATGGGCTCGATTATAGATGAGGCTCAACCCGGGGCGGCCGGCGCCCGGGACTGCCGCAGCCAGCGCCAGAGCCGCCGCAGCATCCACAGCGTCACCGCCATGAACACGGCGAGCGCGGCGAGGAAGGCCAGCGGGTGGGCGAAGGCGAGCCACAGGCCGCCACCGAGCAGCGCCTCCTCGCCGAACGAGGCGGCGGCGTTGCTGACCGGCTCGGGCGAGGTGTTGATCAGCGCGCGCGTGCCGGACTTCGCGACGTGGCTGCCGGCGGCGAAGGTGCCGCCCAGCAGCGCGGCTGCGGCCTGCACCGCGGCGCCGCCGTCGCCGAAGAACGCGGCCGCCAACGCCGCCCCGGCGGGGATGCGGATGAAGGTCTGGATGGCGTCGGACACGCTGTCGAGCCACGGGATCTTGTCGCCGACGAATTCGGCCAGTGCGAGCAGCCCGCTGATGCCGATGACGAGCGGGTGGGCCAGCACCTCGAGCGGGTCGGGCAGGTCGAACCCGCCGTAGCGTCCCAGCAGGCCGAGGATCAGCACCACGGCGTACAGGCGCAGCCCGGCGCCCCATGCCACGGCTGCGGCGAGCGCGGCCTGGGCAATCAGGGCATCGGACATCAGCGGGAGTGGTGCGGGACGAGATGCGCCAGCTGGTCGATGCCCATGACGCGGAAAAGTTCGTGGATGAGCGCGTTGTGGCCGCGCAGGGTGATCGTCTTGCCGCTGCCCAGGCCCTGCATCAGCACGCCGATGAACTGGCCGACGCTGGCGTAATCGATGCGGGTGACCTGCGAGAGGTCGACCAGCACCTCGTCGCGGGTCGCGGCATGGTCGCCGAACTGCTGCAGCGCGCTGTCGTTGCCGGGGGTGATTTCGCCGGAGAGGCGCAGCGCGTCGTCCTCCGGCTGGGCGCGGGCGGTCTGGATCACTTCGGCGGCCTGCACCTCGCTCCAGGACGGCGGCGACACCTCGAAATGGACGGCGTAATCGACCGCCAGATTCTCGAAGTTTTCCTGCTGTCCCAGCGTCTGGTAGAGCTCGAGCAGCAGCAGCCAGTGCACGGCCCGGCTGTGGGTGGCGCGGTTGAGATCCTGCAGCAGCGCGATCAGCCGGTCGACGCCGCTGATCCGCAGCTTGCGCCTCGCCTTGCGGGCGGACGCGAGAACCTGCGCGCATTCGTCGGCCCCGGCTTCGTCGACCATGGCGATCCGGGAGAAGTCGATCTGGACGACATCGTTCGCCGCGGTGGCGGCGACGCCGTCACGCAGCACGGCTGCCGCACTGCGGTCGAGCAGGCCGGGCAGCTCGAGCGTCGCGGTCTTGGCCTGCGAGGGCTTTTCGGAGGTGTTCGTCGCCGGGGGCTGCCAGACCGGCGGCGAGGTCTCGAAACGCATCGCGTAATCGAGCGCCAGCTGCTCGAACTCCCGCTCCCGGTTCTGGATGCCGTAAAGATCGAACAGCATGTGCCAGGGCCGGCGGTCGTCCGTCGTCAGCACGTCCTTGAGCAGCTGCTCCGCGGCGTCGGACTGGCCGCTGGCATAGAGGATCGCCGCCTCGTCGACGGGGGATTGCGGCGCACCGCTGGTTTCCTCGACCACGATGCCGCTGCCGGCGCCCATGGTCATGCCCATGGTCAGCATCGGTTCGGTCGGCGGGGCCTCCTTCACGGGCGCGGTCTTTGGCGCCGGTGCGGGGGGCTTGTCCTTGCCTTTTCTGAAAAACGGAAGTGCCACTGGGTTCGCGAGCGTCGCTATCGGGGGATTCAGGCATGGATACTAGCGCTGTCGAACCCGGGCGGCAACCGCGGCCCCTGCCGGGGCGGCGATGGCGAGGGCGACGACGATCGCCGGCCCGGCCGGCCAGTCGCGGGTCGCCGACAGCGTCAGCCCAGCCGCGTACGCGACGGCGCCGAGCGTCCAGCCCAGCGGCACGGCGGTCCGCGCAGGCAGCGTACGGACCGCGAGCGCGGGCAGGATCAGGCTCGCGAACACCAGATAGACGCCGACCTGCTGCACCGAGGCGGTGATCGCCAGCGCGAACACCAGATAGAAGCCGAGCCGCCCGAGGCGCTCGCCGCGCCAGGCCAGAACGGCCAGCAGGACGCCGTACAAAGCGGCGATCTGTCCCACCTGTTCCGCGCCGGTCCAGAGGATCTGTCCGCTGAGCAGTTCGCCAAGGTGCTCGCCGCCGTGCGGATCCCCCGCCAGCAGCAGCACCGAGAGGCTCGCGGCGACGACGAAGGTCGAGCCGATGAGCGCTTCCTGGATCTGCGGCCAGCGCCGTTCGCAGCCGGCCAGCAAGGCCGCGCCGAGCAGGGCGGTGGCGGCGGCTGCCAGCTGGGTCGGCCAGCCTTCGTCGGCGAGCCCGAGTGCGTGCGACGCGACGACGCCGAGCACAGCGAGCTGCGCCACCGCGAGATCGAGGAAGATGATGCCGCGCGCCAGCACCCGGCGTCCCAGCGGGACGTGGGTGGCGAGCACCAGGAGGCCGACGGCGAACGGCCAGGCGAGCAGGCCGGGATCGAGCGGCGCGGGACTCATCGTGCGGCGCTCAGCAGCTGGTCGAGCGTGTCGTCGAACAGCCCGAACAGGTCGCCCGCCCGCGCGCTGCCGCCCACTGTGTAGGGCAGCGCCAGGGCGGGAATTCCGGCGCGCGCGGCGAGCCAGTCGGCGGGGCGCGGACTCTGGTACGCGGCACGCAGGACGGCGCGGGCCGGGGTGGCCTGCAGCCGCGCGGCGACCTGCGCCAGATGGCCGACCGAGGGCTCGACGCCGGGGCGAGGTTCCAGGGTGGCGACCTCGACCATTCCCAGCCAGCCGATCAGGTAGCTGAACGACGGGTGCTGCACCGCGACCGGCATCCCCTTCAGCGGCACGGCGCGCGCTTCCCAGCGCGCGATCGCGGCCTGCCAGCGCGCGTCGAACGCCTCGCCGCGCGCGCGATGCGCCGCCGCATGCTGCGGGTCGATCTCGGCCAGGCGCGTCGTCAGCGCGGCGCCGACCTTCGCGAGGTTGCGCGGGTCGGTGTGGATGTGCGGGTTGCCGGCGGCATGGACGTCGCCCTCGGCGCGGTCGAGCCGCGCCGGCTTCTCCAGCAGCGAGACGAAGCGTGTCGCCTCGAAATACCCGGGGCGGCCCGGCTGCACGCGGGCGTTGCCCGCCTCGCGCAGCAGCACCGGCAGCCAGCCGGCCTCAAGGCCGGCGCCCGTGCACACCACCAGGTCCGCGCGCCGCATCTGCGCGATCAGGCTGGGGCGCGCCTCGATGCGGTGCGGATCCTGGCGGGCGGTGGTCGCGGCGTAGACCCGCACGTCGTCGCCGCCGATCTCGCGCGCCAGCGCCGCCCATTCGGGCTCGCAGGCGAAGACGTTCAGCGCGGCGTGGGCGCCGAGCGGCAGCCACAGAAGGAATGAAGCGAGCAGTCGTTTCATGGTCGTCTCCTCAGAACTTGTGGGCGCCGTGCGCGCCGAGGCTGTGGACGTACTGCACGAACCACTGGTTTTCGCTCACGCTCTCCATCGATTCGTCTTTCGAGACCTGCAGGCGCAGGCGCGAGAATTCCGACGGCGAGTAGTCGAGCATCAGCGAGTGGCGCGTCGGCTTGTAGTCCGTGACCGCAAGGCTGGCGCTGTTCAGGCCGAAGTCGACCGAGCCCGGGTCGAGGCGGTCGTAGCGGTAGCCGGTGCGCCAGCGCGGCATGAACTGGTAGACGCCCTGGACGTAGTAGCCGGACTGGCGGGAGCGATAGGCGTCTTCGGTGCCGTCGCATGCGCCGCCCTGGTCCAGGTTGTCCTCGCACAGCAGGCTGCCGCGCTCGCTGCGACGGAAATACTCGCCGGCCAGCTTGAAGTTGCGCTCGCGGGCATTGCCGTCGGGCGCCCATTTCCAGACGAAATCGGCCACCCAGGTCTTGCTCTTGCCGGAGAACAGGGTTTCGGCCTCCACGTCGTTGAGGTCCTCCAGTTCGCCGTCGCGCTCGTCCGCCTTGGCGTGCAGATAAGACAGGCCGGCACGCCAGCTGCTGGAGACACCGACATCGCCGCCGAGGTGGCCGAACATCGCGTAGCTGCCGGCGCCGTTCGCGTTGCGGTCGGTGCCCGGGAAGCCGGCGCCGCGCCCGGCTTCCGCGCCGAGCTCGATGAACAACTCGGTCGGCGCCACCCATTTCAGCTGCACGCCGTCGTTGCCGTAGGCCTCGCCGAACAGCGCCCGGTACATCAGGTTGTTGTCGGCGAAATCCCAGGCGTGCGGGTGCTGCTCGTTCTGGTAGCCGAGGCCGGAGAGGAAGCGTCCGCCCTTGAGCGAGGCGCCGTGGCCGAGGCTGGTCGTCTGGAACCAGGCTTCCTCGATCGCCACCTCCTCGTCGACGAGCGCGAGGTTGAAGTAGCCGTTGAAATAGGGGTCGACGCTCGCCGACATCACCAGTTCGGTGTGGTCGAGCGAGAAGCCGCGCGGCAGGCCGTGGTCATGGCCGGCGGGCAGGAAGCCGCTGATCGCGCGATGCTCGACGTCGTCGAGATGCGCGTAGCGTCCCTGCAGGATGAGCGAGATGTCGGGGTTGAAGCTGCCGGTGTCGGCGCGGGATTCGGTCGGCGGAACGGGCGCCGAGGGCAGACTCGCCTCGGTGGTGGCCGCGCTTTCGGCTTGCTGCAGGCGCGATTCCAGTGCCTGGATGCGTGCCTCGTAGGCGGCTTTCAGTTCCTGCAGTTCGGCGCGCAGGGTGTCGAGTTCGGTGTCGGCATGGGCCGGAAAGGCAGCCGCCAACGCGGCCGCGAGCAATGCGGGTCGTAACATGGTGCAACTCCATCAAGAAACAGAGACGGTCGGCGGGCCTCGCGGTCGCCGACGATCGGGGGGCCTGATCTCAGATGGAGGCGGGTGGCGCGCGGGCGCGCGCGGTCTGCGGGCATGCGCAGCGGAACGGCTGCGCGGCCGGCGCCACGCAAGGGGCGCGCTCGCTCGCGACGGGTAGCGTGAAAGCGCTCGCCGGTGCGGCGCCGCCGAGATGCGCCTGGGCGACGCAGACTTCGCAGACAGGGTCCGGCAGGGCGGGGTCGTGCGCGTGCGTGAGGCTGTGCGCGAACGCCGACGCCTGCCCGATGAGCAGGGCGAGCGCGTATAGCCAGGGGAGCAGGCGGCGCGGCAGCCGGGTGTGCATCCTAGTTCTCGTCCTCGCGGCGGGGCGGGTCGACCGGCGGCACCGGGTCGTAGCCGTGGCTGCAGCCGGGACGGCAGCGGCCGATGCGCCTGGCCGCGAGCCAGCTGCCCTTCAGGGCACCGTGCTTCTCGATCGCCTCCTTGCCGTATTCCGAGCAGGTCGGCAGATAGCGGCACTGACGGCCCAGCCAGGGCGAGAGCGCCAGCTGGTAGACGCGGATCGCACCGATGAGGAATTTCTGCGCGAGATTCATCGGGGCATGAGGCCGGCCTGGCCAGCGGCGGCGTCGCTGAACTCGGCCAGCAGCCGGGCGACGAATTCCGGATCGAGGTCGCGCACGATGAAGACGAAGCGGCTGCGGTGGTCGTCGTCGGGCCAGGCGTCGAGCTTCACCTCGGGGTACAGGACGTGCTGCACGCCGTGCAGCACGACCGGCTGCGCCTCGCCGGCGAGGTTGACGATCGCCTTGAAGCGGAGGAGGTTCTCGGCGCGGAACGAGACCAGCATCGACAGCGCCGACTGCAGGCCCCAGCGGTCGATCGGTTCGTCGAGCACCACCGAGAACGCGCGGATGCGCGCGTCGTGCAGCTCGGTCCGCGGCTTGCCGCCGAGCCTGCCGGCGGTGGCCGGCTGGTAGCGCTGCGGCTTCAGCCAGCGCGCCACTTCGAGCGCGCGGGTCTCGGCGTTCCACAGCCCGAGGTTCTGGATCGCCGCGGGATCGACTTCGCCGTGGGTCGCCGTCACGATGTCCGCGGCCGGGTTCAGCGCCGCCAGGCGCTCGCGCAGCGCGGCGACCGTCGCGGCCGGCGCGAGGTCGGTCTTGGTCAGCAGCAGGCGGTCGGCCACCGCCACCTGCTTCACCGCCTCGAAATGTTCGTCGAGCTGGCCCATGCCGAACAGCGCGTCGACCGTCGTGACGACGCCGTCTAGACGGAAACGCGCCCGTATCCAGTTGTCGTGCAGCAGGTTGTCGAGCACCGGCGCCGGGTCGGCGATGCCGGTGGTCTCGATGACGACGCGCTCGAACGGCGGGATGTCGCCCTTCTGGCGCGCCATCCACAGGTTCTTCAGCGTCGGCGAGAGACTGCCCGAGATCGTGCAGCACACGCAGCCGCCCGACAGCAGCGCCATCGGGCCTTCCATCTTCTGCAGCAGCTGATGGTCGAGCGCGACCTCGCCGAACTCGTTCATCAGGATCGCGGTACGCGGCAGGGTGCGCACCAGATGGTTCAGCAGCGTGGTCTTGCCGCTGCCCAGGAAGCCGGTGAGCAGGGTGATGGGGAGCGGAGCATCCATCTCGGCGCAGCGCCTACGCAATCAGGCGTGCAGCTTTTCCATCCTCTCGTGGCGCTCCTGCGCCTCGATGGTGTATTCGGCGGTGGGGCGCGCCAGCAGGCGCGCCAGCCCGATCGGCTCGCCGGTTTCCAGGCACCAGCCGTACTCGCCGGTGTCGATGCGACGGAGCGCGGAATTGATCTTCTTCAGCAGCTTGCGCTCGCGGTCGCGCACGCGCTGCTCGAGCATGTGTTCCTCTTCGACGGTGGCCCGGTCGTTGGGGTCGGCGAAGTTCTCGTTTTCCTTCAGGTGCTCGCCGGTGTCGGCGGCATTGCTGAGCATTTCGTCGCGCAGGGCCTCGAGGCGGCTGCGGAAGAAGGCGAGCTGGGCGGCGTTCATGTAGTCGTCAGCCGGCATCTTCAGCAAGGCGGCTTCGGTAAGGGGGGCAGCTTTGGCGGGCATCGGGCGCTCCGTGGGTCGAACAAGGGGTGATCGTGCGCCGGCGGCGCGGCGCGAAGGGGGGCAGTCTGAACGTCAAGCGCAAAAGGTGCAAGCCGCGAGCGCGGGCGCGGGCTGGAACGCCGTGCAGTTTGCGCGACGATTGCAGGATAATCCGCCGATGCGAAGCCATCTGATCCCCCTCGTTCTCCTCGCGCTGGTCGTCGGCTGCGAGCGCCAGGCGCCGCCTCCGCCTGCCGACGTCCGGCCGGTGCGTGCCGAGCAGGTCGCCGCCGGCAGCGACGCCACGCCCGCCCGCTACGCCGGCGAAATCCGTGCGCGCCACGAGACGGCGCTCGCCTTCCGCGTGGGCGGACGCGTCAGCGCGCGCCTGGTGGAGGTCGGCACGACCGTGCAGGCAGGGCAGGTGATCGCCACGCTCGACCCGCAGGACTACGCTCTGGCGGTGCAGGCCGTCGAGGCGCAGCTCGCCGCAGCCGAGGCCGAGGCGAAACTCGCCCGCCAGGACCTGGAACGGTTCACCGAATTGCGCGCGCAGAATTTCATTTCCCAGGCCGAGCTCGACCGCCGGCGCGCCGTCGCCGATGCGGCGCAGGCGCGGGTTGCCCAGCTGCAGGCGGACGCTGCGGGCCAGCGCAACCAGCAGGCCTACACGCGGCTCACCGCGCCGCATGCAGGGGTGGTGACGGCGATCGACTTCGAGGCCGGGCAGGTGGTGGCCGCCGGACAGCCGCTGGCGCAGCTGGCGCGCCGCGGCGAGCTGGAGGTGCGCATCGACGTGCCGGAGAACGCGCTCGACGAACTGCGCGCCGCGAAGTCGCTGACGGTGCGGCTGTGGTCGCTGCCGGACCGGACCTACGCCGGGCGGCTGCGCGAGCTCTCGCCGATGGCCGACGCGGCGAGCCGCACCTACAGCGCGCGCGTGAGCCTCGCGAAGCCCGACGACGCGGTGAAGCTCGGCATGACCGCGACGGTGGAAGCCGGTCGCGAACCGGCTTCGGGACTTTCGGTCGCGCAGAGCGCACTGTTCCGGGTCAACGGCGAGCCCCAGGTCTGGGTGGTCGACCGGCAGACGGGAAAGGTGGCCGCGCGCGGCGTCGAGCTGGGCGCGCTGGCCGGCGAGCGCGCGACGATCGTGTCGGGACTCGCCGCCGGCGAATGGGTGGTGACCGCAGGCGTGCACAAGCTGGCGCCGGGACAGACGGTACGCCTGGTCGAGCCGCGGCAATGAGCGCTGCGCCGAATTTCGTGCCCGGGCGCGGCAACCTGTCGCGCTGGGCGATCGAGCATCCCGCGCTGCTGCGCTTCTTCGTCGTGCTCATCCTGCTGCTCGGGGTGCGCGCGTATTTCGGTCTCGGCCAGGCGGAGGACCCGCCGTTCACCTTCAAGACCATGCTGATTCAGGCGCAGTGGCCGGGCGCCACCGCGCAGGAGGTGTCGGAGCAGCTCACCGAGCGCATCGAGAAGAAACTGCAGGAAATGCCCGAGCTCGACTTCGTGCAGAGCTACGCCAAGCCGGGCGAGACCGCGCTGTTCGTCAATCTCAAGGAGACCGTGCGCGGCCGCGACGTGGCCGAGGCGTGGTACCGGATCCGCAAGAAGGTCGGCGACCTCGGGCCGCAGCTGCCGGCCGGTGTGCAGGGGCCGTTCTTCAACGACGAATTCGGCGACACCTTCGGCTCGATCTACGCCTTCACCGGCGACGGCTTCACGCGCGCCGAGCTCAGGCGCGTGGCGGAGGACGCGCAGCGCGAGGTACGGCGGCTGCCCAACGTCGGCAAGGTCGAGCTGTTCGGCATCGTGCCGGAGAAGCTCTACATCGAGGTGCCGGTACAGAAGCTCGCCACCCTCGGCGTGACGCCGCAGGAAATCGTGCAGGCGGTGCAGGAGCAGAACGGCGTGGTGGCGAACGGCCGCGTCGACAACGCCACGCTGTCGATTCCGCTCAGGGTGTCGGGGCCGTATGCCGACGTCGAACGCCTGCGCGAGACCATCATCCGGGTGGGGACGCGCAGCCTGCGCCTCGGCGATATCGCCGAGGTGACGCGGCGCTACGAGGATCCGCCGGCCGCCGAGATCCGCTCGCAGGGCGAGCCCGCCGTGCTGCTCGGCGTGTCGCTCGCCGACGGCGGCGACGTGCTGGCGCTGGGGCGCGACGTCGCGGCCACCATCGAGACGCTGCAGCAGACCCTGCCGGTGGGGCTGGAGATCGAGCAGATCCACGACCAGCCGCGCATCGTCAAGAAGTCGGTGGGGCTGTTCATGAAGGCGTTCGCCGAGGCGCTCGCGATCGTGCTGGCGGTGACCTTCCTGGCGCTGAAGTGGCGCGCCGGCCTGGTGGTCATGCTGTCGATCCCGGTGGTGCTGGCGATCACCTTCACCGCGATGTGGCTGTTCGGCATCGACCTGCACCGCATCTCGACCGGCGCGCTCATCATCGCGCTCGGCCTGCTGGTCGACGACGCCATCATCGCGGTGGAAATGATGGCCCACAAGCTCGAGGCGGGGTGGGGGCGCTTCGAGGCGGCGACCTACGCGTTCCAGTCGACCGCGTTTCCGATGCTGACCGGCACCCTGCTGACCGCCACCGCCTTCCTGCCGATCGCGCTCGCCAAGTCGATGGTGGGCGAATACACCTTCGCGATCTTCGCAGTGACGACGATCGCGCTGCTGGCGTCGTGGGTGGTCGCGGTCGTCGTCACCCCGTATTTCGGGCACGCGCTGCTGAAGCCGGGGCACGCGGTCGAGAACGAGGACGACGCCTACCGCACGCCGTTCTACAGGCGTTTCCGCGCCGCGGTCACCTGGTGCGTGGCGCGGCGCTGGAGCGTGATCGGGCTGACCGTCGTCGCGCTCGCGGTCGGGGTGGCGGCGATGCAGCGCGTCGAGAAGCAGTTCTTTCCCGCGTCCGACCGGCTCGAGGTGCTGGTCGAGATGTGGCTGCCCGAGGGGGCCTCGTACGAGGCGACGCACGCCGAGGCGGTGCGGCTCGAAACGCTGCTGCGGCAGGACGAGGACGTGGCGCACGTGCTCAACTACATCGGCCAGGGCGCGCCGCGCTTCGTGCTCGGCCTCGACCAGCGGCTCGCCAACCGCAACTTCGCGCAGCTGGTGGTGATCGCCCAGGACGTGGCGGCGCGCGAGCGCATCGTCACGCGGCTGCGCTCGCTGTTCGACAGCGACTTTCCCAACGTGCGCGGTCGCGCGGTGCGCTTCGAGTATGGTCCGCCGGCGGGCTATCCGGTGCAGTACCGGCTGTCCGGCAGCGACATCCCCCGGCTCAAGACTGAGGCCGAGACGCTGCGCCGCATCCTCGCCGCGCATCCGCAGGTGACCGCGGTGAACCTCGACTGGAACGAGCAGTCGCTGGCGGTGAGGGCGCAGCTCGACCAGGACAAGATCAAGGCGCTCGGCCTGAGCTCCGATGCGGTCGGGCGGCTGGTCGCGCTGCAGCTCTCCGGCGTGGCCGCGACCCAGTTCCGCGAGGACGACCTGCTGATCGACGTGGTGCTGCGCACGCCGCGCCACGAGCATCGCGACGTCGACGCGCTGAAGGCGCTTCCGATCGGGCGCTTCGACGGCCGGAGCGTGACGCTGGGGCAGATCGCCACCTTCGAGCCCGTCTTCGAGGACGGCGTGATCTGGCGGCGCGACCGCCTGCCGACGATCACCGTGCGCGGCGACCCGGTCGGCAGCACGCAGCCGGCGACGATCATCGATGCGATCGCGCCGCAGGTCGCGCAGTTCGCGGCGCAGTTGCCGCAGGGGTTCCGGATCGAGATCGGCGGGCCGGTCGAAAGCAGCGCCAAGGCGAACGTTGCGATCGGCGCATCGTGGCCGCTGATCGTGATCACCACGCTGACGCTGCTGATGCTGCAGCTCGGCAGCTTCTCGCGCTCGATGCTGGTGGTGCTGACCGCACCGCTCGGCCTCATCGGCGTGGCGATCGCGCTCCTGGTGAGCGGCCGGCCGATGGGCTTCGTCGCGCTTCTGGGCATCATTTCGCTGGCCGGCATGATCATGCGCAACTCGGTGATCCTGGTCGACCAGATCCGCCAGGACATCGCCCGCGGCCTGTCGCAGTGGGACGCGATCATCGAGTCGACGGTGCGGCGCATGCGCCCGATCAGCCTCACCGCGGCGGCGGCGGTGCTGGCGATGATCCCGCTGTCGCGCTCGATCTTCTGGGGGCCGATGGCGGTGGCGGTGATGGGCGGGCTGATCGCGGCGACGCTGCTGACGCTGTTCTTCCTGCCGGCGCTCTATGCGGCGTGGTTCCGCGTCAGGCCCGAGTAACAGCGTCTACATTCCATAGCATGGAGGCGCAGATGAAAGCGATCGGACTTGGACTGGCGTTGCTTCTAGGTGGCTGTGCGGGACTCGAATCCCCGGACCCGGCCTCGCCGCACTACGCCTGGACCACCGGCTGGGCGGCGGCGCTCCACCGGCCGCTGACGATCCCGCCGGGCGAGGCGACGGTGCGCCTGCAATACGGCCGCATCGTGCCGCGCAACAGCGTGCAGGAGCAGGACCCGTTCTGCGTCGTCGAGCTCGACACGGTGCGCGCCGCGCCGCAGGTCCTGCAGCCCGGGCGCTTCGAGGTGTGGCGGGTGACGCGCAGCATCAATCCGGTCACCGCCGGCGCGACGCCTGGTCTGGTCAAGGCGCGCTACGTCGACGACGACGGCGACCCGAGCTTCCTCTATTTCATTACCGAGTTCCGCCTGCGCGATTCGGCGCAGCCGGAACTGCGCGCCCTGCGCTGCGCCTGGAACCAGATGGCGCCCGGCAACCGCGCGCTGATGCGGCATCTCACGCTCGACGAGATCCGCAGCGCGCTGGGCGGCTGGATCACCCTGATTCCCCCGAAGGAGACCCTGTGAAGCCCACCGATACCCGCATCGAACCCGGCAGCAAGGTGAAGCTGTCGAAATGGAATCCCGACGATACCGACGTCATCGGCAAGGACAAGTCGGATGCGCGCGAGCAGCTCGACACCTACCGCGCCCGGCTCGAAACCCTGCAGGAGCTGCTCTACGCGGAGGGCAGGAACAAGCTGCTGGTCGTGCTGCAGGCGATGGACACGGCCGGCAAGGATTCGACGATCCGCCACGTGTTCCAAGGTGTCGACCCGCTCGGCGTCAAGGTCGCGGGCTTCAGGGCGCCGACCCATTACGAGCTGGCGCGCGACTACCTGTGGCGGGTGCACCACCACGTGCCGGGTGCCGGCGAGATCGCCATATTCAACCGTTCGCACTACGAGGACGTGCTGGTCACCCGGGTCAACGGCTGGATCGACAAGGACGAGTGCAAGCGGCGCTACCGGCAGATCAACGACTTCGAGCGGATGCTCGCGGAAACCGGCACCACGATCCGCAAGTTCTATCTGCACATCTCGAAGGACGAGCAGAAGAAGCGTCTCGAGGAGCGCCGCGACAACCCGCAGAAGCAGTGGAAATTCCAGCCGGGCGACCTGCCGGTCCGCGCGCAGTGGGACGACTACATGGACGCCTACGGGGACGCGCTGGCGGCGACCAGCACCGATTACGCGCCGTGGCACGTGATCCCGGCGAACAGCAAGCTGGCGCGCAACCTGATGGTGTCGAGCCTGCTGATCGAGACGCTGGAAGGCCTGAAGATGCGCTATCCGGATCCGGCGCCCGGCATCACCGACATCAAGATCGACTGACGCTCAGCCCTTCTTGCGGGCGCGCGGATGCGCCTGGTCGTAAACCTTGGCGAGGTGCTGCCAGTCGAGGTGCGTGTAGACCTGGGTGGTGCTGATGCTGGCGTGGCCGAGCATCTCCTGCACCGCGCGCAGGTCGCCCGACGATTGCAGCACGTGGGTGGCGAAGGCGTGGCGCAGCATGTGCGGGTGCACGTGCTGGCCGAGTCCCGCCTGGCGTGCCCAGCGGTCGAGCCGCAGCTGGATGCTGCGCGGGCTCAGGCGGGTGCCGCGCTGGCCGACGAAAAGCGCGGCGGTGTCGCGCGCCAGCTGCTGCCGCTGCGGCAGCCAGGCGGCCAGCGCGTCGAGCGCCTGCCGGCCGACCGGAACGATGCGCGTCTTGCGCCCCTTGCCGGTGACCTTCGCCTCGCCGGATTGCAGGTCGACGTCGCCGAGGTCGATGCCGGCGAGCTCGGCCAGCCGCAATCCCGACGAATAGAACAACTCGAACATCGCGCGGTCGCGGGCGGCCAGCGCAGCGTCGCCCTGGGCGGGCGCCTCCGTGTCGAGCAGCCGCGCGCAGGCGTCGGGCGACAGGATCTCGGGAAGTTTCTTGCCTGCCTTGGGCGGACGCAGGCCGGTGCAGGGGTTGCCGGTGAAGCCCAGCCGCCGGCAGGCGTACGTGTAGAAGCCGCGCCAGCTCGACAGCTGCCGCGCCAGGCTGGTCGCGGCGAGGGCCTGGCTGCGCAGCCTGACGATGGCGCCGCGGATGTCGGTGACCGTGAGTTCGGCGAGCGGCTTGCCCGCGGTCAGCCTGGACAGATTGTCGAGGTCGCGCTGGTAGGCCTCGACGGTGTGCGGCGACAGCCGCCGTTCGGCGGCGAGGTGCTGCAGGTACTGCGCGACCGCGTCCACCGCCCGGATCAGCCCTGCATCCGCACCAGCGCGGCGCCGACGAGCTGCCCCAGGCGTTCCAGATACAGCGTCCCCATCCCGGGATAGAAGCGCTTGGGCTCTTCGGACGCCAGCACCAGCAGGCCGACCGGCGCCACGTGGGCCGCCGGGCGCAGCGGAATGCTGGCGAAGGCACGCAGGTGGGGCGCCACCTCGCCGAACCAGGCGGCTGCGTCCTCCACCGCGAGCGGACCGCAGGCGGGCTGTGCCATCGCCGTCACGCTGTCGCGCGTGGCCGGCGCGACCGGGTCGGAGACGCCGGGCGCGCTGCCTTCCGGCAGGTTCCACGCGCGCAGCGCGTGATGCGGCACCGCGAAGCCCTCGCGCAGGTGCAGCGCGAGCGCGGCGGCGAGTTCCTGCGGCGTCGGCGAAGCGAGCAGCGCGAGCGTCAGCGCGTGCAGCTTGTCGGAAATGGCGTCGTTCTCTTCACCGAACTGGATCAGCTCGGCGAGCTTGTTCTCCAGCAGGCGCACCTTGTCGCGCATCGCGATCAGCTGGCGCTCGCTCATCGACACCGCGTGGGTGCCGTGCGGATGCGGGATGTGCAGGTCCGTCAGCAGGGCGGGGAACTCGTTGAAGAAGTTCGGATGCCGGGTGAGGAATTCTGCGACGGCCCGGGGATCGAGGGGGGAGGGCTGCATGTCCATCAGAGTTCGATTTCTCCTTCAAATACGGTGACGGCGGGGCCGGTCATGTACACGGGCTGGCCGGCGCCCGCCCATTCGATGACGAGGTCGCCGCCGCGGGTGTGCACGTGGACGGGGCTCGCGAGCCAGCCCTGGCGGATGCCGGCGACCGCGGCGGCACACGCGCCGGTGCCGCAGGCGAGCGTCTCGCCGGCGCCGCGCTCGTAGACGCGCAGGCGGATGTCGTGGGCGGTGAGCACCTGCATGAAGCCGGCGTTGACGCGCTGCGGGAAGCGCTGGTGCGACTCGATCGCGGCGCCGAGGATGTCCACCGGCGCGCTGTCGAGGTCGTTGACCTTGAGCACCGCGTGCGGGTTGCCCATCGACACGACGGCGATCTCGATCACGTGCTGGCCGACCTTGAGCGGGTAGGTCAGCGCCTCGGCCTCGGCGGCGAACGGAATCTCGGCGGGCGCGAAGCGCGGCGCGCCCATGTCGACGGTGACCTGCCCGTCGGCGAGCAGGCGCGGCTCGATCACGCCGGACGCGGTTTCCACGCGGATCGCGGTCTTGTCGGTCAGCCCCTTGTCGTGCACGAAGCGCACGAAGCAGCGCGCGCCGTTGCCGCACTGCTCGACCTCGCCGCCGTCGGCGTTGAAGATGCGGTAGCGGAAGTCGACGTCGGGAAGCGTCGGCCTTTCGACCAGCAGGATCTGGTCGCAGCCGACCCCGAAGTGGCGGTCGGCGATGCGGCGGCACTGCTCGGGGGTGAGCGCCACCGACTGGCTGACGCCGTCGAACACGACGAAGTCGTTGCCGAGCCCCTGCATCTTGGTGAATTTCAGTCTTGTGCCCTGTCGGGTAGTCATTCGGTTTTCAGCCTGAGGATTGACGTTGGCAGGCAGTGGCCCATCGCGACCGCCATGTCGCCTGCCGCGCGGTTGCGGCGCCGACTTCGCGGAGCAGACGGTTGGCAAGTGTAGCGCCAGGCACCGTCCGACGATAGCCGGCCGTGGCGGGGCTGCGCACGCTCAGAGCCGCTTCTCCATCACGTGGTCGTCCATCACGAAGCCGCCGCCGATGTCGAACACGCGCGACTCGACGATGCGGAAGCCGTACTTCTCGTAGGCATGGATCGCCTGCACGTTGCCGCGGTTGACCTGCAGCCGCAGTCGCGGCGCCTGTTGCGTGCGCGCCCAGTCCTCGATCGCGGCGAGTAGCGCGGCACCGATGCCGCGGCGCTGGCGGCCGGGATGCACGTAGAGCTTGTCGAGCTTGCAGCCGGCGTCCTCCAGCACGGCGTGGGCGAAACCGACCACCGCGCCGGCCTGCCGCGCCACCCGCCAGGCGTGACGCGGGTCGTCGAGCTGCTCGCGCATCCTTGCGGGCGCGTAGCGGTCGGCGAGCATGGCGTCGATCTGCGCCTGCGGGATCAGCGAGGGGTAGGTGGCCTGCCAGACGACGCGCGCCAGCGTGCTGACGGCGTCGACCTCGTGCGGCGCCATGCGATCGATGGTCGCCGGTGCCTCATCCATAGAGGCTGGCTTCGCCCTCGGGGCGGGTCTTGAAGCGGCGGTGCAGCCACAGGTACTGCGTGGGCAGTTCGCGGACGCGGTCCTCGATGAATGCGTTCATCCGCGCGACGTCGGCGTCCAGATCGTCGCCCGGGAAGTCGTCCCACGGCGGGTAGAAGCGCACGACATAACCCTGGCCTCCGGGCAGCTGGCGGGTGACCACCGGGACCACCTGGGCGCCGGTGAGCTTCGCCAGCCGCGGCAGCGCCGACACGGTCGCGGCGGGGATGCCGAAGAACGGCGCGAACACGGCGTTGAGGCGGCCGTGATCCTGGTCCGGCAGGTAGTAGAACGGCAGGCGATCCTTGAGCACCCTGAGCACCGGCTTGATGCCATCGTGCTTGGCGATCAGCACCGGCGGGATGAAGCGCGAACGGCCGCGCAGCATCATGCGGTCGGAAACCGGGTTGCGGGCACGCGCGTACATCGACGCGGCGGCGTGATCCATCGCGAGGCGCGCACCGCCCATGTCGAGGCCGACGAAGTGCGGGGCGAGCCAGATCACCGGCCGCTTGCCGTCGCCCAGCGCGGCTTCGGGATTTTCGATGCGGATCAGGCGGCGCAGCCTCGCTTGCGACCCCCACCACAGCACGCCGTGTTCGAGCGTCGCGCGCGCCGATGCCTGGAAGGTCTGGCGCAGCCAGCGGCGGCGCGTCGCGGGCGAAACGTCGGGGAAGCACAGCGCGAGGTTGGTTTCGACGATGTGGCGGCGCTTGCCGGGCAACTGCGACAGCAGCCACCCCAGCGCGTTGCCGAGGGCGGCCTGCAGCGACAGCGGCAGCCAGTGCAGAAGCCACAGCACGCCGACGCCGAGCCAGGCGGGCAGCAGCCCAAGGCGCAGCAGCGCGGGGGGCGCGGCGCGGCTCATGCTGCGGCTTCGCCTTCCGGGGGCGGGGCGCCGCCCGGCCGCTTGTAGCGGTTGTAGCTCCAAAGATACTGCGCCGGGAACCGGCGCACGATGGCTTCGACGCTCTGGTTGATGCGCGTCGCGGCCGCCACCTTGTCTTCCGGCAGCAGGCCGTCGAGCGGGAAAACGTGCAGATGGAAGCCGCGGCCCCGGCCGAGGCGCTCGGCAGCGACGAAGAATGCCGCCGCGCCGGTCTTGCGCTGCAGGCTCGCGACCAGCGTCGGCGTGAATGCCGGACGGCCGAAGAACGGGGCCCATACGCCGTCGCCGCTCGACGCCACCTGGTCGGGCAGCACGCCGATCGCCTCGCCGCGCTTCAGCGCGGTCAGCAGCGCGCGCACGCCGGACATGTCGGTCGGCACCAGCGTCGCCTGGCCGCGCTGGCGGCCGGCCAGCATCAGCGCGTCGAGCGCGGGCTGGCGCGGCGGCTTGTACATCGCGGTGAAGGGGTGGCGCGAGGCGCAGTACAGGCTGATGATCTCGAAGCAGCCGATATGCGGAGACAGCAGGATCACGCCCTTGCCGGCCGCGCGCGCCGCATCGATGGCGTCCCACCCGGTCGTGCCGCGGACGAGCTTCACCACCTGGTCGTGCGGGCGCAGCCACACGGTGGCGAGTTCGACGATGCCCTTGCCGGACTCGCCGATGGCCTGGCGCAGCAGGCGGCGGCAATCGCGCCCCGGCGCGCACACGCCGCTGTCGACCAGGTTGTTGCGCATGCGCGCGGCATGGCGGCCGGGCGCCCAGTAGATCAGCCAGCCGAGCACGATGCCGAGCCCGTGCAGCAGCGGCAGCGGCAGGCTCGCCAGCAGTCTGAACAGGAACATCATGCGCAGAGGCGGCTCCGCGCGCGGCAATTGACGCTCATGGACGAGCCGCGGCACAATGCGGCAGCCGCCGGGTTAATCTTGACAACTTGCGGGCGGGATACAAGTACAGCTAAAGCGTCGCCGCTCCGTTGGTCCCACGAGTCGGTTACGCAGTCGGTAACCGGGACAGCAGGAGCAGTCATGCAGAAGGATTTCATTTTCACTTCGGAGTCGGTGTCTGAGGGCCATCCCGACAAGATGGCCGATCAAATCTCGGATGCGGTTCTGGACGCGATTCTAACCCAGGACAAACACGCCCGCGTCGCGTGCGAGACGCTGCTGACGACCGGCCTGGTCGTCATGGCCGGCGAGATCACCACCTCGGCGGTCATCGATTTCAGCGACATCGCGCGCAAGACCATCAAGCGCATCGGCTACGACTCGTCCGACACCGGCTTCGACTACCACACCTGCGCGGTGATGACGGCGGTCGGCAAGCAGTCGCCCGACATCGCGCAGGGCGTCAACGAGGGCGAGGGGCTGTTTCTCGACCAGGGCGCCGGCGACCAGGGCCTGATGTTCGGCTACGCCTGCAACGAGACGCCGGCGCTGATGCCGATGCCGATCTACCTCGCCCACCGCCTCACCGAGCGCCAGTCCGAGCTGCGCAAGGACGGCCGCCTGCCGTGGCTGCGTCCCGACGCCAAGTCGCAGGTGTCGATCCGCTACGTCGACGGCAAGCCGCATTCGATCGACACCGTCGTGCTGTCGACCCAGCACCATCCCGAGGTGTCGCACGCGGTGCTGACCGAGGCGGTGATCGAGGAAATCGTCAAGCCGGTGATGCCGAAGGAGATGCTGACCGCCGACACCCGCTACCTGGTCAACCCGACCGGCCGCTTCGTGGTGGGCGGCCCGATGGGCGACGCCGGCCTCACCGGTCGCAAGATCATCGTCGACACCTACGGCGGCGCGGCCCCGCACGGCGGCGGCGCGTTCTCCGGCAAGGATCCGTCCAAGGTCGACCGCTCGGCCGCCTATGCCGCGCGCTACGTGGCGAAGAACATCGTCGCCGCGGGCCTCGCCGACAAGTGCCTGATCCAGGTGAGCTACGCGATCGGCGTCGCCAGGCCGACCTCGCTGATGGTCGAGACCTACGGCACCGGCAAGGTGCCCGAGGCCAAGATCGTCGAGCTGATCCAGAGCCACTTCGACCTGCGCCCCAAGGGCATCATCCAGATGCTCGACCTCTTGCGGCCGATCTACACCCGTACCGCGAGCTACGGCCACTTCGGCCGCGACGAGCCGGACTTCACCTGGGAAATCACCGACAAGGCGGCCGCGCTGAAGGCGGCGGCGGGGCTGTAAGCCATGCTGACGCAGGCGTTGCTGTTCGTGCTCGGGCTGGTGGCGCTGATCGCCGGCGCCGAGGCCATGGTGCGCGGCGCCTCGCGGCTGGCGGTGTCGTGGGGGATCTCGCCGCTGGTGGTCGGCCTCACCGTCGTCGCCTTCGGCACCAGCGCGCCGGAGATGGCGGTGTCGGTCGGCGCCGCGCTCGGCGGGTCATCCGACCTGGCGATCGGCAACGTCGTCGGCAGCAACGTCGCCAACGTCCTGCTGATCCTCGGGATCTCGGCGCTGGTGGCGCCGCTGCTGGTGCACGAGCAGATCATCCGCCAGGAAATCCCGATCATGATCGGGGCGTCGCTGGTGGTGGTGGCGATGGCGCTCGACGGCAACATCGGCCGTATCGAAGCGGCGCTGCTGTTCGCGCTGGTGATCGCCTACACCGTGTTCCTCGTCGTGCAGTCGCGGCGGGCCTCGCAAGACGCCGAGGACGAATTCGCCAGCGAAATTCCGACCAGCCAGTGGGATCGCCACTGGGGCGTACAGGCGCTGCTCGTCGTCGGAGGCCTCGCGCTCCTCGTGCTCGGCGCCGACTGGCTGGTCGGCGCGGCGGTGGTGTTCGCCAAGGTGATGGGCGTGAGCGATCTCGTCATCGGCCTTACCGTGGTCGCGGTCGGCACCTCGATGCCGGAGATCGCCACCTCGCTGATCGCCGCGCTGCGCGGCCAGCGCGACATCGCCGTCGGCAACGTCGTCGGCAGCAACATCTTCAACCTGCTTGCCGTGCTCGGCGCCGCCGGCATCGTCTCGACCGGCGGACTATCCGTGCCCGACGCCGCGCGCAATTTCGACCTGTGGGTGATGCTGGCGGTCGCCTTCGCCTGCCTGCCGATCCTGATCACCGGGCGCGAGATCGCGCGCTGGGAAGGCGCGGTGTTTCTCGGCTACTACGCCGCGTATCTGCTGTACCTGGTGCTGGCCGCCCAGCAGCACGACAGCCTGCCGGCGTATTCCAGCGTCATGCTGAGCTACGTCATGCCGCTGACCGTGGTGACGCTGGTGGTCAGCTTCATGCGCAGACGGGGCGCCGCCGGCTAGGCTATAATTTCGCTTCCGAGGAGCGCTGCGAGGCGGGTTCGTCCGTCCCCAGGCTCGGAAAAGGCAACAACCGCGCTCACCTTTTTCTCAACCCTGCCGGGTTCGGGACGTTGGGTGAGCGACGCCATCGCCAGCCCGGGGCGCAACCGCCCCCCGCCCTCCCGGCCACATGCAACGGAGCTTCACATGAACGCTGTGGCTGACAACACCTTCACCGATTTCGTCGTCGCCGACCTTTCGCTCGCCGACTGGGGCCGCAAGGAAATCCGCATCGCCGAAACCGAGATGCCGGGCCTGATGGCGATCCGCGACGAATTCGCCGCGAGCCAGCCCCTGAAGGGCGCGCGCATCACCGGTTCGCTGCACATGACCATCCAGACCGCGGTGCTGATCGAGACGCTGACCGCGCTCGGCGCCGAGGTGCGCTGGGCCTCGTGCAACATCTTCTCGACCCAGGACCACGCCGCCGCCGCGATCGCGAAGGACGGCATTCCGGTGTTCGCGGTCAAGGGTGAATCGCTGAAAGACTACTGGGACTACACCCACCGCATCTTCGAGTGGGCCGACGGCGGCTACTCGAACATGATCCTCGACGACGGCGGCGACGCCACGCTGCTGCTGCACCTCGGCAGCAAGGCCGAGAAGGATATCTCGGTGCTGGCCAACCCGGGCAGCGAGGAGGAGCAGATCCTCTACGCCGCGATCAAGGCCAAGCTGGCCACCGATCCCGCCTGGTACTCGGTGCGCCTCGCCGCCGTGAAAGGCGTGACCGAGGAGACGACCACCGGCGTGCACCGCCTGTACCAGATGCACGAGAAGGGCGAGCTCAAGATCCCGGCGATCAACGTCAACGACTCGGTCACCAAGTCCAAGTTCGACAACCTCTACGGCTGCCGCGAGTCGCTGGTCGACGGCATCAAGCGCGCGACCGACGTGATGGTCGCCGGCAAGATCGCCGTGGTCGCTGGCTACGGCGACGTCGGCAAGGGCAGCGCACAGGCGCTGCGTGCGCTCTCGGCCCAGGTGTGGGTGACCGAGGTCGACCCGATCTGCGCGCTGCAGGCGGCGATGGAAGGCTACCGCGTGGTGACCATGGAATACGCCGCCGACAAGGCCGACATCTTCGTCACCGCCACCGGCAACTACCACGTCATCACCCACGACCACATGGTGAAGATGAAGGACCAGGCGATCGTCTGCAACATCGGCCACTTCGACAACGAGATCGACGTCGCCAGCATCGAGAAGTACCAGTGGGAGGAGATCAAGCCGCAGGTCGATCACGTGATCTTCCCGGACGGCCGCCGCATCATCCTGCTCGCCAAGGGCCGCCTGGTGAACCTCGGCTGTGCCACGGGCCATCCCTCGTACGTGATGAGCTCCAGCTTCGCCAACCAGACCATCGCGCAGATGGAGCTGTGGCAGGAGCGCGACTCCGGCAAGTACCCGGTCGGCGTCTACACCCTGCCCAAGCACCTCGACGAGAAGGTCGCGCGCCTGCAACTGCAGAAGCTCAACGCGCAGCTCACCGAGCTGACCGATGCGCAGGCGGCCTACATCGGCGTGCCGAAAGCCGGCCCGTACAAGGCCGAGCACTACCGCTACTGATCGAGAAAGGAGCACGCGATGCGCCTGCTGCTGCTGTGGATACTCAATGCCGTCGCGTTGCTGGCGGTGACCTGGCTCCTGCCGTCGATCCAGCTGTCGGGCTTCGGCTCGGCGCTGGTGGCCGCGCTCGGGCTCGGCTTCATCAACACCCTGGTGCGGCCGGTGCTGACGCTGCTCACGCTGCCGCTCACGGTGCTCACGCTGGGGATTTTCTACCTGGTGCTGAACGGCCTGCTGTTCTGGTTCGCCAGCGCAGTGCTGCCGGGCTTCCATGTCGCCGGCTTCGGCTCCGCGCTGGTCGGCGCGATCCTCTATGGCGTGATCGCCTGGGCGCTGTCCGCGCTCATTCCCGACACGAAGGCTTGACTCATGACCGAACGCACATTCAGCTTCGAGTTTTTCCCGCCCAAGACCGAGGAAGCCGCGGAGAAGCTGCGCGCGACCCGCAAGCAGCTGGCGCAGCTCCATCCCAAGTTCTTCTCGGTGACCTTCGGCGCCGGCGGCTCGACGCGCGACCGCACCCTGGAGACCGTTCGCGAGATCCAGGCCGACGGCTCCGAGGCCGCGCCGCACCTGTCATGCATCGGCTCGACCGAGGAGAACATCTGCGACATCCTCGCCGAGTACAAGCGGCAGGGCATCCGCCATCTGGTCGCGCTGCGCGGCGACCTGCCGTCAGGCAGCATGGACGTCGGCGAATTCCAGTACGCCAACGAGCTGGTCGCCTTCATCCGCAGGGAGACCGGCGACTGGTTCGAGATCGAGGTCGCCGCGTATCCCGAGGTGCACCCGCAGGCGCGCTCCTACACCGAGGACCTCGCCAACTTCAAGCGCAAGGTCGACGCCGGCGCCAACGCGGCGATTACCCAGTACTTCTTCAACGCCGACGCCTACTTCCGCTTCGTCGACGAGGCGCGCGCGATCGGGGTGTCCATTCCCATCGTCCCGGGCATCATGCCGATCGGCAACTACGTGCAGCTGGCGCGCTTCTCCGACGCCTGCGGCGCCGAGATTCCGCGCTGGCTGAGGAAGAAGCTCGAGACCTACGGCGACGACCTGGCGTCGCTGCGCGCCTTCGGTCTCGACGTGGTGACCGACCTGTGCGACCGCCTGCTCGCCGGCGGCGCGCCGGGCCTGCACTTCTACACGATGAACCAGGCGGGGCCGAGCACCACCATCTGGCAACGGCTGGGCCTGTAGTCCCGGACGCCTTCGCCGCGCAAGGCCCGCCGTCAGGCGGGCCTTGTCGTTTGTGGGGGCCGGGGGGCGCCGGCGCGGCATGTAGAATCCATCCATTCTTCCTGCCGGTTCCCGATCATGAATGCCTTGTGGATCCTGATCCTGCTCATCCTGTTGTCCGGACTGTTTTCGCTGGCGGAAATGGCACTCGCCTCGGCCCGCCGGGCACGCCTTGCCCAACTGGCCGAGGCGGGAGACGGCGGCGCCGCCACCGCGCTCGCGATCCGCGAGCATCCGAGCCGGCTGCTCGCGGCGACCCAGACGGGCATCACGGCCGCCGCGCTGCTGATGGGCATCTACGGGGAGTCGGCGCTGTCGGCGTCGCTGGAGTCGGCAATCGTCACCGCGCTGCCGGTGCTCGCGGAGTGGGGGCGGCCCATCGCCTTCACCACCACCATCGTCGTCGTGACCGCGGTGTCGATCATCCTCGGCGAGATCGTGCCGAAGCGGATCGCGCTCGCCCATCCCGAGCGGGTCGCCGCGATCAGCGCGCCTTTCATGTCGCTGTTCATCCGGCTGCTGTCGCCGGCGATCCGCTTCCTTTCCTTCATGGCGGACCGCGTGCTCGCGCTGCTGCCGATCCGCGCGGCGCCGGCGGTGACGAGCATCGAGGACATCCTGGCTTTCGTCGACGAGGGCGAACGGGCAGGCGCCATCGCGCCCGAGGAGAGCAGGCTGTTCGGCAACGTGCTGCGCCTCGAGGACTGGCGGCTCGCGACGATCATGACGCCGGTGGCCGACGTCGCCTGGCTCGACCTGCTCTCGCCGCGCGAGCACAACCTGCGCGTTCTCATGGACGCGCCGCACTCGCGCCTGCCGGTCTGCAAGGGCGATCTGCAGCAGGTGATCGGCATCGCCGAGAGCCATGACATCCTCAAGGCCGCGATGGAGGGGGAGGTCGACTTCGCCGAGCTTCCGCTGGCGGCACCGCTGTTCGTTCCGTCCAGCCTCAACCTGATCGACCTCTTGCGCACCTTCCGCCAGCAGCGCGCCAATTTCGCCCTGGTGGTCAGCGAGTTCGGCCTCACCGAGGGCATCGTCACGCTGGACGACCTGATGTATTCGCTGGTCGGTGACATGCTGCCGGTCGCCGACGATACCGAAGATGCACTGGCCGTGCGGCGCGCCGACGGGTCGTGGCTGCTCGACGGGCTGCTGCCGATCGACGAGATGAAGGAAAAGCTCGACATCCGCCACGTGCCGCAGGAGTCGCTGGGCAACTATCACACGGTGGGCGGCTTCGTGCTCGCGTCGCTGGGGCACATCCCGCGCAAGGCCGAGCGCTTCGCGTGGGCCGACTGGGAATTCGAGGTGGTCGACGTCGACCGCAACCGGGTGGACCAGGTGCTGGCGACGCGGGTGGCTACGCGCGCGGCGGACGGCGGGCAGGCCTAGCGGCCCGGTCCGCCGCGCACGCCGTTGCGGGGGCTTACTTGGCCTCGGCCGCCTCCCTGGCGGCTTCGACGGCGCGCTCGGCTTCGGTTTTTGCCTCTTCGGCCGCGGCGCCGGCTTCCTCCGCGGACTGTTCGATGACGGCGGGTGCCGAGACCTGCTCCTCCTTCTTGCCGCAGCCTGCAACCAGCAGGCCGGCGAATGACAGGGCGATCAGCGATTTCGTGAGCACGTTCATGGTTCGTTCCTTTCGAGGCGAATGATCAATCGGGGATGCGCAGGGTCTGGCCCGGGTAGATCTTGTCCGGGTCGGTCAGCATCGGCTTGTTGGCCTCGAAGATCTTCATGTAGGCGTTGGCGTTGCCATAGTGCTGCTTCGCGATCTTGGACAGCGTGTCGCCGCTGACCACCGTGTAGAAGCGCGGCGCGGCGGCCTGTTCCGCCACCTCCAGGTTGTCGACGACGTTGGCGACGCCCTTGACGTTGCCGCAGCAGAGCAGGATCTTCTCCTTGATTTCCTGTGTCGCCGCCTTGCCGCTCACGGTCACTTCACCCGTCGCGCCGTCGAAGGCGACCTTGAGGTTGTCCGCGCCCAGGTTCATCTTCGCGATGTAGTTCTCGATGGCCCTGGCGGCCGCGTCATTCGCTGCGGCAGGGTCCGCGGCCGGCGCGCCGGCCTTCGTCTCGCCGACGCCGAGCAGTTTCTCGCCGGCTTCCTTGATGAAAGAAAAGAGTCCCATTGCTTCCTCCTGGTCGTGAGCGTTGTGGCGCCGGGATCGGCGCTGCGACATGTGTGCGGACAGCCCGAGCGGCAGTCCCTCCTACACCATAGTCCATCGACGCGGGGAAGCCCGGCTCGGGCGCGGGCTTGCATGCCTGGCGCCGCAACACGTTTCGGGACGCAAAAGAAAAACCGGCGCACGGCCGGTTTCCATATTTCCTGGGCCTGCCCGGCAAGGGCAGGTGATGCGCTCAGGGCAGGCAGGCCTTGAGCGCCTTCAGGCAGTAGTCGACGTTCTCCTGCTTCGCCGAATAGCCCATCAGGCCGATGCGCCAGATCTTGCCGGCCATGTCGCCGAGGCCGGCGCCGATCTCGAGGTTGAACTCGATCAGCAGCTTGGTGCGGATCGCCGCCTCGTCGACGCCTTCCGGCACGTAGATCGAGTTGAGCTGAGGCAGGCGGGCGGCCTCGTCGACCACGAATTCCAGGCCCAGTTCGTCGAGGCCGGCCTTGAGCTTCTCGTGCATCGCGCGATGGCGCGCCCACGAATTCTCCAGGCCTTCCTCCTCGAGCATCACCAGCGACTCGTGCAGGCCGTACATCGGGTTGACCGGCGCGGTGTGGTGGTAGGTGCGCTTGCCCGCCGACTGCCAGTAGCCGAGCACCAGGTTGAGGTCGAGGAACCAGCTCTGCACCGGCGTCTTGCGTGCCTTGATCTTTTCGATCGCCCGCTCGGAGAACGACACGGGCGACAGGCCCGGCGTGCACGACAGGCACTTCTGGCTGCCGGAATACGCGGCGTCGATGCCCCACGCGTCGAGCAGCACCGGGGTGCCGGCGAGGCTGGTCACGCAGTCCATGATGGTCAGCGCACCGTGATCCTGCGCGATCTTCGCCAGCGCCGCGGCGTCGCTCTGCGCGCCGGTCGAGGTTTCGGCGTGGACGAAGGCGAGCGCCTTGGCGTCTGGATTCGCGGCGAAGGCCTCGCGCACCTTGTTCGGGTCGACCGGCGCGCCCCAGGCGTCGTCGACGACCACCGGCACGCCGCCGGTGCGCTTGACGTTTTCGAGCATGCGGCCGCCGAACACGCCGTTGCGGCAGACGATGACCTTGTCGCCGGGCTCGACCAGGTTGACGAAGCACATCTCCATCCCCGCCGAGCCCGGCGCGGAAACCGGGAAGGTCAGCGCGTTCTCGGTCTTGAACGCCATGCGCAGCATGGACTTGATCTGCTCCATCAGTTCGACGAAGGCGGGGTCGAGGTGGCCGATGGTCGGGCGCGCCATCGCGTCGAGGACGCGTTGCGGCACGTCGGAGGGGCCGGGGCCCATGAGCATGCGCTTGGGGGGGATGAAGGAAGCCGTCATAACCTTGGTCTCTATGTGGAAATGCCAATCAAAACAAGGGGTTGATTCTACGGGGAAACGTCGTCCGCCGGAAATCGCGCCGACGGGACGTGCTATGCCGGCGGCTCGCCCATCAGCGGCCGCATCGCGGTCAGGAGGCTGTTGAAGATGCGCGGGTGCAGCTTCTCCTGTTCGGCGAGCATCTGCTTCATCGCGAAGCGCTGCTGCGGCTTGGCGAAGCAGGCCGGGCAGTTCTCGAAGATCACCGGCAGGCCCGAATCGTGCGCGAAGGCGCGGGTCTGGCGCTCGCGCGCGTAGGCGAAGGGGCGGATGATCCTGAGGTCGCCCGCGTCGTTGAGGTAGTGCGGCGACATGGTCCTGAGCTTGCCGCCGAACAGCATCGACATCATCAGCGTCTCGGCGAGGTCGTCGAGGTGCTGCGCCAGCGCGATCACGTTGCAGCCCTGTTCGCGCGCGACGCGGTAGAGGATGCCGCGCCGCATCCGCGAGCAGTACGCGCAGTAGGAGTCGCTGTCTTTCGTCAGTGTCTTCTGCGCTTCCTCGACGATCGGCTGCGATTCGAGGAAGTAGGGCACGCCGAGTTCCGCCATGTAGGGCTTGAGCGGCGAGGGGTCGAACTGGTCGGACTGCGGGTCGACGGTGCACGCCAGCAGTTCGAACTTCACCGGCGCTTTTTGTTGCAGGTGGTGCAGCGTGTGCAGCAGCGACAGCGAGTCCTTGCCGCCCGACAGCCCGAGCAGGATGCGGTCGCCTTCGCGGATCATGCGGAAGTCGCCGATCGCGCGGCCGGCCGCCGTCACCAGCGAGCGCGAGGGTCTGACCCAGGTCGCCGCTTCGCTCATTGCGGGAACTGCAGCGCATGCAGCTGCGCGTAGCGGCCCTGCTTCGCCAGCAACTCGGCGTGGCTGCCGGCCTCGACGATGCGCCCGCCCTCGAGCACGACGATGCGGTCGGCGCGCTCGATGGTCGACAGGCGGTGCGCGACGACGAGCGTGGTGCGGTTTTCCATCAGCGTCTCCAGCGCAGCCTGCACGTGGCGCTCGGATTCGCTGTCGAGCGCCGAGGTCGCCTCGTCGAGGATCAGGATCGGCGCGTTCTTGAGGAGCGCGCGGGCGATGGCGATGCGCTGGCGCTGGCCGCCCGAGAGCCGCATGCCGTTCTCGCCGACCAGGGTGTCGAGGCCGTCGGGCATCGCCTGGATGAAGTCCCACGCGTGCGCGGCGACGCAGGCGGCGCGGATCTCGTCCGGGGTCGCGTCGCGCTTGGCGCCGTAGGCGATGTTGTGCGCCAGCGTGTCGTTGAACAGCACGACGTCCTGCGACACCAGCGCGATGTGGCTGCGCAGGTTCGCCAGGCGGATGTCGCGCAGGTCGATGCCGTCGAGCGTGATCGTCCCGGAATCAGGGTCGTAGAAGCGCGGCACCAGGTTGGCGAGCGTCGTCTTGCCCGAGCCCGAGGCGCCGACCAGCGCGACCGTCTCGCCGGGGGCGATGTCGAGGGTGATGCCGGAAAGCGCCGGGGTGGTCTTGCCGGGGTAGGTGAGCGTCACGTCGCGCAGCGCCAGCCGGCCCTGGATGCGCTCGAGCGTGCGGGTGCCGTGGTCACGCTCGGCGTCCTGGTCGAGCATGGTGAAGATCGTCTCGGCGGCGGCGAGCCCGCGCTGCAACTGGTCGTTGACGCCGGTGAGGCGCTTGAGCGGCGCGAACAGCAGCAGCATGGCCATGAAGAAGGCGACGAAACCGCCGACGGTGGTGACGTTGCTGCTGGCCTGGCCGGCGGCGATGTAGACGATGATCGCGAGCGCGACCGCGGCGATGAACTGGATCACCGGCTCGTACACCGCGTTGGCGGCGACGCGCTTCATCTCGAACAGGCGCGCGAGGTTGGCGGCCTGGCGGAAGCGTCCCTGCTCGTACGCCTCGCCGCCGTAGAGCTTGACCACGCGGTGCCCGCCGACCGCCTCGTCGACGACCTGGGTGAGGTCGCCGATGTTCTGCTGCGCCTTGCGCGACAGGCCGCGCAGGCGCTTGCTCGCGACGCGCACGATCCACAGCGTGAGCGGCACCAGCGCCAACACGATCAGCGTCAGCCGCCAGTTCAGCCACAGCAGGTAGCCGAGCAGGCCCAGCACGGTGACGGTGTCGCGCACCAGCGTGGTGAGCGAACTGGTCGCCGACTGCGTGACCTGGGTGACGTTGAACGCCAGTTGCGCGATCAGCTGGCCGCTCGGGTTCTGGTCGAAATAGCGGGTCGGCAGCGTCATCAGCTTGTCGAACATCGCCGCGCGCAGGTCCATCACCAGGCGGCTCCCCACCCACGCCATGCTGTAGGTGCTGATGAAGCTGGCGACCCCGCGCAGCACGAACAGGCCGAGCAGCAGCAGCGGCACCCAGCGGATGAAGTCCTGGTCCTTGGCGACGAAGCCCTGGTCGAGCAGCGGCTTGAACAGCGCCGGCAGCATCGGCTCGGTCGCCGCGGTGAGGATCAACCCGACGATCGACAGCGCGAACATGCGCCAGTAGGGCTTGACGTAGCCGAGCAGGCGGCCGTAGAGGGCGCGGCTGTCGGTCATAGCAGCAGAATCGTGGCGAGGCCGAGGAAGATGAAGAAGCCCATGCTGTCGGTGGTGAAGGTGAGCAGGACCGACGAGCCGATGGCCGGGTCGCGCTTCAGCTTCTCCAGCGTCATCGGGATAAAGATGCCGGCGAGCGCCGCGACCAGCAGGTTCAGCAGCATCGCCAGCGCCATCACGCCACCGAGCGCCGTGCTGTCATACAGCAGCCAGGCGAACAGGCCGACCACCGAGCCCCACACCGCACCGTTCAAAAGCGCGACGCCGAGCTCCTTCACCACCAGCCGGCGCGCGTTGGCGTGGGTGATGTGGCCGAGCGCGAGGCCGCGCACGATGAGCGCGATGGTCTGGTTGCCGGTGTTGCCCCCGATGCCGGCGATGATGGGCATCAGCGCCGCCAGCGCCGCGAGCTTCTCGATGCTGCCTTCGAACACGCCGATCACGCGCGAGGCGATGAAGGCGGTGGCGAGGTTGACCGACAGCCACATCCAGCGGTTCTTGGCCGAGCGCCACACCGAGGAGAACAGGTCTTCCTCCTCCTTCAGGCCCGCCATCGACAGCATGTCGGCATCGGCCGACTCGCGGATGTAGTCGACCACCGCGTCGACCGTGAGGCGGCCGATCAGCCGCCCGGCGGCGTCGACCACCGGCGCCATCACTAGGTCGTAGCGCTCGAACGCCTGCGCCGCCTCGTGCGCCTCGTCCTCGGGGTGGAACTTCACGAAATCCTCGACCATCACCGCCGCCACCGAGGCCTCGGGATCGGTGGTCAGCAGTCTCTTGAGCGGCAGCACGCCGATGATGGCGTCGTCGCGGTCGACCACGAACAGCTTGTCGAGCTGGTCGGGCAGCTCGCCCAGCCGGCGCAGGTAGCGCAGCGCGACTTCCAGCGTGACGTCGGCGCGGATCGTCACCATCTCGAAGTCCATCAGCGCGCCGACCGTGTCCTCCGGGTAGGCCAGCGCCGACTGCAGCAGCGCGCGTTTCTGCGCGTCGAGCGTCGTCAGCAGCTCCTGGATCACGTCGCGCGGCAGGTCGGGCGCGATGTCGGCGATCTCGTCGGTGTCGAGCGACTCGGCGGCGGCCAGCAGCTCCGCCTTGTCCATGGTGCGGATCAGCGATTCGCGGACCGAGTCCGACACCTCCAGCAGGATTTCGCCGTCGCGCTCCGCCTTGACCAGGTCCCACACCAGCTGGCGCTCGTCGAGCGGCAGCGCCTCCAGGATGTAGGCCACGTCCGCCGGGTGCAGCTCGTCGAGCTTGCGCTGCAGCTCCGCCAGGTTCTGCTTGTGCACCAGGTTCTCGACCAGATCCTGGCGCGGCCCCCCCTGCCGATGGACGAGCTCCTCCACCAGCCGCATCTTGGCGAGCAGGGTCTGCACCTGCGCGAGGTGCGATTCGAGGTCGTCCTGCGACTGGTTTTCGAGGGCGTCGGTCATGGGGGCGGTCGGGAAAAAGCCCCGCGATTGTAACGCGCTATGGAGGATGGGCGGCGGCTGGCGTTGCTCGGTAGCTGGCAAGTCACAGCACGGCTGTATGGCAGTCTCGTCGAGACCGGACGGGGATGACGGGCGATCCGGGGGTCTCCTGCTGGGTGTTTGCGCCCGGCAGAAAAAACAATAAGTAAATCAGTGGATTAGATTTGTATTCAACTAAAGTTGTATAGACCGTCGCGGATCCCTTGTGCAGGCTACGAAAAGGCCGGGGCACCGGCATGACAAGAAAAAACGACGGCAAGGGAGTGCCACATGACGATGAATCGAACTTCGGTCGGCGCAGCAAATCCGGAAGGCAGCGGGGGCGCCAGCCACAGAGGAGGTAGGCAGCAGCCTGGTTCGGCTGTCGCTGGGATTCTTGGCCGTGATGCCCCCGACCCGCCAGATGTGTTCACCCGACACGACGACGAGATCTGAAAAGGACTTTTGTACCGCCGGGGCCGTGGCGGCAAGTGAACTTGATCAGTCCAGATCCAACGACAATGAAAAGTGAGTGCTTTCTCGCGTTTTGCTTGGCGGCAGGCTGTCTGGCCCTGCCGGTCCCGGTCCTGGCGGTCGAACCAACGTCCGTAGAGGAGGAGCGGCTGCGACAGATCGAGCGGGAGCGCGTGCTGCGCGAACAGCTGCAACGTACTCCCGACGTGCGCCTGCAAAGGCCCGAAGTCGAGCTTGCCCGGCAACGCATCCCGATAGGCGAAACGCCCTGTTTTCCTATTCACCGCATCGTGCTCAAGGGTGAACTCTCGGAACGCTTCCAGTGGGCGCTTGGCGCAGCCAATCCAGAGGACGACCCGGCTGTCGACCGTTGCCTGGGTGCAAGCGGCATCAATCTGGTGATGCGGCGCATCCAGAACGCCATCATTGCACGGGGCTTCGTGACGAGCCGCGTGCTGGCCGAGCCGCAGGATCTCCGGACCGGCAATCTGGTTATGACGCTCATTCCGGGGCGCATTCGCGCGATCCGTTTTGCCGAGGGAACCGATGAGAGGGCGGCCCTGTGGAACGCCATTCCCGCCCGCCCTGGCGACCTGCTGAACCTGCGCGACATCGAGCAGAGCCTGGAAAACTTCAAGCGCCTTCCCACCGCCGATGCCGATATCCAGATCGAGCCTGGAGAGCAGCCTGGCGAGAGCGACATCATCATCCGCTGGAAACAGGATTTTCCATTCCGGCTCACTCTGTCCGCGGACGATTCAGGCAGCAAGTCCACTGGCCAGTATCTCGGCGGCGTCACCGTGGCCTTTGACCACATGCTGAAACTGAACGACCTGTTCTATCTGAGCCTCAATCGCGACCTGGGCGGCGGCGAAACCGGCGACAACGGCACCCGCAGCCGGACCGGACACTATTCGCTCCCCTATGGATACTGGCTGCTGGGGCTGACAGCCAACGATCACACCTACCGCCAGTCGGTTGCCGGCATCAACCAAACCTATCGATTCAGCGGCGAAAGCCAGACCAACGACGTCAGGCTTTCGCGCCTGGTCTACCGCGATGCGGTGCGCAAGACCACCCTCTCCATGCGCGGCTGGACGCGCGCCTCGAAAAACTTCATCGACGACACCGAAATCGAAATTCAGCGCCGCCGCACCTCGGGGTGGGAGGCGGGCGTCGGGCACCGTGAATTCATCGGCCCGGCCGCGCTCGACCTGAACCTCGCCTACCGTCGCGGGACCGGCGCGATGGACGCCCTGCCTGCCCCCGAGGAGGCCGTCGGGGCGGGCGCCTCGCGCCTCAAGCTCGTCACGGCCGACGCTCACCTTGCCCTGCCATTCAAGGTCGGCGACCAGTCGCTCCACTACGGCCTGGCGTGGCGCGCCCAATGGAATCGCACGCCGCTGGTGCCGCAGGACCGGTTCGCGATTGGCGGGCGCTACGCGGTGCGGGGATTCGACGGAGAGAACCTGCTGTCTGCCGATCGTGGCTGGCTGATCCGCAATGACCTGGGGCTGGCCCTGGGAGGAAGCGGTCAGGCGCTTTATCTGGGCGCCGACTACGGCGAAGTGAGCGGGCCGTCGTCCGCATTCCTCGCCGGAAAACGGCTGGCTGGCGTGGTGCTGGGGCTGCGCGGCGGCTACAAACGCTTCAGCTACGACATTTTCGCCGGGCAACCGCTCAGCAAGCCGGAAGGCTTCAAGACGGCTGACACCACGACAGGCTTCAATCTCAACGCGTCATTCTGAGACATAACATGAACAAGAATCGCCATCGTCTCGTCTTCAACCCGGCCCGCAATCAGCTGATGGCCGTTTCCGAAATCGCCGTGAGCCGGAGCAAAGTCGCCGGTACCGCGGCCGGCCCGGCGCCTTCCAGCTGGCCTTCAGCGGCCATGAGCGCAAGCTTGCATCCGCTGGCCTTTCGCCTGCTGGCCGCCCTGGGCATGGTCGCTGTCCTGAGCCAGCCCGCCGATGCGCAAATCGTTGCCGATCCGGGCGCGCCCGGCAATCAGCAACCGATCGTCACCCAGGCCGCAAATGGCGTGCCGCTGGTCAACATCCAGACGCCCAGCGCGGCGGGTGTGTCGCGCAACCTCTACAGCCAGTTCGATGTCGACCGGCAGGGTGTCATCCTCAACAACGCCGTGACCAACGCGTCCACCCAGCTGGGCGGCTGGGTCCAGGGCAACCCGTATCTGGCCGGCGGCAGCGCGCGCGTCATCCTGAACGAAGTGAATTCCGCCAACCCCAGCCAGCTGCTGGGCTACATCGAAGTCGGCGGCAGCCGCGCCCAGGTGGTCATCGCCAACCCTGCCGGCATCACCTGCGACGGCTGCGGGTTCATCAACGCCAGCCGCGCCACCCTCACTACCGGCACGCCCATCCTGAATGGCGGCAGCCTAGACGGCTATCGCGTGCAACGTGGCCAGATCACCGTGCAAGGCGCCGGCCTTGACGCGAGCCAGACCGACTACACCGACCTCATCGCGCGCGCCGTGGAGGTCAACGCCGGCATCTGGGCGCAGCAGCTCGCAGTGACTACGGGCACCAACCAGGTCGATGCCACCAACGCCGCGGCGACCCCGATCGACGGCAGCGGCACCGCCCCCACCGTGTCGATCGACGTAGCCGCACTCGGCGGCATGTACGCCCGCAAGATCACACTGGTCGGCACCGAGGCTGGCGTGGGGGTCCGCACCGCCGGCCAGATCGGCGCCTCGGCAGGCGATGTCGTCATCACCGCCGACGGCCGCCTGCAAAACAGCGGACAGATCACCAGCGCTGCCAGCATCAAAATCACTAGCGGCGGCCTGACCAACAGCGGCACGCTCATCGGGCAGAACCACGCCGTGCTAAGCAGCACCGACCTGAGCAACGCGGGGGTGCTGGCAGCCGGAGCCGATCTCAGCCTCAGCGCGCACAGCATCGACAACCGCGGCGCCCTGCTGAACGCAGGCGGCACGCTCAACATCCAGGCCGACACGCTCGACAACCGCAGCACACAGGGCGCAGACCAGGGCATTCAGGCAGGCGCGGTCGCCATCCACGCCAACCGGATCGACAACACTTCCGGCACGATCAACGCCGATGGCGTACTTTCCCTCACCAGCAGCGGCACGCTCGACAACACGCAAGGCTACATGGCTGCGAGTGGCACCCTCGCGCTGCTGGATGCCGCCCCCACCGCCAGAACGCTCGTCATCACCAACAGCTCGGGCACCCTCATCGCCGGGGAGCTTTTGCAGGTGAACGCCGCGAGCCTCGCCGGCGACGGCAGCCTGTTGTCGCAAGGCAATCTCGACGTCCGGCTCACCAGCGACTACGTCAACAGCGGCGAACTCATTGCCAACGGCAACGCCGTGTTCGAAACCGCCGGCACGCTCACCAACCAGGCGCAGATGCTGGCAGGCAGTGCGCTCGCCGTTTCCGCAGCCGCGATCGACAATACCGCCGCCGGTGAATTCAGTGCTGCCGCCACCACGCTCTCTGCAACCGGTGTGCTCGTCAACCGCGGCTTCGTCGATGGCGGCGAAACACTCGTCATCTCCGGCACCCTCGACAATCTCGGCACCGGACGCATCTTCGGCGACCACCTGGCGATCGCCGCCACCACGCTCAACAACACCTCGGAAAACGGCGTAGGTGCCGTCATCGCTGGCCGGGATCGCCTCGACATCGGTGTAGAAACCCTGACCAACCAGGACAAAGCGCTGATCTTCAGCGCTGGAGACCTCGCCATCGGCGGCGCGCTGGACGCCAACCGGCAGGCCACCGGCGAAGCGAGCTTGGTCGTCAACACCGGCGCCACCGTCGAAGCGCTGGGCACGCTCACGATCGACGCGCTTGAGCTGCGCAACCTGAACGCCCATCTCGTCACCCAGCAGGTCAACGACCCCGCCACCTACGAGGAGCGCGTACAGCCCTGGGGGAGCGCCACCAGCTATCCCATCTCCGATTGCTGGGGCATCGGCGGCGGCCAGGACAAGAACGGTTGCACAGGCTACCCCGGCACCTTCGAGGACTACACCTGGTTCAAGGTCACTTCCGCGCCTTCGCATACCGAAGTGCTCTACACCCAGCCCGGCCAATTGCTTTCGGGCGGGGGTATGGTTCTGACCGGCGGCAGCGTCCTCAACCAGGACAGCCACATCGTGGCAGGCGGCCTGCTCGACCTTGGCGGCGCCAGTGTCGCCAACCTGGCCACCCAGGGGCAGGACATCACAACCTACGCGGGCACCGCGCAATTTACCCATGTCGAATCCTGCGGCACTTTTGGCAACAAGCATTGCCGCAGGTGGGATCCCGTCACCGCCTATAACCCTGCTCCGACTTACGGCACCCCCTACGACCTGCCCACCGCGCAACTGGCGCAGAACACCGCACCCGCTGGCAGCGGCACCACTCTCGCCGACGCCAGCGGCCCAGCCGCGATCGGCGCCATTGCCCCCGTCGCGCTGCCCGGTAACGCGCTGTTCCAGCCGAGCCCCGACCCCACGGCGGGCTACCTGATCGAAACCGATCCGCGCTTTGCCGATTACCGCACCTGGCTCAGTTCCGACTACCTGCTCGGACAGCTCGGGATGGACCCCACCTTCATGCAAAAGCGGCTGGGAGACGGCTTCTACGAACAGCGCCTGATCCGCGAGCAGGTGGCGCAGCTCACCGGCCGCCGCTTCCTCGACGGGTACGCCGACGACGAAGCGCAATACCGCGCGCTGATGGACGCCGGCCTGACCTATGCGCAGGAATGGAACCTGATCCCCGGCGTGGCGCTCACCGACGCGCAGATCGCACAGCTGACCAGCGACATCGTGTGGCTGGTCGCGGAGCAGGTGACCCTGCCCGATGGCCGCAGCGAGAACGTGCTGGTGCCGCAGGTCTACGTCCGCGTGCGGCCGGGTGACATCGACGGATCCGGCAGCCTGCTGTCGGGCGCCGCGGTCAATCTCAAGCTGACCGGCGACGTCGTCAACAGCGGCACGCTCGCCGGACGACAGCTGGTAAGAATTGATGCCGCCAATATCCGAAATCTGGGCGGCCGCATCAGCGGCAGCGATGTCGCCCTGATGGCGCAGCAGGATATCGACAACCTCGGCGGCACCGTCGACGCCACCGACCGCCTGACCGCCATCGCCGGGCGCGATATCAATGTGGTGACCACTACCCGCGACAGCGAGAACACGGCTGGCCAGAGCAGCTTCACCCGCACCGGCGTCGAACGCGTCGCCGGCCTCTACGTCAGCGGCCCCGCCGGCGTGCTCGTCGCATCCGCCGGCCGCGACGTCACCCTCGCCGCCGCCGTCATCGCCAACAGCGGCGCGGACGGCCAGACCCTGGTCCAGGCCGGCAACGATCTGAACCTCGCCACCGTCACCACCGGCCAACAGGACAACGTCGTGTGGGATGCGAAAAACCATCTCAAACAGGGCAGCACGTGGGAAGTCGGCACGGTCATCCAGACCCGGGGCGACGTGACGCTCTCCGCCGGACAGGACCTCGCCGCCCGCGCGGCGCAGGTGAACAGCGAAAACGGGGCGGTTCAGGCCACGGTGGGCCGCGACCTGCGCATCGAGTCAGGCGAGGCCAGCCAGAACTGGAGTGAGGCGCGTCACGCCACCAAGAGCGGTTTCCTTTCCTCCACCACCACGACCAATCTGGACGAGACGCGCGACACCGTGGCGGTGGCGTCCACCTTCAGCGCTGACAGCATCGATCTCCAAGCCGGCCGCGACATCCGGGTCGCCGGCAGCAATGTCGTGTCGGATGCAGATACCCGGCTGGTGGCGGGCAACGATGTGGCGATTGCAACCGCTACCGAGACACGCAGCGCGACGCATTTTGCGGACAAGCAGAAGTCAGGGCTCTTCACCAGCGGTGGCCTGTCGATCACCTACGGTAACCTGCGGACCACGCAAACCGCCGACAGCGTTTCCACCTACGCCGCTGCCAGCACGGTGGGAAGCACCCGGGGCAATGTCGAGATCCGGGCCGGTGACGCCTACACCCAGACCGGCAGCAGCGTGCTGGCTCCGCAGGGCGATATCGCGATCGCAGCGCAACGCGTCGATATCGTGGAGGCGCAGAATGCCGGCCGCAGCGAGAATGAAACCCGTTTCGAGCAAAGCGGCCTCACCGTCGCCCTGTCCAGCCCCGTCATCTCCGCCGCGCAGACCGCGCAAGAGATGCGGAATGCCGCCGGCCATACGGACGACCCGCGGATGCGGGCGCTCGCCGGCGGCACCGCCGCGCTGGCCGCAAAAGATGCCTACGACGCCACCCAGGCCGGCCGGGCGATCGAGAGTGCCAGCCTGGCCCAGCAAGCCGGCGGCATCAACGTCAGCATCAGCGTCGGCGGAAGCCGGAGCAAGAGCAACAGCGTACAGGCCGCAAGCACCGCGCAGGGCTCGACCGTCGCCGCGGCCGGCAACGTCGACATCCGTGCCACTGGCGCAGGCGAGGCCAGCGACCTCACCGCCCAGGGCAGCGCCATCAGCGCGGGCAACAACGTCAGCCTTCAGGCGGACGACGAAGTCCAACTCCTCGCCGCCCAAAATACCGCGGACCAGCACAGCACCAACGAGAGCAGCAGTGCCAGCATTGGTGTTAGCTTTGGCACCAACGGCTTCGGCGTGACCGCAAGCGGAAGCAAAGGCCGTGGCAACGCCGACGGCAGCGACGTGAGCTATACCAACACCCATGTCGAAGCCGGCAACCAGCTCAGCCTGAAAAGCGGTGGCGACACCATCCTCAAGGGCGCGGTCGCCAGCGGCAACCAGGTCGTCGCCGATGTCGGGGGCAACCTCGCCATCGAAAGCCTGCAGGACACCAGTCGCTACGACAGCAAACAGCAGAACGTCGGCGGCAGCGTCACCATCGGCGCCGGCGTCAGCGGCAGTGTCAGCGCGAGCAAGAGCAAAGTTCACGGTGACCACGCCAGCGTCGTCGAGCAGTCCGGCATCAAGGCGGGCGACGGCGGCTTCGATATTGTCGTGAGCGGCAACACCGACCTCAAGGGAGCGGTGATCGAATCCACCCAAGTTGCCGTTCACCAAGGCAGGAACAGCCTCATTACTGGAACGCTCACTACCAGCGATATTCAGAACCGCGCGGACGCCAGTGCTAAATCGAGCGGCATCAGCCTGGATAGCAGCATGGCCACGCAGGGCAAATACGGTGCTGCCAAAGCGGCTATTGGGACTGGACTGAACAATGCCAACGAATCGGGCAGCAGTAGCGGCCAGACGCTGGCGGCTATCAGCAGTGGCTCTGTTCGTATTACCGACGAGGCGCAACAGCTTGAACAGACTGGCCATACCGCGGAAGAAGCCATTGCCAGGCTGAACCGTGACACGGCTAACGCGCATACTGTCGCGGAACGACAGGACGTCGAGGCAATGAGACAGATCGTCGAGGCCGAGAGGTCAATCAAGGAGGCGACGTTCAAGGAAGCGGTTAAGTTCAGTGACGAGGCCTACCGCGTCTCCTTCCTGGAGAAGGCGAAAATATATAGGGTGGTACGTGACGCGGAAACGGGTGAGGTCGTAAAGGGTGAAGACGGCAAACCGGTCATGACTGAACTCTCCGATACCGAAAAGGGTGCGCTCAAGCCCGAAGCCGGAGAGAGGCTGAACGTTTTCACCAATGGCATCTTCAACGACGAGGCCGCAGCGGGCGGGTATGCCGTGCAGATGAGCGAGCTGCCTCCCGGCCAGGATGTTTATCTTGTCTACTATCCCGAGGCCGACAACGCTATTTCCGAACTGATGGTTGCGGGTTACCAGAAATTTCTGGAAGGTGGCGTTGGCGACCTTGCGAACGCCACCCAGGAGATAAAAAATCTGATGGGGCAGTATGGAGCCGACGGGCTCAACCTGGTGGGCCACAGCCGCGGTGCAATGACCATCGGGAACGCGATGGAGTCCCTAGCTGGCGAGGCCGGATCCAGCGGCGTGCTGGCGAACACCGAGATCAAATTCGTGGGCCCGGCCTACGATGCACAAGATGCCGCCACCCTGCTCGATGCCATGAGCAACGGAAATCATTCGGTGGTGCTGTTGCAGAATCATGCGGACGACTTCGTGGGCGGCCTGATTGGTAACAACCCGGCGACTTACGACCAGCGCCCGGCCGAGAGCAGCCGGCTGAACGAATGGTGGCGGATCTTCGGCGATGCGCCCACGGTGCATAGTTGTTATGGGACAGGTGCGGTGGACCCTGAAGGCTGCAAAGGGAGCTATGGCTCACCCAAAACCATTGAGGTGCCGTCCAAACCAGCAGCCCAGAATGGAGGAAAACCATGAATCGATCGGTTGTAATTGCTATGTTGGTTCTATCCGGTTGCGGTGGATACAGCATCCATAACATAGACAAACCCGCTCCCGAAGCGTACGAAAAGTGGATGAAACCTGGCTTGAGCCAGATTGATGTTAAGAAGGCTATGCTTGAGTGCGGTGCGCCGCATTACGCTGTTACGGGTTTTATGTATGAAAAGGCATTAGGGCTCAAAACACTCGACGAACAGCTCAGCTATGCATTCATGGTGTCAGCATGCATGGAAAAATCAGGATTTGTCGCGAGATGGGACAGCGTTGAGCAATCCTGCAGGAAATTCCCTAAATACAAGACCTATCCTGCCTGCCAGCCCAACACCGCCATTCCCGAGCGCAGTGTTGAGCGCCGCCTGAACAGCTGGTACTGCAGGCTCAAGACCGATCGAGAGTACTGCCGCAAGCACGCTTTCAGCCCATCCGCCTGCGATGACCCGAAAAAGGATTACGACAACCCGCCTCCGGAGTGCCGGCCATGATGACGCGTTCTGACCTGAAACATTCTGCTTTGTTGATGATGTCCGGCGTGGTGCTGCTGACCGGGTGTGTGACCATGACAGGTCAATTCACCTTAACAGCGGTCGATGTGGAGGGGAAAGCCATAAACGCCGTGGCTCACGTTCAGGGACGCCATATTTACACGGTGAGAAATGGCATCTGCGCAGCCCACCCCAAGGCGGTGGTCACGATACGCTCGCTGCAAACAGGGAAGGAGCTGGAAAGCGAAAGCCCTTATCAATGCCCATGAGGCGGACGTGCAGATGACCTCTCATTCTGCATCGTCATCGAAACCCGCTCTTCAATCGTCCAGCGTGCGTCCGCGCCGAGCCGACGTGCTGAGCATGTGTTGCGTGCGAGGTGAGCGTGTCGCTGTAATTGGCAACGCTGTACCGCAAGTCTTGCGGCAAGCCGGTCGGTCGATCGTTGTCTTGCTTCTCCCTGGCCTGCTTGCAGCTTGTGCCAGCCCGGATCCGGCTTCGCTGGCATACGTTCCAGAACGGCAGGCGAGAATCCGCGTCTTTCACGGAACTGCAGCCTACCTTCACCTGGGCGACATCTGCGACGGTGACACCCACCCCGTTATTCACGCGGCTGCCGGGGGCTTTTCGTATCTTGTGCCTAACAAGACGATCGGCATGCCAGCGACTGATGACATGCCTCGCTCCTTCCACGAATATGTCATTCCGGCTGGCGAACCGGTCACTGTGACGCTGTACTGGCAGGCGCAAAATGCCAGCGGCACCTGGGAGCACTGCGGCCCGATTCACATGATGTTCACCCCGGAGGCCGGGCGCGATTACGATACTTTCATGAAGTTTCGTCGCGGTGTTTGCCAGGGTGTCGAGGTGCGCAAATTTGTACCTGGCCTTGGCGGGAACATCACGACCTCGCCTGCGCCGCTGAACAGGCTGCCATTTCGGCGGTGTCCTGAGTCGGACCTCTGGTACCAGAGCAGCGGGGATCTTGGCTCAAACGCCGGGATGGCGACCCGGTCCACCTCGCGCGATTCGTGACGGGCTGACAGGCTGCGCAAACAGCGCGCGGCCTCAGCGCGGCACCTGCGCACTCCCCATGTAGCGCTTGATGACCGCAACCCGGCGCTGGTAGGTGCGCGAGCCGCGGTTGTGCTCGTACCAGCGCGGGTTGGGGATCATCGCCGCCATGCGGGCGGCCTGGTCGCGGTCGAGGTTGGCGGCGGAGGTCCTGTAGTAGCGGCGCGCGGCGGCCTCTGCGCCATAGATGCCGTTGCCCCACTCGATGACGTTCAGATACACCTCGAGGATGCGGCGCTTGCTCCAGGTCGATTCGATCATCAGGGTGATGACCGCTTCCTGGCCCTTGCGGATGAAGCTGCGCTCGCCGGAGAGGAACAGGTTCTTGGCGAGCTGCTGGCTGATGGTCGAGCCGCCGGCGACGAGTTTTCCCTTCTTCAGGTTCTTTTCGACGGCCTTCTGGATGCCCTCGACGTCGAAGCCCTCGTGCTCGATGAAGCGCGCGTCCTCGGCGGCGACGACGGCGCGCTTGAGGTGGATGGAGATGCGGTCGTAGGGCACCCACTTGTGGCGCAACTCGGCATCGGGGTTCTTTTCCTGCTGGCGCGCGAGACCCGCTTCCATGAAGGCGGTGGAGGTGGGGTTGTGATCGATCCACCACAGCACGTGGGCGAAGATCCACAGCTGGTACAGCAGCACCAGGGCGACGACCGCGGCCAGGCCCTTGCCGAGCCCGCGCAGGACGCTGCGCATCATGCGCGCAGGCTTGCGATGACGGGGGCGGTGTCGGGGCGTACGCCGCGCCATAGATGAAACGCTTCGGCGGCCTGTTCGACCAGCATGCCGAGGCCGTCGGCGGTGGCCGCGCCCTGCGCGCGGGCGAAGGCGAGGAAGGGGGTGTCGCGACCGTACATCATGTCGTAGGCCAGCGTGTCCGCGGTGAAGATGCGCGGCGACAGCGGGGGCAGTTCGCCGGCGAGGCTTGCCGCGGTGGCGTTGATGACGAGGTCGAAGGCGCCGTCGAGCGCCTCGAAGCCGCTCGCGCGGACGCCGCGGCCGAATTGTTCGGCGAGTTCCTGTGCCCGGCTCACGGTGCGGTTGGCGATGACGAGGGCGGCCGGCTGCTGGTCGAGCAGGGGCTCGATGACGCCGCGCGCCGCGCCGCCGGCGCCGAGCAGCAGGATGCGGCGGCCGTTCAGGGTCCGCTGCAGGTTGCGGGTGAGGTCGGCGACCAGGCCGGCGCCGTCGGTGTTGTCGCCGAGGATGCCGTCGCTGCCGAACACCAGGGTGTTCACGGCACCGGCGTGCTCTGCCCGCGGTGTGAGGCGGCTGGCCAGCCGGTACGCTTCTTCCTTGAACGGGACGGTGACGTTGGCGCCGCGCCCGCCGGCGGCGACGAACGCCGCGACGCTGGCGGCGAAGCCGTCGAGCGGCGCGAGGATCGCCTCGTACGTCATGTCCTGCGCGGTCTGGCGGGCGAAGGCGGCGTGGATCAGCGGGGATTTGGAATGGGCAATCGGGTGCCCGAATACGGCGTAGCGGTCGGTCATGGCGACCGCCATTCTAGCCGTTGCCGCGGCCGCGTGGCGCGCTCAGCTCTGCGTCCAGGGCAGGCCGCGCGCCTTCCAGCCGTTGATTTCGTTGCGATGACCCGTGGCCCTGTTGAGGTCGCCTTCGAAACCTTCGAGCACGCTGTAGCAGCTGCCGCGACCGGCCTCGGTGCAGGCGGCGGCTGCGCTGTGGGAGAAGTGGCCGTTGCGGCAGATGAAGAGGAGCAGCGATTCGGGATCGGTGGCGTGGGCGACCTGGGTCAGGAAATGGGGATTGAGTACCCAGCCGGGCCACGATTGCCATTCCACGTGCACGGCGTTGGGGATGGTGCCGGTGAGTTCGAGTTCCGCGCGCGAACGAACGTCGATCAGGCGTGCTCCGGGTGCGATCTGCAGCAATTCGTACGCTTCGTGCGGAAGCAGCCCGCCCGGGAAGGACCAGGAATTGTCCCGGCTGCGGCCGTGTGCGGTGTCGAGCAACTCTGTGATGCGTCCCATGGCGGCCCCCTCGATTATGTCAATTCAGTATATGAAACCGGGGGGGCGGCGCAATGCGCACCGTTGTGGTGCATCTGGACTCCGCCATGCGCCGTCATGGTGCGCAAAAGTGCACTATCCTGACGCATCAGCCCTGTGGCACAATGATTTGCCCCGATTTCTTACATGGCACGGTTGCTGCTAAGTTACAGAGCATAGCGATGCGCCATCGTGGTGTCGTCGTTTCATTCATTTCAGTTTGAGGAGATTCAGCATGGCCGTGGCCGATGTGATCAAGATGATCCAGGACAACGAGATCCGGTTCGTTGACCTGCGTTTTACCGATACCCGTGGCAAGGAGCAGCACGTCTCGATTCCTGCCCGCATCGTGACCGAGGACTGGTTCGAGGACGGCCACCCCTTCGACGGCTCCTCGATCGCCGGCTGGAAAGGCATCCAGGCCTCCGACATGCTGCTGAAGGCCGATCCCGATTCGGCCTTCATGGATCCCTTCTTCGACGAGCCGACGCTGATCCTGACCTGCGACGTCATCGAGCCGTCCGACGGCAAGGGCTACGAGCGCGATCCGCGCTCGGTCGCCAAGCGCGCCGAGGCCTACCTGAAGTCGACCGGCATCGCCGACACCGCCTACTTCGGTCCTGAGCCCGAGTTCTTCATCTTCGACTCGGTGACCTGGCACGATGGCATGTCCGGCTGCTCGGTGAAGATCGAGTCCGAGGAAGCCGCCTGGTCGTCGGCCGAGAAGTTCGAAGAGCGCAACATGGGCCACCGTCCCGGCATCAAGGGCGGCTACTTCCCGGTGCCTCCGGTCGACAGCCTGCAGGACATCCGCGCCGCCATGGTGATGGCGCTGGAAGAGGCCGGCGTCCCGGTCGAGGTGTTCCACCACGAAGTCGCGACCGCCGGCCAGTGCGAGATCGGCACCGTGTTCAACACGCTGACCAAGCGCGCCGACCAGACCCAGGTCCTCAAGTACATCGTGCACAACGTCGCCCACGCCTACGGCAAGACCGCGACCTTCATGCCCAAGCCCATCGTCGGCGACAACGGCTCCGGCATGCACGTGCACCAGTCGCTGTGGAAGGACGGCAAGAACCTGTTCGCCGGCAACGGCTACGCGGGCCTGTCCGAGACCGCGCTGTACTACATCGGCGGCATCATCAAGCACGCCAAGGCGCTGAACGCGATCACCAACCCGTCGACCAACTCGTACAAGCGCCTGGTTCCGGGCTTCGAGGCGCCGGTGATGCTGGCCTACTCGGCACGCAACCGCTCGGCGTCGATCCGCATCCCGATCGCCGCCAGCGAGAAGGCGCGCCGCATCGAGACCCGCTTCCCGGACCCGACCGCCAACCCCTACCTGGCGTTCGCCGCGCTGATGATGGCGGGCCTCGACGGCGTCCAGAACAAGATCCACCCCGGCGACCCCGCCGACAAGGATCTGTACGACCTGCCGCCGGAAGAGGACGCGAAGGTGCCGAAGGTCTGCCACAGCCTGGAAATGGCGCTGGAAGAGCTCGACAAGGACCGCGAGTTCCTGACCCGCGGCGGTGTGTTCACCAACGACATGATCGACGCCTACATCACGCTGAAGATGGAGGAAGTCACCAAGTTCCGCATGACCACGCACCCGGTCGAGTTCGCGATGTACTACTCGCTGTAAGGCGATCGCGCACCCGGAAAAGGGCGGCTTCGGCCGCCCTTTTTCTTTTCCGGCCCGGCGCGCGACGCGGCGAGCGTCAAGATTCCCGGCTTTTGTCCGAAATGAGGGGGTAGGCTACACTCGTTCCCCATGCAGATCGCCCGCTTCCCCTTCCTGCTGTGCCTGATCCTGGCTGCGCCCGTGCAGGCGGAGATCTACAAGTACGTCGACGAGAACGGGCAGGTGACCTTCAGCGATGTCTACCGCAAGGGAGGAAAGCGCATCGAGCTGCCGGGCGCGCCCGCCCCGTTGCCGGCCGCGCGCGCAAGCAAGTCCCCCAGCAAGGCGTCGTATCAGCCGAGCCCGGCCGAATTTCCGCGCATCGATGCGGGCACGCAGAAGCGTCGCGACGACATCCGGCGCCAGGTCCTGCAGGACGAAATCTCCAGCGAGCGGCGCAACGCCGAAGAAGCGCGCCGCCAGCTCGCGCTCGGCGAGCGGCTGCAGCCCGGCGAGCGCGAGACCGACGCGACCTATCGCAACCGGGTTGAGACGCTGCGCGCAACCGTGCAGCGGCACGAGCAGAACGTCGTTTCGATCCAGCGCGAACTGGCCAACCTGAAGTAGCCTTTCCCCGCTTTCCGGCACCGGGGGCAATGCACGGGAGCGCTGGCACAATCGGTGCTTATATGGTGTCATGCCCCTCATGACGTCTTCCCCGAGCACGTTTTCCGGACTTGATTGCCTATCGACCAGCACCGTGCTGCTCGATGCCGACGGCCGCATCCTCTACGTCAACCCCGCGGCGGAGACCTTGCTGGGGGTGTCAGGCGCCCTGCTGGTCGGCGAGGATGCCGACCACGTCTTCGAGCGCAGCCCCGAACTGCTCGCTGCGATCCGCACCGCGCGCACCGAGCAGGAAACCGTCATCGAGTACGAACTCGACGTCACGGTGAGCGGACATCCGCCCATCCGGGTCGGCTGCAGCGTGTCCCCGCTGGAGAACCCGCCGCACGCCGTGCTGCTCGAGATGCGGGCGGTCGATCCCCACATGCGCATCGCCCGCCTCGAGCAGGCGCGCATGCAGCAGGAGGCGAACCGCGAGCTGCTGCGCAATCTCGCCCATGAGATCAAGAATCCGCTCGGCGGCATCCGCGGCGCGGCGCAGCTGCTCGAGCACGAACTGCCGCGTGAGAGCCTGCGCGAATACACCCAGGTCATCATCAAGGAATCGGACCGTCTGCAGTCGCTGATGGAGCGTCTGCTGACGCCGCACCGCATGCCCCATTATGGTGCGGTCAATATCCACGAAGTCCTGGAGCGCGTCCGCAGCCTGATCCTGGCGGAGACGCCGAGCGTGACCGTGCGTCGCGACTACGACATCAGCCTGCCCGAGATCCGCGCCGACGCCGAGCAGTTGATCCAGGCGACGCTGAACATCGCGCGCAACGCCGTGCAGGCAATGCACGGTCACGGGCATGGGCACGGCAACGGGCATGGGCACGGACCGTGCGAGATCGTCTTCCGCACCCGGGTGGCCCGCCAGATCACGCTCGAGAGCCGCCGCTACCGTCTTGGCATGCGGATCGAGATCATCGACAACGGCCCCGGCATCCCCGACGAGATCCGCGAGCAGATCTTCTATCCGCTGGTGTCGGGACGCGAGGGGGGCAGCGGGCTCGGCCTCGCGGTCGCGCAGACGCTGGTCGCGCAGAACCACGGCACCATCGATTGCGAGAGCCGCCCCGGCCACACCGTTTTTTCCATCTTCCTGCCGCTACCCACCTGAACGCCATGCCGAAACCAAGCTGTGTCTGGATCATCGACGACGACCGCTCCATCCGCTGGGTGCTCGAAAAAGCCCTCCTGCGCGAGGACATTCCCTGCATGACCTTCAGCTCGGCGACCGACGCGCTGCGCGAACTCGAGCGCAGCACGCCGGCGGCGGTGCTGTCCGACATCCGCATGCCCGGGGTCTCCGGGCTGGAACTGCTGCAGGCGTTGAAGGAGAGATTGCCCAAGGTGCCGGTCATCATCATGACCGCGTATTCCGACCTCGACAGCGCGGTGGCGGCGTTCCAGGGCGGGGCGTTCGAATACCTGCCGAAGCCGTTCGACGTCGACCAGGCGCTCGAACTGGTGCGGCGCGCGCTGGCCGAGAGCGCGAGCCGCGAGACGCCGGCGCCGAGCGAGGCGCCGATCACCGAAATGCTCGGCCAGGCGCCGGCGATGCAGGAGGTGTTCCGCGCCATCGGCCGGCTCAGCCAGTCGCACGCGACCGTGCTGATCACCGGCGAATCCGGCAGCGGCAAGGAACTGGTGGCGCGCGCGCTGCACCGCCACAGCCCTCGCGCGACCGGGCCGTTCATCGCGCTCAACACCGCGGCGATCCCCAAGGACCTGCTCGAATCCGAACTGTTCGGCCACGAGCGCGGCGCGTTCACCGGCGCGGCGGCGCAGCGCCGCGGGCGCTTCGAACAGGCCGACGGCGGCACGCTGTTCCTCGACGAGATCGGCGACATGCCGGCCGAGCTGCAGACCCGCCTGCTGCGCGTGCTGTCCGACGGCCAGTTCTACCGCGTCGGCGGGCACACGCCGATCAAGGTCAATGTGCGGGTGATCGCCGCCACTCACCAGGACCTGGAGGTGCGGGTGCGCGAAGGCCTGTTCCGCGAGGACCTGTTCCACCGCCTCAACGTGATCCGGCTGCGCTTGCCGCCGCTGCGCGAGCGGCGCGAGGACATCCCGCTGCTGGTGCGCCACTTCATGCAGAAGAGCGCGCGCGAGCTCGGGATGGAGGCCAAGGGGGTGTCCGAGGCCGCGATGAAGACGCTGGTCGGCCTGCCGTGGAGCGGCAACGTGCGCCAGCTCGAGAACGTCTGTCACTACCTCACGGTGATGGCGCCCGGCCAGGTGGTCGAGGTCGGCGACCTGCCGGCCGACCTGATGCAGGGCAACGTGGCGCCGCAGGACGGCGACTGGCTGCAGAGCCTGGCCGCCGAGGCGAGTGCGCGGCTGGCGCGCGGCGAGGCGGCGATCCTCGACGAGCTCACCCAGGCCTACGAAAAGACGCTGATCGAAGTGGCGCTGCGGCACACCGGCGGACGCCGCATCGAGGCCGCGCATCTGCTCGGCTGGGGGCGCAACACGCTGACGCGGAAGATCCACGAACTCGGCATGGACGCCGGGCCGGAGGGCGACGAAGGCAGGTGAGGGCTGCGCGCCAGGCAACAAAAAAGCCGACCCGGGGTCGGCTTTTTTTGCGGGCTGGCCCGGCTCAGGCGGCTTGCGCTTCGGCCAGCAGCTTCTGGATTTCGCCCTTCTGGTACATCTCGAGCATGATGTCGGACCCGCCGATCAGCTCGCCCTTGACGTAGAGCTGCGGAAAGGTCGGCCAGTTGGCGTAGTACTTCAGGTTTTCGAAGATTTCCGGATCCATCAGCACGTTCACCGCGAGGAAATCCTTCACGCCGCAGGCCTGCAGGACCTGGGCGGCGCGCGCCGAGAAGCCGCACTGCGGAAACTGCGGGGTGCCTTTCATGTACAGCACGACGGTGTTGTTGGTGACCTGGTCACGGATGCGATCGAGAGGGGTCATGCGGGGCTCCTGAACAATACTTGAGTGGAATACTCGGGAATTATACGCAGGGCCGGAACCGAGTCAAGCGGCCCTGGGCGATTCGGCGTCCTGCCAGGGGCTGACGAAGGCCTTGTGGAACAGGTGTGGCAGCAGCAGGTGCGCGGGCATCCTGAGCCAGTGGGCGCGGACGTAGGCCGCCTGGCGCGCGAGTGGACTCAGCGCGTCGTCGCAGCTCGCATGCAGGGGGGCCAGCGCGCGGCTGAACATGCCGTCCATCACCCGCAGCAGCAGGGGAGAAGGCGCGGCCGGGCGCAGCGCGTCCCATACCTCGGCGGGCACCGGGGTGGCGAGGAAATGCCTCGCGTAGCGCAGTGCGTAGAAGAGCGGGCGGCCGAGCTGCAGCTCGCCGGCGCGCGCGACCAGCCGTGGCCAGAACCCGGCCGCAGCCGATTCGTGGCGCAGCAGCAGGTCGAGGTCGGAGAGGTCGCGCAGCCCGTGCGGCAGCTCGCCGTCGTGGAACAGGTGCGTGGCCGAATGCAGGATGCGGTCCTCGGCGGACAGCACGTATACGCGCGGCAGCCCCGCGACCGGAACGATGCGGCCGAGCAGCTTCTCGGGGTCGGGGAAATCGCGCGCGGTGTCCGGCAGGATGGCGTGGTGCACGTCGATCACGGTGGCGCGCCGCAGGTGCCGCATCGGCGGAATCTCGTGCATCCAGCGTCGGTAGTAGCGCTCGTCGTAGGCGGACAGCCCGCTCGCGTGCCAGCCCGCCAGCATCAGCGCGGCTTCCGCCTGGTTCAGCAGCCGGCGCGGCACCAGGATGTCGATGTCGTTGAACAGCCGCCCGCGCGCGGCGGGGAGTCCAGCGATCACGTAGGCCGCGCCCTTCATCACGACCATGGGGCCGTCGAGCGTGGCGAGGGCGTCGCGGATCTGGCCGACCTCCCAGCGCACGGCGACCTGCTGCTTGTGCGCAAGCGTCGTCGCGGCCTCGAAGTGCCAGCGTGCCGGATCGGGGATCGCGTCGACGAGGCCGAGTGCGTCCAGGCGACCGTGCAGGCGCGCCAGCAGGCCGGCGTGGCGCGCCTGCCTGACCAGGCGATCCCACTGTGCGAGCGAAAGGGTCGCGACGCCTTCGGGGGCCCTCAGGGCGCGGACCAGCAGGTCGTCGGCGGGGCGCATCTCAGTCGGCTCCGGCGTGCGCGTCGGCGAGGCGGTCGAACGTCCGCACGGCCTCGTCGAGGCGGCTGTAGGCGAAGTCGTAGCACGCCACCTCGTCGATGAGGCGGGTGCCGGTGCGGAAGCCGTCGGCGCCGAGGTGGCTGTAGTTGAACGCGTTCTGCGCCAGGAACATGAAGGTCTGGGCGGGCGAGCGGGGCGTCAGCGCGGTGGTGGCACCCGCGATCCAGCGCGGGAAGATCACCCAGGCGGGCCGCGCGGGTTCGTGCTGGCGGCGCACACTCTCCTTGGGCGGACGCATGTGGGCGACGGTGCCCTTGGCGGTGTCGTGCGACGGGCGGTTGATGAAGGCCTCGGGGCTGAACGCCCGGATCAGCGGGATCGACGCGTTCTTCAGGCTCACTGGGCGCGGTAGCGGATGGATCATGCCGCTCCTGCGGTCGACCAGCGCGAGTTCGTCCGACAGCAGGCGCCACCCCGACAGCACCAGGCCGGCGGTCAGCGTGCTCTTGCCCGATCCGGGCGGCGCCGGCAGGATCGCCGCGCCGCCGTTCTTTTCCACCACCGCCGCGTGGATCACGAGGTAGTGGTGCGCGTGCATCGACACGCACCAGTTGAGGCCCCATTCGAGCATCGGGTAGGCCTGGCCGTAGGGCAGGGGCTTGAACGGCAGCTGCCCGTCGAAGGAAAAGTCGACCTGCGGCCGCAGCCAGCGCCGCAGGGCACCGGGCGCATTCACTTCCACGTGGAAGTCGGCGAAGGTCTCGCGCGGATGGCGGACCTCGAACTGTCCGTAAAGCTCGGCCAGGCCCTCGGCCACGCTCGGCACGCGCGAGCGGATCTGCAGCGAGAACGGGCCGGTGCGGAGCCAGATGCCGGTGTCGCGCAGGCGTTCGCGCAGCTCGGCGTGCGGGAGTTGCAGCAGCTTCATTCGAGATGGATCAGGCCGATGCGCACCAGCCCCTCGAGCGTTTCGTCGATCTCGGCGTCGAGCGACGGGTCGGGCTCGATGCCATGGCGCCGAGCCAGCAACTGCCCGGCGGCTTTGCGCGGCAATCCGGGGTGCTCGCGGAAAAGCTGGTACAGCGAGAAGGCGAGCGGCGCGAGATAGTGCGTGTCGCCGGATTCCGTGTCGTAGGCGACCGCTTCGGATGCGTACTCTTTCAGCTGGAAGCGCACACCCGGTCAGACGCCCTGGAGGGTGCGCAGATAGGCGACGATCTGGTCGGTGCCCCAGGTCGCGCCGGCCATCGGCGCGTAGGTGCCCGAGATCAGCCACTCGTTCCACATCTGCAGCAGGCGGGTTTCGCTCAATACTGCGTCGGGAACGCGCCCGTCGCGGATGTTCAGGAGCGTGGCGGCGAACTCCATGGAGACGGGGTTCGGCCCGCTTGCGGGGACCGTCGCCGCCTGCTCGTTGTCGGGCGAGCCGAGGAAACCGCCGCGGCCGGAGCTGGCGCCGGTGCCGTCGGCCATGACCCCGTAGAGGCGGGTCTGGCCCCAGTTGGCGCTTCCCCCGCTGGCGAAGGCGTCGTGGAATTTCACGTTTCCGCCCGGGAAACCGTTCTGGGTGGGACTGTCGGGAGCGTTCGGCCGGGTGTTCTGCGCGAGCGCGACCCACTGGGCGGGCGTGAGGCCGGTGCACTGCGGCACCGCGCCGTGCGTGCTCAGGTTGCCGGACGCCGCGGACGAGGCGGCCAGGCACTCGGCGGCGAGCACGGGGCGGCTCGCCAGTGTAAAGACTGCCGACACGCCCAGGCCCATTCCGAGCTTGCGGCGCGAAAGATCGACGCCTTGCGGGTCGTGCTTGGGGATCTCATTGTCCGGATGTGTGGGCATGACTGGCCTTCTTGGGTGAGATTCGCTCGCTGGCGACGCAGCAAGATTTGCGCCAGTGGCTGCGAAAGTGCCGCTACGGGCCGCATACAGCGGCCTCCTTTGCTCACAGCTTAGGACAGGGTCGGCCGTCTGTAAAATTTTCCGACACCCGGCCGCCGCTGATGCGCGGCAGCCCGGCCGCGTCGGCTCGCGTGTCCACCTCATGAAACCCGGCCTCCTGGAGCAGGCGCCGGGCGCCGTCGGCCTGCTCGAACCCGTGCTCGAGCCAGAGCCAGCCGCCCGCCGCGAGATGGGCGGGGGCGTCGCGGATGATCCGCCGCAGATCGGCGAAGCCGTCGTCTCCGGATGCCAGGGCGGCGAGCGGTTCGAAGCGCACGTCGCCGCGGCCGAGGTGGGGATCGGCGGCGGCGATGTAGGGGGGGTTGCCGACGATGAGGTCGAAGCGCTCCCCGGCGACCGCGTCGAACCAGTCGCTGAGCAGGAAGCGCACGGGCGCGCGCAGCGCGTCCGCGTTGCGCCGGGCGAGCGCCAGGGCCGCCGGCGAACGGTCGACAGCGGTGACGATCGCCTGCGGGCGCTCGAGCGCGAGGGTGACGGCCACGCAGCCGCTTCCGGTGCCGAGGTCGAGGACGCGCAGCGGGCGGCCGGGGGGCAGGTGGCCGAGTGCCTCGTCGACCAGCAGTTCGGTCTCGGGACGCGGAATCAGGACATCCGGGCCGACCGCGAAGGCGCGCCCGTAGAATTCACGTATCCCGGTGAGGTAGGCGACGGGCCGGCCGGCGAGCCGTTGCTCGAGCAGGGCGTGGAAGGTGGCGGCCTGGGCGGGGGAGGGACGATCGGTGTCGTGCGCGATCAGCCAGGCGGTTTCGACCCCCCAGGCATGCACCGCCAGCGCGCGCGCCTCGATGCGGGCCTCGCGTCGCTCGAGGCCGAGCGCGTCGGACAGCCGCGCGGTCGCGTCGTGCAGCAGCCCGGCGACGGTCGCCGCCGCGCCGCTCACCTCACGCTTCCCCGGACAGCGCGGCCAGCTGTTCGGCCTGGTGCTCGGCCGACAGCGCGTCGACGAGCTCGGTCAGGTCGCCGTCCATCATCGCGTCGATCTTGTGGAGCGTGAGGTTGATGCGGTGGTCGGTGACGCGGCCCTGCGGGAAGTTGTAGGTACGGATGCGGTCGGAGCGGTCGCCGGTGCCGATGAGGCTCTTGCGCGTGCTCGCCTCGGCCGCCTGCTGCTGATGCAGCTCGCGGTCCTTCAGGCGCGCCGCCAGCACGGCGAGTGCCTGCGCGCGGTTGCGGTGCTGCGAGCGGTCGTCCTGGCACTCGACCACGAGGCCGGTCGGCAGGTGGGTGATGCGCACCGCGGAGTCGGTCTTGTTGATGTGCTGGCCGCCGGCACCCGATGCGCGGAAGGTGTCGATCCGGAGGTCGGCCGGATTGATCTCGACCTCGCCGACCTCGTCGGCTTCCGGCATCACCGCGACGGTGCAGGCGGAGGTGTGGATGCGCCCCTGCGACTCGGTTTCGGGCACCCGTTGCACGCGGTGGCCGCCGGACTCGAACTTCAGCCGCGAGTAGGCGCCGTGGCCGACGATGCGCACGATGACTTCCTTGTAGCCGCCGACCTCGCCGGGATTTTCCGACACGATCTCGACTTTCCAGCCGCAGCGCTCGGCGTAGCGCGTGTACATGCGCAGCAGGCTGCCGGCGAACAGCGCGGACTCGTCGCCGCCGGTGCCGGCGCGGATCTCGAGGAAGATGTTGCGCTCGTCGTTGGGGTCACGCGGCAGGAGCGCCGCCTGCAGCGCCGTTTCGAGCCTGGCGACCTTCGCCTCGCCGTCGGCGAGCTCGGCCTCGGCGAGTTCGCGCAGTTCGGGGTCGGCGAGCATCTCGCCCGCAGCCTTCTGGTCGGCTTCGACCTGCCTGTACTGGCGGTACAGCGCGACGACCGGATCGAGATCGGCGCGCTCGCGGGAGAGCCTGCGGAAGCTGTCCATGTCGCCCGCGATCTCGGGCTGCGCGAGCAATGCGTCGATCTCCTGCAGCCGCTCGTCGGCGCGAGCGAGCTTGTCGGCGAGCGAGGCCTTCATGCGGCGACCCTCAACTGTCCTGGTGCAGCCCGTAGAGCTGGCGGATCAGGCGGGCGATCTGCTCGCGCTCGGCGCGCGTGGCATGGTTGAGCGCGTGGGTGGGGGCGTGCAGCAGCTTGTTGGCGAGCGCGTGGCTCATCGCGTCGAGCACGGCGCGCGGATCGTCGCCGCGTGCCAGCGCCCGTTCGGCTCTCTCGATCTCGTGGCGGCGGTGGCGTTCGGCGGAATCACGCAGGCTGCGGATCACCGGCACCAGTTCGCGGCCTTCCATCCAGTGCACGAAGTTTTCGACGCTGGTCTCGATGATCGCTTCGGCCTGCGCGACCTGGGCGACGCGGTTGTCCAGACCTTCGCGCACGACCTGGCCGAGGTCGTCGACGCTGTAGAGGAACACGTCGTCCATGTCGGCCACTTCGGCTTCGACGTCGCGCGGCACGGCGAGGTCGACGATGAAGACCGGGCGATGACGGCGCTGCTTGATCGCGCGCTCCAGCATGCCCTTGCCGAGGATGGGCAGCGGGCTCGCGGTCGAGGTGATGATGATGTCGTACGCGGGCAGTTCCTCGGGCAGTGCCGTCAGCGGGATCACGCCCGCGTTGAAGCGCTCGGCCAGTGGACGCGCCCGCTCGGCGGTGCGATTGGCGACCGTCATGCGGCGCGGGTGCTGGGCGGCGAAGTGGGTGATGCACAGCTCGATCATCTCGCCGGCGCCGATGAACAGGCAGGCCTGGTCCCCGATGCTGGGGAAGATGCGTTCGGCGAGCCGCACCGCGGCGGCCGCCATGGAAACCGAATTGGCGCCGATCTCGGTGCTGGTGCGCACTTCCTTGGCGACCGAGAAGGTGCGCTGGAACAGCTTGTGCAGCAGCAGGCCGAGCGTGCCGGCTTCCTCGGCGGTGGCGACCGCCTGCTTCATCTGGCCGAGGATCTGGGTTTCGCCAAGCACCATCGAGTCCAGCCCGGCGGCGACGCGGAAGGCGTGCTGCGCGGCCTGCTCGCGCGGCAGCGTGTAGAGATAGGGGGCGAGCTCGCGCTGTTCGATGTGGTGGAAGTCGGCGAGCCACTGCGCCACGGCGTCGGGTGAAGGCGTGTTGACGTACAGCTCGGTGCGGTTGCAGGTCGACAGGATTGCGACTTCGGACGCGCGCTGGCTCTGCGTGAGGTCGTGCAGCGCTTCCACCAGCTTGTCGGGGCCGAACGCGACCCGCTCGCGGATCGCGAGCGGTGCAGTGTGATGATTGACCCCGAGGGTGAGAAGCTGCATGACGGCAGGTGGCCGATAAACAAAGACCGCTATTTTACCCGACCGCGCTAGGCGGCGTGCGCGGCGGGCGGGTTCAGGTCAAAGCGCAGGCGGTCGTAGTAGCGGCCGCGGTAGAGCAGGCGGCGATGGGCGGGCGAATCGGAAAATGCGCTGCGGGTATGCAGCACGTTGTTGCAGACGAGGCCCATGCCGGGGGCGAGCCGTGCGGTCAGGATGTATTCCGAGCTCGCGAGAATCTCGGCCAGCGTCCTGACTGCGTCCTGGGTGACGGGGTCGGCCTTCCACACGATCGAGCGGGTGCGCGCGGTGTAACGCATGACGAGGAAACCTTGCTCGGGGTCGACCGCGAACACGGGGCCCGACTGCTCCGGACGCGCCACGTTGTCCTCGTCCATGCGCGCCGGGATGGTCATTGCGTCGGGCTGCATCAGCGCGGCGACGTAGTCGGGATTCACGTCGCGCAGCTGGAGGTAGGCGATCTCGTGGTCGAGCAGTGCGTTCTCGCCGCCGGATTCGGCGTCCTGCGCGCAGTGCAGCGTCATGCCGAGGATGCGGCGGTCGAGCGCGTTGTAGTAGCCGTCGGTGTGCCAGTTGATCGGCTTGTGGGTGTAGGGGATGAAGTCGCCGCGCACGCCGCCGGCTTCGCCGTCCGCGGGCGTGATCGACGAGAGGCCGTCCTCGTCGGCGAGGTAGTTTCCCTCCAGCCGGGTGAGGCCGAGCTGCTGCCCCAGCAGCCGGGGAATCGACTTGTCGGCGGCCGGCAGGTGCGGCGCGCTGTAGATCGCCATGTTGGCGCGCGCGCAGCGGCCCTCGAGGGCGGCGAATTCGTCTGCCGCCAGGTGCCGCGGGTCGGCGACCGGCACGACGAGATCGTCGACGCGGCGCGGGTACGCGGCGAGCTTGGCGTCGCGCCAGGCGCGGTAGCCGGATTCGTTGGCGAGGTCGAAGGGCGAGCGGCTCAAGGACTTATTCCGGCGGCAGCATGTCCGGGGAACCGAAGCCGCGCTTGACCGGCGCGTCGGACAGCAGGCCCTTGAAGCTCTTCCTGACCGTGCCCATCATCTCGGGCATCTCGATGTCCATGATCTGGTCCATGATCCAGGTCTTGTCGTTCTCGCCCATCTCCTCGCGGATCTGCAGGCCGAGGAAGCGCAGCGCCGGGAAGCTCGCCTTCTCGTCATCGGGAAACTCGAATTCGGCGTAGTCGGCGAAGCGGCGGTTGAGGAAGTCGATGAACTCGGCCTTGAAGTTGCGGCTGGGGTCGGGGCCGACCACGCTGATGATGTTTTCCTCCATCACCTCGCCGAGGCGGTTGCTGATCGCCTGCAGCACTGCGACACGGCGCTCGGGCGAGAGCGAGGCGTAGGCCATGCGGTCGCAGTAGTGCGTCAGGAAGGCGACGAACTCGGCGATCAGCTTGAAGCCGCGCGCCGGGGTGATGATGTCGTAGTTCTCGCGGCCGAGGTTGTCGACCGCCTTGTCGGCGACGCGCCAGACGGTGGAGGCGACCGCGGTGGCGATCTCCTCGGCACTGCGTTCGCCGTCCTTCTTGAACCAGACGGTGCGGACACGTACGGGTTTGACCATGCTTATTCTCCTGTGGCGACGGGGCGGGACGGATCGGTGATCCACTCGCTCCACGAGCCGGGGTAGAGGCGGGAGCCGGGAAGCCCGGCGATTTCCATCGCCAGGACGTTGTGGCAGGCGGTGACGCCGGAGCCGCACATGTGCAGCACCTGCCAGGGCGCCTTGCCCTTCAGCATCGCCTGGTAGTTCTCGCGCAGCGCCTCGGGCGGCAGGAAGGTGCCGTCGAGGTCGAGGTTCTCGTCGAAGGGCCAGTTGACCGCGCCGGGAACGTGGCCCGCGACGGGGTCGAGCGGCTCGAATTCGCCGCTGAAGCGGCGATCGGGGCGGGCGTCGAGTATCAGCTGCTCGCCGGTCTGCGAGGCGCGCAGGATCTCGTCGGCCGTCACGACCTGGCTCGGTTCGGGCAGGCAGGCGCAGGCGCCCTTGTGCGGCGCGGGCACTTCGGCAGTGACGGGGCGGTTCTCGCGCGTCCACTTCTGGTAGTTGCCGTCCAGCACGGCGACGCCGGGGTGGCCGAGCCAGCGCATCAGCCACCACAGCCGCACTGCCATCGAGCCATAGCTGTCGTCGTAGACGACGACCTGCTTGTTGACGCCGACGCCCCACTCGCAGAGTTTGGCGGTCAGCACCTCGGGGTCGGGCAGGGGATGGCGGCCGGTCTTCTCCCCGACCGGGGCCGACAGGTCGTTGTCCAGATGCACGTAGCGTGCACCCGGGATGTGTGCTTTCTCGTAGGCCTGACGACCCGCCTCGGTGTCGGTGAGGGTGAAACGGCAGTCGAGGATGACCCAGTTGGGGTCGTCCAGGTGTGCGGCCAGGTCTTCAGTGGTAACGAGGGTGTTGGAAAACATGATGCTTGAAGCCTGTGATGAGAACTTCGAGACGAAAACGGGCAGCGAGTTTCATCGCTGCCCGCGCGGTACTGCTGCCTGAGGCTTAGTAGCCGCCCTTGCCGTAAGGCTTGGTCAGGCCGGCGACGCGCGCCGACTGGCGTGCGGGCTGGTTGGGGAACAGCTCGTACAGCTTCTTCTTCCAGTCGGTGCCCGGATACAGATCTTCCATCTCGGACAGCATGTTGCGGAAGTTCGGGGTCGCGCCGTCTTCCTTGTACTTCTCGCGCATGAAATTGATGACCGTCCAGTGCTCGTCGGTCAGCGTGATTTTTTCCGCCGCGGCGATCACCGGGGGGACATCGTCGCTGAAGTTGGCTTCCAGCAGAAAGTCCTCTTCGCCGGTTTCGAGCTCTTCGCCGTTTACAACATAAGCCATGGTTTCTCCTTTCGGGTTGGTTGCTAAAGAATCGCCGGAACGACCGGACGGGGTTTAAAGAATTGCCGGAACGACCGGCGCGATGGATTTGTGCGGGATGAAAATCCCGCAGCCCAACAAGCGGTTGCGTCCCATGCCTTCGTCCTGCAGTTGCAGGGACTTGTGCGGCGGCACGTCGTGCAGCATCAGGCTGTAGCCGTAGATCTGGCCGGACGCGGTCAGCAGCGTCTGCCGCTTGCCGCAGATGAAGCCGCAACGCAACTGGAAGCGGCCGTCGAGCTCACGCATCACATCCTGCACGAATTGTTCTTCAGTGACGCTGCCGGTGTCAACGAAGTGTGCATAGATGTTGGCGAACGGGCTGAAGTCCCGGGTCTTGAAGTTGCCGATCCGCAGGGTGTGGCCGCCGAGATCGACCGCCTGGCCGACGAGCCGCTGCATGTCGTCGACTCGCGTCTTGGGGACGCGCACGTAGAGCTTGGTGCGGCGGTTGATGTTGAGCGAGGCGTCGCCGGTATTCGTTTCGGCGCCCTTGAGGTGCTGGATGCCGGCGCCGGAGTCCTCGCCGAGCCAGGGCAGGATGCCCAGCAGCGCGTCGGCGAGCATCTGGGCGTTTTCTGCCGGAATGGTCGTGCCGACCAGATCGAACTGCAGGTCGATCAAGCGTGGGGTGTACTCCTCCGGCCTGTGCTCGGGGAAGCTCCAGCTCATGGCGTGTCCCCGGCGTTGTCCCTGGCCCACGCCTGCATCAGCTCGGCCCACTTCGCCGCGCTGGCGGGGTCGACGTCGAAAATGGTGAAGCGCTTGTTCTCGCGGATGCGGATGCGCAGGAACGGCACGCCCCCCGCTTCATGGGTCAGGTGCTGGAATTCGACTTCCTGGCCGCCGAAGGGCAGGCGCATCTTGTCGATAGGGGTGATCTCAGGCATGGAATCTCGGTCCGTGTCGCGATATGGATTAAGCGTGTCGTGTGTTGCGCGTGAACATTGCGTCGCTCCATGAGTGGGGGCGCGATGTGCGGCTTTCAACCCTGTTGGGGTCGGGGGCTTGCGTTTGCAACAATATTTTAATACGCTTATGGGTTCATGTGGCGGACCCGTAATGTCTCACCCTTTCTCGAGATGAGGCATTCCCGCGTTGGGGAAATCGGACTACTCCTTTTGGGTAGGAGGGGTCCTACCGCGATGGGGTAGCCGTCTTACCCATGAGAATGATGGTGGCGCAACCGTCAACCCAATACGATGCTGGAATACCGTTGAGCTGTCGGCTGAGCGGGCATTTCGAAATTTTCTAGGAGAGAAGAATGGCAAAGCAAATGATTGATACGCCCAATCTGGACGAGCTCGAGAAAGGCCCGTGGCCCAGCTTCGTGACCGGCCTCAAGCGTCTGGCTAAAGACAACGACATGATGGTTGACCTGATGGGTCAGCTGGAAACCTCCTACAAGACCAAGTTCGGTTACTGGAAGGGCGGTACGGTCGGCGTGTTCGGTTACGGCGGCGGCGTTATCCCCCGTTTCACCGAGCTGAAGGATGAAAACCATCAGCCCCTGTTCCCCGAAGCCGCAGAATTCCACACCCTGCGCATCCAGCCGCCCGCCGGCATGCACTACACCTCCGATCTGCTGCGCAAGATGTGCGACGTCTGGTCGGCGACCGGTGGCTCGGGCCTGATCGCGTTCCACGGTCAGTCCGGCGACATCATGTTCCAGGGCATCAAGACCGCTGACGTTCAGCGTGCCTTCGACGAATTCAACGAAATGGGCTTCGACCTCGGTGGCGCCGGCCCCGCGCTGCGCACCTCGATGTCCTGTGTTGGCGCCGCCCGTTGCGAGCACTCCTGCTACGACGAAGCCAAGGCCCTGCGCACCGTCATCAACAACAACCTGGACGACATGCACCGTCCGTCCCTGCCGTACAAGTTCAAGTTCAAGTTCTCCGGCTGCCCGAACGACTGCGTCAACGCCATCCAGCGTTCCGACATGGCGACCATCGGCACCTGGCGCGACAACATCCGTGTCAACGAAGCGCAGGTTCAGGACTACTACAAGGCCCATGGCATGAACGATCTCGTCAACGACGTGATCAGCAAGTGCCCGACCAAGGCCATCACCCTGGTTTCGAGCGACAAGTTTAAGGCCAGCGAGCACGTGTCCGCCGCCAACCTGGGCGACGGCAACACCCTGTGCATCGACAACAAGAACTGCGTCCGCTGCATGCACTGCCTGAACGTCATCCCCGGCGGCCTGCGCACCGGCGTCGACAAGGGCGTGACCATCCTGGTGGGCGGCAAGGGCGTGCTGAAGATCGGCGCGACCATGGGCACCGTGGTGATCCCGTTCATGAAGATGGAGTCGGACGAGGACTTCGAGAAGCTGAACGAGCTGGCCCGCAACATCATCGACTTCTTCGCGGAAAACGCGCTGGAGCACGAGCGTACCGGCGAAATGATCGAGCGTATCGGCCTGACCAACTTCCTCGAAGGTCTGGATATCCCGGTCGATCCCAACATGATCAAGGAGCCGCGTTCCAACCCCTACTTCCGTTCCGACGACTGGGACGAGCAAGTGGAGAAGTGGAACGAGTACAAGCAGTCCGCCGCTTAAGTTTCACGCTGTACCAGTTTCATACAGGGCGGCCCCGGTTCCGGCCGGGGTCGTGCATCAATCAGTTGGAGATAAAACATGGCAGAACTACGTCCGCCTATCGAATCCGGCGCACCGGATCCGATGCCCTACATGCACCCCGTGATGGTGAAGAACTATGGCAAGTGGGCCTTCCACAGCCATCCGAAGCCGGGTGTCCTGTATCACCGCGCTGAGTCCGGCGACGAAATCTGGACGGTCAAGGCCGGTACCCAGCGTCAGATGGACCACTACACCATTCGCGAGCTGGCCGACATCGCCGACCAGTACGGCGACGGTTTCGTGCGCTTCACCGCGCGTTCCAACATCGAGTACATGGTTGCCGACGGCTCCAAGGTCGAGCCGCTGATCAAGGCGCTGAACGACAAGGGCTACCCCATCGGTGGTACCGCCAACTCGGTTTCCATGATCGCCCACACCCAGGGCTGGCTGCACTGCGACATCCCCGGCACCGACGCCTCCGGCGTGGTGAAGGCGCTGATGGACGAGCTGTACGACGACTTCGTCAAGTGCGAGATGCCCAACCGCGTCAAGCTGTCGACCTCCTGCTGCGAGATCAACTGCGGCGGCCAGGCCGACATCGCAATCATCGTTCAGCACACCAAGCCGCCGAAGATCAACCACGATCTGGTCGCCAACGTGTGTGAGCGTCCCTCCGTCGTGGCACGCTGCCCGGTGGCTGCGATCCGTCCCGCCCTGGTGAACGGCAAGCCCTCGCTGGAAGTCGACGAGAAGAAGTGCATCTGCTGTGGCGCCTGCTTCCCGCCCTGCCCCCCGATGCAGATCAACGATCCCGAGCATTCCAAGATCGCGATCTGGGTTGGCGGCAAGAACTCCAACGCCCGCTCCAAGCCGACCTTCCACAAGCTGGTCGCTGCCGGCCTGCCGAACAACGCTCCGCGTTGGCCGGAAGTCGCCGAGGTGGTCAAGAAGATCCTCGCGACCTACAAGGAAGACGGCAAGCCGTGGGAGCGCATGATCGACTGGATCGACCGCATCGGCTGGCCCGCATTCTTCGAGAAGACCGGTCTGCCCTTCACCAAGTATCACATCGATAACTGGCGTGGTGGCCGTTACAACCTGAACGCTTCGGCGCACATCCGCTTCTAAGCGTTTCAGGAAGCTGTCAGCACCGCCGCAGCCTTGCCGGCTGCGGCGGACGCTTGATAACAATGACTGGATTTTTCGGAGTTTGAGCAGCCATGCAATTCGGCATTCTTGTAAACGAAGGGCCTTACAACCATCAGGCCAGTGACTCCGCCTACCTCTTCGCCCGCACGGCGATCGAGAAGGGTCACAAGGTTCCGCGTATTTTTTTCTACCATGACGGCGTGAACAACTCGACGCGCATGGCTGAGCCGCCGCAGGATGACCGCAACGTCACCGCGCGCTGGTCGAAGCTGGCCGAAGAGCACGGCATCGACCTCGTCGTGTGCGTGGCCGCTGCGCTGCGTCGCGGCATCAAGGACGAACTGCTGGCACCGGGTTTCCGTATTTCCGGTCTGGGTCAGCTGGTGGAAATGGGTATTCAGTACGATCGTCTCGTGACGTTCGGTGATTGAGGAATAACGAGATGAGCGATATGGATATGGAAGACGACGGCTCCGGCATCGTCAAGAAATTCATGTTCCTGAACCGCAAGGCGCCGCACGGTACCGTGTACGCGCTCGAGGGCCTGGAAGTGGTGCTGATTACCGCCGCTTTCGATCAGGACGTAAGCCTGGTGTTCACCGACGACGGTGTCTACCAGTTGATGAAGGGCATCGATACCAAGGGTATCGAGGTCAAGGATTTCTCCAAGACCTACCGTGCGCTTGAAGGCTATGACATCGAGAAGCTCTATGTCGACCGCACTTCGATGGAAGCGCGTGGCCTGACCGAAGATGATCTGATTGTTGATGTGACCGTTATGTCGGACGACGAGATGAAGAATCTCATGGCCGAGCAAGACGTCGTGATCAGCTTCTAAGGGGACAGACATGCTGCATATCGTGAATAAATCGGCCACTGAGCGCAGCTCGCTGGAAAGCTGCCTGCGCCTGGCCACCAAGGGTTCTGCCGTTCTGCTGATCGAAGACGCGGTCTACGCGGCGACGAAGGGCGGCGCGGCAGCGGCGAAAATCCAGGCAGCACAAGCTGACCTCAAGATTTACGCACTCGGTCCCGACCTGGCGGCGCGCGGCATGGCCGGGCGCGTGCTGGACGGTGTCAATGTCGTGGATTACGGCGGTTTTGTGGATCTGGTCGCAGAACACAGCAACTGTCAGTCTTGGCTGTAACTTTTAATCGAAGGAGTATTGCTATGCCTATGGTGAACATCGCCGGTAAGGAAGTCGAAGTTGACGAGGAAGGCTATCTGGTCGACCTGTCGCAGTGGAACGAAGACATCGCCAAGTACATGGCTGTCGAAGAGAAGGTCGACCTGACCGACGCTCACTGGGAAGTCGTCAACTTCCTGCGCGAGTACTACGCCGAGTATCAGATCGCTCCCGCTGTGCGCGTTCTGACCAAGGCCATCGGCAAGAAGCTCGGCCCCGAGAAGGGCAACAACAAGTACCTGTACGAGTTGTTCCCCTACGGCCCCGCCAAGCAGGCTTGTAAGATCGCTGGCCTGCCCAAGCCGACCGGCTGTATCTAAGCCGTAGCACGTCGGGTCGCCCCGGGGCTGTTTCCGGGGCGACTTCGATTTTCACGCGGTGTTTCCCAATCGAATGCCGGCCCGCCCTGCGTTCGATTCGTAAACACAACGAAGTTAGGGGATAGAGTTTGTCTACTTTGACGATCATTTATGCCGGGATGTTTTACCTTGCCACCCTGTTGCTGGTGGCCGGCCTGGTTTTCAAGATTTATGACTACAGCCGCACGCCTGCGCCGCTGAAGATTCCCACCACCCCGGCGCCGACGACGCAGAAGGGCGTCGTCTACCGGATGGCGAAGGAAGTGGTGCTGTTCGAATCCCTGTTCAAGTCGAACAAGTGGATCTGGGTGTTCGGCTGGCTGTTCCACTTCGGCCTGTTCCTCGTGCTGGCCCGCCATCTGCGCTACTTCACCGAGCCGGTGTGGTCGTGGGTCGGCTTCATCCAGCCGTTCGGCAAGTACGCCAGCATCATGATGGTGATCGGTCTCGCTGGCCTGCTCGCCCGCCGTTTCGTCGTCGACCGCGTCCGCTACATCTCGACGCCCTCCGACTACCTGATGCTGGTGCTGCTGATCGCGATCGGCGTGTCCGGCATGCTGATGACCTTCGTCGCGCACACCGACATCGTCGGCCTGAAGGCCTTCTTCATGGGTCTGATGTACTTCGACGTGCAGCCGCTTCCGGCGGACCCGATCCTGCTGGCGCACCTGGCGCTGGTCGCGCTGCTGATGGTGATCTTCCCGGTCAGCAAGCTGCTGCACGCCCCGGGCATCTTCTTCAGCCCGACGCGCAACCAGGCCGACAACCCGCGCGAGCACCGCCATGTGGCGGCGTGGGCCGCGCGCCTCGATCAGAACAACTGATTCGTCGACGCGAATCGACGAACGCATAAGTACGGACAAAGGACTCTCAAGTGGCTGCTGCTGAATTTGAAACTCCAGAACTCAAGGACTACATCGAGGTTCCCAAGCTGCGGGAAGGCGCGACGGCGCATGTCAAGTCCTTTATCGCCGCCAAGCCGGTGCAGGACTTCATGGGTTACCCGCACGAGCTGGGCGACGACTGGAAAGAGCGCGCCATCGACAAGATGGGCGACCTGCTCGGCAAGTACCGCTCGCTGAAGGTCTTCCTCGACGCCTGCGTGCATTGCGGCGCGTGCACCGACAAGTGCCACTACTATCTCGGCACCTCGGATCCGAAGAACATGCCGGTGGCGCGCCAGGATCTGATGCGCCAGGTGTACCGCCGCTACTTCACGACCGCGGGCAAGCTGTTCCCCAAGCTGGTGGGCGCCAAGGACCTGACCAAGGACATTCTCGACGAGTGGTACAGCTACTACCACCAGTGCTCGGAGTGCCGTCGCTGCTCGGTGTTCTGCCCGTACGGCATCGATACCGCCGAGATCACCATGGCCGGCCGTGAGATCCTCAACCACGTCGGCATGGGGCAGAAGTACTCCAACGAGATTCTCGGCAAGGTCCAGAAGATCGGCAACAACCTCGGCCTGCCGGGCCCGGCGCTGGAAGACACGCTGGAAGGCCTGGAAGAGGACATCGAGGCCGACACCGGCGTGCCGGTGAAGATGCCGATGGACGTGAAGGGCGCCGAAGTCCTGCTGGTGACCCCCTCGGCCGACTTCTTCTCCGAGCCGCACGTCGAATCGCTGATCGGCTACGCCAAGGTGTTCCATGCCGCAGGCATCAGCTGGACGCTGTCCTCGCACGCGTCGGAAGCGGGCAACTTCGGCCTGTTCAACGGCAACTACGAGACCATGCGCAAGGTCGCGATGCGCATTCGCGACGCGGCGCTGGAACTCGGCGTCAAGCGCATCGTCGTCGGCGAGTGCGGCCACGCCTGGCGCGTCGCCTACAGCTTCTGGAACACGCTGACCGGCATCGGCTACGGCGGCAACGATCCGTTCTCGATCGAACTGCAGAAGCAGCTCGACCCGAACTACCCGCAGCCGCAGCACATCTGCGAACTGACCAACGACCTGATCAAGGCCGGCACGATCAAGGTCGACCCGTCACAGAACGACGACATGGTCGTGACCTACCACGACTCGTGCAACGTCGCACGCGCGTCGCGCATGGGCACCGAGCCCGGCGGCCAGTTCACGATTCCGCGCGAGCTGATCAAGTCGGTGGCGAACAACTTCCACAACATGGCGGACGAAACGATCTACGAATCGACGTTCTGCTGCGGCGGTGGCGGCGGCCTGCTGACGGACGACCTGATGGAAGTCCGCGTCAAGGGTGCGCTGCCGCGCATGACCGCGCTCAACAACGTGGTCAAGGAACACCAGGTCAATTTCATGGCCACGATCTGCGCCATCTGCAAGGCGCAGTTCACCAAGGTTTTGCCCAAGTATGGCTTCGACATGAGCATGGTGGGCGGTGTCCATCAACTGGTCAGCAAGGCGATCAAGCTCGATTGATCATCGTTTGAATATTCAATTTATTTCGTAGGCGTTAGGAGAACCAACATGGCTGTCACGACGAACAAAGCATCAAAGACCGAAGGCATGACATGGCGTCGTTATAAAGACGGCGAGTCCGACCAGAACTACCGTTCTTCGCAGGACCGTATTTTCCAGTCGAGCTGGACGCACAAGTGCCCGGAATACATGCTCTCCACGCCGCCCTGCCAGGGTTCCTGCCCGGCCGGTGAAGACATCCGCGGCTACCTGAACATCGTGCGCGGCATCGAGAAGCCGCCGGCAGGCGTGACCTGGCAGGAATATGCGTTCCGCCGCATCACCGAAGCCAACCCCTTCCCTGGCGTCATGGGCCGCGTCTGCCCGGCGCCTTGCGAATCCGGCTGTAACCGCAACATGGTCGAAGACCACGTCGGCATCAACTCGGTCGAGCACTTCGTCGGCGACTGGGGCATCGCCAACAACATGGGCTTCACCTCGACCGCTGCCGAAACCGGCAAGAAGGTCGCCATCATCGGCGCCGGCCCTGCCGGCCTGGCCGCTGCCTACCAGCTGCGCCTGCGCGGCCACGCCGTCACCATCTTCGACGAGCACGAAGAGCTCGGCGGCATGATGCGCTACGGCATTCCCGGCTTCCGTACCCCGCGTGAGATGCTCGACGCCGAAATCGGCCGCATCATCGCGCTGGGCGTCGAGACGCGCCTGAAGACCCGCGTCGGCACCGACATCAGCTTCGACGAGCTGGACAAGAACTACGACGCCATCTTCATGGCGATGGGTGCCCAGGCTGGCCGTCCGCTGCCGGTTCCCGGCGCCGAGGCCCCCAACTGCGTGACCGCCGTTGCGTTCCTGCGCGCGTTCAACGAGGGCCGCCTGCAGCACGTCGGTAACCGCGTCGTCGTCATCGGCGGCGGCGACACCTCGATCGACGTCGCGACCGTGGCCCGCCGTCTGGGCAACGTGACCAAGGAAGGCACCCGTGACGAGCGTCCCGAGAACGTCATCGCCGGCCACATGGCGTCCGACGTCGCCTCGATCTCTGCCCGCGAAGGCGCCGAAGTCGTGCTGGTGTCGCGTGCCACCATCGACAAGATGGCCGCCAACAAGCACGAGGTCGAGCATGCCCAGCAGGAAGGCATCGAGATCATCGGCGGGGTGACCCCGGTTGCCGTGGTCGTCGACGCCAACGGCCGCGCCACTGCGCTGCGCGTTGCCGACTTCGTGATGGAAGGCAACCAGACCAAGATCGTCGAGGGCACCGAGCGTGACCTGCCGGCCGACCTGATCGTTTCCGCGATCGGCCAGGGCGTCGATTTCACCGGTCTCGAGCAGTTCAACAACAACAACGGTCTGATCAAGGCCGACAAGAACTACCGTTTCCCGAACAACGAAAAGGTGTTCGTCGGCGGCGACGTGATCCGTCCGCACCTGCTGACCACCGCGATCGGCCACGCCTCGATCGCCGTCGACGGCATCGACGCCTTCCTCGCCGGCAAGGAGCTCGACAAGCGCCCGAAGGTCGACGTCCACCACTTCGACGAGATCCGCAAGTGGCTCGAATCCGGCCACGAGTACAGCGAAGTCAAGGGCCAGATCTGGGGCACCTCGGAGCGCAAGGACATCCTGCACAACTTCGAAGACCGCTCGGCGCGCCACATCATCCCGCACAACGAGCTGTTCCTCGGCCACTTCCCCAACGTGGCGCGTCACATCCGTGAAGTGACCGTGCTCGACAAGGAAGGCGCACTGGGCAACTTCGAGGAGCGCCTGCACGCCCTGTCGGAGAAAGCCGTCATCGACGAAGCCAAGCGCTGCATGTCCTGTGGCCAGTGCTTCGAGTGCGACAACTGCGTGGTCTACTGCCCGCAGACCGCCGTGTTCAAGGTGAAGAAGAAGGACAACCCCACCGTGGGTCGTTACGTCGACACCGACTACGCGAAGTGCATCGGCTGCCACATCTGTGCCGACGTCTGCCCGACCGGCTACATCGTCATGGGTATGGGTGACTGAGCGTGGCCAGCAAGATCAAGAGTCTGCTGGCGCGGGGTTCGGCCGTCCTGACGGCCGCCGTCCTCGGCCTGGGCCTGGCCGTCGGCCCGGCCCAGGCGGGCGACGCGCCCAAGCCGGTCATCACCAAGGCGGTAAAGGGTGAGCAGTGCGTGGAAGACACCGAGTACATGCGGAAGAACCACATGAAGCTGCTCAACGTGCATCGCGACAAGACCGTGATCGAGGGGGTGCGCACCCCGAAGCACAGCCTGAAGGAGTGCATCAACTGCCACGCCAGCGAGCAGACGGGCAGCGTCGCAGCCGCCAAGGAGGACTTCTGCGTGAGCTGCCACAGCTACGCGGCGGTCAAGATCGACTGCTTCGATTGCCACTCCACCAAGCCGCAAGGCTCGGCGGCGATGCACTCGCTGAACGCTGAAACCGCCCATTACAAGCACAAGCTCGCCTCCCAGGCCAATGCCAAGGTGAGTGCCGAAGAGATGGCTGGGATTGCCAAATGAGCGATATGAAACCGATGTCCGACAACACGCCCAGCTCGCCCGAGCGTCGCCGTTTCGTCGGCGCCGCGACGGCGACCGCAGCGGGCCTGGCGATCGCGCCCGGCGTGATGCTGATCGAAGTGGCGCACGGCCGCCCCGAAGACCAGCCCGCCAGCAGCGCGGTGCGCTGGGGCATGCTGGTCGACGCGACCAAGTGCGCGACCGGCTGCAATGACTGCGTGACGGCTTGCAGCACCGAGAACGGCTGGACCCCGGTGGCGGAGAGCAAGCATCCCAAGCAGGCGCCGCAGTGGATCCGCAAGCTCGAGCTGCAGGATCCGCTGACGCAGATGGAAACCAACCTGCCGATGCTGTGCCAGCACTGCGCCGAGCCGCCGTGCGTCGACGTGTGCCCGACCGGCGCGTCGTTCAAGCGCGCCGACGGCATCGTGCTGGTCAACCGCCATACCTGCATCGGCTGCCGCTACTGCATGATGGCGTGCCCGTACAAGGCGCGTTCGCTGGTGCACGAGTCGCTGAACGACACCCAGAAGCCGGACGTTCCGCGCGGCATCGGCTGCGTCGAGGCGTGCACCTTCTGCGTGCAGAAGGTCGATCGTGGCGACGGCAATACGGCGTGCGCCGAGGCGTGCACCGCCGCCGGCCACAACGCCCTGCTGTTCGGCGACATGAATGACCCCGAAAGCGAGATTTCCAGGCGTCTGCGCGAACTGCCGACCAAGCAGGTGCGTGCCGACCTCAATCTCAACCTCGGCGTTCGCTATCACGGAATCTAAAACAACATGGCAAGCATTACCTTCCGCGAAGTAGAGGGCAGCAGCCCGAAGTACTGGGCGCTGTTCGGATTCCTCGGCCTGTTCGTGCTGTTCGGCGCCCTGGCCTGGAACTACATGCACCACCACGGCCACGTCGTGACCGGCATGGACAACCAGATCGTGTGGGGCCTGCCGCACGTGTTCGCGGTGTTCCTGATCGTCGCGGCCTCGGGGGCGCTCAACGTCGCGTCGATCGCCTCGGTGTTCAACAAGCCGATGTACAAGCCGCTGGCGCCGTTGTCGGCGATCCTGTCGCTGGCGCTGATGCTCGGCGGCCTGCTGGTGCTGGTGCTCGACCTCGGACGTTCCGACCGCCTGATCGTGGCGATGACGAACTTCAACTTCAAGTCGATGTTCACCTGGAACGTGTTCCTGTACAGCGGCTTCTTCGCGCTGGTCGGCGTCTACCTGTGGACGATGCTCGACCGCAGCGTGAAGTCGTACTCGAAGGCGGCGGGCACCGCGGCCTTCATCTGGCGCCTGGTGCTGACCACCGGTACCGGTTCGCTGTTCGGCTTCCTGGTCGCGCGTGAACTCTACGGCACCGGCCTGCTGGCGCCGATGTTCATCATCATGTCGTTCGCCTACGGCCTGGCGATCTATCTCATGGTGCTGGCTGCCGCGTACGCCTGGACCGGCCGCCCGCTCGGCGATGCCGTCATGATGCGGCTGAAGACCCTGCTCGCGGTGTTCGTCGCTGCGGTGCTGTACTTCGTCGTCGTGCACCACATGACGAACCTGTACTTCACCAAGTTCCACGCCGTGGAGGCCTTCATCCTGCGCGACGGCGGCATCTTCACCACGCTGTTCTGGGTCGGCCAGATCCTCGTCGGCGGCGTGATCCCGCTGGTGATCCTGCTGACCGGCCTGGGCCGCAGCCGGACCTGGATCATGATCGCGTGTGCGCTGATCGTCCTCGGCGGACTGGCGCAGATGTACGTGACCATCATCGGCGCCCAGGCGTATCCGCTGGACATGTTCCCGGGCCTGATCGAGAAGAGCAGTTTCTTCGACGGTGAAGTGCACGGCTACTCGCCCAGCATGCCCGAGATATTCCTCGGCCTCGGCGGCATTGCCATCGCCCTGCTGGTGACGACGTTCGCCATCAAGGTGCTGCGCCTGTTGCCGGCCAGCCTGGACGACGCCACCGTCGCCAAGCTGGAGCATTGATCGCATGAGCCCCGCCGGGCGGAAACCCGGCGGGGATCGTCCGACATGACCACGCAAGCCATCACCGACGCAACAACCGGACGCGGGGCGAATATGCCCCGCGTCTTCATTTCTGCCGCGCACAAATCGTCGGGCAAGACCACGCTCACGCTGGGGCTGTGCGCAGCGCTGCACGCGCGCGGCCTTGCGGTCCAGCCGTTCAAGAAGGGCCCCGACTACATCGATCCGCTGTGGCTCGGAGCCGCGGCACAGCGGCCCTGCTACAACCTTGACTTCCACATGATGCGGCGCGACGAGATCGAGCGGCAGTTCGCGGCCGCCGCCGGCGGCGCGCGCATCAGCCTGGTCGAGGGCAACAAGGGGCTCTACGACGGACTCGACCTCGACGGCAGCAACAGCAATGCGGCGCTCGCCAAGCTGCTCGACGCGCCGGTGGTGCTGGTGATCGACGCGCGCGGCATGACGCGCGGCGTCGCGCCGCTGATCCTCGGCTACCAGGCGTTCGACCGCGAGATCCGCATCGCCGGCGTCATCCTCAACAAGCTCGGCGGCAGCCGGCACGAGTCGAAGCTGCGCGCGGTGATCGAGCACTACACCGACGTCGAGGTGATCGGCGCGGTGCAGCACGACCCGGCGATGGAGATCGCCGAACGCCATCTCGGACTGGTTCCCGCCAACGAGCAACGGGCGGCGCTCGAACGCATCCGTCTCGTCGGCGAGCGGGTGGCGGCGCAGGTCGATCTCGACCGGCTGCTTGCGATCGGCGACAGCGCGTCGGCGTTCGCCGGGGGCGCGGCAACGCTGCCGCCGGCGTCCGGCGTTCCCGTTCGTATCGGCATCGCCCGTGACCCGGCCTTCGGCTTCTACTACAGCGAAGACCTCGATGCGCTGCGCGCAGCCAATGTCGAACTCGTCGAACTCGACACGCTGCGCGACGCGGGGCTTCCCGCGCTCGACGGGCTGATCATCGGCGGCGGCTTTCCCGAGATGTTCATGGCCGAACTCGAGGCCAACGCCGCGATGCGCGAGAGCATCCGCCGGGCGGTCGAGGCCGGGCTGCCGACCTATGCGGAGTGCGGCGGCCTGATGTACCTGTCGAAGAGCCTCACCTGGCAGGGCCGCACCTGCCGGATGGTCGGTGCGGTGCCGGGCGACACCGTCATGCACGATCGGCCGATCGGGCGGGGCTACGCCCGCCTGCAGCCGACCGGCGCCGACCACTGGCGGGAGGCGGAAACCATTCCCGCGCATGAATTTCACTATTCGAGCTTGGAAAACCTCCCGGGCGACTCCATATACGCTTACCGGGTGGTGCGCGGTCACGGCATCGACGGCACTCATGACGGCTATCAGCGGCACAACCTGCTGGCGGGCTACGTGCACCGGCGCGGTGCCGGGCCGGCCGGCTGGATCGCGCCATTTCTGAACCAGGTCCGCACGCGCAAGGCGCGTGCGACCGCCTAAAATTCTCGAGGACACCTGATGATCAAGATCACCGACGCCGCCGCCGCGCAGATCCGCGCCGCCAACAACAACCCTGACGTTTTCGAGATGATCCTGCGCGTCGCCGCCTACCAGGAGGACGACGGCAGCGTCAATTACGGGATGGGCTTCGACATCGAGCGCGAGGCCGACGAGCACCTCATTGTCAACGGCATCGAGCTGCTGATCTCGCCGCAGAGCACGCCCTACCTGCAGGGGGTCACGCTCGACTTCGTGGAGATGAACCCGGGCGACCTGCGGTTCATCTTCATCCCGCCGTATTCCGCCGAATCCGAAACCGAAGCCGCCGCCGAGTGACGCCATGAACTACCTGCCCATTTTCCTCGACCTGCGCGACCGTCACTGCCTCGTGGTCGGCGGTTCCGAGACGGCCGCGCGCAAGGCCGAACTGCTGCTGCGCGCGGGCGCCCGCGTCGACGTCGCAGCGCCGGCCCTGCACGAAGGCTTCGCGCGCCTGCCGCACGCCGAGAACGTGGCGCGCGTCGCCGACGCCTTCGCCCCCGCCCTGCTCGACGGCAAGGATGCGGTGATCGTGGTCGAGGAGGATGCGGCGGCGGCCAAGGCGGTTGCCGACGCGGCGCGCGCGCGCCACATCCCGGTCAACGTCGCCGACAAGCCCGCGCTGTGCAGCTTCATCCTGCCGTCGATCATCGACCGCTCGCCGCTCATGGTCGCGGTGTCGAGCGGCGGTGAATCGCCGGTGCTCGCGCGCATGCTGCGCGCCCGTCTCGAGTCGCTGATTCCCGCTGCCTACGGCCGCCTGTCGGCGCTGGCGTCACGCTACAAGGACCGCGTGCGCGACGCCATCAGGCCGGAGCAGCGCCGTGCCTTCTGGGAGAAGGTGTTCCTCTCTCCGGTCGCCGAAATGGTTTTCTCCGGCCGCGACAACGAAGCCGAGCAGGCGCTCGAGGCGATGATCCGCGAAGGCACCGACCAGGACATCAGCCACGGCGAGGTGTACCTCGTCGGCGCCGGCCCGGGCAACCCCGACCTGCTGACCTTCCGTGCGCTGCGCCTGATGCAGCAGGCCGACGTCATCGTCTACGACCGGCTGGTGTCGCCGCCCATCCTCGACATGTGCCGCCGCGACGCCGAGCGCATCTACGTCGGCAAGGAGCGCGACGACCATGCGGTGCCGCAGGAGGAGATCAACCTCATGCTGGTGCGGCTGGCGAAGGAAGGCAAGCGCACCCTGCGGCTGAAGGGGGGCGATCCCTTCATCTTCGGCCGCGGCGGCGAGGAGATCGAGACCCTGGTCGAGCATGGCGTGCCGTTCCAGGTGGTGCCCGGCATCACCGCAGCCGCCGGCGTCGCGTCCTACGCGGGAATTCCGCTGACGCACCGCGACTACGCGCAGTCGGTCGCTTTCGTCACCGGCCACCTGAAGGAAAACACCTTCAACATGAACTGGGAAGGCATCGCGCGCCGTGACCAGACCATCGTCATCTACATGGGCCTGAAAGGGCTGCCGCTGTTGTGCGAGGCGCTGATCAAGCACGGCCTTACGCCCGACACGCCGGCGGCGATCGTGCAGCACGGGACGCTGCCGACGCAGCGCGTAATCACCGGCGATCTCAACACGCTGCCCGCGCTCGCGGAAGAGGCCGCGCTCAAGCCGCCGACCCTCATCATCGTCGGCAACGTGGTGAAGCTGCGCGAGAAGCTCGGCTGGTACCAGCCCGAGCTGCACAGCGAGCAGGCGCACCGCACGCCGCTGGAAACGGCCGGCCATCTGGGCTGACGCGCTGGCCGTGCCCGGCGCCTGCCGCCGCGCCGCGGCGGGCCGCTGCGGTGGCCCGGCTGCTGCCGCACAGGGGGCCGGCGTCGCCGGCTGAACGCAGCCGGCCTTCCGGGTGGGGCTAGAATAAGGACAGTCCTGTCCTCAAGCGCCCGCCATGACCCCCACACTCCCCCCGCAAGGGGCAGACCGTGCTTCCCAAGACGCTTCCCCCAGGGAGGCCCCTCCGGATCAGGCGCCGGGAACCCCGCTTCCCCCGCAAGGGGCAGGCCGTGGTTCCAAAGACGCAGTCCCGGGGGATACCCCTTCGGATAAAGCGTCAAGCACCACGCTCCACTCGCAAGAAGTAGGCCGTGGGTCTAAAGACGCTAAAGCGTCAAGAACCACGCTCACCATCGACGGCAACGAGGCCGTCGCCCGCATGGCCTATCTCGGCAGCGAGGTCATCGCGATCTATCCCATCACGCCGGCGTCGGCGATGGGCGAATGGGCCGACGAGTGGGCGGCGCAGGGCCGCGCCAACCTGTGGGGCGCGGTGCCGACGATCATCGAGATGCAGTCCGAAGGCGGCGCCGCCGGCGCGCTGCACGGCGCGCTCACCTCGGGCGCGCTGGCGACCAGCTTCACCGCCAGCCAGGGCCTGCTGCTGATGATCCCCAACCTCTACAAGATCGCCGGCGAGCTGACGCCCTTCGTGCTGCACGTCGCGGCGCGCGCGGTCGCCACCCATGCGCTGTCGATCTTCGGCGACCAGTCCGACGTGATGGCGTGCCGCGCGACCGGCTGCGCGCTGCTCGCGTCCAATTCGCCGCAGGAGGCGCAGGACCTCGCGGTGATCGCGCAGGCGGCGACGCTCCTCGGGCGCATCCCGGTGATCCATTTCTTCGACGGCTTCCGCACCTCGCATGAAGTCGCGAAGATCGTCGCCGTCGAGGCCGATACCGTCGCCGCCATGCTCGATGCCGAGCTGATCGCGGCGCACCGGGCGCGCGCCCTGTCGCCGGAGCATCCGGTGCTGCGCGGCAGTTCGCAGAATCCCGACGTGTTCTTCCAGTCGCGCGAGCGCGCCAACGTCTTCTACGACACCTTCCCGCAGGCCGTGCAGGATGCGATGGACCGCTTCGGCGGTCTCACCGGGCGCCACTACCGGCTGTTCGACTACGTCGGCGCGCCGGACGCCGAGCGGGTGATCGTGCTGATGGGCTCCGGCGCCGAGACGGCGCACGAGACGGTCGAGCATCTGCTCGCGTGCGGCGAGCGGGTCGGCGTGCTCAAGGTGCGGCTCTATCGCCCGTTCTCGCCGGAGGCGCTCGTCGCTGCGCTGCCCGCCGCAGCCTGTGCGGTCGCCGTGCTCGACCGCTGCAAGGAGCCGGGCGCAGACGGCGAGCCGCTCTACAAGGACGTGGTGACCGCGCTCGCGCAGGCGGCGGCGGACGGCCGGCGGGCGATGCCGCGCGTCATCGGCGGGCGCTACGGGCTCGCCAGCAAGGAATTCACGCCGGGGATGGTCAAGGCGGTGTTCGACGCACTCGCCGGGCCCGCGCCGGCGCGCGAATTCACCGTCGGCATCCACGACGACCTCACGCACCGGTCGCTGCCTTGGGACGCCGGCTTCCGCACCGATGCCTCGCGTCAGCTGCGGCACGCGGTGTTCTGGGGGCTCGGCTCCGACGGCACGGTGTCGGCCAACAAGAATTCGATCAAGATCCTCGGCGAAGCCACCGACCTGATGGCGCAGGGCTACTTCGTCTACGACTCGAAGAAGTCCGGTGCGGTGACGGTGTCTCACCTGCGTTTCGGCGCGGCGCCGATCCGCTCGACCTACCTGGTCGAGCCCGGCATGGCGGACTTCGTCGCCTGCCACCAGCCGATGTTCGTCGGGCGCTACGCGCTGCTCGCGCATGCCGCGCCCGACGGCGTGTTCCTGCTCAACACGCCAGCCAAGCCGGACGCGGTGTGGGACACGCTGCCGGCGGACCTGCGCGGCGAGATCGTCGACAAGCGCCTGCAGCTGTGGGCGATCGACGCCTACGCGGTCGCCGCCGCGGCGGGCATGGGGCGGCGCATCAATACCATCATGCAGACCTGCTTCTTCGCGATCTCCGGCGTGCTGCCGAAGGACGAGGCGATCGCCGCGATCAAGCAGGCGGTCGACAAGACCTACGGCAGGAAGAGCAGGCGCCTGGTCGAGCTCAACTACAAGGCGATCGACATGACGCTGGCCGAGCTGCACCGGGTCGCCGTCCCGTCCGGGCCCGGCGTGGCGCACGCGCAGGAGGCGCCAGCGGAGGCGATGACCGTCCCCGACTTCGTCCGCGACCTCACGCTGCCGGTCTACCACGGCCAGGGCGATTCGCTGCCGGTGTCGCGCTTTCCCCCCGACGGCACCTATCCGCTCGGCACCGCCCGCTACGAGAAGCGCAACATCGCCCTCGACATCCCGGTCTGGGAGCCCGACCTCTGCACCCAGTGCGGCAAGTGCGTGCTGGTCTGCCCGCACACCGCGATCCGCGCGCGCGCCTTTCCGGCCGACGCCGCCGCCGGCGCGCCGGCGAGCTTCAAGCACGTCCCGGCGAAGAGCAAGGACCTGCCCCCCGGCACCCACATCAGCTACCAGGTCGCGCCGGAGGACTGCACCGGCTGCGGCGACTGCGTCGAGGCGTGCCCGATCCACGACAAGTCGAACGTCTCGCGCCGCGCGGTCAACATGGCGCCGGTCGGGCCGCTCAGGGACCCGGAGCGCGACAACCTCGCGTTCTTCCTGGCGCTGCCCGAGTTCGACCGCGGCGCGCTCAATCACGGCACCATCCCCGGCGCCATGCTGCTCGACCCGCTGTTCGAGTTTTCCGGCGCCTGCGCCGGTTGCGGCGAGACGCCCTACATCCGGCTCGCCACCCAGCTGTTCGGCGACCGCATGCTGATCGCCAACGCCACCGGCTGTTCGTCGATCTACGGCGGCAACCTGCCGTCGACGCCCTACACCGTGAACGGCGACGGGCGGGGACCCGCGTGGAGCAATTCGCTGTTCGAGGACAACGCCGAGTTCGGCCTCGGCATGCGGCTCGCCGCCGACCAGCTGATGGACTACGCGAAGCTGCTGGTGAGGGCGCTCGGCACGGACATCGGCGGCGACCTCGCCGCAGCGCTGGTCGACGCCGACCAGCGGACGGAGTCGGGCATCGTCGCGCAGCGCGGCCGGGTCGCGGCGCTGATGGAGAAACTGGCGGCATCGACGCACCCCCGCGCGCCGGAACTCGCCAGTGTCGCCGAATGGCTGATCCGCCGCTCGGTGTGGATCATCGGCGGCGACGGCTGGGCCTACGACATCGGCTACGGCGGCCTCGACCACGTGCTCGCGCTGCCCAACGACGTCAACATCCTGGTGCTCGACACCGAGGTGTATTCCAACACCGGCGGACAGACCTCCAAGGCCACGCCGATCGGCGCGGTCGCCAAGTTCTCCGCCGGCGGCAAGGCCACCGCGAAGAAGGACCTCGCCCGGCTCGCCAGCGACTACGCCCACGTCTACGTCGCCACCGTCGCCTACGGCGCCAAGGACACACAGACCCTGCGCGTGTTCAACGAGGCCGAGTCCTACGCCGGCCCATCGCTCATCGTCGCCTACAGTCCGTGCATCGCCCACGGCTACGACATGCTCTACAACCAGCGCCAGCAGGAACTCGCGGTGAAGAGCGGGCACTGGCCGCTCGTCCGCTTCGACCCGCGGCTGGCGGAAGGCGGCGGCAATCCCTTCAAGCTCGACTCGGCCGAACCGAGCCAGCCGATCCGGGCCTTCATGGAATCGGAGACCCGCTTCGCCATGCTCGCGCGCAGCCACCCCGAGGCCGCCCGGCGCTTCCTCGCCGAGGCGCAGCAGGACGCCGAGCGGCGCTTCAGGGTGTATCAGGACATGGCGCGGGGCCATGCAGACAAAACCAAGACCGGGAGCTGACATGATCGACCTTTCCACCGACTACCTCGGCCTGCGGCTCAAGAACCCGCTGGTGCCCTCGGCGTCGCCGCTGACGCGCAGCCTCGACAGCGCGCTGCGGCTGGAGGACGCGGGCGCCGGCGCGCTGGTGATGTATTCGCTGTTCGAGGAGGAACTGAACGCCGAGGACGCGATGATGGAGCGCTTCCTGCTGCAGGCCGGCATCGGGCACAGCGAGGCGCAGGGTTTCCTGCCCGATCACGGAGACATCCGCGGTGGCCTCGAGCGCTACGTCGAAAACCTGCAGCGGCTGAAGTCGCGGCTGGAAATCCCGGTGGTGGCCAGCCTCAATGGGGTGTCGCTGTCGGGCTGGGTCGAGCTCGGACGCGCGCTCGAGGAGGCCGGCGCCGACGCGCTCGAGCTCAACGTCTACCACGTCGCGGGGGACATGTCGGAATCCGGCGAAGTGGTGGAGGCGCGCTATCTCAGCCTGCTCGGCGAACTGCGCAAGGTGGTGCGCCTGCCCATCGTGATGAAGCTGTCGCCGTTCTTCTCGTCGCTGCCGAACTTCGTCGCCAAGCTCGAGCGGGCGGGGGCGCGCGGCGTCGCCCTGTTCAACCGCTTCTACCAGCCCGACATCGACCTCGACACGCTCTGCGTGGTCGACCGGCTCCACCTGTCGACGGCCGAGGAAGCGCTGCTGCGGATCCGCTGGCTCTCCATCCTGCACGGCCGCACCGGCCTGACGCTGGCGGCCACCGGCGGGGTCCATAGCCACGCCGAGGCGATGAAGCTGCTGCTGGTCGGCGCAGACGTCGTGCATCTCGCATCGTGCCTGCTCGAGCACGGCCCGGGCCGGCTCACGCAGATCCTGCAGGAGATGGAACGCTGGATGGGCGAGCGCGAGTACGAATCGGTTGCCCAGCTGAAGGGCAGCATGAGCCAGAAGAACCTGTCCGATCCGGCCGCGATGGCGCGGGCGAGCTACCTGCGCGTGCTCGACAGCTTCTCGCCGCGTCCGGGCGTGTGGTCGTAGCTGCCGGCGGCAGCCGGGGTCAGGCCTTCTTCACGAACTCCGACTTCAGGCCCATCGCGCCGACGCCGTCGATCTTGCAGTCGATGTCGTGGTCGCCCTCGACCAGGCGGATGTTCTTCACCCGGGTGCCGACCTTGACCACCAGCGACGAGCCCTTGACCTTCAGGTCCTTGATCACGGTGACGGTGTCGCCGTCGTGCAGTTCGTTGCCGTTCGCGTCGCGCACCACGCGCACCTGTTCGGCCGCCGCGGTGGCGGCGACCTGCGGCCATTCGTGCGCGCATTCCGGGCAGACATAATTGGCGCCGTCCTCGTAGGTGAATTCGGAGCCGCATTGCGGGCAGGGGGGCAGGGTGCTCATGGTGTTCCTCTGGAAGTGGGCCGGCGATCCGCTTGGTCGGACGCGGCCGGTGACGGGGCCGCAATTTTAAAGCTGTAGCCGTGCCGTTCAAAGCCGAGCGATTCGTAGAAGGCGTGCGCGCGCTCGCGCGAAAGATTCGACGACAGCGTCAGCTTGTAGCAGCCCTTTTCCGCGCAAAGGCCCAGCACGTGCCGCATCATCGCCGTGCCGATGCCCTGTCGCTGGCGCGCCGGGGCGACGACCAGGTCCTCGACGATCGCGGAAGGCGTCCCGCGGTGGCCGAGGCTGTCCATGATCAGCAGGGCGAAGCTGCCGACGATCCTGCCGTCCAGGAGCGCCACATGGAGCCGGTAGTCGGGATAGCGCGCCATGCGCGCGAACACCCGTTCCGCCTCGGCCAGCGGCAGTGCCCCGCCGTCCATGTCGGGCTGTGCGAGCAGCGCGAGGATGTCCGGCAGATCGCCCTGCGTCGCTTCGCGGAAGGTGACGGGAGTCGCCAAGGGGGGGCTCGGGCAGCGGCGGGTCTGCCGGACGGCTCAGGTGCCGACGCCGCGAATGAAATCGACCGAAACCAGCGGAAGCACGTCGCCGGACTCGCCGGCGGCGGCCGGCCGCTCGCCGAGCAGGGGCAGGACGAAGCTTTCGAACGCCATCGCTGCGGCGAAGATCGGGTCGAAGCCGAAGGACTTGCCGTTCACGCCGAGGCAGACCTTGCTGCCCCATTTCTTTTCGGCCGTGTCGAACGTGCAGCCGGTGTACTGGGTGCCTTCGACCTGGGTGCCGACGACGGCCATGTGGGAGCGCAGCGGATGGTCGGGGTCGACCCACGAGAGGGTGCCCCAGACCGGAAAGGTGTTGCCGGGGTGCTCGTTGGCCAGCTCGCTTCTCAGGTGATGCAGATACTGGAAGTAGTCCTCTGCCGGGGCCGTCGCGGTCAGGAAGGCCTGCACCTCGGGCTGCTTGGCGCTCAGACCGGGGACCGACTGGGCGATCTCGCGGATCCGGTACACGGCGTCGATGAAGCCCCAGGCCGCCGCGAGGGCGGCGATCAGGTTCGCGCTCTTGCCGGGAATCCCGCAGCAGGTCTGCCACAGCCCCTCGTGGTGATGCCGCAGCATGAGAAAGGAGTAGTGCAGCCCATCCAGGCAGCGGAGCTTTCTGACATCGAGGGCGGAGTGCATGTCATTCCCGGCGCGAGTGAGGTCCATATAAGGTTTATATACGGAAACCCGCGGACGTGCCGGGCGTCGGGCGCTGCCGCGCCCGCCTCATCTGCCGTCGCCGCGCCCCCCCGGCGCGACCTTGTGCTCGACGGCGAACACCGCCGCCTCGACGCGCGACGACAGGTTGAGCTTGGCGAGGATGTGGCGCACGTGCAGCTTGACGGTGTCGTGGCTGATGTCGAGCGTGCGCGCGATCGTCTTGTTCGACTCGCCGCGCGACAGGTGGGTGAGGATTTCGCGTTCGCGCGGGGTCAGCGCGTCGAGCAGCGAGTTGGCGTCCTGGCCCTTCTGGTCGTAGAGCTTGACGAGCTTGGCGGTCATCGCGGGGGCGACGACGGTCTCGCCGCGCTGGGCGCGCAGGATGGCGTCGACCACCTCGTCGGGTTCCATGCTCTTCAAGAGGTAGCCGTTGGCGCCGGCGCGCAGCGCGCGCGCCAGGTCGTCCTCGGCCTCGGAGAGCGTGAGGATCAGCACCGGCAGGTCGAAGCCGGCGGCGCGCAGCTGCTGCATCAGGGTGATGCCGTCGGTGCCGGGCATGTTGAGGTCGAGCATGAGGACGTCGGGGCGGTGCGCCTTGAGCAGCATCGCGACCTCGTCCGGGTTGCCGGTGAACGCCGTGACCTCGATGCTGCCGCTCTGCTCGAGGAGCTCGGCGAGGCCCTTCCTGAACAGCGTGTGGTCGTCGACGAGGATGATGCGGGTGTGACTCATGCGGTTTGCTCGCTGTTTTGGTGGGACGCGGCGCGTTGCGGGAACACCAGGCGCACCACGGTGCCCCCGGCAGGCCGCGATTCCACGCTGAGCCGGCCGTCGAGCTTGGCGGCGCGCTCGCGCATGATGGTGAGGCCGAAGCTCTTGCCCATGGTCGACGATTCGTCCTTCTTCTTCTGCACGCCGACACCGTCGTCGGCGACGTTGACGATGTACTGGCCGTTCTCCAGGTCGAAGGTGATGACGACGTGGCGCGCGCGGGCGTGCTTGGCGATGTTGTAGAGCGATTCCTGGATGATGTGGAAGACCTGGATCTCCTCGTCGGGCGAGAGGTTGACGTCCTGCACGAGGTTGAGGAAGTCGACGTCGGCGCTCGCCTTCTTGCGGAAGCTCTTGGCGAGCTCCTGGATCGCCGGCACCAGGCCGCGCGGATTGATGCGGTCGCGGTACTGGGTGATGAGGTCGCGCAGGTCGGCGTAGGCGAGGTCGACCGCCTCCTCGACGTCGCCGAGGTAGCGCACCGCCTTCGGGTAGTCCTCGTGGCGCATCGCGTCGGACAGCACCGTGAGTCGCATCTTGGCGTAGGCGAGCGTCTGCGCCAGCGAGTCGTGGATCTGGTTGGCCAGCATCTGGCGCTCGTTCATCAGCGAGATGCGCATGTTCTCGCGGGTCAGCCGCGCGTTCTCGAGCGCGATGCCGAGATGCTCGCTGATCGAGCGGAACAGCAGGCGCACGTCCTCGGGGACGCTCTGGCCTTCCGCCATGAAGAGGTTGTAGACGCCCATGACCTGGTTCTTGTGCATCAGCGGCACCGCCACCACGCTGTTGCAGGTGCCGCTGAAATAGGCGTCGCCCGCCTGGCGCTTGCAGAACGCGACGTTGCTCCAGGTGCTGACCGTCACCTCGCGCGCGGCCTTGCCGCACACGCCGCAGTCGACGCTGACCAGATGCTCGTGTTCGACCAGGTCCGGCGGCAGGCCGACCGAGCCGATCAGCCGCAGGTGGGTGCGGTCGTCGGTGATCACGCGCACCGCGCCGGCCTGGGCGCCGGCGAGGCGGATCATGGTCGTGAGGAAGCGCCCCAGCAGCTGTTCGACGTTGGCGTCGGTCGACAGGCTGGTGGTGATTTCCGACAGCACCCGCAGGGCCGGGATGCTGACGTTCCCGGAGTCGGCCGGAGTGTGCTGGATCAGGGGCTGGATGGGGTCGTTCATGCGGCGGCGTCAGGGAGAATGCTCTTCAGCATATCCGATTTGTGCAATGGCGAAGAACCCGCTGCGCCGTCGCGCAGCGGCAGGCATCCGGCTTCACGGCGCCGGCTCGGCCTCGGGTATGGACAAAGGCTCGGGTAGTGTTGGGACCGGTACCACCACGCTGGGTTCAAGATCCTCCGGGAAGCCGCCCTCGATCGACTCCGGCTGCCTGGGCGGGGGATCGGCCTGGCTCACGGAGCCGTCCGGCTTCTCCTTCGGCGCGGGCTGCGCAGGCGCGGCCGGCGCCGGTTCGGCGGCCGGGGCCCCGGGTTCCTGGGCGGCCGGGGGCAGCGCCGCCTGCGGCAGGGCCAGGTGCGGCTGCAGCCGGGGCAGCAGGGTCTTCAGCATCTGCGCGGTGAGCGAGCTGGTGAAGCCGAATTCGCCCGCCTCCTCGCCCGGCACCAGCGCGGTCAGCGTGCCGAAGTAGCGGTCGCCCAGGTAGAACACGAAGGTGGCGGTGCGGTTGACCACGCGCGACTCGAGCACCTGGCCGCCCCGCCCGTAGCGCTCGAAGCGGTTGTCGCCGGTGCCGGTCTTGCCGCCCATGGGGATGGGCGTGCCGGCGGCATCCCTGAGGGCGCCGGCGAGCCGCACGGCGGTGCCGGACGCGACCACCTGGGCGAGCGCGCGGCGTGCGGTGCGGGCGACTTCGGCGGGCATCAGGCGTTCGCCGTCGACCGCCTTGGGCGACAGCCGGGTCTCGTAAGGCGTGTCGGCGGCGAAACGCAGGCCGGTGAGGCGAACCATCGGCGTCCGCACGCCGTCGTTGACGAGGATGCCCATCAGCTCGGCGAGCGCGGCGGGGCGGTCGCCCGAGCTGCCGATCGCGGTGGCGTAGGAGGGCGTGAGGTGGTCGAACGGGTAGCCGAGGCGCTTCCAGTCGCGCAGCACGCCCTCGAAGGCCTCGACCTCGAGCAGGCTCTGGATGCGGCGGTCCTGGGTGTTCTTGCGGCTGGTGGTGAACAGCCAGTTGTAGACCTCGAGCCGCACCCCGATGCCCGACTCGTAGAGCGTGGCGAGGTCGGTGTCCGGCGACGCGCGCAGGGTCTTCACCACCCACAGTTCCAGCGGATGGATCTGCGCCAGGTAGCCGGTGTCGGTCAGGCTGTAGACGTCGGGCGCATACGACCGGTACAGCGACTCGACGGCGGTCCGGCTCAGCGTGGCGCTGGCGGGGACGTGGACGCGCAGGGCGGCGAGGTAGGTGTCGAAGTCCGCCGCGGGCTCGAGGTAGCGGTATACCACGGTGAAGCGGCGCGGGTTCTGCGCGACGCGGGCGTAGAGCGCTTCCGCCATCTCGGCGCTGCCGAGCTTGCCGTGGCGCTGGTAGAAGCGGCGGATGAAGCTGCGCCCTTCCTGGTCGACGAAGCGGGCGAGGTAGGTTTCGCGCAGCGGATTGCTGGCGTCGTCGAGGATGCGCGCCGCCGCGCCCGGCGTGCTGCTGGCGTAGTGCCGCACGATGTCGCGCATCATGCGGATGTAGACCAGGTTGACCGAGTTGCGGGTGGCCTCCCACACGTCCATCACGCGGCCGTTGTCCTTCTCGTCGAAGTTGGCGAAGGTGTGGATGCCGCCGCCGGTGAAGAAGGCCTCGGGCGACGCCGAGTAGCGGCGCGCCATCGCCGCGTCGAGCAGGGCGTCGAGGCCGATGCCGGGCTGCGCGAGCAGGGTGGCGGCGACCCACTGGGCGAGCACGTCGCGCTGCGGCTGCGCTTTCTCGCGCAGCGACGTGGCGTCGAGCGCGCGGTACTCGCCGTGCAGCCGGGCGACGATTTCGAGGTAGGTGACCAGGGTGCGCAGCTTGGCGGTGGAGCCGAGGATCAGCTTGGTCTGGCTGTTGATGTCGAAGGGCTGGTTGAGGTTGTCGGCCTGGATGCGCAGCAGGTTGCCCTGCGGCGTCTTCTCGTACAGCGTCAGGCTGTAGATCACGCTCGCCAGCGGGTTCTCGGGCCGCAGCAGGCGATGCCCGAACAAGCCCGAGGCGGCGGCGGCGTCGGGCTGCGCCAGGCTCTGCAGATAGTCGCTGACGAGCTGCTGGGCCGGCTGGTTGATCGTCGTGTCGACCGTCAGGTCGAGCCGGTCGAGGTCGTACAGGCGCGGCTCGCCGAGCAGGCCGGCGACACGGATGCGCAGGGCGTTCGCCGCCTTGAGCTCGACGAAGCGCGGCGCCGGCGGGTCGATGCGCTGGCGCACGCTGCGCAGCTCGACCGCCTTGGCGCGCTCGGCGAGCGCGCGCGGGATCACGCCGGCGCCGGCCAGCAGGGCGAGGTGGTCGTCGGTCAGGGCGTCGAGCGCCTTGCGATTGGCGGCGAGATAGTAGGAGGGCCGCCGCACCGCGACGATCAGCGAGAGGGCGTGCTTGAGCGCGCTGGCCTGTTCGGCTTCGCCGACGGCGGCCTCGCGCCCGGCGGCGGGCGTGCGGATGGCTGCCAGGATGCGGTTGGTCTCCTCGAAGTCGAGCCCGTACCACGCCCACAGGCCGTCGCCGACGCCGTTCACCTCGCCGAAACGGGGGGCGGCGGCGAGCGGAACGGTGTTGAGGTAGGCCATCACCGTCTTCCTGCGCATCGGCAGCGTGTTGGGGCCGTCGAGGTAGGCGCGCAGGCTGGCGGTCGCCATCTGGCGCAGCTTCTCGCGCATGTCGGCGGTGAGGCCTTCGGGCGAATGCCGGTACTTCTCGATCTGCGTCGGCAGCGTGCTGCCGCCCGGCACGTTGCGGCTGCTGTCGACGAGGCTGATGCCCTTCTCGACCAGCGCGGTGGCGAGCCGGTCCCACTCGACCGCCGGATTGCGCGTGGGGAACTCGTCGGCCAGCAGTTCGCGGTTCTCGATATAGAGCAGCGCGTCGACCAGCAGCGGCGGGATGTCCTCGAAGCGCGCGTAGACCCGCTGCGGAGCGCGGCTCTGGTAGAACGGCTCGCCCGCGCTGTCGAGCAGCGTGAGCCCCGCCTGGTCCTTCTCGTGGTAGGGGAGGAACAGGCCGAGGTCGTGCACCCGGGCCATCGGCACCTTGATGTGCGCCTGCTGGTCGATCTGCCAGCCGGCCTCGTCGAGGCGTTGCAGATAGTCCGGCAGCTTGCTGTAGCCGAGTCGCAGGTCGTACGGGCCGTTGCCCGGGTAGCGGATGCGGTCGGAAGGACCGGGACGGACCTCCCAGGTCATCTTCTGCGCCGTATTGGCGAGGAAGCGCGCCTCCAGCGCCGACGACAGCAATTCCCAGGCGACGAGCCCGACCAGCGCGATCACCAGCAGCAGGACGCCGAGGCCGATCAGGATGCGACGCGGAATCTTGCGCATGTCAGGGGCGTGAAATAGGGGCCGACACGCCTTACACCCAGTCGCGCGCGGTGAGGAAGTCGGTGTAGAGCGTGGCTTCCGCGGTGCCCGGATCGGGGTGCCAGTCGTAGCGCCATTTCACGACGGGCGGCAGCGACATCAGGATCGATTCGGTGCGCCCGCCCGACTGCAGGCCGAACAGCGTGCCGCGGTCGTAGACCAGGTTGAACTCGACGTAGCGGCCGCGGCGGTAGGCCTGGAAGTCGCGCTCGCGCTCGCCGTACGCGAGCGCCTTGCGGCGCTCGAGGATCGGCAGGTAGGCGGTCAGGAAGGCGTCGCCCACGCTTTGGGTGATGGCGAAGGCGTTGGCGAATCCGCCCTCGGCGAAGTCGTCGTAGAAGATGCCGCCGACGCCGCGCGGCTCGTTGCGGTGCTTGAGGAAGAAGTAGCGGTCGCACCATTCCTTGAAGCGGGGGTGCAGGTCTGCGCCGAACGGGTCGAGCGCGGCCTTGCAGGTGGCGTGGAAGTGGCGCGCGTCCTCCTCGAAGCCGTAGTAGGGGGTGAGGTCCATGCCGCCGCCGAACCAGAACACCGGTGCCTCGCCGTCCTTGAGCGCGACGAAGCAGCGCACGTTCATGTGGACGGTCGGGGCGTAGGGGTTGCGCGGGTGCAGCACCAGCGAGACCCCCATCGCCTCCCAGCGGCGGCCGGCGAGCTCGGGGCGGTGCGCGCTGGCCGACGGCGGCAACTGCTGGCCCTGCACGTGCGAGAAGTTCACGCCGCCACGCTCGAACACGCGGCCCTCCTCGATCAGGCGCGAGATGCCACCGCCGCCCTCGGGTCGTTCCCAGGCGTCGGTGCGGAAGGGCAGGCCGTCGGCCGCCTCGAGGGCGGCGACGATGCGGGCCTGCAGGTCGAGCAGGTAGGTCTTGACGGCGGCGGTGTCGAAAGTGGCGGCAGGCATCAGGGTCGAAGGACGGTTCCGGTTGCGAGGTCGATCAGGGTGGACGGGCGACGGCGGGCGCCGATGCGGCCGGCGACGACGCGCACCCGTGCGCCGAATATTCTGCGGCATTCCGCGGCGGTTTTGGCGGGTTTACGCCCGCTTTTGTTGGCGCTGGTCGAGACCAGCGCCATGCCGAGCGCGCGGCACAGGCGCGCGGCGCCGGGGTGGGCGGTGACGCGCACGGCGATCGTCGGGCGCCCGCCGGTCAGTAGCGGCGGGCAGGTGGCCGAGGCCGGCACCACCCAGGTGACGGGGCCCGGCCAGCTCTGCCGCATGCGTGCGCGGGCGGCGGCGGGAAGGGGGCGTATGTAGGGCCGCAGGCGCGCGAAGCGGTCGGCGATCAGCAGCATGCCCTTGGCGGCGCTACGGCCCTTGAGCGCGATCAGCCGTCGCAGCGCACGCGGGTTGCGCGGGTCGCAGCCGAGGCCGTAGCAGGATTCGGTGGGGTAGGCGATGAGGCCGCCGCGCCGCAGGTGGGCGCGCAGGGAACCGGCGTCACCGCTCACCGGACGGCCTCACTTCTTGCGGTCGAGCGCGCGCCAGCCGATGTCGCGGCGGTACTGCATGCCGTCGAAGTGGATGCCGGCGACCGCGTCGTAGGCGCGCTTCTGCGCCATGCGCACGCTGTCGCCGAGCGCGGTCACCGCCAGCACGCGGCCGCCGCTGACCACGGTGCGTCCGTCCTGCGCGGCGGTGCCGGCGTGGAACACGTGCAGGTCGTCCGCCGCGGCCGGCAGCGGGCCGACGACCGCGCCCTTCTGCGGCGCATCCGGGTAGCCGGCGGCGGCCAGCACCACCGCCAGCGCGGTGCGCCGGTCCCATTCGGCCTCGGCCTGGTCGAGACGGCCACCGATCGCGGCCTCGACGAGCCCGACCAGGTCGGACTTCAGCCGCATCATGATCGGCTGGGTCTCCGGGTCGCCCATGCGGCAGTTGAACTCGAGCACCTTCGGCGCGCCGTCGGCGCCGACCATGATGCCCGCGTAGAGGAAGCCGGTGTAGCGGATGCCGTCCGCCGCCATCCCGGCGACGGTGGGCTGGATCACCTCGCGCATGATGCGCGCGTGCAGCTGCGGCGTGACCACCGGCGCCGGCGAGTAGGCACCCATGCCGCCGGTGTTCGGGCCCGCGTCGCCGTCCAGCAGGCGCTTGTGGTCCTGGCTCGAGGCGAGCGGCATGACGTGCTCGCCGTCGACCATGACGATGAAGCTCGCCTCCTCGCCCATGAGGCATTCCTCGATGACCACGCGGTGGCCGGCGTCGCCCATGGCATTGCCGGCGAGCATCGCGTCGACCGCGGCGTGCGCCTCTTCCCGGGTGGCGGCGACCACCACGCCCTTGCCGGCCGCGAGCCCGTCCGCCTTGACCACGATCGGTGCGCCCTTCGCATCGATGTAGGTGTGCGCCTGGGCGGCGTCGGTGAAGGTGCCGAAGGCCGCGGTGGGAATGCCGTGGCGCGCCATGAACTGCTTGGCGAAATCCTTCGACGACTCGAGCTGGGCGGCGGCCTGCGTCGGGCCGAAGATCTTCAGGCCGGCCGCCTGGAAGGCATCGACCACGCCCGCGGCCAGCGGCGCCTCGGGGCCGACCACGGTGAAGGCGATGTCGCGGTCGGCGCGCACGAATTCGACCAGCGCCGGGATGTCGGTGAACGGCACGTTGACGAGGCCGTCTTCCGTCGCGGTGCCGCCGTTGCCGGGGGCGACGAGGACCTGCGAGACGCGGGAGGATTGGGCGAGCTTCCACGCCAGAGCGTGTTCGCGACCGCCGGAGCCGATGACGAGGATTTTCATATGGGGGCCAGGATTCAGGGGGCAGGATTCAGGGAGAGAGGTCAGGGGCGGGGATTCAGAAACCGCGGCCCTGGCCGCACATTCCCTGATCCCTGAATCCTGACCCCCGATCCCTAGTGACGGAAATGCCGCGTGCCGGTGAACACCATCGCGATGCCGTGCTCGTTCGCCGCGGCGATGACTTCGTCGTCGCGCATCGAGCCGCCGGGCTGGACCACCGCCTGGATGCCGGCGGCGGCGGCCTGGTCGATGCCGTCGCGGAAGGGGAAGAAGGCGTCCGACGCCATCACCGAGCCGGGCACCACGAGGCCGGCGTGCTCGGCCTTGATCGCGGCGATGCGCGCGGAGTTGACGCGGCTCATCTGGCCCGCGCCGACGCCGACGGTCATGCGGTCTTTCGCGTAGACGATCGCGTTCGACTTCACGAACTTGGCGACGCGCCAGGCGAACAGCAGGTCGTCCATTTCCTTGTCGGTCGGCGCGCGCTGGGTCACCACCTTCAGCTCGGCGTTGAGCAGCACGTCGGCGTCCTGCACCAGCAAACCACCGGCGACGCGCTTCATGTCGAGCTGGGCGACGGCACCGGTCCACGCGCCGCATTCGAGCAGGCGCACGTTCTTCTTGGCGGCGACGGCGGCGGAGGCTTCGGGGCTGACCTCGGGGGCGATGATGACCTCGACGAACTGGCGCTCGACGATGGCGGCAGCGGTCGCGCCGTCGAGGCGGCCGTTGAAGGCGATGATGCCGCCGAACGCCGACTCGGGGTCGGTCTGGTAGGCGCGGCCGTAGGCTTCGAGCAGGGTCGCGCCGTAGGCGACGCCGCAGGGGTTGGCGTGCTTGACGATGACGCAGGCCGGCGCGGCGTCGAACTGCTTGACGCACTCGAGCGCGGCGTCGGTGTCGGCGATGTTGTTGTAGGAAAGCTCCTTGCCCTGGATCTGCCGCGCCGTGGAAATGGTGCCGGCGGGGGCGTTCGCCTCGACGTAGAAGGCACCGGCCTGGTGCGGGTTCTCGCCGTAGCGGCAGGTCTGCGCGCGGGTGAACTGCAGGTTCAGCTTCTCGCCGAAGGCCTCGCGCTCGCTGTTCTCGTTGAGCGCGGTGAGGTAGTTGCTGATCGCGCCGTCGTATTCGGCAGTGTGGCTGAAGGCCTTCTTCGCCAGCGTGAAGCGCGTGGCGTCGGTCAGCGTGCCGCCGTTGGCCTGCATCTCGGTCACCAGTGCCGGGTAGTCGGCGGGGTCGGTGACGATGGCAACAAAGCGGTAGTTCTTGGCCGACGAGCGCACCATCGCCGGGCCGCCGATGTCGATGTTCTCGATCGCGTCGTCGAGCGTGTGCGGCTTCGACACGGTGGCTACGAAGGGGTAGAGGTTGACGCACACCAGGTCGATGGTGCCCATGCCGTGCTGCTGCATCGTCGCGACGTGGTCCGCAAGGTCGCGCCGTGCGAGGATGCCGCCGTGCACCTTCGGGTGCAGCGTCTTGACCCGGCCGTCGAGCATTTCCGGAAAGCCGGTGTACTCGCTGACGTCGATGACGGCGAGGCCGGCGTCGCGCAGCGACTTCGCGGTGCCGCCGGTGGACAGCAGTTCGACGCCGGCGTCGGCGAGCGCGCGGGCGAAATCGACGAGGCCGGTTTTATCCGACACGGAGAGCAGGGCTCGCTGGATCTTCATTGGGCGATGGGGGGAGAGGTTAGTCGGTAAGGCCGTGTTCGCGCATTTTCTTGCGCAGGGTGTTGCGGTTGATGCCGAGCATGTCGGCGGCGCGGGTCTGGTTGCCCTCGGCGCGGTCGAGGATGTAGGCCAGCAGCGGCTTTTCGACCGCGCTCACCACCATGCCGTAGATCTCGCTCGGCACCTCGCCGTCGAGATCCTTGAAATAGCGGTTCAGCGACCGCCGCACGCAGGCGGCGATTTCGTTTTCTTCTATCATTTTGAAGTTCCCCTTTATGCCGCGAGCCGTGAGGCGTGCGGCATGTCTTCCGCGTTATTGTTGTGGTGTTCGTAGCGCAGACGGCTGTCTGCGCGCGCCGCCTGGGCGAAGTATTCGTTGACCACCGCGAGCTGTTCGGCCACGGTGTCGAGCTGGTTCATCGCGTGGCGGAACGCGCTGCTGCCGACCAGCCCCCTGGTGTACCAGGAAATGTGCTTGCGGGCCACGCGCACGCCGGTGACGTCGCCGTAGAAGGCATACAGGTCGTCGAGATGCCCGAGCAGCACCGCGTGGATCTCGGCGACCTCGGGCTGCGGCAGGTGCTCGCCGGTGGCGAGGAAGTGCGCGATCTCGCGGAAGATCCACGGGCGGCCCTGCGCGGCGCGGCCGATCATCACGGCGTCGGCGCCGGTGTGTTCCAGCACGTATTTCGCCTTTTCCGGCGTGGTGATGTCGCCGTTGGCGATCACCGGGATCTTCGCCTCGGCCTTGACAGCCTTGATGGTGTCGTACTCGGCCTCGCCGGTGTAGCCGCAGGCGCGCGTGCGGCCGTGCATCGCCAGCGCCTGCACCCCGGCGTTCTCGGCGATCCTCAGGATGTTCAGGGCATTGCGGTGCTCGCGGTCCCAGCCGGTGCGGATCTTCAGCGTCACCGGCACTTCGGGGACCGCCTTGACGACCGCGTCGAGGATGCGTCCGACCAGCGCCTCGTCCTGCAGCAGGGCAGACCCCGCCATCACGTTGCACACCTTCTTGGCCGGGCAGCCCATGTTGATGTCGATGATCTGCGCGCCGCGGTCGACGTTGTGGCGTGCGGCGTCCGCCATCATCCGCGGGTCGGCGCCGGCGATCTGCACGCTGATCGGGTCGACCTCGCCCTCGTGGTTGGCGCGCCGCGCGGTCTTGGCGGAGCCGTACAGCAGCGAATTCGACGTCACCATCTCGGACACCGCCATGCCCGCGCCCAGCTGCTTGCACAGCTGGCGAAAAGGCCGATCGGTCACCCCGGCCATGGGGGCGACGATCAGGTTGTTCTTGAGGGTGTGGGGGCCGATGCGCATAAGGTTCGGCATTTTACTCCCCTCGGGGACGGCGACCAAGCCGGGGCGGATTTCCCACGGGCTTGGACGAACGCCGTGGCAGCGTCTACCATGGCCGCAGCAGCATTCGCCAACAAAAGGAGGAGAGAGCATGAGTATCGTGTCGGAATTCAAGGAGTTCGCAGTCAAGGGCAATGCCATGGACCTGGCGGTCGGCGTCATCATCGGCGCGGCCTTCGGCAAGATCGTCGAGTCGATCGTCAACGACCTCATCATGCCCCTCGTCGGGGCGCTGTTCGGCGGGTTCGATTTCTCCAACCTGTTCGTCGCGCTCGACACGGTGCCCGAGGGCGTGGCGATGACGCTGGCCGCGATGAAAGAAGCCAACGTTCCGGTGTTCGCCTACGGCAACTTCCTCACCATCCTGCTCAACTTCGTCATTCTGGCGTTCATCGTCTTCATGCTCGTCAAGCAGCTCAACCGCCTGAAGAAGGCCCCGCCGCCCGCCGCGCCCGCGGCGCCGCCGGAAGACATCGTGCTGCTGCGCGAGATCCGCGACAGCCTGAAGAAATAAACAGCGCGTCCGGCGAAAAAGGGCGGCCCCGGGCCGCCCTTTTTCATTCCCGTCGCGGGGTCAGTGCGCGGCTTCCCAGTTGCGGCCGCTGCCGACGCCGACGCGCAGCGGCACCTTGAGTTCGGCGACGTCGCACATGCGGGCCGGCAGTTCGGCGCGCACCCGGTCGAGTTCGTGTTCCGGCACCTCGAGGATGAGTTCGTCGTGCACCTGCAGCAGCAGGCGGCTGCCGAGCGTTTCCGCATCGAGCCAGCCCTGCACCGCGATCATCGCGAGCTTGATGAGGTCGGCGGCGGTGCCCTGCATCGGCGCGTTGATCGCGGCGCGCTCGGCGCCCTGGCGGCGCGCCGGGTTTTTCGCGTTGATCTCGGGCAGGTAGAGGCGGCGGCCGAACACGGTCTCGACAAAGCCCTGGCGGCGGGCCGCCTCGCGGGTGCGCTGCATGTAGTCAGCCACCCCGGGATAGCGCGCGAAGTAGCGGTCGATGTAGGCCTGCGCCGCGGCGCGTTCCAGATTCAGTTGCGAGGCCAGGCCGAACGCCGACATGCCGTAGATCAGGCCGAAGTTGATCACCTTGGCCATGCGCCGCTGGTCGGCACTGACGGCGTCGAGCGGCACGCCGAACACCTCGGCGGCGGTCGCGGTGTGGATGTCGCGGTCCTCGGCGAACGCCTTGAGCAGGCCGGCGTCGTCCGACAGGTGCGCCATGATCCTGAGCTCGATCTGCGAATAGTCGGCCGACACCAGCACGTGGCCGGGCGGCGCGACGAAGGCCTCGCGGATGCGGCGGCCCTCGGCGGTGCGCGCGGGGATGTTCTGCAGGTTGGGATCGGCGCTCGCCAGCCGGCCGGTGACCGCGGTCGCCTGCGCATAGCTGGTGTGCAGGCGACCGGTCTTCGGGTGCACCATCTGCGGCAGCTTGTCGGTGTAGGTCGACTTCAGCTTGGCCATCCCGCGGTAGTCGAGGATCGCGCGCGCGATGGGGTGGTCGAGCGCGAGCTGCTCGAGCGTTTCCTCGTCGGTCGACGGGGCGCCGCCCGGGGTCTTCTTGATGACCGGCAGGCCCTTCTGCGTAAACAGGATATCGCCGATCTGCTTGGGCGAGCTCATGTTGAACGGCTGGCCGGCTTCCTGGAACGCGCGCTGCTCGAGCTCCAGCATCTTGCGGCCGAGCTCGCCGCTCTGCACCGCCAGCAGCTCGCGGTCGAGCAGCACGCCGGCGCGCTCCATGCGGAACAGGATCCCGGCCACCGGCAGCTCGATCCGGCGGTAGACGAAATCGAGCTTTTCCACCGCCGCGAGCTGCGGCGCCAGCACGTCGCGCACGCGCAGCGTGACGTCGGCGTCCTCGGCCGCGTATTCGCCCGCGCGCTCGATCGCCACCTGCTCGAAGCCGATGCGCGCCGCGCCCTTGCCGGTGACGTCGTCGTAGCTGATCGTGGCGAGGCCGAGGTGGCGCGACGCCAGGTTGCCGAGCTCGTGCGGCTGGTGCGCCTCGAGCACGTACGACTGCAGCAGCGTGTCGTCGAGGACCCCGGCGAGCGTGATGCCGTAGTTGGCGAACACGTGGCGGTCGTACTTGAGGTGCTGGCCGATGATCCTCGGCTCCGGGCTTTCCAGCAGAGGCTTGAGCTTCGCCAGCACCGTGTCGCGGTCGAGCTGCTCGGGCGCGCCGGCGTAGTGGTGCGCCAGCGGCACGTAGGCGGCCTCGCCGTGGGCGGTGGCGAACGAGATGCCGACCAGCTCGGCCTGCATCGCGTTGAGGTGGGTCGTTTCGGTGTCGAGCGCGAACGCGGGCGCCGCCTGCAGCCTGGCGATCCAGGCGTCGAGCCGGGAGGCGTCGAGGATCGTCTCGTAGTGCACGCGGTGGTTGCCGCTCGCGTCCTCGTCGGGGGCGGGCGGCAGGCCCGCGGTGGCGGCTTCGAGTTCGCGCAGCCAGGTGCGGAACTCGTAGCGCTCGAACAGTGGGCGCAGGGCGTCGGTGTCGCGCGGCTTCAGTACCAGGTCGTCGAAGTCGAACGGCAGCGCGACGTCGGTCTTGATCGTCACGAGCACGCGCGCCTGCGGCAGCCAGTCGCGCGCGGCGCGCAGGTTGTCGCCGACGACGCCCTTGATGGCGTCGGCGCGGGCGAGCAGATCGTCGAGGCTGCCGTATTCGGCGAGCCACTTCACCGCGGTCTTGGGGCCGCACTTGGCGACGCCCGGCACGTTGTCGACCGCGTCGCCGACCAGCGCGAGGTAGTCGACGATGCGCTCGGGCGGCACGCCGAACTTGGCGGCGACGCCGGGCGGGTCCAGCGTTTCCTGGCTCATGGTGTTGACCAGGGTGACGTGGTCGTCGACCAGCTGCGCCATGTCCTTGTCGCCGGTGGAAACGATGCTGCGCACCCCGCGTGCGGTGGCGTGCCGCACCAGGGTGCCGATCACGTCGTCGGCCTCGACGCCGTCGACCATGACGAGCGGCCAGCCCTCGGCACGGATCGCGTCGTGCAGCGGCGCGATCTGGCTGGCGAGGTCGTCGGGCATCGGCGGGCGGTTGGCCTTGTATTCGGGATAGAGGTCGTCGCGGAAGGTCTTGCCCTTCGCGTCGAAGACGCAGGCGATATAATCGGCCGCGTAGTCCTTGCGCAGCCGGTGCAGCATGGCGAGCACGCCCTTGATCGCACTGGTCGGCTCGCCCGCGGTGTTGCGCAGGTCGGGCAGCGCATGGAACGCGCGGTAGAGATAGGACGAGCCGTCCACCAGGAGCAGGGTCTTTGTGGGCTGGCTTGCAATGGAATCGTTCACGAGGCGCTCGTAATGCACTTGGATAAATTGCCGGAGATCATCGACCCGCGGCGCACCGACGAGATCAACTACTCGGCGCGCGAATCGTGGCGGATGCTCGGGATTATGGCAGAGTTCGTCGAGGCGACCGAAAGGCTGGCGTCGATCCGCCCGGCGGTGTCGATCTTCGGCAGCGCCCGCACGCCGCCCGATCACGCCTACTACATGCAGACCGAGGTCATCGCGCGCAAGCTGTCGGACTCGGGCTTCTCGGTCGTCTCCGGCGGCGGCCCCGGCATCATGGAAGCGGCCAACAAGGGCGCCTATTTCGGCAAGTCGCCGAGCGTCGGGCTGAACATCCAGCTGCCGCACGAGCAGACCGCCAACCTCTACCAGGACATCAGCCAGACCTTCCAGCACTTCTTCGCGCGCAAGGTCATGTTCGTCAAGTTCGCCGCCGCCTACGTCGTCATGCCCGGCGGTTTCGGCACGCTCGACGAGCTGTTCGAGTCGCTGACGCTGGTGCAGACCGGCAAGATCGCGAGCATCCCGATCATCCTGGTAGGCTCGCCGTTCTGGAGCGGTCTGGTCGACTGGCTCAAGGCCACCGTGATCGAGGAGGGCATGATCTCTCCCGAGGACATCGGCCTGATCCGCATCCTCGACCGGCCCGAGGACGTCGTCGACGCCATCTTCAGCCACTACGAAAAACGCGGTTTCATGCCCTCCGCGGCCGAGCGCGAGATCCAGCTCAGCCTCTGAGCCGCCGACCGGCGCCGTCCCCCATCATTCGTTTCCGGAGCCAGCCATGCGCTATCCCGTCCTGCTGTTGACCCTGCTCCTGAGCGGCCTCGCCGCCGCCCAGGCCCCGTCCGACCGTCCCCCCGAATTGCAGCCGGTGCCGGACGGCCCGCCGGGTGCCGACGATGCGCCACAGGTGACGATCAAGCCGAGCGCCCAGGGGCGCGTCGTCGAATACCGCGCCAACGGCAGGCTCTACATGCTGAAGGTCATCCCGCGGGTGGGCAGGCCGTATTACCTGGTCGATGAGCGGGGCGACGGCCAGTTCGTGCGCCAGGACAGTCTCGAATCGGGCCTGCAGCCGCCGATGTGGGTGATCAAGGAATTCTGACCCACATGGAACGCGCAGCATGAATACCGATACGAATCAGGACATTCCGCGCAAGGTCGCGGCGAGCCAGGGCCTGCAGTGGGTGACGGCCGGCTTCCGCCTGTACCGCAGCAACCCGCTGCTGCTGTCGGCGGCATTCGGCCTGCTGTTCGGCGTGGTGATGGCGCTCGGGCTGATCCCGCTGGTCGGCAGTTCGCTGTCGGAGCTGGCGTCGCCGTTGATGGTGGCGGGCTTCATGGCGGCCTACCGCGCGCTCGACAGCGGCCAGGAACTCGAGCTGCCGCATTTCCTCGCCGGCGTCCGGGGCCCGGCCGTGCCGCTGATGACCATCGGCGCGGTGCAGCTGCTCGGCACGCTGCTGATCGGCCAGGTCATGCTCGGCATGGGCTTCGATCCGCAGGCGGTCGTGGCGGCGGCGCAGACGCAGAAGGATCCGGCCGAAATGCAGGCGATCCTGAACCAGGCGACGCCGGCGCTGCTGACCGGCCTCGTGCTGTTCACGCCGCTGATCATGGCGACCTGGTTCGCGCCCGCGCTCATCCTGTTCGGCGGCGCACGGCCGGCGACCGCGCTGGGCGTGAGCCTCAGGGCGGTGGCCAGGAACTGGGCGGCGATGCTGGTGAACGGCCTGGCGCTCGGCCTGCTGCTGTTCGTCGCCGCGCTGGTGCCGCTGCTGCTCGGCCTGCTGGTGGCGATGCCGGTGCTGTTCGGTTCGCTGTACGCCTCCTACCAGGCGATCTTCGCGGTGTGGGCGGACGAGGACGCCGCGCCGGCGTCCGACAACGTGGTCGAACGGTAAGCCGGCTCAGGCCGGAGACAATTTGGCGTAGGCCAGCGCCAGCCACTTGGTGCCGGCATCGCGGAACTTGACCTGCACCCGCGCGTCGGACCCGCGCCCCTCGAAGTCGATGATGATGCCGGTGCCGAACTTGGCGTGGGCGACGCTCTGCCCGACCTTGAAGCCGGTGTCGGCGCCGGCCAGCGGGCTGCGCGCCACCGCTGCCGCCGGCGCGCCATGGGCCGACGGATAGGCCGGCTCGCTGCGGCGGTTGAGATGCAGCAGCACCTGTTCCGGCAGCTCGGCGAGGAAGCGCGACGGGACGCCGTAGCGGATCTGGCCGTGCAGCATGCGCGACTGCGCGTGCGACAGGTACAGGCGGCGCCGCGCGCGGGTGATCGCGACGTACATCAGGCGCCGTTCCTCCTCCAGTCCGTTCTCCTCGTGCGCGCTCTGCTCGTGCGGGAACAGCCCTTCCTCGAGGCCGGTGATGAACACGGCGTGGAATTCCAGCCCCTTGGCCGCGTGCACCGTCATCAGCTGCAGCGCGTCGACGCCGGCGCCGGCCTCGTGCTCGCCGGCTTCGAGCGCGGCGTGGGCCAGGAAGGCGTCGAGGCTGCTTTCTTCCGATTCCTCGGCGAACAGCGCCGCCGCGTTGACGAGTTCGTTGAGGTTCTCCAGCCGGTCGGCGCCGTCCTTGTCGGCGCGGTAGTAGTCGGCGAGCCCCGATGCCTCGGTCACGTGGTCGATCGCCTCCGCCAGCGGCAGGTCGCGCGTGGCAGCCTTGATGTCCTCGATCATCCGGGCGAAGCCGGCCACCTTGCCGCCGCTCGTGCACGCCGCCTGCCACAGGCTGGCGCCCGAGCGTGCGGCGGTGTCGGCGAGCTGCTCGAGGGTGCGTGCGCCGATGCCGCGGGTCGGGAAATTGACCACGCGCAGGAAGGCGCCGTCGTCCTCGGGGTTGGTCAGCAGGCGCAGGTAGGCCAGCGCGTGCTTGATCTCCTGGCGCTCGAAGAAGCGCAGCCCGCCGTACACCCGGTAGGGTACGTGGGCCGAGAACAGCGCGTGCTCGAGCACCCGCGACTGCGCGTTGGAGCGGTACAGCAGCGCCATGTCGGAGAGGTTCACGCCTTCGCGGTTGAGCGTCTTCACCTCGTCGACCACGAAGCTCGCCTCGTCCTGGTCGGACCAGGCGTCGAAGATGCGGATCGGCTCGCCTTCGCCCTCGGCGGTCCACAGGTTTTTTCCCAATCGATGGGCGTTCTGCGAAATCAGCGTGTTGGCGGCGGTGAGGATGTTGCCGTGGCTGCGGTAGTTCTGCTCCAGCTTGATCACGTTGCCGTGCGCGAACTCGCGCTCGAACTCGGCCATGTTGGCGGTGTTGGCGCCGCGGAAGGCGTAGATCGACTGGTCGTCGTCGCCGACCGCGAACAGCGCCGCGTGCGGGCCGGCGAACAGCTTCAGCCAGCGGTACTGCAGCGTGTTGGTGTCCTGGAACTCGTCGATCAGGATGTGCTGGAAGCGGTCCTGGTAGTGCTGGCGCAGCGGCTCGTTGCGGTAGAGGAGTTCGTAGGAACGCAGCAGCAGCTCGGGAAAGTCCGCCACCCCCTCGCGCTGGCACTGCGCGTCGTAGGCCTCGTACAGCTCGGCGAGCCGCATCGAATAGTCGTCGTAGGCATCGGCGTCGCGCGCGCGCCGCCCGGCCTCCTTGTTGCCGTTGATGAACCACTGCACCTTCTTCGGTTCGTACTTCTCGGTGTCGACGTTCATCGCCTTCATCAGCCGCTTGATCGCCGACAGCTGGTCGGACGAATCGAGGATCTGGAACGACTGCGGCAGTCCCGCCTCGCGGTAGTGCGTGCGCAGCAGCCGGTTGGCCAGCCCGTGGAAGGTGCCGACCCACATGCCGCGCGTGTTGATCGGCAGCATCGCCGAGATGCGGGTGAGCATCTCCTTCGCGGCCTTGTTGGTGAAGGTCACCGCCAGCAGCCCCAGCGGCGACACCTGGCCGGTCTGGATGAGCCACACGATGCGGGTGGTCAGCACCCGCGTCTTGCCCGAGCCGGCGCCCGCCAGGATCAGCGCGGATTCGTGCGGCAACGTCACCGCGGCGCGCTGTTCGGGGTTGAGGTTTTCCAGCAGAGGGTCGGACATGCGGGGGTAAAATCGGGCGATCAATCGTGAATTATACGGGGCCCCCCATGGTGAAGATCCTGTTTTTCGGCGACCTGGTCGATACCCTCGGCATGGCGTCCGACGAAATCAGTCTGCCGCCCGACGTCACCGACGTCGAGCGGCTGCTGTTCGTGCTGGCGAAGCGCGGCGAGATGTGGAAGAAGATGCTGCTCGGCAATCCCAAGCTCAACGTCACGGTCAACAAGCAGTTCGCCGAGAAGTCCTCGCCGGTGAAGGACGGCGACGAGGTCGCGCTGGTGGGCTTCGCGGTGGTGTGAATCCGGGCCGCGGCGCGGCTGGTCTACACTGGGACAGGGCCGCTGGCATGCGGCCGCCCCGCAGAGCAACCATAGAGGAGGAGTTCGCATGGCCAATCGCAAGATCGAGGATGTCGAGGGTATCGGTCCGGTGCTCGGAGAGAAGTTCCGTGGCGCCGGCGTCAAGGATACCGACGCGCTGCTGAAGAGCGCCCTGACGGCCGCGCAGCGCAAGGCGCTGGCGGAGCAGACCGGCCTGTCTGAGGCGCGCATCCTGAAGTTCGCCAACATGGCCGACCTCTACCGGATCAGCGGCGTGGGGTCGGAGTATTCCGAGCTGCTCGAGGCCGCCGGCGTCGACACCGTTCCCGAACTCGCGCAGCGCAACGCGGCCAACCTCGTCCAGGCGATGACGGCCGTCAATCAGGAGAAGAAACTCACCCGCCAGGTGCCGACCGAGTCCGAGGTCGGCCGCTGGATCGAGCAGGCGAAGACGCTGCCGCGCATGATCGAGCACTGAGCCGTTCCCGCACCTTCAAGAAAAAACGGAGCCGATGGCTCCGTTTTTCATGTGGCCTGCGCCTGCCTTACTTTTTCTTGTTCGCGATCATGTCCTGGATGATCGGCGCCAGGATCAGTTCCATGGCGAAGCCCATCTTGGCGCCCGGCACCACGATGGTGTTGCGGCGCGACATGAACGAGTTCGGGATCATGTTCAGGAGGTAGGGGAAGTCGACGCCCTTGGGCTCGCGGAAGCGGATCACGATGAAGCTCTCGTCCGGCGTCGGGATGTCGCGCGTGATGAAGGGGTTCGAGGTGTCGACGGTCGACACGCGCTGGAAGTTGATGTCGGTGCGCGAGAACTGCGGGGTGATGTAGTTCACGTAGTCCGGCATGCGGCGCAGGATGGTGTCGACGATGACGTCGGCCGAATAGCCGCGCTCGGCGCCGTCGCGGTGGATCTTCTGGATCCATTCGAGGTTGACGATCGGCACCACGCCGATGCCGAGGTCGACGTGCTGCGCAACGTCGACGGTGTCGGTCTTCACCAGGCCGTGCAGGCCCTCGTAGAACAGCACGTCGGAGCCGCCGGGAACGTCTTCCCACGGGGTGAACTCACCGGGGTTGAGGCTGGTGTTGAGGCGCTTGTTGTGCTGGGCGGCTTCCTCGTCGCTATGGATGTAGTAGCGCTTCTTGCCCCCGCCGGTCTCGCCGTAGGTCTTGAACAGTTCGGCCAGCTTGTCGAAGTGGTTGGCCTGCGGACCGAAATGGCTGAACGAGAAATTGCCTTCGCCTTCGGCTTTTTTCACCGCTTCCTTGAATTCCACGCGCGACAGGGCATGAAAGCTGTCGCCCTCGATCACGGCGGCGTTGATCTTTTCGCGGAAGAAGATGTGCTCGAACGCGCGCTTGACGGTGGTGGTGCCGGCGCCGGACGAGCCCGTGACCGCGATGACGGGGTGCTTCTTGGACATGCTGGGACTCCCTGAGGATGGGTAAAAACGAAAGCGAAACCGGCGCATTTTACCCGCAAGGGGCAGGCCGTGGTAGTCGCGGCGCCAAAGCCCCGGATGCCGGTCCACTCCTGGCCGCCCGCGCGCGCCGGCGAAAGCCCGTGTGGAGGGGGGTGCCGACGATTGCGCACGGCCGGCGCGCGAGGCAGGCCGTCGCTCGCGGATGAGGGCCGCGCCCGGCTACCGCCTACATCGCGAATTCGAGCCTTTCCTCGACCTGCCTGAGCGCGGCGGCGGCGCACGCGGCGTCCTTGTCGCCGCCGGGCGCGCCGGAGACGCCGACCGCGCCGATCAGGCTGCCCGCGGCGCGGATCGGCAGGGCGCCGTCCATCACGATCAGGCCGCCGATATGGTTGAGCTCGGGGCGGATGTCGCCGCGTGCGGCGCGGAACTCGCCCGAGTCGATTCCCGACATGACCGTCATCCCGGCCTTGCGCTCGGCGATTTCCAGCGTATGCCGGGTCGCCAGGGTGTCGCGCAGCGCGGCCTGCACGTTGCCGGCGCGGTCGAGCACCACGGCCGAAACGTTGTAGCCGTCGCGGCGGCAGGCCTCGACCGACGCCATCGCGATGTCGCGCGCGAGCTCCAGGCTGATCTGCCTGACCGGCAGCATGTCGGGCTGGGCGGCGAGCGCGGGAAGACTCGTGGCGAAGAGGGCGAGGGAAAGCAGGGGTTTCATGGCGTCTCCTTTGTTATGGGTGATCGGAAAGCTGTCGACCCGGCGGCACGGCCGGTGTTCCCCGCGGCGGGGCGGGGCGGGCGGTATAATCGGCCGCCTCGGTTTTCAGCGGTTGCTGCAATGCAAGAAAAATACACTCCTTCGGACATCGAACGCGCGGCCCAGGCGAAATGGGCGGCCAGCGAGGCCTATCGCGCGCACGACGACTCCGACCGTCCCAAGTACTACTGCCTGTCGATGTTCCCCTATCCGTCGGGCAAGCTGCACATGGGCCACGTGCGCAACTACACGATTGGCGACGTGCTCGCGCGCTACCACGCGATGCGCGGCTTCAACGTGATGCAGCCGATGGGCTGGGACGCCTTCGGCCTGCCGGCCGAGAACGCGGCGATCGCCAACGGCGTGCCGCCCGCCCAATGGACCTACGCCAACATCGACCACATGCGTGCGCAGCTGCAGGCGCTGGGCTTCGCGATCGACTGGTCGCGCGAGCTCGCCACCTGCAAGCCCGACTACTACCGCTGGGAGCAGTGGCTGTTCACGCGTCTGTTCGAGAAGGGCGTGATCTACAAGAAGATGGCGACCGTGAACTGGGACCCGGTGGACCAGACGGTGCTCGCCAACGAGCAGGTGATCGAGGGGCGCGGCTGGCGCTCGGGCGCGCTGGTCGAGAAGCGCGACATCCCGATGTACTTCTTCCGCATCACCCAGTACGCCGACGAGCTGCTGTCCGGCCTCGACGCGCTGCCGGGCTGGCCCGAGCGGGTGAAGACCATGCAGGCCAACTGGATCGGCAAGAGCACCGGCGTGCGGCTCGCGTTCCCGTATGAGCTCGACGGCCGAGACGAGAAGCTGTGGGTGTTCACCACCCGCGCCGACACCCTCATGGGCGTGACCTTCGTCGCGGTCGCAGCCGAGCATCCGCTCGCCACCCGCGCCGCCGAGGACAACCCCGCGCTCGCCGCGTTCATCGCCGAGTGCAAGCAGGGCAGCGTCGCCGAGGCAGACATGGCGACGATGGAAAAGAAGGGCATGGACACCGGTTTCAAGGTGACGCATCCGCTCACCGGAGCGTCGATCCCGGTCTGGGTCGGCAACTACGTGCTGATGAGCTACGGCGAAGGCGCGGTGATGGCGGTGCCGGCGCACGACGAGCGCGACTTCGGCTTCGCGCAGAAGTACGGCCTGCCGATCAGGCAGGTGATCGGCGTCGAGAATGAAGCCTTCTCGCTCGACGCCTGGCAGGAATGGTACGGCGACAAGAGCCGTGGTCGCTGCGTCGATTCGGGCAAGTACGACGGCCTTTCCTACGAGGCCGCGGTCGACGCGATCGCCGCCGACCTCGCCGCCAAGGGGCTCGGCGAGAAGAAGACCCAGTTCCGCCTGCGCGACTGGGGCATTTCGCGCCAGCGCTACTGGGGCTGCCCGATTCCGATCATCCACTGCGAGACCTGCGGCGACGTGCCGGTGCCGGCCGACCAGCTGCCGGTGGTACTGCCCGAGGACGTGGTGCCCGACGGCGCCGGCAATCCCCTGAACCGCCGCGCCGACTTCGTCAACTGCACCTGCCCCAAATGCGGCGGTGCGGCGCGGCGCGAGACCGACACCATGGACACCTTCGTCGAGTCGTCGTGGTACTACGCGCGCTACGCCTGCCCCGACTTCGCCGGCGGCATGCTCGACGCGCGCGCCGACAAGTGGCTGCCGGTCGACCAGTACATCGGCGGCATCGAGCACGCGATCCTGCATCTGCTCTACGCGCGCTTCTTCCACAAGCTGATGCGCGACGAGGGCCTGGTGGCGAGCGACGAGCCCTTCGCCAACCTGCTGACGCAGGGCATGGTCGTCGCCGACACCTACTACCGCGAGGACGCCAGCGGCAAGAAGACCTGGTTCAACCCGGCCGACGTCGAGCTGCGCGACGGCGTCGCGATGCTGAAATCCGACGGTGCGCCGGTGATCGTCGGCGGCACCGAGAAGATGTCGAAGTCGAAGAACAATGGCGTCGACCCGCAGGCGCTGATCGATGCGTACGGCGCCGACACCGCGCGGCTGTTCACCATGTTCGCCGCGCCGCCCGAGCAGAGCCTCGAGTGGTCGGACGCCGGTGTCGAGGGCGCGCACCGCTTCCTCAAGCGGCTGTGGAAGACGGTGTACGAACATGTGGCGGGCGGTGCGGTCGCCGCGTTCGCCGGCGGCGAGTTGCCCGACGCGGCGAAGGCGCTGCGCCGCCAGCTTCACCAGACGATCCAGAAGGTCGGCGACGACATCGAGCGCCGCCGCCAGTTCAACACGGCGATCGCCGCGGTGATGGAGCTGATGAACGCGCTGGCCAGGCTCGAGGGCGGCGACGCCGTCGTCCGCAGCGTGCGCCAGGAAGTCCTCGAGGCGGCCGTCGCCCTGCTTGCCCCCATCGTGCCGCACGTCGCCGAGGCCCTGTACGCCGAGCTCAGGCCGGGCGCCGCGCTGGCCTGGCCGGCGGTCGACGAGGCCGCGCTGGTGCAGGACGAGATCGAGCTCATGCTGCAGGTCAACGGCAAGCTGCGCGGACAGATCCGCGTTGCGGCGAGCGCCGACAGGGCGGCGATCGAAGCCGCCGCGCTGGCCAGCGAGCCCGCGCAGAAATACCTCGAAGGCAAGCCGCCGAAGAAGGTGGTCGTGGTGCCGGGGCGGCTGGTGAACCTCGTCGCATGAAGCGCCGCGGCTTCCTCGCAGTGCTGCCGGCAGCCCTCGTTGCGGGCTGTGGCTTCCAGCTCCGCCGCGTCGACGGCCTGTCGTTCGGCAGCCTGTTCATCGACGCGCCGGCCGGCAGCGCGGTGGCGCAGCGCGTGCGCAGCAGCCTGGCGAGGAGCAAACATACCCGGCTGGTGGAGACCGCCGCCGAGGCCGAGGCGGTGCTCCGCGTCGGCCAGGAAACGCGCAGCAAGATCATCCTGTCGCTGTCCGGCGCCGGGCGCGTCACCGAATACCGGCTCGGCCTGCAGCTGGCCTACTCCGTCAGCGGCCAGGAAGGCCGGGTGCTGGCGGACGCCGAAACGATCGAGCTCTACCGCGACCTGACCTACGACGACGCGCAGGTGCTGGCCAAGGGGGCCGAGGAGCAGCTGCTGTACCGCGACATGGAAGAAAGCGCCGCGCTGCGCATCCTGCGCCGGCTGCAGCGCATGCCGCGCGCCACCGGCGACCAGTCTTGAACATCCCGGCCGATCGCCTTCCCGACCAGCTCGCGCGCGGCCTCGCGCCGCTCTACGTGGTGGTGGGCGACGAGCCGCTCGCCGCGCAGGAGGCGGCCGACGCGATCCGCGCGGCGGCGCGCGCGGCGGGGCACGGCGAACGCACCGTCCATACCGTCCAGGGCCGCTACAACTGGCAGGGCATCTTCGCCAGCGGCGACAACCTGTCGCTGTTCGCCGAGCGCCGCCTGACCGAGATCCGCATCCCTTCCGGCAAGCCCGGCGTCGACGGCGCCAAGGCGCTCGAGGCCTACGTCGCCAGGCTGCCGGCCGATACCCTGACGCTCGTCACGCTCCCGGGACTCGACTGGAAGACCCTGCAGAGCCGCTGGTTCGGTGCGCTGGCGAAAGCCGGGGTCGTCGTCGAGGCGCGCCTCGTCGACCGCGCCGCCCTGCCGGCCTGGATCGAGCGGCGGCTGGCGAAGCAGGGACTCTCCGCCGAGCGGGCGGCGCTCGAATTCCTCGCCGACCAGGTCGAGGGAAATCTGCTGGCGGCGCAACAGGAAATCGACAAGCTCGCGCTGCTGCTGCCGCCCGGGAGGGTGACGCTGGCCGACGTCGAGCACGCCGTGGTCGACGTCAGCCGCCTCGAGGCGGACGCGCTCGCCGACGCGCTCCATGCCGGCGACGGCGCGCGCTTCGCGCAGATCGTGACCGACCTGCGCGACGCCGGCGAGGCGGTGCCGGCCATCCTGTGGCAGGTGACGTCGGCGGTGGGGCTGCTGCTCAGGCTAAAATTGACCGTGGCGCAGGGCGACAGCCTGCCGGCGGTGATGCGCACGCTGTGGGGACGCGACAAGCAGCGCGCGCCGCAGATCGAGCGGGCGCTGAAACGCCTGGGGCTTGCGCAGGTCGAATCGGCATTGGCCGACCTCGCGCTGATCGACCGCCAGGCCAAGGGCCTGGAGCGCGTCGGCGATCCCTGGGATACGCTGCTGCGCGTCGGCATGACATTGGCCGCCCCGGGCACCGGGCCTGCGGCAAGGAGGACACGATGATGGACGTGAAAAGCTACATGCAGACGGTCGGCAGGCAGGCGCGCGACGCCTCGCGCGCGATCGCCCGCGCCGACACCAACCAGAAGAACCGCGCGCTCGCCGCGATGGCGGCGGCGATCCGCCGCGATGCCGCGAAACTGCTCGAGGCCAACGCGCGCGACATGGAGCACGCGCGCGCCGCCGGCTACGACAGCGCGCTGCTCGATCGCCTGCAACTGACCGAAAAGACCGTCGCCGGCATGGCCGAGGGGCTCGAGCAGATCGCCGCGCTGCCCGACCCGGTCGGCGAAGTCGACGGCCTCAAGTACCGTCCCTCCGGCATCCAGGTCGGCAAGATGCGCGTGCCGCTCGGCGTCATCGGCATCATCTACGAGGCGCGTCCCAACGTCACCGCTGACGCCGCCGGACTGTGCCTGAAGTCGGGCAACGCCGCGATCCTGCGCGGTGGCTCCGAGGCGCTGCACTCCAACCAGGCGGTCGCCGCCTGCGTGCGCGAAGGGCTGGAGGCCGCCGGGCTGCCGGCGACCGTGGTGCAGGTGGTCGAGACCACCGACCGCGCGGCGGTGGGCGAACTCATCACCATGAAGGACTACGTCGACGTCATCGTGCCGCGCGGCGGCAAGGGCCTGATCGAGCGCATCACCGGCGAGGCGCGGGTGCCGGTGATCAAGCACCTGCACGGCAACTGTCACGTCTACGTAGACGACCGCGCCGACCTCGCCAAGGCGGTGAAGATCGTCGAGAACGCCAAGACCCAGCGCTACGGCACGTGCAACACCACCGAGTCGCTGCTGGTCGCGCGCGCGATCGCGCCGGCGGCGCTGCCCGGGATCGGCCACATGCTCGCCGGCAAGGGCGTCGAGATGCGCGGCTGCCCCGAGGCGCTGGCGATCCTGCAGGCTGCGGGCGTCGCGGCCGACAGGCTCAAGGCCGCGGTCGAATCCGACTGGACCGAGGAATATCTCGGCCCGATCATCGCGGTGAAAGTGGTCGACGGCATCGACGAGGCGATGACCCATATCAACACCCACGGCTCGCAGCACACCGACGCCATCGTCACCGAGGACTACGGCCGTGCGCGCCGCTTCCTGCGCGAGGTCGACTCGGCGAGTGTCGTCGTCAACGCCTCGACGCGCTTCGCCGACGGCTTCGAATACGGGCTGGGCGCCGAGATCGGCATCTCCACCGACAAGATCCATGCGCGCGGTCCGGTCGGCCTCGAAGGGCTCACCAGCCAGAAGTGGGTCGTCCTCGGCGACGGCCACGTGCGGGGCTGAGCGCCTCACCCATCGGTTTGACCGCGCCCGCCGCTTCACTTTCCAATCTGGCGCCGCTCGCCGCCGTCGGGGTGATGGGCGGCACCTTCGACCCCGTCCACTATGGCCACCTTCGACTCGCCGAGGAAATGGCCGAGGCGGTCGGGCTTGCGCGGGTGCTGTTCATCCCCGCCGGCCAGCCGCCGCACCGTGGCGCCCCGCGCACCGAGTCGCCCCACCGGTTGGCAATGGTGCGGCGGGCGGTCGCGGGCAATCCGCGCTTCGCGGCCGATTCGCGCGAAGTGGACAGCCCGCGCCCGAGCTACACGGTCGACACGCTGACCGCCCTGCGCGCGGAACTGGGCGACGCGCGGCCGCTGTGGCTCCTGACCGGCGCCGATGCGTTTCTCGGCCTGCCGACCTGGCACGAATGGCAGCTTCTGTTCGGGCTGGCGAACATCATCGTCGCGACGCGGCCTAGGGCGCAGCCGCTGGCCGCCGATGCGCTGCCGGACACGCTGCGCGACGCGGTCTCGCACCGGCTGGTCGCGGACGCTGGCGACGCCGGCCCGGCCGGCTCGGTGCTGCTGCGACCGATGACGCCGCTCGACATTTCCGCCACCGCCATCCGCGATACCCTGGGCCGGGGCCGCAGCGCGCGCTATCTGCTGCCGGACGCCGTGCTCGACTATATTCACGAACACCACCTGTACGGACAACCATGAACATTGAAGACAAAATCAAGCTGATCGTCGACGCCCTCGAGGACATCAAGGGGCGCGACATCACCGTGCTCGACACCAGCAAGCTCACCTCGCTGTTCGAGCGCATGGTGATCGCCAGCGGCGACTCCAACCGCCAGACGCGGGCGCTCGCCGACAGCGTCCGCGAGAAGGTCAAGGAGGCCGGCGAGCACGTCGGCGGAATGGAAGGCGAGGACACCGGCGACTGGGTGCTGCTCGATCTGGGCGACGTCGTGGTGCATGTCATGCTGCCCGCGGTGCGCGCGCATTACAATCTCGAGGAGCTGTGGGACGCGGGTGCTGCCGCGCGCCAGCGCAACACCCCGCAGGCCTGAGTGAAGCTCCACCTGATCGCCGTCGGCCACAAGATGCCGGCCTGGATCACGGCCGGCTACGTCGACTATGCGCGCCGCATGCCGCCGGACCTGCCGCTGGTGCTCGCCGAAATCCGGCCCGGGCACCGGGCCGCCGGGGAGGACGGCGCGCGTGCGCGCCAGCTCGAGGCCGAGCGCATTCTCGCCGCGCTGCCGGCCGGATGCGTGCCGGTGGTGCTCGACGAGCGCGGTGCCCAGGTGACCACGCGCGAGCTCGCGACCTGGCTGTCGGGGTGGATGCAGGAGGGGGTGTCGCCCGCCTTCGTGATCGGCGGCGCCGACGGCCTCGACGACAGCGTCAAGGCGCGCGCCGGCAAGCTCTTGGGCTTGTCGAGGCTGACGCTGCCGCACGCGGTGGCACGCGTGCTGCTGGCCGAGCAGCTGTACCGCGCGGCATGCATCATCAAGGGACATCCCTACCATCGGGATTGAGGGGGAATCAAGAAGAATGCTGGTCGACAAACGGATTTACCTGGCTTCGCAGTCGCCGCGGCGGCGCGAACTCCTGAAGCAGATCGGAGTGCCCTACGACGTGCTGGCCCTGCGCGCCGTGCCGGGGCGCATGGACGTCATCGAGGTACCCGAGCCCGGCGAGGGCGCGCTCGATTTCGCGCAGCGGATGGCGCGCGAAAAGGCGTCCTGCGGCTGGCGCGCGGTGGACGGGCGGCGCCTGCTGCGCTTTCCGGTGCTGGGCGCGGACACCGTGGTCGACCTCGACGGCGAGATCCTCGGCAAGCCGGCCGACCGCGCCGACGCGGGCGCGATGCTGAAACGCCTCGCCGGCCGCGAGCATCTGGTGCACACCGCGGTGGCGGTGCAGCACGACACCCGGCAGGAAATGCGCGTGTCGACCAGCCGCGTCACGCTCGCCGCGCTCGGCGATGACGCGATCGCGCACTACCTCGAATCCGGCGAATATCTCGGCAAGGCGGGCGCCTACGCGATCCAGGGCCGCGCCGCCACCTTCGTCGCCCACGTCGACGGCAGCTACAGTGGCATCATGGGGCTGCCGTTATACGAAACAGCTGAATTGCTGAGAGCCTTCGGCCTCGCGGTCTGAGCCGCAGGTCACGTCCATGAGCGAAGAAATCCTCGTCAACGTCACCCCGCAGGAAACGCGGGTCGCCGTGCTGCACCTGGGCGCGGTGCAGGAGCTGCACATCGAGCGCGCCAAGTGCCGCGGCCTGGTCTCCAACATCTACATGGGCCGCGTCGTGCGCGTGCTGCCGGGGATGCAGTCGGCCTTCATCGACATCGGCCTCGAGCGCGCCGCCTTCCTGCACGTCGCCGACATCTGGGAGGAGCGCCACAACGGCGACCCCGAGCGCCCGATCGAGCAGATCCTGCACGAAGGGCAGACGCTGATGGTGCAGGTGATCAAGGACCCGATCGGCACCAAGGGCGCGCGGCTGTCGACCCAGATCAGCTTCGCCGGGCGCTACCTCGTCTACCTGCCGCAGGAGACGCATATCGGCATCTCGCAGAAGATCGAGGGCGAGGAGGAGCGCGAGCAGCTGCGCCAGAAGCTGCACCAGCTGATGCCGGCCGACGCGAGCGGCGGCTTCATCGTGCGCACCATGGCCGAGACCGCCGAGGACGCCGAGATGCAGGCCGACATCGAGTATCTGCGTCGGCTGTGGGGCAGCATCCAGTCGCGCGGCAACTGCAGCGTGCCGTGCCTGCTCTACCAGGACCTCGACCTGTCGCTCAGGGTGCTGCGCGACTTCGTCAACCGCGAGACCAGCCGCATCCTCATCGACTCGCGCGAGACCTACCAGCGCATGGCGGACTTCGCGCAGCACTACACCCACGCCGTGCTCGACAAGCTGCAGCACTACGGCGCCGACCGCCCGCTGTTCGACCTGCACGCGATCGAGGACGAGATCGCCCGGGCGCTGGGCCGGCGCGTCGACCTCAAGTCGGGCGGCTACCTCATCATCGACCAGACCGAGGCGCTGACCACGGTCGACGTCAACACCGGCGGCTTCGTCGGCGCCCGCAACTTCGACGACACCATCTTCAAGACCAACCTCGAGGCCGCGCAGGCGATCGCGCGCCAGCTGCGCCTGAGGAACCTCGGCGGCATCATCATCATCGACTTCATCGACATGGACAACGCCGAGCACCAGGAGGCGGTGCTCACCGAGCTGAGGAAGACGCTGGCGCGCGATCCGACCCGCACCACGGTCTCCGGCTTCTCCGCGCTCGGCCTGGTCGAGATGACGCGCAAGCGGACACGGGAGTCGCTCGCGCACGTGCTGTGCGAGCCGTGCCCCACCTGCGCCGGGCGCGGCGAGATCAAGACTGCGCAGACCGTGTGCTACGACGTGCTGCGCGAGATCCTGCGCGAGGCGCGCCAGTTCGACGCGCGCGAATACCGCATCGTCGCCGCGCAGAGCGTGATCGACCTGTTCCTCGACGAGGAGTCGGGCAGCCTCGCCCAGCTCATCGACTTCATCGGCAAGCCGGTATCGCTGCAGGTCGAGACCACCTATCCGCAGGAGCAGTACGACATCATCCTGCT
>DHHQ01000027.1:0-104229 GCA_002403375.1 Thiobacillus denitrificans | reverse complement strand
GGGGTCAGGGGTCAGGGGTCAGGGGGCGCGATTGTTTCATCCAATGAATCCTCAATCCCGGCGATGACATGAAAGCCCGTCCGCCCAGCTACTGGCACGCCGCCTGTGACGAACTGGCCGCCGCCGACCCGGTGATGGCGGCGCTCATCGCGCGCTATCCCGACTGCGTGCTCGGCGACCGCGGCGACCCGTTCCAGACGCTGGCGCGCGCGATCGTCGGGCAGCAGATCTCGGTCAAGGCCGCCGACAGCATCTGGGCGCGCTTCGCGGCGCAGGCGGGGACCGTCTCCCCCGCGCGCATCGCCGCATTCGATCCCGGGCAGCTCGCCGCGTGCGGCCTGTCGCGCCGCAAGGCGGAATACCTCGTCGACCTCGCCGGCCATTTCGCCGATGGCCGCATCGTGCCGGAGCACTGGACGCAGATGGACGACGAGGCAGTGATCGCGGAGCTCGTCGACGTGCGCGGCATCGGCCGCTGGACCGCCGAGATGTTCCTCATCTTCAACCTGCGCCGCCCCGACGTCTGGCCGGTCGACGACATCGGCCTGCAGAAGGCCGTGGCGCGTCACTACCTCGCGGGCGAACGCCCCACGCTCGCAGCCCTGCGCGAGCAGGGGAAGCGCTTCATGCCGTGGCGCACCGTCGCCACCTGGTATCTGTGGCGCAGCCTCGATCCGGTGGTGGTGCAGTACTAGCGCTGCGGGGCGTCGCGCCGGCTCAGTCGTGCGCGATCGGCTTGTCGGTGAACAGAAAGTCCTTCAGGTGCCGGGAGAAGGTGGGGTCCTTGCGGCGGATCCACTCGAGCACCATGCCCGCATGCTCCTTCTCCTCGTCGCGGTTGTGCTCGAGGATCGCCCTCAACTCGGGATCCTTGCAGGCGTCGGCGCGCTGGTTGTACCAGTCGACCGCTTCCAGTTCCTCCATGAGCGAGACGATCGCGCGATGCATGTCGCGCGTTTCGTCGGACAGTTCGGTAACGGGTTCGTGGTAGCCGGCACTCGACATTGCGTTCTCCTGAAGCGATCGGGACAAGATTGAAACGAATCCAGCTTCAAGAGTAGCCGCCGCGGCGGCGCGGGCAAGCCGGACGCCGGGCGGGGCGCGTCAGGCGGCGGCGATCTCCGCGATCACCGGCGCGTGGTCCGAGGGCCGCTCGAGCTTGCGCATGTCGCGGTCGATGCTGGCGGCGGTGCACGCCGCGGCGAGCGGCGCCGACAGCAGGATGTGGTCGATCCTCAGGCCGTGGTTGCGGCGGAAGCCCATCATCCGGTAGTCCCACCAGGAGAAGCTCTTTTCCGGCTGCTCGAACAGGCGGAAGCTGTCCTTGAGGCCCAGCGCCAGCAGCTTGCGGAAGGCCTCGCGCTCGGGTTCGGACACCAGCACGCTGTCCTTCCACGCCTCGGGGTCGTGCACGTCGCGGTCTTCCGGCGCGACGTTGTAGTCGCCGAGCACGGCGAGCCTGGGGTGGCGCGCGAGTTCGTCCTTCAGCCAGGCGGCCAGCGCGTCGAACCAGGCGAGCTTGTAGGGGTACTTGTCGGAATCGAGTGCCTGGCCGTTGGGGCAGTACACGCAGACCACGCGCACGCCGTCGACGGTGGCGGCGATGACGCGCTTCTGCTCGTCATCGAATCCCGGGATGCCGACGCTGACGTCGGCGAGTTCCGAGCGGCTGACGATGGCGACGCCGTTGTAGGTCTTCTGGCCGGCGAAGGCGACGCGGAAGCCGGCAGCCTCGAGGTCGGCGACCGGGAAGGCGTCGTCGGTGAGCTTGGTCTCCTGCAGGCAGACCACGTCGGGGGTGCGGGAGGCGAGGAAGTCCAGCAGCTGGGGCAGGCGGACCTTGAGGGAATTGACGTTCCAGGCGGCGAGTTTCATGGCGCGGAGTGTAGCGCATACGATTCCACATGGGCTTCAGCCCATAGTGGATCGGAGTCCTTTAGGGCATACGATTCCACATGGGCTTCTGCCCGGAGGGCACAAGAGCCCATGGTGGATCGGAGTCCTTCAGGGCATACGATTCCACACGCGCTTCTGCGCGTAGTGGATCGGCGTCCTTTCGGGCGGCTTCCCGGGGGCCAGCGCCCCTAGCGTGCGGCAGCCGGCCTGTCGGCGGAGAAGGCCGGCTTGGGATAGCCCGCGCGGTCGAGCGCGGCCTGCCAGCGGCCCTTCTCGAAGCCCTCGATCTTCTCGTCGCCCACGCGCAGCACCGGGACGTTGAGCCGGCCGGTCAGCTTTTCCAGTTCGGCGCGGGCCGTCTCGCTGGTTTCGAGATCCCGGGCGGCGTGCGGAATGCCGCGCGCGGCCAGCAACTGCCTGGCCTGGTCGCATGGTGCGCCGCACGCGCTGGTGTAGAGGGTAACGGGATGCTTCTGGCGCGCGACCTGGGTGGCGTAGGACTCGCCGACTTCGATGACGCTGCCCTTGAAGGCGCGCTGCTGGACGCCGGCGGTGCTCGGCGGCGGCGCCTGGTCGCTGTAGACCGTGCGGCCCTGGGCATCCTGCCACTGATACAGCCCGGCGGCGGAAAGCGGCGCGCTCGCCGCCGCCAGACATGCCGCCACCATCATCAGTCCTGCCTTCATGCCGTGCTCCCGAGAGAATGTTCCCCGGGGTTAACGGCTTTTTCGGGACGGAGCTTTACCCGCGCGTCACGCCATGCCGTTGTGGCGCAACAGCGCGTCGATGGTCGGCTCGCGGCCGCGGAAGGCCTTGAACGACTCGAGCGCCGGGCGTGCGCCGCCCTGGGCGAGGATCTCGCTCCAGAAGCGGTGGCCGACTTCGGGGTTGAGCACGCCGCCGTAGCCCTCCGCCTCGTCCTCGAACAGCGCGTAGGCATCGGCCGACAGCACTTCTGCCCACTTGTAGCTGTAGTAACCCGCCGCGTAGCCGCCGGCGAAGATGTGCGAGAAGTTGTTGGGGAAGCGGTTGTACGCCGGCGGCACGATCACCGCGACCTGCCGGCGGATCTCGTTGATCAGGTCCTGCGCGCTGCGGGTGCCGCTGGGGTCGAAATCGTCGTGCAGGTGCATGTCGAAGCTGGCGAACTCGATCTGGCGCAGCGTCTGCAGGCCGGCCTGGAAGTTCTTCGCCGCGAGCATCTTGTCGAACAGTTCGCGCGGCAGCGCCGCGCCGGTGTCGACGTGCGCGGTCATGTGCTTCAGCACGTCCCATTCCCAGCAGAAGTTCTCCATGAACTGGCTCGGCAACTCGACCGCGTCCCACTCGACGCCGTTGATGCCGGACACGCCGAGCTCCTCGACCTGGGTCAGGAGGTGGTGCAGGCCGTGGCCGGCCTCGTGGAACAGCGTGATCACCTCGTCGTGGGTGAACAGCGCGGGTCTCTTGCCCCCTTCGGGGGTGCTGCCGACCGGCGCCGAGAAGTTGCAGTTCAGGTACGCGACCGGGGTCTGGATGCCGTCTGGCTTCCTGCGACGGGTGATGACGTCGTCCATCCAGGCGCCGCCGCGCTTCGAGGCGCGCGCGTAGAGGTCGAGGTAGAACTGGCCGATGCGCTGGCCGGCACGGTCGTACAGCGTGTAGAACTTGACGTCGGGGTGCCACACCGGCGCGTTGTCCTCGCGGATGAAGAGGCCGTAGAGCGTCTCGACCAGCTTGAACAGGCCTGCCAGCACGCGCGGCTCGGGGAAGTACTGCTTCACTTCCTGGTCGGAGAAGCTGTAGCGGGCGACGCGCAGCTTTTCCGAGACGTAGGTGGTGTCCCATGCCTGCGGGTCGCTCAACCCGAGCTCGCTGGCGGCGAAGGCCTTCAGCTCTTCGTAGTCCTTCTCTGCGTAGGGCTTCGCGCGCGCCGCGAGCTGGTCGAGGAATTTCAGCACCTCGGCCGGGGTGTCGGCCATCTTCGCCGCCAGCGAGACTTCGGCGTAGCTCCGGAATCCGAGCAGCTCGGCGGCCTCGCGGCGCAGCCTGAGGATGCGCGAAATCAGCGGGGTGTTGTCGAGCTCGGGCTTGCCGAACTCGGACGCGCGCGTGACGTAGGCGCGGTAGACGGTTTCGCGCAGGTCGCGGTTGTCGGCGTACTGCATCACCGGCAGGTAGGACGGCATGTGCAGGGTGATCTTCCAGCCGGTCTTGCCGTCGGCCTCGGCCGCAGCCTTCATCATCGCCAGCACGTCTTCCGGCACGCCGGCGAGCTCGCCGGCGTCGTCGACGTAGTGCGCGAAGTCGTTGGTGGCGTCGAGCAGGTTCTCCTCGAACTTGGCGGAGAGTTGCGCCAGCTCCTCCTGCACCTCCATGAAGCGCGCCTTCTTGTCGGCCGGCAGCTCGGCGCCGCCGAGGCGGAAGTCGCGCAGCTCGTTCTCGACGATCTTCCTGCGCGCGGGCGACAAGTCCGCGTAGCCCGCGCTCGCGGCGAGCGCCTTGTACTTGGCGAACAGCGCCTCGTTCTGCCCGAGCTCGGCGTAGTAGACGGTGATCTTCGGCAGGTTGGCGTTGTAGGCCTCGCGCAGCTCGGGAGAATCCATCACCGAGTGCAGGTGCGACACCTGGCCCCAGGCGCGGCCGAGCTTTTCGTTGGCGTCCTCCATCGGGGCGACGAAGGCATCCCACTCGGCCGGGGTGTCGGCGGCTTCGGCGCGCGCCACCGCGGCGCGGCAGTCGGCGAGCAGCGCATCGACGGCGGGGGTGACGTGTTCGGGCTTGAAGTCGGCGAAGCGCGGCAGGCCGGAGAAGTCGAGCAGAGGATTGGGGGTCATGGGGGCAGGGAATCGAAGGGGAGGGGAATTATAATTTCGGCTTGGTCAGCGATTTTCAACCCCATGACAGACAAGGTCTACGATTTTTCCGTCGCGCCGCACCACGGCGTCGCCCCGACGCTCGCCGCCGGCGCCTGGGTGCACCCGCGCGCCACGGTGATCGGCGAGGTCAGCCTCGGCCGTGACGCCTCGGTGTGGCCGGGCGCGGTGATCCGCGGCGACGTCAATTCGATCGCCATCGGCGAGGCGAGCAACATCCAGGACAACAGCGTGCTGCACGTCTCGCACCGGACGCCGGCCAACCCGGAAGGCGGGGCGCTGGTCATCGGCGCGCGCGTCACCGTCGGCCACGCCGTGATCCTGCACGCCTGCACGATCGACGACGAATGCCTGATCGGCATGGGCTCGATCATCCTCGACCGCGCGGTGGTGCAGAAGCACGTCCTGCTCGGCGCAGGCTCGCTGGTGCCGGAGGGCAAGGTGCTCGAATCCGGCCACCTCTATCTGGGCCGGCCGGCGAAACAGGTGCGCCCGCTGACCGACGAGGAAATCGCCTATTTCGCCTATTCCGCCGCGCACTATGTGAAGCTCGCGCGGTCCTACCAGGACGCCAACACTCCGGAATCCCGATGAAACTCGCCAAACCGCTCCTCGTCGCCATCGCCGCGCTCGCCATCGTCGGTGCGCTCGCCTATGCCCTGATCGACAAGCCCGGCGCGCCCGCGGCGACCTTCACCACGCTCGAGGGCCGGACCATCGCCCTCGACGACCTGCGCGGCAAGGTCGTGCTGGTCAATTTCTGGGCGACCTCGTGCCCCGGCTGCATCAAGGAGATGCCCGGCATGGTCGAGGCCTACAACGACTACAAGGACCGCGGCTTCGAGATCGTCGCGGTGGCGATGAGCTACGACCCGCCCAACTACGTCGCGAACTTCGTGCAGACGCGGCAGCTGCCGTTTCCGGTCGCGCTCGACGTCGGCGGCGAGCACGCGCGCGCCTTCGGCAACGTGCAGCTGACGCCGACCAGCTTCATCATCGGCAAGGACGGCAGCATCCTCGAACAGAAGCTCGGCGAGCTCGATTTCGTCAGGCTGCGCGCGCTGCTCGACCGCGAGCTGTCCTGATCTTCGCTTGCCGGGAGGCCCCGGCGAGCCGTCAACTCGAAAACAATCAGCGGATTTCTTCACACATGGCGCAATACGTTTACTCCCTCAACCGGGTCGGCAAGATCGTCCCGCCCAAGCGGCAGATCCTCAAGGACATTTCCCTCTCGTTCTTCCCCGGCGCGAAGATCGGCCTGCTGGGCCTGAACGGCTCGGGCAAGTCCTCGCTGATCCGCATCATGGCGGGCGTCGACCGCGACATCGAGGGCGAGGCGATCCCGATGCCGGGCATCCGCATCGGCTACCTGCCGCAGGAGCCGCAGCTCGACCCGACCCACACGGTGCGCCAGGCGGTCGAGGCGGGGCTCGGCGAGATCGTTTCCGCCAAGACGCGCCTCGACGAGATCTACGCCGCCTACGCCGAGCCGGACGCCGACTTCGACCAGCTCGCCGAGGAGCAGGCGAAGTGCGAGGCGATCCTCGCCACCGCCGGCGCCGACCTCGACACGCAGATGGAAATCGCCGCCGACGCGCTGCGGCTACCGCCGTGGGATGCGGTCATCGGCAACCTGTCGGGCGGGGAGAAGCGCCGCGTCGCGCTGTGCCAGCTGCTGCTGTCCAACCCCGACATGCTGCTGCTCGACGAGCCGACCAACCACCTCGACGCCGAGTCGGTCGACTGGCTCGAGCAGTTTCTCGTGCGCTACCCGGGAACGGTGGTCGCGGTGACGCACGACCGCTACTTCCTCGACAACGCCGCCGAGTGGATCCTCGAACTCGACCGCGGCCACGGCATCCCGTGGAAGGGCAACTACACCAGCTGGCTCGAGCAGAAGGAGGCGCGCCTGGAGACCGAGGCCAAGCAGGAAGCCGCGCGCATCAAGACCATGAAGCACGAGCTGGAATGGGTGCGGCAGAATCCCAAGGCGCGCCAGGCCAAGTCGAAGGCGCGCCTGGCGCGCTTCGAGGAGCTGAATTCGGCCGAATACCAGAAGCGCAACGAGACGCAGGAGATCTTCATCCCGGTCGGCGAGCGGCTCGGCGACAAGGTGATCGACTTCCACAACGTGACCAAGGCCTTCGGCGATCGCCTGCTGATCGACAACCTCAGCTTTTCCGTGCCGCCCGGCGCCATCGTCGGCATCATCGGCCCCAACGGCGCCGGCAAGTCGACCTTCTTCAAGATGATCACCGGCCAGGAAAAACCGGACGCAGGCGTTGTCGAGATCGGCCAGACGGTGAAGCTCGCCTACGTCGACCAGAGCCGCGATGCCTTGAACGCCGACAAGACGGTGTTCGACGAGGTCGCCGAAGGCCGCGACATCCTCACCGTCGGCCGCTACGAAATCCCGTCGCGCGCCTATCTCGGCCGCTTCAACTTCAAGGGCGGCGACCAGCAGAAGCGCGTCGGCGACTTGTCGGGCGGCGAGCGCGGACGGCTGCATATGGCGAAGACGCTGATTTCCGGCGGCAACGTGCTGCTGCTCGACGAACCGTCGAACGACCTCGACGTGGAAACGCTGCGCGCGCTGGAAGACGCGCTGCTCGAATTCGCCGGCTGCGTGCTGGTCATCTCGCACGACCGCTGGTTCCTCGACCGCATCGCAACGCACATCCTCGCCTTCGAGGGCGACTCGCAGGTGACCTTCTTCCCCGGCAACTACCAGGAATACGAGGCTGACAAGAAGAAGCGCCTGGGCGAGGAGGGCGCCAAGCCCAGGCGCATCCGCTACAAGCCGATCAGCCGCTGAGCCGGCACGTGAAAGCCGCCGTCCCGCCCACCGTCCTGCGTGTCCTGCCGATCGCGGCAGGCGTGCTGGCTGCGTGCACGGTGTGGCTGTCGCTGCAGCTGTTCGCGTGGATGGAGGAAGACCGGCGGCACCAGGCCGCGCGCGCGGTGCTGCAGGCCGAGGCGGCCACGGCGCGGTCGCGGCTGGAGTCGGAACTCAACGCGACGCTGTCGCTGAGCCTGGGGCTGTCGACCTTCGTCCTCGCCCGCCCGGATTTCGACGCGGGCGACTTCGCGCAGGTCGCCGCCTCGCTGATGCGCCTGCAGCCGGCGATCCGCAGCGTCGCGCTGGCGCCCGACAACGTGATTCGCTTCGTCCATCCGCTCGAAACCAACCACAAGGCGCTCGGCCTGCGCTTTCTCGACCATCCCGCGCAGCGCGACGCCGTGCTGCGGGTGATGCGCGAGCAGCGGCCGGTGACGGCCGGTCCGGTCGAGCTGGTGCAGGGCGGCGTCGCCATCATCAACCGCATCCCCATCGTGTTCCCCCGCCCCGGCGAAGCGCCGCGCTACTGGGGGCTGGCCTCGGTGGCGATCGATCCGCAGCCGATCTTCGAGCGCGCAGGCATCCGGACCGACGGTGGCGCGCGTTACGCCCTGCGCGGCAGGGATGGACGCGGCGCCGAAGGCGCGATCATCCTCGGCGACGCCGCGCTGTTCGACGACCCCAGGGCGGTGCTGATGGACGTCGTGATCCCGGGCGGGAGCTGGCAGCTCGCCGCGGTGTCCACGGCGCCCGCGGCTGGTGCCGGCACGGGGATGCAGGCCCTGCTGGCGCTGCTCGCGCTGGCGGCCGGCGCGCTCGTCGCGTATTCGCTTTCCGCGCACCAGCGCATCCGCAGCATGGCGTTGCACGATCCGCTCACCGGGCTGGCCAACCGTCATCAGTTCAATTTGCGCGGGCAGGACATGTTCACCCTGGCCCGGCGCAGCGGGCGGCCGCTGACCCTGCTCAACCTCGACATCGACGACTTCAAGCGCATCAACGACACCTGGGGTCACGCGGCTGGCGACGCGGTGCTCGTCAAGCTTGCCGGCCGTCTGCGGAGCTGCTGTCGCGCGTCGGACCTGATCGCGCGGGTCGGCGGGGACGAGTTCCTGGTGCTGCTGCCGGACACGCCCTCAGGCCCGGCGCTCGATGCGCTCCTCGAGCGGTTGCATGCCGCGATCGAGGTCGTCCCGCCCGGCGAGGACAAGGCGCTCACGCTGCGCATCAGCATCGGCGTCGCGTCCTGCAGCGGCGCGACCCCGACGCTCGACGCGCTGATGACGCAGGCGGACGCGGCGATGTACCGCGCCAAGCAAGACACGCCGCGACACGCGTCGCCGCCCCGCACCGACGCTCTGCCAGGACGACTCACATGATCCTCGACACCCTTGCCCGTTCCGGCCGCTACCATGCGCTGCATCCGCTGTTCGCGCAGGCCTTCGGCTTCCTGCGCGCCACCGATCTCGACGCGCTGGAACCGGGCAGGCACGCGATCGACGGCGAACGCCTGTTCGCCATCGTCGAAGCCTGCCCGGGGCGCGCGCGGGCGGACGCGAAGCTGGAAAGCCACCGCCGCTACATCGACATCCAGCTGGTGCTCGAGGGCGTCGACGAGATGGGCTGGCGGCCGACCGCGGCGTGCGTGGACCCGGCGACCGAATACGACGCCGCGCGCGACATCCGCTTCTACGACGATCCGCCGGCGAGCTGGGTCGCCACCCCGGCGGGGTCCTTCTGCCTGTTCTTTCCCGACGACGCGCATGCGCCGCTGGTCGGCGAAGGCATGATCCGCAAGGTCGTGGTGAAGATCGCCGTCGACGCGTAGGCCTCTCAGTTTCCGATCAGCGATTCGTCGAGTTCCACCTCGAGTCGCTCGAGTTCCCACACGGCTTCGGCATGCGCCGAATCCAGCGCCAGCGCCCTCTGGAAGTCCGCTGCGGCTTCGCGCAGGCGCTTGAGGTTGCGGTTCGCGCGGCCGGAGGCCATCCACGCCTCGGGGTTGTAAGGTTCTTCCCGTACCCATTCGGCGGTCAGCCGCGACAGCTCGCGCCATTTCTTGTGGGCGCTGAGGTCGCACGCGGCGAGGAAATAGCCGTTGCTGGTGACCGGGTTGCCCCAGAACGGGCCCAGGCCGTCGGCGCTGGAGGTGCCGAGTTCCTTCATCCATCCGATGGGGACGGCGAAATGAAAAATGCCGCCCTCATGCGACTTGAAGGTGAGGATGCCGACGAGCTCGCCGTCGGCGTTGAACAGGCCGCCGCCGCTGGCGCCCGGGTCGAACGCCGCCGAGGTCTGGATCACCCTGCCGTCGGCGACGCCGCCGCAGGCGCAACTGAAGAGGCCCTTGATGTGGCCCGGGCTGACGCTGAGCCTGCCACCGGAATAGCCCACCGCGTGGACGCGCTGCCCGACGCGGATGTGGTCCGCGTCGGCGACGGTCGCGGGCGCGCCGGGGTGGCCGGGCAGTTTCAGCAGGCACAGGTCGCGGAAGCTGTCGCCGATGTCGACGCTGGCCTGCCAGACGGCCTTGCCCTGCGAAGCCTCGATGCGGCGGGCGTTGCGCACGACATGGCAGTTGGTGAGGAGCTGCTCGCGCCCGACCAGCACCGCGGAGCCGACTTCCTTCCTGCCGTCGGTGCGCAGCACGTCGAGCTTCAGCACCCAGTCCTCCCACCGCGGGCTGGCGCCGGCGGGGTTGGCTGCCAGCGTGGCGAGCAGCAGGAGCAGGGCGGGGAAGGGGCGGCGCTGCGGCATCGGAGTTTATGCGCTCCTCGATCGACCCGAACGATTCAAAAATTCAATGCGCGTCCGGGGTGGGATCAGCTAAAAAGAGAAGTGGAGGAGTAAACGAGAATCAGTCGTAAGGACCGGCTTGGCGGTCGGGAGTTCCGGCCGGAAGGGCGCGAAGCAGCGTCGCCGGTCTGCTTTCGGAAGGAGGTGCATCATGAAAACCATCCGAATGAGTCGTGTGTTGGCAAGCATGGTGGGGGCCGCCTCACTGTTCCTGATCACTCCCGCGTCGCTGGCGGACGCTCCCGGTATGGGGTGGGATGTTTTCTATACCGGCGAGGGCGAGCCCATCAGCGGCTCCTATCAGCGGACATCGCCCGCGGGCACCGAGGGCCAGGGGTTCGACGTCTTTCGCGCCGGTGACGGCGTGAAGATCGAGGACTTCCAACAGGCCTACGTGGGTACGTCCATGGGCTCGGAAGCGAGCGATGGCTGGGATGTCTTCCGCGCGGGCGAGGGCGATCCCCTGCCGTGATGTGAAACGCACGCAACACCCTGGGCAGGTCGAGGGCGTGCCGGCGTGAACCGCCGGATCGCCCGCCTGCCTGGCTTCCGTTGTTCTTCCCGATGATTCAGTAGTGCGGCGGGATGTCGTCGCGCGGACTGCGCGCGTCGTCGGGCAGCGCGTCCTTCATCTGCTGCATCTGCAGGTGCAGCAGGCGCAGTTGCTGTTGCTGCATGTCGATCTGGCCCTGCTGGCGGGCGACGGTCTGGTTGAGCGTGTCGAGCAGGTCTTCGGCGAAGGCGAGCTTGCTCTCGAGTTCGATCAGGCGGGCTTGTGTCGCAAGGCTGTCGGGGGCTTCGTTCATGGCTGTCCGGTCCGGGGAAGCAGGGGGGAGACGAGCTTTTCCAGGCGGGGATAGTGCACCTGCCCGCCGATCCGGTGGCGGATGCGCCCCTCGGTGTCGACGATGAACGAGGTGGGCACGCTGGTGACCGGGCCGAAGGCGGCGGCGACCGACGCGTTGGTCGGCGCGGCCATGAAGGCGTAGTCCTTGTCGCCCATCCACTCGGCGATCTTGTCGGCCGGGTCGTCGACGCTGATCGAGACGACCTCGAATCCCCTGTCCCGGTAGTCCTGCCAGAAGGCGTCGATCACCGGCTTTTCCTTGCGGCAGTATGGGCACCAGGTCGCCCAGAAGTTGACCAGCACGACCTTGCCGTGCAGCGATTCGCTGGGGAGCACCCGGCCGTCGGTGAGCGTCACCCGCCACGGCGGCGCGGCGCGGTCTTCCTCGCTGACGTCCGCCGGCGGGCGGAACCACAGGTACGCGATCAAACCCAGTAGAATCAGGGTCAGCGGACTCGGCGTCCATTTCTTCAAGGTGGCTCTATCCATGCTGTGGCTGAAATCGTTTCATATCGTGATGGTGGTGAGCTGGTTCGCCGGGCTGTTCTACCTGCCGCGCATCTTCGTCAACCTGGCGATGGAAACCAACGACGCCGCCTACGACCGCCTGCTCGTCATGGCGGGCAAATTGTACCGGTTCGTCACCCCCATCATGTGGCTGACGCTCGCGACGGGGATCTGGCTGTGGCTCGCGTACTGGCTGCCGACCGATGCCTGGCTGTGGATCAAGGTCGCGCTGGTCGCCGGGCTGGTCGGCTACCACCACGTCTGCAAAAAGCTGCTGCGCGCCTTCGAAGCCAGACAGAACGCCAAATCCCACGTATGGTTCCGCTGGTTCAACGAAATTCCGGTGATCGTGCTGCTGGTCGTGGTGCTGCTGGTGGTGCTGAAACCCTTCTGAGAAAGTCCTGCTTGAAACCCCAACCCCGCCGCACCCCCGCGCCGCGTCCCGCCCGCCCCGAGCGCCCCGAGCGCGAGGCGCTGCCGCCTGCCAGCCACTTCGCCACCTGCCCGCGCGGGCTGGAGGAACTGCTGGTTGCCGAACTGAAGGCCGCCGGCGCGCAGGTGGTGCGCCAGCTGCCGGCCGGCGTGCTGTTCATGGCCGACGCCGCCGCCGAGATGCGCGCCAACCTCACCTCGCGTACCGCGACCCGCATCCTGCGCAAGGTCGGCTACACCCGCTACCGCAAGGAGGAGCACATCTACCGCGCCGCGCTCGACCTGCCGTGGCCGGAGTGGTTCGACGTGAAGAAGACGATCGCGGTGAAGGTCGGCGCGCAGAACGCGCCGCTGAAGAGCCTCAACTTCATCACGCTGAAGATCAAGGACGCGATCTGCGACCGCTTCCGCGAAGAGACGCGCGAGCGGCCGAGCGTCGATACCGAGGTGCCCGACGTGCCGGTGTACGCCTTCTTCACCCCGGACGCGGTGACCTTCTACCTCGACACCTCGGGCGAGCCGCTCTTCAAGCGCGGCTTCAAGCGCGAGGCGAGCGCGGCGTCGATCAAGGAGAACCTCGCCGCCGGCCTGCTGCTGCTGTCGGGCTGGGAGCCCGGAACGCCGCTGCTCGACCCGATGTGCGGCGCCGGCACCATCCTGCTCGAGGCGGCCGACCTGGCCTTGAACCGCGCGCCGGGACGCGCGCGCCATTTCGCGTTCGAGCATTACCGCGACTTCGACGCCGCGCTATGGCAGCGCATCAGGATGGATGCGAAGGCGGCGGAAAAGCCGCTCGCGCGGCTGCCGATCTTCGGCGCCGACCAGGACCGCTGGGTGCTCGACAAGGCGCGCAACAACCTCGCCGCCGCCGGCTACGCGGAGATCGTCGAGCTGAAAGTATCCGACGCGCTGGCGCTGGAGGCGCCGGCGCCGGCCGGCACGATCGTCACCAACCCGCCCTACGGCGAGCGCATCGGCGAGGCCGAGGATCTGGCCGAGTGGTATCCGCTCTTGGGCGACTGGCTGAAGAAGAACTTCTCCGGGTGGCAGGCGTGGATCATTTCCGGCGACCCGCTGCTGCCGAAACTGATCGGACTCAAGGCGAGCCGGCGCATCCCGCTGTTCAACGGGCAAATCGAGACGCGCTTCCTGCAGTACAAGCTGGTGGCGGGATCGATGAAGGCGAAGCCGGCGGCCTGAGCCTCATTTTTTCCTGCGGTGCCCCTTCGGGCTGTAGACCGTGTCCTTCCAGTCGCCGGGCTGGTCGCGGAGCAGCTTTCCCCCCGGCTCGCCCGGGCCCGGCGCGGCCTTGCGGCCGGCGGGCCTGAGGCGCCGCATCAGCGCCGAAAGCAGCGGCGAGCGCCCGCTCATACGATATCGAGATGGTCGAGCCCGGCCATGATGTCGCGGCCTTTCGCCTCCTGGCCGTGCAGCTTGATCTTGAGGCGCAGGTCGTTGAGGCTGTCGGCGTTCCTCAGCGCGTCCTCGTAGCTGATCATGCCCGCCTCGTAGAGGTCGAACAGCGCCTGGTCGAAGGTCTGCATGCCGAGTTCGCGCGACTTCGACATGATCTCCTTGATCTCGTGCACCTGCCCCTTGAAGATGAGGTCGGAGATCAGCGGCGAGTTGAGCAGTATCTCGACCGCGGCGACGCGGCCGACGCCGCCCTTCTTCGGGATCAGGCGCTGCGAGATGAAGGCCTTGAGGTTGAGCGACAGGTCCATCAGCAGCTGGGCACGGCGCTCCTCCGGGAAGAAGTTGATGATGCGGTCGAGCGCCTGGTTGGCGCTGTTGGCGTGCAGCGTCGACAGGCACAGGTGGCCGGTCTCGGCGAACGAGATCGCGTATTCCATGGTGTCGCGGTCGCGGATCTCGCCGATCAGGATGACGTCGGGCGCCTGGCGCAGCGTGTTCTTCAGCGCGGCGAACCAGTTCTCGGTGTCGATGCCGACCTCGCGCTGGCTGACGATCGACTTACGGTGCTCGTGCACGTATTCGATCGGGTCCTCGATGGTAATGATGTGGTCGGCGGCGTTCTCGTTGCGGTGGCCGACCATCGCCGCGAGCGAGGTCGACTTGCCCGAGCCGGTGGCGCCGACGAAGATCACCAGGCCGCGCTTGATCATCGCGACGTCGCGCAGCACCGGCGGCAGGTTGAGGCTCTCCATCTTCGGGATCTTGGTGTTGATCGTCCGCATCACGATGCCGACGCGACCCTGCTGGACGAACACGTTGACGCGGAAGCGGCCGATCTCGGGCGGGCTGATCGCGAAGTTGGACTCGTTGGTCGCCTCGAAATCCTTCCACTGCCGCTCGTTCATGATCGAGCGCGCGAGTTCGGCGGTGTGGCCGGGCGTCAGGCTCTGGTTCGACACCGGGGTGATCTTGCCGTCGACCTTGATCGCGGGCGGGAAGCCGGCGGTGATGAAGAGGTCGGACGCGTTCTTCGCCAGCATCAGGCGCAGCAGGTCGTGGACGGTTTTTTCGGCGTTCATCGTTCGTTCCTTACAGGAAGGCGTCCTTGTTCTGCGCCGCGTTGCGCGCCACGGCCGGGGCAATGACGTTGCGCTTGACCAGGTCCTGCAGGTTCTGGTCGAGCGTCTGCATGCCGATGTTGCCGCCGGTCTGGATCGCCGAATACATCTGCGCGACCTTGTTCTCGCGGATCAGGTTGCGGATCGCCGGGGTGCCGATCATGATCTCGTGCGCGGCGACACGGCCGGAGCCGTCCTTGGTCTTCAGGAGCGTCTGCGAGATGACCGCGCGCAGCGACTCCGACAGCATCGAGCGCACCATTTCCTTCTCCGCCGCCGGGAACACGTCGACCACGCGGTCGATGGTCTTGGCCGCCGACGAGGTGTGCAGGGTGCCGAACACCAGGTGGCCGGTCTCGGCCGCGGTCAGCGCCAGGCGGATCGTCTCGAGGTCGCGCAATTCGCCGACCAGGATGACGTCGGGATCCTCCCGCAGCGCCGAGCGCAGCGCGTTGGCGAACGACAGCGTGTGCGGGCCGACCTCGCGCTGGTTGATCAGGCACTTCTTGCTCTGGTGCACGAATTCGATCGGGTCCTCGACGGTGAGGATGTGCGCGTATTCGTTCTCGTTGACGTAATCCATCATCGCCGCCAGCGTGGTCGACTTGCCCGAGCCGGTCGGGCCGGTCACCAGCACGATGCCGCGCGGCTGGTTGGCGATTTCCTTGAAGATGGCGGGGGCGTTGAGCTCCTCGAGCGTCAGCACCTTGGACGGAATCGTCCGGAACACGGCGCCTGCGCCATACTGCTGGTTGAAGGCGTTGACGCGGAAGCGCGCGAGCGAAGGGATCTCGAACGAGAAGTCGATCTCGAGCGTCTCCTCGTACACCTTGCGCTGGCTGTCGTTCATGATGTCGTACACCATGCGGTGCACGTCCTTGTGCTCCAGCGGCGGCAGGTTGATGCGGCGGATGTCGCCGCTGACGCGGATCATCGGCGGCAGGCCGGATGAAAGGTGCAAGTCCGACGCCTTGTTCTTGACGGCAAATGCCAGCAACTCAGAAATGTCCACGCGTGCCTCGTTCAGTATTGGTGGGGTTTTGACAGATAATGGGCACCATGACTAACGGCCTCGACGCGAGCAAACTTGAGCCGCCGGCGTCGCCCGGGGCGGGCGATGCGTGCGCCCGTCTGCGCGCGGTGCAGGCGCGCATGACGGGCGCTGCGGCCGGAGCGGGGCGTGCGCCCGGGGCAGTGCGGCTGCTGGCGGTCAGCAAGACCTTCGGCGCTGCGGCGGTGCGCGAACTGGCCGCCTGCGGCCAGCGCGAATTCGGCGAAAATTACCTGCAGGAGGCGCTGGCCAAGCAGGCCGAACTCGCCGACCTGCCGCTGGTGTGGCATTTCATCGGGCCGATCCAGAGCAACAAGACGCGGGCGATCGCCGAGCATTTCAGCTGGGTGCACAGCGTCGACCGGCCGAAGATCGCCGAGCGCCTGTCGGCGCAGCGCCCGCCCGGCCTGCCGCCGCTGCAGGTCTGCATCGAGGTCAACGTCAGCGGCGAGGCGAGCAAGGGCGGCGTTCCGCCTGCGGAACTGCCCGCGCTGGCGGACGCCCTCGCGACACTGCCGGGCCTGCGGCTGCGCGGCTTGATGGCGATTCCGGCGCCGACCGCGGACCCGGCGGCGCAGCGCGCCGCGTTCCGAGAGGTACGCGAGGCGTACGAGGCACTGGCCGCGCGCGGTTTTGCGCTCGACACCCTGTCGATGGGCATGTCGGGCGACCTCGAGGCGGCGATCAAGGAAGGGGCGACGATCGTGCGGGTCGGCACCGCCCTGTTTGGCGAAAGGACGAAAAAACATGCATAAGGTGAGCTTCATCGGCGGCGGCAACATGGCCGCCGCGATCATCGGCGGACTGGTCGCCAGCGGCACGCAGCCCACCGACATCGAGGTCGTGGAAATCAGCGCCGACGCGCGGGCCAATCTCGCGGCGCGCTTCGGCGTGGTGACGCACACCGACCTGTCGCAGGCACGGCTGCATGCGCTGGTCGTGCTGGCGGTGAAGCCGCAGACGCTGCCCGAGGTGGCGGCGGCGCTGGCGAGTCGGCTGGCCGGCCATCTGGTGGTGTCGATCGCGGCCGGCGTGCGGATCGCCGACCTGTCGCGCTGGCTGGGGGGGCACCAACGCATCGTGCGCGCCATGCCGAACACCCCGGCGCTGGTGCAGGCGGGGATCGCCGGCTTGTACGCGCCGCCCGCGGTCGACCAGGACGCGCGTTCGCAGGCCGAGACCGTGCTGCGCGCGGTCGGCCGTGTGGTGTGGGTCGAGGACGAGCCGCAGCTCGACGCGGTCACCGCGGTGTCGGGCAGCGGCCCGGCCTACGTCTTCTACTGCATCGAGGCGCTCGAAGCCGCCGCGGTGGCGCAGGGGCTGGCGCCGGAAACCGCGCGCCAGCTCGCGCTGCAGACCTTCTTCGGCGCCGCCAAGCTGGCGCTGGAATCGGGCGAGGAGCCGGCCGTGCTGCGCCAGCGCGTCACCTCCAAGGGCGGCACTACCGAGCGCGGGATCGCCGCGCTGGAGGCGGCGGCGGTCAGGCAGGCGATCGCCCAGGCGGTCGCGGCGGCCGGCCAGCGCAGCGCAGAACTCGGTGACGAACTGGGGCGGCTCGCATGATCGAGGGGGCGCTGAAGTTCCTGGTCCAGACGCTCGGCAACCTGTTCGTCATCGCGGTGCTGCTGCGCTTCATGATGCAGCTGTTCCGCGTCCCGTTCCGCAATCCGTTCGCGCAGTTCATCGTCGCCCTCACCGATTTCGCCGTGAAGCCCCTGCGCCGCGTCGTCCCCGGGCTGTTCGGCCTCGACCTGGCCTGCCTGGTGCTGGCGCTGGTGGTCGAGTTCGTCGTGGTGGTCGCCGTCTACTGGCTCGGCGATTTTCCGTTCGCGCTGGCCGGCGCCAGGGTGTGGCCGGTCATGCTGGGGCTGGCGGCGGTGCGGCTGTTGAGCCTCGCGGTCTACCTGGTCATCGGGCTGACCCTGGTGCGCGCGGTCCTGTCGTGGGTCAATTCCGACACGCCGCTGACGCCGGTCGTCTACGAGCTGTCCGAACCCTTCCTGCGCCCGCTGCGGCGCATCGTCCCGACGATCGGCAACGTGGATCTCACGCCGCTGGTGCTGTTCATCCTCTGCCAGCTGGTGCTGATGGTGCCGGTGCTGGCGCTGGAGCGCGCCCTGCTTGGCGCGCTCTGATTCCGTTTCAAAACCGACCGTGACTTTGTCGACTGCGCCTCACTCGCAGGGAGCAGGCCGTGGGTGTAAAGCTGCTGAAGCGGCAACAAGCACGCTCCGCCGTGCTCGCCGCACTGTCTTCGGCTTGTCTTCGCGTCACGCCCGATCTTGAACCGGAATGCCCCGCCGGTCTGGGCGCGCCGCGACGGCGCGGACTGGCTGCTCGACCTGCACGTGCAGCCGGGGGCCAAGACCACGGCGGCCGTAGGGGAGCACGGCGGGCGGCTGAAGCTAAAGATTGCCGCGCCGCCGGTCGATAACAAGGCGAATGCGCATCTGCTGGCCTGGCTGGCCGCGCAGCTGGGGGTGCCGAAATCCGCGGTGCGCCTGGTGCGCGGCGAGACCTCGCGGCAGAAGACCGTGGCGGTGTCAGGGGTGGAGGATCCCTGGCGGGTTATCGACAACAACTGACAAACATGAGCATCCACCTGGAACGGGAGGTCGCCGACTACAGCGAGCGGCGCATGCGCCTGGCTGCGGCCATGACGGCGTATTCCGACTGGCTCGACCGCCAGCACGGCATCGACGCCGAGCGCACGCTGCGGCTGGCCGACACCGCCGCCAGCCTGCGCCAGGACAAGCTGGTGGTCGCCTTCGTCGCCGAGTTCTCGCGCGGCAAGACCGAACTGATCAACGCCCTGTTCTTCGCCAGCCACGGCCAGCGGCTGCTGCCCTCCGACGCCGGGCGCACCACCATGTGCCCGACCGAGCTGTATTGCAATCCCGACGAGGCGCCCAGCCTGCGCCTGCTGCCGATCGAGACGCGCCGCCGCGGGGAGTCGCTGGCGCGCCTCAAGCACGCGCCGATCGAGTGGTGCCGAATCGCGCTCGACCCGGCCGATCCGCGGCAGATGCAGGAGTGCCTGGCGAAGCTCACCGAGACCAAGACCATGCCGGCCGCGGAGGCGATCGAACTGGGACTGTGGGACAGCGAGGACCCCGGCGAAAGCCACCTGCTGCGGCCCGACGGCAGCGTCGAGGTGCCGGCGTGGCGCTACGCCCTCGTCAATTTTCCGCATCCCCTGCTGCAGGCGGGGCTGACGGTCCTCGACACGCCCGGCCTCAACGCGCTCGGCGCCGAACCCGAGCTCACCCTGTCGGTCATCCCCAGCGCGCATGCCGTGATGTATCTGCTCGCCACCGACGCCGGGGTGACGCGCTCCGATCTCGAGATCTGGCAGAAGCATGTCCAGCGCCACGCCAACTTCCATGTCGCCGTGCTGAACAAGATCGACATGCTGTGGGACGAGCTGAAGAGCGATTCCGAGGTCCAGGCCAGCATCGAGCGCCAGGCCGAGGACGCCGCGCGCGTGCTGAAGCTGGCGCGCAGCCGGGTGTTCACGGTGTCGGCGCAGAAGGCGCTGATCGCCACGATCCGCGGCGACGCCGAACTGCGCCTGCGTTCCGGAATCGAGTCGCTCGAATACCTGCTCGCGCACCAGGTGATCCCGGCGCGGCGCGACATGCTCTACCACGCCGTCAGTCGGGAGGTGAACGCGCTCCTGGAGGCGAGCCGGACGGAACTGGCGATGCGGCTCAGGCGCAGCACCGACGAGCTGCTCCAGCTGACCCGGCTGGCCGGCAGGAACCGCGAACTCGTCGAGCAGACGCGGGCCGAATTGCAGCTGGAAAAGGCGGGCTACGACGCGACCGCCGGGCAGTTCCGCGCCACCCGCAAGGCCGTGCAGGCCCAGGGCAAGCATCTGCTGGCGCAGCTGTCGGAAGAGACGCTCGGCGAGATCTGCAAGTCGGGCCGCGAGGCCATGGAGGCCAGCCTGACGACCCGCGGGCTGACCGCGGGCATCCGCCGGCTGAGCGAGCAGATGGGGACGCGCTTCCTGCAGGCCTCGCAGCTGGCCGATGGCATGGTGGATGCGCTGGAACAGGCCTACCTGGCGTTTCACCGGCAGCACGGCCTGCCGCAGCTGCAGGTGCCGCGGCTGGATCTGGGCGCCTACCGCAACCGGCTCGACGCGCTGATGCGCGAGACCGAGGCCTTCTGCAAGGATCCCGCCAACCTGATGCTGGAAAAGCGCTTCATGATCCGGCGCTTCTACGCCGGCCTCGCCGAGGAGGCGCGCAAGGCCTTCAACCTCGCGCGGATGGAAGCCGAGCGCTGGCTGCGCATTGCGCTGGACCCCGTGATGACCCGCATCCACGAGCACAAGCGGCATCTCGAGTCGCGCCTGGCCGGCCTGCAGGGCATCCTGGAAAACACCGGCACGCTCCACGGCCGCATGGCGCAGGTCAAGCAGGAGATCAGCGACCTGCGACGCGACAAGGTCGAGCTCGCGCGCATCGCCGGCCAGTTGATGGCCTAAGCGGCGCGGCGGCTACCCGTTCAGCCGCCCGAGCAGCACGGGTGTGCGGTCGGGGTCGGTATTCTTCAGCAGCTTCTGTGCGGTCGGCGCCAGGTCCCCGAGGTGCGACTTCAGCACCTGCTGCTTGACCTGCAGCAGGCTCGCGGGGTGCATCGAGAACGTGCGCAGCCCGAGTCCCAGCAGCAGTCGCGTCAGCAGGGGGTCGCCCGCCATTTCGCCGCACACCGCGACCGGCTTGCCGGCCTTGGCGCCGGCCCGGATCGTGTGCTGGATCAGATGCAGAACGGCCGGATGCAGCGGATCGTAGAGGTGCGCGACGCTGTCGTCGGCGCGGTCGATCGCCAGCGTGTACTGGATCAGGTCGTTGGTGCCGATCGACAGGAAATCGAGCTGCTCGGCGAAGAAGCCCGCTGCCAGCGCCGCGGCGGGCACCTCGATCATGCCGCCGACCTGAATGCCTTCGTCGAATTTCAGGCCGTCCTTGCGCAGCGATTCCTTGGCTTCGTCGATGCGCTGCAAGGTCTGGCGCAGCTCCATGAAGCTCGCCAGCATCGGGATGAGCATGCGCACCCGGCCGTGCGCCGAGGCGCGCAGGATGGCGCGCAGCTGGGTGTGGAACAGTCCCGGCTCGGCGAGGCAGAGGCGGATCGCGCGCAGGCCGAGCGCCGGGTTGTCGGCCACCGTGTGGCCCCACGGCGCCTGCTTGTCGGCGCCGAGGTCGAGCGTGCGGATGGTGACCGGCTTGCCGTCGAGCGCCTCGGCGACCGCCTTGTACGACTGGTACTGCTCTTCCTCGCCCGGCAGGTCCGAGCGGTTGAGGAACAGGAACTCGCTGCGGAACAGGCCGATGCCGTGCGCGCCCGCGGCCTGCACCGCGTCGATGTCGGACAGGAGCTCGATGTTCGCCATCAGCTCGATCGGCGCGCCGTCGAGCGTCGACGACTTGCTGGTCTTCAGCCGCTTGAGCTTGTCGGTGTCGATGCGCCACTGGTTCTGCCGCAGCCGGTATTCGGCGAGCACCGACTCGTCGGGATTGACGATCACCACGCCGTCGCGGCCGTCGACGATCAGCAGGTCGTGGTCGCGAATCAGTCCGCGCGCGTTGTGCAGCGCCATCACCGACGGCATGCCCATGCTGCGCGCGAGGATCGCGGTGTGCGAGGTGGTGCCGCCGAGGTCGGTGACGAACGCGGCGAAGTGCACGTTCTTGAAGATCACCATGTCGGCCGGCGACAGCTCGTGCGCGACCAGGATGCGTTCGCTGTCGAAGTCGACGTCGAGCGGCAGGTGGCTGGGGTGCCCCATCAGTGCCTTGAGCACGCGCTGCACCACCTGCACCACGTCTTCCTGGCGGCTCCTCAGGTAGGCGTCGTCGATCTCGTCGAAGCGCGCCACCAGCGCCTCCATCTGCTGGGCCAGCGCCCATTCGGCGTTGCACTGGGTCTCGCGGATCAGGCGCTTGGGCTCCTCGGCGATCATCGAGTCGCCGAGGAACATCAGGTGCATGTCGAGAAAGGCCGACAGCTCGGCCGGGGCGCCGGGGGGAATGTGGCTGCGCAGGATCTCGAGCTCGGCGCGGGTGGCGAGGATGGCCTCGTCGAAGCGCGCCAGCTCGTCCTTGATGTACTTGCGGTCGAGCAGGTACTGCGGCACTTCGACGCGCGCGCTGGACGCCAGATGCGCATAGCCGATGGCGATGCCGCCCGAGACGCCGATGCCGTGCAGCGAGAAGCTCACGTTTCCTCCCCGAAGCCGCTGGCGATCAGTCCGGCCAAGGCGTCGATCGCTTCCTTCTCGTCGTCGCCCTCGGTCTCCACGGTGATCGTGCTGCCCTTGGCGGCGGCCAGCATCATCACCCCCATGATGCTCTTGGCGTTGACGCGCCGGCCGTTGCGCGACAGGAAGACCTTGCTGCTGAAGGTCGAGGCGAGCTGGGTCAGCCGGGCGGACGGGCGCGCGTGCAGGCCCAGCTTGTTGACGATTTCAACGTCCCGTTGCTGCATGGCACATGGTCTCGGAAATGTGGTTGATGCTGTTGCGCCCGCCTTCGACGATGCGCTCGACGAGTTGCGGCAGCGCCAGCGTCTCGCGGTAGTTCAGCGCCTTCAGCAGCATCGGCAGGTTGGCGCCGGTGACGCCTTCGATGTGGGCCGGCTCGAGCACGCGGCAGAGCGTGTTGCTCGGGGTCGCGCCGTAGACGTCGGTGAGCACCAGGATGCCGTCGCCGGCGTCGAGTTCGTCGAGACGCGCGCGCAGCGCCTTCTGCCGTTCGTCGGGGTCGGCGTGGCCGGTGAAATCCAGCGTGGCGAGCGCCCCCGGGCGCTGCCCCAGCACATGGGTCGCGCACTCGACTAGGCTGTCGGCGAGCGATCCGTGGGCGACGATGAGGATGCCGATCATTGTGTGGCCATCAGGGCAAAAACAGCATTCTAGCGAAGCCGGGCCTTCATCGCAGGAGAGACGAGGGTATGGCCGGCGGCGTCCACTGCAAGGTAGTCGGCGACGCCCAGGCGGGCGGCGTTGTCCGCCAGCCGTGCCGGGCCGTCGAGGAAGAGGGGCTTGGAGAGGGCGTCCGAGCGCGTGCCGGCGTGCTCGCCCGCCACCAGCACCGTCACCGACTGCATCGTGGATGCCGGCGAACCGGTGCGCGGGTCGATCAGATGGCTGTAGCGGCGCCCGCCCGCCTCGAAGAAGCGCTGGTAGTCGCCCGAGGTGCCGATCGCCTCGCCGTCGTGCAGGTCGAGCGTGGCCAGCGTTCCCGCCTGGCGCGGGTGCTGGATGCCGACGCGCCACGGGCGGTCGCCGTGGGTGCCGAGCGCGATCACGTTGCCGCCGATGTTGACCAGCGCGTTCTCGATGCCGTGCGTCTTCAGGATCGCGACCGCGTCGTCCAGCGCGCGTCCCTTGGCGTAGCCGCCGAAGTCCAGCTGCACCGCGGGATTGCGGCTGCCAACGGTGTCGTTCTCGATGACGAGGTCGGCCATCCGGGGGCGCCTGCCGACCCACTCCCGGATCGCGCCGGCGTCGGGTACGCGCGCCAGCGGCGTGTCGGCGTGGAAGCCCCACAGCGCGACCAGGCCGCCGATGGCCGGGTTGAACAACTCGTCCGAGCGCGCGGCGAGCGCCTGCGCGTCGCGCAGCATCGCCGCGAGCTCGGGCGTGACGCTTGCGCGCTCGCCGCGGGCCAGCGCGGCGTTGAGCCGCGACAACTCGCTCGGCTGCCAGGCGTGCAGGCTGCGATGCAGCGTGTCGAAGCGCGCCAGCACCGCAGCGGCGGCGTCCCGCGCCTCGGCCTCGGGCGCGCCGTAGACGCTGACCTCGACCAGGGTGCCGAACACGTAGGCCTGCTGCTGGTGCAGCGGCGGCGGGCTGCAGGCGGCGAGCAGCCACAGCAGCGCGAGCCCGAGGACGCGGCGCACTGCCGTCATGCGCGCTCGAGCGCTGCGACGAACTGCGCCGCGACGTCGTGCCCCGCCTGCGCTGCGATTTCCTGGAAGCCGGTCGGGCTGGTGACGTTGATTTCGGTGAGGCACTCGCCGATCACGTCGAGTCCGGCGAGGAAGATGCCCTGCGCTTTCGCCCACGGCGCGATGGTCTCGGCGATCTCGCGGTCGCGGGCCGACAGCCGCTGCGCGCGCGCGGTGCCGCCGGCGGCGAGGTTGCCGCGCGTCTCGCCGGGCTGCGGAATGCGCGCGAGTGCCCACGGCACGACTTCGCCGTCGATCAGCAGGATGCGCTTGTCGCCGTCGGCGATCTCCGGCAGGTAGCGCTGCGCCATGATCGCGCGGCGGCCCCGCTGCGTCAGCGTTTCGAGGATGGCGTTGCGGTTGGGGTCGCCGACGGTGAGGCGGAAGATGCCGGCGCCGCCCATCTCGGTGAGCGGCTTGACGATGACGTCGCCGTGCTCGATCAGGAAGGCCTCGATCTCGACGGCCTGCGCGGCGACGAGGGTGGGCGCGACGAACTGCGGGAAAGTCAGGATGGCGAGCTTCTCGTTGAAGTCGCGCAGCGCGGCGGGGTGGTTCAGTACGCGTGCGCCGCTGGCCTCGGCGATGCCGAGCAGATGGGTGGCGAGCAGGTAGTCGGTGTCGACCGGAGGGTCGGTGCGCATCAGCACGGCGTCGAAATCGCCGAGCGCGGATTCGCGCCGGCCGCGCATGTGGAACCAGTCGTCGCCGGCGCGCACGTCGAGCGCGTCGCAGTCGGCGCAGACCGTGCCCAAGCGCACGTAGAGCTGGCGCGCTTCGCAGGCGTGGACCTCGTGGCCGCGCGCCGCCGCAGCGCGCATCATCGCGACCGAACTGTCCTTGTGGGGCTTGAGTCCCGCCAGCGGGTCGACGACGAAGAGCAGCCTCATGCCGCTTCGTTCAGCGTTTCGTCGAGCTCGAGGCTGGCGGCCAGCATCGCCAGCCGCGCGATCACCCCGTAGGCGTAGAAGCGGTTCGGGCTGGCGTCGGGGTTGGCGCTGCGGTCGGGCATCACGCAGGTGTCGTCGAACGCCAGCGGCACGAAGTGCATGCCGGGGCTGTTGAGGTTCTCGTCGGCGCCGCGTCCGGTGTGCACGCGGTAGAAGCCGCCGACGACGAAATGGTCGATCATGTAGACCACCGGCTCGGCGACGGCCTCGTTGATGCTCTCGAAGGTGTAGACGCCTTCCTGGATCAGCACCTCGCTGACCTCCATGCCTTCCTTGATCACCGCCATCTTGTTGCGCTGCTTGCGGTTGAGCTCGCGCACGTCGTCGGCCGACTTCACGGTCATGATGCCCATGCCGTAGGTGCCGGCGTCGGCCTTGACGATCACGAAGGGCGGCTGGTCGATGCCGTATTCGTCGTACTTCGTGCGGATCTTCGCGAGCAGGGCGTCGACCTTCTCGGCCAGGCAGTCCTCGCCCTGGCGCGCCTGGAAATCGATTTTTCCGCACTGGTTGAAGTAGGGGTCGATCAGCCAGGGGTCGATCCCCACCAGGCGCGCGAATTCGATCGCGACGTTCTCGTAGGCCCTGAAGTGGCGCGACTTGCGGCGCGTCGCCCAGCCCGCGTGCGGCGGCGGCATGATGGTCTGCTCGATGCCCTTGAGGATGTCCGGGACGCCTGCCGACAGGTCGTTGTTGAGCAGCACCGCGCAGGGGTCGAAGCCGTCGAGGCCGATGCGGTCGCCGCGGCGCACCAGCGGCTCGAGCGTCAGGCGGCCGCCGGCCGGCAGCTCGAGCGTGGTCGGCTCGGTGATCTCGGGGATCAGCGTGCCGATGCGCACGATCAGGCCGGTCTGGCGCAGGATGTGTGCGAGCACCGCGACGTTCTGCAGGTAGAAGGTGTTGCGGGTATGGCTCTCGGGAATGAGCAGCAGACGCTGCGCGTCGGGGCAGATCTTTTCCACCGCGCCCATCGCCGCGTGGATCGACAGCGACATGAAGGCCGGGTTGAGGTTGTTGAAACCGCCGGGAAACAGGTTGGTGTCGACCGGCGCCAGCTTGAAGCCGGCGTTGCGGATGTCGACCGAGGTGTAGAACGGCGCCGCCTGGTCTTTCCACTGCTGGCGGAACCAGTGCTCGATCGTCGGCTGCGCGTCGAGCAGGCGTTTTTCCAGTTCCAGCAGCGGGCCGGTGAGTGCGGTGGTAAGGTAGGGGACCATAAAATAGGCGGATTCCAGGAAGCTTTCATTTTAGGCCAAGCCCGATGTTTGACATCGTTTTGTTTCACCCCGAAATCCCGCCCAACACGGGCAACCTGATCCGGCTGGCAGCCAACACCGGCTGTCGCCTGCACCTGGTCGAGCCGCTGGGGTTCGACCTTTCCGACAAGCAGGTGGCGCGCGCCGGACTCGACTACCACGACATGGCCTGCGTGCGCGTGCATGCCGGATGGACCGACGTGCGCGCGGCATTGCCGGGGCGGCGCTGGTTCGCGCTCACCACCCGCGGCAGCCGCAACTACGCGACGATCGATTTCCGGCCAGGCGACGTGCTGCTGTTCGGTCCCGAGTCGCGCGGGCTGCCAGAGGAGGTGCTCGAGCTGTTCGACGCCGACCACCGCCTGCGCCTGCCGATGCTGCCGGGGTCGCGCAGCATGAACCTGTCGAATGCGGTGAGCGTCACCGTGTTCGAGGCCTGGCGGCAGAACGGTTTTGCAGGGGCGGTGTGAGGCACGCCAGGCACCGGCCCGCCGCCCGGTCGTGGCTGCATGTTTTCGAACCAGAAGGCGATAAGCATATCCGAATATAACCCTATGCGTGGTATCGTGCGGTCTGGCCGCAGGGCGCGCGAGCGCAGCGGCAGGGAGTGCCGCGAGGTCTGGGGACGATCGCGCGGCTGACTATTCAGGAGCCAGGCACGGGGGCCGGCCTGGCAGGACCGCATGGTCCGCAGATGTTCAAGGTTTCAGCCGTGTTGCGTCATTCATTCTCGAAAATCCTGCTGCTGCTGTTCGTGCTGGGGAGCGGCTCCGGCCTCATCGTCAGCGCCATCGGCTGGTGGGGCATCGAGCAGTCGGCGCGTCAGCTCGACTGGCTGCGCCACACCAATCTCGTCAATCTGCAGCACGCTTCCGACATGACGCTGCGCCTGGCGCACATGCAACTTCAGGCCAGTCATGCGCAGGGCGGGCTGCTCGACCCCGCGGAGTGGGCGGACGCGCTGATCCGGGAGGACGCCGCGCTGCGCAGGAACCTGGACTACCTGAAGCTGAATTTCCGGCGCGACTACAACCAGCAGCGCATCCGCGAGTTCGCCGATCGCTATGCGCAGCTCGCCGACAGTTACCGTCAGGTCGTCGAGCGGCAGCCCATCGACGCGGCGGAAGCGGGGCGCGTGTTCCGCACGCACACGCAGCCGCTCTATGCGCGGGCCATCGAGTCCGCGACGGGCTTCACGCCGGGCATCATGCGGTCCGCCGGCGAGGTCTACGCGACCGCGATCGCGACCCTCGCGCGGAGCGAGCAGGCGCTGCTGTCGGCGGCACTGCTGTCCGGGCTGTTCTTCACCCTCGCGGCCGCGCTCGGCAACCGCTTCGTTGCGGCCCACGAGCGCAACGGGCAGTCACTGCGTCTCGCCGCGGCCGTCTTCGACAGCGCCACCGAAGGCATCATCATCACCGGGCGCGACGGCAGCATCCTGCGGGTGAATCCGGCCGTGACGGCGGTCACCGGCTATCGGCCCGAGGAGATCATCGGCCGCAACCCGAGCATGTTCTCGTCGGGGCGCCACGACACCCGCTTCTACCGGAAGCTGTGGCACGCGGTGATGACCAACGGCAGCTGGCAGGGGGAAATCTGGAACCGCCGCAAGAACGGCGAGGAGTATCCGGAATGGCTCTCGATCAGCAGCATCCGCGGCGCGTCGGGCGAGATCGACTATTTCGTCGCGACGTTCTCCGACATCACCGAACGCAAGCGCGCGCAGGACGCGATCCTGCATCAGGCCTTCCACGATCCGCTCACCAACCTGCCCAACCGCGTGCTGTTCAAGGACAGGCTCGAACAGGCACTGGCCTTCGCGCGCCGCATGCGGCACACGAAAGTGGCGCTGCTGTTCATCGATCTCGACCGCTTCAAGCTGGTCAACGATTCGCTCGGCCATGCCGCCGGTGACCAGTTGCTGCAATCGGTGTCCGCGCGCCTGCGGGGGATCGTCAGGCAGACCGACACCCTCGCCCGGCTGGGCGGCGACGAGTTCACCATCCTGCTGCCCGACGCCGGCCACGTCGAGGAGGCCGAGCTGGTGGCCGGCAAGGTCATCGCCGCCCTCAAGCAGCCCTTCGTCATCGAAGGCCGCGACATCTTCGTGAGCGCGAGCATCGGCATCAGCATGTACCCGGACGACGGCGCCGATGTCGACGTCCTGATGAAGCACGCCGATACCGCCATGTACCGCGTCAAGAAGCAGGGCCGCAACGGCTTCCACATCTACAGCAACGCCTTCGACGAGCGTAGCCTGCGCCGCCTCGAGCTCGACAACCAGCTGCACAAGGCGCTCGCGCGACAGCAGCTGGTGCTCCACTACCAGCCCCAGTTCGACCTCGCCAGCGGCCGCCTGCGCGGGGTCGAGGCGCTGCTGCGCTGGCAGCATCCCGAGCTCGGCACGATCTCGCCCGCGGAATTCATCCCGCTCGCCGAGGAGAACGGCCTGATCGTCCCGATCGGCGCGTGGGTGCTCGAAACGGCGTGCAGGCAGGCCGATGCATGGAGGGCCGCGGGCTTTCCCGAGTTCGTGATGTCGGTGAACCTGTCGGTGCGGCAGTTCTTCCGCGAGGACATCGCCCGCCTGGTGAAGCGGGCGATGACCGACTACTGCATGGCGGCGCAGGTGCTCGAGCTGGAGATCACCGAGAGCGTCGCGATGGACGACGCGGTCTACACGATCAGGACGCTGGAGACGCTGGCGGCGAGCGGGCTCAGGCTCGCGATCGACGACTTCGGAACCGGTTACTCCTCGCTCAGCCAGCTGAAGAAGATGCCGGTGGAGATCCTCAAGATCGACCGCTCGTTCGTCCAGGACGTCACCACCGATCCGGACGACGCCGCGATCGTGAACGCCGTCATCACCATGGCGCACCGCCTCGGGCTCAAGGTGATCGCGGAAGGGGTCGAAAACCGGGCGCAGCTCGATCACCTCCGCGAGCAGGGCTGCGACTTCGCCCAGGGCTATTTCCTCGGCCGGCCGCTTGCCGCGAGGGCGCTCGAACTGGACTTGCGGCGGAGGGGGTTCCGGGCGGAGCAGGAGGCTCTGGCCGAAGCGGTCGCGTAGCGTTGTCGCAGCGGCCGGTTCCCGCTGCCGGCCCGGCTCAGAATTCGGCCTTGATTTCCCGGTTCAGCAGGGCGTCGACCGCCTGTGCAGGCGGCAGGCCGTCGAACAGCACCTGGTTGACGGCGCGGGTGATCGGCATGTCCACCCCCAGCTCGTCCGCCAGCGCCGCGACTTCGCGCGCGGTGGTGACGCCCTCGGCGACGTGGCCGAGCTCGGCCAGGATGGCGTCGAGCGACTGGCCGCGCGCCAGGCGCAGGCCGACCTGGCGGTTGCGCGAGAGGTCGCCGGTGGTGGTGAGGATGAGATCGCCGAGGCCGGACAGGCCCATGAAGGTTTCGAAGTGGCCGCCGAGCCTGACGCCGAGCCGGGTCATCTCCGCCAGCCCGCGGGTGATGAGCGCCGCGCGGGCATTGTGGCCGAGCTGCAGGCCGTCGCAGATGCCGGCGGCGATCGCCATGACGTTCTTCAGGGCGCCACCGAGCTCGACGCCGATGACATCGTCGTGGGCGTAGATGCGCAGGCGGTGGCCGGACAGCGCGCCGGCCAGCTCGCGTGCCAGCGTGCCGTCGCTCGAGGCGAGGGTGAGCGCGGTGGGGAAGCCGTGTGCAACCTCCTGCGCGAAGCTCGGGCCCGACAGCACGCCCGCTCGAGCGTCCCGAGGCAGCAGTTCGGCGATGAGCTGATGCGGCAGCTTGCGGCTGCCGTGCTCGAAGCCCTTGCACACCCAGACCACGGGCGGCAGCGCGGGATGCTTGGCGAGCGCCGCGAGCGTCGGGCGCAGGCCGCTGCTGGGGACGGCGACGACGAGGAGGTCGGCCGCGGCGGTGGCGGCGTCGAAATCGTGGCTGAGCTGCAGGCTGTCGGGCAGCGGGCAGTCGGGGAGATAGCGCGCGTTGACGCGGGCGACGCGCATCGCGTCGAGCTCGGCCGCGTTGCGCCCCCACAGGGTGACGGCATGGTGGGGGGCCCAGCTGGCCGCCAGCGCGGTGCCCCAGGCGCCGGCGCCGAGCACCGTCAGCTTCATCGGCCCCAGGCCTCGTGTGCGGGCATCCATCCGGCCAGCCCGTCGGCGTGCTTCACCGGCAGCCAGCCGTAGGCGTCGACCTCACCCGTGACCTCGAGCAGGACGCCGCGCGCGGCCTGGAAGACGAGCGCCGCATCGGGCCGCGGCTGCTGCCGGACGCTGCTGGTCTCGCTCTTGACCATGACCTGCCTGCGGCCGCCGAGGGCGGTGCTTTCGATCCACGCCAGGCGGCCGCCAGGGTCGCGCACCTTGATCCAGGCGTCGGTGACGATCACCACCTCGAGCGGCAGCCCGACGCCGGCGACGGCGATCTTTGCGGCCGTCGTCGAGGGCGCGTCGTAGAGCACCGCGGCACGCCCGGTGCTGCGGTACTCGAGCGCGCCGGCGAGATTCGGCAGCACGAAGAGCAGGCTGGCGAGCAGCAGTCGCACGGTCGGGGGCGTCCGCTCAGTGGGTCTGCGGCGCCGTTTCCGGCTGCTGCTTGGCTTGCTGCTGCTGCAGGAACAGGGCCTCGAAGTTCACCGGATTCAGCAGCAGCGGCGGGAAGCCGGCGCGGATCACGACGTCGGAAATGGTCTCGCGCAGGTAGGGGAAGACGATATTGGGGCAGCCGATGCCGAGCACCATCGGAATCTGGTCCTGCGGCACGTTCTGGATGCGGAAGATGCCGCCTTGGGTGCATTCGACCAGGAACATCGTCTTGTCGCCGATCTTGGCGGTGACGGTGACGGTGATGCCGGTCTGGTAGAGGTCCTCGCCGAGGGCGCGGCTCTCGGTCGACATGTTGACGTCGATCTGCGGCGCCTCGCGCTCCAGGTAGATCGCCGGGGCGTTCGGCACTTCCACCGACAGGTCCTTGACGAAGAGTTTCTCGATATTGAATGCAGGCTGTTGCGCGTCGGTCATGGGGGCTCCCTGAAAATGGCACCGGAGCCTTGCGCTCCGGGAACAGGGCTATTTTACACGCGGATCATTGAATGCCCTGTGACGCCAGCCAGCGTTTGAGCGCGTGCGCGTCCATCGCCCCCGAGGTGCGTGCCGCCTCGACGCCGTTCCTGAACAGGATCAGGCTGGGGATGCCCTTGATGTGGTGGCGCATCGACACCTGCGGCCAGGCCTCGGTGTCGACCTTGGCGAAGCGCGCCCGCGTCCCCATTTCGGCGGCCACCTGCTGGAAGACGGGCGCCATCATCTTGCAGGGGCCGCACCAGTCGGCCCAGAAATCGACCAGCACCGGCAGGCCGGCCTTCGCGACGAAGCGGTCGAAGCTGGCGGCGGTGAGGTCGACGGGCTTGCCGGGCAGCAAGGGCGATCCGCATTTGCCGCACTTCGGGGCATCGGCGAGGCGATCGTCCGGTACGCGGTTGACCGCGAGACAGTGGGGGCAGGCGAGTTCCATCGGGGCTCCTTGAAGCGAATGATCTCGCTTCAAGGTGGTGGCGCGCGCCCGAAAAATCAAGCGCGCGAGGGGCGGGCGGGTCAGGCGCTGGCGAGCAGCGGCACCAGTTCGCCGGCGGCGTCGAGCGCGGAGGTGTCGTCGAAACCGCCGACGTGGGTATCGCCGATGAATACCTGCGGCACCGTGCGGCGTCCGCCGGAGCGTTCGATCATCTCGTCCATCCGCGAGGGATCGAGGTCGACGCGGATCTTCTCGATCTCGGTGACGCCGCGGCTCTTCAGCAGGCGCTCGGCGGCGACGCAGTAGGGGCACACGGCGGTGCAGTACATGACGACCTTGGCCATCGATAACTCCTTATTTCTGGGTGACGGGCAGGTTGGCGCGTTCCCACGCGATGATGCCGCCCGCCTGGTTGTAGACGGTCTCGAAGCCGGCCTTCTTCAGGATGCGGCAGGCGTGGGCCGAACGGTTGCCGCTGCGGCAGGTGACCAGGACCGGCTTCGACTTGTATTTCTCGAGTTCCTGGAGACGGCCGGACAGCTGGCCGAGCGGAATGTGCTTGGCCTTGGGGATGTGGCCGGCCGCGTATTCCTTGTCCTCGCGAACGTCGAGCACCAGGGCGTCGTCGTTGTAGAGGCGCGTCGCCTTCAGCGTGTCCGCCTGCTCGACACCGGAGACCTTGCCGCCGATGAAGCTCCACAGCAGCATGCCGCCGGAGATCAGCGCCAGCGTCGCCAGCATCCAGTTGTCCTGCAGGAATTGCATGTCCATGGATCTTCCTCGCTTACAGGCCGCCCGGCTTGAGGCCGGCCTTCTTCAGCATGATGTCCATCGGGCAGAAGCGCGTGATGCCGGACTGGAACAGGTTGAAGCCGACGAAGGCGGTGAACCACAGCCACGACAGCTTGCTCATGTCGACCGTGCCGGCGGCGTGGGCCAGCGCGAGCGACAGCATGATGAAGGAACCGGCGATGATGCGGACGAGACGTTCAACGGTCATTTGAAACTCCTTGGTTATTGAGGGGAAAACTTGCGGAAATTGGCGGCGTAATAGAGTACCGGAATCACCACCAGCGTGAGCAGGGTGGAGACGAAGATGCCGAAGATCAGCGCCACGGCGAGGCCCGAGAAGATCGGGTCGTCGAGGATGAAGAAGGCGCCGAGCATGGCGGCCAGCCCGGTCAGCACGATCGGCTTGGCGCGGGTCGCGCCGGCCTGGATCACCGCTTCCTGGAAGTCCATGCCGGCCCGGACCTGCTCGTTGATGAAGTCGACCAGCAGGATCGAGTTGCGCACGATGATGCCGGCCAGCGCGATCATGCCGATCATCGAGGTGGCGGTGAACTGCGCGCCGAGCAGCGCGTGGCCCGGCATCACGCCGATGATGGTGAGCGGAATCGGCGCCATGATGATGAGCGGCGTCAGATAGCTCTTGAACTGGGCGACCACCAGGATGTAGATCAGCAGCAGTCCCACGGCATAGGCGATCCCCATGTCGCGGAAGGTCTCGTAGGTCACCTGCCACTCGCCGTCCCATTTCATGCTGAAGCCGGCGTAGGGGTCGGACGGCTGGCGGATGAAATACTCCTTCAGCGTGCCGCCCTGCTCGAGCGGTTTGTCCTTCAGTTCGCCGCGCATGCCGAACAGTCCGTACAGCGGGGAGTCGATGGCGCCGCCGGTGTCGCCGAAGACGAACACGACCGGCAGCAGGTCCTTGTGATAGATCGATTTCTCGCGCTCGCTCGGCATCACTTCGACGAGCTCGGACAGCGGCACCAGGTTGCCGCCCGCGCCCCGTACGGTGAGCTTGAGCAGTTCCTCGAGGTGCGACAGGCGCTCCGGCGGAAGCGTGATGCGTACCGGAATCTCGTACTTGGAGCCGCTGCCGTGGATGGGCGTGACGTCCTCGCCCGACAGCCCCATCTTCATCGCCGCGACGACGTCCTTCTGCGCCACGCCCGCCATCGCCGCCTTGTTCTGCAGCACGCGCACCACGAAGCGCTGGGCGTCGTCCTCGACGGTGTCGTCGATCGCGACGATGCCCTCGGTTTTTTCGAATACGGCGCGCACCTGCTTGGCCACCTGGATCTGCGCGTCGTAGTCGGGGCCGTAGATCTCCGCGACGATCGGCGACAGCACCGGCGGGCCGGGCGGCACCTCGACCACCTTGACGTCGGCGCCGTGCTTCTTCGCGATGGCCTCGACCGCGGGGCGGATCGCCTGGGCGATCTCGTGGCTCTTGCGGTCGCGGTCGTGCTTGTCGACCAGGTTCACCTGCAGGTCGCCGACCTCGGGGCCCTCGCGCAGGTAGTACTGGCGCACCAGGCCGTTGAAGTTGATCGGCGCCGCGGTGCCGGCGTAGGCCTGGTAGTCGGTGACCTCGGGGACGGCCGCCACCGCGTCGCCCATCTCGGCGAGCACCTGGGCGGTCTTCTCGAGCGGCGTGCCGACCGGCATGTCGACGACGATCTGGAACTCCGACTTGTTGTCGAACGGCAGCATCTTGAGGATGACCAGCTGGACCGCCGGCAGCGCGACCGACAGCAGGATCGCGACACCGATGCCGAGCCACAGCATGCGCCGCGCGCCGCGGCCGTCCGTGCCGCGCAGGAAGGGCGTCAGGCGGGCGCGGAACAGGGCGGTGAGCTTGTCGTCGCCGGCGGCGTGAGCGCCGTGCGCTTCGTGCTTGATGAGCTTCAGCGCCAGCCAGGGGGTGACGACGAAGGCGATCGCCAGCGAGATCAGCATGCCGATCGAGGCGTTGATCGGGATCGGGCTCATGTAGGGCCCCATCAGGCCGCTGACGAAGGCCATCGGCAGCAGCGCGGCGATCACCGTCAGCGTGGCGAGGATGGTCGGTCCGCCCACTTCGTCGACGGCGCGCGGGATGATCGCCTCCAGGCCGTCGTGGTCGAGTCCCATGCGGCGGTGGATGTTCTCGACCACCACGATGGCGTCGTCGACCAGGATGCCGATCGAGAAGATCAGGGCGAACAGCGACACGCGGTTGAGCGTGAAGCCCCAGGCCCAGGACGCGAACAGCGTGGCGGCGAGCGTCAGCAGCACCGCCGCGCCGACGATCAGCGCCTCGCGGCGGCCGAGGGCGAACAGCACCAGCAGCACGACCGAGCCGGTGGCGAAGATCAGCTTCTGGATCAGCTTCTTCGCCTTGTCGTCGGCGGTGGCGCCGTAGTTGCGGGTAATGCTGACCTCGACGCCCTCGGGCAGGATGCTGTTCTGCAGCGAGTTGACCCGCTCGATCACCTTCTCGGCGACGTCGACCGCGTTCTCGCCGGGCTTCTTCGAGACGGCGAGGGTGACTGCCGGGTAGGTCACGCCGAGCTCGGCCGGCGCCGGGCCGCCCGCGCCGGGGCCGTGCCAGACATAGCGCGCCGGCTGGTCGGGGCCGGCGACGACGCTCGCGACGTCGCTCATGTAGACCGGGCGTCCCTGGGAGACGCCGACGACCAGTTGCCGGACGTCGTCGGCGCCGCTGAGGAAGACGCCGGTTTCGACCAGGATCTCCTGGTTGTTCGACACCAGCGTGCCCGAAGGCTGGGCGGCGTTGGAGACCTGCAGGGCGTCGCGGATGTCCTGCGCGGAGACGCCGAACGCGGCCATGCGGTCGGGATCCATCATGACCCGTACGGCGCGGCCCGGCCCGCCGACGGTCTTGACCTCGCGCGTGCCGGCGATGCGCTTCAGCTCGATTTCCGCCGAATGCGCGGCCTGCTCGAGTTCATACGCGCCGCGCGTCTCGTCGCGTGTCCACAGGGTGACGGTGACGATGGGCACGTCGTCGATGCCGAGCGGCTTGATGATGGGTTCGCCGACGCCGAGCTCGGGCGAGACCCAGTCGCGGTTGGCCTGGATCGTGTCGTAGAGGCGGACCAGCGCCTGGATCCGGTCCTGGCCGACCAGGTACTGGACGGTCAGCACCGCCATGCCGGGCTTGGAGACCGAATAGATGTGCTCGATACCGGAAATCTGCGACAGCACCTGCTCGGCCGGGGTCGCCACCAGCGCTTCGACGTCCTTCGCCGAGGCGCCCGGGAAGGGGATGAACACGTTGGCCATCGTCACGTTGATCTGCGGCTCTTCCTCGCGCGGCGTGATCAGGATGGCGAACAGGCCCAGCAGCGCTGCGATCAGCGCGATCAGCGGCGTGAGCTGGGAGGTGAGGAAGAAACGCGCGATGCGTCCGGAGAGTCCCATGCGCGCCCCCGCTTACTTTTCGGCCGGCCGCTTGGCGGCGCGCTTGGCGTAGATCCCCGCTTTCACCGGGTCGAGCGCGATGATCTCGCCGGGATTGAGGCCGGCGAGCACTTCCACCTGGCCGCGGCCGTTGGGCGTTCCCAGGCGAAGCTGGCGCAGGCTCACCCGGTCGTCCTTCACCACGTACACGGCGGTGATTTCCGAGCGCCGCACCACCGCACTCGACGGAATGGTGAGCTTGCGCGCACTGCCCACCGAGAAGTGGGCGCGTGCGAACATGCCGGGGATGACGCCGTCCAGATTGGTGGGCAGGTCGATGCGCACCTTGACGGTGTGCGTCGCGGCGTCCGCCGAGGGAAGGACGGTGACGCCGGCGGCGTCGATCCACTTGTTGAGCGACGGAATCTCGACCGCGACGCGCGGGGCCGCCTTCACCTCGGCGAGCTTGTACTGGGGGATGTTGGCGATCACCCGCATATCCGTGGGGGCGAAGCCCGTCATCAGCGGCTTGCCGGGCGAGACGGCCTCGCCGACCTCGACGTGGCGGGCGGCGACCACGCCCGAGTAGGGGGCCTTGATCACGGTGTAGCTGCTCACCGCGGCGGTCTGGCCGACGCCTGCGCGCGCGGCGCGCGCCGCCGCCTCGGCGGCGCGGAACTCGGCGGTGGCGCGGTCGAGCGCGGCCTGGCTGATGAACTTCTGCTGGAACAATTGCTGCTGGCGCTGGTAGTTGGCGCGTGCGTTGGCCAGTTCGGCCTCGGCCTGCGCCACCTGCGCCTGGCTGCCCGCCACGGCGGAGGACAGCTCTTCCGCCGTGAGGCGGACGATCACCGCGCCGGCCTTGACGTAGTCGCCCGCGTCGAAATTGACCTCCGCGACGCGGCCCGACACCTGCGCCGCGATGGTCGACTGCTTGACCGCCTCGACGGTCGCCTCGGTGGAGTAGCCGGTGTCGGCCATCCGGTACTTCACCGGCTCGACCGGGAACGGCAACGCGGCCCATGCGGAGGGGGCAGCGAGGGCAATGCAGGCAAGCAATCGGGCGGGGTTCAGCACGGGAGCACCTCCAGGAAAGCGTTCATTAGCATATTCTAATTTATTATTCGATTTAAGCGCTTGGACAGGGTTTCCGACGCAAAGGCTTGCGTCCTCGCGCGCCAAGTATGCCCGAGCTGGCGCCTCCGTTCTACTCGCGCGCGATCGCCGGCCGCCGCAAAAGCAAAAGGCCCGGCACGCGTGCGCGTGGCCGGGCCCCGGAGGCGGCGAGCGGCGGCTTACTTGGTGAAGCCGCAGAACACGTCGCGCATCATGCCGAGCAGCTTGAGCGTGCGGGTGTCGCCGACACGGTAATAGACGCGGTTGGCGTCCTTGCGGGTGCGCAGCACGCCCTTGTCGCGCAGGATGGCAAGGTGCTGCGAAATGTTGCTCTGCGAGGTGCCGACGTGGTCGACGATGTCCTGCACGCTGACCTCCTTGTCGCCGAGGACGCAGAGGATCTTCAGGCGCAGCGGGTGCGACATCGCCTTCATTGCCCGCGATGCCTGTTCGATGTGCTCGTCCTTGTCGAGGAGATCCACTTCATCCCAGTCGGCAGCTGTCATATTCATAACCTCGATCCTGTTCGTGTAGTACCCTAAGTCTTTCGCCGAAACGCACGAATGGGTCGTTGATTTCCGCGTTCCCCGCGCCCTGCGTGTAGATTAGCAATCACGCATATATTAAAATGATCCCACAAAAAACGAGTCAGGTTATACAAATTTTTTCATGAAGACCGCGCCGGTTCTCCTCATCATTCTCGACGGCTTCGGCTGCCGCTCGGAGCGTGCCGACAACGCCATCGCCCAGGCCAGCAAGCCCAACTGGGACCGGCTGTGGAAGGAGCATCCCCACACCCTCATCCATGCCTCCGAATCCGAGGTCGGCCTGCCCAAGGGGCAGATGGGCAATTCCGAGGTGGGACACCTGAACATCGGTGCCGGCCGGGTCGTGTACCAGGAGTTCACCCGCATCGACCGCGCGATCGAATCCGGCTACTTCTACACCAACCCCGCGCTGCTGAACGCGGTGCACCGCGCGCGCGACAACCAGAAGACCCTGCATGTGCTGGGCCTGCTGTCGGACGGCGGGGTGCACAGCCACGAGGGGCATTTTCACGCGATGCTCGATCTCGCGGCCCGCGAGGGGCTGCACAAGGTCTGCCTGCACGTCTTCATCGACGGCCGCGACACCCCGCCCAAGAGCGCGGAGATCTACCTGCGCCGCCTGTCCGAGAAGATCGAGCAGACCGGCGTCGGCCACATCGCGTCGATGATCGGCCGCTATTACGCGATGGACCGCGACCGCCGCTGGCAGCGCGTGAAGGCGGCCTACGACCTCCTGACCCAGGGCCGTGCCGAATTCCGGGCGGAAACCCCGCTGGCCGGGCTCGAGGCCGCGTACGCGCGCGGCGAGACCGACGAATTCGTCAAGGCCACGGCGATCCTGCCGCCGGACGGCAAGCCGGTGACGATGGAGGACGGCGATGCGGTCGTCTTCATGAACTTCCGCTCCGACCGTGCCCGCCAGTTGTCGCGGCCCTTCATCGAGCCCGATTTCGGGGAGTTTGAGCGCGAGGTCACCCCGCGCCTGTCGACCTTCTGCACGCTGACCGGCTACAGCGACGATTTCCAGGTGTCGGTGGCGTTCCCGCCCGAGCGGATCAAGAACGGGCTGGGCGAATACGTCGCCAACATGGGCCTGCGCCAGCTGCGCATCGCCGAAACCGAGAAATATCCGCACGTCACCTTCTTCTTCAACGGCGGCGAGGAGGTCTCCTTTCCCGGGGAGGACCGGGTGCTGGTGCCCTCGCCCGATGTCGCGACCTACGACCTCAAGCCGGAGATGAGCGCGTTCGAGGTGACCGAGAAGCTGCTGGCCGCGATCGACAGCAAGCAGTACGACGTCATCATCTGCAACTACGCCAACCCCGACATGGTCGGGCACACCGGCGACCTCAAGGCGGCGATCAAGGCGATCGAGACCGTCGACACCTGCCTCGGCCGGGTGGTGGAGGCGCAACTGGCACGCGGCGGGGAAGTGCTGGTGACCGCCGACCACGGCAACGCGGAACTCATGCGCGACGCCGAAACCGGCCAGCCGCATACCGCGCACACGCTGAATCTCGTCCCTTTGATCTACGTCGGGCGACGTCATGCGACGCTGGCGGATACCGGCGCGCTCGAGGACATCAGCCCCACCCTGCTGAAGATGATGGGGGTGCCGCAGCCCGCCGAAATGACCGGTGAACCGCTGGTCCGGTTCGAGTAGGCCGGTCGCTCCGGCCAAGCTTGCCAGGGTGCATTTCAGACAACTCCTCGTCCTGCTGATGCTGTGCACGCCCGCGGGCGTCGGCGCCAACCAGGTCGACCGCAAGCAGTCCGAACTCGAGGCGCTCAAGCGGCGCCTGCACACCCTGCAGCAGGAATTCCAGGCGGCCCAGGCGGACCGCCGGGAAGCCGCCGACGATCTGCGACAATCCGAGCGTGCCATCAGCAGCGCGATGCGCCAGTTGCGTGAACTGGACAGCGAGCGCCAGCGGGCGCAGGGCAGCCTGCAAACGCTGAAGGAGCAGGAGGAAGCGACCGCAGCGCGCATCCGTGCGCAGCAGGCGCACCTCGGGCAGGCGCTCAGGGCTGCGTACCAGCGGGGGCAGGGCGACGCGCTCCGGCTCATGCTGAACGGCGAGGATCCGAATCAGAACGCGCGCGACCTGCGCTACCTGGCGCACCTGTCGCGCGCCCAGCACGCGATGATCGAGACGCTGCGCGCCGATCAGGCGCGTCTGGCCGACCTCCAGCGGCAGGCGGCGGAGGAGTCGGCGCGGCTGGCGCAGGTCAAGGCGGCGCGCGAGGCCGAGCAGCAGAAGCTCCTCGCCGACAGGCGGGCACGCGAGCAGGCGCTGCAGAAGCTCTCGTCGCAGATCCAGCAGCAGCGGCGGGAAATCTCGCGTCTCAAGCGTGACGAGCGCAGCCTGACCGAGCTGGTCGAGCGCCTCAACCGCCTGGTGGCCCAGCAGGCCGAACGGGACGCGGCGCGCGCGCGGGCCGCGCAGCAGGCGCAAAGAAAGCAGGCCGCCGAAAAGGGCGCGGCCGGCACGGCGCGTCCCCCGGTCGCGGTCAATACCGAAACGCCCGAGGCGTTCCGCTCGAACCAGCCGTTCTCGCGGCTGAAGGGCTCGCTCCGCCTCCCGGTGGCGGGCGCGGTGATGAACCGTTTCGGGGAACCGCGGGAGGGCGGCGGGGTCAGCTGGAAAGGCCTGTTCATCCGCGCTGCACAAGGCTCCGCGGTGAAGGCCATCGCTGCGGGGCAGGTGGTGTTCGCCGAGTGGCTGCGCGGTTTCGGCAACCTGATCATCGTCGACCACGGCGAAGGCTACATGAGCCTGTATAGTAACAACGAAAGTCTGTACAGGCAGGTGGGCGACCGGGTCCAGCCGGGCGACGCGATCGCTGCGGTCGGCAACAGCGGCGGGCAGCCCGACACCGGCCTGTATTTTGAAATGCGGCATCAGAGCCGCCCCGTTAATCCCCTCCTATGGGTGAAGTGAGATGACACAAAAGGCGAAATTCATGCTCGTCGGCCTGGCTGGCGTGCTGGCAGGCGCTGCGCTGACGGTCAACCTGTCGGCGATCGCCGACAGGGAAGCGGAGACCGCGCTGCCGGTCGAGGAACTGCGCGCCTTCACCGATGTGTTCGCCCGCATCAAGAGCGACTACGTCGAACCGGTGGAGGACAAGAAGCTGATCACCGAGGCGATCAACGGCATGCTCACCGGCCTCGACCCGCATTCCGCCTATCTCGACGCCGATGGCTTCAAGGACCTGCAGGTGGGCACCCAGGGCGAGTTCGGCGGTCTGGGCATCGAGGTCGGGATGGAGGACGGCTTCGTCAAGGTCGTCTCGCCGATCGAGGACACCCCCGCGTTCAAGGCCGGCGTCAAGCCCGGCGACCTGATCGTCAAGCTCGACGACACCCCGGTGAAGGGCATGACGCTGAACGATGCGGTCAAGCGCATGCGCGGCAAGCCCGGGTCGACCATCAAGCTCACCATCGTCCGCAAGGGCGTCGACAAGCCCGTCGTGCTGACGCTGACCCGTGCAGTGATCAAGATCCGCAGCGTCAAGTCCCAGTTGATGGAAACCGGATACGGCTACGTGCGCGTGACCCAGTTCCAGGAGCACACCGGCGAATTGCTGGCGGACGCGCTGAACAAGCTCTACAAGGACAACAAGGCTCCGCTCAGGGGCCTGATCCTCGACCTGCGCAACGACCCGGGCGGCCTGCTCAACGGCGCGGTCGCGGTGACGGCGGCGTTCGTCAAGCCGGACAGCCTCGTGGTGTACACCGAGGGGCGCACCGAGGACGCCAAGATGCGGCTGACCGCCAGTCGCGAGAACTACCTGCGCCCGATGCAGCCCGACTACCTGAAGAATCTGCCCGAGGGCGTCAAGCAGGTGCCGATGGTGGTGCTGGTCAACAGCGGGTCGGCGTCGGCGTCGGAAATCGTCGCGGGCGCGCTGCAGGACCACAAGCGCGCTGTCGTCATGGGCACCCGCACCTTCGGCAAGGGCTCGGTACAGACCATCCTTCCGCTCGGCAACGGCACCGCGATCAAGCTGACCACCGCGCGCTACTTCACCCCGAGCGGGCGCTCGATCCAGGCCAAGGGCATCGAGCCGGACATCGTGGTCGAGGATCCCGCGATGCCCGAGGACAACGAGGGCTTCGGCATCCGCGAGGCCGACCTCGACAAGCATCTGGCCAATCCGAACGGCGATGAGGCCGCACCGGTGAAGCGGCCGGCCGACAGCATCAAGGCGCCGCCCGCCGAGCAGCCCGGCAAGGACAAGGAGAAGAAGCCGGCAACGCTGGAGCCCGGCGAGGTCGTGTCCAAGGACGATTTCCAGGTGAACCAGGCGCTGAACCTGTTGAAGGGCCTGCAGATCCTGCAGGGGCGCTGAGCGGCGGAGCCGGGTGGCATGATGGCGACGCAGCCCGGACGGCAGGACTATACTGAAGCTGAGCCTGTCCGAGTGCCTTGCCATGCGCCCCTGTGATCTCGAAAAGGACCGCGAAATCGTTTTCCACGCCTTGCCAGCCGGCCAGGCGGAGCGCGCGCGGGTTCTGCTCGAGGGGCTAGACGGACTGATCGTGGCAATCGGGCCGGACGGCAACCGGCTGCTGGTGCGTTACCACATCTGCGAATACACCCTGGAAGGCCTGGAAACCGCGCTGGCGAGCCAGGGCTTCCACCTCGACAACAGTCTTCTCAGCAAGCTCAAGCGCTCGCTGGCCTATTTCTGCGAGAGCGTGCAGCGCCGCAATGTCGCGGCCAACGAGCCCGACATCAAATCCCAGCAAGCCTTCATGAAGGTCTACGAGCGCCATCTGCACGGGGATCGTGACGACACCCCGGAAGAATGGCGCAGTTACAAGTAAGTCCCGCCCGTCCCCGATGGAATTGAACGACGACCTGCTGCTGCGCTACAGCCGGCACATCCTGTTGCCCGAGGTGGGTGTCGCGGGCCAGGCGCGTATCTGCGAGGCCTCGGTGCTGGTGATCGGCGCCGGGGGGCTGGGGTGTCCGGTCGCACTGTATCTGGGGGCGGCCGGCGTCGGCCGCCTGCTGCTGGCGGACGGCGATACCGTCGACCTCACCAACCTGCAGCGCCAGATCGGCCACGCCAGCGCGGCGATCGGCGAGAACAAGGCGGATTCCCTGGCGCGCAGCGTCCTTGCCATCAACCCCGGGATTGCGGTCGAGCCGATCCGCCACGCCCTGGCCGGCGAGGCGCTGCAGACGGCGGTGGCGGCAGCCGACCTGGTGGTCGATGCCTCCGACAACTTCGCGACCCGCCACGCGGTCAATCGTGCCTGCGTCGCGGCGGGCAAGCCGCTGGTGTCGGGCGCCGCGATCGGGTTTTCGGGACAGCTGGCGGTGTTCGATGCGCGGCAGGCAGCGAGTCCCTGCTATCACTGCCTGTTTCCGGACGCGACCGGCGAACCGGAAGTCCGCTGTGCGGAGGCGGGGGTGTTCTCGCCGCTCGTCGGCGTGATCGGTGCGATGCAGGCGATGGAAGCGCTGAAGTGCCTCACGCATGCCGGCCAACCGCTGGTCGGCCGGCTCCTGCTGTGGGACGGCCTGCGCGCCGACGCCCGTGTGATGAAGGTGCCGCGCGACCCGGCCTGCCCGGTGTGCGGGGGCGGCGCGCGTCAGGCGGGGTGAGCGTCGAGCAGGCGCGCCAGCAGCAGGTCGATGTCGCCCCCGGGCGCGCGGCTGAAGCCGCTCTTGGCGAACTGGTGCCAGCGTCCCACGATCACGCATTGCAGCAGGTTGGCCAGTGGCGCACTCAGTTCCGCCTGGCGCCCGCCGCCCAGGCGCAGGCACTGGCGCAGCTGGGCCTCGATGCGGTCGTGCAGCTGATTGATGCGTTTCTGCAGGCGCTCGTTCTCGTGCACCAGGGCCTCGCCGATCAGCACGCGCGTCATGCCGGGATTCTTCGCCGCGAAGTTGAGCAGCATGTTGAGGATGGCCTCGACCTGGGCGGGCGCTGACGGAGCCTCGGCGGTGATGCGGGCGATCAGCCCGAACAGCGTCTGCTCGATGAATTCGATCAGGCCCTCGTACATCTGGGCCTTGCTCGAAAAATGCCGGTAGAGCGCCGCTTCCGACACGCCGACGCGGGCTGCCAGCGCCGCCGTGGTGATCTTCTCGGGTTGCGGCTCCTGCAGCATCGCAGCCAGCGTTTGCAGGATCTGGGTGCGGCGTTCGCCGGGTTTTCTGGCTTCCCCTTCCATCGGAATCTCCCTCGTTTCTTATGCGGGGATTATCGCCGATGTCGGGTTGAATGGTGGGCCTGCACGGACTTGAACCGTGGACCAAGGGATTATGAGTCCTTTGGTTTGACTCACCATCCTATCCGTCCTGGCTGTCAAAACGCCTGTGTTTCCTTGCTATTCGGCTATTTGCGCTGCTTCCTGCTTCCCTCATTTATCCTTGACTTCCACCTCTTTTCCTTGTTTTCCGGTAGCCTATAAGGAGCCTACGGACGAAACAGGAGGGGGCCTGTGGAAACGACAGAAAACAAAGGGAAATCCAATCGCGTGGCTCTGACGCTCGCCAAAGCCAGGGACGCGAAAGTCCCCGCGAAAGGCGATTATATCCTGTGGGACTCGACGACAAGAGGTTTTGGCCTGCGCGTTTACTCGACCGGCGCGAAAATCTGGGTCGCTCAGAAAAAGCTGGAAAAACGGCCCGTTCGCGTCCATCTTGGGCGTTTCCCTGATATGCCGCTCAACAAGGCTCGGGAGGAGGCTGAGGATGCCCTCGGCAAAATCCGAAAAGGCGTTGACCCCAACCTCGAAAAACGCCAACAAGCTCGCGATACTGAAAAGGCCAGGGAACGCGAAAAGATAACAGTAGGCTATGCGTTCGAGCGGTATCTCGCTTTTCAGAACGGTGAGGATTTTGACGATCCCGAGGGCGGCGGACGCGAAGAAAAAACCAAGGCACCGCGGGCAACGGCGAACACGATTCGGGACTTGGAGAAAGCCGCGAAGCGTCTCGAAGGCGGCGCGCTATGGAAGCTGCCGATCGAAGAAGTCGACGATCAAGCTCTTCTCAAGGAATACCGCCGCCTCTGCCGCTCGACAAAATCGACGAGAGCGAGCAACGGCGGAAAGACCGCGGCGGGCGGGATGTTTCGCTATCTTCGGGCGGCATTCAACCTCGCGGCGAGGACTTGCAAAATCAGGCTCCAAGACAATCCGTTCCTGGGGCTCAATAGCCTGGAGCCGGGCTGGCAGACAGCCCCCGCGCGCCAGACCATTATCGCCGACGCCGAAGGGGATATCGCCCGCTGGTGGAAAGCCGTCGAGGCCCTGCGGTCCAAGACCGACTCGCGGGCCCGCGACGCCGCGACCATCGCCGATTGGCTCCAGGTCGCCTTGCTGCTTGGCGGGAGAAAAACAGAGAGCATCTCAATGCGTTGGGAAGATATCGACTTCGAGCGCGGAGTCGGCGTCTTTCGGAAGACCAAGAGAGGGGATCCGCATTTCTTTCCCATGGCGCCCTATGTCCGCTCGATTCTGGAGCGGAGGAAAGCGGACAGTGAGAAGGCCGAGGAACCATCGGAATATGTCTTCCCCGCGAGCCGAACTGGCTGGAAGTCCAAAAAGCGAACCCATATCCAAGAGCCCAAGGCAACGATCGGCGAAGTCAAAAAAGCCAGCGGGATCAGCTTCGCTCCCCACGACCTGCGCCGCACATTCGGCACGCTTCTCAACGAATTGAATGTTAGTTCTTACACAGTCAAGAAAGCTCTTAACCACGCCCCGGACGATGTCGCCAGCCGCCACTACATCCAGACGCGGATAAAGACCATGCTGCCTATCTACGAGCGTTTTGAGACTCGCATCCTCACCGAAGCGGGAGTGATCGAGCCGAAAGAGACGATAACGATCGAGGTCGGCCGCAAGGAGTGGGAAGAATTCCAGCGCTCGAAAGCCCTGCAAGGCATACACCACCTTCCTGAATAACAACATCTAGTAAACTAGCATGGCGGCGCCCCCCGTAAGAAGCCCTACCTGGCGCGAACCCCAATAACAACAGGGAGCACATGCATTGACCGCGCAGACCCCGGAAAAGATCTTACTGGACGGTGAGATGCTGGACCTATGCACCGAACCGCTAGGCCACTACTTCTATTTCGGGGGGGCACGACCTGAATTTGCCGCCGGATGGACTAGTTGCTGGCGCTGCTATGTCGGCACATGGGAAATTCGCGATGGACGCCTCTACTTGATCGGGATCTCTGCCAAGCACCGGGACGGCAGCCCAGTCAAGCTGGAAGACATTTTCCCAGGTTACCCCGATCGCGTTTTCGCTCACTGGTTCACCGGCATCCTGCGTTGTCCTCGGGGGCAAATGCTCGCTTATGAGCATATGGGATACGGCAGCGTCTTCGAGGAGGATATTCTCCTATATGTCAAACAGGGAGTGCTCATGAGTCGTGAGGTGAGAACTAACGACGCAACAAACGATACCGACGCGTGGGCGGAATGACATACTGGATCTCAGGCTATTTCCTCATCGGTGCCGTAGTGTCGATACTGATTCTACGAATGGTTCATTACGACCCGCGTGCAGGGAAACCGCTGGTAGACCTGAGCGACCTCCTCTATCCGGATGGCAAACCTTTGGGCTTGCGTATCCAGGAATGCATAAGCGACTGGCTGGTTCCTGTTTTCATTTTTCTATCGGTGATGGCAACTTGGCCATTTCTCGTCTTGGTCGTGGCATATGGGCGCCTGAAGGCGGGCTTATCTGCCAACACGCAACCGAACACCGTAGCTGGCAGCGAAATGGAAGCCGAAAACAACGCCAAGTTCCACGCCCACTCCGGCAATCTGGTTGCACCGACCACAGTGGAGGAGGTGGAGGCATGGGAGCGGATCGATGATCCCCTGGGCGCCGTTCCGCCTGTTCCCTTCGGCCACCTTAACAACGTTTGGCGCTCGCTCAAGGCTGCCATGCAACCCGGAGACGAACTCTGGTCATTCGCTTCCACGAGAGACGAAACAAAACATATATGGGCGGGGGTCAGGGGATATGCCATCCGGCGCGATGGCCGTATTGTCGCCGAGGTCGTAATGGGGGGAGGTTAACCCCCCTTGCATGGCAGCAAGTCAACGCAGCGCCATTACCAAGGAGCATGGCCATGGGATTTTTTGATGTGATCAAGACAGCCAGCAAATTCAGAAAGACGAGAGAGGCCCTTCTTCGAAACTATCGGATTGCATTAGAGCGAAATAGCGCTGAGGATCTTATAAAGGTTTCCGAGCACAATCCATCATTGAATGAACATGAACTGGCCATTGCTTATCTTGCATATAACAGCCGGAACCTAGACCCGTCTAACCCGAGAGTTGCGCAAAGTGCGCAATGGTGGATTAAGGTCGCCAACATGGCGCTCGATAACGGCTGGGTAAAACCCGAAATAGTCAAGCAGTTGGAGGATTCGCTAAATGAATATTTAGGGCCAGATTTTCATAACCAACGATAGTGGGCATAGGCCAAATGAATATCATTAAGCGATTCTTAATGAAACGCGAATTTGCGAAGCATCAAGCCAATGCAGAGAGAATCTTATCTTTAATCAACCCATACCTGAATTACTTAAATGCGGGCGGGTTTCAGAAACTCATACTCCAACCACGAATCTCATCGTGGAGTCTGTCCAATCAACTCCTCCTGGATTTGTTAGGATATATAGCAGGTGTGATCGATGCTGCAGATAACCTATTGGGAAATGGAAGCACTGACAACTGGACAGCTACAGAAATTGCATTTCATAAAACCATAGTGGCCCGACTAGATTGGATACCCGGCAGCGAAGCATTCATAGAGCTAAATCGCATAGGTATTGAATTCGGGGGAACCACAATTGGCGGACTGCAAAAGAATCCTCAGTTCCTCGAGGCCATGAGATTAGGTGGTATCGATTTCCTCTCGTTCAAGCTACCTGACTTTCAACCAACAGGCTATACCAAACTAGGCCTACTTACGGGTGTCAAACATGAAGACACTGCAGAATATCGGGAGTGGGAAGCTGCATGGGAAGCTTCACGGAAAAAAGAGTGAGTAGGCGACGGTAGTGCGTGATCTATAACTGCTTGATCTCGCGACTACCGCATTCTTGGCTTCTCAGATAGTGCATCCCTTGTGCTTGGGGGCTTCCGGTCAGGACGTGGTGCGAGGATGTTTTCCGCTTTTGGTGACCAACCTGAATTAGCATACTTGCGATTGACCAGGTTTGAATAAGCAGCGCGCCGCTGGAGGTCGTCCCAAGCCTGTTGCCGCGCCTCCTTCGCCTTCCTCACTTCCGCCTGCCATTCCCGATACTCCTCCTCGTATCTCGCCTTCCGCTCCTCGCTTTCTGTGGTGATGCCGAGCGCAGCGGCCACGCCGCCGACGAGCGCGCGAGCGCCGGTATCCTCCTCCGGCTTTTTCGGCGGTGGCGGTAGAGTCAGCTTTGGCATGGGGGGCCGCTCCGACATGACGGCGCCATAAAACTGCGACACTTCGACATGCTTCGCCTTGCTGCCCGGCTCACCTCGGCGGATTCCAAGCGGTGCCATCGCTTCACCATACGAGGTTTGCAAAGCGCGCAACTTGTCGCGGTCAAACAGCGCTTTGCTGTTGAGCTTCCACCCCCCCTCCGGCTTCGCAAGGCGTGGCACCACAAGCAAGTGGAGATGCGGCGACTGTTCGTCCGCTAAATGCAGCACCGCCGACGCTAGTTGATCCGGCCATAGCCGCCTTGCCCACGCCAACGATATCCGTGCCCACGCCTTAGCCCGTTCAGGGTCATAGGCGCCACCGATGTGCTCGCGCCCAGGCCGAAAATAGCTTGGGCTCGCAGAGAGCACGATCTCCCGGCAGAGCACGGTATCGCGGTTTCGGCGCTCCGCGCCCTCAAGCAGCGCGCGCGCTGCTTGATACGGAGTCTCTCCACCCGCCAGGTGCAAAACGATGGGCGCAGGCCCATCGGGTTTCGCGTTTGGTGTCGGTCGCTGCCGCATCTGGTGCGCAGAGGCGGCGGCGATTGCTCCCATTGCCTTGGCCTTCCGCTTGTCCACGCGCAAGACGGCATAGGGAGCGTTGGGGTTGTGTCGTGTATCCATGCCCACATGCATAGCGCGCCAAAACCGGAAAAGCACGACCGTCCATCGGTCTACTCACTACACCGAGCAAGCTCGGTTCTGTTCGCTCGCGCCAGCGCGGGGCCTCTCAAAACATTTTTGGCGGGGCTAGGCGAGATTGCGCCTCATCATGCTCATGCTCCTCTTCCAGAGCATGAGCATCACTCGCCTGGATCTCTTCGACCAGCAGTTGAGCCTGCTCAAGCTGCTGGACGATGCTCTTGATTAGGTGCAAGGCATCCCATCGCGAGTTGGCGGTTATGCCGAGCGCCTTGCTGTATTCGCATAACATCTCATGCACCTCCCGCAGCTTGGTGATGTGCTGCTTGAGTTCGTCGAGGCTCATCCCATCGAGCCGAAGCCGAAGAAGATCGCGCGCTTCAAGTTGTGGACTCATGTCGTTCCTCCCGTGTTTTTCGCAATCCAGCAAACCACCGGAGGAGGCGCATTGCAAGCGGCCATGAATCAGACATAGAAGAGCACCACCTAGGATCCCTGTGTTTACTATGCTTCCGGGCGAGCAGATGTAAAGCAACGGCTGACAGATATGTAAACCAATTAGGCTACAGAGGGAAGCTAGTCGCATTTGACATTGCCATTCCGTTTTGAGATGGGTTGTTAAGCAGCATTCACACATCCATCACCCCAACCAAGCGGAGGAGCACCATGAGCAGAATCGAAATCAGGAAGGTCGTTGACCAGAACACCGGCGAGGTCATCTCGGAAAACGAGCGGCGGCGGGAGATCAACAAGGACTTTGTGCAGTTCTATCGGAAGCACATCACCGACATTGCCAGCCTCGGGCGCATCGACCCGCTCGCGCTAGCGATATGGTTGTGGATCGTCGAGCGGATGGGATCGGACAACGCGCTGGTCTGCTCCATGACCCCGCTCGTGGAGCAGTTCGAGAAGTCGCGGCAGACGATCAGCAAGAAGATCAACTTCCTGAAGCGCAGCCGCTACCTCGACATACTGAAATCCGGCACGACCAACGTCTACGTCATCAATGCCGAGCTGGTATGGACGACCAACGCGGAGCGGCGCACGCATGCGGAGTTTCGGGCGAGTGTGGTGCTTTCAGCAAGCGAGCAGCCGAGCGGCGCCACGGTATCAGAGGCAAGCAATGACGATGACGGCGGAGAGAAAAAGGAGCGGCGGCGCCCGCTCATCGTGAAGAGCCGCCGGATGATAGGCAGCTAGTCATCAATCCCGCGTCTCCTTCGTCGAACTGGCTCTTGCGGCGAAAGAGTGCTCGGCAGATTTGGAACGCCATTTTAAAGGGCGCCGCCACGCCCTCCCTTCGCAGAAGACTTTTCAGCCGACTTCGGCAGAGGGGCAACCTGGGGATTGCTCAGACTCGCGCGTTCCTCCTCTGCGTGAATGTGCGCCAAGGCGTGTGCCAAGTGTTCGTCTTGTGATGCGAGCTCTTTCGCTCTGAGCCTTGCTTCTTGGCCAGCATCCCGAAGAGCCCAATACAGAAAGCATCGGTAAACCTCGATGGCTCCAGGAATTCCATTGTCGACTGAGCGCCTGGTTGCTCTCTCGAAATTCACCCTGTCGGTTCCGCTGAGGCGGTCCATTTCCGAATCGAGCTCGTTCAAGCATCCCCAATAGCGATCCCTATCGTCGAGCAAAGTCATGAGGCATTTCCAACTGCCCGCGAGCGCGGCCAAGGTCAGGAAACCGTGAGTATTGCCATCGGGAAAAATAAAGCGAAGGGCCAGCGGATTCTCGTCGCCCAGCGCCGCATTTAGCGCTTCTGGATTATCTGTTTCCAAAGCGGAACTTAGGGCTCTGGCCTCTTCGCTCAACTGAGCGTCCCAAGGTTCGCGTTCAGCTTTGTTGCGGAAAGAACCCCGGCCTTTCGTTTTCTTTTTCGCCGCTGTGCTTTTCATTGATCATCGTCGCTCATTTGAATCCAGGTGGCTGGCGTCAGCCAGCGATAGCGAGTCGCCGGCTTATTCTCGACAATGCCCTCATTGAGCGCTTGGAAGAAATCGACTGGCTTGCCATTGGAGATCGCGAAAAGCCAGCGCTCTTCCAGCGCCCGCATGCCTGTCCCGATGAGACCTTTGAAGTCCGCGAAAGAGCGCAGGGATGATTGGCGGCCAGCGAGATCGACCATCTCGGGAAATGACTCGATCCATTCCCTGAGCCTCGCGAGGTTGTAGCGGACGGGAGAGGTTTTTCCCGTCCCCAATTTCCGAAAGGGGGGGCCCTCAACGCCCTTGCGGCCCTCGCGCGCGGCCGCGAGCCACTTCTCCGAGACCCCAAGAACGGCTGCCGTCGCTCGGGGCGGCAGCCAGCGATCTTCTGGGGCCACAGCGTTTTGTTCAACGGCCTCCGGCGACATCGCCGGATCCGGCTTCCTTCTTGGCATTTCTCCCCCCCTGCTTGTCATTGCGGCGATTATCGCAGGCGCGGCGCAGGCGCGGGAAGAGCCAATCAGGCTGGGCAGCGCTTCCCCTAGCTTCCCTCATTTCTCGGGAGCCTATAAGGAGCCCAGAAGGAAATCTGAAGGCGGTTGGGAGCCGGCTCTCGCCCCAAAATTCAGGGCTTCAGAAGTGAAAAACGCGAGACACCAACCTTTGGAATCCCGCGTATTTGGTGGGCCTGCACGGACTTGAACCGTGGACCGAGCGATTATGAGTCGCGCGCTCTAACCAACTGAGCTACAGGCCCGAAAACTTATTTCCCTCAAGATTATGAGTCCCCTGCTCTAACCAGCTGAGCTACAGGCCCGGAAATCAGGCTGCCCCGCCAGGAGGCGGGGCAGGGGGCTTACAGCTCGCCGCCCCCGGTAAAGCTTTTCAGCTTTTCGGAGCGGGTCGGGTGGCGCAGCTTGCGCAGCGCCTTGGCTTCGATCTGGCGGATACGCTCGCGGGTGACGTCGAACTGCTTGCCGACTTCTTCGAGCGTGTGGTCGGTGTTCATCTCGATGCCGAAGCGCATCCGCAGCACCTTGGCCTCGCGCGAGGTGAGGCTGTCGAGCACCTCGCGGGTGGCGTCGCGCAGGTTGGCGTACACCGCCGAGTCGTCGGGCGACAGCGTGCTCGAATCCTCGATGAAGTCGCCGAGATGGGAGTCCTCGTCGTCGCCGATCGGCGTCTCCATCGAGATCGGCTCCTTGGCGATCTTCATGATCTTGCGGATCTTGTCTTCCGGCATGTCCATCTTCAGCGCCAGCGTGGCCGGATCGGGCTCGACGCCGGTTTCCTGCAGGATCTGGCGGCTGATGCGGTTCATCTTGTTGATGGTCTCGATCATGTGCACCGGGATGCGGATGGTGCGCGCCTGGTCGGCGATCGAACGGGTGATCGCCTGGCGGATCCACCAGGTGGCGTAGGTCGAGAACTTGTAGCCGCGACGGTATTCGAATTTCTCCACCGCCTTCATCAGGCCGATGTTGCCTTCCTGGATCAGGTCGAGGAACTGCAGGCCGCGGTTGGTGTACTTCTTGGCGATCGAGATCACCAGGCGCAGGTTGGCCTCGATCATCTCGCGCTTGGCGCGGCGCGCCTTGGCTTCGCCGGTGGACATCTGCTTGTTGATGTCCTTGAGGTTCTTGATCGGCATGCCGACGCGATCCTGCATCGCGATGAGCGCTTCCTGGTGCGCCTTCACCTCGTACTGCACCTTCGCCAGGGTCGAGCAGTAAGCCTTCTTGGCGGCGATTTCCTTGTCGACCCACGCGAGGTTGGTTTCGTTGCCGGGGAAGGCCTTGATGAAGTGCGGACGCGGCATGCCCGAGCGCGTGACGCAGAACTCCATGATCTTGCGCTCGTGCGAGCGGACTTCCTCGACGGCACTGCGGATCTGGTCGCACAGGCGGTCGACCTGGCGAACGGAGAAGCGGATCGCCATCAGGAGTTCGGTCACTTCGGCCTGCGCCTTCGCGTGCTGCGGGCTGCCGAGGCCGTATTTGGCCTGCGCGGTCTGCGCCTTCTTGTAGGCCTTGCGGATGAGCTCGAACTGCGCCAGCGCTTCGGACTTGAGCTGGGCAAGGTTGGCCGCGGCGATCTTGGCGCTCGCTTCCTCGTCGTTGTCGTCGTCGTCGACGTCCTCGGACTCGGGCTCTTCCTCCTCGGCGGCGGCTTCGGTTTCGGCCTCGACGAAGCCGTCGATCAGCTCGTCGATGCGCATCTCGTCCTTCTCGACCTGGCTCGCCATGTCGAGGATCTGCTGGATGGTGAGCGGGCACGAGGAAATCGCCTGCACCATGTGGCGCAGCCCCTCCTCGATGCGCTTGGCAATCTCGATTTCACCTTCGCGGGTGAGCAGGTCGACCGAGCCCATCTCGCGCATGTACATGCGCACCGGGTCGGTGGTGCGGCCGAATTCGGAGTCGACCGTGGTCAGCGCCTGCTCGGCTTCGGCGACGACGTCCTCGTCCGCGACGGCGGGCGTCGCGTCCTGCATCAGCAGGGTCTCGGCGTCCGGCGCCTCGTCGTAGACCTGGATGCCCATGTCGTTGATCATGCTGATCACGCCTTCGATCTGGTCGGCGTCCAGCACTTCGTCGGGCAGGTGGTCGTTGATCTCCGCGTAGGTCAGGAACCCGCGTTCCTTGCCCAGGATGATGAGGTTCTTCAGCTGGGTGCGGCGCGCCTCGGCCTCCACCGGCGTCAGCTCTTTCAGGGGGAGCAGCGCTTCAGGTTTTTTGGCGCTACCGCCAGGTTTTCTTCCACGTACGGCCACAGGCATTCTCCGCTCAGACTTCCCCGCGCGCACGAGACGCGCGGGCAGGAAAAAATCGTTCAAAAACCGGCAATTATACCGTAAGTAGGACCGTTGTCCCGATGTTTGTGGCAAGCTAGGACCGTGCCAGTTCGGACAGTTCCTGGCGTTCGTCGGCGTTGAGGCTTGCCAGGGGGCGCGCCGCCAGTTGCTGCAGGCGGCGGCGCTGCCAGTCGTCACGCAGCAGTTTGAGCGCACCGTCGAATTCCGCGTTCCAGTCCCAGCCGTCGTCCTTGTCGAGCAGGTCGGTCATCAGTTCGTCGACCAGCGCTTCCAGCGGGCTGCCGCGCGCCGCCTCGGCGAGGGCGGGCAGGGGGCGGTTCCCCGCCTCGGCCAGCCAGGCCGTGAGCGCGCGCATGCGCTCGCTGAGCGGGTCGTTGACATCGAGCCAGCGCGGCTCGATCTCGGCGGCCCGCTGGGGATTCATTAGCAGCGTGCGGGCGAGGCTGCGCAAGCGGGAAGGCGCCGGGCGGCGCTGCGGCCGCGGGGCGGGGCGGCGGGCCGGGCGGGCGGGTTGCATGCCCATCCGGCCGAGGTCTTCGGCCTGCAGGTGGGCGAGTTCCGCCACCTGCTTGTGGATCAGCCGGGCCAGCAGCGGCGCCGCGATCTTGTCCAGCAGCGGCTTGGCGGCCTTCAGCAGCGCTGCCTGCCCTTCCTGCGTGTCGAGCTTGCGGTCGCGGGTCAGTTCACGCACCAGGAAAGCCGACAGCGGCAGCGTTCCGGTGTCCAGCAGGCGCAGGAACGCGGCCTGGCCGTGGGCGCGGATGTAGCTGTCGGGATCCTCGCCTTCGGGCAGGAACAGGAAGCTGACTTCCTTGCCGTCCTGCAGCGCCTCGAGCGTGTTCTCCAGCGCGCGCCAAGCCGCCTTGCGGCCGGCGTTGTCGCCGTCGAAGGCGAAGATCAGGCGGTCGGTGTGGCGCAGCAGGGTCCGTGCGTGTATCGGCGTGGTCGCGGTGCCCAGCGCGGCCACGGCGAACTCCACCCCGTGCTGCGCCAGCGCCACCACGTCCATGTAGCCCTCGACCACGATGGCGCGCCCGGCGGCCTTGATGGCCGCGCGCGCCTCGAACAGGCCGTACAACTCGGAGCCCTTGTGGAAAAGCGGCGTTTCCGGGGAATTGAGGTATTTCGGCTCGCCCTGGTCGAGCACGCGGCCGCCGAAGCCGATGATCTGGCCCTTGACGTTCCGGATCGGGAACATGATGCGGTCGCGGAAACGGTCGTAGCGCCCGCGCTCGCCGTCGATGACGAGCCCCGAGGCGGCGAGTGCGTCCGCGCCGTAATCCTTGAACACCTGCTTGAGCGGCGAGCCGTCGGGCGCGTAGCCGATGCCGTAGCGCGCCGCGATGGCGCCGGTCAGGCCGCGCCGCTTGAGATAGTCGATCGCGCGCGGCGAAGCCTTCAACTGCTGCTTGTAGAACTGCGCAGCCTGCTCGAGCGCGTCCCACAGCGCGGGCGGCGGCTTCGGGCGGTCCGGCTCGCCTGATTCGGGAACCGGCAGGCCGACGTCCTGCGCCAGCGCGGCCACCGCGTCGGGGAAGCTCATGTGCTCGTATTCCATCAGGAAGCCGAGCGCGGACCCGTGCGCGCCGCAGCCGAAGCAGTGGTAGAACTGCTTGGTCGGGCTGACCGTGAAGGAGGGGGTCTTCTCGCTGTGGAAGGGGCAGCAGGCCTGGTAGTTCTGGCCGGCCTTCTTCAGCGGCACGCGCCGATCGATGACGTCGACGATGTCGACGCGGGCGAGCAGGGTGTCGATGAAGTCGCGCGGAATCATGGCCGCTTCATGATAGACGCTGGCCGGGACGGCTGGGGCGGCGGGGCGAAATCAGCCGGCGAGGCGGGTCTTGATCAGCGCGGAGACCTGCCCCATGTCGGCACGTCCGGCGAGACGGGGCTTGAGCAGCCCCATGACCTTGCCCATGTCCCTGGCGCTCGAGGCGCCGGACTCGGCAATCGCCGCGGCGATCGCCGCTTCGACCTCGTCCGCGGAAAGCTGCTCGGGCAGATAGGCCTGCAGCACGGCGAGCTCGGCCTGCTCGGCCGCCACCAGGTCGTCGCGACCGGCAGCCTGGAACTGGCTGATCGAATCCTTGCGCTGCTTGATGAGTTTTTCGACGATGCCGCCGACTGCGGAATCGTCCAGCTCGGCACGCTCGTCGACCTCCTTCTGCTTGATGGCAGCCAGAAGCAAGCGGATCGTGCCGAGGCGCGCCGTGTCCCTGGCGCGCATGGCGGATTTCATGTCGTCGGTGATGCGTGCCTTGAGCGACATGCGCTGTGGAGAATTCTGCGGCGACGCAGAATCAGTACATCTTCGGGGGCAGTTGCTGGCTGCGCAGGCGCTTGCTCTGGCGCTTGATGGCGGCGGCGAGCTTGCGCTTGCGCTCGGCGGTGGGCTTCTCGTAGAACTCGCGGGCGCGCAGTTCAGTCAGCAGGCCGACTTTTTCGATGGAACGCTTGAAGCGGCGCAGGGCGACATCGAACGGCTCGTTTTCCTTGACTTTGACGTGGGGCATTTGAAGATGGCTTCCTGGGAACGGGAAAAACGAGAATAATAGCAAGCCGTCCGGCATTTTTCCAGTCCCCTGTTCTCCTTTCCTTATGTTGGTACTCGGCGTCGAATCGTCATGCGATGAAACCGGGGTCGCGCTGTACGACACCGCGCAAGGCCTGCTCGCACACGCGCTGCATTCGCAGATCGCGATGCACAACGCGTATGGCGGCGTGGTTCCCGAGCTCGCATCGCGCGATCACATCCGTCGGGTGCTGCCTCTGACCCGTCAGGTTCTGGCTGAGAGTGGCCGCACACTTCGGGACCTCGACGGCATCGCCTACACCCAGGGTCCCGGGCTTGCCGGCGCCCTGCTGGTGGGCGCCGGCATGGCGCGCGCGCTGGCCTACGTGCTCGGCATTCCGGCGGTCGGGGTGCATCACCTCGAAGGCCACATGCTGTCGCCGCTGATTTCGGACACGCCGCCGGCGTTTCCCTTCGTCGCGCTGCTGGTGTCGGGCGGACACACCCAGCTGATGCTGGTATCGGGGGTGGGGCGCTACACGCTTCTTGGCGAGACGCTCGACGACGCCGCGGGCGAGGCCTTCGACAAGACCGCCCAGCTGCTGGGCCTGGGATATCCGGGCGGCCCGGCCCTGTCGCGGCTGGCCGAAGGCGGCGACGCCGGCCGCTTTCCGTTGCCGCGGCCGATGCTCGGCTCGGGCGATTTCGACTTCAGTTTCAGCGGCCTGAAGACGGCGGTGCTGACGCTGGTGCGCAAGCAGGGACTGGCCCATGCGGCCGACATCGCCGCGGCGTTCCAGGCGGCGGCGGTCGAGGTGCTCGTGAGCAAGAGTCTGGCGGCCTGCCGCCACAGCGGGGCGACGCGTCTGGTCGTCGCCGGTGGCGTCGGCGCCAATGCGCACTTGCGCACGATACTCACGCGCGAGGCGGCGGCACGCCGAATCGAGGTTTTCTATCCGCGCCTGGAGTTCTGCACCGACAACGGTGCAATGATCGCGTACGCAGGGGCGCAGCGGCTGGCCCATGCCCGGCCCGATCTTTCGTTTGCGGTGAGGCCGCGCTGGGAGCTGGCTTCCCTCGAAGCCGTTTAGGCTGCGGCGGGGCGTCGGCGCTCAGCGCGGAAAAATCGGGTAGGCCTCGCGCAGGGCCTTGAGCCACTTCTCGCTGCCGGTGAGCTGCGCGATCTGCTCGGGGAACAGCAGGAATCCGACCAGCGCCGCCATCAGGCAGACCAGCACCACGGTTCCGAAAATGCTCTCGGGCCGCAGCACTCCCCAGTAACGGCTGACCAGGAACAGCGTGTCCTTCTTGTGCTCCGACATCGACAGCCAGCGGCGCACCAGCTTGAGCGCGAGGTAGGCCGCATAGCCGCCGGCCAGCGAGGCGAACACGATGCGGAAGACGGCGAACACGTCGAGCCCGCCGCCGACATACTGGTGGTACAGCCAGGAGACGAAGCCGACCGACAGCGAGGCGAGGATCGCGATGGCGACGTTGATGAACAGCCGCCGACGCTCGCGCGCAAGGTCGCGCTGCCGCTCGATGAAGAAGCCGTCGACCTCGCGCTTGAAGTACTCGACCTTTTCCTGCACCAGCACCGAGAATTCGCTCTTGGCGTGGACGATGCGCTCGTCCATCAGGGTGCCGAGTTTTTCGCCCGCATAGTCGACCAGTTCGCGAACGTCGTCCTTGGTGAACTGCCGCTGTGCGTGCAGTTCGTCGGAAATCTTGTCGAGCTTGGCGTCGATCTCCTGGCTCGCCTGCCAGATCACGTCCTTGAGCTCGGTGCCGGCCTGCGACACGCCGTCCTTCACCACGTCCGACAGGCGCTTGCCGGCCTGGTCGATCGCCTCGCGGGAGACCTCGGCGAGGCTCTCCTTCGCGTGGTCGATGGTTTTGTCGAACAGGGCCATTGATTATTTGCGGGTGCCGATGCGCGCTTCCTGACCGGACGCGAGCTTGATCAGGTTGCTCTTGTGACGATAGACCAGCAGCAGCGCGATCACCAGCACCGTCATCGCCGTGTTGCCCCAGCCCATGAGCAGCGTCGCGTACAGCGGGGAGAGCACCGCCGCGGCCAGCGCGGAAAGCGAGGAGATGCGGAACACGCCGGCCGTGACCAGCCAGGTGGCGAGGCACGCCAGCCCCAGCCACGGGTTGAGGCCGAGCAGCACCCCCAGTGCCGTCGCCACCCCCTTGCCGCCCTGGAAGCGGAAGAACACCGGGAAGAGGTGGCCGACGAACACGGCGAGCGCGCACAGCAGGACGATGCCGTCGGAAAGGCCGAGGCGGGGAGCCAGCACGCCGGCCGCGACGACCACGAGCCAGCCTTTCAGCGCGTCGCCCAGCAGGGTGAGTGCCGCGGCCGCCTTGCGGCCGGTGCGCAGCACGTTGGTCGCGCCGGGGTTCCCCGAGCCGAAGCTGCGCGGGTCGGGCAGGCCCATGGCGCGGCTCACGATGACGGCAAACGACAGCGAGCCGATCAGATAGGCGACGGCAACAAACAACAGGGTGATCATAAGTCAGTAAAATGGCGGGTTTTGGGTGGGCCCGGCGGGCGGCACGATGGATATTCTATTTCTGCGGGACTTCCGTCTCGAACTGATTATCGGCATATACGAGTGGGAACGCAAAGTGCCGCAGCCGGTGCGGCTCGATCTCGAGATCGGCCTGCCGCACAGCAAGGCGGGCGGCACCGACGACGTCGCCGACACCATCGACTACGGCGCGGTCGCCCAACGGGTGAAGGACTACCTGCACAACGCGCCGCAGCCGATCACCCTCGTCGAATCGGTGGCCGAGCATGTCGCCGCGATCGTGCGCGACGAGTTCGGCGCGCCGTGGGTGAAGGTCTCGGTGACCAAGTTCGCCATCGTCCCCGGCATCAAGGAACTCGGCATCACCATCGAGCGCGGCAGCCGACCGTGACGCCCGAGCAGATCGCCGCCGCGGCGGCCATCCTGCTGACAGCGTACGTCATACGCGGCATCACCGGCTTCGGGTCCGGGCTGATTTCGGTTCCCTTGCTGGCACTGTTTCTTCCGCTGCAGTTCGTGGTCCCGCTCATCCTGCTGCTGGATTTCACCGCCTCGCTGGTGATCGGCGGCCTGCACTTCAAGCGCGTGCAATGGGGGGAGATCAGGATTCTGATTCCGTTCAGCGTGGTCGGGGTGATCCTGGGCACGCGCCTGCTGGTCGAGCTGCCGGCCGAGCCTATGCTGCTTGCGCTGGCCGCGTTCGTTTTCGTGTTCGCGCTGCGCAGCCTGTTCAACATCCACGGTGACCGGCCCGCCGGGCGCGGCTGGGCGGTGCCGGCGGCGCTGACCGGCGGCACCGTGGGCGCGCTGTTCGGAACAGGCGGGCCGCCGTATGTGATCTACCTGACGCACCGCATTCGCGACAAAGGCGAGTTGCGGGCGACCTTCTCCGCCCTGTTCTTCTTCGAAGCCATCACCCGCATTGTGAGCTTCCTGGTGGCCGGGCTGCTGCTGACCGCGGAGGTGTGGATCGTGTACCTGATCGCGCTGCCGCTGGTGCTGGGGGCGCTTCATCTGGGCGGACGGGTGCATGTCGGCCTCGGCCAGGCGCAGATGACGCGGCTGGTGGGCGCGCTTCTGCTGGTTTCGAGCGTATCCTTGGCGTTCAAGGCGCTGAATCCATGAATGAACTCGAATCGCTGCATTTCCAGTCCGTCACGTTCACCGGTCTCGCGCCCGGCACGCGCCTGGTGGTGCTGGGCGCGGTACACGGCAACGAGACCTGCGGCACCCAGGCGATCCGCCGCGTGATCGCCGAAATCGAGGCGGGACGGCTCGCCGTCGTCGCCGGCAGCGTCACCTTCGTCCCGGTCACCAACCCCCTGGCCTACGCGCGCCGCCAGCGCCTGGGCGACCGCAATCTGAACCGCAAGCTGGTGCCGACCGACACGCCCGTCGAGTTCGAGGACCGCGTCGCCGGCTGGCTGTGTCCGCTCCTCGCGCAGCACGACGCCTTGCTCGACCTGCACTCGTTCCATACCCCGGGCGAGCCCTTCGTGATGCTGGGGCCCGAAGACAACCAGGGGGCGCTCGAGCCGTTCGCGCGGGCCGCCGAGGAGACGGCGCTGGCACGCGCGCTCGGCGTGCATCGCTTCATCGACGGCTGGCTCGACACCTATGCTGCGGGCGTCGCGCGGCGCCTGGCGGCCGGGGCGTCGCCGCGTGAGGCCGACGTGCACTACGGCGTCGGCACGACCGAATACATGCGCGGGCAGGGCGGCATCGCGTTGACCCTGGAGTGCGGCCAGCACGACGACCCGGCGGCACCCGAGGTCGCGTACCGGGCCATCCACAACGCGCTGGCGCATCTGCGACTCAGCCCGGCTGCGCCGCCGCTTCCGGCAAGCGCCACGGAAGCGTTGCGCTTGTACGAGGTCGTCGATCGCAGCCACGAGGGCGACCGGTTCGTGCGCGACTGGTCGAGTTTCGACCCGGTGGCCGCAGGCGAAGTCATCGGCATCCGCCACGACGGCACGCCGGTGCGGGCGGCCTGCGACGGCTACGTCGTGTTTCCGCATCCCGAAGCGGCGCCCGGGCATGAATGGTTCTATCTGGCGCGGCCGAGCGATCGCGTCTAGGGTTGGCGAGTTGCAGGGGCCGGGCATTGCGGCTTGTCCTGGCGGAAAACTACTCGGGAGGGCCGGCCTGCCGCCGCGCTGAACACACGAAATGGGTCAGGAAATCACCCACACCCGCTTTTCGGAAGCGGACTTCCAGCGATTCTCGACGAGGCTGACAGCGGAAACGGCCGCACTCGGGGCGTTCGCGCGCGCCGGCGGCTTCGCCGACGCGCGCTACGTCGCCGGCATCGAGCTCGAGGCCTGGCTGCTCGACCACACCGGGCGTCCGAGCCCGGTCAACGAAGCCTACCTGCGCCGGCTCGACGACCCGCTCGTGGTGCCCGAGCTGTCGCGCTTCAACGTCGAGCTGAACGCGCCGCCGGTGGAAATGGGGGCGGGCGTGCTGTCCGCGCTCGAGGAGTCGCTGCTCACCACCTGGGACAAGTGCCAGCACGTCGCGCACGGCATGGATACCGTGCTGGCGATGATCGGCATCCTGCCGACCATACGCGACGAGGACCTGACCCTCGCCAGCATGTCCGCGATGCATCGTTTCGAGGCGCTCAACGCCCAGGTGCTGCAGCAGCGCGGCGGGGCGCCGATCCGCATCGACATCGAGGGCAGCGATGCGCTGCACCTGAGCCGCTTCGACGTGATGCTGGAAGCCGCGACCACGTCCTTCCAGCTGCACCTGCAGGTGCCCTTCGGGCAGGCGGCGCGCTACTACAATGCGTCGCTGATCACCTGCGGCCCGCTGCTGGCGGCAGCGGCCAATTCGCCGCTGCTGTTCGGGCGGCGCCTGTGGCAGGAAACGCGCGTGCCGCTGTTCGAGCAGGCGGTTGACCTCGGGGGCTATGCCGGACTCGCCGAGCCGACGCTGCGCCGGGTGACCTTCGGGCGCGACTACGTGACGAACCTGCTCGAGCTCTTCGACGAGAATCTGGCGCACTACCCCGCGCTGTTGCCGATCGAGCTTCGCGAGGCGCCCGACCGCTACCCGCACCTGCGGCTGCACAACGGCGCCATCTGGCGCTGGGTGCGGCCGCTGGTGGGTTTCGATGCCGCGGGGGCGGGGCACGTGCGGCTCGAACAGCGGGTGTTGCCGAGCGGGCCGACGGTGCTCGACATGACGGCGAATGCAGCGCTCTACTATGGATTGGTGCACGCGCTGGTGCGACAGCGCGATCCCGCCGAGGCCGATCTGGCGTTCTCCGCCGCGCACGGCAACTTCTACGCCGCAGCCCGCCACGGATTGCAGGCGGAGCTGACCTGGCTCGACGGCCGGCGCCACGCGGCGCGCGACCTCGTGCTCGGGATCGCGCTGCCGCTGGCCCGTCAGGGGCTGCAGGCGTTCGGGCTGCCGGATGCGGAAATCGAGCACTACCTCGGCGTCGTCGAGGCCCGGGTGCGGTCGGGACAGACCGGCGCGGTCTGGCAGTTGCAGCGGCTTTCGCAGCTGGATGGCGACCTGCATCGCATGATGAACGATTATCTGGAGAACCAGCGCAGCGGTGCGCCGGTACACGAATGGCCACTCTGACCGAATTCGACGCGCTCCCCGACGGCCTGCTCGACCGCTCCGCCGCGCGCCTCCATGAAGTGCTGCCGGGGCCGGCGCTGATCCATCTGCCGGGGCGGCGCACGCCGCCGCTTTTCGTGTCGGTGCTGTTGCACGGCAACGAGGACACCGGCTGGCTGGCGGCGCAGTCGGTGCTGCGGAAACTCGCCGGCACCGAGCTGCCGCGGGCGCTTTCGCTCTTCATCGGCAACGTCGAGGCCGCCCGGTCGGGGCTGCGCCGCCTGGACGGGCAGCCCGACTACAACCGGGTGTGGCCCGGCAGCGAGGCGCCCGACGCGGCGGAGTCGGCGATGATGCGGCAGGTGGTCGACGCGATGCGCAGCCGCGGCGTCTTCGCGAGCCTCGACATCCACAACAACACCGGCCTCAATCCGCACTACGCCTGCGTCAACCGGCTGGACCAGGATTTCCTGCATCTCGCGACGCTGTTCTCGCGCACCGTGGTGTATTTCATCCGCCCGCGCGGGGTGCAATCCGCGGCCTTCGCGGAATTGTGCCCCGCGGTCACCGTCGAGTGCGGCAAGCCGGGGACGCCGGGGAGCGTCGAGCATGCCGCGGCCTTCATCGAGGCGTGCCTGCACCTCTCGGCGTTTCCCGCGCATTGCGTCGCGCCGCACGACATCGATCTGTTCCATACGGTGGCGACGGTGAAGGTTCCTGACGACGCCAGCTTCGGCTTCGGGTCGCCGGACGCCGACATCGACTTCGTCCCCGCGCTCGATCACTACAACTTCCGCGAGCTCGGGCGCGGCGAGGTGCTGGGGGCGGTGCGGCCGGGCAGCGCGGTTCGGCTGCAGGCGCTGGACGAGCGGGGGGCGGACGTCGGTCACCGGCTGTTCGACTACCGCGACGGAACGATCACGCTGGCCCAGCCACTGATGCCGGCGATGCTGACGCGCGACGAGCGGGTGATCCGCCAGGACTGCCTGTGTTACCTGATGGAGCGGATGCGCATGCCCGGCTGAGTCAGCCGCGCGGGTGGTGCCGGGCGTGCAGCTGCTTCATGCGCTCGCGTGCGACGTGGGTGTAGATCTGCGTGGTCGAGATGTCGCTGTGCCCGAGCAGCATCTGCACCACCCGCAGGTCGGCGCCGTGATTCAGCAGATGGGTCGCGAACGCGTGGCGCAGCGTATGCGGCGAGAGCGGACGCGCGATGCCGGCGAGCCGCGCGCGTCGCTTGATGAGGTGCCAGAAGCCCTGGCGGGTCATGCCTTCGCCGCGTGCGGTGACGAACACGGCATCGGACAGCGCACCCGCCATCAGCGGCGGGCGCGCTTCCGCCAGGTAGCGCTGCAGCCAGCGCACGGCCTCCTCGCCGAGCGGCACCAGGCGGTCCTTGTTCCCCTTGCCGGTGACGCGCAGGACGCCGTCGTTGAGATTGAGCGCCGTCAGCTTCAGCCCCACCAGCTCGGACACCCGAAGGCCGGTCGCGTAGAGCGTCTCCAGCATCGCGCGGTCGCGCAGGTCGAGCGCGGTACCATCGCCGGCGCTGTCGAGCAGGCGCTCGACGTCGGCCTCGGTCAGCGTCTTGGGCAGCGCGCGCGGCAGTTTGGGGCCGTCGAGGTTGAGCGTGGGGTCGAAGGCGATCAGGTTTTCCCGCAGCAGGTAGCGGTAGAAGCGCTTCAGCGCCGAGGTGTAGCGCGCCGCGCTGCGCGGTTGCGCGCGGTTGGCGAAGCGCCATGCCAGATAGGCCTCGATGTCGCCGGCGACGGCCGCCGCCAGCGGCTGTCCACGCGCCTGCGCGAGCCAGCTGCCGAAGGCCATGAGGTCGCGCCGGTACGCTGCCAGCGTCAGTTCGACCAGCCCGTCCTCGAGCCACAGGTGGTCGCAGAAGCGGTCAACGAGCGCGACGTCGGTCGGTTTCGGCATCGCGTGCGTGAGAGGCGGGCGCCGCAGAGCCCTCATGCGCCAGCAGCCAGGTTTTCACGTCGAGCGGCGCGCCCGACGCCGCATGCATGAAGCCGCCCAGCCCGCCTGCCGCGACCACGCGATGGCAGGGGATGAGGATGGGCAGCGGGTTCGCCCCGCACGCCTGCCCCACTGCGCGCGGCGCGGTACCGAGCCGCTGCGCGAGCGCGCCATAGGTCGTCGGGCGTCCCGCGGGAATCTTCATCAGCGCGTGCCACACGCGCAACTGGAACGGCGTCCCCTGCGGAACGAACAGCAGGTCGAAGGGGTGGGCGGGGTCGTGCCAGTAGGCGTCGAGCTCGCGGGACAGTCGGCGAACGCGCGCGTCGGGCCGGACGGTCGCGGGGACGTCCGGCGGCAGGAAATCGAGTCCGGTCAGCGCATCGCCGGTGAAGCGCGCGCCAAGCCGGCACATCGGCGCGGCGAGGATGGCGTCGTAGTCGGGCATGTGTGCATTCTAGCGCCGGCCGGAAACAAAAACGCCCGCGCGAGGCGGGCGTTCGTGGCGCGGCAGGACGGCGGCTTATTCGGCGGCCTTTGCTGCAGCCTTGCGGGCGGGCAGCTTTTCCTTGATGCGCGCCGACTTGCCGGAGCGCTCGCGCAGGTAGTACAGCTTGGCGCGGCGCACGTCGCCGCGGCGCTTCACTTCGATGCTGGCGACCAGCGGCGAGTAGGTCTGGAAGGTGCGCTCGACGCCTTCGCCGGCGGAGATCTTGCGCACGGTGAAGGCGGAGTTGAGGCCGCGGTTGCGCTTGGCGATGACGACGCCTTCGTACGCCTGCAGACGCTCGCGGTTGCCTTCCTTCACCTTCACCTGAACGACGACGGTGTCGCCGGGGGCGAAGGCGGGGATGGTCTTGCCCAGGCGGGCGATTTCTTCCTGTTCGAGTTGCTCGATGATGTTCATGATGTTTCCTTACATCTGGCGGGAGAGGTGCGCCGTCGGGTCTCGGACCACCGGGCGGACGTCACGCCGTTTCACATTGGCGCCGGGGTTTGTGTTCCACCCCGGCGCCACTCTTTTCCGGCTCGCCCGAAGGCGCGCCGGTCAATCCTTAGGCTGCTGCGCCTGTTCCAGCAGGTCGGGGCGCAGCGCGGCGGTCAGCCGCAGGCTCTGTTCGTGCCGCCATTTGGCGATCGCCGCATGGTTGCCGCTTTTCAGCACCTCCGGCACCGCCAGCCCCTGCCATGTTTCGGGCCGGGTGTAGTGCGGGCAGTCGAGCAACCCGTGGCTGAACGAGTCCTGCACCGCCGACTCGGCATCGTTGAGCGCCCCCGGCAGCTGCCGGATGATCGCGTCCATCAGCGCCAGCGCCGGCAGTTCGCCACCCGACAGCACGAAGTCGCCGAGCGAGATTTCCTCGTCGACGCGCCGCTGCAGCAGGCGTTCGTCGATGCCTTCGTAGCGCCCGCACAGCAGAACCAGTGCGGGGCGCTCCTTCAGTTCCATCACCCGCTGCTGGGTCAGCGGGCGGCCGCGCGGCGAGAAATGCACCACCCACGGCGTCAAGTTTTCGCTCGCCAGTTCCTGCTGCACCGCGTTGAGCGTGCGATCCAGCGGCTCGGCCAGCATCAGCATCCCGGGGCCGCCGCCGTAGGGGCGGTCGTCGACCGTGCGATGCGGGTCGTCGGTGTAGTCGCGCGGATTCCACGCACGGAACCGGTACAGCCCGCGGTCCAGCGCCCGCCGCGTGATGCCGTAGTCCAGTACGGCATCGAACATCTCGGGGAAGAGCGTGATCGCGTCGAAACGCATCAGTAGTCTTCGCCCCAGTCGACCTCGATCGTTCCGCCTTGCAGGTCGACCCCGCCGACGAAGGCGGCGACGAACGGAATCAGGTGCTCGCGCCTGCCCTTGACCACCAGCACGTCGTGCGCGCCGGTTTCCATCAGGCTGTCGACCTTGCCCAGTTCGACGCCTTCCCGGTTGACCGCGGTCAGGCCGATCAGGTCGGACCAGTAATACTCGTTTTCTTCCGGCGCAGGGAGCGCGCTCCGCGCGACCGAGATTTCCTGCCCGCGCAGCGCATACGCCGCGTCGCGGTCGTCGATCCCTGCCAGTTTGGCGACCAGCGCGGCACCGTGATCCTGAACGGCCTCGACGACGAAGTGCGCCTGTGTCTCGCCGCGCCCGACGCGCCAGGACCCGAAGTCCATCAGCGTGCCGGGATCCTCGCTGTAGGGCTGGACCTTGACCCAGCCCTTGACGCCGAACGGGGCGGCGATGCGCCCCATGACGACCCAGTCGCCGGACTGACCCAACTCGATCAGGCTGCGACTGCCGGCTTGTTCTGCTTGACCAGGCGGGCGACGGTGTCGGACAGCTGTGCGCCGTTGCTCACCCAGTAGCCGATGCGCTCCTGATCCAGGCGCACCGATTCGGTGCCTTCCGGGGCGACCGGGTTGTAGAAGCCGACGCGCTCGATGAAGCGGCCATCACGACGGCAGCGCGAGTCGGCCACCACCACGTTGTAGAAGGGACGGTTTTTGGCGCCGCCGCGCGAAAGACGAATAACGACCATGATTTAACCCACCGGGTAAACGGAGAAAACCGGGAATTATACTCGAAACCGCCGGCTTTGCCAGTGGGTCCGGATCAGCGCATCCCGGGCAGCATGCCCTTCATGCCGCGCATCATCTTGGACAGCCCGCCCTTGCCCATCATCTTCATCATCTTCTGCGCCTGCTCGAACTGGTTCAGCAGCTTGTTGACCTCCTGCACCTGCACGCCGGCACCTGCGGCGATGCGGCGCTTGCGGCTGGCCTTGATGAGCTCGGGCTTGCGGCGCTCGAGCGGGGTCATGCTGTTGATGATGCCCTCCACCCGGTTGACCGCCTTCTCGTCGGCGCCGGCGGGAAGCTGCATCTGGCCGGCACCGGGCAGCTTGTCCATCAGCGCGGACAGCCCGCCCATCTTGCGCATCTGCTGGATCTGCGTCTTGAAGTCCTCGAGGTCGAAGTCCTTGCCCTTCTTGACCTTGTCGGCGAGTTTCTTTGCCTCGGCGACGTCGACCGAGGCCTGTGCCTGCTCGATCAGCGAAAGCACGTCGCCCATGCCGAGGATGCGCTGCGCCATGCGCTCGGGATGGAAGGCCTCCAGCCCGGTGGGTTTCTCGCCGACGCCGATGAACTTCAGCGGCTTGCCGGTCACCTGTCGCACCGACAGCGCGGCGCCGCCGCGCGCGTCGCCGTCGAGCTTGGTCAGCACGACGCCGGTAAGCGGCAGGGCTTCATTGAAAGCCTTGGCGACGTTGACCGCGTCCTGGCCCTGCATGGCGTCGACGACGAACAGCGTCTCGACCGGCTTGACCCCGGCGTGCAGCGCCTTGATCTCGTCCATCATCGCCTCGTCGATCGCCAGCCGGCCGGCGGTGTCGACGACCAGCACGTCGTAGAACTGGCGCCGCGCGTGATCCAGCGCGGCCTGCGCGATCTTCAGCGGGTCGCGCTCGTCGCCGGCCTCGAAGAAGGCGACGTCGAGCTGCTTGCCGAGCTGCCGCAGCTGGTCGATGGCGGCGGGACGGTAGACGTCGGCCGAGGCGAGCAGCACCTTCTTCTTGCGGTGCTTCAGCAGCAGCGCGAGCTTGCCGCTGGTGGTGGTCTTGCCCGAGCCCTGCAGGCCGGCCATCAGGATGACCGCCGGCGGGGTGGTGGTGAGGTCGAGGTCAGCGTTCTCGCCGCCCATCAGGCGGGTCAGTTCCTCGTGGACGATGCCGATCAGCGCCTGCCCGGGTGACAGGCTGGCGAGCACTTCCTGCCCCAGCGCCCGTGCCTTGACGGCCTCGATGAAGGACTTGACCACCGGCAGCGCGACGTCGGCCTCCAGCAGGGCCAGCCGGACCTGGCGCAAGGTGTCCTGCACATTGGCCTCGGTGATGCGCGCCTGGCCGCGCAGGGTCTTGACGACGCCGGCGAGGCGTCCGCTGAGATTTTCTAACATGGCTTCCTTGTTGCCGCCGGGAGCGGCATGGATAATGAGGCTGGCTGAATCAGATCCCCATTTTAACGAATGTCTCCGCTATTGCTGGCTACTTTGTGTGTGAGTGCGCTGTACGGCTGGGTCGCGTGGCGCCTGCGCCGCGCGCCGGGCGCGGTGTCGGTGCGCGCATTGCTGCCGCTCGCGCTCCTCGCACATGGCGCGCTGATCTACCACTCGGTGCTGGGGCAGGGCGACATCCGGCTCGGGTTCGGCAATTCGCTGTCGACGATCCTGTGGCTGACGGCGCTGGCGTACTGGCTGTCGAGCCAGGGCGCGCCGCTCGCACGCCTGCAGTCCTGGGTGAGCGGACTGGCGGCGGCATCGGTCCTGCTGATGGTGGTCTTCACCGACTCCCACGCCATCCCGAACTCGCAGGCGCTCGCCCTGCGGGCACACCTGGTGGTGTCGTTCCTTGCCTACGGCCTGCTGGCGGTGGCGGCGCTCCACGCGGTGCTGATGACGATGCTCGAAAAGCAGCTGCACCGGGGCGCGCTGACGCAGGACGGTGCGCCGCCCCTGCTGACGCTGGAGGCGATGCTGTTCCGGACCATCGGCGTGGGATTCGTGCTGCTCACCCTTGCCGTCTTCAGCGGCGTGTTCTTCTCGGAGGAACTGTTCGGCACGGCCGTGCAGTTTTCCCACAAGACCGTCCTGGCGATCCTGTCGTGGCTGGTGTTCGGCGGCCTGCTGCTGGGGCGGCGCTTCCGCGGCTGGCGCGGCCGCACCGCCCTGTACTGGACGATCACCGGGTTCACCTTGCTGTTGCTGGCCTACCTGGGCACCCAGTTCGTGCTCGAAGTGCTGCTCGGGCGCTGACGGCGCCGGCATGCATTCGGCCATTTCTCGCGGGAACTGATTCTTGGAGACGTTTTCCATCGGCACCCTGTTCGGACTGCTAGGGGGCTTGCTGTTCCTGTCCGGGTGCTTTTCCGCATCCGAAACCGCCATGATGGCGATCAACCGCTACCGCCTGCGCCATGCGGCCGAGACCGGTCACCGCGGCGCGATGCTGGCGCAGGCGCTGCTGAACCAGACGGACAAGCTGCTGGGTGTGATCCTGCTCGGCAACAACCTGATCAACATCGCGGCGGCGACGCTGGCGACGATCATTTCCATCCGCCTGTTCGGCGAATCCGACCTTGCGCTGTCCCTGGCGACCCTGCTGCTGACTTTCCTGGTTCTGGTCTTCAGCGAAGTGACGCCCAAGGTGCTCGGCGCGTCGTACCCGGAGCGGGTCGCCTATCCTGCGGCGTACGTCCTGACGCCGATGCTCAAGCTGGCCTACCCGGTGGTGTGGTTCGTCAACCTTTTCGTTCAGGGCATCCTGTGGCTGCTGAGGATCAAGCCGCCCGAGCCGGGGCTCGGCAGCCGGCTGGGCGTGGAGGAGCTGCGCACCATCGTGCTGGAATCGTCCGGCGTGTTGCCGCGCGAACACCAGCGCGTCCTGGTCAACCTGCTCGAACTCGAGGACATCACCGTCGACGACGTGATGACGCCGCGCAGCCAGATCGAGTCGATCGACATCGAGGACGAGCCGGAGCGCCTGCGCCAGCAGATCGCCACCAGCCACCACACCCGGCTGGTCGTGCACGCGGGGTCCCCCGACAACCTGCTCGGCGTGCTGCATGTGCGCCGCGTCCTGCATGCGCTGGCGGGCGAGGAGCTGGATCCTGAGACGCTCAAGGAGAGCCTCGAGGCGCCCTACTTCATCCCGGCCGGCACGCCCTTGTTCACCCAGCTGCGGAATTTCCAGAGCGGCAGGCGGCGGCTGGGGCTGGTGGTCGACGAATACGGCGAACTGCAGGGGCTGGTGACGCTGGAGGACCTGCTCGAGGAAATGGTGGGGGAGTTCACCACCCAGGCGCCCTCCGGCATGGGCTACCTGCGGCAGGAGGAAGACGGCAGCTGGCTCGCCGAGGGCGGCGTGCTGCTGCGTCACCTGAACCGCAAGCTGGGGCTCTCGCTTCCGCTCGACGGTCCCAAGACGCTGAACGGCCTGCTGCTCGAGCAGTTCGAGGACATTCCCGAGGCGGGGGTGAGCCTCAAACTGGGCGACGTGCCGGTGGAAATCGTCCAGACCCAGGATCGCGCGGTCAAGATGGCGCGCATCTACCTGCCGGCCGCGGGCGGGGTTTCGCCCGAGCCCCCCTCAACTTAAGCGGAAAACCGCCGTTAAGGCCAGTGATTCCCCGCCATCCGCCCGTCGGGCGGGCGGGTGGCGATGACGATTTGACACTGGACTTGTCAGGAACGAGCGATGGCCGCTGTGACAAACACCAACAATTTGACGGGACTGGCGCGCGCCATGGTCAACCATGGCTGGCTGTCGGAGAGCGACGCCGAGGGGGTATGGAAGCGCGCGAGCCAGTCGGGCGAGTCCTTCGTCAGCGAGCTGATCAAGGGCGGGCGCTACAAGGCCGGCCAGGTGGCGGAGTTCGCCGCCGTCTCGTTCGGCTTCCCCTATCTGGATCTGGGGGCGATGGACCCGGAGAGCCTGCCGCAGGGGCTGCTCGACCCCAAGCTGGTGCAGAAGCGGCGCGTGCTCGCGCTCTACCAGCGCGGCAACAAGCTGTACGTCGCGACGTCCGACCCCACGCATCTGCAGGCGCTCGACGAGGTGAAGTTCCAGACCGGCCAGGCGGTGGAGCCGGTCGTGGTGGAGGACGACAAGCTCGGCAAGCTGATCGAGCGCTCCGGCGAGACGGCGGAAAGCACGCTCGCCGTGCTGAACACCGAAGACCTCAACCTCGAGTTCGCCGACGAGGAGAGCACGGCCCAGCAGGACAACGGCGGCATCGATATCGACGATGCGCCGGTGGTGCGCTACCTGCAGAAGATCATGCTCGACGCGATCAACCTCGGCGCCTCCGACATCCATTTCGAGCCCTACGAGAAGTACTACCGCATCCGCTACCGGCGCGACGGCATCCTGTCCGAGGTCGCGCAGCCGCCGATGGCGATCAAGGACAAGGTGGCCTCGCGCATCAAGGTGCTGTCGAAGCTCGACATTTCGGAGAAGCGCGTGCCGCAGGACGGCCGCATGAAGCTGGTGCTGTCGAAGAACCGCGCCATCGACTTCCGGGTCAGCACCCTGCCGACCCTGTACGGCGAGAAGATCGTCATGCGTATTCTCGACCCCACCAGCGCGCAGCTCGGGATCGAGGCGCTGGGCTACGAGCCGTGGCAGAAGGAGGTGCTGCTCAACGCCGTGCAGCGGCCCTACGGCATGGTGCTGGTGACCGGCCCGACCGGCTCGGGCAAGACGGTGTCGCTCTATACCTGCCTCAACATCCTCAACAAGCCGGACGTCAACATCTCGACCGCGGAAGACCCGGCGGAAATCCAGCTGCCCGGCATCAACCAGGTCAACGTCAACGACAAGGCCGGACTGACCTTCTCGGCGGCGCTGAAATCCTTCCTGCGCCAGGATCCCGACGTCATCATGGTCGGCGAGATCCGCGACCTGGAAACCGCCGACATCGCGATCAAGGCCGCGCAGACCGGCCACATGGTGATGTCCACGCTGCACACCAACGACGCCCCCGGCACCCTGACCCGTCTGCTCAACATGGGGGTCGCGCCGTTCAACGTCGCCTCGTCGGTGATCCTGATCACCGCCCAGCGCCTGGCGCGGCGCCTCTGCTCGTGCAAGAAGCCGGTCGACATTCCTTCCGAAGCGCTGCTGGCGGCGGGGTTCACGGCCGACCAGCTCGACGGCACGTGGCGGCCCTACGGGCCAGTCGGCTGCGAGATCTGCGGCGGCACCGGCTACAAGGGGCGGGTCGGCATCTATCAGGTGATGCCGATCACCGACGCGATGACCCGCATCATTCTCAAGGGCGGCAACGAATCCGACATTGCTGACCAGGCGCGGCGCGAAGGCGTGCTCGACCTGCGTCAGGCGGGTCTGTTGAAAGTGAAAGCCGGTCTCACCTCGCTGGAAGAGGTCGAGGCCGTTACCAATCTTTAAGGGATTCTTCTATGGCAACAGCGGCAAAAGCAGTCAAGGACGCCACCTTCCTGTGGGAGGGCATGGACAAGCGCGGCAAGAAGGTCAAGGGCCAGATGCTGGCCGGCGGCCTCGCGATGGTCAATACGCAACTGCGCAGGCAGGGCATCACGGTGACCAAGGTCAAGAAGCAGAGCACGCTGTTCAACACGGCCAAGCGCATCACCGACAAGGACGTCACGCTGTTCACCCGCCAGCTGGCGACCATGATGAAGGCCGGCGTGCCGCTCTTGCAGTCGTTCGAGATCGTCGCACGCGGACATTCCAACCCGTCGATGCAGCGTCTGCTGCTCGAGATCAAGGCCGACATCGAGAAGGGCAGCAGCCTCACCCAGGCGTTCTCCCGCCATCCGCTCCACTTCGACGCGCTGTTCTGCAACCTCGTGGGCGCCGGCGAGGCCGCCGGTATTCTCGAGGCCGTGCTCGACCGGCTGGCGATCTACAAGGAAAAGATCCTCGCCATCAAGAGCAAGATCAAGTCGGCGCTGTTCTACCCAATCTCGATCATCGTCGTGGCCTTCGTCATCACCGCGGTCATCATGATTTTCGTGATCCCGGCGTTCAAGGAGCTGTTCTCGAGCTTCGGCGCCGACCTGCCCGCGCCGACCCTGATCGTGATGGCGATGTCGGACTTCTTCGTCGAATGGTGGTGGGCGATCTTCGGCGTCATCGGCGGCGGCATCTACGCCTTCCTGCAGGCGTGGAAGCGCTCGCGCAAGGTGCAGATGGCGATGGACCGCCTGATGCTCAAGCTGCCGATCTTCGGCCCGGTCATCGAAAAGGCCACCATCGCGCGCTGGACCCGCACCCTTTCAACGATGTTCGCCGCCGGCGTGCCGCTGGTCGAGGCGCTGGATTCGGTCGGCGGGGCATCGGGCAACCAGGTGTTCGTCGAGGCGACGCAGAAGATCCGCGGCGAGGTGTCGACCGGCACGGCGCTGACGCAGGCGATGCAGAACACCGGGCGCTTCCCCAACATGGTGCTGCAGATGGCGGCGATCGGCGAGGAGTCGGGGTCGCTCGATTCGATGCTTGGCAAGGTCGCCGACTTCTACGAAGCCGAGGTGGACGACGCGGTCGAGGCGCTGTCGAGCCTGATGGAGCCGGTGATCATGGTGGTGCTGGGTACGCTGATCGGCGGCATGGTGATCGCCATGTACCTGCCGATCTTCAAGATGGGTGAGGTCGTCGGGTGATCGAACTGCTGCGCGCCGAGCCCGCCCTGTTCACCGGGCTGGTTTTCCTGCTCGGCCTGATGGTCGGCAGCTTCCTCAACGTCGTCATCCATCGGCTGCCGAAAATGATGGAGGCGGACTGGCACGCGCAGTGCGCCGAACTGCGTGGCGAAACCGTTCCTGATACGCCCCGCTACAACCTGTGGCTGCCGTGCTCGGCCTGCCCGCAGTGCGGGCACGTGATCACCGCGCTGGAAAACATTCCGCTGCTCTCGTGGCTGTGGCTGCGCGGACGCTGCTCGGCCTGCGGGTCGGCGATCAGCGTCCGCTATCCGCTGGTGGAGCTGCTGGTCGCGCTGCTGTCGGCGGCCGCGGCCTGGAAGTGGGGGGTGAGCCTGCAGGCCGCAGGCGCGCTGCTGCTGATCTGGACGCTGGTCGCGCTCGCCTTCATCGACCTCGACACCACGCTGCTGCCCGACAGCCTTACCCTGCCGCTGGTGTGGCTGGGACTGCTGTTCAATTTCGGCGGCCATTTCGCCAGCCTGCAGGATGCAGTCATCGGCGCGATGGCGGGCTACCTGGTGCTGTGGTCGGTGTACTGGCTGTTCAAGCTCGCCACCGGCAAGGAAGGCATGGGCTTCGGCGACTTCAAGCTGCTGGCCGCCATCGGCGCCTGGCTCGGCTGGCAGCTGCTGCCGGTCACCCTGCTGCTGTCGTCGGTCGTCGGCGCGGCGGTCGGGATTGCGATGATCGTCCTGGTGAAGCACGACCGCCGTGTGCCGATTCCCTTCGGCCCCTACCTGGCCGGGGGCGGGCTGGTCGCGCTGTTCTTCGGCGCCGACCTGACGCAGGCCTACCTCGGCCAGTTCTGATGGTCGTCGTCGGCCTCACCGGGGGCATCGGCTCGGGCAAGTCGACCGTCGCCGACCGCTTCGCCCGCCTCGGCGTGCCGGTGATCGATACCGACGTGATCGCGCGCGAACTGACCGCCCCGGGCGGCGCGGCGCTCGCGCAGATCCAGGCAGCCTTCGGCGACGCGGTGATGCACGCCGACGGCACCCTCGACCGTGCCGCGCTGCGCCGCCGCGTGTTCGCCGACGAAGCGCAACGGCGACGACTCGAAGCCATCCTGCATCCGCGGATCCGCAAGGCGGTCGAGGCGGCGCTGGCCTCGCTCGATGCGCCTTACGCTCTGGTCGTGATTCCCCTGCTGGTGGAAACCGGCGGCTATCGCGATCTGCTCGATCGCGTGCTGGTGGTCGACTGCCCGGAGACGGTGCAGGTCGAAAGGGTGATGGCGCGCAGCGGACTCGCGCGCGAGGAGGTCGCCGCGATCCTCGCCGCGCAGGCCGGGCGCGCCGGGCGTCTCGCTGCAGCGGACGACGTCATCGTCAACGCGGCGACTCCGCAGGCGCTGGACGCCGAGGTGGAAGCGCTGGACAGCCGTTATCGGGGCCTCGCGGGCAAGGCCCCGCCTTGATTTTTCAGCCCGATCGGGGACAATCGCCGCATCCAGACGACTACGGCGCGGCGTGATCCATTACGAATATCCCCTGAGCGAACGTATCCGTACGCTGTTGCGGCTCGAAGACCTGTTCGACCGCTTCGACGCGTACGTCGCGTCGCCCGCCGCGCCCTCGCACCACGCCGCCTTGCTGACGCTGTTCGAAATGTCGGAGGTGGCAGCGCGCGCCGATCTCAAGTCCGACCTGCTGCAGGAACTCGACCGCCAGAAGGCGGTGCTGTCCGCATTGCGCGGCAATCCGCAGGTGCAGGGCAGTGCGCTGGAAAACGTGCTGGCGGCGATCGAGAAGGCGCATCACGGCATCTACCGGCTGCCCGGCAAGGTGGGACAGCACCTGCGCGAGGACGAGTGGCTGATGTCCATCAAGCAGCGCGCCGCCATCCCGGGCGGGATGTGCGAATTCGACCTGCCGTCGTATCACTACTGGCAGCATCATGCGGCCGATGATCGCATCGCCCAGCTGCGCGGCTGGCTCGCGCCGTTTTCGCCGATACGCTCGGCGATCGGCATCGTGCTCGGCCTGCTGCGCGACAGCGGCCAGTCCGAACGGCAGCGTGCGAGCAACGGCAGCTACCAGCGCATGCTGGAATCACGCAATCCGCACCTGATCCGGGTCACGCTGGCCGACGACCTGCCGTGCGTGCCCGAAATCTCGGCCAACAAGTACATGCTCAACATCCGTTTCGTGCACGCGGGATACGGGGTGCAGCGGAGCTGCAGCGTCGAGCCGATCGATTTCGAACTGACCTTCTGCACGCTGTGAAGACGCCCGCCAAAGCTCCCGTCGTGGCGTGCCCGACCTGCGGCACGGCCGTGGCGTGGGTTCCGGAAAACCGCTGGAAGCCTTTCTGCAGCGAGCGCTGCAAGCTGATCGACCTCGGGCAGTGGGCGACCGAAAAATACCGGGTGCCCGCCGAGGAGCAGGAACCCGAAGACGGGGCCCCGCAGCAGCCGCAGTAGGACTTACTTCTTGTAGGACTTGACGCCGCCGGGGGTGCCGAGCAGCAGGACGTCGGCGCCACGGCGCGCGAACAGGCCGTTGGTGACCACGCCGACGATCTGGTTGATCGCGGTTTCCAGCGACACCGGGTCGACGATGGACATGCCGTGGACGTCGAGGATCAGGTTGCCGTTGTCGGTGGTGAAGCCTTCTCTCAATCTGGGTTGCCCGCCCAGCTTCACCAGCTCGCGCGCGACGTAGGAGCGCGCCATCGGGATCACTTCGACCGGCAGCGGGAACTTGCCGAGGACGCCGACCAGCTTGGATTCGTCGGCGATGCAGATGAACTTCTTGCTGCATGCCGCGACGATCTTCTCCCGCGTCAGCGCGCCGCCGCCGCCCTTCACCATCGCGAAATGCTCGGTGATTTCGTCGGCGCCGTCGACGTAGATCTCCAGCTCGCCCACGCTGTTGAGGTCGAGCACGTCGATGCCATGACTTTTCAGGCGGGCGGCGGTGGCTTCCGAGCTCGCCACGGCGCCGTCGATGCGGCCCTTCACCTCGGCCAGCGCGTCGATGAAGTAGTTGGCGGTCGAGCCGGTGCCGACGCCGATGATGCCGCTCTTGGCGTATTCCACCGCGGCACGCGCCACGGCTTGCTTCATTTCGTCCTGGGTCATGATGATTTCGTCGATTTGGATGCAGCCCGCTAAGATAGCGGCATCGCCCCCTTTTTTCAAACCTCGCCCCGCCGCCATGAGCCAACCTGACGACTACCTCGAACGCATCCTCACCTCGCGCGTCTACGACGTCGCGGTGGAGTCGCCGCTCGACGACGCGCACAACCTGTCACGCCGTCTCGGCAACCGGATTCTGCTCAAGCGCGAGGATCTGCAGCCGGTGTTCTCGTTCAAGTGCCGGGGGGCCTACAACAAGATGGCGAAGCTGACGGCTGCCCAGATGGCACGCGGGGTGGTGGCGGCGTCGGCGGGCAATCACGCGCAGGGCGTGGCGCTGGCGGCGCAGAAGCTCGGGGTGACGGCGACCATCGTGATGCCGGCGACCACGCCCAAGATCAAGGTGGACGCGGTGGCGGCGCGCGGTGCGCAGGTGATCCTGCACGGCGACAACTACGACGAGGCCTGCGCCCATGCCACCAAATTCGCCAAGGAGGCCCGCGCCACCTTCGTCCATCCCTACGACGACCCGGACGTCATCGCCGGGCAGGGGACGGTCGCGATGGAGCTGCTGCGCCAGCATCCAGGGCCGATCCACGCGGTCTACGTCCCGGTAGGGGGCGGCGGGCTGATCGCCGGCATGGCGGCCTACATCAAGCGCCTGCGGCCGGAGATCCGCATCGTCGGCGTGGAGCCCGAGGACGCCGACTCGATGGCGCGCTCGCTGTGCAAGGGCGAGCGCATCACGCTGCCGCGCGTCGGCATCTTCGCCGACGGCGTGGCGGTGAAGAAGGTCGGCAAGGAAACCTTCCGGCTGGCGCAGCTGTATGTCGACGAGGTGATCCGCGTCAACAACGACGCCATCTGCGCGGCGATCAAGGACGTGTTCGAGGACACCCGCTCGATTCTCGAGCCGGCTGGCGCGCTGTCGGTCGCCGGGCTGAAGGCGGCGATCGCCGGCGACAAGCTCCGCGGCAAGACGCTCGTGGCCGTCGCGTCGGGCGCCAACATGAACTTCGACCGCCTGCGCTACATAGCCGAGCGCGCCGAACTCGGCGAGAAGCGCGAGGCCGTGCTCGCGGTCACCATCCCCGAGACGCCGGGCAGTTTCAAGAACTTCTGCGCCCTGCTGGGCGCGCGCAACATCACCGAGTTCAACTACCGGTATTCCGACCCCAGCGTGGCGCGCGTGTTCGTCGGCCTTTCGGTGCCGGGCGAGGGGGAGGGCGCGCGCGTGGTCGACCTGCTGCAGCGCCACGGTCTTGAGGCGATCGACCTCACCGACAACGAAATGGCCAAGCTGCACGTCCGCCATCTGGTCGGCGGGCGCGCGCCGGAGGCGGTCAACGAGGTGCTGTACCGCTTCGAATTCCCCGAGCGGCCCGGCGCGCTGATGCAGTTCCTGCAGAGCATGAGCCGCGGCTGGAACATCAGCCTGTTCCACTACCGCAACCACGGCGCCGACTACGGACGTGTGCTGGTCGGGATCCAGGTCCCGGACGCCGAAAAGCCAAGCTTCCAGAAGTTTCTGGAAGGACTGGGCTACCGCTACTGGGACGAATCCCGCAATCCGGCCTACAAGCTTTTCCTGGCCTGACCGGTCATTTCTTGGTGCCGCAGGTGTTCATGCCGAGCAGCCGGTAGGCCGGGCAGAACCGGAACACGCCGGTGGCGAGCGGCAGCACGCCGATCCAGGCCCAGGCCGGACCGCCGGCGAGCGCCCAGGCGATGAGCGCGATGCCTGCAAGGATGCGGATGATGCGATCGGTATTGCCGACGTTGGGGGTCATGCCTAACTCCTCGGTGGGGGACGGACTGGCTTCACTATAGCGCGTGGGCCGCGTCTTTGAATGACAGCGGATGCCGCCGCGCGATGGTGGATTCCGCTCAGGCGGCGGGCGGCGCTCGCGTGCTACCCTCACAGCATGCTTCGGATCATCGGTTTCATTCTGCTGGGCGCGCTGTGTGCCGCCCCCGCCCGGGCGGCGCCGGGGGACGCCGCGGTGCTGCAGGCGCAGCAGGCGTACGCGGCAGGCAAGCGCGCCGATCTGGAACGCGCCGCGCGCGAGGTGCCGTCCGGCCACGTCCTCGCCCCCTACGTCGAATACTGGGGCCTCGTCCTCGCCAGCGGCACCGACGACGCGCGCATCGCCGACTTCCTGGCGCGCCATCCCGGCAGCCGCCTCGCCGAGGCGCTGCGTGCCGAATGGCTGAAATCACTCGGTGCGCGCGAGGCCTGGTCGCGCTACCTGACGGAGTACCCGCGCCTGCAGAGACCCGAGATCACGCATCACTGCCTCGCCTACCGGGCCGAATGGGCGCTCGGGAATCGCAGCCGTCAGCGCGAGGCGGTGGCGCTGTGGTTCACCGGGCGTGACCTGCCCCCGGCCTGCACGCAGCTTTTCGCGCAGCTGGCCGACGCCGGGCTGATCGGTGCGGAAGAGCGCTGGCGACGCCTGCGGCTGGCGCTGGAGGCCGGCAACGCCGGGGTCGCCCGCGCCGTCGCCGATGGACTTCCCGAGACGCAGCGGCCCGCCGTCGCCCTGCTCGACGAGGCCGGGCGCGACCCGGCGCGGCTCCTGAACGCCGGCACGCTGGACCTCGGCCGGCGCGGCGACCGCGAGATCGCGCTGTACGCGCTCGACCGGCTGGCGCGGCAGGCGTCCACGCCGGCCGAGCAGGCGCTGCGTGCGCTGTCCGAACAGCTCGCGCCGGAAGACCTGCGCGTCGCCTGGGCGCGCCTGGCGACCTGGGCCGCGCGCCGCCACGAATCGTCGGCCCTAGCCTGGTTCCGCGAAGCCGGCCCGGTCGCGCTGAACGACTTCCAGCGCGAGTGGTGGGCGCGCGCGGCCCTGCGCGCCGGCGACTGGCAGACCGTACAGCAGGCGATCGACAGCATGGGCGAGAAAGCGCGGGCGGAGCCCGTCTGGCGCTACTGGCGCGCGCGCGCGCTGCAGGCACGCGGCCAGCGCGCGGCGGCGGTTCCGCTGTTCCAGGAGCTGTCGCGCGAGCATCACTACTACGGCCAGCTGGCGCAGGAGGAGCTCGGTCCGGTGCTGCAGGCGCCGCCCGCCGAGCGCAAGGCGGGCGGCGACCAGCTCTCCGAAGTGGCCCGCCATCCCGGGATCGCACGTGCGCTCGCGCTGTTCGATCTCGGTTTGCGCAGCGAGGCCGGCCTGGAGTGGAACTGGGCGATCCAGGGGTTTTCCGATCCCCAGCTGCTCGCGGCTGCCGAACTCGCGCGCCGCAAGGAGTGGTACGACCGCGCGATCAACACCGCCGAACGCACCCGCGAGCTGCACGACTTCGAACTGCGCTTCCTCGCGCCCTATCGTGAGCTGGCGCAGCAGGCGGCGCGCGACAACCAGATCGACGAGGCCTGGGTGTTCGGCCTGATGCGGCAGGAGAGCCGCTTCGTCAACGTCGCGCGCTCGAGCGTCGGCGCCTCCGGCCTGATGCAGATCATGCCCGACACTGCGCGCTGGGTCGCCAAGCGGCTGGGAATCCAGCGCTTCCATCCGCGCGAGATGCAGGACCCGGCGAAGAACATCCGCTTCGGCGCCTACTACCTGAAGCACGTGCAGGACAGCCTCGACGGCTCGCCGGTGCTCGCGACCGCGGGCTACAACGCCGGCCCGGGCCGCGCGCAGCGCTGGCGCGACAGCCGGCCGATGGAGGCGGCGATCTACATCGAGTCGATTCCGTTCGCCGAGACCCGCGACTACGTCAAGAAGGTGATGAGCAACGCCATGTACTACGCCCAGCGTTTCGGCCAGCCTTCGGTGCTGCTGCGGGACCGCCTCGGAACGGTGCCGCCGCGCGCCGCGCCGAGCGTGTCCCTGGCCGGGGGCGACCTGCCGCTGGAACTCGGCGAGGCGGGCGACTAGAATCGGCTGCGCCCGACACAAGGAAACGAACGCTCCCATGAAGAAAATCGAACGCATCTGCATCCTCGGCGGCTCCGGCTTCGTCGGCAGCCATCTCGTCAGCCTGCTCGCCGCCCGGGGCCTCCAGGTCCGCGTGCTGTCACGCCGTCGCGAACAGGCCAAGGAACTTATCCTGCTGCCGACGGTGGAGGTGGTCGAGGCCGACGTACACGACCAGCAGGAGCTGATCCGCCAGTTCCGCGGCATGGACGCCGTCGTCAACCTGGTCGGCATCCTGCACGAGGGCAAGGTCGGCCGTATCGACCTGCCGAGCGCACGCCGCGGCGACTTTCAGCGGGTCCACGTCGAGCTGCCGCGCAAGGTTCTCCATGCCATGGGCGAGGCGGGCGTGCATCGCCTGCTGCACATGAGCGCACTCGGCGCCGACGCCACCTCGCGTTCGGCTTACCAGCGCTCGAAGGGCATCGGCGAGGCGCTGGTGCGCGAGGCGGCCCGCCACCACATCGAGCACGAGAACTGGTACCTCAACGGCCCCAAGTTCGTCCACGGCTATGGCCTCGACGTCACCGTCTTCCGGCCGTCGGTCATCTTCGGCCGCGGCGATTCCTTCCTGTCGATGTTCTCCGGCCTGCTCAAGGCCTTTCCGCTCGTCCCGCTCGCCAACGCGGGTGCGCGCTTCGCCCCGGTCTTCGTCGAGGACGTCGCGCGCGCCTACGCCGACAGTCTCGACACCCCCGCGACCTACGGCCAGACCTACGAACTGTGCGGCCCGAAGGTTTACACCCTGCAGGAACTGGTGCGCTACGTGGGCGAAGTCATCGGCAAGCCGCGGGCGATCATTCCGCTCGGCAAGTGGGCGTCGTACCTCCAGGCGTGGGCGCTGGAATGGAAGCCCGGCAGGAAGCTGATGACGCGCGACAACCATTACGCGATGGGCGTCGACAACGTCTGCCGCGGCGGCTGGCCGCCGGTGTTCGGCTTCCAGCCGGCAGCGCTCGAAGCGATCGCGCCCGAATACCTGCGCGACGACACGCCGCGCGCGCGGTACGAGGACTACCGCGAGAGCGCCCGCCGCTGAACGCCGGAGCGCCCCGATGAAGACCTACGTCGTCGGCGGCGCCGTGCGCGACCGGCTGCTGGGGCGCCCGGTGGTCGACCGCGACCACGTCGTCGTCGGCGCGACGCCGGAGGACATGCTCGCGCAGGGCTTCCAGCCGGTCGGCAAGGATTTCCCGGTTTTTCTCCACCCGGCCACCCACGAGGAATACGCGCTTGCGCGCACCGAGCGCAAGTCGGGGCGTGGCTACAAGGGTTTCACCGTCTACGCGGCGCCGGAGGTCACGCTCGAGGAGGACCTGCGGCGGCGCGACCTCACCATCAACGCGATCGCCGAGGACGAGGCGGGCGTCCTGGTCGACCCCTACGGCGGGCAGCGCGATCTCGAGGCGAAGACCTTCCGCCACGTCAGCGAGGCGTTCGCCGAGGATCCGGTGCGCATCCTGCGCGTGGCCCGCTTCGCCGCCCGCTTCTCCGACTTCTCCGTGGCGCCCGAGACTGTGGCGCTGATGCGCCGGATGGTCGACAGCGGCGAGGTCGACGCGCTGGTGCCCGAGCGCGTGTGGCAGGAGGTGGCGCGCGGCCTGATGGAAGCGCAACCCTCGCGCATGTTCCGGGTGCTGCGCGAATGCGGGGCGCTGGCGCGACTGTTCCCGGAGATCGACCGCCTGTTCGGCGTGCCGCAGCAGCCCGCCCACCATCCCGAAATCGACACCGGCGAGCATGTCATGCTCGTCGTCGACTGGGCCGCCCGCCACGGCTGCCCCCTGGCGGTGCGCTTCGCCGCGCTCACCCACGACCTCGGCAAGGGCGTCACCCCGCCCGAGCTGTGGCCGGCCCACCACGGCCACGAGGCTGCCGGCACGGAGCTGGTGCGCGCCCTGTGCGAGCGCGTCCGGGCACCGGTCGATTGCCGCGAGCTCGCCATCGCGGTCGCGCGCGAGCACGGCAAGGTGCACCGCGCCCTCGAACTGCGCCCCGGTACTGTCGTCGAACTGCTGGAGCGGGTCGACGCCTTCAGGCGCCCGGCGCGCTTCGACGATTTGCTGCTGGCGTGCGAGTGCGATTTCCGTGGCCGCCCGGGTTACGAGACCCGGCCGTTTCCAGCGCCCGACTTCCTGCGGCAGGCGCTCGCCGCGGCACAGACGATCGACGCTGGCGCGGTGGCGCGTCGCGCCGATCCCGCGCGCATCCGGGAGGCGATTTTCCAGGCGCGCGCCGAGGCCGTCGCCGCATGGCGCGCCGCCGCGCCGCACTGGGAGCACTTCCCGCATCAGGCCGACATGGGGGTGCGCGGCATCGGCCCGACGCTCGCCGCCGCGTTCGAGCAGGCCGCGCTGGCGATGGTCGCGGTCGTCAGCGATCCCGCCAGCATCGCGGCGGCCGAGCCGGTCGAGATCGCATGCGAGGCGCCCGACGCCGAGCTGCTGCTGGTCGACTGGCTGAACGCGCTGGTCCTGGAAATGGCCGCGCGCCACATGCTGTTCGGCCGCTTCGACGTCGCCCTCGACGGGAATCGCCTGCGTGCGACCGCCTGGGGCGAGGCGGTCGATTTGGCGCGGCACCAGCCGGCGGTCGAGATCAAGGGCGCCACCTATACTGAACTGAGGGCCGGCCAGGATGAAACGGGCCGCTGGCTGGCGCAGTGCGTGGTGGACGTGTGACATGAATCCTGACAGCTTCGAGCGGGTAGCGGATTACGCATGGCGCATCGCGCCGTTCGGCCGCATGCGCGTGCCCGCGGTGATCTATGCCGACGAGGCGCTGATCCGCGAGATGGACGACAAGGTCTTCGAGCAGGTCACCAACGTCGCCACGCTGCCGGGGATCGTGCAGGCGGCCTACGCCATGCCCGACGCCCACTGGGGCTACGGCTTCCCGATCGGCGGGGTGGCGGCGTTCGACCCCGACGCGGGCGGCGTGGTGTCGGCGGGAGGAGTGGGCTTCGACATTTCCTGCGGGGTGCGCACCCTGCACACCGGCCTCACGGCCGCGGAGATCGCACCCATCAAGGCGCGCCTCGCCGACCGCCTGTTCGCCCGCATTCCCGCAGGTGTCGGCAGCACCGGCCAGCTGCGCCTCAACGCCGTGCAGATGGACGCGATGCTGCGCGGCGGCGCGCGCTGGGCGGTCGAGCACGGCTACGGCACCGCGGCCGACCTCGAACGCATCGAGGAGCACGGCTGCATGGCGGGCGCCGAGCCGGACCGGGTGTCCGAGCACGCCAAGCGGCGCCAGCGCGACGAGATCGGCACCCTCGGCTCCGGCAACCACTATCTCGAACTGCAGGAAATCGTCGAGATCTACGATGCCCGGGCGGCCGAGCGCTTCCGCCTGCGGCAGGGGGAGGTGGTCGTCAGCATCCATTGCGGCTCGCGCGGACTCGGGCACCAGATCGGCACCGAGTTCCTCCGCGAGATGGTGCTGGCCGCCCCCGGCTACGGCATCGAGCTGCCCGACCGCGAGCTCGCCTGCGCGCCGATCCGTTCGCCCGTCGGCGAAGCCTATCTGGGCGCGATGCGCGCGGCGATCAACTGCGCGCTGGCTAACCGGCAGGTGATCACGCATCTGACCCGCCAGGTGTTCGCCGACGTCTGCCCGGGCACGCACCTGACGCTGATCTACGACGTGTCGCACAACACCTGCAAGGAGGAGCGGCACACGGTCGACGGCAGTTCGCGCCGCCTCTACGTGCATCGCAAGGGCGCCACGCGCGCCTTCGGGCCGGGCCACCCCTCGCTGCCCGCCGAGCTGCGCGACGTCGGCCAGCCGGTGCTGATCGGCGGCAGCATGGGAACGGCCTCGTACATCCTGGTGGGCACCGAGGAAAGCATGGCCAGGTCGTTCGGTTCCGCCTGCCACGGCGCGGGACGCGCGATGAGTCGCCACCAGGCCACCCGCCAGTGGCATGGCCGGGCGCTGGTCGACGAGCTCGCCAGCCAGGGCATCCTGATCCGCAGCCCCTCGCTGCGCGGCGTCGCCGAAGAGGCGCCCGGCGCCTACAAGGACGTCAGCGCGGTGGTCGAGGCGGCCGACCGCGCCGGTCTGGCGCGCAAGGTCGCCAGGCTCAGGCCGCTGGCCTGCATCAAGGGCTGAACACGCACGCTGGAACCGCATCGCGCCGGCGGCGTCGAATGGAAGTGGCGGCGCCGAATTCGCGCCGCGGAGGCTCAGTCATGGCATACAGCGAACAGACGGTGCAGTCGGTGCGGCCCTGGTCCGGCAGGACGTTCAGCTTCACGCTCGCGCGTCCCCAGGACTTTGCGTTCGAGAACGGCGAATTCGTCACGATCGGCCTGAAGCGCGAAGGCCGCATGGTGGCGCGCGCGTATTCCATCGTGTCGACCGCGGACCGCGACCATCTCGAATTCCTCAGCATCCACGTGCCGGACGGCCCGCTCACCAGCCGGCTGGTCCAGATCCGGCCCGGCGACACGGTCTGGGTCAACGACAAGACCACCGGCACCCTCACGCTGCATCACGTGCTGCCGGGGCGCGTGCTGTACCTGCTCGCCACCGGCACCGGGCTCGCACCGTTCATGAGCCTCATCCGCGATCCGCAGCTCTACACGCGCTTCGAGGAGGTCGTGCTGGTGCATTCGGTGCGCACCGCGGCCGAGCTGGCGTATCGGGACGAGATCGAGGCGATGCACCGGCCGCGGCTGCATTACGTGCCGACGGTCACCCGCGAGCGTTTCGCGACGGCGCAGCGCGGCGGCGACCTGTTCCGTTCCGGCGAGCTGTCGCGCCGGCTCGGCCTGCCGGCACCCGATCCCGAGCAGGACCGCGTCATGGTCTGCGGCAACCCGGAGATGACGCGCCAGTTGACCCGTCATCTGAAGGAGACCGGCTGGACGCTCACCAACCACCGCGGGGTCGGCAACTTCACCACCGAGTTGGCCTTCGTCGTGCATCACGCGTAGCCGTCCTCGCCCGCCGCAAGAACAGACGCCCCCTCACGGGGGCGTCTGCTGGTTCAGGACCCTGGCAGGTCAGTCGCGGCCGTGGCGGCGGTGTTCGCGGTGGTGCTTGCGGTGGCCGCCGCGGTGATCGTCCCGGCCGCGCCAGTCGTCACGGTAGCCGTATTCGCGGTAGTGGTGAACATGCCGGACATGATGACGCTCGGGGAGCACGATGACATGCCCCGGGTGGTGACGGGTGTGGGTCCAGTAGCGCGCGCCGCCCGACTCGTACAGCACGCGGAAGCCGTCGTGGTGGCGGGTGCCGAACGAGATGGCGAAGTGGGGTTCGACCGAGACCACGCGGCCGTAGTCGCTGTGGGCGAGTGCGGCCCCGGAGGCGGTCAGCAGGGTGGTTGCGATCAGAAGCTTGCGTAGCATGGCTCTTCTCCTTTCAGGTTCGGGAAGACTTCGCTCGGTCGAGCGTCAGTCGTCCCAGTCGTTGCGGCCCTGGTTCCAGCGCCTGTCGCGCGGGTCCTCGGCCACGGAAAAACTCACGTTCAGGGTGACCCACTTGCCCGGGTCGTAGGGCAGGCGGGTGGTGTATTCGCGGCCCTGGAAGCGGTAGCGCACGTCGTAACCGGCGACCACCTCGCGGTAGTTGTCGCGGGTTTCGCAACGCTCCACCTGGCGGGGGTAGGAGGCATGGCGGACGCTGCCGTCGCTCATGCGGTCGCCCACCACCGCGCCGGTGGCGGCGCCGACCGCGGCCGCGGCGACCCGGCCGTCACCCTTGCCGACCGTGGAGCCGATCAGGCCGCCGGCGATCGCGCCGAGGATCGCGCCGCCCGCGTTGCCGCTCTCCCGCGTGCTGCGGGTCTCGTAGCCGACGGTCTCGGTCCAGCATTCGCGCCGCGGCTCGTTGATGGTCTCGTAGACCGGCGCGCTCGCCAGCACCTTGGCGCGGGTAGTGAAGCCGTCGCCGTAGCCGGGGCCCGCCTGTGCGGCGCCGCTCGCGGCCATCACCGCAGCGACCAGGGTCATGTTCAGTTTGCGTGCTTTCATTGCTGCTCTCCTCTTTGCATCTTGCGGTCGGTATCAGCGACGGTCGCGCGGGCGGTCGTCGCCTTCGTTGCGTTGTTGCTGGCGGCGCTCGTAGCCGTAGCCGTAGCCGCGGGGCTCCTCGCGCTCGGCCTCGCGGCGGTTGGAGCGCCGGGTCTCCCGGCGGTCGTCGCGCGGCTCCTGGCGGGTTTCCTCGGCGCGGTCTCGCTTGGCCACGATGAACGAACCGTCCAGGTAATCGGGGGCGGCATGAACCGGGCCGGCCAGGGCCAGTCCCAGCGCCGCCAGTCCGATAAATCCGCCATGCCGTGCGTTCATGCCTTTCAGGGTGTTCATCGTGGTCTCCATTTCCGTGGTCGCGTCGTTTCGCTTCCACGCTTCGCAGTCTGGTTGAGGAAAGTTAGCGCTCTGTTTCGCGCAAGGGCGATTTTGTAACAGTGTGTAACCGCGCGGGTGATCGCCGTTTGGGCCCGCTGCTATAGTTGCCGCCATGGAAAAAGACACCATCTACGTCACCGACGACGATCCGGGCATCCGCGAACTGGTCGCCGAATACCTGACGAGTCAGGGCTACACGGTCGAGACGGCCGAGGACGCCGCCGCACTCGATCGCCTGCTCGCCGCGCGGCTGCCGGACCTGCTGGTGCTCGACTGGATGATGCCGGGCGAGGACGGCCTCTCGGTCGCGCGCCGCCTGCGTGCGCAGCCGGGCTTTCCGCCCATCATCATGCTGTCGGCCAAGGGGGACGACATCGACCGCATCATCGGCCTCGAGGTCGGCGCCGACGACTACCTGCCCAAGCCGTTCAACCCGCGCGAACTGCTGGCGCGCATTCGCGCGGTGCTGCGGCGCGGCGCCGGCGCGGCCGCAGCGGCGCCCGCCGACACCGCCCGGCGCGTGGGCTTCGGCCCGTTCAGCGTCAACCTCGACGCCCGCACGCTCTCCCGCGACGGCGAGGAAATCGTGCTGACCGGCGGCGAATACGAGCTGCTCGAAATCTTCGTCACCCATGCCAACCGCGCGCTGTCGCGCGACTGGCTGATGGACCAGCTGCGCGGCTTCGAGCGCGATCCGTTCGACCGCAGCATCGACGTGCGGGTGAACCGCCTGCGCAAGAAGATCGAGGACGACCCGGCCAATCCGGCCTACATCCGCACCCAGCGCGGGCAGGGCTATCTGTTCGTCCCGCAGGGCAAAGGGTGAAGCGACTCACGCGCTCGCTGTACGCGCGCACCGCGCTGACGCTGGCGCTCGCGTTCGTCGTGTTCCAGGCGGCGGCGTTCTGGGTGGTGACCCGCACCCTGATCGTGCCGGTGGCGGAACGCTCGGCCGACGACCTCGCCGGGCTGATCGTGCTGTCGGCGCAGACCTGGGTCGAGCTGCCGCCCGAGACGCGCGCGGCCTTCGAGCGCGAGCTCGCGCGCCGCCACGGCCTGCGCCTCACGACGCTCGATGTCGGCGCGACCGCCGACGCGCCGCGCTTCGCCTTCCGCACCCAGATCGAGGACGCGCTGAGCCGGCGCGTGGGCGAGACGGTCGAGTTGCGCGGCGTGCCGGGGACCGAGGCGGCGTGGCTCGACATTCCGGTCGGCGGCCACGACCTGCGCGCCGGTTTCTTCCCCGACCGCTACGCCGTCAAGCCGCCGCTGGCGGCAGTCGCCGTGGTCGCGCTCGGCACCTTCCTGAGCCTCTTGACCGCGCTGTTCCTGGTGCGCCGCCTCACGGTGCCGCTCGCCCGCGTCGCCCGGGCCGCGCGCCAGGTGGGGGCTGGCGAGCTGCCCGAGCCGCTGCCGGAGACCGGCCCCGCGGAGCTCGCCGAGCTGGCGCGCCGCTTCAACACCATGGCGGCCGAGGTGCGCGAGCTGCTGGACAACCGGACCACGCTGCTGGCCGGCATCTCGCACGACCTGCGCACCCCGATGACGCGGCTGCAGCTCAACCTGGAAATGCTGCGCGACGCGCCCACCGAGGCACGCATCGACCGAGCGGTCGCCGACCTGGCCGACATGAACCGGCTGATCACCGGCTATCTCGAGCTGGCGCGCACCACCCAGGCCGAGGCGCGGGTGCGCGTCGACCTCGCGGTGCTGCTGGAGGAGGCGGCTGCCGACGCCGGCGTGGCGTGGGCGGGTGCGGCGCCCTGTGAGGTCGAGGCCGGCCGGCTGGCGCTGCGGCAGATCGTGTCGAACCTGATCCAGAACGCGCAGCGTTACGGCGGCGGCACCCCGGTCGAGCTGGCACTGGAATGCACGGCGCGGCAGGCGCGGGTGATCGTGCGCGACAGCGGTCCGGGCATCCCGCAGGACCAGCTGGAGAAGGTGTTCCGTCCGTTCTACCGGCTCGAGGCGTCGCGTTCGCAGGCGACCGGCGGGACCGGACTGGGGCTGGCGCTGGTGCGCCAGCTGGCCGAGGCGAACGGCTGGAAGGTGGCGCTCGTCAACCGCGCGACGGGTGGCCTTGAGGCGGTGCTCGAAATCGGCCGCTGAAGCCTAGCAGGGCGCTGCGGCGCGCCGCAGCACCGTGAACTCGATGAACAGCAGCGTCAGGCTGAACATCGACATGCGGCGCGTGCTCCCGCTGAAGAACCCCACCGGCGAGGCCGACAGGTTGATGCTCAGACTGAGGCGCCGGCCCAGTTGCATCAGGCGGCGGGCTGGCGTGCGAACACCGAGAACTGCACGAACAGCAGCGAAAGGCTGGTGAGGCGCATGCGCTCCGTCTGGCCCTGAAACCAGGCGAAGGGCGCCTTGCTGAGTTCGAGGACGAGCTGTTTTTGGCCGAATTGGATGGTCATGTTGTCTTGTTCTCCGCGCGGGGCTTTTTCACCATGGAGCAACTGTCGTGCCACCTGGCAGCGGCCCCGTCGTGTTGAAAGCGCGGCGGAAAAACAACGGCTTGCGTTGCGTGCGCGCGGGGCAGGGCGTTGCGTCCGGCCCGCTCGACTGACGGAAAACCGTCAACCGGTGTCGACGCGGCTGACAACACGGCCAGCAGGGTAAAATCCGGCTTTCGTTCGAGCGGCACGTCCTGTGCCGCGCATCCATCGCATGATCCTGCTCAAGAACCTCAGCCTCAGGCGCGGCGCCAAGGTGCTGCTCGACGACGCGTCGGTCGTGATCAACCCCGGCGAGAGGGTCGGCCTGGTCGGCCGCAACGGCGCCGGCAAGTCGAGCCTGTTCGCGCTCTTGAACGGCAGCCTGCACGAGGATCGCGGCGACTTTTCCATGCCGCAGCAGTGGCGCATGGCGCAGGTGGCGCAGGACATGCCGGAAACCGACGAGTCGGCGACCGATTTCGTCGTCGCCGGCGATACCCGCCTGGTCGAGGCGCAGCGCGAGGTGGCGGAAGCCGAGGCGAGCGGCGATGGCGAACGCATGGCGCACGCCTACACGGCGCTGCACGACGCGGGCTCGAACGATGCGCGCGCACGTGCGCAGGCGCTGATCCTCGGCCTCGGTTTCCAGGTGCGCGAGCTCGACCGGCCGGTCAACAGCTTTTCCGGCGGCTGGCGCATGCGGCTGCAACTCGCGCGCGCGCTGATGTGCCCGTCCGACCTGCTGCTGCTCGACGAGCCGACCAACCACCTCGATCTCGACGCGCTGGTGTGGCTCGAATCCTGGCTCACGAAATACCCCGGCACGCTGCTGGTGATCAGCCACGACCGCGAATTCCTCGACGCGGTCACCACCGTGACCCTGCACATCGAGAACGCCCGGCTCACGCGCTACGGCGGCAACTACAGCAGCTTCGAGGAGATGCGCGCCGAGCAGCTCACGCTGCAGCAGGCGGCCTACTCCCGCCAGCAGGACAAGATCGCGCACCTGCAGCACTTCATCGACCGCTTCAAGGCCAAGGCGACCAAGGCGAAGCAGGCGCAGAGCCGGGTCAAGGCGCTCGAGCGCATGGAGAAGCTGGCCCCGGTGCTGACCAGCGCCGATTTCACGTTCGAATTCCGCCCGCCGCAGGCGCTGCCCAACCCCATGCTGACGCTGAGGGAGGTTGCCGCGGGCTACGGCGACACCGTGATCGTGCGTGGCATCAACAGGAGCGTGCTCGCCGGCCAGCGGATCGGCATCCTCGGCGCCAACGGCCAGGGCAAGTCGACCCTGGTGAAGACGATCGCCCATGAGCTGCCGGCGATCGCCGGCGAGGTCGTCGAGGGCAGGGGCCTCAGGATCGGCTACTTCGCCCAGCAGGAGCTCGACGTGCTGCGCCCTGACGACAGCCCGATCGGGCACATGATCCGGCTGGCGCGCGACACCGTGGCGAGCGATTCGAGCGGCGCCTTCAGCACCAGGGAGCAGGATCTGCGCAGCTTCCTCGGCAGCTTCCAGTTCAGCGGCGATATGGTTTCCCAGCCGGTCGGCACCATGAGCGGCGGGGAGAAGGCGCGGCTGGTGCTCGCCATGCTGGTGTGGCAGCGGCCGAACCTGCTGCTGCTCGACGAGCCGACCAACCACCTCGACCTCACCACGCGCGAGGCGCTCGCGGTCGCGCTCAACGAGTTCGAGGGCACGCTGATGCTGGTCAGCCACGACCGCGCCCTGCTGCGCGCGGTGTGCGACGAATTCTGGCTGGTGAGCCGGGGCGGCGTCAGTGATTTCGACGGCGACCTCGACGACTACCAGCGCTATCTGCTCGACGAGGCGAAGCGCGTGCGCGAAAGCCTCAAGGAGGCCGAAGCCGCCGCCAGGCCCGCGCCGCCGCCAGCACCGCGGCGTCCGCCTTCCGCGGGGCGGCTGAAGGCGCTGCGGCAGAAGCTCGACAGGCTCGATGCGCGCATGGCCGAGCTGCACGCGGAAAAGACCGCACTCGAAACGCGCCTGTCGGGGACGCTGTCGGTCGACGACATCACCGAAGCGGGCCGGCAGTTGCAGCAGGTCAACGAGGCGCTCGGGCACGAGGAGGAGCGCTGGCTGGATCTCTCCGGCGAGATCGAGGCGCTCGAAGCCGAGGGTGCCTGATCGCCACGGGACCGGATTCCCGCTTGGGGACCGCCGGCTTTTTGCCTATGGTGAGGGCTCACCCTCACTGTCTGTCGGGGCTCGTCATGCCACCACGCGATGCGGCAGCAGCGCGGGAAACCGTGATACTGCGCCACCCCTGGCCCGTCCGCCTGATGCACTGGATCAACGTGCTCGCCTGCACCGTGCTGCTGATGAGCGGGCTGCAGATCTTCAACGCCTACCCCGCGCTGCACTGGGGTAAGTCCTCCTACGATGGCCGGCCGCCGATTCTGCAGATGGGCGCCCGCCAGGATGCCGCAGGCAATCCGGTCGGCTTCACCCGCATCTTCGGCCATGAGTTCGACACGACCGGCGTGCTCGGGATGTCGAGCGGCGTCGAGCGCGGTTTCCCGGCGTGGCTCACCCTGCCGGGCCACCAGTGGCTGGCGATGGGGCGGCGCTGGCATTTCTTCTTCGCCTGGGTGCTGGTCGTCAACGGTCTCGCGTATGTCGCCTATGCCCTGGCAAGCCGTCACCTCGCGCGCGACCTCGTGCCCACCCGGGCCGACTGGCGCTCGATCGGGCAATCGGTCGGCGACCACCTGCGGCTGCGGCATCCGCGGGGCGAGGCCGCCCGGCACTACAACGTCCTGCAGAAGCTCGCCTATCTCGGCGTGATCTTCGTGCTGTTTCCGGCGCTGATCCTGATGGGCTGGGCGATGTCGCCGGGGCTCAACGCGCTGCTTCCGGGCTGGGTCGATTTCTTCGGCGGCCGGCAGGCGGCGCGCACGCTCCATTTCGTCGCGGCGTGGCTGCTGGTCGGCTTCGTCTTCATCCACGTCTTCGAGGTCGTCGTCAGCGGCTTGTGGAACAACCTGCGCGCGATGATCAGCGGGCGCTACCGGATCGCCGGCGAGGAGCGACGCGATGAATGAGCCGTCGGACAGCCGCCGGCGCTTCCTGCAGCGCGCCCTGGCGGCAGGCGGCGCGCTCGTGCTCTCCGGCTGCGACCGGCTGTCGCGCATCGAGTGGTTCGCCGGCCTCCTGGCCAGCGCCGAGAAGCTGACCTATGCCTCGCAGCGCCTGCTGCTGACGCGCCGGGCGATGGCGCAGGAGTTCAGCGAGGCGGACCTGTCGCCGTTTTTCCGCAGCAACGGCACCAGCAACCCCCGCGACCCCGCCTACCAGGCGCTCGCGGCGGCCGGTTTCGCCGACTACCGGCTCGAGGTCGGCGGCCTGGTGGCGCATCCGCGCAGCTATTCGCTCGCCGAACTCAAGGCGCTGCCGAGCCGCACCCAGATCACGCGCCACGATTGCGTGGAAGGCTGGAGCGCGATCGGCAAGTGGAAGGGCGCGCCGCTCGCCCGTGTGCTGGAAGCGGTCCGGCCGCTGCCGTCGGCACGCTACGTGGTGTTCTTCTGCGCAGACCCGATGAATGCACGCGGCCAGCGCTACTACGAGAGCATCGACATGGAGGACGCCTTCCACGCCCAGACCCTGCTGGCCTACGCGCTGAACGACGCACCGCTGCCGATCCGGAACGGCGCGCCGATCCGGGTGCGCGTCGAACGCCAGCTCGGCTACAAGATGGCCAAGTACGTCATGCGGATCGCGGTCGTCGACCGCCTCGACGACATCGAGGGCGGCCGCGGCGGCTACTGGGAAGACCGCGGCTATGAGTGGTATGCCGGCATCTGAGGTTGCGGTTCCGGCGAGCCGGCGCTCGCCGGACTTCGCGGCGCCTCGTTAAACCCCCGCCAGGCGCGCTAAAATCGCGCTTTTCCACAAGCCGTGCATCCGCTGTGAAACCCACCTTTCAGGACATCATCCTCACCCTGCAGCGCTACTGGGGCGAGCGCGGCTGTGCGCTCCTGCAGCCCTACGACATGGAGGTCGGCGCCGGCACCTCGCACACCGCGACCTTCCTGCGCGCGCTCGGCCCCGAGCCGTGGAAGGCCGCCTACGTGCAGCCCTCGCGCCGCCCCAAGGACGGCCGCTACGGCGACAACCCCAACCGCCTGCAGCACTACTACCAGTTCCAGGTGGTGCTCAAGCCCGCGCCGGCGGACATCCTCGAGCTCTACCTCGGTTCGCTCGAGGCGCTCGGCTTCGATCTGAAGAAGAACGACGTGCGCTTCGTCGAGGACGACTGGGAGAACCCGACGCTCGGCGCCTGGGGGCTCGGCTGGGAAGTGTGGCTGAACGGCATGGAAGTCACCCAGTTCACCTACTTCCAGCAGGTCGGCGGCATCGACTGCAAGCCGATCACCGGCGAGATCACCTACGGCCTCGAGCGCCTCGCGATGTACCTGCAGGGCGTCGAGAGCGTGTACGACCTGGTATGGACCGAGGGGCTGACCTACCGCGACGTCTACCACCAGAACGAGGTCGAGCAGAGCGCGTACAACTTCGAGCACAGCGACGTCGACTTCCTGCTGACCGCGTTCGGCGCGCACGAGCAGACCGCGCAGGAGCTGATGGCGGCGCAGCTCGCGCTGCCGGCGTACGAGCAGGTCCTCAAGGCCGCGCACACCTTCAACCTGCTCGACGCGCGCGGCGCGATCTCGGTGACCGAGCGCGCCGCCTACATCGGGCGCATCCGCAACCTCGCGCGCGGCGTCGCGAAGAGCTACCTCGACAGCCGCGTGCGTCTGGGCTTCCCGATGGCGCCGAAGGCGTGGGCCGAGGAAGCCATGGCACACATCGAAAAACAGACCGAAAAGAAGGCGGCCGCAGCATGACCTCCGCAAATTTGCTCGTTGAACTCTTCGTCGAGGAGCTGCCGCCCAAGGCGCTGAAGAAGCTGGGCGAGGCGTTCGCCTCCGCGCTCGCCGACAGCCTGGTCGCGCAGGGGCTCGCCGACCCGGCGTCCGCCGTGACGGAGTTCGCCTCGCCGCGCCGGCTTGGCGTGCACGTCGAAAAGGTGCTGGCGCGCGCCGCCGACCGACCGGTTTCGACCAAGCTGATGCCGGTCGCCGTCGGCCTCGCCGCTGACGGCCGGCCGACGCCCGCGCTGCTGAAGCGGCTGGCAGCGCTCGGCGCCGACGAATCCGCGGTCGCCGCGCTGCGCCGCGAGGGCGAAGGCAAGAACGCGGCGCTGTTCCACGACAGCATCGCCCCCGGCGTCGCGCTCGCCGACGGGCTCCAAAAAGCACTCGAGGCGGCGATGGCGAAGCTGCCGATTCCCAAGGTGATGACGTACCAGCTCGCCGACGGCTGGAGCACGGTCAACTTCGTGCGCCCGGTTCACGGCCTGGTCGCGCTGCACGGCGCCGAGATCGTTCCGGTGTCGGTGCTCGGCCTCGCCGCCGGCCGCGAGACGCAGGGACACCGCTTCGAGGCGCGCGTGAGCCCGGTGGTCGTTCAGGATGCCGACCGCTACGCGGCGCAGATGCAGGACGACGGCGCGGTGATCGCGAGCTTCGCCGCGCGCCGCGCCGAGATCGTCCGCCAGCTGCAGGCGGCCGCCGAACCGCTCGGCCTGCTGCCGGTCGAGGACGACGCGCTGCTCGACGAAGTGACCGCGCTGGTCGAGCGGCCGAACGTGCTGGTCGGGCAGTTCGAGGCGGCCTTCCTCGAAGTGCCGCAGGAATGCCTGATTCTCACCATGAAGGCGAACCAGAAGTACTTCCCGCTGCTCGACCGCGGCGGCAGGCTCACCCACCGCTTCCTGATCGTCTCCAACATCCGCCCCGACGACGCCAGCGCGGTGGTCGGCGGCAACGAGCGGGTGGTGCGCCCGCGCCTGGCCGACGCCAGGTTCTTCTTCGACCAGGACCGCAGGAAAACCCTGCAGTCCCGCGTCCCGGGCCTTGCGAAGGTGGTCTACCACAACAAGCTCGGCAGCCAGGGCGAGCGCGTCGAGCGGGTGCGTGCGATCGCCCGCTGGGTGGCGGAAAGGCTCGACGCCGACGTCGACCTGGCGGACCGCGCCGCGCTGCTCGCCAAGGCCGACCTCCTGACCGACATGGTCGGCGAGTTCCCCGAGCTGCAGGGCGTCATGGGCGGCTACTACGCGCGCCACGACGGCGAGGACGAGCGCGTCGCCCAGGCGATCGCCGACCAGTACCTGGTGCGTCGCGACGAGACCGAGGATGTCTCCAACCTGATCAGCGAGGTGCTGCAGATCGCCGACCGCATGGAGACCCTGGTCGGGATCTGGGGCATCGGACTCAAGCCGACCGGCGACAAGGACCCGTTCGCGCTGCGCCGCCATGCGCTGTCGGTGATCAAGTCGTTCCAGCTGCTGGGCGGCCTGTGCGCGCTCGAGAAAAGACCGCTGCGCCTCGACCTCGACGAGCTGATCGCGCACAGCCTGTCGGTGTTCCCCGCGGGCGCGCTCGGCGGGAACGTCGCCGAGGAAGTGAAGCTCTTCGTCTACGAGCGCAATGCCAACCAGCTCGTGCCTGACTTCGGCGCCGAGGCGACGGCCGCGGTGTTCGCCAACATGCCGCCGCTGCACGAAGTCGTGAAGCGCCTCAAGGCAGTGCGCGAATTCGCGGCGCTGGCCGAGGCGCCGGCGCTCGCCGCGGCCAACAAGCGGGTCGGCAACATCCTCAAGAAGGCCGAGGGCGAGGTGGGGGCCGCTGCCGACCCGGCGCGCTTCGTCGAGGCGGCGGAGTCGGCCCTGTTCGCCGCGCTGTCCGACATCGCGCCGCGCGCCGACGCCGCGTTCGCCGCCGGCGACTACACCGCGTCGCTCCAGGCGCTCGCCGCGCTGAAAGGGCCGGTCGACGCCTTCTTCGACCACGTGATGGTTAACGCCGACGATGCCGCGCTGAAGGCGAACCGCCTGGCGCTGCTGAACCAGCTGCACCGCACCATGAACCGGGTGGCGGACTTGTCGCGCCTGGCGGCGTAAACTTTCGCCATGAAGCTGATCATTCTCGACCGCGACGGCGTCATCAATTTCGACTCCCCCCAGTTCATCAAGAGCCCCGAGGAGTGGAAGCCCATTCCCGGCAGCCTGGAGGCGATCGCGCGGCTGACGCGCGAGGGCTGGCGCGTCGTGGTCGCGACCAACCAGTCCGGCCTCGCGCGCGGACTGTTCGAGATGGCCACGCTCAACGCGATCCACGCCAAGATGCACAAGGCGGTCGCGCAGGCGGGCGGACGCATCGAGGCGGTGTTCTACTGCCCGCACGCGGCCGACATGAACTGCGGGTGCCGCAAGCCGCTGCCCGGGCTGTTCGACGAGATCGCAGCGCGCTACGGCCGCGACCTCGCCGGCGTGCCTGCGGTCGGCGACTCGCTGCGCGACCTGCAGGCGGCGGCCAGCGTCGGCGCGCGACCGCTGCTGGTGCGCACCGGCAAGGGCGAGAAGACGCTGATGGCCGGCGGGCTGCCCGAAGGCACGCCGGTGTTCGCCGACCTTGCCGAAGCCGTCGACTATCTGCTGAAGGCGGCGGCATGAACCTGATCCGCTCGCTGATCTTCGCGGTCCTGCAGACCCTGCTGACGATCGTCTTCAGCGTGGTCGCGCTGTTCAGCTTCCCGTTCTCGGCGTTCGCGCGCTACCGCCTGATCACCGGCTACAACCGTGCGGTGATGGGGCTGGCGCGCGGGGTGCTCGGCATCCGCTACGTCGTCGAGGGGCGCGAGCACCTGCCGGACCGGCCCGCGATCATCCTCGCCAAGCACCAGTCGGCCTGGGAGACGGTGGCCTTCCTGCTGCTGTTTCCGCCGGTCTCGCCGGTGATCAAGCAGGAACTGCTGCGCGTGCCGTTCTTCGGCTGGGGCTTCCGCCTGCTCAATCCGATCGCCATCGACCGCAGTGCCGGGCGCGAGGCGCTCAAGCAGATCGTCAGGCAGGGCAAGGAAAAGCTCGCGCAGGGGTTCTGGGTGCTGGTGTTTCCCGAGGGCACGCGCGTCGCGCCCGGCGAGAAGGGCCGCTACGGCATCGGCGGCAGCTGGCTGGCGGTGGAGGCCGGCGCGCCGGTCGTGCCGGTGGCGCACAATGCCGGCGAGGTGTGGCCGAAGAACGCCTTCATCAAGCGCCCCGGCACCGTCACCGTCCGCATCGGTCCGGCGCTCGAGACCGCCGGCAAGACCGCGGCCGAGCTGACCCGCGAGGTCGAGGCCTGGATCGAAACCGAAATGGCGAGGCTGCCCCCTGCTGCCGCACGCCAATAGCGGGGTCCTGCAGGTCGGCGACACCGCTGTTCCGTACCAGCTGCGCCGCTCGCCCCGCCGCCGCACCCTGGGGCTGACCGTCACCGCGCGCGAAGTGCGCATCCACGCGCCGAGCTGGACGCCGCGCGCAGAAATCGAACGCTATGTGCTGCAGCAGCACGACTGGCTGCGGCGCGCGTGGGGCCGCATGCAGGCCGCGGTGCCGGCGTGCGTCGCGCAGCCTCGCGAGGTGCGCTATCTCGGGCGCGTGCTGAAGCTGAACGTCCGGCCGTCGCTGTTCGCCGAGGTGCGGCGCGACCGCGACAGCCTGCGCGTCGACGCGCCGCTCGGCGCCGACGTCGGCGCGCTGGTGCGTGCCTGGCTACGCGCCCGCGCCGAGCGGCTACTGGCGTGGCGGCTGGCGCGCATCGCCCGCCGGCTCGGGCGCGCGCCGAACCGCTTCGCGCTGTCCGACGCGCAGACGCAATGGGGCAGCTGTACCCGGCGCGGCCACGTGCGCCTCAACTGGCGGCTGGTGCAGGCGCCGCTGACGCTGATCGACTACGTCGCCGCGCACGAGCTCGCGCACCTCGTCCACCTCGACCATTCGCCGCGCTTCTGGGCCCAGGTCGCGGTGCTGTGCCCCGATGCGTTGGCAAGGCGCGCGGAGTTGCGCAGAATGGGGACGCTGCTGTTCCGGGTTTGAATTCGGAAAAGCGTCCTGTCCGCGAGGACAAATTGTTTCGGGGGTAATCATCATGCGAATACTTCACACCATGCTGCGCGTCGGCGACCTCGACCGCTCGATCGATTTCTACACCCATGTGCTCGGCATGAAGCTGCTGCGCCGCAAGGACTATCCGGGCGGCAAGTTCACCCTGGCCTTCGTCGGCTACGACACCGAGGACCGCGCGGCGGTGCTCGAGCTCACCTACAACTGGGGCGTCGACAAGTACGAGGTCGGCAGCGGCTACGGCCACATCGCGATCGAGGTCGACGACGCCTACGCCGCGTGCGACGCGGCGGCGGCGAAGGGCGGCAAGGTGCTGCGGGCGGCCGGCCCGATGTCGCACGGCAGCACGGTGATCGCGTTCATCGAGGACCCCGACGGCTATCCGATCGAGTTCATCCAGAAGGGGACCGCAGGCTGGTCGCAGGAAGCGGCGCCGAGCGGCGCCTGAGGCCGGACGAGCGGCGGGAAACCGGGGAACGCGCACGCCCGTCGGCTTGTCCGATGCCAGCCCCGATTTCATCCAGCTGGAGATTCCTCATGCATGCCCCCCGTATCCTGAAAAAAACCACGGCCGCGCTGCTGGCCGCATCGCTGCTCGGCACCGCGGTCGCCCCCGCGCAGGCCGCGATGGTCGGCACGGCACAGGCGATCGCTGCGCAGCAGGGCGCGCTCGATCGCGCGCGGTTCGCCTCGCTGCTCGAGCGCGCCGACCTGCAGGCGCAGCTGGCGGCCATGGGGGTCGACGTTCAGGCCGCGCGCGAGCGGGTCGCCGGTCTGACCGATGCCGAGGTCGCACGACTCAACGAGCAGGTCGGCGAACTGCCCGCCGGCGCGAACAGCGCGCTCGGCATCGTCGTGCTGATCTTCCTCATCCTGTTCATCACCGACCTGCTCGGCACGACCGACGTCTTCCCCTTCGTCCACCCGATCAAGTAGCGCGGGGGAACCCGCGCGGACGCGGTCGTGTCGCACGGAGGCGATCTCGGCCGGCCCCCGTGCAGGGCCGCGGTCATCGCCTACACTGAGGCGGTACCGTTCCCCGATCGCACCGTTCAGAGGAGATTGAAATGCGTACGCCCCGTCTGTTGAAGAAAACCGGCACCCTGCTGCTTTCCGCGTCGCTGCTCGGCGCGACCATCGCGCCTGCGCAGGCCGCGATGGTCGGCACCGCGCAGGTGGTCGCCGCCCAGCAGGGCGCGCTCGATCGGGCCCGCCTCGCCTCGATGCTCGAGCGCGAAGACCTGCAGCGCCAGCTGGGCGCGATGGGCGTCGACGTCCAGCACGCCAGGGACCGGGTGGCCAGCCTCACCGACGCCGAGGTCGCCCGCATCAACCAGCAGCTCGAACGGCTGCCTGCCGGCAGCGATTCGGTCCTCGGCGTCCTCGTGCTGATCTTCATCATCTTCGTCATCACCGACGCCCTGGGCGCGACGGACATCTTCCCGTTCGTGCACCCGATCAAGTAGGCCGCGTGCCGAGAAGTGTGCGCCCCGCCGGGCTGGCGGGGCTGTGGTTCGTCGCCGTCCTGCTGCTCGCATCCTGCGCCCACCGCGTGCCGCTGCCCGACGCGCGCGTCGGCAGCCTGCCGCCACGCGTGGAGCTGGCCGACACGCCCTTCTTCCCGCAGGCGCGCTACCAGTGCGGGCCGGCGGCGCTCGCCACCGTGCTCGCCGCGCGCGACGTCGCGGTCACGCCAGACGAACTCGTTACCCAGGTCTACCTGCCGGCCCGCGAAGGCAGCCTGCAGGCGGAAATGATCGCCGCGGCGCGCCGGCAGGGATTGCTGGCGGTGGGCGTCGAACCCGCGCTGGACGCCGTGCTGGAAGAAGTCGCCGCGGGCCACCCGGTGCTGGTGCTGCAGAATCTCGGGCTCGACTGGCTGCCGCGCTGGCACTACGCGGTGGTCGTCGGCTATGACCTCGCCGCGCAGGAACTGGTGTTGCGCTCGGGTACCGAGGCGCGGCGCCTCACGCAGTTCGGCGTCTTCCTCAGAACCTGGGACCGCTCCGGACGCTGGGGGATCGTCGTGCTGCCCCCGGGCAGCCTGCCGGCGCGCGCGGACGCCGCGCGCTATCTCGACGCCGCGAGCGCGCTCGAGGCGCTCGGCCACGGCGCTGCCGCGCACGCGACGTACCGCGCTGCCGTGGCGCAATGGCCGCAGGACGCGGTCGCCTGGCTGGGGCTGGGCAATACCGAATACGCCCGCGGGCAGCACGCGGCGGCCGAGGCGGCATTCCGCCGCGCGCTCGATCATGACCCGCAGGCATACGCCGCCTGGAACAACCTGTCCTACGCCCTCGCCGCGCGCCAGTGCGTTCGCGCCGCGCGCGCCGCGGCGCACTGCGCGGCCCGCCTCGCCCCGGACGCCGCCGCGGTCAGGGAGACGCTGAAGGAAATCGAAGCGCTGCCGCTGCCAGCGGAGGAGGCGTGTGCGCCCCTGCCGGCCTGTCCGCTCCGCTGAGGAGGCCAACGTCGCGGAACCCAGTGTCGCCTGGCGGGCTCTGTCTGTCGTTGACCCCGGCGCGCTAGTAGCATCCCCCTCAAACCACAACCGCGCCCGCCGCACGGCGCTTCACCAAGGAATTCCGACGTGACCGATCTGTTTTCCCCCGCCCGCTTCGGCGCCATCGAACTCGCCAACCGCGTGGTGATGTCCTCGCTGACGCGCAACCGCGCAGGCGCCGGCAACGTGCCGACGCCGCTGGTCGCCGAGTACTACCGCCAGCGCGCCTCGGCCGGGCTGATCCTGACCGAGGCGACGCCCATCTGCGCGGAGGGCCACGGCTACCCGCGCACCCCCGGCATCCATACGGCCGAGCAGGTCGCCGGCTGGAAACGGGTGACCGGGGCGGTGCACGACGCCGGCGGCCGGATCGCGCTGCAGCTGTGGCACGTCGGGCGCATCTCGCATCCCGACCTGCAGCCGGGCGGCGCGGCGCCGGTCGCGCCCTCGGCGATCCGCCCCGCCGGCCAGGTGTTCACCGGGCAGGCGATGAAGGATTACGTCACGCCGCGTGCGCTCGAGCTGTCCGAAATCCCCGGGCTGGTCGCGACTTACGCGCAAGCAGCGCGCAATGCGATGGAGGCGGGCTTCGACGGCGTCGAGGTGCACGCCGGCAACGGCTACCTGCTCGACCAGTTCCTGCGTTCGTCGACCAACCGGCGCAGCGACGCCTACGGCGGCAGCAAGGAAAACCGCGCGCGCCTGCTGCTCGAGGTGATGGAGGCGGTGTGCCGCGAGATCGGAGCGGACCGGGTCGGCGTGCGGCTGTCGCCGGTGACGCCGTTCAACGACCTTAGCGACGACGACCCGCAGGCCACCTTCGAATACGTCGTCGCCCGGCTCGACCCGCTGAAGCTGGCGTTCCTCGACATCCTGCAGGGCACCGGCGGCGCGCCGCGCGAGCAGTGGATCCCGTTCGACTACGACCGGCTGCGCGCGCTGTACACCGGCAATTTCATCCGCAACAACGGCTACGATTTCCAGAGCGCCCAGCAGGCGGTGAGCTCGGGCGCGGCGGATGCGATCGCGTTCGGCCGCCTGCTGCTGGCCAACCCCGACCTGGTCGAGCGCTTCCGCCGCGGCGCGCCGCTCAACGCGCCCGACTACGAAACCTTCTACACGGGCGAGGAGAAGGGCTACACCGACTATCCTTTCCTAAAGCCCTGAGCGCGTGATTTCTGGCGGGCGATCGGGCGGGCGGGCCGTTGCGAGCGGGACAGGCCCGCGCCGTTGTCAGCGGGCAAGGGGCGGGATGAAACGGGTATCGGCCAGGATGGGCCCTTCACCAAAAGGAGACGCGACATGGCAGATCTGTTTTCGCCGGCCCGCTTCGGCGCCATCGAACTGGCCAGCCGCCGGGGGATGCCATCGCTGACGCGCCACCGCGCCCCCCCTTTCTGGACGAACCGGCCGGGGCGCCGCGCCGCTCGCAATGCGCGATTCTGGTCGCTCGCCGTGCTGGGGCTGTTCGCGATCACGGGGTGTGGCGGCGGCGGGGGCGATGGCGGCGGAGACGGGACCGTGCCCACGCCGACGACCAACGTCTGGATCGTCATCGACGACCCGGGTGACGGTGCTGTCCTCGACACGCCCGCTGCAAACCTGGTCGGGCGTGCCGCCTGTCCCGAATGTCCGCCGCCCGAGGTTGCCTTCGGCTACTGCCCGGCCATTTCATGCCCCACGGAGACGGCGATCAGCGTTTCCTGGCGCAATCAGACCAACGGCGCCAGTGGCGCGGCGTTTCAGGGAATCGGGCCGACCTGTAGCTGCCTCCTTTCCTATTGCACCAGTTCGTGTCGGCATGGCTGGTCGGCATCGGTGCCGCTGGAGACGGGGCCCAACGCCATCGTGGTCACGGCATCCGATGCGGCCGGTACTTCCGACAGCGACGCAACAACGGTCTCGCGCGTACCGCCGGCCCCTGCGGACGTCGTCGCCGCAGCGGCGGACGGCCAGGTCACGCTCAGCTGGAGCAGCGTGGCCGGTGCGACGTCGTACAACCTCTACTGGTCCACCTCGCGCACCATCAGCAAGGACACCGCCACTGCGATTGCCGACGTCACCAGCCCCTACACGCACCCCGGACTGACCAACGATGTCACCTATTACTACCTCGTCACCGCGGTGACGGGCGGCTACGAGGGGTTTGCCTCGGACGTGGCGTGGGCGACGGCCGGGTGGTCCACGGAAGACGTCGCCGGGACGGCGGCCACGACGGACCAGCGAGACACATCGATCGCCGTGGACGCCGCGCACAACCCCCATGTTCACTACGCCTACAACGAGCATGTCGTGCCCAGCAGCGTCTACCAGACCAACAAATACGCCACGAGGGCGGCGGGGCCCTGGAAAATTATTTCTGTCGACGACTCCAGCTTGGAGGTCAACGCCAGCATCGCCCCGGAATCGAGCGGCGCCGTTCATTTCGGCTATCTCGATTTTTCCGGCCTCACTCACGCCGTCTACGCCTCCGGTGCCTGGACGAGGGAGGTGATCGACCCGCAAGCCTGGTGCGTCGCATCGCTTGTCCTCGACTCGGCGGCCAGGGCACACGCCGCCTATCGCGCGGATTCCGGCACGGTCGACGTGCTGCGATACGTCAGCAACGCGTCGGGGAGCTGGGTGAAGGACGATGTCGATACGTATGCCAGCCTGGGATGTACCTTCAGGGGCGTGTCCGCTGCGGTGGATGATGCGGGCGGGGTCTCGCACATTGCCTACGCCGGCGATTTCCCGGACTACGGTCTGAAATACGCGAGCAACCCGGGAGGGGCATGGTCGGTCTCGAATGTCGACGACGGCTACATCAGACAGGTGTCGCTGGCGGTGGACGGGAACGGGAAGGTCCACATTGTCTACGATGACAACGTCAGCCGTCTCAGGTATGCGAGCAACCGTTCCGGCGCATGGGTGGTGGAAACGATCGAGAGCGAAGGCTCGCCGTCCTATCCCTCGCTTGCCGTCGACCCCGCCGGAAACGCGCACGTAAGCTATTACAGCAACGATGTTGGCGAACTTCGCTACGCAACGAACGCGGCCGGGGGGTGGCGAATCATTCCAGTCGATGCCGTCGGCTCGGTTCCGCTCAATGGGGGCGCTGACACGGCCATCGCGCTCGACACCCTGGGCAAGGCCCATGTCAGCTATTTCAGCGGCGGCAGGCTCAAGTACGTGACCAACAAGTAGTCCATCGGCTCGGCTGCGCCGTGCTCCGTTCCGCGTGAACGCGCCCTGTTCCTGCCGGGGTCAGGCGCGCTGGGGGGGGCGGGACAGGTGGCGGGTGATCGCCTCGTAGTCGGCGACGGCGAGGTTCTCCGCGCGCTGGCCGGAGTCGATCCCGAGCGCGGCGAAGTCCTCCGCCTTCATCAGGCTGCCCAGGGTGTTGCGCAGCGTCTTGCGGCGCTGCGAAAAGGCGGCGGCCACGACGCGCGCGAACAGCGCCTCGTCGAGTTCGACGATTTCATCCGGGGTTTTCGGGATCAGGCGCACCACCGCCGAATCGACCTTGGGCGGCGGGTTGAACGCGGTGGGCGGCACGTCGAGCAGCCATTCCAGGTGGAAGCGCCGCTGCAGCATGATCGACAGCCGCCCGTAATCGTTGGTCGAAGGCTCTGCGACCATGCGCTCGACCACTTCCTTCTGCAGCATGAAGGTCATGTCGCGGATGTGCGCGGCGAAATCCATCAGGTGGAACAGCAGCGGCGTCGAGATGTTGTACGGCAGGTTGCCGATGATGCGCAGGTCGTGGCCGAGCGAGCCGAAATCGAACTTCAGCGCGTCGCAGCTGTGCACCGTGAGGCGCTCCGCCGGCCAGGTTCGCTCGAGGCGCGCGACGATGTCGCGGTCGAGCTCGACCGCGTGCAGGTGCGGCAGACGCTCCAGCAGGGGGCGGGTCAGCGCGCCGAGGCCAGGGCCGATCTCGACGACGGTCTCGCCCGCCTGGGGCCGGATCGCGTTGACGATGGCGTGGATCACGCCGTCGTCGACGAGGAAGTTCTGGCCGAAGCGCTTGCGTG
>DHHQ01000022.1:16714-17466 GCA_002403375.1 Thiobacillus denitrificans | reverse complement strand
ACTTCGTCGCAGCCTGGAACAAGGTGATGCATCTCGACCGCTTCGACCTGAAAAACCGCGCGTGACCAACGCCCCCGCCCGCGAGCGGGGGCTTCCCTGCAAGCTTGATTGACCGAGACCCCACCATGAAAGCCATCCTGATCCGTCCCGACACCCGCAGCATCGAAGCCGTCGACCTCCAGGGCCGCGACGACATCGTGCGCCTGGTCGGCTATACCACGCTCGAATCCGATGCCGTCGGCGACGCCGGCGACCGTCTGTTCTTCGACGAGGAGTGCTTCCTGCGCGGCACGACCGGGCGCTTCCAGATCGACACGCTGGTGCCGGTCTCGGGCGTCGGCGTCATCGTCGGCGTCGGCGACGGCAACGCCCTGCGCGACGCGGCGGCGTCTATCGACGACCTGCGTGCGCGCATCCGCTATCTGTAGAAAGGGAGACGACGATGAACGACCCCTGGCAGAACCCGCTGCTCGCGGCACTCGCGCTGCTCGGCGCGGGGATCGAGGGCCTGGGGCTGGAACTCGCATGAGCGGCCCCGCCGGCCCCATGGCGCCCCCGGCTGCCGCCGTCCGCATCCGCGCGGCCGGCGTCGCCGATCTCGGCGNNGCGCGCCGTGATGGGCTGGCGCATGGCCGAACGGGTCAAGCGCCTGAGCCTGCCGAGCTGCCGCTACCACGCGCACGACCTCGTGCATCTTCAACTCGTCGCGGCGGTTGCGGCCGACGACGCCATCGTCGGCGTCGCCGCCTGGG
>DHHQ01000022.1:0-16685 GCA_002403375.1 Thiobacillus denitrificans | reverse complement strand
CAGCACCGCGGCATCGGCAGCGCCCTGCTCGACGCCGCCGCCGCAGCGGCGCGCGAAGGCGGATTCGACGGCCTGCTGGTCAAGGCGCAGGCCGATGCGAACGGTTTCTTCGCCGGGCGCGGGCTGCAGCACCTGCCGGTGACGGACCCGGCGCGCGACTACCCGCATCGCTTCTGGCTCGCGCTGGGGCCGGGCGTCCACCATTGAGGATACCAATCGGATAGTTGGATTATTTGCATTTCACAAATAACGGCCTATCCCTTCCAATGACTCCACGCAGTCCGTTTTTCATCGCGGCACGAGGGTGCCGACAGCGCGAGGAGTCCGACCATGGCATTGAGTCTGTACAGCATCTACTGGAACTGGCGACGCGAAGTGAAGGCGCGGCGCGCCGCTGCGGCCGCGTACGATGGCGTGCCGCTCGGCATCGGCTAGATTGAGGTGATGAGCACCGCCAGCCGTCCCCTGCACGACTACCTCGCCGATCCGCGCCACGCCACGACGCTGAAGCTCGGCAGCGGCACGCTGTTCGCCGCCGTCGTCGGGGCGCTCGCGTGGGTGGCGTGGGTGCAGGGCGGCACCCGCCCCGACACCCCCATGGGCATGGCGCTCATCGGCTCTGGCGTGGCGGCGCTCGCCACCGCGCTCGGCGCACTGCCGGCGCTGTTCATCCGCACGATCTCGCCGCGCTGGGAGGACGTCATGCTCGGCTTCGGCGCCGGCGTGATGGCGGCGGCGGCGTGCTTTTCGCTGATTCTGCCGGGTGTCGAAGCGGGTGCCGAGATAGTCGGCAACAAGCCAGCGGGCGCTGCGATCGTCGCCCTCGGGCTGGTGCTGGGCGCGCTGTTCCTGCTGCTGGCCGACAAGGCCGTGCCGCACGAGCATGCGAGCGTCGGTCGCCACGGTCCCGACTGGCTGCAGCTGCGCCGGGTCTGGCTGATGGTGTTCGCCATCGCGCTGCACAACTTCCCGGAGGGCATGGCGATCGGCGTGGGCTTCTCGGGCGGCGACACGTCGGTCGGGGTTCCGCTGGCGGCGGCGATCGCGATCCAGGACATCCCCGAGGGACTGGTGGTCGCCGTGGCGTTGCGCACCGTGGCGTATGCGCCGTGGCAGGCGGCCGCGGCCGCCGCGCTCAGCGGACTGGCCGAGCCGCTCGGCGCCATCGTCGGCGTCGCCCTCACCTCGGGCCTCGCCGTGCTCTACCCCGCCGGGCTCGGCTTCGCCGCGGGCGCGATGATCTGGGTGGTGTCGCACGAGATCATCCCGGAAACGCACCGCAAGGGCCACGAGCAGGCCGCGACGCTCGGCGTCATCGGCGGCTTCGTGGTGATGATGATGCTGGATACGGCGCTGGGCTAGGCGCGGGCCGCTAGCGTGCGGCCTCGGCGGCGGGCGCGCCCTTCGTCGCAGGCTGGGCCTGCTGCCCGGCAGGATGGGGCTGCCCCAGCGCCAGCGCGTAGATCCGCTGCAGGTCCTCCTCGCTGACGTCGACGAAGGTGTCGATCTGGCTCAGCGCGTAGACCAGGTTGCTGTGCGGAATCATGCTCTCCTCGACCGCCTTCGGCGCGGTGTCGGAACGGCGATGCCACGCCTGCGGGTAGCGCCGCCAGGCGAACGGGTAGTTGAACGCCACCGCCACCGCCAGCAGCACGACGACGTTCAGCAGCACCGGGCTGAACAGATAGCCGTAGCCCAGCGCGTGCACGGTTTCGCCGCCGAGCACGGCGTACAGCGCGGTCGCGCCGCCCGGCGGATGCAGGCAGCGCAGGCTGTACATGCCGGCGATCGACAGCGCGACCGCCAGCGCCGCGGCCAGCATCGGCTCGCCGCCGAGCCAGCGCACGCAGGTGACGCCGATCAGCGCGGACACCAGGTGGCCGCCGAAGACCGGCCACGGCTGCGACAGCGCGCCGTGCGGCGCGGCGAACAGCAGCACCGCCGAGGCGCCCATCGAGGCGATCGCCAGCACGCCGCCATGGCCGCCGAGCCAGAAATGGCTCACCCACAGCACCGCGAGAATGCCGACCAGCCCGCCGGCGGACGATACCCAGTGTTCGCGCTCGGAAACCGAATAGGCCAGCTTGCGCACCATTCAGCGCCCCCCTGCCGACGCGGGAGACGCGCGGCGCCGCGCGCTCAACCCGTGCTCCAGGCGCGGGGGCGCTTCATGCCGGCGATCTTGCAGGCCTGCTTGACGTAGCCGTAGGGGAACAGCTCGAACAGCTTCTTCTGGGCGTCGCGGCCGAAGCGCTCGGACAGGTGCTTGATGACGAAACGCGCGTCGGCGGCGATCTGGTGCTCGTCGTAGTACTCGCGCATGAAGCGGATCGCGTCCCAGTGGTCGTCGTTCAGCGTGATGGCCTCGTCACGCGCCAGTTCCACGGCGATTTCCTCGTTCCAGTCGCCGGGTTCGATCAGGTAGCCCTCGGCGTCGCGTTCGGGCATCAGGGCGGAGGGCGGGGTGGATTGATTCATGGCAGACTCCTCTTAACGGGGTGGGGCTAGTTTAGGGAAATCCGATATATCCGCCTAACGATTAATTTTGGTATCTAATATCGAAAACTTCGATATAAACGCATGGACACCGAACTCGCCCGCACCTTCCTGACCGTGGCCGCGACCGGCAACTTCGTCGCTGCCGCCAGCCGCCTCCACGTCACCCAGTCGACCGTGAGCGCGCGCATCCATTCGCTCGAGACGGCGCTCGGCGCGCGCCTGTTCCAGCGCGGGCGCAACGGCGCCGAACTGACGCCCTCCGGCAAGCGCTTCCTGCGCCACGCCAAGCATCTGGTGCGAACGGTCGAGCAGGCGCGGCACGATGTCGGGCTGCCGCAGGGCTTCCACGACGTGCTCACGCTGTCCGGGCGCATCGCGCTGTGGGAAGGCTTCCTGCCGCACTGGGTGGCGTGGATGCGCGAGGCCGCGCCCGACGTCTCGCTGCGGCTGGAGATCGGCTTCGAGCCCGACATCATGCAGGGGCTGATCGAGGGCACGGTCGACATCGGCGTGATGTACACGCCGACCTCGCGTGCCGGCCTCACCGTCGAACCGCTGTTCGACGAGACGCTGCTGCTGGTGACCAGCGATCTCGCGCGCGGCTGGCCCGACGACGGCTACATCCACATCGACTGGGGACCGGAGTTCCACGCCCAGTTCAGCGAAACCCACCCGGACCTCGGGCCGCCGCCGCTGGTCGCCAACATCGGCTGGCTGGGCGTGCAGCAGCTGCTCGCCTACGGCGGCAGCGGCTACTTTCCGGAGCGCCTGGTGCGGCGCTATCTCGACGCAGGCCAGCTGTGGCGCGTCCCCGACAGCCCGCAGTTCCGGCTGCCGGCATGGATGGTGTTCCCGCGTGACAGCGAAAGCGCCTCGCTCAACTGGGCGCTCGACGGCTTGCGCACGCTCGCGCGCGAGGAGCAGGCGCGCGCCTAAGCCCGGGCGCGCCCGCCCGGGCCGAGCAGCGCGGTGATCGAGACGCCCGGTCGGGTGAGGTCGGCCAGGGTGTAGCGGCCGACGTGCTCGAGGAACTGCCGCTGCGCGTCGAACAGGATGTTTTTCAGGGTGCAGTCGCGGCGGATGAGGCAGACCGGGTCGTCGCAGTTGACGGGCGTCAGCGTCGCCTCCATCAGTTCGATCACGCTCCGCAGGTTGATCGCCTCGCGCGGCCGCCCCAGCCGGAGTCCGCCGTGCTGCCCGCGGCTGGCATGGACGAAGCCGGCGGTCGCCAGCTTGTTGACGATCTTCATCATGTGGCTGCGCGACACGCCGTAGCGCTCGGCGATCTCCTGCACCGTCGCCAGCCGGTCGTCCGGCAGCGACGCCAGGTAGATCAGCACCCGGAATGCGTAGTCGGTATGTTTGGTCAGCTGCATGTCGTACTCCGCCTGCTCGATTCCATCATTCTACTTGACCCCTCCATTAAGATTCACCTAGCATTCCGCTTCTTTCATGCATCACACATGCATGTTTGGAAGACGTTCATCAATCAGGAGACATCATGCTATCCGCCGAAACGCTGGCAACCATCAAGTCCACCGCGCCGCTGCTCGCCGAGCAGGGCCGTGCGATCACCGACCTGTTCTATTCCAAGCTGTTCAGCCAGCACCCCGAGCTGCAGCACATCTTCAACATGGCCAACCAGGCGCACGGCGAGCAGTCGCGCGCGCTCGCCGAATCGGTGTTCCTCTACGCCACCCACATCGACGCGCTGCAGAACCTCGGCCCCATGGTCGCCCGCATCGCCCACAAGCACGCCAGCCTGCAGGTCGCGCCGGAGCACTATCCCATCGTCGGCAAGTACCTGCTGGAGGCGATCCGCGACCACCTGGGGCTGGCGGACGGCCACCCCGTCCTCGGCGCCTGGGCCGAAGCGTACGCGCAGCTGGCCGGCATCTTCATCGGAACCGAGGAAAGCATCTACGCGGCGAACGCCGGCAGGCCGGGCGGCTGGCGCGGTTTCCGTCCGTTCCAGATCCGCGAGGCCCGCGTGGAGGCGCAGGGCATCAAGTCCATCTACCTCGAGCCGGAGGACGGCCAGCCCATCGCCAGCTTCGAGCCCGGCCAGTACCTCGGCATCAAGGTGCGGGTTCCCGGGCACGCGTACGACGAGATCCGCCAGTACTCGCTTTCGGACGCCCCCGGCAAGGACCACTACCGCATCACCGTCAAGGCCGAGGGCACGCCCCCCGGGCAGGCGGGCAAGGTCTCCCACCATCTGCACGACGCCCGTCCCGGCGACCGGGTCTGGGTGCAGCCGCCCACCGGCGACTTCACCGTCAAGCGTCCCGACAACAAGCTGGTGCTGATCGCCGGCGGCGTCGGCATCACGCCGCTGCTCAGCATGCTGCTCGCCCGCGTCGAAAGCGGCGAAGACGTGTCCGACCTGGTGTTCATCCACTGCTGCCGCGACGCGGCGCACCATGTGATGGCCGACGACCTGCGCCGCCTCGCCGCCGAGCACGGGTTCGCCTATCGGGTCAGCTACGAAAACGGCGACGGCGCCGACCACCAGGGCACCCTGAACCGCGAGGTCCTCGAAAGCTGGCTCGGCGCGCCCGACGCCGACGTCTATTTCTGCGGGCCCCGGCCCTTCATGGCGGCGGTCAACGCACAGCTCCTCGACATGGGCTACGGCGAGGACCAGCTGCACTACGAGGTGTTCGGCCCCAGCACGCGGCTGACCACGCACTGAAACGAAGAAGGGAGCCCGCGGGCTCCCTTTTTTCACGGCTTGATCGCGACCAGGTCGATCAGCGCCGACATGCCGTGGTGATGGCTGCCCTCGCTGATGAAGGACTCGTGCTCGGCGAGGTGCGCGATCTCCCAGTCGCCGAACCACTCCCGCAGCAGATCGGCCGTGTACATGTTGGCGGCGCTGGGCGGGCCGCCGGTGCCGAACTCGAGCTGCTTCGGCGTGTAGCCCTGCAGGACCAGCACGCCGCCCGGCTTCAGCGTGCGGCGGATGCCGGCGATGATGCGGTCGCGCGCGGGCGGCGGGGCGAACTGGATGAAGATCGCCGCCACCAGGTCGTACGCGGCTTCCGGCCATTGCCAATCCAGGATGTCGGCCTGCTCGGTCTCGAGCGTCACCCCGCGTTCGGCGGCGAGCTTCTGCGCCTTCTCGAGCGCCAGCGGCGAGACGTCGATGGCGTGCACCGAGGCGCCCTGCTCGGCCAGCCAGACGCCGTTGCGCCCTTCGCCGTCGGCGACCGCCAGCGCGCGCATCCCGGGACGCACGAGCGCCTGCTGGCTCGCCAGGAACACGTTCGGCGCGGTGCCGAAGATGTACTCGTCGGTGGCGAAGCGTTCGTTCCAGAAATCCGCGCTCATTTTGCGTTGGCGGCGAGCAGGCGCTCGAGCTGGGCGGCCGGCACCATGCCCGGCACGCGCACACCGTTGGCGAAGAACAGCGTCGGCGTGCCGCTCACCTTGAGCTGGTTGCCCAGCGTGATGGTGGCGTCGACCGGATTGGCGCACTTGCCGTCGTTGGCAGGCACGCTGCCGCGCGTGATGTAGTCGTCCCACGCCTTGTTGCGGTCGGGCGCGCACCAGATCTGCTTCGAGGTTTGCACCGCCTTCGGATGCAGGCCCGCGATCGGGTAGAGGAAGGTGTAGACGGTGATGTTGTCGACCTTGGCGAGCTCGGCCTCGAACTTGCGGCAGTACGGGCAGTCGACGTCGGAGAACACGACCAGCTTGCGCTCACCCTTTCCCTTGACGGTCTTCAGCGCGTTGTTGAGCGGCAGCGACTCCCACTTCACCGCCTGCAGGCGGTTGAGGCGCTCCTGCGTCAGGTTGGTGCGGGCCTTGAGGTCGATGACGTCGCCGGTGAAGACGTATTGCGCCTTGGCGTCGACGTAGATCAGCTGGCCGTCGAGGTAGACCTCGAACAGCCCGCTATAGGGCGTCTTCTGCACCGAGGCGATGTTGGCCCCCGGGAACTGCTCGGTCAGCGCCTTGCGGATGACGGCCTCGTTGGCCTGCGCGGACGCGGCGGTGAACATCAGGGTTGCGGCCAGCGCCAGGGGGGTGAATTTCATTCGCTACTCCAGAAAACAACAAGAAATCAGGACATCGCCTCGCGCACCAGCGCCGCTTTCAGCGGCGGCAGGTGGTCGACCAGCGACATCCCGGCGTTGCGCAGCCAGCCGGCGCGCTCCTCGGCGAACAGGTGATGCAGGCCGTGGGTGATCGCCTGCATCCGCTGCACCGGCTCGGCGCGCAGGCGGGCGTACGCCTGCAGCACCCGCAGGTCGCCCGGCGTGCGGCGATGCCGGGCCAGCACCTCGACCAGCGCCTCGGCGTCGCCGAAACCCAGGTTGACGCCCTGCCCCGACAGCGGGTGCACGCCGTGGGCGGCGTCGCCGACCAGCGCGACGCCCGGGGCCACCGGCGACGCGACGCGGATCAGCCGCAGCGGGAAGGCGGCGGCCGGCGTCAGCAGGCGCATCGCGCCGAGCCGGTCGTGGCCGGCCGCGCGCACCTTTTCCGTCAGCGTGTCCGCATCGAGCGCGACCAGTTCGTCGGCATGCGCAGTCGGGGTTGACCAGACCATCGAGATGCAGTTCCCCCGTGACGAAGGATCTCGATGCCCCTCCTGGGTGCTCCGATCCACTGCGGGCTCTTGTGCCCGCGCGGGCAGAAGCCCGTGTGGAATCGCATGCCCGCTCAAAGGCAGCCAGGCGAGGATGTCGCCGCCGAAGAACCACTGGAAGGCGGTGCCGTGGTGCGCCCGCTCGCATGCGAAATTGGCGACCACGCCGCTCTGGCCGTAGGGAACCAGCGTCGACGCGAGCCCCGCCCACTCGCGGATGCGCGAGGCGGCGCCGTCGGCACCGACGAGCAGGTCGGCCTCGAGGACCGTGCCGCCGGCGAGCGTCAGCCGGACCGCCGCGCCGTCGCGGGCGATCGTCTCGATCGTCGCCGGGCAGTGCAGCGCGACGTTGCCGTCGGCCTCGATCGCCTGCCACAGTGCATGCTGCAGGCGGCCGCTCTCGACGATCGCCGCCAGGTGCGACACCCCGGCCTGGTAGGCGTCGAGCCGGATCGCGCCGCTGGCGTCGCCCGCCACGTCCATGCGGAACACCGGCTGCACCCGGCGCGCGTCCATGCGCTGCCAGGCACCGAGGCTTTCGAGGAAGCGCTGGTGCGCGGGGCTGATCGCGTAGATGCGGGTGTCCCAGGCGTCGTCGGGCGGCTGCGGCGGCTGCCACTCGACCAGCGCGACACGCAGCCCCTGCCGGCCGAGCGCGAGCGCCGTGGCAGCGCCCACCAGACCGGCGCCGACGACGACCACCTGATAGCGTTCCTGGCTCATCCGCGCGCTCCGAAAATCATGCGCCGCGCGACGAAGCGCTTCAGCGGCGGCAGCGTCTCCAGCGCCAGCAGGCCGAGCCCGCGCGCGTGGCGCAGCGGCCCGATGTCGTTGGAGAATGCGCGCACCAGGAAGTCGGTGAAGCCGAGCCCGCCGAGCACGTCGACGCGGCGCCCGCGCGCGTAGCGCGCCAGCATCGCCGTCCCGCCGATCTCGCCTGCCGGCGTGTCGCCGCACAGGTCGGCGAGCTCCCAGGCATCGCGCAGCCCGATGTTGAAGCCCTGCCCCGCCACCGGGTGCAGCGTCTGTGCCGCGTTGCCGATGCGCACCACGCGGTCGGCGGCCTCGCTGCCGGTGTAGGCGAGCCGGAGCGGGAAGGTCCTGCGCGGGCTGGCGCCGAGGAAGCGGCCCTGGCGCCCGCCGAAATGGCGGTACAGCGCGGCGAGGAATTCGGCGTCCGCAAGCTGCGCGATGCGCTCGGCGTCGGCCCGGCTGGCGGTCCACACCAAGGCATAGCCATTCCCCTTGGGCAACAGCGCCGCCGGGCCCTCCGGGGTGAAGCGCTCGTACGCCTGGTTGGCGTGCGGCAGCTCGGTCTGCACCTCGCACACCACCGCCGTCTGGTCGTACTCGCGCGCGAATTTCGGCGCCGGCGCATCCTCGCCGCGCCCGCCGTCGGCGACCACCACCAGCGGCGCTGCGAGCGTACGCCCGTCCGCGGTGTGCAGCGTCGCGGCCGCGCTGCCGGGTTCGATGCGGCCGACCGCCACGCCGTACTCGACCGCGATGCTTGCCTCGGCCAACGCCTGCTTCAGCGCGGCAGTGAGCGACGCGTAGGGCAGCACGTAGCCGAGCGCGGGCACGCCGACGTCATCCGCGGCGAGCCGCGCGACGCCCAGCGCGCCGCGCTGCGAGATGTGGATGCGGGTGATCGGCGTGGCGTCGCCGAGCAGCGCCCACACGCCGAGCCGCTCGAGGATCAGGCGCGCGCCGTGCGACAGGGCGAGCGTGCGGGTGTCGACGCGAGCGTCGGCCGGCTGCGCCTCGAGCACGCGCACCGCGATGCCCAGCCGCTGCAGCGCCAGCGCGCACACCGCTCCGACCGGCCCGGCGCCGACGATGAGGACGTCGCTCGCGCCCTTCAGGGTGTTCACTCCTTCATCCATGACTCGATCTCCGCAACGGTCTTGGGCGGCGTCGTCAGCACCTCGCAGCCCGTATCGGTCACCACGACGTCGTCCTCGATGCGAATGCCGATGTTCCAGAACGCCTCCGGCACGTCGTCGCCCGGGCGGATGTAGAGGCCCGGCTCGACCGTCAGCGTCATCCCCGGCACGAGCGGCCGCCATTCGCCCTTGAGCTTGTATTCGCCGGCGTCGTGCACGTCCATGCCGAGCCAGTGGCCGGTGCGGTGCATGTAGAAGCGGCTGTACGCGTTCGATTCGATGAGGCCGTCGACCTCGCCGTCGAGCAGGCCGAGGTCGACCATGCCCTGCGTCAGCACGCGCACCGCCGCCTCGTGCGGGCTGTTCCAGTGGTTGCCGGGACGCACTTCGGCGATCGCCGCCGCCTGCGCCGCGAGCACGAGCTCGTAGGCGTCGCGCTGCGCCGCCGAGAAGCGGCCGTTGACCGGGAAGGTCCGCGTGATGTCGGCCGCGTAGCTGCCGAACTCGGCGGCGGCGTCGATCAGCAGCAGGTCGCCGTCCCTGAGCGGCTTGTTGTTGAAGACGTAGTGCAGCACGCAGGCGTTGGCGCCGCTGGCGACGATCGAGGTGTAAGCCGGCGCCTCGGCGCCGCCACGGCGGAAGGCCGACAGCAGTTCCGCCTCGATCTCGTATTCGTGCCCGCCCGGCCGCGTCGCGCGCATCGCCCGGCGGTGCGCCTCGCCGGAAATCTCGGCGGCGCGGCGCATCAGCGCGAGTTCGTGGCCGTCCTTGACCAGCCGCATCTCGTCGAGCCAGATGCGGGCGTCGACGAGCTTGTTCGGCGCGTGCACGCCGCTGCGCGCCTTCGCGCGCACCGCGTTGAGCCAGCCCATCACCTGCGTGTCCCAGGCCATCTCGCGGCCGATGATGTAGGCGAGCGTCGGCTGATTCTCCAGCAGCTTCGGCAGCTCGGCGTCCAGCGTGTCGTAGGCGAAGGCCTCGTCGAAGGCGAAGACCTCGCGCGCCGCGTCGGGTCCGTAGCGGAAGCCGTCCCAGATCTCCCGCTCCTCGTGCTTCTCGCGGCAGAACAGGATGTGGCGCGGCTCCTGGCCTGCGATCAGCACGACCACCGCCTCGGGCTCGTTGAACCCGGTCAGCCAGTAGAAATAGCTGTCGTGGCGGTAGGGGTAGTGGGTATCGCGGTTGCGCGGCACCTCCGGTGCGGTGGCGATGACCATCACGCCCTCGCCCATCTCGTCGACGACCCGCTGGCGGCGGGCACGGTAGATCGCGGAATCAGGCTGCATGCTCTTGTCTCAGTTCCTCGTCGAGGGTGGTGAGGCGCGCCGGGGTGCCGACATCGACCCAGCGGCCGCCGAAATGCTCGCCGGACACCCGCCCGGCGTCGATCGCCAGCCGCAGCAGCGGCGCCAGCGGCGCCTTCTCGCCCGCCGCCGTGTGGGCGAACAGCGCGCGGTGGTAGACGCCGATGCCGGAGAAGGTAAGGCGCGCCGGATGTCGCGTAAGCGGCGCGTCGGCGTTCTTCACCCGGCCGGCGTCGAGCACGAAGTCGCCGTCGGGATGATGCGGCGGATTGTCGACCAGCACCAGATGCGCCTGGTCGTGACCGGCGGCGAGCCGCGCCATCGGCGCAGCCAGCAGGCCGAAATCGTATTCGCAGTAGATGTCGCCGTTGACCACCGGAAAGACGTCGGCCTCGATCAGCGGCAGCGCGGTGGCGATGCCGCCCGCGGTCTCGAGCGCGCTGACCTCGCGCGAGTATGCGATCGCCACGCCGAGCGCGGCGCCGTCGCCGAGCGCGTCCTCGATTCGCTGCCCGAGATGGGCGTGGTTGATGACGATATGCGTGAACCCCGCGGCGCGCAGGCGCTCGATGTGCCAGACGATGAGCGGCTTGCCTCCGACTGCCAGCAACGGCTTGGGCGTGTGGTCGGTCAGCGGCCGCATGCGCTCGCCGCGCCCGGCGGCGAGGATCATGGCAGTGTGTGTCGTGTCGGTACGCATGTGTCTTGTGCGATTGTGTCAGGGGCGCCGGGGACGGTGCTGCCTGCGGCAGCGGTTTTCCTGGCCCCTAGCCCCTAGAACGTATACCCCGCCTGCGGCTGCCTGTCCTGCAGCGCGTCGAGCAGGAACAGCAGCGGCTTCAGCTCGTCGTAGCGCTCGCAGACCTTGCGCAGGTAGTGCATCACCCGCGGCATGTCCTTGAGGTAGCCGTCCTTGCCGTCGCGGTGGTACAGCCGCGCGAAGATGCCGAGCACCTTGAGGTGGCGTTGCGCGCCCATCCATTCGAAGTCGCGCCAGAATTCGCCGAAATCCTCGCGCACCGGCAGGCGGGCGGCGCGCGCCTTCTCCCAGTAGCGGATCACCCAGTCGAGCTGCATCTCCTCGTCCCACTGGATGTAGGCGTCGCGGTAGATCGACGCGAGGTCGTAGGTGATCGGACCGTAGACCGCGTCCTGGAAGTCGAGGATGCCGGGGTTGGGGTCGGCCACCATGAGGTTGCGCGAATGCCAGTCGCGGTGGACGTAGACCTGCGGCTGCGCCAGGTTGTTGCCGAGCAGGCGCTCGAACACGGTGTCGAGGATGCCGCGCTGCGCATCCTGCATCGTCACACCGAGGTGCTTCGCGACATACCACTCGGGGAACAGCATCAGCTCGCGGGTCAGCAGCGCGCGGTCGTAGTCGGGCAGCACGCCGGGGCGGCTCGCCTGCTGGATGCGGACGAGCGCGTCGTTCGACGCGAGATACAGCTCGCGGGCGACGCCGGGATCGAGCGCAGCGTCGTTCAGCGCCGACAGGTAGGTGGTGTCGCCGAGGTCGGTGAGCAGCAGGAAACCCTGGTCCAGGTCCTCGCCCAGCACCTGCGGGACGTGCACGCCGGCGTCGGCGAACAGCCGCGCCACCGCGACGAAGGGCCGGCAGTCCTCGTGCGCCGGCGGCGCATCCATCACGATATAATCGCGGCCTTTGGCGGTGACGCGAAAATAGCGGCGAAAGCTGGCGTCCGCCGACGCCGGGGCGATGTCCAGCGCATCCGCGCCCAGCTGCCCGGCGGCCCAGTCCTGTAATGCTTGCAAACGTTCCACAGCCACACTGCTCCGAATAACGAACTTCCGGATTTTACTCCTTGTCCACCCTGCCCGGCCTCGCCCTCTTCGCGCTGTTGCTGTCCGCCGGAACTGCAGGCGCAGAGGGCCTCGTGCTGAAGCGCGACGTCGAGCTGGGCGACCCGGCGGCGGCCGGCAAGGAGGCGCCGCTGTTCCTGATGGCCGACCGGATCGAGTCGACCGCGCCCGACGTGGTCGAGGCGAGTGGCCACGTCGAAGCCCGCCAGGCGGGGCAGAACTTCTTCGCCGACTGGCTGCGCTACGACTTCGCGCTCAACGAAATCGAGGCGCGCGGCGACGTCCGCCTGGAGCAGCCGGCCCTGCAGGTCGAGGGCGATGCACTCAAGCTCGACCTCGACACCTACAGCGGCGAATTCACCCGGCCGGTGTACCGCTTCACCACCCAGCCGGGGCGCGGCGAAGCCGAGCGCATCGACTTCCTCGACAAGGACCGCTTCACGCTGACGCAGGCGACCTACACCACCTGCCCGGTCGACGACGCCGACTGGTTCCTCAAGGTGCGCGACCTCGACATCGACAAGACGCGCGACCTCGGCGTCGCGCACGGCGCGTCGCTGCATTTCCTCGGCGTGCCCATCCTCTACACCCCGTGGATGGACTTCTCGCTCAGCGGCGCGCGCAAGTCGGGGGTGCTGGCCCCCACCATCGGCACCACCGAGCGCAGCGGCTTCGACCTGCTGGTGCCCTACTACCTCAACCTCGCGCCCAACTACGACGCCACCCTCCACCCGCGCCTGCTGTCGAAGCGCGGCGTGCAGCTGGGCGGCGAATTCCGCTACCTGCTGCCCAGCCTGCAGGGCGTCAACCGCCTCGAATACCTGCCCGACGACGCCGAGGCCGACCGCTCGCGCTGGAGCATGGCGCTCAGCAACACGTTCCGGCTCGGCGCGGCGACCCAGGCGGGCATGCTGTTCAACCGGGTGTCCGACGACGACTATTTCCGCGACCTGTCCAACCTGATCTCCGCCACCTCGCTGTCACACCTCAACCGCGAATTCTGGGTCACCACCCAGCAGGGCGCCTGGCAGGCCGAGCTCAGGGCACAAAGCTTCCAGACGCTGCAGGACTCGACCGCCGAACCCATCGCCGAGCCCTACGCGCGGCTGCCGCACGCCCGCCTCGGCACCCTGCAAAGCTTCGGCAACGGCCTCGAGTTCAAGCTGGAGAGCGAGGCCACCCGCTTCGCCCACTCCTCCCTCACCGAGGGCACCCGGGTGCTGGCCTACCCGACGCTGCGCCTGCCGCTCACCAACACCTACGGCTTCTTCACGCCGCAGGTCGGCTGGCACAGCACCTATTACGCGCTCGACGACCGTGCGGCCGACGACAGCATCACGCGCAACCTGCCGATCGCGAGTCTCGATTCCGGCGTCGCCTTCGACCGCCAGTTCCGCTTCCGCGGCGCGGACTACGAGCAGACGCTGGAACCGCGCGCCTACTACGTCTACGCGCCCTACCGCGACCAGGACGCGATCCCGGTGTTCGACACCGCGTTGCTCGACTTCAGCTACGCGCAGATGTTCACCGAGAACCAGTTCATCGGCGGCGACCGGGTCAACGACGCCAACCAGCTCACGCTCGCGGTCACCAGCCGCTTCAGCGAGGCCGACAGCGGCCTCGAGCGCCTGCAGTTCACCCTCGGGCAGCGCTACTACTTCAGCGACCAGCTGGTCACCCTGCCGGGGGTGGCGCCGCGCTCGAGCAACGCGACCGACCTGCTCGCCGCCGCCAGCGGGCAGATCACGCGCAGCTGGCGCGTCGATGCCGCGCTGCAGGTCGACACCGAGAACGGCACGGTCATCCGCCGCAACTTCGGCACCTCGTATCGCCCGGCGCCCGGTCGCACCCTGAACTTCGGCTACCGTTTCATTGACCAAACCACCGAGCAGGTCGACCTGTCGGGGCAGTGGCCGCTGGGCAGCCGCTGGTACGGCATGTTCCGCTACAACTATTCGCTCCAGGACGACAAGCTGGTCGAGGGGCTGGCGGGGCTTGAGTACAATGCAGGCTGCTGGGCGGTCCGCGGCGTGGTCCAGCGTCTCGCCACCAAGGAAGACCAGTCGACCGACGCGCTGTTCGTGCAGCTGGAACTCACCGGCATGGGGCGCATCGGCGCCAACCCGCTCGACGTTTTGAAACAAAGTGTTCCCGGATACAGGCCTAGCAATGAAATTTCTCAAACGCCCTGAATGGCGCTGCCCGCACTGGGCCGCGGCACTGCTGATCGCCGCGGCCGCGCCGCTGCCCGGCATGCTGAGCCCGGCCCCCGCGCACGCCGCGGTGGTGCCGCTCGACCAAGTCGTCGCCGTCGTCAACGACGAGGTCATCACCCGCCTGGAACTGTCGAAGCGCTACGCCGAGGTGGTGCAGAACCTGTCGCGGCAGAACACGCCGCTGCCGCCGCGCGAAGTGCTGGAAAAGCAGCTGCTCGAACGCATGATCACCGAGCTGGCGCTGCAGCAGCACGCCCGCGGCACCGGCATCCGCGTCGACCCGACCCAGGTCGAGCGCGCGCTGCAGCGCATCGCCGCGCAGAACAATCTCGACATGGCTGGCCTCGCAGCCGCGCTGGAGCGGGAAGGCCAGAGCCTCGACGGCATGCGCGCCACGATCCGCAACGAACTGCTGATCGCGCGCGCGCGCGAGCGCGACGTCGACAACCGCGTCTCGGTCAGCGACGCCGAGATCGAGGGCTACCTGCAGACCCAGGTGCAGCAGGGCGCGGAGACCGAATACAACTTCGCCCACATCCTCGTCACCGTCCCCGAGAACGCCTCGCCCGAAGAAATCCAGGCGCGCCGCGCCCGTGCCGAGGACGTCCTCGCGCAGCTCGCCCAGGGCGCCGATTTCGCCCAGCTGTCGGCCAGTCATTCCGACGCGCCCAACGCCCTGCAGGGCGGCGCGATCGGCTGGCGCGCCAGCGGCAAGATGCCGTCGCTGTTCGCCGAAGCGCTGAAGCCGCTGCGGCCCGGCGACGTCGCGCCGCTGCTGAAGAGCGGCAACGGCTTCCACATCCTCAAGCTCTACGACAAGCGCGGACTCGACGCGAGCCTCAGCGTGACGCAGACCCACGCGCGCCACATCCTCATCAAGACCAACGAGCTCACCTCCGAAGCCGACGCCCGCAACCGCCTGCTGCAGCTCAAGGAGCGCATCGACAACGGGGTGAAGTTCGACGAACTGGCGCGCCTGCACTCCGAGGACGCCAGCGCCACCAAGGGCGGCGACCTCGGCTGGGTCAACCCGGGCGACACCGTGCCCGACTTCGAGAAGGCGATGAACGCCCTGCAGCCAGGCCAGGTCAGCGAGCCGATCCAGTCGCCCTTCGGCTGGCACCTGATCCAGGTGCTGGAGCGCCGCGACCAGGACGTGACCCAGGAGCGCCAGAAGCTGCTGGCGCGCCAGGCGATCCGCGAGCGCAAGGCCGAGGAGGCCTTCCAGGACTGGGTCCGGCAGATCCGCGATTCGGCCTATGTCGAGCTGCGCCCGCTCGACTGACACGCCGATGGCCGCCACGCTGCCCGTCATCGCTCTCACCGCCGGCGAGCCCGCCGGGGTCGGCCCTGACCTCTGCATCGCCTTGGCGCAGCACGCGCTGCCGTGCCACCTGACCGTGCTGGGTGACGCCGACGTGCTGCGCGCGCGCGCCGCGCAACTCGGTGTCGAGGTCGAGCTCGTGACCGACGACGCCATCCCGCCGCACCGCCCGGGCGCGCTGCACGTGCGCCATATTCCGGTCGCCGCACCCGTCACCCCCGGCACGCTCGACCCGGGCAACAGCGCGCACGTGCTCGCGCTGCTCGACGTCGCGCTCGAAGGCTGCATGCGCGGCGCGTACCACGCGATGGTCACCGCGCCGGTGCACAAGGGCGTCATCAACGACGCCGGCTTCGCCTTCACCGGCCACACCGAATACCTCGCCGACCACAGCGGCACGCCGCGCGTCGTGATGATGCTCGCCGGCGGCGGGCTGCGCGTCGCGCTCGCCACCACCCACCTGCCGCTGCGCGAGGTGGCCGACGCAATCACGCCCGCGCTGCTGGCCGAGGTCCTCCGCATCCTCGACGCCGACCTCAGGGACAAGTTCGGCATCGCCCGGCCGCGCATCCTGGTCGCCGGGCTCAACCCGCACGCCGGCGAATCGGGGCACCTCGGCCGCGAGGAGATCGACGTCATCGAGCCCACGCTGGCCCGCCTGCGCGACGCGGGCATGGACCTCGTCGGCCCGCTGCCGGCGGACACCCTGTTCTCGCGCATCCGCGTCGAGCCCTGCGACGCGGTGCTGACGATGTACCACGACCAGGGGCTGCCGGTGCTCAAGTACGCGAGCTTCGGCGCCGGCGTCAACGTCACCCTCGGCCTGCCCTTCATCCGCACCTCGGTCGACCACGGCACCGCGCTCGACCTCGCCGGCAGCGGGCGCGCCGAGACGGGCAGCCTGCTGACGGCGATCGAGGTCGCGATCGAGATGATTCGGAGGAAGGGGTCAGGATTCAGGGGTTAGGAGCTAGGGGCTAGGATTTAGGGGTTAGGGAATGAGCGCTCGAAGGCCCCTGCCCCCTGCCCCCTGCCCCC